>JAPLOA010000088.1 GCA_026400835.1 Planctomycetales bacterium | reverse complement strand
CACTCACAGTCGGGCTCCTTCCGCTGCGCGACAGCCGTGGGCTAATTTTTTCCCTCCGGCTACGGCGCTCGACACCCAACCTCCCTGTTGTAAAAATTCCCTCCAGAATCAATCTTTCAGGAATCCGTCGTGGTAAAAATTGCAATCAACTCAAGCGTCCAACGCTCGATATGAACATACCGCAATAGATGTGCCTAAACCTAAGCCGACCGGCCAGGGCAATATGCTGGACAACACTCTCGCTATGCACGGCTCCGCATCCAGCAGCTTTCATTTGTCTCGCAACTATCCGATCATTTCCGCCGGCGGAAAGAACCTCGGTTTTACCAACGGTCGCTATCTGAAATTCGGCAAAGGAAACGAGGATAATCAGGCGGGAGCAGGCATTGACAGTGATGCGGGATGGCAAAGCAAGCCAGAAGTCGAAGAACTGCCCCTGTCGAAGTTCTTCGTCACAGTCCTGCAGCGGCTTGGTATGGAGACTGATTCATTCGGAGGTCAGACGGGAACGTTGAGCGGGGTTTAGTCGTCGCATGGAATGACATTGTCCAGTTAGCGAAACGGCGCGAGCCGTCCGGTGCCGCAAAAACCGGGGGGCTCGCGCCCTCCCGCGACATGTCGATGGAACACTTTAGTTCCTTGCGACGCGTTTGTGTTCCATTCTCGATACGGCCGGCAGCCGTCACTCGATAGCAGAAATTTACCGGGCACGCGTAAGCATTATCACCCCTGGAATGTTGACATGGCACGAAACCAAAAACCGTTCGAGCCCGTAAAGATTGGCGTGATCGGACTTGGTCGGTTTGGGCGACTGCATGCGTTGACGCTGTCTTCACTCGCCGAAGCCGAATTGGTCGCCATTGTCGCGCGGCGGCAGGAGAGCCTCGACAAATTCAGGACCGAGATGCCCGATGTGAACGGTTGGCTGGATCTGGATCTGGCGATCGTCGAATCGGGGGCCGAAGCGTGGGTCGTGGCTTGTTCGACGTCGGAGCATGTGCGGGTCGCGAAGAAGTTGCTGCAGGCCGGGAAGACGGTGCTGCTCGAAAAACCAATCTCTGATTCGCTGGTCGAGGCGGAGTCGCTGAGTCCATTGGTGAACCAGGATGCGTCAAACCTGATGCTTGGCAACATTCTGCTTTTCAACAGCGAGTTCAGGCAGCTTCGCGAAGAAGTCGCAAGACGCGGTAGCCCGACATTCATCGACTGCGTGCGCCATCGACCAGCCAGCATTGTGCAGGATTTCCCTGGCGAGAACCCGCTGCAGGCTGCGATGGTTCACGATTTGTATTCTGTGCAAGTGCTAATGAATCGTGCTGAGCCGAATCGATTCAGTTCGCAGTTTCATCGCGTCGCGAATGGCTCCGTCGATGTCGCGCTGGCTCAATTGCAGTGGCCCGACGGAACATTGGCTTCGTTCGCAGCGGGCTACATCACGACGACTGGCATGGCTCCGCGCGGGTTCGATCGGATGGAGGTCTTCGGCCACGGCTGGGCAGCTCGCATTTCACCGAATCCGCGACCGATTGAAGTCTGGGACGACAAAGCGTTATGGCCTATGGCGCTGGAAATTCGAGCCGACCTGTTCGGTCCAACCGGCATGATGGCCGAAGAAATCCGCTGCTTCTGCCGAGTCGTCCGCGGCGTCGAACCAGTTCCACTCGGAGGGTCGTTCTTCGATGCTCTGCAAGTTCAACGCTGGATGGACCGGCTGGTCTCGGAGGTGTAGCCAACGTAAGCGGATTCTCTGGACTGCGGACATTGAGCATAAAGAGGCATGATTCCGAAGGGTTTTCGTGCGTGGTGATGGCACCGGATCTGTGCCTTGAAGACGTCGTTGGTGAAACGTCCGAAAAATTTAGTGACCGAAAAATTTAGTGACCGAAAAATTTGGCAGATGTTCCCGTTTGCGATTAATCTTTCTGTCACAAAATCTTTCGGTCTAATGCTCTCTCCACTGCTTTCCGTAATGACCGATCCCGCCCGGAATCACTGTAAACCGCCTGCTGAATTCCGAAGAAATTATTGAGCACACTTGATGTTCTCGATTGGTTTGTGACCATCCGTTCTGAAACAAGTTTTGATCGACTCGCTTTTTCAGGCGATGGCAGCTTTCTCACGCACAATTTTTGGTCGTTCGATCGGATTGCTCGCCGGGTTTTCAGACAGGGAAGTTGCATTCAATGGCTCGCGGTAAGAATTCCAGAAGTCGCCGAGATCCCCGTTCGATGTCTCGGTTTGCCGATCCTGAACTGTTAGCGCAACTCCTCGCCCGCATGGGGGGCAAGAAGGGAAAGGCAAAGCCTCAAGTCGATTCGGATCTGGATCCGGAAGAACTGCACAACGAATGGGAAGATGCGCTGAGTGTCTTTCTTGGTGAGCATGACGACGATGTCGCTGTTCGAGCGGAAAAACTGCGAGCGAAACTCACGGTCAAATCGATAGACCGCTGCTCGGGAGTAAATTGTTCCGTAGCAGTCGGAGTCGTCACTTACGAATGTTCCATCGACATCGATATCGCGAGAAGATCTTTTGGCTACGATTGCACCTGTGGAGATCTTGAACTGTGTGAGCATACTTACTTCATGGGTTTGAAGCTGGAAGCGATGCTTGAGGATCCGCAGTCAGCTTTGTCGAAGGCAATCCTTGGAGACGCGGCCAATAATCCCGACAAGGATTTTCGCCAGACACTCTCTTTGCTCAAGTCCCTGACTCAGAATGCTCAACTGGAACAAGCCGCACGCACCGAAGTGACGGTGGAAGAGAAACCTCAGACACGCTACGTCTGGAATTTGGCCGAGGATGGCTATTACGGTTCCAGTCGTCTCTTCCCCTGTATCCAACAAGAGAAAAAAGGCGGCTGGACCAAAGGGAAGGAAAGCACAATCGAAGCCTTTCTCAAGGCCGCCCGTTCGAATTGGTCACTTGTCGACCACCAATTGGCAGATCTCGTCAAACAGGAACGCTGGCAGTCTCCCACGATCGAAGTGGCGGAAGGATTGAGAGTTCTGGCGGGAACTGATCTGTTCTGTTACGACCGAGAACCTTGTGCTCTAAGGATGGAGCCGCTGCAGATCCTTGTCAATGAGACTGATCAGGGCCTGCAGCTTTCCACCAGTGTCGGTGACTATGTCGCGCGGCTGGGAAAGATTGGTGAGGTCAAGCTGTTGGATGTGTCTCGCGGCGTCCTCGCCTATGCCCAGGCACTGAAAGAAGCGGTCTACTTTAGAGGGCCGTTGCATTCGTTTGAGATTTGCCGCCAGTTGCTGGAGAAGAGTGACGTCGTCCCGAAAGACAAGATGCCAGTCCTGCTGCAGCAACTGGAACCGTTGCGAGCCTGCATGGCGGTGCGTCTGCCGGAGTCGGTTGCGGGCAAAGAAGTTCCCGCAGAAACTCAGCCTGTGCTAATGCTGCAACTTCGCCGCAGCGGCGCGCTTGATGTCTCGATTCAGGTTCGAGATCGCAATCAGATGCTGCATGCTCCCGGAGAAGGTCTGGCACGAATTCACGAAAGGGTCGATGGCGAACCCGTGCAGTTTGTTCGCGACATACCGGCCGAGATTCGACGTGCTCAGGACGTCGTGGCAGAACTACAGATCAGTCGGGGCCTCCCGCTGAGTCGCTGGAGCTGGCGTATGACCGATGGAGACGCGATCAGCAATCTGCTGACGGATGCTGGTTCGGCGGTTGAACGAGCTGAACTGACTGTCTTGTGGCATAAGGATTCGGTCAGTCGGTTTGATGTGATCGGTCGACTTACCGCAAATAATGTGCGAGTTGAAGTGTCACGTCAGCGAGACTGGTTCGGGCTCAGCGGAACTTGTCAGATCGGTGATCAGGAAATTTCGCTCAAGGAAATCCTGGCCGGAATGCATGGCCGCCCCATGAACGGGCTGATGGAAATCTCGCCAGGCAAATGGGCGGCTGTGGCGGCGGAATTGCGAGATGCTCTGAAGCGTCTTTCCGATGTCAGTCAGGAGAATCGAGGCAAGCTCCAGCTGGATGCGTCAGCGGCTCCGATTGTGAATGTGCTGGAAGCAGCCAAGATTCAAATTGAAGCGGACAAGCACTGGGACAAATGTCTCAAGCGTCTGCGAGATGCTCAGGATACGGTTCAGGATCCACCAGCCGGCCTGAATGCAGAACTGCGAGATTACCAGCTCGAAGGGTTTCGCTGGCTTTGCCGACTGTCGCAATGGGGCGTCGGCGGAATTCTGGCCGATGACATGGGGCTCGGTAAAACCGTCCAGACACTGGCTCTGCTGTTAACGCGAGTTGAATCCGGTCCGACTCTGGTGATTGCGCCCACATCGCTGGGTTTCAACTGGCAACGCGAATGCGAACGCTTTACTCCCTCACTGACGCCGATCCTGTTTCGAGATATCGATCGCATCGATCTGAAGAACAAAGTCGGCGAAGGAGATCTCGTGATCTGCAGTTACGGGCTTGCTCTTCGCGAGGCTGAACTGCTCAGGGAGATCAAATGGGGCACGTTGATTCTGGACGAAGCTCAGAATATCAAGAACAGTAACAGCAAAACGGCCGCACAGATTCGCACGTTCGAGGCCGAATGGAAGATCGCGCTGACCGGCACGCCGATGGAGAATCATCTGGGAGAACTGTGGAGTATCTTCCATACTGTGGCTCCGGGAGTTCTGGGTTCGTGGGAACAGTTCCGTCGCCGTTTCGCGGCTCCGATCGAAAAAGAAAGCAACAGCGATCGCCGCCTCGCTCTGTCACAGGTTATTGCTCCGTTCATTTTGCGTCGATCCAAGCGTGATGTGTTGAAAGATCTGCCGGCTCGTACTGAAACGAATCTGATGGTGGATCTCAGTGCCGACGAGCGACTGCGGTATGATCAGATGCGACTCGCGGCAGTGACCGAACTGGATCAGATCGGCGATGAAAATCTGTCGCATGATCAGCGATTCAAAGTTCTTCAGATGCTGACTCGACTGCGCCAGCTGTCGTGTCATATTGGTCTCGTGGATGACAAATGGAAAGGCTCGTCGGCCAAACTGGACGTGCTGATGGAACAGCTTGAACAGTTAAAAGAACAGGGTAATCGTCCGCTGATCTTCAGCCAATTCACAACTCACCTGGCACTCATTCGGGAAGCTTTGGAGAAGGCCGGCTTTAGTTATCAATATCTCGACGGGCAGACAACGCCGGTTCAGCGACAGGAACGAGTGGAAGCGTTTCAACGAGGGGAGAGCGATGTCTTTTTGATCTCACTGAAAGCCGGCGGTACCGGGCTGAACCTCACGGCGGCTGATTACGTGATTCATATGGATCCATGGTGGAATCCTGCCGTTGAAGATCAGGCGACCGACCGAGCCCACCGTATTGGGCAGACAAAACCCGTGATGGTTTACCGCATCATTGCTCGCGGAACGATCGAAGAACAGATTCTGCAGATGCATGATGAGAAGCGGGATCTGGTCGATGGAGTTCTTTCCGGAGCCGATGCGGCCGGTAAACTGTCGACCAAAGAACTCGCGGATATGATTCGCGAGGGAATCGAGGTTCCTGGTCGACGGTGAACGGAAGACTGTCAGTGATTTCGTCGTGCTTCCAAACAATACGGCAAAAAAAGACGGCAGAGCTTTTTGCTCCGCCGTCGTAGTTCAATTGACACATTTGCGACGAACGATGGATCCGGACTGATCAATACTTGCGAGGCCGCACAGCCCCCTGAACTCGTACTGGCAGGCCCATGATGCGAAGGAAGCCTTCCGCGTCGGTCTGGTCGTACGACCCGCCACGCTCCATGCTGGCGATGTCGGCTTTGTATAGGCTGTACGGAGATGTCCGGCTGCTGACTCGCACATTGCCCTTATAGAGAGTCAGCTTCACTTCGCCGGTAACAGGCTTCTGAGTTTCGCGGATGAAGGCCATCAAAGCATCCATCTTGGCACAGTACCAGAATCCGTAGTAGACCATCTCAGCCACCTGAGCGCTGAGTGAATCACGCAGGTGAGTCAGGTCGCGGTCGAGTGTCATCTGCTCCAGACCCTGATGAGCCGCATACAGCAGCGTCATGCCCGGCGCTTCGTACACTCCACGGCTCTTCATACCGACGAAGCGATTTTCCACGATGTCGATTCGGCCACAGCCATTGCGGCCGCCAATCTGGTTGAGTTCCTCGACCAGCTTCGCAGGGCTCAGCTTCCTGCCGTTGACGGCAACAGGCACGCCAGACTCAAACTGAATCGTGACGGTTTCTTCTTTATCGGGAGCTTCTTGCGGAGAAACGGACATGCCAAAGTCAATGACGCTGGTGCCATCAACAGTAGGGTCTTCCAGGTCGCCGGCTTCGTAGCTGATATGGAGACAGTTTTCGTCGCTGGAGTATGGCTTTTTCGCCGTTGCCTTCACCGGGATATTCTTCTTTTCGCAATACTCCAGCATCTCCGTTCGGCCAGGGAACAGATCGCGGAACTTCTGCATGCGCCAAGGGGCGATAATGCGAATGCCCGGCTCCAGAGCTTCGGCGGCAAGCTGAAATCGACACTGATCGTTGCCCTTGCCGGTTGCTCCATGCACAAACGCCTCCGCGCCAACTTCACGACCACGCTGCAGACAGGCTTTGGCGATCAGCGGACGAGCGATGCTGGTGCCCATGAGATAAATGTTCTCATAGCGAGCCTGCCATTGCAGAACGGGGAATGCAAAATCGCGGCACAGTTCTTCACGAACGTCCACAAGTTCCGCAGACTTAGCTCCGATATCGCGAGCCTTCTTCATGATCGCATCACGGTCTTCGCAGGGCTGACCGAGATCAACGTAGAGACAGTGAACGTCGTAACCTTCATCCTGAAGCCATCCAACCAATACTGACGTATCCAGTCCGCCGCTGTAGGCCAGTACAACCGATTTGCCCACGTGAATCTTCTCCAACAATCCGATCCAATGAAAAACCAAACCACAGGGCGGAATGGTATCCTTGACCGGGCCGCTCGCCACCCTTGACCCCTGAAATCAGGAAAAAGGGAATCGAGGCGCTCTGGGGGAGAGTTGATTTCGTGCGGATCGTGAACCGAAAAGCATCATGGACCCTTTGATTTCGCGACGTTGATGATCTCTGAGTTCCTGAAACTTAAGCGTCTCCTGATGCCAATCCTGCCGGCCATGTGCAGGGTACGAATAAGTGAAGCACAACTTTCTTCACCAGATTGGCGCTTGATCGACTCTCCAATGAGAAGAAAGCCTTACGGAAACGTGATTGAGTCCTAAGTTGTTTTGCATCATTGGTTTATGGAAAACATTGCGGCGTGAATCCCAATTGACGCAAGGTCGGTGTTCGCCGTACACTTCCGGGTCGATCATCAGCAGGGAAAGCGGATGGTCTCCGGGAATTTGTCAGGGACGACAGTATGCCACCGACCACAACACCGCGCGCGGTCATCTCCTTCGAAGATGTTGAGCAACTGCGTGAAGCGCGGAGGATCATTCGGCAGGAAGCGGATTCGCTCGTGCGGCTATCGGAGTCGCTCGACCCCTGTTTTTGTGACGCTGTTCGGCTCATCCAGGGCTGTCGTGGTTGTGTGATCGTCACGGGCGTTGGCAAAGCCGGGCTGATTGGTCAGAAGATCGTCGCCACGCTGGCCAGCACTGGAACTCGCGCTCACTTCATGCATCCGACGGAAGCACGCCATGGTGATCTGGGCTGTGTTGGTTCGGTTGATGTCATCCTTGCATTGTCCAACAGTGGTGAGTCTGAAGAGCTGATCAGCCTGATCCCCTCCATTCGACAGCTTCAGGTGCCGCTGATTGCGGTGACTCGGGATTCTGACAATACGCTCGCCCGGCATGCGAGCGTTGTCGTGCGATTTGGAAAGCATGAAGAAGCGGGAAGCCTGAATCTTGCCCCGTCATGTTCCACGACTGCGATGCTGGCCATTGGCGACGCGATGGCCCTTGTTTTAAGTCAGTTGCGAGGTTTCACGTCTCACGACTTCGCAAAGTATCATCCGGCCGGAAGCCTTGGCCGTCAGTTGTGTCCGGTGCGCGACGTCATGCGTTCAGGGCCCCAGTTGCGAATCGCATCGGAGAACGAAACGGTACGCGAAGTGATGATCCATCACAGTCACCCGGGGCGACGCACAGGAGCAGTCATCCTCACGAACGGCGAAGGTCGATTGACCGGAATCTTCACCGACAGTGACCTGGCCAGACTGTTTGAGAATCGTAGAGATGAACAGTTGGATCAACCGATTCGCATGGTCATGACAGCGAATCCGATTACCGTCGCACCAGGTGTGCTGCTTCCGGAAGCGATCCATCTGATGTCGGAACGAAAATTGAGCGAAGTTCCGGTGATTGATTCGGATCGTTTTCCCATTGGAATGCTGGACATTACCGATGTGCTGCAGCGAGTCGAAAGTGCGGATCGGTTGCTGAGAAGTCACTCGGATACCGTTCTCCCCCAGCCCACAGTTCGTTCGGCGTGATCGTCAACACTCTGATTCATTAGGCGGCCACGATTGAGGCTGTCATGGATAAGGTATCCCGCGAACACCCGACCTCAATTTACTTAGTGTGAAGACTCGTTCAGAAAACAATCATGTCGCGTTCATCATTATCCAGTGGACCTCGAACCGTGCTTGTCGGCATCGGTCTGGTCGCTGTGTATCTGGTGTATTCGCGACTGACGTCACCGTGGTTGATTGTGGAGCGCAAGCAGGCTCCGGTTCCTAAACAATCGCGGGACCACGAAAAACAGCCGGTGTTTACTCAGCAGGCCGCAAAATGGTTCGAACAGGATCGCTGGGTTCAAAACGCGAACGCCCGATTTCGTGACGGCCAGCGGTTACTGTTCTTTAATGACTACGAGCTGGAAAACAACAGTCATTCGATTGCCATCAGTCCGGTCGCATTGTTGTGGCAGCAGGACGATGGTGAGCAACCGATCACGGCGACGGCCGATTCTGCACAGTTGAATTCGTCATCAGCGTTTGACATGCAGCAGGGGAAATTTGGAAAGATCGTTTCCGGTTTCCTTGCCGGTGACGTTCATATCGCCGGTCCGGACGGACTCAGTATCGAAGGCAGCGGATTTCATATCTCCGAAGATGCGATGAAGATCTGGACCAGCCAGCCCGTCAAGTTTGCCTGGGAAACTCATTCCGGGAGTGCAGAGTCGGGAGCTGAGATTGAGTTGCTGGCTTCGAAGGATTCGGCAAAGTCCGGATTGATGGCCGTGAATGATGTCCAGCGGATTCGTCTGCGAGGTCGAGTGCACTGCAATCTGTGCTTCAAGGATCGTCACGGAGATCGTGAGCCGGTGCAGATGACGGTCAGTGCTGCCAACGGCTTTGAATTCTTTGTGCCGACGAAGCAGGCGACATTTCACGGTTTTGTTGACCAGAAGGTCAACATGGACAATCAGGTTCTGGTTGAGCGTCCGATGCCGAATGGCACGCTGGATCGTTTGCATTGTGCCCGTCTCGACCTGATGTTCCAGCCGAAGATTCGTGATGCGGCCGCAGGACAAAAATCAACTCAACTGCAGCTCTCCCGAATCATTGCGGAGGGACAGCCGGCCGAGTTTCGAACGATCAAAGACGGTGAGGATCAGGTCTACGCGGCCATGGGCAAGATGGTCTACCATCTCAATGATCATCGACTGGAATTGATGGATCGAAGCGTGGCCGCTGATGGCAGCCGAATTCCGGTGGAAGTTCATCAGAATGGCACGAAGCTTACCACGGCCTATTCGGTCGTGACGATGACAGAAGATAATGACGTGCAGGCGATCCAGTGTCGCGGCGAAGGCCGGATCGGTCCATCGACACGCATTCCGGGTGAGGGCGATCAAAGCGACAAGCCAATGTTCGGAGCCGCCTGGAAAGAGTCGCTCGTTATGCTTCGAGGTGAAGAACCGAGGATCACTCTGACAGGTGCTGCCAAAGTCGTTCAGGCCAGTCGACAGCCGACGGGAAAGCTGGCGGTGGATTTGTCTTTGGGTGGCGATCGGATCGACATGTTGCTGGACGAGACTGCTCAGGAATCGCCGGCAGCTGAGTCTGTTGATAAATCTGAGATGACATCTTCTATGCAGGGGATGAGCCTGTCGAACTTGTCGCCTCGACAACTTGTGGCAACTGGCAACGTGAGCATGCTCGGGCAGGGAGTGAACGGGGAGGTTCGAGAGAAACTGACCGTGACATTTCAGAAGACAGCAGCTCTTGTTCCCGAGGCTGGTTCTATACGAACCGTCAGTCAAACAGCGGAATCAACACCGGGAAAGCCCAACGGGAAGACACAGTTTTCTTCGGATACTGTCGAAGCCGTTGTCCTGATGGTCGAATCATCGAAGCCACAGTTTGATGATGTCTGGCTGAAGGGCAATGTTGAGATTTCAAATGAGTCAGTCAGCCCGAAGGATTCAAAGGACTCACGAAACTTCAAAGCCAGTGGCAACATGTTGCATGCGGCCGGAGGCTTTCGTGAAAACACGGAGATCAGTCTGTTCGGAGATCCCGCTGTCGTTGTGAGTTCCGACAATCGCATCGAAGGCCAGCGAATTGATCTGACGGAGATGAAGGCTACGTCAGCCGGGAGTCAGCGACAGGCTCGTGTCGACGGCAGTGGCCGCATTCGGTTCGTTGTCAACAGGGGACTCGATGGGAAACCGCTGGAGAAGGATTCTCCGCTGGACATCTACTGGGGTCAGGAAATGAGCTACAGTGGTCGCACCGCCCATTTCGTGGGCAATGTTCGCGCAGTCCTGAACAATGAGCTCGATCACGATGTCGAATTGACCTGCGCCGGACTGAAGGTGCATTTTTCGGAAGACGTAAAACTGGAACCGTCCGGGAAAGCGGATGAATTTCGTCTGGCGGAGTCCGGCGGTTCGCAGGCTCCCTCCGGAGATATTGAACGCATTGAGTGTGAGAGCCGTGTGGTCGTGAAGATCGACATCATGACGGCAGGCGCGGTGACTGCTCGCCATTATGCGGAGTTTGCGGACCTGGAATTCAATGCACTCACGGGCGATTTCAAGGCGACCGGTCCGGGACTGATTGAGTCTGTCCAGCCGGATAAAGGACAACGCGGGCTGGCGGCTTCGAATCGGACAGTCGCTCGTTCCAATACGCCCGCCAAAACATCTGAGGAAGCTTTCTACTACATTCGTGCACAGTTCATCGGGGCTCTGAACGGCAACTCTCACAGCGAATATGTTCGGCTCAAACAACACGTCCGAGGAACATTCGGGCCGGTGCGAGAACTGAACGATCGACTGAACATTGATGGTTTGAATGCTGAAGAACTGCCGGATAATGCTGGAGCCCTCGAGTGTGAAAATCTGTCGATTTCAGCGGTCCCCAGTACGTCACCGGAGCAGCAGTCGTCGTTCTCGCTGGTGGCGGAGTCCAACTCGTCAGAATCGAACTCGGGAACTCGACGCCCCTGCCGGTTTGAGTCACGATTGTTTGCTGGACTGGCAGACAAGATTATGTACGACCATTCCAAGCAGCAGTTTATTCTGCTGGCTGATGAAGGCCGCCAGGCAACTGTTTCCAATCAGCGCGACGGGGGAGACAGACAGGTTCTGAATGGCGGCCGGTTTGAATACTATAGAGACAAGAACCACCTGAAGGCGAATCAGATTACTGGCGTGCAAAGCACCGGAGACCTGGCCGATTAGAATACGCCTGAGTTGCGACGTGAAGGATGAGCGATCAACAGGGCGGACCCCGAGCGAAAGTGCTGGCATAAGTACCCGCTGTTTGCGATGAAAATGACTCTTCCTGATCGTTTGGATTGGCGTTGGGCGGAAAAATGAGCAGAATCTGTAGAACCCGGAAAATCGGTGTAACCGACATTTGGCCGGGTTGAATTGCTCTGCAGGGTGTCTCTCCGTCATGTCCAGCGATATTCCTCCGGATCGCCGTGAACTTAGATTCGCGCAGCCTTTTTCCGCCATTCTGTCTGATGACAGCGTCCGGGTTTTTGTGCCGGAAACGTGTGTTGTGGGCGCAGCGGTGTGCCTGATTGCCTGGGCGGTCGTGTCGTGGATGGGACTGATTTCGGCCTGATGCTTGTTCGGTGCGGCGACTAAAGGAGTGATCAGGCATGGGTTTGCTGGCAGGGACCAAATTCGATCGACCACCCCATTGCGATCGGTGTGAAAAACTCGAGTCAGAGTGTACCTGCCCTCCGCCTGAGCCGAAGCGAAAACCTCCCGAGAAACAGACCCTTCGGATCGGTGTCGAAAAGCGTAAGCACGGCCGCGTGATGACGATCGTTCGTGATCTCGATGCGGCGGAAAACGATGTGCCGGAGCTGCTGAAGAAGCTCAAGAATGCCTGTGGTGCCGGTGGCACAATTGCCGACGGCAATATCGAGGTCCAGGGGGCTCACCTTGATCGAGTTCGCGCGGAGCTGCAGAAGATCGGCTACAGGGTCAAAGGCTGATCTGGAGCGCCCGACCTTTGGACTGCTGCAACCCGTCGCCCACTCTGCTGGCTGCTTAACCATTAGCGTTCATAAGTGTTCATCAGCGGTTCAGTTTTTGTGATTGTTTTCAAGAGGTTCAAATGAGCTCTGAAAAGCAGCCATATTCTGAGGAAGGCTACGCACTGATGGGGGCGGCCTTTGAAGTGCACAATGAGATCGGTGGCGGCCTTGCCGAGGAGATCTATCAGCAGAGCCTGGAAATTGAACTGGATCTACGCGGTATCGCCTTCCGTTCGCGACCTGAAGTGGCCGTCTTTTACAAGCAGCGAGAACTGAAGAAGCGATACATCCCGGATCTTGTTTTGTACGACAAGATCGTCGTCGAACTCAAATCCGTGTCTGCAATCCTTCCCGAACATGAAGGACAACTGATGAACTATATGAGAATCTCAAAGAGTCCGGTCGGTTACCTGATCAACTTTGGGCCAATCGGTAAGCTGGAATACAAACGGTTCGTTCTTTCGGGATTTCTTTGAAGAGTTTTTGGAACCGCTGATGAACACTGATAAACGCTGATAACTGCAAATGGTCACAGCGAGAATCGTCGGCTGGCCCGACCTTTGGACTGCTGCAACCCGTCGCCCACTCTGCTGGCTGCTTAACCATTAGCGTTCATAAGTGTTCATCAGCGGTTCAGTTTTTGTGATTATTTTCGAGTGTCTCAGGACGCCGCACGCGTTTCTGGCGTCCGTTGACAAAAATGAACATGAACTTTTCCTTTCGCAGTTTCCTGGCACGCTTCTCCGCTGGCGTTCGCTTCCCCTTGTTCATGATTCCTCGTCCGACTAATAGTTGGCAGAACTCGCAGAAGTTCTGGCATCATTCGTTTTCGCGATCAAATCTCCCACTCGAACTTTACCAGCGGTGATGACTTTGGCATAAACTCCGCGCAGTCGAAGTTGTTTTCCGGCTGGCGAATTCACAACCTTGAGAGCCGGAGCGCCAAATCGCTGACTGAATTTGCTGCAGCCATTGTGGGGCTGTTCGGTAATCTCGATGACGCACTCACCGATACTCAGCAATTGACCGGTCGGCAGGTTTTCTCGACTAAGATCCAAATCCACAAAAAGATTGTCTCCGGCCAGTTCCCATCGGGTCTTGTCGCACGCCACCAGATCGATCATCCGCGAATTCATAATACAGATCTGGACATCGGGATCAGGGCTTCCATCCGGAAGTTGCAGCCAGCATCCTCGTGCCCATGCATCGCCTTCAGTTCCACCTTCAGAGCTGAGACGACATTCCTGCAGGCTGAGTCTTTCTTCATCAGCAGGACGAATGACGATTGCTTTGAGCGTCCCGAAATCCTGCGGCGATTTCAGGACCTCCGCCAGGCCGTCCGTGATTTCCTGTTCCGTCAAGTGAGTGAATTCAGACATCAGCGGTCTTTTCTCCGGACAATCAATTTTTGTTTCTCAATGCGAAGGACAGAGGGAGAAGTCCCTGCTGAGCCTGATGTGTTGGCCGATACGACAAAAGCAATGCATGGGCAAGGTACCAGGCATTCATCTACTCCTCCACGACAGGATCGCGGCCCCGATGAAAATGATCCACTCGGTCGCTGCAAGGAGCATTGTTGTAGCAGGCACTCCGCTGTAAAGCCCGAAACTGAGCGTTCGAAAGACAACCAGACATCCATGAATCAAAAGGCACAGAAACAGCGGAAGGGCAATGTCTGACGGACGGTACAGCAGCCAAAGAAAAGCGAGTCCAATGGCCAGTTGCAGTCCGCCATAGACAGTCAGGAATTCGGACTGCCCTGCGCCCGGCTGAAGGGTGAAACCACTGACTTCGATGTCGTGTCGGGCAAGATGGCGCACCACGCGGCCAGAACGAGATACGCTGCCCCAACGATTGCCAGGAAAACACGAGCCATGCGATACTTTCCGTTTGATCAGACGGGAGCCCCAAATGCATCAGAAAGCGATTCTAGTCGGGCACCGGACAAAATACTGTCAGCTGCGATTTTCAGCGTGTTGCGAAGGTGAGGCATGATCCGGGGGACTCGGGATTGAATGCTGTTCCCGCCGAATTTCTCCCTGGAATCGCCATGCCTGGAACACGACGACGTCAGTGCGTACCATGCACGGAGGAGTTGAGTTTTCCCACAAGAATTGCCTGGCACAGGAGATCGTAATGCGAAGTCTGGTGTTTGCTCTGACTGCGGTCCTTTTATTTTCGTCGGTTGCCTTCGCCGATGACGCGCCGGCCGAAACCAAAGATATGCAGGTGCTGTTCAATGGAAAAGACCTGACAGGCTGGGACGGCAATCCGGATCTCTGGATGGTGAAAGATGGAGTGATTCACGGCGAGACCACAGAAGAAAAGAAGGCGGATGGCAACACCTTTCTGATTTGGAAAGACGGAGTCGTTAAAGACTTCGAACTGCGTCTGTCGTTCCGCTGTAACGCGACGAATAATTCAGGCATCCAGTATCGCTCGAAGCACATCACCGAAGGGAATCCTCGCAACAAGTGGGTCGTGCGCGGTTATCAGCATGAACTTCGCAATGAAGTCGGTCTTCCGAACATCTCCGGGTTTATCTACGACGAAGGCGGCAAACGCGGCCGCATCTGCCTGATCGGTGAAAAAGCGTCCTGGGAGACTTCCGGCAAGAAGGTTGAGAAGTCTGATCTGATTGACGAAGCGGGCTGGAAGACACTCTTCCGCCTCGACGACTGGAATGATGTCGTGATCATCGCCAAAGGTAACCACATCCAGCATTACATGAACGGCAAGCTGGTCCTGGACTTTACCGACAATGAACCCAGCCTGACGTTGCTTGAAGGCGTTCTGGCGGTGCAGCTCCATGCCGGTAAGCCCATGTGGGCTGAGTTCAGGAACATCCGCATCAAGGAACTGAAGTAAGACTCAACATCTTTCCGACAGTTGCCAGGCCCGTTGATTCAATATTGACGGCTGATACAGAGACAATTGCTGAATGCAGCGGAGGAAACGGTCTTTTCGGGACTGTTCCTCCGCTGTTTTCGTTGCCTGAAGAATTCCAGTGGAGCACTTCGCATCTGCGGTTCTCAGAGAGTCAATTTGATTCCGCCACCAGCAGAACTCGCTGACGATCGAGGATGATTTGTCGGTCGCTTTGAATCGCCTGCCGGAGTCGCTCGACTTCAGACAGACTGTTGTCGAGGCATCGTTCCAGAGTCATCTCGGCCTGAGCCAGAAGCAGTTCTGCTTCTTTCAGATTGCGATCCAGTAGTCGCAACCGGGCCTGAAGAATCAGATCCAGCGATGTTGAGAAATTGGCACCGGCCTTGATGTGACAGGCCAGTGCGTGAGTCAGAAACGTTTCTGCTTTTATTCGATTGCGAGTTTGGGCGATCAGGCAGGCTTTGATCGCAAACAAATCTCCTGCGGCCCACTGGAACTCCGGAGATTCCACATTCAGGTCTTTGCCGTGCATCGTCCGTTCGGCCTGCCTAAGCCACGTTTCACACGAGTCCAGATCCTGCTTCAACAGGGCATTGGTGGCAAGAACAAGCCATGCAACAGTGGGTCTGCTTTGAACAGAATTTGACGGCGATGTGGAGTGCAACTGCAGAGCTTTTTGCAAGCAGCGATCTGCCATTGCGAATTTACCAGCGACCATCAATTTGTGAGCAGACAGGAAAAGATGTTCGGCAGTCAGGCTGGGCGAATTTTCCGCGACCTGTTGATCTGCCAATTCAAATGTATTAGCTCCATCGAACGTCAGCTGTTCGAGTGAAGTGTTGCTCTGCAACCAAAGCACCGGCAAAGCACCGTCAATTGGAACCATGGACGGCAGTGATGGTGTTCGAACGCGCGAGCACAACAATACGGGAGTGGCCGTACGAGCACTGGCGACAGGCAAGCCAAACAGTTCAAGGTTCATGGGCACGAATTCCATCCAGGATGGACCAGCCAAAAATCCCTGGGATCTTCGGCTTCGGAAGCAATCCGACGTGCTCAGTTCAGGCAGCGAGAAGGGGAGATGAATTTGAGACTGGGACTGTAGCGAAGCGGCGACTCCCTTTTCAATCGTGAAGTGTTAACTTGGGGTGTTTATGTCTATTCTTATGGTTGTGCGGCTTGAGACGACTTTGATGCTGGCCGATGTTCGTCTGCCAGTATGAATCCGCGCCAAAACGGCAGGCTGCAATTTACTCTGATGTGGGCAGGTGCCTGATTCTATTTCGCAAGATGTTATCCTTAAACAACTTACGTCATGAAATGCTTTGGTGGCACGTAATTCGCTTCGAGGCGAAGCTCACTGGTGCATTTTCTGCAAATCTGGCCGCTGACAGTCCGGTATGCCGTAAAGGCCGACCGGTGGTTAGCGGCAGTTAATTTGTAAACTCACAAGAAGTTCGATCGACAGGTCAGGAGAAAGTCATGGCGAAGAAGGCTTCCGCGGCAGGCACTCGCATTGTGCCTCTGGGGGATCGCGTTGTGCTGAAGCGAGCCGAAGCTGAAGAGAAGACAGCCGGCGGGATTTTGCTTCCGGATTCAGCTCAGGGCAAACCACAGCGTGGAGAAGTGATCGCGGTTGGCGACGGTCATACCAACGACAAGGGTGGCAAGATTCCATTGTCTGTCAAAGAAGGCGATCGAGTGATCTTCAGTTCCTATGCTGGAGACGAGATCAGCGTTGGCGACGTCACCTATCTGTTGATGCGCGAGAGTGACATTCTGGCGAAGGTCTGATTTGGTGGTACTGAAAGGGCTCCAGCCGGAGCCTTCCGTCTCTGACCTGTCCATTCGTCTCATTCTGATATTCAAAGTTTTAGATTTATCTCATCGGAGAAGTTCGACATGGCAAAGATGATTGCCTTTGATCAGGAAGCTCAGGAAGCCATGCGTCGTGGAGTCACGAAGCTGGCGCGGGCTGTAAAAGTAACTCTTGGCCCACGCGGTCGCAATGTGATCATTGAAAAGAGTTTTGGTTCACCGACCGTCACAAAGGACGGTGTGACTGTTGCTCGTGAAATCGAACTGCCAAATAAGTTCGAAGACATGGGTGCTCGCATGGTTCGCGAAGTAGCCAGCAAGACCAGCGACGTTGCTGGTGACGGCACAACCACTGCGACCGTGATGGCAGAGGCAATCTACAACGAAGGCCTGAAGGCTGTTGTAGCCGGTGTCAGCCCGCTGGATATGAAGCGTGGTATGGACAAGGCTGTTGCCGATATCATCGAAAACCTCCGTGGGATGGCTCAGGACTGCCGCTCCAAGAAGGCAATTGCTCAGGTTGGCACAGTAGCGGCCAACGGAGACTCAGAAATTGGCCAGATTCTGGCTGACGCGATGGAGCAGGTTGGCAAGGACGGGGTTATCACCGTCGAAGAAGGCAAGAGCCTCGAAACCAGCTTCGAAGTTGTCGAAGGTCTGCAGTTTGACCGTGGTTACCTGTCTCCTTACTTCGTGACTGATTCAGAAAGCATGGAAGTTGTCCTTGAAGACGCTTACGTGCTGATTCACGAAAAGAAAATCTCCAGCATTAAGGACCTTGTGCCTGTTCTGGAGAAGGTTGTCAATTCCGGCAAGCCGCTGTTGATCATCGCGGAAGAAGTTGAAGGCGAAGCCCTGGCAACTCTTGTGATCAACAAGCTGCGTGGCACCTTCAAGATCGCTGCTGTAAAGGCACCTGGTTACGGCGATCGCCGCAAGGCCATGTTGCAGGACATCGCCATTATGGTCGGTGGCACTGCAATCTTCGACGACCTGGGAATCAAGCTGGACAGCATCGAACTGGCCGACCTTGGAACAGCTCGCAAGATTGTTATCGACAAAGACAACACGACAGTTGTTGAAGGCGGCGGCAAGAAGGGCGACATCCAGGCACGAATCGAACAGATTCGTCGTGAACTGGCCGGCAGCTCCAGTGACTATGATCGTGAGAAGCTCGAAGAGCGAATTGCGAAGCTCGCAGGCGGAGTTGCTCAGATCAACGTCGGTGCAGCGACCGAAAGCGAAATGAAGGAAAAGAAGGCTCGCGTCGAAGACGCTCTGCACGCAACTCGCGCTGCTGTTGAAGAAGGAATTCTTCCTGGCGGTGGTGTCGCGATTCTGCGAGCTTCCACAGCCGTAAAGCCTGGCAAGCTGACTCACGACGAGAAGGTCGGTTACGACATTATCGTTCGAGCCTGCCGTGCTCCGTTGACACAGATTGCTGA
This sequence comes from Planctomycetales bacterium, assembly GCA_026400835.1. Lineage (GTDB taxonomy): Bacteria > Planctomycetota > Planctomycetia > Planctomycetales > Planctomycetaceae > SXXK01. The sequence continues at coordinate 195,720 of JAPLOA010000088.1, read as the reverse complement.
CAACGCCGGTGTTGACGGTGGGGTTGTCTGCGAGAAAGTTGCTAACGGCGAAGGAAACTATGGCTACAACGCAGCGACAGACAAGTTCGAAGACATGGTTAAGGCCGGTGTTATCGACCCAACCAAGGTGACTCGAACAGCTCTGCAGAACGCAGCCAGCGTTTCAATTTTGCTGCTGACCAGCGATGCTTTGATTGCAGAAAAGCCAAAGGACGACAAGAAGGGTGGCGGTCACAGCCACGACGAAGATATGTACTAAGAATTCAACGAGCTGACTTTGGTCGGCTCGCGTGTCTTCTTCCGCAGGCGAGTGCCGGTTTCTGATTTTTTGACCTGCTGGCTTTTCATCGCAGCAGCAGATCAGACTAAAAACTGGTGCAAGCACGGCAATTTTGATAGAGGGGCTGCTCAACGTTTTTGTTGAGCAGTCCTTTTGCATTTGTCAGGGTTGTTGTGTGTGCCGTGGTTATTCACGGCTTGGCAGATGGCAGGATCGCGTCGAGTTCAGGAGTGATTCAGAAGCCTGCGAAATCACGAAGCCTTCGTGACGCTTTTATTAACCGGCTGAGCAGCTTCTGCTATTGGTTCGGGCGGCTTATTGAGGGATAGAGTTTGCATGAACTCACGCCGAGCCACTACAAACTGATCAATTACCTGCGCCGTTTTGTCCGACGCTTTGCGACCGTGGCGAACTGCTGTCGTAGCATCGCTGATCCCGGTTCGAGCACGGCTGGCCGCGTTACCGCTTTGACTGGCGAGATGTTTGATCTGATTCGCAACGACCGCAAATCCTCGGCCAGCTTCGCCTTCTCGCGCGGGTTCAATCCCGGCGTTCAGTGCCAGCAGAATCGCCCCGCGCGATGTCAGTGCAACCCCTGTAAAGTCATCATCTCCAGTTCGGAATCGCAGCAGCCCATTGACGGGATTTAAGACGAAAGAGAACTGGTCGGGGACTTCGAGGTAAGTGCTGCTGTTATGATCAAAGCACTTACCCCGGATAACTTCATTCTGCAGAGTCAGAAAGCAGAGGAAATCGGTATCAGTGTTTGTGAACGTTTCGTCGACCGGATTTGCATGCTGAAACGTCTCATTGCGATCAGCAGCGAATTTATAGGTGTCGTCCCATGCACCCCAAGTCGTTGGCCCGCCTGGAGAGGATCTGGAGTTCATTCCCGATCGCATTGAGAAATCGTTCGACGTCTTTCTCCGCCTGTTCATTCTCCAATCGTACGCTGTCAACATCAAGATGTGGGCGGGTCATGGGTTCTTGCAGCACCTTGCACCCGCGGCGGCACGATCGGGTAATTCAGCGAGCACATAGCCAGCCCTCGCTGAAAAGCGGGATATACCTACGTTGGGGGGGAAGTGTGCATGACAGCCGTTAAGGAGGTCATTGGCGATAATGCGATGCGAAGATGTCACATTCGCGATGACTTCAGTTTCATGTACAGTCGTTGCACTTCGCGCATACAACAACGGCCGTCGACGGCAACAGCCTGACAGAGAGCCTCGGGGGACTGCGATCGAGCCAGCAAGGCTCTGATTCTTAGCGGCTGCAACTCGTCGGCATCATCCTCAATGTCCTGCAGAGTGAATCCGAAGCACGCACAAATCGGGGCGTTGGGATCATAAGGATAGACGGGCGTCAGGAGTTCTGCTGCTCGCACAGTCTGTTCAAACATATTGTAGTAGACGACTTCGCAGGCCGCATTGGAGCAGCACCACGCGGCATTTTTCATCTGATCCTGCAATGGAGCTGGAACGTAAAGCTCAATTGGTCCATTGCCGACGGTTGTGCCCATAGAGCCACAGCGAGGACAGGTGACTCGAGCGTCAGCATCGGGCTCTCGGACAAATGCTTTATTCATTTGCATGGACCGCACGAAAGAAAACACCGGTACGACGGCACGGTCTCGATCAGAACTTATGCCCTTCCTGCGGGCCGTCTTTTGTGAAGGTCAGGATTTCCGGCCCGTCTTCTGTCATCAGAATTGTGTGTTCAAACTGAGCCGACAACGCCCCGTCGATTGTGCGTACAGTCCACTTGTCTTTCTTGTCGACACGTGTCTGCCACGACCCAATATTCAGCATCGGTTCGATGGTGAAGCAAGTCCCGGGACGCAGCAGATCTCGATTGGACTTCAGCGTAGGGAAATGTGGAACACCGGGTTCCTGATGAAAATCGCGACCGATTCCGTGGCCCTGATATTCGCGAACCACTGAATAACCCGCCTTGGTCGCAAACGTTTGAATCGCGCGGCCAATCTCAGTGACGGTTCCGCCCGGACGTGCTGCATGAATGCCCACGAACAATGCATCGTGAGTCGACTGTACCAGCCGACGAGCACTGTTGCTCACGTTGCCGATCATGAAGGTTTCGGATTGGTCACCGTACCAGCCGTTCACAATCGTCGTGATATCGACGTTTACGATGTCGCCATCTTTCAGAGGGCGAGTATTCGGGATTCCGTGGCAGACGACTTCATTGATGCTTGTGCAGATTGTTTTGGGATAACCAAGATAGCCTACGCAGGCTGGCACGTGTCCGTGATCAAGAGTGTATTCGTTGGCCAGCTTATCAAGCTTCTCTGTTGAGACACCTTCTTTGACATGCGGGCGCAGAAAGTCCATCAACTGCGCATTGAATCGTCCGGCAGTTCGCAGTCCTTCGCGTTCATCCTCTTTCAGATAGAGCGGTATCGGGGTATTCTTCACAGCTGGCAAGAGGCAACATCCGAAGGCGTGGTGGAGAAAAACGGGGACTCAAAAACAGGCGACAAATGAGGAGAATTCTCAAAGTACCCCCTGTCAGGAAGGGCGATTATTGTGCCCTGATCTGCTCTGTCAATCGGCGGACCACAATAGTTATCGAATCCTCGGAATCTCCGGAACTCACCCCACATCAAAAACCTTGAGTTATTCTGTGCGCGGCAATGTTCCGAATGATGTATCCCGCGAACATCCGGCCTCAAATTATGCGGCCCAAAGAATAGCAGCCAGCAGCAGAAAAATGCCAATCTTGTAAGCGTTTTCGCAGATTCCCTGCACTAACGCCTTGCTGTTTCGTCAGGCGATTTTGCTCCGAGGGAGTAAACCCGAACAATTCAGAGTCAAAGTTAATCAGGGTACGATTTCTGTTCCTACACCCGTATCGGAATAAATCTCCAGCAACACAGAATGCAACATGGACGCGTCGACGATATGTACCTTGCGAACGCCGGCATCGAGCGATTCCAATGCGGCTTCGACCTTCGGCACCATACCACCAGCGATCGTGCCGTCCGCAATCAGTCCCCGTACCTGAGCGGCAGTTACGTGGGACAGCCGAGAGGTCGGATCCTTAATGTTGGTCAGAATCCCGGGGATATCACTGAGGAAAATGAGTTTCTCTGCGGAGAGTGCTCTGGCAACGGCGGCAGCGGCCGTGTCAGCATTGACATTCAGTCGATGGCCCACAGAGCTGAGAGCAATGCTGGGAATTACGGGAATGGTGCCGGTCGAGCAGACTCGCACGAGCGTATCGACATCCACTTCGGTCACGTGTCCGACGTGTCCGAGGTCAACAGGATTCCCCTGTTCATCCTTCAATGTCAGCTTCTCGGCCGTCAGGACATTTTCGGTGCCATAGTGCAAGCCCGTTGACCGAGCACCATTGCGATTGATCTGGTCTACGACTGACTGACAGATGTCTTCCACGAGTACTCGTGAAGCGATTTGCAAAGTCTGGCGATCAGTGTAGCGACGGCCGGCGACAAAGCGGGCTTCAATTCCAGCCGCATTCATTGCCGCGCTGATAGCTTTTCCGCCACCATGCACGATCACAGGCTTCATTCCAACAGTCGCCATAAAGACAACGTCGGTGAGCAGGCTGTTCACCGCGGCGACGTCATCCAGAGTACTCCCGCCCAGCTTGACCACCACATAGCGACCTCGAAATCGCTGAATCCAGCTCAGGGCTTCAATCAGAACTTTGGCCTTGCGAATCGCTTCTTCCATCAGACTTTCACTATTTTGGCTATGAGGGGCGGGCAGACACTTTGATCGAGGAACTATTCCGGCGTGACCAGATGAAGGCCGGCACTGCAAAGAGAAACCGGTCGATTGCCATGAGATCCTGAAAACACACGATTCTAGCCGGACAGCGCCGGGTTTCTATCGGCCTGAGCAAGCTGCCCGCGGTTTCCCGCCGGGAATGCATGCCGATTGTACCGGACCTTTCATTGATGTGTTCGAGGGTTCTCGGAATGAAATGGCCCGAATTCCTTGCAAGTCTGTTGCGTCCCTGGACAATTGCCCGGCCCCGCAGTTCCATGGATGGTGATTTTGCTGCCTTCTCCTACCAGTGCCATGCCCGGAAACAGGATCCGGTCCACTGCAACATGCAGACGCCCACTCGTCTGACCATGAGAGTGAAAGAGTTGACATGTCATCCCTGAACGCACCTGGCTCCTCAGGTTCATCTGCAACTGTTGGCGAAACCGCTGCTGAAGAAACCTACTCTCCTCAGCCGGGCACGTCCCATATGCCGGCCTGGACCGTGGGCGAACTTCCGGAAGCACCCCGGTTTCAGTGGTCGAAGCTCGCTTTGATGCTCGGGCCAGGGCTGGTGATGGGCGGAGCTGCCATCGGTGGTGGCGAATGGCTGACGGGGCCGCTTGTGACCGCTCGTTATGGTGGGGCCATGCTGTGGCTGGCCACATTGAGTGTGATCTTTCAGGTCATCTACAACGTGGAGATCAGTCGCTACACACTGTACAGCGGCGAACCGATCTTCACTGGCAAATTTCGAATCGGCCCACATCCGCTTTTCTGGCTGGGACTGTACCTCGTCCTGGATTTTGGATCGGTCCTGCCGTATCTCGCATCGAACGCTGCAATTCCGGCCGCCACGATGATCCTTGGTCGGATTCCTGACACCGTAAATAACCCTGACCATAAATCACTGGTGCTGGGTCTTGCGATAGCCATCTTCGTGTCCGTGTTTATTCCTCTGACCATCGGAGGCAAAGTCTATAACTCCATCAAAGCGATGATGACTTTCAAACTCGTGTTCGTCCTCGGGCTGCTGGTGTACCTGGCGCTGGGCTATTCCGACATGTCGACGTGGAAAGAGATTTGTTCGGGCTTCGTGAAGTTCGGTAACGTTCCGGTGACACCTGTGGAAGACGTCAACAAGAATGGAAAACAGGATCTCGCTGAAGACCTGAATGGCAACGGCGTTCTTGATGACGGAGAAGATCTTAACAAAGACGGGAAGCTTGATGTGGCAGAAGCTCCGCATGGCCCGATCATTGATAACTTCTTTGTCGCGATGTCGGAAGGGCGGGGTGTTGCGTTCGACTGGACCCTTGTTGGCATTCTGGCGTCAATGGTTGCGATCTCGGGCAACGGCGGTCTGACGAATACGCCGATCAGCTCCTTCACCCGCGATCAGGGCTGGGGAATGGGCAAGCATGTGGGGGCCATCCCAAGTCTGGTCGGCGGACATGAGATAGAATTGTCGCATGCAGGTAAGGTGTTTCGAGTCACCAAAGAATCACTTCATCGCTGGTTGGGCTGGATGGCTCATGTTCAGCGAGAGCAGTACCTGGTATGGCTGCCAGCCTGCTTCGTCGGACTGGCGTTGCCGAGTATGTTGTCGGTCCAGTTTTTGACTCGTGGGACTGTTCCGGCGAACAAATGGGAAGCAGCCAGCATGACAGCCGGCGGCGTCAGAGAAGCGGTGGGATCAACCTGGGGACAGACGTTCTGGTATTTGACCTTGTTCTGCGGACTCCTGATTCTGGCGACAAGTATGGCGACGACCGCCGATGGGTTCCTGCGGCGCTGGGTTGATGTTTTCTGGACCGCCAGCAAGCGTCTGCAAAAATGGGACACTCGGCACATTGGTCGGCTCTATTTTGGTGTGTTGTGCGCCTATTTTGCGCTGGGGTTGACCACACTGATTTTGTTCCAGAATGGCGAAACTCTGCTGACCACAGCGACAGGCATGTTTTACAACTATGCTTTAGGCTTCAGTTGCCTGCACACACTGGTGGTCAACACGACATTGTTGCCACGAGAACTACGACCTCGATTGTGGCAGCGAATTTCTCTTGTCCTTGGCGCAGGCTTTTTTCTAACGATCGGTGTACTGGCGACCTACTCCGCAGTGCCGAATCTGAAGGCAGAAGCCCAGAAGATGTTTGGCAGTAAAGCGAACGTGGCGGCCAAATGAGTCGTCGGGGAAATCAATCCTGCAGTGGCTGTCGAATGGCACGGCGACGTGAGATCTGATCGCCGCTTTTTTTAGTGGTTCCAACGGCGCGCCATCTCGGAGGGCTGACGCCCTGCCGCTCGCCTTATTGTCCTCGGCGTTCGCGATAGTCCAACTGGCCTTGCCAGCCAAGTTTGCGATGGAGGGTTCCGTAGTAGCTATGTCCCGGAAGCCGAATCAGTTTCAGAGTTGGCTCGGCGCGAGACACTTCGACCACTTCGTTTGCGCCCAAAGGTCTGCGGATTTGTCCGTCGATCACCACCATGACGCCGGGTGGAGCGTCCTTGACCGACAGACGAAATATGCGGTCTGCCGAGTCCACAATCGGGCGAATGGTCAAGGTATGCGGGCAAATCGGCGTGATTGCAAAGACCTTGAGTTCCTGCCTCAGGATGGGACCACCGGCAGACAAATTGTGAGCCGTGGAGCCCACCGGAGTGCTGATAATGAGGCCGTCGCAACTGAATGTCGTGACATCCTCGTCATCGATGCGAAGAGTAATATCCAGCATCTTCAAAGCACCGCCACAGGTCACAGTGACTTCATTGAGCCCAAGGTCGGTGACAATTGAACCGTCAGCTTGATGATGGGAACAGCGAAACATCAGGTGTTCAATGATGGAATACTGTCCGCGTTTTAAAGCTGGCAGCCCCTTTCGAAATTCTGCGGGACTGAGGTCTGTGAGGAAGCCCAGACGACCAAGATTGACGCCGATGATCGGCAATTGACGTTGTCCCAATTGCCGGCATCCACGGAGAATGCTGCCATCGCCACCCAGCACTACGACCATATCCGCAATGAGATCTTCGGGAATTTGTTCGTTCGCGGAGAAAACGCCCACGACCTCAACGTCACGCACTCCCGCCAGATAAGCTTTCAGATCACTCCACGCGGAGAGGATGTCCGGTCGGTCGCTTCCGGTCAAAACAATGATTCTGAGCAAGTGCTGGTCTCTCATGCTTGTGACTTCATTCCAGAACGAAATTGCTCGTCCCTGTCTCTCGTCCCTGTACTTTGAGTGGGTTATAGTCGCTCCGATATTCACTCACCAGCGCAGGCCTTCTATTGATTTCATCCGAACCCGCTGCGTCAGCGAGGGATTGTTGTTGAGAACGCGGCAATTGCTATCCCTCACCGACATGTCCGGTTATGAAAGTCCCTTAAATCAACAACCTGCAGGGGCAATGGGGTGAGGAATGAAGTTTATGTTTCGCTGCGATGGCGTCCGCTGAGTAGCGAGCCCAAAACGAAAAACCGCAGCGAAACACAAGGTCTCGCTGCGGTCTGTGGTGTGAATTCAGAGGAAGGCTAAGCCTTCACTGAAATCAGATTAGTAGGTGATGATCGCGTCGATACCAAACACGGTCTGGTTGAACAGATCATCGTGGCCTGCTCCACCGGCACCGTTGGCACCTGGCGCCCACATGTGTCGAACTTCAGGTCGAATAACAAGCTTGTCGATCGGAGTGATATTCACACCGTATGTCATCGTGTTATAGGAAGTGCCGTCAGCTTTGTACCATTCCTGACGAGCACCAGCTTTGACCTTGTCGTTGATCGTGTAGAACACGTAGTTGATCAGACCGGTTGAGTTATCAGCAGTTGCTGTGGCATTGCCGAAATCGTAACCCAGGTCGCTGGCACCATTTGTGCCAAGGATGTCGAACTGGTGCACGGTCTGCCAGTTGTCATCCCAGTTCTGTGACAGGATGAAGCTGTTGATCGCTCCGTCGCCACGCAGACCGAAGTTGCCAACGGTTGACAGGTAGGTGAAAGTCGTTGACTCTGACAGCGTGTAGATGAAACCGCCAAGCCATGCACTGCCGCCCTGGAACCGGTCAAAACCGGTGTCCATACCCAGTGTCCATCCACCCAACACTTGCAGGTTGTCGCCAGCAGCGTAGGTACCCAGAGCACCGGTATGAGTAAACGGTTCGCTGTTGTAGAAGGTCAACTGACGGCTAAGGAAGAAGTTGCCACCAGAAGGAATCACTTCGTAGCCAATTGGCGTGTAGAAGTGACCCAGTTTCACTGACAGGTCACCTGTGGCAACTTCAGCGTACAACTGAGGCAGAGCCCACTCGTATGTGCCGTGGTCCCAACCGTTCAGGTAGTCAAATCGGCCTGCATTATTGCCGAACGACTGAGCTTCATTACCGTCAACACCGTAGATCATTTCAGCTCGAAAGCCGAGACCAACTCCGTTGCTGCCGTCAGCGGTCTTGTTAAGATACAGGCCCTGCTGATTGAGGTTGAGCTTGTCCCATTCGTTGCCACGTGGGTTTGAGCCGGCACCGAATCGAACATCGTTGAACTGGCCGTTACCAGTGAAGGCACCGTCCGGTCCGTCCTGATAGCCGAACTGAGTCCAGCCACCAAACTCGATTCCGCTGCCTGATTCGCCGAAGAGATCACAGCCTTCGCCGCAACCGTCTCCGCAGCCTTCGCCGCAGACATCGGAAAGTGGATCTGCACATCCGTCATCGCAGACGGAGGCTGGTGCACAGCAGCTTGCGCTGTCATTGCAGCAGCTCATTGAAGCCAATTGGTCGGTCAGTTTCTGACCGGCATCGGCAAAAATCTGTTCGCAGTTTTGACAGTCTCCGCATCCTGGAGTGCAGCCCCCGTCAGCGAAAGCGGTATTGTTTACCGCGATTCCACCAACAAGTGCCATACTCGCGATGAGCGACCTCCATGATCGTCGGACCATTTTCAATCCCTCGCGTTCATCCATGAATTCTCAGGCCTCGCATTCCTCCCGAATGCCTTGAGCCCTTCGAACTTGGTCAACTTGTGAGCAGTCAGTGTCGGAGTCACTGCGTTCGACACTTCCTGCAACCTTGATTCCCTGAGCCCACACGATGTGGTTAAAACTCATTCCGGGGGGTTTCGTGGGTATCGACGTCGCCTTTTGCATGAGGCAAGGACTTTGCTGTCCAAAGTTGTGCCATTCTGAATCAAGATGGCGCAGACGGCGTACAAAGCTTCTGATCTGCCAGGTCAACGAATGAGGTAAAGCTGCCCTACGTTCTCTATTTTTACTGAAAATCGGTCATTTTAGTGGCTCATGTTCAGCAGTGTGTCATTGCTGACGGCACCAAACTCTCCAAGAAACGGGTCTAGCTCTCAAACAAAAGGTCTCGCAGAAAAACCAGTGTTTTAAGAATACTGGAGAGATTTTTTGAATTTCAGGATAGTCTTTGCGAACCTATTAAGACGATCCTGCGTCTGAGGGGCATCGGACAGTGTCCGTCGGTGCTCGGGGTGTATCTTCTACTGAACACTTTTTTAGATAACCAAACTTGTCGGGAACACAGTCGTTTCCGACGCCAATTCTTGCCGCCGACGTGCGGCATTCATCAGTGACTCGCAATTTCTGTGACAAAAAGTCACAAACGCGGGACAAATTTGGAGGCAGAACAATGCTGCTCAACACAACGATTCATGCTCTGGTTGCATCTACACAGGCCGTCGCGGCCCATGTGATTGCCGGACTGTTCGTCGGTGCTGCCTCCCCCGTGGTGTTTGCAGTGGTACCGAAACAGGAACGCATAAAGCGCTCGATGCGCTGGCGTTATCTGCCAGGACAACCGGCCGGCGATAGTAAGCAGTGTTGTGGAGGACTCTCCAAACGCTGCCAGAATTCGCTAAGTCGCCTCAGTTCGAGATTACTCTCGAATTTGAATCGAACCCTGCATCTGGGTTCGGGTTGTCTGACCGGTACCAGCGGCAGAAGCTGAAAAGCAGTTTCGATGCACGGCCTCGGATGAGGTGATGTTCAAAGGATGTCTCCCGCGAACACTTGGCCTCAAAAAGTTCTGTGCAACGAAAAATGCTCCCCGTCTTCGGACGAAATCAGATCTTCTTCCGCTCGAACCGCTCGAAATGGGTCGCACACGTTGTGCCATCCATGTTCTTCGTGTGAGTTTCCGAGGCTGTCGCTGTTTTCCCAGTGTCTATCCGCCTCGCACTCACGGCTGTTCCTGCGAATCTCCTTCACGGCCCATCCGTTCCTGCCACTGGCAAACTCCCCGGATGCAGTGCTCGTGATTTTTCAGACTGGAGTCTGACGATAATGACTACTTCTACTTTGATAACTGATTCTTTGACTCCGATTGTTTTGCGAGCCCAGTCTGGTGACCGGGATGCTTTTGGCGATCTCGTTACGCTGTTCGAATCCCGGATCTTCGGGATCGTCATGCAGCGATTGCGAAACACGGCCGAAGCTGATGAAGTTGTGCAGGAAGTCTTTCTGCGAGCATTCCGTAAGTTGCCTCAGCTTCAGGATGCGGAACGATTCGGCGGATGGTTGTGCCAGATTGCCGTTCGATTGTCCATTAATCGAGCTGTCCGGCGACCTAACGAAACCTGCGTTGAACCTGAGTCTTTCGATTCTGCTCAGGAATGCGAAGACACTCCGTTCGCGGCAATGATTCGACAGGAAAACATTGCACAGGTTCGCGAAGGTCTGAGCCAGCTTGGCCGATTGGATCGGGAAACTTTGTGGGCGTTCTACTTTGAAGGCTCTTCTTTGAAGGAAATGAGCGAGCAGTTTGAAAGCCCGATTGGGACGATCAAGCGGCGATTGCACACAGCTCGAGGTCGATTGCGGGATGTCATCAGCGCGATGCAGCCTGCTTGACGCCGGTTGCCTGTAGTAACTTATATTAAGCCGTCCCTGAACGAAAAGCCCGGCCTGTCTTCGTAAGAAGCGGCCGGGCTTTTCTGTTTATGATGTCCAATGGAATTTTGGGGACGTGTTTACAGCGAAGTAAGCGTCCCCAGGTGGAAGTCAGAATTCTCCCACATCCTCTGCACCAGCTTTGGTCGCCAGAGCCTCCAGGACTGTCTCATCGACATTTACCGAAACCGCTCGCACGGATCCGTCGGCCAGCACCATTTGCACGACGCCCGTATGAGGCGAACCAATCCCATCCGGACCATTCAGATAAGGCGACTGACTGAATCCTCTGATCGTTGCTCGACCACCCGCCAGATAAGACGCGTTGGGCTCTGAGGCATCTGTAATCATGATGGTATTTGATGTGCCGTCAGTAATGTCTCGGAAGCGGCACTGTCGATTGTAACCAAAGATACCTGCGCGAGGATCATCGTTTTCCAGTGTCGCTGCATCTTGACCAACTCCAGCCATCGCCACGTAATCACCCGCAGAAGGATTTGCTCGTGCACCAGGCTGACTGGGATTCTGGAAAAATGGCACGGCGATCTGTACGGCCTTTGAATTCTCTTCTGCTTCCCAGCCGGCTTCACCATCGATCGACTCATGCAAGGCCTGCTGTTCGATGTACGGCAGAATGGAATAAGCCCAGCTCAGCCGTTCTTCCGGTTCAAGATCATCGTTCTCGAATGTGCCTCGAGGAAACTCGTTGAAGGTGTCGTGATAGTTGTGCATCGCCAGTCCAAGCTGCTTGAGATTATTCTTCGACTGCGTCCTCCGAGCCGCCTCGCGAGCCTGCTGAACAGCGGGCAGCAACAGGGCAATCATGACCGGTACGCCAACACTGGCCGACATGTTCCCCATTGGATTTGCTGGAACTGATTGTCGTGTGGTTGATCCAAGTCCCTGTTCTGTTGCATAACCAACGGTCACGTTAGGAAACATGGGCTCAGTGACCATCTCGACGGCTGGCAGGTCTTCCAGCCCGAATGGCATTTCCAGTGTTCCTCCGGCAATCTGTGGCAACACGTTCTGCTCCAGCAGACTAAACCCCATTGGAGCCAGTTGCAGAAGCTGCTGATAAGAAGGGGCCGGATCGGAAACCGTGATTGAGGAATACTCGCCGGGGAGTTCAGCCAGTGCCGCGGTCACATTCGCATCGGGTTTCCATGAGGGAAGCTTTCCGGTTTCTCGTTGAGCCAGTGATTGAGCCGATCCCGGAGTGATACTCGCAACCAGCCACTTATCGGTCAACATAATGGTCGGGACGACGGGCATGCCAGGGAGATTAAACGAAAAGTATTCTCGTCCATCCTTACTGGTTCGACGAATACTGAACTCCTGATTTGCAGCCTGCTGCTCAATCAGGTCCAGCAAACGGCCAATACCCTCTGTCAGAATCGCCTTGTCTTTGACGCTGACCGCCGCAACCGGCGAAAAGCCGATCGGAATTGGCAGCGCCGCCGGATCTGCATAGATGCACCAGACATCGCCAAGTCCATCGATCAGTTCTTTGCGAGGATCGCCACCGAAGACTTCAGTGATTTTCGCCAGACCTTCGTCCAGTTCTGCTTCTGCCTTAGGTTCCAGTTTCTGCATTAGGCCGCGAACTGTTCCGAGGACGGTATCAATCGAGCCACCCAGATCAAACGTTGCTGCGGCAAAACCAGAAGTGGCTTTGGGCATCGGTGGCAGTTCATCCAGCGAGAGGTTTCTTTGCTTCAGCAAAGCCGCGAGCCCCGTGAGCGGTCCCTCTGCGTTCAGCCGCACGTCCTGCCATGTCTGCAGTCCCTGATATCCTGTCTGCATTGTTAGTTCACGGATATTGTGAAGTCCCAGCAATCCGGCGAACTCACGAATCGTCATCACCTCACCTGATGGTGTAGGTGGCATACTGAAGTCACCAAACTGGTCCAGCAGGCGGCCACTATCCAGCCAGGCAAAGCTGTCCACCGTGTATCCGTCATGAGATCTGAGTTTAACCCAAAGTGGATTCTTCGTGATGTTCTCCGTCTTACCCGATGCGGTCGCAATAATCTGATCGCTCGCGTTGATCCCGAGACCCATCACAAGATGTCCCGATTCATTCCACCAGCTGAACTCCACATTGGGAACGTTGGTACCAATGAACGACACCTCGCGACCTTCAATGCTTTTCACCTGAACTTCTTCGCGAGCTGACGCTGCGGCCTGCTGAATGAGCGGCTCAAGGACTTCAAGGAATTTGCCGGCGTCATGCAGTACAACGAGACCGTAGGGGCTGAAGCCATCACCGCTGCCTGACATACTGCCCGCGACTGAAAAGCCATGTTGTCGCAAATGCTCGATGGCTTCTCTTGCCAGAACGCCCTGTTCTTCACCAGCGGCAGAAATCAGCATTTGCCCGATGTCGAGCAGTCTTGCCGTCAATTCGGTTTCTTCCAGAGCCTTCCACGCGGCCGTCTCTTTGATCGCCGGCAAGTGGGCTGCGGTTCCATCAAAAGTAACGAGCAGAAAGCTGCTGGACGGCAGAAGCTCCGTCACTGCAACCCTTGATTCTTCTGTCTTCGCCTCATCAGCACCGCCGACCCACGCGAGGGATATCCCCGCTGCGAGCACACTCATCCATGCCATCAGGATTTTCATTCGATCCTCCTCTGTCTGATTCAAAAATGCCAGAAACTGACAATCAGGCATGAATCTAGCAAACACGAAAGCGAATGCTGAAATCGTTCAGCATGTGATTTTCAGAAAATCGCCTATGTCAATCTTGGCCGAAACACACAATTACAGACCCCTGGAATGCTACGTTTCGATATGTGACGCCCCCGAACCTTCGATGGTTCTACGGCTTCCAAACCACCGCGATTCGCTCGGCCATAAGTCAACGAACGGTCAGAGAACACGGATGGACCGTGTAAGAAGGCCATTAATCTGCCGGGGAATCCCCGGCAGCAGACAATCTGTCGGCCGTATGAAATCAAACTCTCCCCGGCAGACACGGCGTGCCAAAAGACCTACTGTAGTGATGGTGGATTCAGTTGAGTCTCTGCGAATACAACGAGGAATTGTTCACGGGAATTGCCTCACCACCCGAACAATGTCAGTCTTACCACGGTTGTGTGCGTCTTCACTCTCAGCTCTTACGCGGATAAGGTACTGTTGTCTGGTACCTTTGATTGCAGGTCCTTGAAATGGTGGCTCGACTGGAACTAACGACTCGACTTCTGAAGCCACAAGGGCTGCTGCTGCTGGCATTGGCGACAACGTTTGCGGCGGAATATCTGATCATGAAGCTCCTGCCGCTGATTCTGCCGGCAGGTTGCGGCACAACATGTGAAGCGATGTTGGATTCCTGTTTGTTGACATTGGTTGTGGCTCCGGTTTTGTGGTTGACGGCACTCCGTCCGTTACAGCGACTGGCCCAGAGTCATATGCTTTTTCTGCGTCGGGCATTGACCTCACAGGAAGAGGAACGTCAGAGGATTACTCGGGAGATTCACGATGGAATCGGTCAGTCGCTCACAAGTCTCATGCTGGGGCTCCGTGCACTGGAGGAAACAACGGGCGATTCAAAGACATGCGATAACGCGAGGACGCTTAGAGAAATGGGGTCCGGGATTCATGACGAACTCAGACGAATTGTTCGAGGGCTGCGACCCGCGATCCTGGATCAATTAGGGTTGGCTGCCGCAACTTTGCGGCTGGCTGAGGACATCCGGAATACGAGTGCCTCAACGCTGGAGGTTGATGTCGAGAAACTTGTGGGTGTTCGACTCGATTCCGAACTGGATAATTGTCGCCACGAAAAGACTTCGGCGCCGCGGATGATTCTGAACACTCGACTCGGCATGCACACCCTAACGTCGTGCTTTGAGACGTGAGTGAAATACGACAACCATTCGTAGACTTACACAACGCCAAACGTAGCCTGTGTATTCCGGCTATCTGCTCTCTGCCAGCACTTTTCAGCCGCAGACATTTGCCGCCCATACCGGCAACGATCCTGAAAAGTCTCTCAACAGAAAATCGGTAAATCTGTTTGAAAATTGTGGCGGGCCTTACGCCCCAATCCGCCCCTTTCCGTTGGCAAAAGCTGTGATTGTTCAGAATTCCCTCAAATCTAGCTCAAAGCCAAGGTTCATCCATCCCGTCGCTTCTGCGAAGTGATGATCGAATTCGGAATGCAATCACCACATACCTTGCGACGCAAATGGAACACCGTCAATCAACCCATCGGCATAGCCAGCAGAGCATGCTTTCCGCATCTTCGGGAAAGATAAACAGCAACAGGCTGCAGATCATGATCCAACTGAAGAATTGCAGATTCATGATGACATCCAGCATCAGATGAAATATGATTCCCGACACCAACATTGGGTAACGAAACTCGCGAATCCACAACAATGTTCCCAGTGCGATCTCTTCGATCAAGGTACCCCAAGTTGCGAGACAAATGAATGGCTTGGTCAGCAACCAGCGGGGAGGCCGGAAACGAACATAGGCATCAACCCACAATGGGAACCAAGCTGCGGTCCCATTCCACCACATTCGACCTCGCAATTTCCAGAAGACCGTCCTTAGATACACAATGCAAACCTGAAGCTGCATCAGCCGGAGCGGCCAAGGATCCGTTTGCGAAAACTCTGTCAGCGGTTGACCGCGTCTCCACGCGTCCATTGACAATCCACCATTGGCATCGCTGAAGCAGGAATAACAAATCAGCATCCGCAATAACGTGTCACCGCTCGACAAAATGAACGCATTCCGATGATGAATAGACACGAGCGTCAGAAAAACGACCACACTGCAGAGCCGGAATTGATAGCCGATCATATAGCCCATGACCGCCAACACGTGCACCAACAGCAAGAATCGAAATGCGTTAGTCGTGGGCGGCAGGAGATTCAGCAGCGAGAAGCGCGAGAGCCGCATCTGCCTCTGCCACACCGAGGTCGGCCAAACACCGTCCTCCGAGAAGTAATCAGGCACCATCGGAATCAACAGCAGCACATTTGTCAGCATGACCACACTGATCACAATGCGAAACACAACCAACGATGCGCATGACATTTCGGCATGAAAAAACAGGTTCCAGAGATCACAAAGCTGCTGCAGGGACATGAAATGATGTTCTCGTTCTCGTCAACTCTGGACTTTATGTCTTCTTCGGCAGCGTTGAGGGAATCACGACACCGACACGTTTGACAGCATCGTAACGATAGAAGGTCTGTGTCTGGACCGCCGTGTAAACCTGTTCGGCTCCCAATGGATTCACTTGTTGTGTATCGCGAAGCAGTTCAACCCTCAGCACTTTGCGAGTCTCCGACTGAGCCTGACGAATCAGAAACTCGCACAGCGGTGGATACAAATAGGCCATTCGAGGACTCAGCAGAGAATGCTCATATTTGAAACTGCGAGCATACAACAGGTTAATCAGCTTCTGCCGATACTCCGGCGACAGTGGTCGCCATTCTTCCGTGACGCCGTCCGCAAAAGTCAGTACCGCCCGCATTCGCCGATTCACATGAATCGGTTCCGGAGCAAACATCGCCCACCCATGCCAGAATCCCATGTAGATGAAGGGAAAACTGAACTTCGAAATAAACCGCTTCGCTGGATGATCACCCGGATAATCCCAGCACCACATGAAGACCACGAAAACCACGATGATGAGATTAGACATCAGCTCGTCCGGAGGCACAAAACAGCAAGGCTAGAAACAAGTCAAGGAGCACCGCAATATTCATTCCACCAAGCTGCACGGACTCATGTCAAGTGCGACAACCGCCGCGCACGCTTTGCGGGCCATACAATGAATCTGTCGCCCCGACCGACATCCGTGCATCCCGCTGTGAAACGCGCTCATCGATTGCGAACGTAGGAGTCAATTCTCACTACTACGGTTCGCCGCGAGAGATAACTTTATAGGCATGCTGGAGCACTTCATGATCAAGATCAGAAACGTCCTTCCTTTCACTCTGTGTCATCGCTCCCAACATGTTTTCAATCTCTTGTTCGTTGATATAGCCCGCAATTTCATCGCCATTTTCCCGCAGCAAGGCGTACAAGTCATGATTGCATCCCCAGCGTGCCACAGCATCGGCATAGATCGCCATTCTTCGCAGTTCTATCTTTTCATCTCCGTATACTTCACGCACATCTTCCCAGTAATCGACGTCACAGGTCGATGGGAACAACAATTTTGCCTCGCCCACGTTCCGCCGGGCCATAATCCCCAACGACCGCAAACTCGATGAATAGTACTCAATGGAGTGCTTATCTTTTTCATTGTTGGCAACTCGACGCAGCAATGTGCTCAACAACAATCTGGCCTCGGCGTCGCCACCCACATACGCCAACGCATCTGCGGCCGCAGCCCAATGCACACTCGACGAGTCGTCTTGAAGAACCGTACAGATTTCTGAGATTGCTGCCGGATTCACAGCCTTACAAAGATGCCTGATGCCAAATTCGATGGACTGTGTTGCACGTATACAGGCCAAGCCGATTGATTCATCAACCGACAATTGCGGCTTGATCTCTGCGTTGAGAATTATTGCTGACTCTTTCCGAAACACGGGCCGATTCACCAACGGTTGTGGCAGTCCCGTATCGCCGGAGCCTCGTGAAAAGTCGGGTGTTCCGTCATCACGGCAGCCCACGGCGGTGAAAACGCAAATCCAGATGAGCAAGAGTGTCTGAAATGATGTCTTCAAAAGCTTTTCCTCCATCCAAGTCGGCGGCCTTTAACTGAAGTTCATCCTCAACCATTGGAGTCGCATGCAGTCGAACCTTTGGCGGTACTTTCGCAAAGCGTTGGCGATACGGATGCATTGCAAAGACATGGATTGGCCGAAGTACAGCAAAAGACGGCAGGGAGAATGACGTTGCTACAGCTTCGACGTAGGTGCGTACAATTGCGGTGCTATTTCTGTTTCCATTTGCTGCTGCCAGGGTGTCAGTGCTCAACGTCGCACCCTCCTCGTATTCTTCATGAGAATCACCATGACTCATCGGTGATGACCCAGTTCCTGAACTTCCGGCTGCGATTGCACTGAAGATTTCAGCTTCTGTCTGAGTGAGATGATCTCGGCGATTGAGCTTGCCTGGCGAATCGGGAACTCCACCAGCTTCCATGAGGAAATCGTTTCCGAGGCCATTATGATGAATACCTAAGTTGTGACCGATCTCATGACAAATCGTTGTAGGCGCGAGATCAAACCAAGCCACAGCCGACCGATCACTATTGTACATTCCTATTCCACGCAAACTGACGCCATTTCTCTCCATTCCATCCTTGAGAATTGTGATTCCGTTGTGTGCCTGCAAATGCAAGTCTATGTCCAAGTTATAAGCACGATCAGGACGCAACGGACCTTCTCTAAAGGTCTCACTACCTTGGAGAAACGAAACGATGCAAACAACCGCCGCTCGATAATCATCTTCAGTGTCTTTGCGGAGCGCTCTGGAAAAGCTTTCGTCTACTTTCTGTTGTACGTCTTCAATTGTCAGGCTCATGAAAGAGTTATATTGGACGGTCCGATAGATAACATTCCGCTCCACGATTTGGAAAATATTCGAGCTTCGTGCGGGCTCAGAAAAGTCGAATTGCCCATTAAAGTTCACGTCCAAGTAGAATCGCACTTGCGCCAGCCCGACCATTCTGGGGGAAAGGTGGGTTTCAAACCAAAGTTCTTGTTCCTGCGGCTCAAAGAGGATCTTTTGACCACCGGGTCGAATCATCTGCCCGCGAATCAAACTACCCTCACCAAGGACGGCCGCCGGAGTGTATCCCGCCTCAATGAGTTGGTATTCAAAAGTGCTGGTGACGTCAAAGATTTCCATGTGTTTGATGAAAGATAAGTCTTCCCCGGGATGCAGTATCCCATCGTCGATTCGGCCGCCCCATACTTTGCTGCCACCAAAGTCGACAATTCGGATTGTGAAGTCCAGGGCGAATTCTCCATACCCTAATCCACCGTCAAAGTTCTCATCAAGATATACCGTCACGTCAATGACATCTCCTGGAACATATGGGCCAAAAGTGCTGTTGAACGGCCCAGCTTGAGAGAGTATCCCAGTAGTGGTAGTGCCGTTTTGATGAGTTGCAATAAATCTGACGTCTTCGAGAGCCGCATTTGCTTTAGGAAGATGCGCAAACGGCAGAACTCGGACGTCGTTTCCGGGTGCAACAAAAATCACCTGTCGTGGTCCAGGGACCGTAATTGAATTGGTCGTGACGACCGAGCCCGCCATTTCCGTGGCAATGATTTCATCAAATCCCGCGTCGCGGATTGTGAAAATCACGTCGATCGTGGATGTGGCCCCCAATTCATCAGTCGCAGAAAACGTAACGGTATGTGTACCGGAGGTGTAATAGCCAATGCGTAAATTCACGAGCCCTGTCTCGGGATTGATTACTCCAAAGCCCAAACTTCCCAGGGTGGCAGAGTACATTTTCCATCGAAGCGCAGTAGGTGAAGAATCGATATCATACGCCGTTACAGGGAATTCCCGCCGGTCTCCTTCCGTGAATGTCATGTTGCCGGGATTGTTGATGACAGGGGCATCGTTTATGGACTTTACTTCGACCACAACCGTCGCGGGATTGCTCCAGGACATTCCGTGTCCGGCGATGTATGTGAATGATGCGTTGCCGTTATAATTGGGTGTGGGAACGAACGTCACGACGCCACTCGCGTTGACGGTCGCCATACCGTTAACGCTGGTCGAGACCATCACCTGAAGTTCGTGGCCGAGCACATCCTGATCGTTTTGCAGTACGTTAATGTTGACTGGCTTGTCCTCGTCAGTCGTCGCAGTGTCATCAATCGCCACAATGCTGTGCGGCGAGTCTACTCCCATGTCTGTTCCCCCCGGGCCACTGTCCGGCGCCCCATCATCGCCCGGACCGACATCCGGTGTGCCGTAGTCGCCCGGGCCAATGTCTGGTGTACCGTAATCGCCAAGGCCGACGTCTGGTGTACCGTAATCGCCAGGGCCGACGTCTGGTGTGCCGTAATCACCAGGGCCGATGTCTGGTGTGCCGTAGTCGCCAGGTCCGACATCCAGTGTGCCGTAATCGCCAGGGCCAACGTCTGGTATGCCATAATCGCCAGGGCCAACGTCTGGTATGCCATAATCGCAAATGACCATGTCTGGCGTGCCATCTATAGCATTCTCATCAACACCGCTGTCCGCGATCGTTCCCCAGACGTTGCCTTGGTACTCCTGACCGACATCATCGACTCCAATGAGCTCATTTCCGCCGCCCGCGATCGCACACAACACGCCGCCTTGATATTCTTCGCCCACGTCATCAACCCCGAAGTCGGAATTGGCCGTGAGCGTACCGCCAACACCCGATTGGTCCAGTGTCGGCGTGCCGCCGCCAGGCTCAAGGTTTGGGCCACCATCGTTATAGCTGCCCCAGACCGCTCCGGCCCCTTCATCGTAGAGATCTTCCTGGACTGTCGTGACAGGGAGGGAAGCAGAACTCAGGAGATTCGGCACATTGAACGCGCTGACCTGCATGAACCCCGGATCAGTCTGAGTGATCTCTTCGGATACGGATGAACTTGTTGCCGTTTCGGGGGCCCCGCTACTCGACAACAAGCAGCGGTCTTCCAACTGCTGAACCTCTCCGGACCTCGTTATCGAGCGACTCCAAACGCTGCGTCTTCGCCCCCCCCCCCTGATCCACCTGAATGGCAAACCCCGTTGGCAACAAATCGAAACCACTCGTACAGGTCCATCATCAGTCCTAGCAATTGAGGGAATGAATGATCCGCGTGCGTGGGTTAATCTACTTGGGTGACAACGTTGTTTTCAATCCTGACACTTGGAATATCTTAACAGTTTTGAGAATCGCAACTGCATCGATACCGGCCTCAATTGCGATTGGATGCGGCTGCTATTCCGTCCCACAACTTCGGGATGCATGGCAGTTTTACTCACCACAGCGGTCACAAAGCACACAGAGGAAGCACCGCTTCAGGCGGGTGACGAAGAAATCAAATCGCAGTTCCGAACGCATAGGGCAGGGACAGATGTAGAGGTTGAACGCAACGTTTTTCCCTCTGCGTTGTTCTGCGAACACTGCGTTCAAATCAGTTCACTCCTGAAGCAGTGACCTTTGAGGCGGCTTTGGCTTCCCTCTTTTCTTCGCAGAAAGTGGATACTTTTCGGCCGTTGACGCAGCACAGACTTTGGGTTCCGGAACACCATCCAGTGTGTCGCCGACGGAAACATTAGCCAGTCGCTGCGTTCCTATTGCGACGTACTCTTTGGATTACTCGCACGCCAAGAACCGCCGATTCAGTTTCTGGGTAATGGCGATAGTTGTCGCACTTCCTGGGAATGGGTCCAGCACGACTTCGCCTGCATTGGAGCAGACTCGAATGAGGCGTCCCAGCAGTGCTCAAGCATTTGACAACCATCAACCCCGGCACGCTCTTTGAACGTTCCAGCCACGCGAAGATAATACCAGGTATCTTCACCAGCATTGAAACCTTCCGGGCAATCCTGAGGACAAAGAATCCACGTGTCGTCGGGAAGTCGACCTTTACTCTGTGCTCGCTTATCGTTTTAAACCAATTGCCGCGTGGAGGGGACTGCGATGTCGTAGCGGTTGAATGTGAAACAATCCGGATGGCGAACAAAAAATTGAAAATGTGAGCGTGAGGTCGCGTGAACTTTATTTTTCAGTTCACTCCGAACGTGTAATACCACACTCCCAGCGGCGGCAAACGAAACCCGGGTTCTGAGCTTCAATATTCAACTCAGCCGCATGCTCATCTCCGATCGCCAGCTAAAACGCACCGACAGGACTCAGCACACGATGAACCTGAGCGATCCACGCCGTTGACCATTCGATGTTCTCTTCGCTATCAAGCCGACCGTCATACTCGTCGTGTTCGTAACCGATGTTGAACGGAGGATCTGCGAAAGCGAGATAAACGCAGCCATCCGCGATCTGAGACAGGGTCTGAACGCAATCGCACTGATGGATTCTTCCCAGCCACTCTTCCCGAATCGCAACAATTCGCTGACATGCTTTTGCGTTACTGATTCTTCGCCCCATCTGGCTCGGGAATCCTGATCCTCCACAAAGGCTGCTGAATACGCTCGCTATTGACCAGAACAGAAGCGCCGGTCGATTCGAAGCAGACTGCTTCACACTGAGGCTGCGCCGGCAGGGTCAGCACCGTAATGGGCTTCTGACAGGCCGATGCCCAGGTTTCTTCTGGTCCACGTCGAATCAATGCACCGCTGAACATGTTGACGATCACGAGACTCTGATTGTCTGCTGAAACATCCATAGACGTTGCAAAGGGAACGGCCAGTGAGGCCATGGGTTCAGCCGTAAGTTTTTGCTGGCCTGGCTTTGTGGACAATGGCAGTCGAAACATCTGACATTTTTGCGGAACAGATTTTGTGAGCAGCAGGATCTCTTTGGACTGCGTGTCAACGGCCAAACTCTCGCAGTCTTCAGGTCCTTCAGGGAACTGGAACTCGATTCGACTGACAATATCGGCCTTGATGCTGACCGGGCTTCCGCTACGTGGCTTGATCTCCGGCTCTTTGATCAACAGCAGTTCACACGCTCGTTCGGTTCTGGAGCGGATCCGTCCATTATCGCCAGTATCTCCGATCAGCAACCACTTCTCACCATCGGCCTCGAACGAACACATGTCTTCCCAGTCGATCGGACGTTCGATATTCAGCGTCACGATCGCTCGAGTTTTACCATCAAACCCCACCAGAAACAGTCGGGCGGAATCCCCGGAATCATTGTGCAACCACACGGCATCTTTTTGTCGACGACTCAACGCGATGCCGCTGGCTTCAGAGATCTCGTCGTCCTCAACAGTACAGACTTTTTCTGGTTCTACCTCAGACGTTGCTGCGATCGACATCGGGAAACTGCCCTGCATCGACAGGACAAGATAGCTGAATGAACTCAGACAACTCGTGAACGCGGCGAGAGAAAAACCCAGTGCTGTCACTTGGATAGCTTTCGATCGGAAAGGAAAGAGTGTCTGCATTAACTGCGACTCCGCGACCACAGATAACGCGCAAAGGCCCCGAGGCCACTGAACCGATAGCTCGGATCAACATAGTGCTGAATAACGTAGAAGGCGAAGTAATAGAACCTGCAAAAACACCACACACAAGTGCTCAACAGCAGGACGGTCCGAAGCCCGGGGTGCTCGTAAATCAGGATTCCGGCTGCCATCAGGCCTGCAATGAGGAATAAAAAGCCCTTGGCCAGGATGACTCGAGTACTTTTCAAATCTCCAAACATGGCAATGCAATTCGGAAAGGGCATGAAACCGAGTCAAATCGGACCGGGAAACATCAG
Organism: Planctomycetales bacterium; assembly: GCA_026400835.1. GTDB lineage: Bacteria > Planctomycetota > Planctomycetia > Planctomycetales > Planctomycetaceae > SXXK01. The sequence goes on along the minus strand of JAPLOA010000088.1, from coordinate 172,440 downwards.
CAGGCGGCTGTTAATAAGACACCGAAAACCTTCACCATAATGAGGCTATCGGAGGCATAGTTTAAGTGGTCTACAGAAATCACCTTTTTTGCCTCAAACGACAGACTTTGCTCAGCACCTGTGCTTTGCTCAGCAAATCCAGTTATCCCGTGTATGATTCAGGGATGAACGATTGTTGACCGGGAGACAGGCTTTCTGCCCCTGGACAGTGCTCGCCGTGGTGCTGTTCGATTCGCTTCTCGTGCGAAGTTTCCTGCAGCTTTCCGTGGGCTTTCCGGCCGATTCTGCCGCTTCGGGCTGAGAAGCTGACCTGTGCGCCGGCTCACGGTCCGGCGGAGGCAAATGGCGGGGAATGTCCAACATGGTGAACGCTAACCGCGTTGACAGTGTCGTAACGTTGTCCAATAATCCGACTGGCGAAGAAACGAGCGGGTGAGAAGGTTCTGCACGTTTTGCGTTTCTGCCGAGAGACTTGTGATGGTTTATCCTCAATCCGAGGCTTGTGTTCAGTGGAAATTGTTGGTTTGCGTTAGCTGGGTACAAGTGGGCGTCTCCACTCTAATCGTTGAACCCACCAGGCCTCGTTAGTCGACACAACCTCAATAACCGTTCTCACGGCATCACGAAGACAATCCGGAAACTCCGGAACGAAGATATTGGCCATGTTTTGGTGGCGAACAAATTGAATCTATGAGGAGAAGGTGTAATGGCTGGTAATTTGCACGAGTTTACCGATGCGAACTTCAAGTCAGAAGTACTTGAATCTGCTGAACCGGTGCTGGTTGACTTCTGGGCTCCGTGGTGCGGTCCTTGCCGCCAACTGATGCCAACCGTGGAGCAACTGGCCACTGAGTATGCCGGACGAATCAAGATTGGCAAAGTCAACACTGACGACAATCATCAGACCGCTGCAGGGTTTGGAATCACGAGCATCCCGACTGTCATGTTGTTCAAGAACGGACAGCTGGTTGACAAAGTTGTCGGTGCTCCTCCGAAGCAGCACTTCATTAACATGCTGGATAAAGCTCTGACATAATTGCAGAGCGATGTTGATTGGGTTCGGGGTTCATTCGTGCTGAAATTTGCAGGACGCAAACGGAGCTGGTGAATCCCCGTCTGATCTTCTGAATTAAAGACCTGGTTCAGATGACCGAACCAGGCGATTGTGTTTGTTGTGAGTCTTTGTGGTCGTTTGGGAAAGGAGTCCCGAACATGGCGGATAACCATGCTGAGAATCTGACGACGTCAGATGCTTCCGGCGTTGGCGCGGCCAGAATTGGGCAGACTCTCACTCCATCGCAACCCGCAACACCGGAATTGTTGAATCCCTTCTCAGGTGAATCGGATGCTCTGAAAATTCTGCTTCAGGCCTCGGCTGCAGCGGAATCTCTCCAGCATCGCTTCTCAGAACTTCAACAGCGTCGAGCTGAGATCGTTGCCGATCAGCAGCAACTCGAAGCCGAACGCCGAGCCTTTGAGCAACGGGCTCAGGACTTCGCTGCTCAGGTCGCACGTGATCGAGCGGACCAGCGAGAATTAATGGCTGATCTGGAGCAGCGGCTCCAAAAGGTTGGCCAGCACGAAGAACTGCAGCAGCGACAGGTGGCCGAGCTGCGAGCTTCCCAGCGGGCGCTCGCCGAAGAGCGAGTCATCCTGAAGGCTTCTGTGAGGGCAGAGCTTGACGAAGATCGTATGAAGCTTAGCCAGGAACGTGCGATTCTGGATGCCGAACGCGATCGCCTGCGGATTCAGGCCGAACGCGAACGTCAGGATTATGCTGACCGCATCCGCCAGATCGATGACGAATTGAGGCATGAAAAACAGCGACTAGCCGAACGGGCTCGTGAAGACCTCACCGCCGAAATCGTGCTTCTGAATCGTCAGAAAGCCGAATGGCAACTGGCCCATGAGCATCAGCTTCAGGAAATCGCCCAGCAAGCCGATGACCTGCAGGCTCAGCGAGAATTGTTTGGTCAGCAGGTCGAAGAAGAACAGCAGCGGCTTAAAGAAGAGATCGAAAAGAAACGTCAGGGATTACTGACCGAACAGAACAATCTGCAGCGTCGCTATCGCTTTCAGTTCGAACATCTGACTCGCGCCAAGGAAGACCTTGAAGCGGAGCTGCGTGAATTCCGTCGTGAGCAGCAGATGTTCCGTAGTGAGCGTCTGCGATTCCTCGAACAGCACCGACTTCGCTTCCGTCAACTGGAGCACGTACGTCAATTGCTGACGGATTGCGAATCCTCGATTGCTCGCGAATCTCGAATCATCGACCGTTCGCGCTCGGCTGCTCTTTCAGACATTCAGCGTCTTCAGAGACGCAGTGAAGAAGAACGCGACGCGATTCTGCAGGACATCGAAAGTCGACAGCGAAGAGTACGCCAGCAGGAAATGGCGATGGCCGATCTGGCCGCACGCCTCGAAGATCGCTCTCAGAGGCTCAATCGATTGCGATCAGAACTGGATCAGACTCAGTCGGAGATTCTGGAGCAGCGTCTGGTTATTGAAGAAGCTCGAACCAATCTTGTCCGTGACAGTGTCTCTCCGGAGATCGCTCGCGCACGACTGGAGCAGGCTCGCGGCGATGTTCAGGCCTTCTTTGATCGTCTGCGTATGCAGATTAATGCTGATCGAGATAAAGTCGAAGAAGCCGCAAGTGATGTGGCCGAGCGTCAGCAGCAGTTCCGTCGAGATCGTGCCGAGCTGGAACAATGGTTTGCCGCTCGCGAAGAGCAGCATTCTTCTCGTACGACGGACTCCGTTGTTCAGGATCAGGCCGCAACGATTCACATGTTGCAGACGCAGATCGTGGAACTCCGGAATCGCTGGCACAAAGAACGTCTGGAAGCGGAACACGCGATTCGAGATCTCCTGAGTCAGATTACGTCGCGCGAGGTGGGCAGCATGGAATCCTCTGCCGACAGCGGGAATAATGTTCCGGGGAACACGCGTGATGCCGCGTAGCCCGCGAATCACTAAAAGCACAGGCGGGCTTGATACTTTGTCCAACAACTCTTCAGGGATAGTGTATCCTGCACGGGATTGATGCTCTGATGGTGGTGAGGCTGCAGATTATTTCCGACGCTCGACAGTTCCTGGTGTTGTTGCCACTCGGGCTTTTCCTTGGAGGATGCGGCGCGGGTTCGTCACCATCAGAACCCGTCGCAACAGATCGTCCCGACGCCATTGTTGCGCGAACACAGGGCCGCGAGAAAGCTCCGGGTATTGTGCGTTGGGAGCCGATCGACGGACTTTCTCGTGATGTGGCGATTATGGAGTCGGTTTTCTGGGAACCGGCGGATACGGACAGTCTCCGTCTGAAGATCTTCAACGATGCTCGCCTGCCTGGGTCAACAGTGCTGGAGATTGGGACGGGTTCCGGACTTGTTTCGCTATGTTGCCTGCAGGCCGGAGCAGCAAGTGTTGTGGCGACAGATTTGAATCCGAAAGCAATCGAGAACGCACGATTCAATGCCGCTGAAATGGGATTCACAGAGCGACTCGACGCCAGACCGGTGCCACGGCGAGCGCCCGAAGCGTGGACTGTGATTAAGCCGGAAGAGACCTTCGATTTTATTATCTCGAATCCGCCATGGGAGAACCGTACGCCGGTCAGTGTCGAAGAATTTGCTCTTTACGATCCGGACTTTCAGTTACTTCAATCTCTGGTCGCTGGAGCACGCACAAGACTCCGTCCCAACGGTCGGATGTGGCTCGCATATGGTTGTGTGACGGCGATCCGCAGAATCCAGGAAGTTGCCGCCGAGCAACAATTGAGTTGTACGCTGCTGGATGAACGATCACTCGATTCTCTCCCGGAAGTTTTTCTCCCCGGTATGCTGATCGAGATCCGGGTTCCGGATGCGCGTTGATTCCGCGCGAATTCGCGGACGGCAGAAGACTTAAAATCGCTGCATCCCGCGCCGGACTCGTTGAGTCGAGCTTCAGCGCAAACAGGGGCAGATCAAAGTTTGGCAGAACGATTCGATCGTGCACGGTGATTCGTTTTTGCGGATTGCAGGGCCTGATTTGGAAGAGGATTCCCCGCGATACGGGTGAGTCCTGCCGAATAATGCAGGGGAATCTCCCCTCGTTATCTTCGAACGCTGTTGCGTATCTGCAACAAAAGACTTCCAACGGAAAAATGTGACCTATGCTCACCTCAGAAGCTTTCAACAGGATTCCTCACTAACTGGTTCAGGTTCATGCCCCGCCTCTCCTCAAGCATGCGAATCGTTCTGGGACTTGTCAGTCTCACGATTAGTGCTTTGCTGGTTGCCGGTCTGCTGGGACTGATTCCAAACGTCGGTACCGCCGCACAGAAAAACCGATCTGCATTCTGCGAAGCCACGGCCGTCAGCTTCATGGCACTTGCGCCGCGAATGAATGAGATGCAGATTCAGGAAACGTTTGACGCGATTCGCCAGCGAAATCCGGAAGTCGAATCTCTGGCCGTGCGAACAGACGAAAACGGAGAACTGCTGTTTGCCTCCGGAGAACATCAGTCACTTTGGGAAACAAGCGGATCCGTCCCAAATTCATCACGTGAATTCATTGTGCCTATTACCACATCAGGTGAACATTGGGGACAATTGGAAGTCCGGTTTCTCGAAGTAGCGGCAGGACCTCTGGGCAACATAATGCGGCCCGAGTTCTCACTTTCTTTGTTTCTGGGCGTCGGCCTGTTCTTTTCGTTCTCGCTGTATCTGCGGCGAGTACTTCGCCAGTTGAATCCGTCACAGGTGATTCCGTCGCGAGTTCGTGAAGCGCTGGACGCCCTCGCTGAAGGTCTTCTCGTCATTGACACCGACGGGCGCATTGTGCTTGCCAATAGCGCGTTTGCTCAGCATGTTCAACAGGAGGTTGAGATGCTGGTCGGAAAGAACGCGAATCAAATAGGATTTCGCCATCAGATCGAAACCACGCTTTCGGAACAACCCTGGCAAACCACCATTTCCAGCGGGCAGTCATTGCGTGGTGTGATTATGAAGCTCGGCGTCAACGGCACAGAGACAACGTTCTCGGTCAGTTCCGTGCCCATTCACGATGAACGTCAGAAGTGCCGTGGCGTTGTCGCTAGTTTTGAAGACGTCACAGAGCTTGATCGTAAGCAGAAAGAACTTCGCGATGCTCTGAGTTCATTGAAGCAGTCGAGTGAAGAAGTTCGCCAGCAGAACAGGGAACTGGAATGGCTGGCAACTCGTGATGCTCTGACTGGCTGCGTGAATCGTCGCAGCTTCTTCAAAGACTTTGAATCCACGTGGGCTCAAAAGAAGTTGGTGGGCGGTGAGCTGTCCGCAATGATGGTCGACATCGACCACTTCAAATCAATCAATGACAATCATGGCCATGCGATGGGCGATGAAGTCCTGCGCAAAGTAGCGTCGGTAGTGATGAAGACTGTTGCGGAGTCGGACATCGTCTGTCGCTACGGTGGCGAGGAATTCTCTGTGCTGATGCCGGACACAAGTCTCGACGAAGCAGAACTGCGGGCCGAACGCATTCGTCTCGCAATTAAAGCTTTGCAGATAGGCGAATTAAAAGTCACTGCAAGTCTTGGAGTTTCTTCTTTTGCCCAGAAAGCGGACTCACCTCAGGATCTTCTCGATCAGGCTGACAAGTGTCTGTACGTTGCCAAGAGAAATGGCAGAAATCAGGTCATTCGTTTCGACAAAGCACAAAAGCAGATCTCACAGCTTGGTGAAACACCGGCGACAGCTCGCAAAGAACCACGAAAACAAGCGGCAGTTACGATTCCTTTCCAGGCCGTCACCGCATTGTTGTCCGCCATGTCGTATCGTGACCAGCCCACAGCGGCTCACAGTCGACGTGTGGCAGACCTTTGCGTAGCAACGGCCGAGGGCTTGCTGTCAATGCGTGAATGCTACAACCTGGAAATCGCAGCCCTGATGCACGACATCGGAAAGATCGGTGTCCCGGATGCGATCCTTCAGAAGCATGGTCGTCTGACCGACGAAGAGTGGGCCATCATGCGACGCAATCGTTATGTCAGCATGCAACTGGTGAAGAATTCGTTTGGCTCAGATGTTGTCACCGAGATCATCGAACAGTATTCCGTCCGGTTTGATCTCAGCAATCAGGAAGAACTGAACACCGTCGGAAGCCGACCAAGTGTTGCTTCACGAGTACTCGCGATTGCCGACGCTTTTGATTCCATGACTTCCGACGCTGTTTATCGCCGCCGCAAATCACGCACTGAAGCGTTTGAAGAACTGCGCCGATGTGCAGGAACTCAATTCGACCCTGAACTGGTCGAAGGATTTATCTCAGCCGTGCGTCTGCGATCTGGTACACGTGCAGAAATGCCGGGCGTTTCGACAGACATTGCCCTCGACATCGGCTTGCAGATTGAGCGACTGGTCACCGCATTGGATGATCAGGATCTCGGCGAACTGCGAACGTTGACCTCCAGAATTCTGACGACAGCTGAGCGGGCGGGGATCGACAGCATGGTCGACGTGTCCGAGCAGTTGCTGGAATCTCTGGAACATGACAAAGACATGATCGGAATCATGCAGGCCGCCAACGAACTGCTGGATCTCTGCCGTCTGACGCAGTTCTCCCTGATTCAGGGCGAGACTCAGCGGCTCGTGACAGCGTAGTGATTACGACAGGGCATGCCCCAAAGGCAGTACGCCCGAACCGAATCAGAGCAGTGAGGCAATTATCCAGACCGGCACTGATGATTCGCAAGAGCGGATTCCTATGGCATTGGTTTACGTCACACCGTCGCCTTTGCCGCAGTCAAGGTTGACGGCAGGAGGCTGACATCCTCATCCCAGATTGGAATTATCCACTCATCAATTCGCAGTCCAGCAGGCTCAAGTCGAGCTGATAGAACATTGCTCGCACCGCAGATCAATTCGGCGGATTGATTTTCTGATTCACTTCTGATTTCCAGTCGCACATGAGCTGAGGATTCGCGGCATTTGATATCGCGAGAAGTCACGATCCAGATCCGATCCCGCAGCAGGAATCGATCGCCGGTTTTCAAGGCCAGCATTCTGCCGGCTGTGGGAGAAGTTCGAATGCGATCCGATCCCCACCACGCTCGCAGCAGTGTTCGAATCGCTCCCGAAAGTCCGTGTCGAATGACTGCTGGTGGTGGTTCGGCCATTTTGTGAACTCCGTCCGGGACTAAGTCGGACAGTCAAAAGTGAAGCATTGATGTTTGATATTGCGCTCAGCTTTTGACTGCCCCGGGGAATGGATCCGCAACGGTTCCGTCGCGAACGATCAAATCCCCGCAACGCTGGCCTTAAGTTGCGCCAGTTCTTCCGCAATTCGATCACTTCGTTCTGCAGCATCAAGCTTTCTTTCCAGCTCCATAGCGTCAGGATCTTTGCCGTCCATGCGATCCCAGGCTTCGCTCAGGGCTTCCTGCCGGTCAACTTTTTCCTCGAGTCGATTGAACTGAGCAAACGCCGATTGCGTCGCAGTGCGTTCCATCACATCGTGAATCTTCTGGCTGGATTCAGCACGGGCCAGACGAGCCATCAACAGAGTCTTCTTCTGCCTGGCCTGACGAATTTTGTCCTCAAGGTCACGCACCGCATCCTGCAGTTTCAGAACATCTTTTTGCTGTCGACCAAGCTCCTGCTCAAATCGATCCGCTCGCTGCAAAGCTGATAACTTCTGATCCAGAGCTGCTTTCGCTGTCGTCTCGTCATTGCGTTTCAACGCCTGAGTTGCACGATCACTCCATTTTGTGACATCGGCTCGTTCTCTCTCTGTCTTTTGCCGCATCTGAATCTCATCAGCAACTGCTTCTGCAACTCGAGATCGAACGCCGTCCAGCTCTTCCTCCATATCGATGAGCAGTTGATGCAGAGTTCGCTCCGGGTCTTCCATCCTGTCTTTCAGAGTGGTCAGGCTGGAACGCATAATCAAACTGAACTGGGTAAGCCATTTCATGGTCATGATCCTTTAAGAAACATTGGTTGACAGAAAACAGAAACAAACCACTTTTCAAAACGCAGCGCGGTCCCGCTGATCTCAAATCAAACATAAATCAATATGCATTCCGCATGGGGCTCTTCATTCCCATGTTGCCAACGCTGCAGACAGAGTGCGGATGCGAGCAAGAACTCGATCGCGATGATTCTCGCAGATCGCGGCGAGAGCAATCACGGCGACGCCGAGACCGAGGCCGCCGATCCATAGCAAAGACATCCTGTCTTCCGTGGCTCGAAAGATCATTCCGGCCAGATCCGCAAGGATAAACGCGGTCCCTGTATACATCAGGGCTCGCAATCGCAGCCCGATCGAAAGCAGCACAACAAGAGTCGACAACACCAGCAGTGACAACAAGTGAGCCCAGCTGCCGCTCAGGATATCGAACACCGGAGAGACAAGAATGATGAGTGCTCCGAAATATCGCAGCGGGTCATGAGACGAAGATGGCAGCTCTTTTTTCAGGATTTCAATCAGTCCCAGCACCGACAACCCGACCGGCACCATATAGAACTGAGGGTCGCTGAAGTGCAGACTTCTCCACAGCAGAACAAACGCCAGATTGACGACAGCACCAGCAAGCAGCAGGAACAGTCGTCGTCGGCTCAAAAGCCACTGATGGAAATAGATCGCCGCACAACCGAAGACAGCCAGAGCCTGCAGGCCTCGCACATCGGCCCCGGCCATCGTCGTTCGCAACAGAGCGAGAACCGAGACCACTATTGGTAGTGAGATACCAATCATTCGCATCGGTCGGATGAAGATCGCAGCTTGCTGATGGCCTCGGGACTTCTCCGCAACGGTCAATGTGATCGCGGAAAGGACCAGCAGCAGAATCTGAGACATCCCTGTCCCGGGAACAATCAGACGTTCGACGATCATCCAGCCACCACAACCAGCGATCAGTGCAAAGGCGTTCCAGACGTAGAATTCCTGTTGACGGCGGATTGCATTCCAAAGTTCGAATGCCGCCGCCGCAAGGAATGTACCCACCGTGAGGACGCTCATCGGGAACGAAGGCAGTCCTCGGACCATGGCTGCGAAAATCACAACTCCTCCGCAGACGCGAAGAACCACTTGCCAGACTTCTACCAGTTCCTGCTCCAGCCGTGGGCGAAGCAATTCAAAGGCAAACACGCTGCCGACAAGGACCGGAAAGAAAACTCGCAGAACATTCTCGTCGTAGAATGAAAACAGCGATGTCACATTTCCCTGCAATCCCATCACTCCCCCAACTAACAGAAGAGAGTGAACATTGGCAAGGATGGCAATGATCGTTCGTTGAAGACCAGACAGCGAATGTCGGTTGATCATGAACAGAACCGGCAACACGACGACAGGAATGACGCGGTGTTCAGGATTAAAGCTGGTTGTGGAAACAGCCAGTGTGCCCAACATCCACGCTCGACTGGTCATCAAGGCCAACTCTGTCGAGGGACTTCGCATCCTCGAAAAGAGAATGCTGCAGGCCGATGAAGCCGTGGCCCAGATGACGAAGATCTGCGTCCAGGAAGGATCACGGAAAAGCCCCGCTGTAAAGGCCAGTGACGAACACAGCAAGGGAATCGTGAGCGCACTCAGGACGCTGGCTGGTCGACTTCCAATCATCAATGTCGCAACCGTCAGCCACACAATCGTCAGCGTCGTAGCCAGCGGCATCGGCAGTGCGGTGTGATTCAGGTTGTGATACATCAGAGTCGGAAGATGCAGAAGCCCCGTCATCGCAAACATGACACCGATGCTGAGCCAGTTAAATGGCACCAATAACGCGTCGCGAGTCGTAGTTCTCCGCTCTGACTCTCGCAATGATATGGGTACGAGAGCCGACAAGCCGATGCTCGGCGTTGATGCCGTCAGTCCGGATCGGAACCATAATGTTCCGGCGATGGACCCGATTCCCAATGTCAGTGTGAGGCAGGAATTGATCATGGCCCCGCTGATGTTTGCTTCAAAGGCAACAAACACGAACCCCGTCAGCAGCAGAGCCCAGAACACAAAGCCGCTCAAGAGATTGCGATAGCGGATAGAGTGAACCACAAAGGTCGTCAGCGGAAGCAGGCAATGAATCCACGATACTGAAGAAATCTGTGGATGAACAATGCTCCGGAAAGCGAAAGCTATCCAGTAGAGCGCCAAACCACCGGACAGAAATAGTCCCAGTGATTCGCCCAGGTGATCCAGTCGGGACTTTTCGCCGTGAGATGATTCGCCCTCAGGCACAAGCTTCAGTAACCGATCTGCAATGCGAGTCACCGCCAGCACACAGCCGAGTATTCCCAGGCTCAATGCGATGGACGATGCCGATGTCATTAGCAGAACGATCATTGGCGTCGAGCTGGAGGTTGCCGTGAAGAACGGTACCAGCATCGTGACAGCTGAACCCAGCGAGATCAGCGATAGTCTTGCGATGTTGCGATCGCGAAGGATGACTCCCAACAGGTAGAACGCGACGATGTTGACCGCAGAAACCAGAAACATGGCCTGAGCATTCGTAATCGCGGCAGCCTGCAGAGCGACTGCCAGGCAACATGAAAGCGTCCTGAGTGGCTCAACCAGATGCGATGCAACTCGAGTCCGGAAGGCACGGTAGAGTGTTGCGGCTCCAAGAATGAACGGAAGATAGGTCAATCCATAAAACGCCAGCGGAAGTTTTGGGGTCTGAAGTCCGGCGGCCGCTGCGTCTCTCAGGGACAATGCAGTTTCGCGGAAAAGTGTTGGCGAAAACTGATAAGTCATCAGCCCTGTGACCAACGCGGCCCAGACAAATCCACGATGATTAGTTTCGCGAGCTGTCACAAACAACATTGCTGTCGCCAAAGCACATGTTGGCACCAGCGCGAAGGTCTTTGGGAATCCTGCAAATGCAAGCCCGAGTCCAGCGACCATCCAGATCAAACCGACCAGCACAGGCAACACGATAGACCACGGCAGTGGACGAACGAGGTCACCTGTTCGCTGTCGGAAGACATCCGCGACCGTGCGAGCGTTCATCAGAATTGTGGCGGAGACAAGAACAGAGCCGAAACCAATCCATTCGAGTGACACACCGACGGCGGTTCGAGTCACCATGAGCATCAGAAACATGATCCCCAGCAGCAGCGAGGGGAAGAACGCAAAAATGCGAGGCCAGCGATTCTCTTCAGCCAGCCAGAAGATATGGCGATTCACTTTGATCATTCCGGCACTCATCACAAACCACAGCACCAGCGAAACGCTGAATGACAGGAGAGGATGAGTCAACTTCGGCAGTGCACCGGCGATTGTTAGCAACGCATACGCCGCGACAAATGTGGTCTGGCGTCCTCGCAATTGATGGTCGAAAATTCGAGTGGCTGCAAACAGCAGAAACGCGGCGGCAGGAACTCCCCAGGCGATCGCTTCGGCAACATTCATCAGGCTGCCGGCAAGACCTGAGGAAGTGGCCCAGTTCAGAGCCAGAAAGCAGACCGGAAGCAGAAACAACGTCAACGCGTGCAGGACGCGATAGGTCACTTTCAAACCCAGCCGAGCGCGACCGACTTCAGCAGCAGCGAAGATTACTCCTGTGTAGGCCAGCACTGTAAGATACTTCAGTCCCGCAGGCCAACTGGAGAATTCTCGACTAACCAGCATCAGCGAAGAACCGAAAACAATGGCGGCCCCGATCACCAGCATCCAGCGAATATTCTGTTCGCGAAGAAAACTGTTGATGAAGCGTTCCAGGGCTGAAGTGGACTCCCGATAACCGTCGAGACCTGCTTGCTCAGGGCTTGGCAGAGCTTCAGCACTCTTCTCATCAATCGCACCCGTAACGGACATGTTTCATCTCCTCTGCGAACACACAAATGGGTTTCACAGAGGGACTAATCAAATGCCGTGCCGTTCAATCACACGAATTGCTGAACGGCGAAACCACTCAAAAAGAGATGGTTTTTTCTGTGTTTCAGGCTTTCTCGGAGTGACCATCACCAACGCTGCAGTGCCGGGCATGCAGTGTTCCTGCAGTTGGACCACTGCAGGATTTGCTCAGTACGTTGGACATTCCTGTCCGACTGAACTTCCAGGGCATGATTCCTCTAATGGCCGTCTTTCTACAGATCTACTCGCCGTCCTTAATCACGATCGGTTTCCGCAGTCGAGAGGCAACAGCTTCAAAGGAAAAGCTGGCTTTGAACCGCTTATCCATCGCAGTGCCAGCTTCGCGGAGAGCGTCCAGTTCGCGGCGTTCCGGAAGCATTGAACCGACCGCGACTACTCCTTCAGAATTCGGCAGACTGAAAACATAAGTCTGCGGAAACGCTTTGGTGATCGTCTTAAGATCTTCATCGAGTCCCGCGTGAGGATTGATATTAAAAACAACGCAACCACCATCCGTCAGCCGACTCTGCAATTGCTGGTAGAACTGAATTGTTCGCAGTTGCAACGGCACACCAGTCTCATCTGTTTCCGCAGACGGCTTTAGAAATGCGTCCATGTAGATCGTGTCATATTTTGTTTGCGTCTTCTTAAAGTATTCAAACCCATCAGCTACAATCAGCTTCACATTCTTCTGTGGCTTCAGGTTGAAAAAACGTTCAGCCAGTTGCACAACCACCGGGTCGATTTCGACAGCATCCACAGCCACAGTTGGGTCATGCTTTTGCAGAAAATGCACCATCGATCCACCACCGAGCCCTACGATCAGCACTTTGCTCTGTTTGGGTTGCAGCAGGTAGTTGGCAAACATGTGCTGCAGATAGGTGAATTTCAAAACATGAGGAGACTTCAGGTTCATCTGACTCTCCCATGCTTCTTCGCCGTTGTCACGTACAAAGATCATAGTACGCACATAGCCGTTCCGGCGGATGCGAATATGCGAGAACGCCGACTGCACTTCGTGTTCAACAAAACCCGCATCACGGTCATAAGCTTGAACCGGAGCCACGAAAGCGCAGAGAAGAGCAAATGCAGTCAGCAGAGTTATCATCATATTACGTCGCGTCGTCATCTCGCATCCAATCTTTTCGCGCAAACCTGGTATTCGCGACTGCGTTGATTTACCGGTCGAGGGCTTGGAGCAGGTGGCCGTTTTCCGGAGAGCATTCCCCTGTGGACCCCATTTACTGTCCGGCTCCAGCTTGCCTGTTCAAGGCACTGTCAATACATGCCAAATGAACTCGATTGTCCCTGGTCCGTTCGGTTCCTCGACCTGAAGTCTAATTTGATGGTCGAGGCGTGGGAAGTCCTCGTTTTAGCGTTGAAAACGCTGCGCGTGCACTTTTGATGCGACGAGTCTTCCTGCGGAGTTTTTCAGTTCGCTCCGCGCAGAACCAGGCCCGTGCAGTGCAAAGACAAGCAGAAGCCTGCGGTCCATGGGATTATGCGGCAACGAGTGACGCCACAAAAAGCTGGCATTCGGCCGAATGCCAGCAGAGAGTTGGTCGCAGGCCGTGGAACGTACCCGGTGTTCCAGAGTCGCCGCTCCGCATCAGGCGTGAACGCCTGATCCGGATGCTAAATCAACAGCGGAGACAGAAGTGTTCCCTGCACGAATCCATTTGCGATATTCGCAGGATCCGCCGCCAGATAAAAACTGGCTCATCCGCTGACCACTAATGTCCGGACTTTTGCATCATGCCGATCTCAGCTGTGGAAACGAATGACGTAATTCGTGCGACTTCCACCGTTTCAATACACACGGTTATGTGATTGATAGGCATGATACTCGTCCGAAGGTACTCAACAACATGCTCACAGGTTTCGAACGGGAGAATGATCTCCAGTCGAGTCTGCGCCTGAGGGATAATCACATCAGAGTCGACATGCCGCCGACCGACGCCGAAGCAAGGCGTTTCGGTGTAACCCGTTGCCCCCATCTGGACGAACTCCTTTGCCAATCTTGCAGCTAGTTCGGGGTCTGTGACCAACGTCATTCTGCGAACCGGAGTAAGACCTCGTATTCTTGCCGAGTGAACGTTCGGCGACAGTGCCCTCAGCTCATCCAGCCCCTTCAGTTCAAGCTTGAGACCGACCTGTTCGAAGTCGTGAACGAGTTCTTCAAGTTTTTCCATCACACTGGCATCAACGAGCGTAGCCCCGGAAAGGTCGACGATCAGATTTCGCTTCTGGACCAGACCAATGTCCTCAATCTGGCGTTTGAAAGGAATCCAGTTACTGAAGATGGCGGATTCCCGGGCGATAATCCGGCTCGTGTTTTCATCCACATCTTCAACATCCAGATACGCTTTGAAGAACGATCGAAGTGGAACGCCGTTCGCCACGTGCAGGAACATCTTCAGGATGATACCCGCCGCAACGCCAATCAGGAGGTCTGTCGCCAGCACGACCACCAGCGTCACGACGAAGATCAGAAGTTGTTCTTTGCCGATGCGGTAAACGTTTCGGAATTCATTCGGATGCGCAAGTCTTGTTCCGGTATAGACCAGCATCGCTGCCAGAGCCGCGAGCGGAATGCGGTGCAGGATTGTGGGAATCAGCCCCACACACAACAGCAGAAAGATCCCGTGCCACATGTTGGCAAATCGTGTTCTCGCACCGTTGTCAATGTTCGACTTGCTGCGCACAATTTCTGAGATCATGGGGAGTCCGCCGACCATCGCCGCTCCCAGATTCGCAACTCCCACTGCCAGCATATCCCGGTTCATGTTGGTCTTGCGTTTCCATGGGTCCAGCAGGTCAACCGCTTTCGCACTCAGCAAAGATTCAAGACTTCCGATCATGAAGAACATCAGGATCCACTTCCACGCCTTGAACTGATTCAGCACCGAAAAATTTGGGGACTGAATTTCATCAAACATGCCGAAGATACGGCCCGGCATTTTGACGAGATACTGTTCACCCAGTTTGTATTCCTGGCTGAACATCTGGTACTCATGAGCCGATGTCAGCTCCAGATACATTCCCAGTGGAACGGCAACCAGAAGCACGATCAAGTGCGATGGAATGGGTTTCAATACACTGAAACGACTTCGAACTATCGGCCACAGAAACATAATCAGCAGACTGATCAGGCCGATCAGGGCGATCGCCGGATTTGCGTGCATCACGAATTCGGGAATCTGCTTCAACAGTGACAGCGGACCGCCTTTGGCTTCTGTGATCCCGAGGGCAACCGGTACCTGCTTGGCAATAATTATGACGCCGATAGCCGCCAGCATCCCATGGACAACGGTTCCCGGGAAAAACTCACCGAGAATCCCGGCTCGAAACAACCCAAACAGAATCTGAAAGATCGCTGCAACAACTCCGACTGCCAAAGCTGCCTTGTAGGCGAACATGTCCTGGTCGGACCAACCGCCAGACATCCCATTGCCACCGAAGTCTTCCACGCATCCCAACACAATTACGATCAACCCTGCCGCCGGACCCTTGATCGTCATCTCGGAGTTACTGATAAACGTCGTGACAATCGCTCCTGCAATGGCGGTAAAGATGCCGGCCAACGGAGGAAATCCGGACGCCAGCGCGATGCCAACGCAAAGCGGAAGAGCGATCAAGAAGACAAGTAATCCTGAGATCATGTCGTTCTTGAGGTATCTGACAAACCCGTCGGCGTTGCCACGGGGGATACGATTTTCCTGACTCATTTATTTTGCTCCCAAACAGGTGAGAATTATATTCGCTTTGAATGCCGGGCGACTACGGCGATAAGAAATGTTATGTCCATCGGATGTCAGATGCCATCAGCTGATGACGTTCTGCTCCGACTCCGGCGGCTGCCTTCCAGCGTTGGAAGAACAGCGTTGCGCGGGCATACGGACGTTACGGATCGCCCCGGACCTGGATCAAAGCGACCTGATCCCTCAACTCTGTTGGTGTTCTTTGCGGTGTCGTTGGCTGATTCTGATTCTCTGCATGCTGCTTCGCGGTTTCTGCTGGCAGGACTTCGTCTTCAGCTTCCTCATCCTGCGGTTCAATGACCGGAGGTGCGACTTCTTCATGAGGACGACGAAGCTTCATTAATGCTTCTGCAGCATGGTGCCTTGAGGCAACGCCTGGTTGCGGCCAAAGACCTCCTCCCAGAACCAGAATGGTCAGAACGGTAACAGCAAAACGTTCCGAAGGACGCGAACGTAGCATGACAGAGGTCTCGAATTTTCGACCGGTGAAGATCCTGAAATAAGCTCGCAGAATTGCGATGCTGTTTAATGCCGCTGCCACAACGACCGCCAAACCTACCAACGGGTAAACGTCAACAGCTCCTTCTACCAGCAGTTCCATTCCGATGAATCCGATGGTGCCGGGAAAGCCGATTGAGGCCAGTCCGGTCAACAAAAACAAACCTGCCAAAGTTGGCGTGTGCTCATACATCCCATGGTATCGTTTGAGTGAAATTCGTCCGATTCGTGACTCCATGGAACGCAGTGTCAAGCCGAAACCGCCCAGTGACAGTCCCACAGAGATCCATACGCACAACGCTCCGGTGAGTCCAATCGTGGTGACAATCTCAAGGCCCGAAAGAACCAGCGAGGAATGGCTGAGGAAGAGAAAGCAAAAGAATCGTCGGGCGTCGGTCTGAATCGTCGCCATACCGGCAGCATAAACGGCAGTGGTCAGTGACAACACCGCAATACTCTGCATCGCCCAGGCAGGAGCCACTGGAAAAACTAAATGCATGACCGCGTACGCTCCGGTCATCGGTGCCACAAACAGCAACGCTGTGCCCAATGTTGCGTGCTCAAAAAGATCTGCCATCCAGGGATGTAAAGGACAAGCTCCGGCACGCAGTAGTACGGCGAGCGTCAAAAGTGATGCCGAGAGCAGGGAGGCGCGAGGCTGATCGCCTGTGAAATCGACCAGACTCCAGCCAATCACAAGCAGGATCACACTCAATCCCATATGAATCGAGAATACTCGCGTTGAGGCTCCCCGGCGATAAAGCTCCAGCCACGGCGGAACTACACTCAGTGACATCAGCAGAATGATTCCCCATGGACTGTGACAACTGAGTGTTCCCAGAGCAATGGCTTCGGAGGCCAGAGTCAGTCCAAAAGAAAACCGTCCCAGCTTGGTCCTTAACGTGGAGACCATCGTCATCAGATACAACAACGAGGTCAGAGGCAGCAACGGTGCACTCAGTTCATCAATCACAAAGATATCTTTGCGAAAGAACCATTGTACAACGTCCCAGTGGTCGTGAGCTTCAAACGATCCGATCAGGGCAAAGTCGAGCCATTCTCCGGTCGTGCAGAACAGGGTCAACACACCGCAGATCACGGCTACTCTTTGCGACCTGACGGGGTCTCGCAACAAACCACAGGCGACCGCCCCCAAAAGCGGCAGTAAAATCGAACATTCAAGCCATGGAAAGTGAAGTTCGGGAATCATACGTCTGCTCCTGCTTTTTCATTCGCGCTGTCGTCAGTGCTCTTTGATTGACCCGACAACCAGGTTGTCCAGCGATGCTCCATCCGGTCAGACCAGCTGAAAACCAGAACGAATGGTCGGACGACGTATTCATCCAGCAGAGAGTCGAGATTTCCGCGATCAAACGCGAATCGATAGAGTCGCGAACGCATCGTGGGAGACACATTGCCTGCTCGTGCTTCCGGCAGATAGGCTCCAATGGCATTGATCATCGAGTTATAGTCCCGCAACAAAGATGGAGCGCGAATCAGTTGCAGTGTTCTCAGGCACGCATGGCCAATGATATGAATCAACGGAATGTAACGCAGCCCAAAGCCGATCTCGACGACGATGATGCTGACTTGTGTTAACGACGAAAACGCCAGGCTGCTTTTGATGTCTGTCTGCACGCGAGCCACCATCGTGGCATAAATCATCGTGATCAATCCCAGCAGGATGACAAGGATGCGCAGCGTCAGCGATTCATCCAGCAGCGAGCTGACTCGCAGCAACAGGAATGCCCCAAGATGCACCGACAGCGCACCGTAAAAAACAGCGCTGCTGGGTGTGGGACCTTCCATGGCTCTGGGCAGCCATCCGGAGAATGGTACAAGTGCCGACTTTCCGGCTGCAGCAAACAGCAGCAGGCAACCGACGAAGAGTGCTGAGCCTTCAGACAGAACAGCTGTCCCGTTCGGCCAGTCGCCCTGACCGGCGATGCCGTCAAAGTCTCCGGACCCGGAGAGATGGTGCAGGGTCAATGCGGCGACAAGAAAGGCCGCATCGGCGACGCGATAGACCGCCCAAACTCGCAGGCCATTAGCCACCGGGGCCGGTCGATCATGAAAGAATGCGACCAGCAATGCGGAGGAAAGTCCAACCAACTCCCAGCCAAAGAACAAAGTTTCAATCGTGCCGGCAACAGATGAAAGGATCATGCCCAACTGAAAGAACGAGAAGTAAATAAAGAATCGATGAAAGCCTTCGTCGCGATGCAGGTAACGACTGGCAAACGCCGCGATGACTCCGCACAACACAAACGTCATGATGACAAACGGAACGCTGAGACGATCGAACACGAACTTCAGACGAAAGTGGAAATGATCTGAATGAGATTCCTCGTCCCTGACAGGAGCATGAGCCACTTCATTTTCTGCTGCTTCTTCTGCAGCCTCTTGTTCAGCGACTTCTTTTTCAGTCGCTCCATTTTCATTGACGCTCTTTATGACTGCCCCGGCGTCAGATCCTTTGTCTTCCGGCATCGTCTTTTCTGACGGGTGCTCTAAGGGCCTGGCCTCGTGGTCATGTTGCTCTTCGCGCCCTGACAGGTCATGGGCGTGAGATCCGGAGATCCTGACCCAGTCACCAAGCACCACAGAGACATTGCGTTCGTTGGTCGCCAGCATAACGGCCAGAATGAACAAAGCCGAGATCAGACCAAGGACCGTCGATGCCTCGGTGAATCTGGCCATGTTTCGTTCTGTCAGCGATATGCGAAGCAGCGTCGCTATTCCAAAAACAGCCAGCAGCAGCAACGGAGCGGCAACAACAATAATTCCGGCAATTGTGAGCATGAGGGTAGGCAGCAAGTGATGTGTTCTGAAAAATCAGTCAGCGGCAAGTCGCGAAAGTGTGAGTTCGAAACCTGCCATTCAGGAAGGAAGGACGGAGTGTCATCTACGAAGAAGCAGCCGGAACTCCTCCAGTAGTTCGAATCAGCGCGAAGTTCAGATGGTCGCGCCAACCGCGATACCACTCGAGTGATGAATCAGCAGACGCCAGTTCGGTTGATGTTGGTGAGTAGTCTTCGAACTTTCCGCCAATGAATCGCTGGATTCTCGATGAGTCCGGATCAAGCACAGCCAACTGTGCCCAGCCGTTGCGACAGATGCGACCCACCGTGGGATTATCGGCCATAATCTGCAGCATGGCTTCCGGAGTCGTCTCGACTACAAACAGCAGTCGCACGGGTTCATGGATGTCAACACCCTGCCACGGGAGTCCGGGACGCAAATCACTGGCCGCTCCGTCCATTACTCCCAGCAGCGACGTCACATTGTGCGGAAGCTTGGTGCCCGAGCCCCAGCCGCGATTGTCAATGGCTGACAGTGTGTAAAGCATATTGATGCCTTCACAGACCGGGATCACGGCACCCAGAATTCGAGCCAGGATCATGTTGGCGGGCGTATCCTGCGATTTGTCATACGACATCAGGAACGATCGCCGATCCAGATACAATCCTCGAATACGACTGCGACGGCCAACAAAACACATGGCGTTCGTGCAGTTTCCATACTCCGGCCGAGTTTGTGCAAGATCTTCTGTTCGTTCCTGAACATGCAACAACGCTTCAGAAGCCGTCAGATCCAGTGGTGCTGATTCAAAGCGTCGACATCGCTCGTGAGCATTCCGTTCGGCAACCCGGCTAAACAAATCTCGCGCCAGTCGCAATGATCGGACATGAGATGTTGGCAGCAGTTCGAGGTCGAAGAAGGTTATCTCTTCCGAGCCTGTGTTGTGCAATCCGCCGATGAAGTAAGTCTCTTCCGGGATCTCCAGTCCTCGTTCCTTCAATTGTCGACGCACGCGAACATCGTTCAGCATTGCTGCCAGTGCTCGCGCATTCGCGCCCCCCGCGCTGCCGGAACAGGCACCGCAGTGATAGGCCGACTCGTGAGGATTATTGAGGCAGTTGGAACCATGACCCAGAAACATAACCAGTCGAGCAAAATTTGAGATCAGCCCGATGTCTCGCAGAGATCGTTCAGAGATGTTGACCATTTCTGAAAGTGTGAAGCCGATTCCCTCATCATCCGGACCGGCAGGAGCTCCTTCCGCTCGCTCCAAACGTAGTCGAGTGACCGCGGGTGGTGCGACGAAGCGTCGAGCCGTTCGGTGCATTTTTGCCGCGAATCGTGGAAACAGAATTCGCCCCAGCAAAGGTACCGTGGCCAGGGGGCCCAGAAGCGCCGTCAGGACAGCCCCGCTGAGCGAACGTCGAGTCCCCGCGTCGAAATGATGCGACGCACTTCCCAGCAGGCGTCGCGCGGTTGCTCGCTGACGATGGGAATCTTCCAGAGCGTAAACGACGTCTTCCACGATCCAGTTTTTCGGCATCACCACGATGGGACAAAGCGCGGTAAAGTGTGCTTCTGCCGCACCGCGATAATACATCGGCACGCAGAAGAACCCGGCATTGCCAAACGTTTCTACGTCCGGGGCCACTTCCTCCAGATGTCGCCGGAAGGATTCTTCCCGGGTATCAATGCAGGTCACAATCTGTAGTTGAGGTGTCTCGGGCTTCGTCGGCGGCTGTGCCACTCGAATTGAAACTGCGTCCAGTGCTCTGTGAACCAGTTGACGTTCGAACGCGAAATGGAAAACTCGGCGGCGTTCAAAGCTGGAGAAGCGATCAACCTCCGCGATCAATTCTGTCCATTTAGCCTGCGATAATTCCGCGAGAGTTTGAGATGACCATCCATGAATCTGAGCCAGTTGAAGCATCTGGTAGGCTCTCTGATCGTTCGTCGAATTTCCATTCGCCGCATGCAGAGATGCTCGCAAAGACGCGCGGAGTTCGTTCAACGGTCTGCGGAAGTCGATCACCTCTCTGGAAACACTTGCTGCAGCAAGACGATCCAACAGAAGTCTGACGGCGACAAATTCGATCAGCGTTCCCGGCGGCGAATAACGATACACGCGATCCGGACGGATTTCGGTCTGCCAGATCATGCCAGCCCAGCCTCGCAACGCCAGCAAGGAATTGCGAAGAAACTCATTCCGCTCGCCATCTTCCACTCCGAGTTGGCGGAGAGAATCGGCGATGGACTGCAAGGGAGTAATACTGCCGGCCTGTAATCTCTCCAGCTCAGAAGCCAACGATCGCATCCAGCGTCGATTTCCAAACCCGCCAGACCGAAGCAGCGTACAGAATGATGCGAGAAACCCGGCATCACGATCTGGAAGTCTCCACTGTGCATAACCCTGATCCAGATAGGCGGCACAGAAACGGATCAGAACTTCATGCACAAGGATGTCGGTGTCTTCACGGATCACGTCCAGCAGCAGGTCACGATGTCGGACTTCCCGGTGCATGGTTCTGCGAGGAGCTGGCGTGGTGCTGATTCGCTGTTGAATAATCTTCCAGAGTAAGTCGAGCGAAACCTGCTCCCACGTTTCGTCTGACCATCGTTCGATGTTGCTTCTGCCAAAATTTGAAACAACTTCCTGAACGATACCGGCGATTTCCGGATGATCGGTTGTCGGGCTCGGCTCACCCGGTGATCTCAGGTCACGCATAATCCAGTGCTGCGTCTGTTCCAGCAGACGGTCGCGAACCTCGTGAGTCATCTCCGTCCGAAACCGCCTTAGCGCATCGGATTCAGCAATCGTCCAACGCAGTTCGTTCTGATTGCCCGGTGTTACCGAGTGTTGCAACATGCTCAAACGCAGATCAATCAGGCCGACGATTCCGCCGATGCGAACATCTGCTTCCCCGGGATTCTCCTCTCGCAGTATCTCGCGCAGATCGTCGACCGTGATTCGGCCTCGCGCCATTTTCTGACGATAGCGAGTCTCGGACAGAAAAGGCTCGCAACCGTAAATCTGAGAGACCTGTCCCAGGGCTTCGACGAATGGCTGATCTTCCATTCCCTGCAAAGGGTTCAGAAACGCAAACGCGGTAATCGGCCCCTGCAGAGGCAGCAGTTCGGCGATAGCGAGAAGCTGTTCGCGAATACAGACCAACTCAGGCGGAGTCTCATTGACCGGGATATCGGCGGCGGCAATTGTCGACACGGGCTCCCTTTCCGGGAAAGTCGAACTCTGAATTTGTGCAGCGCGCTGCAATCTCGCAGCCGCGTGGACAAAGTTTTAATCAGCAAGGCTCATGCCGCAGTTGTTCAGGCAGCGGCGAACATTACAGCGCAACAATCAGGATTCAGGAATCGACGAATCGTTGACGAGCGCAGAGCAGAACATGTCAGGAAATTGCCTGGAGTTGGCTTCCGTGACAACGATTCAGCAACAGAAGGTTCAGCAAGCTGGAGGCGGTCGACAGCCCTGCGGATCAACGACCGCAAAGTGAACCTCGTAGCTCCAGTTCAGAGGCAGATGGCCGTCTGGCTGGGCACGGTGCTCAAACAATGCAACCCCGTGAAAGAATAACTCGGGCTCTTCCACTTCCCCTTCGCTGGCGGTCAACAGTTCTTCCGAACTGGACGCATACCAGGCATGCGCGAAATCTTCGGCAGATTCCGCGCGATGGTGACACAATCCCGATGGGACGACGAGCACTAAGCCGGTCAGGATTATGTAAAGATTCCCCATGACTCTAGTGTCTCACAATCCCGGCCCCTGTCAAGGTGGATGTGGCAAGGATTACGCCGCCGGTTTTGCTTATAAAACAGCCTAATTGCCGGAAAAGGAGACAGAATCGAAGGGGAGTGTGGGTTGCTCTGTGATGTTTTCCCGCCGACACTCGGAAGCCGACCGTTCGCTTCGGTTGTTTTTCATTCACCCATGGCACCTTCTGCACGGACGGAACTAACGCAAAAGAAACATCTCAGATAACTTTATGATCCCTCCTGTTTCCGCGAGTCGCACGCGTGGCCAACGGACGCCTGCGCACCGCGACGCTCACATTGTGCGAAACATGAGTCGGGGTTTCTGCATGCTCCGGGGCGGGGCAGGCCATGGGCTATCGAACCAGATCTATCGAAGCCACTCATCAAGATGTTCCGCGACAAATTGGTCATCGTTCAGATGTGGATAGGTTCGATAGACGCGTTCAATCTCCTGAGCCTGACCGCGACTTAATCCTTCGTTTTCATTCAGGCACCAGATGCCTTGCAGCAAACCCTGGCGACGCAGCACCTCGTGAATGCCTGCGATGCAGCCGTGAAAACTATTGGCGGCGTCAAAGAAGGCCGCATTGCAGTCGGTCACTTCAACTCCCAATTGCAGAAGTTCGGGTGACGCAGTTTCAGTTTGACAACGCTGCAGTAGTTCGACCGCTGGCCTCGTCCAGACAGACCAATGCCCCAACAGTCCGCCGGTGAAGCGGAGTTGTCGCTCTCCCAGTCTCCACGGGGTAATCAGATCGGCCACAATGTTGTCGTCGTTGCCTGTGTAAAGTGCGATGTCATCTCGGCCTGATTCCGCGACAGCGCGGATGACATCCAAAGTTTGATAGCGATTGAAGGCTGCGATCTTGATGGCCACAACGGCTTCAATCTCAACGAAGCGACGCCAGAAGGAATACGGGAGTACTCGCCCTCCGACAGCCGTCTGCAGATAAAAACCGACGATTGGTATGACACTGCTAACTGACTTCACATGCACGATCAACTCATCTTCAGTCGCCTGAGGCAACGCGGCGAGGCTGAGCAGACCGCAATGATATCCCAGCCGCGAAAGTATCTCCGCTTCCTGCACGGCCTGAGTGGTCTTCCCACAGATCCCACCAATGCGCACGACAGGATTGATCGCTCGGTCCATCTCTTCGGCGGCCAGCATCAGTACGTCTTCGAACAAGCCGAACCGAGGATCCCGAATCGCGAACTGAGTTGTGTGAACTCCGACAGCCAGTCCGCCAACTCCGGCCGCCAGATAGTACCTCGACAAAGCCCGCTGATGTCGTTCATCCAAACGACGATTCTCCGTCACCGCCAACGGATGCGCGGGGATGACTAAACCTTTTTGTAACGCGTGACGAAAATTAAAATTTACCATCGTAAGACTCAAAATGAGTTGGTTTGCCGAGCGATACGCCGCCGTTTCTGACCCAGTCTGCGGTGGCGGTCATCATCTCTTCCAGCGAAACGGTAACATCTCCCAGCAGCTCAAAAGATTGACTGGCGTTGTTGAGCCAGGCAAGTTCAGCTTCCTTGCCTGTGATGATCGGAGTTTTTTCAAGCCGGCGACCAAACTGCTCCGCCAGCCAGCGAACAGAGATACATTCGCGGCCCGTCACATTCAGTATCTTTGGTGGACACTGTGCAAGAGCCAGGCTCTCCAGTGCTCGCGCATTGGCATCTCCCTGCCAGATCACGTTGACATGCCCCATCGTGACATCGACCGGTTTGCCCTGCCAGACTTTTGACGCAACATCGTAGAGCACTCCGTATCGCAGATCGATGGCATAGTTCAGACGAAACATCAAAGTCGGAGTCCCGCAGGATTTGGCAAAGTGCGTGAAGACTCTTTCGCGTGCGATACATGAATAAGCATACTCGCCCGGCGGTGCCAACACATCGTCTTCCTTCGATCCGCCACTGGCCGTCGACGTCAATGCGTAAACGCAGCCCGTGGAGAACACGACGGTGCTTGTCCCTGAATAACGTTCAGCGACGATCGCCGGAAGCACGCTGTTCATCATCCATGTCAATTCCGGTGCGTCGCTGGTCCCGAACTTGTGACCTGCCATGTAGACCACATTGGCCGCATCCGGTAAGTTTGCGACGGCCTCGCGATTCAGCAGATCGCAGGTGATCGTCTGCACGCCGTGGGCTTCTAGGTCTACGCGGGCACTGCTGGACGAGTACCTGGAAACCGCAAATACCCTGCGATCAGCCGGCAACGCTCGTCGTGCCATCCGCGCCAGCGTTGGCCCCATTTTCCCGCCAGCTCCCAACACGATCAGATCGCCATCAAGCTTCCGCAGAGCCTCAATCGTCCGATCCGTGGGCCGGCTCAGCCATTCATCCAGTTCTAAAGGGGACATTCTACTTTTCCAATCTCAATCAGCGGCAGGTATGCCCTGGGTGGAGCGAATGCTGAATCTTCTTGCTGGTGACAGAAAATCAATTGGTTCAAATGTTAGCAGGAACGGCCAAAAACGCTCCCACTGGTCATTGTCACACCCAAAGAGATTTCGCGTGAGAATTGTGGTCGAGCGGACTGAATCATATGGCCTACGGATCCTAAACAAATCCTCAGTGAAGAACTTCGCGTCAATCCGCCGGATGTTACACTCCTGAGCCAGTCGTCGCGGACGCATGTGCGGGGAAGTGCGAGAAAACAGGTTTGAATCGTGATTGTCATGTCTTCTAATGGCGACGACGAACGTTACCGTTCGATGGTATTGAAGGTTTATGGAATCCGTTCTCCACGAAATTCTGCCGATCGTCATTCTTTCGTCAGCGGTTTCGCTGCCGGCGGTGCTGATTAGCTGTGTTATCGGCATGCCGCTGGGCGTTTGCCCGGCACTTAGCCGAATGCGGGGGCGATCAATAATCAAGGCACTGGCATTTTCAGGCATGGCAATGCCGCCGGTGGTTGTTGGTCTGCTGCTCTATTTGTTGCTTTCTCGGTCTGGTTGAGCTGGTTCTGGAAGAAATGCGACAACGTCATCGAACGACTTTAATCTGGTTGACTCATAACATGTTTCAGGCCCGACGTGTGGCGGACCGCATGGCTCTGCTTCTTGCGGGGTGGATTGTGGAGATCTCCGCACGAGATGATTTTTCTCATCGGCCGGTTGATCCTCGGACTCAGGATTTTGTGAACGGAAGAATGGTGCATTGATGGGTCGACATGTTCTACAGGTGCTCTGCGCTGGTATTGCTTTACTCTCGATCGGATGTGAAGGAAGAAATCCGGCGCGATCGTCGGAAGGTCAGCACCCAATGCTGACTCTGGCGACGACGACCAGCATGCGAGACACCGGACTGCTCAATACAATTCTGCCAGGGTTTCGGGAGCAGACGGGCATTGATGTTAAAGTCATTGTGGTGGGTTCGGGACAGGCTATAGAGATGGGTCGGAGCGGCGACGTGGATGTTCTCCTGACGCATTCTCCTGATGCTGAAAAAGAGTTTGTCGAAGACGGATTTTCAAAACAGCGGACACCGGTCTTTCACAATGATTTTTTGTTGATCGGTCCGGTCCGCAGTTCCTTGCGGGGAAGCACACCGATGACGGTCAGCGAAGCCTTGTCCCGAATTTCAGCCGAGAATCTGACATTCGTGTCCCGCGGAGATGATTCCGGTACGCATCGAAAGGAAGAGGCACTCT
The DNA here is from genome assembly GCA_026400835.1 of Planctomycetales bacterium. Taxonomy (GTDB): domain Bacteria; phylum Planctomycetota; class Planctomycetia; order Planctomycetales; family Planctomycetaceae; genus SXXK01. Next base: position 146,127 of record JAPLOA010000088.1, on the reverse strand, counting down.
GGAAGGCGGCAGGGATCAACCCGACCTTTTCAAATTACTTGAAAGCAGGCAGCGGGATGGCTCAGACCCTGAGAGTCGCTGAAGAGAAACAAGGTTGGACAATCGCGGACCGAGGAACATTTCTGGTGCTGAAGAAGGAACTTAGTCTGACCATTCTGGTAGAGGGTGATCCACAATTGTTAAATCCATATGCTGTCATGCTGGTGGATCCGGCGCGGCACCCTCATGTTCAGACGGAGGCCGCTGAAAAGTTTCTTCTCTATTTGGCCAAAGAGTCGACTCAAAAGCTGATCAGCGATTTCGGTCTAGATAGTCACGGGCAGCCACTCTTCTTTGTGAACTGACTGCACTTTGTTTCGACTCAGGCGTCAGGTTGCTTTGTCAGGTGGGCCGAGTAACCTGTCGCACCAGTTGTCCGCATGCTGCCGCGATATCAGTGCCAAGGGAATAGCGGGTTGTGACTTTGAGTCCGGCATTCTTGAGCGAGCCTGAGAACTGCTGAATCACTTCGGACGAGCTTCCCTGCAGATGCGGCGCGTCGTCGATCGGGTTGAATGGAATCAGATTGATGTGGACGTTGATGTCGTGAGTCCACGCGGCCAGTTGCTGAGCCTGCTCGAGAGAATCATTAATCCCTCTGAGCATCAGGTATTCCAGCATCACGGGTCTCTTCTGCAGGCGGTTCATCTCCGTAAGGGCTCGTTTTATCTCCGGAAGTTGAAACTTTCGTGCCAGTGGAATCATGGACTGCCGAACTTCCTGATCCACGCTGTGCAGACTGAGTGCAAGGTTGACGGAAGGAAATCGCTGAGCACATCGGACCATGGCCTCCGGGATGCCAACCGTCGAAACCAGCAGGCTTCCTGGAGCACGCGAAAACTTGCGAGTATCTGTCAGGCACTCGATCGCCTCGAACAGGTTCTGCTGATTGTGAAATGGCTCTCCCATTCCCATAAACACAATGTTGTGCAGTTGTCGTTGTTCGGTTGTCAGAAGTTGCCCGACCTGTACGACCTGATCCAGTATCTGTGCCGCAGAAAGATTCTGAGCGATCCCCATGTGGCCCGTTGCACAAAACTCGCAAGCCGCCGCACAGCCGACCTGACTGGAAAGACACAATGTTGTTCGTCCTGTGGCGATCCGGAGAATCACCGTTTCAATCGGCAACCCAGCTTCTGTTCGGAACAACAGTTTTGTTGCCCCATCGATTTGAGAATCGTAACGCTGCGACAACTCCAGACAGTGGAGCTTCAGATGATGTGATTCCGGGACGTCCGCCGTCACAGCGAAGTCCGCCAACACCGCGAAGTCCGGCAGGAATCGTTTGAGCAATCGATTGCGGAGACGGCGAATCACTTCATGACTCAAACGCAGATCAAGTCGCAGTGATTCAGTAGCCGCGTTATCAAACAAATCAGTCATTTCGAGTCAGCGAGGGGAGTCTGGAGAGAGTCCCGAGTAAACGTCAGGTTTGAATAAAATGGAGACTCAGTCGGTGAGCCTGCGTTCGCTAAAGCTCACTTGTCACACCCTACAGAAGAACGTTGAAAACTGTAGGGTGTGACAAGTTCGTGCTACGAACGCAGGCACACCACTGGCGATTTAAGCTTCAATTCAGGAAATATTGGTGGCAGGCCGTAACACCGAAACACCGATATCGTCGGTTCTACTTCAACGCTGAAACCACGGCTGCTCCCGCGAGATCTCTGGGATGAGGATTAACCGCTCGTCCCGGCAGCGAAGTCAGGATGACGCAAATCGCCTCTTTGCTGCGATCGGCCCAGGCCAGAGTTCCTGTTGAACCTGTATGGCCGAATGTTTCCTCCGAGCATCCTCGACTGCCTGCGGCCGCTCCCACGTTGAAGCCCAGTCCTCGCGGTGTCAGTTCTGCAGCGTTGTGATTACGAACCATCATTCTCGCTGTTTCTGGTTTGAGAACTCTGCCTTGTTCGTGCAAAAACTCTTCCAGAAATCGGCTCACATCCGCCGCTGAAGCATGAGTCCCGCCCCAAGGGGCGCCCAAGCCGCGCCAATAAGCACTATTCCAGTCCCATTCTTTTGCGGTCGGGTCACCCGCACCAGCTTCCGGCGCGGCAAACTCAGTCTGACACGGCACAAAGTTGCTCAGTTGAAATCGCCCCAATCCTTGAGCCGAATGCTGCATCCCCAGTGGAGCAAAAATAGTCTTTTCCACAAGATCGCGAATGTTGGTGCCGCTGATGAGCTCAGCCACATGAGTCGCCAGGAGGATCGCCATGCTGGAGTAGCTGTAGCGAGTTCCTGGTTCAAACACTAACGGCGTTCGGATGGCCTTTTCAACAAACTCATTCAGATCTGCATGGCTCCTCCGCAGAGCATCATTCTCCGGAAGTTGATCGGGAAGGCCTGAGACATGAGTCATCAAGTCGCGTATTGTGATTCGTTCGCGGCCATCGCCAGTAAAGGTGGGAAGAAATTTCTTTGCTGGATCCTCAAGTCGAAACTGGCCCTGATCAAACAGAGTCATCAAAGCTGTCACGCAAATCGGTTTCGAAATCGACCCCAGCAGAAACATTGCGTCACTGGATTTCGCTGCACCGAAGTACTTCGAAAAGGATTGCTCTTTTCGAATCACATGCAGCACCGCTGCAGAAACCTGCCCGCCCGACGCCGCCTTGTCCAGCACCTGACAGGCGGCTTCAAACTGTTCAGAGCGGACAGCTCCCAGAAGCGGCGTTACAAGGCTGGCGGTAACACCGGTCGAAAGAAAGTCACGTCGATTCATGCTGGTTACCAGAGTTATTCGTTGCACGGGATGAATTGCGGCCGAGTGTTCGCGGGACGCATTATGGGGAGCATTGCCTCAGTTTTGATCCCGCATTCACTTATGGCGCGAAACCATGGTCATTATTGCGCTGAACTTGTTGCTCGTGAAAGTTTTGGGCACCGGGCTTTGGGGTTCGAAAAATGGTTCGAAATAATATCCATGAATGGTGTGCCTGCGTTCGCCAGGGCGAACTTGTCACACCCTACGAATTCCCACGCTGTTCTATGGCTGTCGCTAAGCCGGTCAATTTGCCGTAGTGATCACCAACGCTTCGGCTGCGCCAAGTTTCGTATAGACATCAACGCAGAACTGAAGCGACTTTGACGCTGCGTCCCGGGAGAGCGAAGTCCCCGATGCACTCAAGGGATTCTCGATCTGCACAGATCGCGGAGCAATCATCGCAGCGATGTGCCCGATATCACCAGCATCTCGCAGCAGGCCGGGAACCAGCAATCCCAGTCGAGGGCCATTATACTTTTTGTCGTCGACAAATGTGCCGAGCGAATTCTGGATGAGTACCTGTGAAACTCGATCGTCCATGGCCGCGGCCGTGAGAGCGATCGTGCCGGAAGATCCCTGTCCCACGATCAGAATTTCCTTCGGCAGCGCGCCAAAGTGTTTCTCCAGAGCCTCGACGGATTGAAAGACATCCATTGTCCATTGGCCCAACAACGGGCGACCAATCCACAGGGACCACTCGGCGGAATTATGGTCAGGAGCGTTGCCGATCCGATCTCCCGCGACAGCATATTTTCCGGAGGCTCGCAGTTCTGGTGCGACAATTGCATAACCCTGCTGCCTCAGCTTCTGAGCCTGTTCGCTGTTGAACACTTTCTCAGAGCCTTCATCAATGTTCAGCAGGATCGCCAGCTTCTGACCATCTGATTTATCCGCTAACCCTGAATCGCATCGCGCGGAAATTTCCAGGCCGGGTTCCGTCTCATAAACAAGCTCGATGAATTTTTCATCAGGACTTTTTGTTGCCGTCACTTCAACCGGAGATGTCGTGGCCTTGATATTCAGTGTTTTGGTGAGTTGATCCACGGCGCGCTCACGCAGAGTTGCTCGATCTTCCGGAGTTTTCGCTGCTTCCAATGCCGCCAGATATGGTTGATCAAATTCTGACTCACGGGTTTTCAGAAGTTGTCGAGCTTCCTCGGCGAAGAATCGCGGGATCGTGACATAATCATCAGGACGACTGTCGCCCGGAAAACATCGCAGGACTTCCGGCTCTTCCGGTTTGATTTCCGGCTCAGGAATCGGGCTGCCATCGCCTTCACCTTTCAGATGTTTGGTCATCCAGCCGTACATCGCTTCTCGCATCGGCTCATTGTAGTGATGAGGCGATTCGATAATCGTATGCTTGACGGCAGACGGGCCTTCCAGTGAAGTCAGAGCAGCGATCTCACGGGCTCGACTGATTGAGATGCGAGCCTGATCGACCGAGAACTGAAACGCATCCTGAGTTGCACTCGTCACCATCAGTCCGCGATTGGCCGCCAGTCCCAGAACATGACCCTCTTCGTGACGCTGAAGAATGCCGGGAACCACTTCGCACATACAACAGGCAGCGCTCAGATAGGCTTGATAGTTTCCCACGGAACAGGTGGGCACGACACAGCGAAACCGTTCATCATACGCACCAGCATACATCGACTGATTGCCGCCGCCGCTGGCTCCGGTTATGCCCAGTCGATTGGGATCAACTTCCGGACGTGACTGCAGGTAGTCCACAGCTCGCATGTTTTCATAAACCTGAATACCCGACAGTGGCCGACCCAGCAGCAGCAGCGTTGCTCCGGTCATTTCGCCGTGATATTCGCCCAGTGCTTCTCCGATCGCACGTTCACCGGCCCCGAAAGCGTCCACGCACAGGACAACGAAACCAAGCTTTGCTAACCCAATACAACGCGACTGCACGACAGGATCCTGCTTCGCTCCGGCCCAGTGACCATGGACGCATAATACGGCCGGAAAAGTTTGCTCGGGCTTCCCGGCTGGAACGTAGGCATTCGCGGTCATCCAGACGCCAGGCATTGTCTGAAAGACAATTTTTTCGACGCGGTAGCCGTCTCGCTCAATCTCACCCAGCTTACGAGGTTCCAGTGGGCATGCCTCGCCTGGAAAGCCTCCCCAAGCCTTCAACAAAAGATCGCGGAGATCTGTGCGTGTCTTCTGCCAGTCTTCGACTGTTCCGGGTGCATTATCATTGGCACGCATAATCGCGGCCTGCTGTTTTACGAAGACGTTAAATCGCTTTGCGGGCTCAATCTGACTCTGTTTTGCCTGGCTTTGTTCAGTCTGAGCTGAGACTGGAAACGGTTGCAACAGAATCATCGCAAGGCACGCAATCGCGATTCGCATTTCACATTCTCCGGATTTAAGGAAGTTGTTCACTCAGCTCAATCATCAGCCGATGAGGCATCGAGCGAGTTCCCAGGAGCACACACGGCAAGGATATTCTGCGCGCGGCCAAAATTGAGGTTATGATCTGAATGAAACATCTCGCGAATCCCCGGCCTCAATTTATGCCGTCCGAAGAATAACGTCGCTTGATCCTGTTCAGCAATCGATGAGCGGAATAGAGAATTTCTCGAAGTGTTTCTTTGGTATGGTGTACCTCGGGACAGGGCTGCTGCCTGCATTTTTGTCCTGGTTGCAGAATCCCCCGGATGCTGCTTGAGAAAACTACTGCCGCCCCGTTTTCGTGGAAGTGGACACATGATTCGGCAACTACGATTCTGATTGATAACATTCTGATTGATAACTTAGGGTCAAACGGAATTTCCCGCCAACAGAGAAGAATTGAATTTCGGGTATGCTTAAGAAAGAACAAATGCGGCGTTGGCTGACTGAGCGGCTGCAGACTCAAAAACAGCTTGTCATGGCGGCGATGGCGGGAATGGCTGTCATCGGCACGGTTGCCACATTGATCGAGTTTGTGCTGTTCTACCTGATCATCCGCATTGGATTCATCCAGAGTGGAGTACTGGCGATGCTGGCCACGTTGGGAATTCTGGCAACGATTCAGTACTTCACACTGCTATGGATGCCGAAACAATTGGCCGACATCGACCATGAATCGGTCTCTGAAGATGAGGTGACGATCGTCAAATCTGCGGCCACTATGTCTGCCGCGTGGACCTATGCTTTTGGTAGTCTGGAGTCGGACAGAACCTGGGTAGAAATCCTTCTGGGATTGCTCTCGCTGCCACAGCGGATGTTTGCCGCCGCCTGGTTTTCATGGCAGCGAAAAGGCGAAATCGAAGCGGTCGAAATCGCCCCGTGTGCCCTGATCCTGCGCCTGCTCCATAAAGAGGCCGAACGAGTGGACCTGAAGAAGATCACGGAAGAGGTTGAGTTGACCGATCTCACCCAGACTTTACGGCAGGTGTCGCTCATCGACGGCGTTGTGTTCCTGACCAGGAACTCCGTGGGGCTTAGCCTCGCCAATCGACTCGTTGACGATATTGAAGCATGGCGAAAGAAAAATACCGAACCTCAATAACGTGCTGGCGAAGTTCGAATTTGTTCGGGTTCAGAAAACTGCCGTTCAGTGAGTTTCGCGTAGATCTTCTCTGGTATCAATTTGACGTTCTCGGCGTTGCCACCAGAAGGGGAACTCGGGCTCTGAAATATCAACTCGGAATCGTACGGACTCTGGAACCTGAGCCAACAGGCTCTGAATCACCGCCCGCTGAAATCGATCTTCGGGATACATCGGCGACCTGGTCTGTTCCAGCGACCAGCGGTCCAGCTTGACGACACACCATTCACTTAGCGGTGCAGGATCTGCGATGGCGTTTCGTACTGTCTCCGGGAAATGTTCGCGATCGGATTCATGAACGGACAGGATCCACGATTCGGGTCGACTGGAATAGAGCTGCCATGATGGCCAGTTGTCGGCGATTCCAAACAGGCCGGACAAAGGAAACAGCCACGTAGCCACCAGCACAACCCTTCTGCGCGGACCATACGCAGAATCAATGTTTTCTGCGATGCGACTGATCGGAAACAGAATCGGAACCAGGCACAGAAAACACAGGTTCCACAGCAGCACTCCGGCGTGATGATTTAACCCCAACGGCCCGAGTGCCAGCAGCAGTGAACTGTGCAGCAGGATTGCTCCCGGAGCACCCCAGCGCTGAGTCTTTGGGGACACCAGCAGCAGGCCGATCAGGAATTCTCCCAGCGTCATCAAGTGGCACAGATTTGCAATTTGAACGGCAGGTTTCTCCCATCCTGATTGTCCGGCGAGTTCCAGCAATTGACGCACAATGATTCCGGAGATGCCCTGTTCTGGTGTCAGGGAGATTCTTGACAGCGCGGAGCAAACATAAACGGCAGCGACGGTATGTCTCATAGCCAATAGCAGATCTTTTCGCGGCAGCACGATCAGCCATGCCAGATTCAGCATCGCCAGCCAATGCCACGATTGAAGGCGATGCTGATTCGAAACGACCAGGATAATGCTGCAGAGAAGTGCCGTGATCGACGCTTTCGTGATCAGTTGCGATCGATCCTGAAACGGCAGCCACGCAATTGCCGCGCAGGCCGTCATGAGGCCGACTGTGGCGACCAGCGAGATTGCCGTCGGGAGTGCCATCAGCAAAGGAATCTGCGGAAACGCCGAAGTGCCCCACCATAGCGGAAACGTCGCGAGGATCAGGACGAACTCAAAAACCGCAAGGCACTTGATCGCGAGGACTGCTCGTGATTCCGGGTCGATTGTCAGATGATCCCCGTGAACTAGACTTCGCAGTTTAAACACAGGGATCCCCGTTTGATTTGGCATTGATCGGAAATAAACGCGGACATTCACTCATCCTCGTCACAGCAATTTATCTTTCTCTCAGTGGCACTTTATCGAATGAAGACTCTGCTTGTCACCGGAACAGACACTGGCGTCGGCAAGACGTGGGTGACATCACTTCTGGTACGATTTTTTCGACAACAAGGAATCTGCACAGGAGCTTACAAGCCTGTCTGCAGTGGCGCTGAGTTGAGCTCCACGGGTGAAGTTCTCTGGGCCGATATCGAAGCCCTGCGTTCTGCATGCGGGACTGATCCCGAAATTGATCTCGTCTGTCCTCAGCGATTTCATGCGGCCGTTGCGCCGAACATTGCTGCGAGAATGGAAAATCGCCAGGTCGACAGTCGTCTCCTGATTCACGGCGCCACCCGCTGGGAATCTCTCGTTGATCAACTGATCATCGAAGGAGCCGGGGGGATTTTTTGTCCTTTGTCAGATGAGCTGACTGTGATGGATGTCGCTGTCGAACTCAACACCCCAACGATTGTTGTCGCGGCCAATCGTCTGGGCGTCATTAATCATACGCGTCTGACAGTTGAAGCTCTGCAAACGCACGGTGTTAACGTTGTCGCCGTTGTGCTGAACGAGATGAGTTCGGCCGTTCAGGAGAACGCAGATCCTTCCCTACCCACGAACGCGGCACAGATCAGACATTGGTTGCCGAAAGTCCCTCTGTTCCATTGTCCGTGGCGCGGAACAGAAATCACAGCAATTTCAGAACCCACCAGTCTGATGGATCTTCTGGAATGACTTCGACCGGCTACCTGCTGAAGTGGACTCTTCTGGCCAGTCTCCTTGGGATTTTGACGGGTTCGTCGTGCGCGTTGTTTCTCTGGCTTCTGGATCATTGTTCCAGGCTGCAGGCTGAGAACTCGTGGCTCCTGTGGCTGTTGCCCGTGGCCGGCGTTTTGATCGGATATGTGTACTCCACGATCGGGAAGTCGACGGAGGCTGGAACCAATCTGATTCTGAATGAGATTCATGAACGTGGCGAAGGAGTTCCGCTGCGGATGGTTCCGTTGGTGCTGTTGAGTACCCTGGTGACTCATTTGTTTGGTGGCTCCGCGGGCCGTGAAGGGACCGCCGTGCAGATGGGTGGCAGTTTGGCCGCCGGCCTGTCGCGACTTATTCCGAGAATGAGCATCGAAGACACAAAGATTCTGCTGACGGCCGGAATTGCCTCGGGGTTTTCCGGAGTCTTCGGAACTCCCGTGGCGGGAATGATCTTTGCCATGGAAGTGCTGACGGCGGGTCGTTTGAATTCTATCAGCATCCTTCCATGCATGATCGCAGCGATCGTCGCAGATCAAACCTGCCTTGCCTGGGGCATCGGGCATACTCACTATTCGATCGCGTCGTTGCTTCCAACCGGAGCGATCTCGCATCTGGCGCCATTCGAGGCTCGGCTGTTGCTCTGCACTGTGCTTGCCGGCGTCGCCTTTGGTCTGGCCAGTCTGGTATTCACGGAACTGTCTCATTTCCTGAGTCGACAGTTCAAAAGACTCATCCCAAATCCGCTACTGAGACCGTGCATCGGTGGCGTGCTGGTGATCGTGCTGTTCCTGATCGCGCGAACAGACGACTATCTTGGCCTTGGCGTGAAGGCAGCCGATGAGCAATCTGTCACCATTGTCAGAGCCTTTCAAGCGGGAGGAGCGGAGACGTGGAGTTCGCTTTGGAAGCTGGTGTTTACCCTGGTGACGCTCAGCAGTGGCTTCAAGGGAGGCGAAGTAACGCCGTTGTTCTTTATCGGAGCAACACTTGGAAACACCTTGTCTACGTTTCTGGGAGTTCCAACCGACCTGTTTGCGGCCCTCGGATTTGTTGCGGTCTTCGCGGCCGCTACGAATTGCCCATTGGCCAGCACCGTGATGGCAGTCGAACTCTTTGGCGGAGAATTCCTGCTCTATATCACAGTGGCATGTCTCGTCGCCTGCTTTGTCAGCGGACGCTCAAGCATCTATTCCGCTCAACGACATTAAGATATCGCATCTGTAGTGCCGACTTTAGCAGGCCTTCGCGGGCAAATCCCCATAGCAAGGCTGGCTGAAGCCAGCACTACAAGCTGTGTCGCAACTAAGGATTGGATTCGAAACAACATTCGTAAATTGTGTGCCTGCGTTCGCCAAGGCGAACTTGTCACACCCTGCAAATAGCAACATTCTTCTGTAGGGTGTGACAAGTGAGCCCCAGCGAACGCAGGCACACCTATTGAACTGTTCCGAAATCAACAGCCCCCGGACTCCCGGATCCATCAGGGTTTCGCCTGACTCTGTTCCAGCTTTAGCTTGTACCACTCCATCGTCGACATCAAACCTTCCGCCAGCCGTACTTGAGGCTCCCAGCCCAGCAGAGTTCTTGCCTTGGTGATGTCCGGGCATCGCTTCCTCGGATCGTCTTTTGGCAGCGGCATGTGAACCACTTTGGAGCGACTGCCGGTGACCTTGATCACTGCTTCAGCCAGTTCCAGCATCGTATTCTCAACAGGGTTACCGATATTGATCGGGCCGGTATGCTCGTCCTGATCCATCAGCTTCATCATGCCCGCGATCAGATCGTCACAATAGCAGAATGAACGAGTCTGCAAGCCATCGCCGTACACCGTCAGATCTTCGCCCTTGAGCGCCTGCATGATGAAGTTCGAGACAACTCGCCCGTCGTCCGGAGCCATGCGAGGACCATAGGTGTTGAAGATTCGAATGATGCGGATTTCAGTCCCGTGCTCCTGATGATAATTCACCATCAGAGATTCTGCGATGCGTTTGCCTTCGTCATAACAGCTGCGAGGACCAATCGGGTTGACATGCCCCCAATAGTCTTCAGTCTGAGGATGAACCAGCGGATCGCCATAGACTTCTGAAGTTGAAGCGTGCAACACTCTCGCGCCGCAGCGTTTGGCAAGACCCATGATGTTGACCATGCCCACCGTCGACGTTTTGATCGTCTTGATGGGGTTGAACTGGTAAGCTTCTGGAGACGCCGGACACGCCAGATTGAAAATCCGATCCGCTTCAACATAAAGTGGATGTACGATGTCGTGGCGAATCAGTTCAAACCGAGGATGTCCAATCAGATGCCGGACGTTCTCTTTTGATCCCGTGAAGAAATTGTCCGCGCAGATCACATCGTCGCCACGTTCGATCAGGCGATCACACAGGTGACTTCCCAGAAACCCAGCGCCACCAGTAACAAGGACAGTTGTCATAAATTGAAACATCCGGTCTCGAGGGGCGAGCGGCAGGGCGTCAGCCCTCCGAGTCGATCACTTTCACTTTGAAATACTGATTTCACAATGTGCTTCGAACGCAGGCCTGACGCATGGAGGGCCCACGCCCTGCCGCTGGCCGAAAACCTAAACTCGTTGAGATTCCGCGAGACCGATCGCTCGGTCCATGCGACGCACAACGCATTCGCGCCCAAGAAGTTCCAGAGATTTAAACAAATCCGCTCCCTGAGCTTTCCCGGTTACACACAGCCGAAGTGCTGGAAATACATCGCCAACTTTGACCTGCTTCTCAGCAGAAAATCCCTGCAGGAGATCATGAATTGGCCCGGCAACAAAGTCTGTCAAATTGCTGAACCGCTTCTGAAGATCACGCAGCAGGTCAATCGCGTTCTCCGGTTTCACGACACGCTTTTGAAAGTTCTTGTCATCAATCTTCAGGTCTTCGTCAACAACAAAAAACTCATCCAGCTGAAAGATATCGCCAAACACGCGCAGGCGGTCACCAGCGAGCTCGATCACACTGGCCACGCGATCACGCGTTGAGGGATCAGCTTCATCATCAATCAGGCCTGCCTTCTTAAGAAATGGCAGACATCCGTCCAGCTTCTCGCTGGCTGGCAACTGACTCATCCAGTGAGCCTGGAAGCTCAGCAGCTTGTCCGGATCCAGTCCGGCTGCACTCTTGATGACTCGCTCAAGCGTAAACTTCTGCTCCATGTCCTCCAGCGAGAAGAACTCGGCCTGATCATCCAGCGACCAGCCCAGCCGCACGAGTGCATTCAGTACCCCGGCTGGCAGGAAACCAACCTGCTGATAATACGCCACCATCACCGGCGACAATGCATCAGACCTGGGATCGATACCAATGCGACTCAGGACCTGATCGCCCAGTTCGAATAGCTTCTGAAACTGTGGATTGGTGCGATACTTGTCGATCTTGCGCTTGCTCATTTTCTCTTTGCCGCCCGGAGAGGCAACGTAAGGAATATGAGCCCACTCCGGAGTCTTATTCCCGAGCGCTCGATGTAGCAGCACTTGGATCGGGGTGTTCGGCAAATGTTCCTCGGCACGGATCACATGCGTAATCTCCAGGGCCGCATCGTCGACGACGGTGGCAAAGTTGTAGAGCGGAGACCCGTCACTACGAGCCACCACAGGATCCGGCATCAGACTGCAGTCCCATTCGACGCGACCACGAACATGATCGTCAATCACAACCTTGTCGCCACGAGGAACCAACAGTCGAACTACGAACGCACGCCCTTCCGCAATGCGTTGCAGAACCTCGTCGTTGCTCAATGACAGCGACGCGCGGCTGCTGATGTAAACTCGTTTTTCTTTCTCCGCCGCTTCTCGCTGAGCCTGTGTTTCTTCAGGTGTTTCAAAGTCGCGATAAGCGCGGCCCGCGTCCAGCAGTTTTTTCAGCGCGGCATCGTAGGACGCGCGGCGTTGCGATTGAAAATACGGAGCGTATGGACCACCGACTTCGGGACCTTCATCCCAGTCGAGCCCCAGCCAGCGAAACGCATCCAGAATTGGCCCGAGGGCCGCATCGATGTTTCGTTGCTGATCCGTATCGTCAATGCGCAGAATAAACTGGCCACGATTTCGGCGCGCCCACAACCAACAGAACAAAGCCGTCCGCATTCCGCCGATATGCATGTATCCGGTCGGGCTGGGGGCAAAGCGAGTTCGAACAGACATATCAGGATTTCAGTCGAGAATAGGAGACTCAAACACTTACAAAACGTTGCCCGTCACCAGTCAAATCTCATGCGGCTGAAACAGCGTCAGGAATTTCGAGACAGGGCCTGTTCTGAGCAAAGATTCCTCAGAATACCAGAACGCTGAGGAATCGTAACGGGACGAGTACCGTCATCAAATGCCAAGTCTCGATCAGGTCCATCGGATTCCATCATCTCAGCACGACTTCTCAGAGTTGACCGCGAAAAATTGCAACTGCAGCCTCCAAAGGTTGACCTGACGCGGTCTTTTTTGTCTTAACGACGTTGTTTGTTCATCGGCGTATTTGCCGTTCAGAAATCCTCAGAATCCTGCCGCCAGCGCGAAACCAGCGGGCACATGATACGGAGTTCCGTTGCCAAAATACGGCAGTGGGGTTGCGCGAATGTCGGCCGGTTCGATCATGAGACTATTGCCATGGAAACGACAGGGGGCGCGGCAAACACCGCAGCCGGCTGAGCTCCCGACCGACTGGTTACTGCTTGTTAAACTCTGAGCCGGCGATGAGTCGGCGTTTGCCAGCTTAATGGAACGACATCAGGGTCTGGTAAAGTCTGTCTGCCAAAGAATTCTTCGTAAAGCAGCCAATGCCAGGGATGCTGTTCAGGCGACTCTTCTGGCCCTGGCTCGCAAGGCCCGGCCGCTCAGGATTTCTTTCTCAGTCATGTGAACAAAATGATGGTTACAAAATGATGGTTACAAAATGATGAAGAGCAGCGCATGACGGCGCTTCTGACTGTGTTTTATTATTTTGTCTTTGATCATTTTGTCCCCAAAGAACAGTGATTGGCACGGGTGCGGGAGTGTAACGCAGAGTTGACTGGCCAGGACCACCTCAGGTCTTCACTGTGGCTCAGTGATCTTTTCTCCAAACCAATTCACATCCTCTGATGGTTTCCCGACAATTTCAGAATCCACCCGTGGCTACCAGTTGCGATTGGGCCCCCCCGACCCTGCGTCGGTGGAGCCCTGATTTGGAAACTACCAGCGAACTCAACGCCATAAACCGGCCCCCTTCGGCTTCACGCCGATGGTACGAGGGTTTGACAACTATTTGGTCGCGTGTCGCCTCCCGTGTTGCTGGCAATCCCGGGACCGAATTAACGATAGAAGGCTGCGTGATTACAAGACGTGTGATTACAAGACGTGTCCTGAAAAGATGCGAGTAACTATGAGGGCGAGGCTGCTGCCGAGCCACTGCACTGCGAAAACGCACGGCTCTCCCGGAATTGCACTTCGTTGCGAGCTGCCGAAATCCGCGACTGCACCTCGACCGATATGCGGAAACCCGGATGCTGTTGTTGAATTAGCAGACTCGGTAAACTGGTCGCGAAACTCCATCCCGAAGGCTTCGTCTGCGTTTGGTGGCCGACTGGTCTTCAGGAGTGGCAGTGATTTGTTGTCTGCTTTGAATCGTCAGGTTTGTTTGTTTGTTTGTTCGCAATTGGCAGTTTCAGAAATGCGTGGTCCAGGATCAAAACCCAGTCTTCTGTTTCAGTTGGTCATTCCGGCAACAGCCGTCTTTGTCGTCACCATTCTATCGCTGATCGCCATTGTCTTCAGTGATCCTCGCGCGCCTGTGGCGCAGTGGCTGAATCAGCACGGGAACAAGTTGTTGGTGGGTGAGTTTATTGTTGTGATTATCCTGAGCATTCTCGCGATGGCAGTGGATCGCATACAGACCCTGCGTCAGATTAAGCAGGATAGTCTCCAGCAGACAGTCAAGTCGTCGACAAGTGGAGAAACGTCCTCAGTCGACAAATGATTAAGGTGCAGGGAAAGCAACGTTTACCATTGAAGGGTGAAACAAAAAAAGCTCGTCCGATGAGATTGTCGGACGAGCTTTTCTTTTGGGAGAGGGGAAGGACGCAATTCAGAAACTGTGACAGAGGAGATTGAGAGAGAAGTCACAGGGATCCTGAATCACGCTCGACCAGATCAGATGTTCTGCTCACGCTTCTTTTTCTTCTTTGTGTCTTCACCGTCCTTGTTGTTGTCCTTGTCCTTCTTTTTCATCTGCTGCTGCAGGCGTTCAGCCTGAGTCTTCTCTTCCTTCTCAGCCTTTTCAATCACCGTCGTCAGTTCGTCCAGAGACTTCTTCACCGGCTCCTGTGTGAAGGAAGAACCTGCCGTCCGTGCTCCGCAACCTTCGATCGCAGGAATGCTGTAGCTCTGATCCAGACTGCGGATCGCAAAGGCGACGTCCTGCAGTTCTTCATTGACAGCCTTCGCGACCACGGTCAGACCGGTGGTCAGGCCCACAACCGCGACAGTCCCCACCACGACAGCTTCGGCTGACAGCAGGACTCCAGCTTCATCACGCCACAGCTTAGCAAGCAGATTCATCTCTCAATCTCCCCAAAGTTTTATGATTTAACGACTTAAGACCGGCCAAGTTCTCTCGACTGGCGAGGTCCGTCTGAATCGACTTTGAGGATTGTGACGATTAATTTACACTTATCGCAATGTTAATATGGGTAAAATGAGAAGAATGAAAAGATTTGTTTACATTTGGAAACATCAGGCTTTTCTCGCCGTCGGCCTCCGGATTATTTGAGCGGCAGCCCGTCCCTACAGCGCCTTCAGCATCGCGGCGACCTTGTCTTCAAACAGCTTCTGCCATTCCGGACCAACCAGGCAATCGCAATCTTCCTGCGCGTATCCGGTGTTCATACGCTGCGTTGCTGTTGGGGTGTAAAAGATGTAGCCATTGGTGTAACCAGCAACGAATGTGAATCGGTGAGGTGACGCCTGTTTGATGTTGAGCCCAACCTGCACAGTTAACTCGCCGGGAAACGTCATCAGCACAAAGTTGCCGACTCGCAGTCCACCAACTTCCACGTCGAGCGTCTCAGAACCTGCCGCTTCGTTCTCTGCCAGGTGCTTCTTCAGGAGCGCCAGATTGACGTTCAGCCTGGTCAGTTGTTCCATCGTTTGGATGTTTCGCAGATAGGCGTCCATGTTGGCAGTGTTCTCAGCATCCATCTTTACAAGATCATCCCGGCCGTTTGCTTTTTCCAGCAGATAGCGGTGTGAGTAATACGAAGGAAACTCCGGAGACACTTTGTACTGCACGTACAGCGGCAGAAATGTCTTGAAGTTCAAACTGGTCCCACCAAGCGACTTCAGCAATCGTGCCTGCTCCGCTTCGATTGACGCGATCCGCTGTTGCATGTCCTTGGCACGAGGCAGCGCAAGGGATTCGTTGAGCACTTTCAACTGTGCCGTGTCAGACATCTCGATCGTTTTCAATCCTCGCATCACATTCAGGCCGAGCATTGTGCCGAACGGTTCAGAATCCCGAGGACTATGCACATCCTTGTAAACGACCGGATTGATATCTCCCGCGCAGCCCTGAATGAAAAAGGCCATCACGCCGCTGCCGAAGTTCTCTTCCACGACGCGGGAGGCATGAGCCGGGAAGTCGGCTGTGTTCAGCTTGTTGGGTGCTCCCTGAATCGGGTGGCAGGCGAAGTTGTAAACGACAGCCAGCGGAGTTCCATCTTTGCGATCCAGTCGCAGCAGACCAATCTCAGGGTCGACGGGGCCAATTGAGGCCACATCTTCATCGCGAGGCATCGAATAAGCATGCCGCACATCGGCTTCGCTGCCGTCTTTTAACAGCAGACGGCGGTTCTCCATGATCCGTACTTCCTGACTGATTCCGGTTCCCGCAGTGACTGGAACCAGATTCTTCCACGCTTCCTGCACAGCTTGAACAGTCTTCTGATCAACATCTGCACAGACGGTTCCATGGCAGTGACTGGCATTGACGAAGACGTTCATGGGAGGAATCTTCAGCGACGCTTCGAGTTCCTTGCGAACCTTTCCGAGATAATCGTCTTTGATAAATCCGATGCCACCGATCGACACGGCATCAACCGTAATGACTACGGCAACCGAGTCATCCTGTTTCAGGACAAGAGCCTTGGCAAACAGTGGATCATTGGCCGGAAGAGTCGGCTCGGAGATATCCACCTTCGCCACTCCCGCCAGTAATTCGCCAGCCTCCGACGCCGGAATCGTCCACGTCGACACCGTAAACATCAACAGCATCACTCGAAGCCCGTTTCGCAACACACAAGTCGAAGCTTCATTCAATGTGTTCATCACTCAACTCTCCCGAAATCTGCGCGTCGCCGAAGTTGTCACCAACTGACCAGGAACCAAGCACTATGAACCAGGAACCAAGCACTTTACGCCTACCAATCCCCAACACTGCCGTCGGAATTAAAGACTCGCTGCAGTAGTTCCTGTTCGAACGGATGCTTGCGAACTTCGTCTTCGTTGATGGAAATGCCGAGACCGGGGCGAGTATTCGGGCGGACGATGCGTCCTTTTTTCTCAACCACAAATCCCTGATCAACAACATCCTGTCGCCACGGCACATCTTCATGCACGGTTTCGCAGATGATGTAGCTGGGTTGTGAGAATCCAAACTCCAGAGACGCTGCAGTGCTCACCGGACCCTGGGGATTATGAGGTGCCAACGACAATCGATGTGCCTCAACGAGAGCTGCGATTCGCCGTGCTTCGCTCAGGCCACCGCAATGAGTGATATCGAGCTGGCACACCGCACAGGCTCGAGCTGCAAAGAGATCTCGAAACGCTGCCAGGCTTGTGACGCGTTCGCCTGTGGCAATCGGTGTCGTGACGGCCGCAGCGATCGCAGCCAGCCCGTCAACGCTCTCTGGCCAGCATGGTTCTTCAAAGAAGTACAGTCCGTAGGGTTCCAGAGCTTTCGCGAACTGTAAGCCCATGGCCGGAGATGGCCGCGCGTGACAGTCGACCATGATATCGATTGATTCGCCAACGGCTTCTCGCATCGCCGCGACGGCTTTTTCTGCTGTGCGGATTGGCTTGAGGCCTTCCAGAGGCAACGTTGGAGGAACGGCCATTGACTTAAACGCGGTAAAGCCATCCTCAACTGCTTTTCTGGCGAGGTCCGCGAACCGATTAGCGTCCTCGGTGGACGTCTCATAAAAATCTTCCATCTTGCCCCCGCCGAGATGGCAATAGGTTCGCACGTGATCGCGAACAGGACCGCCCCACAGTTTCGAGCAGGGCATATTGGCAACCTTGCCCAGAATATCCCACAACGCGAGATCAATACCTGCGATCGCAGTGGCTCGAACGATGCCATTGCCATGCCAGAAGTGCTGGCGATGCATCATCTGCCAGAGATGTTCGACGCGGGTTGGATCTTCACCGATCAGGAGCTGTGATATGTCTTCGATCGCAGCGACAACACTGCGAGTATGCCATTCCAGAGTCGCTTCGCCCCAGCCGAACAAACCGTCCTGGTCCGTCATGACTTTGACAAAGATCCAGTTTCGCATGCGAGCGTTGCACACGAGCGTTTCGATCCGAGTAATCTTCATGGGATGAACAAACTTCCCGATAGAGAATTATGGTGTGAGTGAAGAGGCTGGCTGAGACGGCACGAGGCCGAAGGATAGTCTGGCAGCGTACTCAGGAACAAGCGGCCAGGGATTTAAGAACGGCGCGGGGGAAGTCTCGGATTTCGGCAGCTCGCAACGAAGTGCAATTCCGGGAGGGCGAGGCTCCTGCCGAGCCGTACGTTTCCGCAGTGCAGTGGCTCGGCAGGAGCCTCGCCCTCCGAGGTTGACAATCATCCGCGACTACACCCACCACTGTTCTGCGTTCCAGTTGGCCACGATGCCTCCCCCGTGAATTGCTTGTCGAAAGGGGTGTGTCGGGCCTATGCTGCAGGAACGAAAAGCACCATGCTGATTAAACAGTAGAAAGCCCGTCGGATGAAAACAGCTCTCCTTGCCGCGGTGTTTGCGATCTTCGTGTCGCAAGTCGCGAATGCTCAACCGATGACGGTTATGTCGTGGAATATTCGGTACAACAATCCCGTTGATGGAGCTAACGCGTGGCCTCGTCGGAAAGACTGGGTTGCTGAAATCATCTCGGGCAACAACGTCGACATCGCCGGGTTTCAGGAAGTGTTGATCGGGCAGTTTGAAGACCTGAAACAGCGACTGCCGCAGATGGAGGCTTATGGCGTGGGACGCGATGATGGAAAGGTTGCGGGTGAGTTTTCTCCGGTGTTCTTTCGTCGCGACCGTTTTGAGCTCATTGAGAAGTCCACGTTCTGGCTTTCTCCGACACCCGACGAGCCTGGCAGTATAGGCTGGGATGCTGCTCTGCCACGAATTGCGAGCTGGCTGAAGCTGAAAGACCGTCTGTCAGGAACTGTTTTCTACGTTGTGAATACTCACTTCGATCACAAGGGTTCGCAGGCACGCATCGAAAGCGCGGCGTTGATCGTGAACCGAGTCCGAGGTCAGTTTTCGGAATATCCGGTTGTCCTGACAGGGGATTTTAATACCACTCCGGGTACGCCGCCCTACAAGACTCTGATCGATGCCGATCCCGCTGGCCCTTTGGTGCTCAATGACACGTTTCAACATTCCATTTTTGAGCCCGAAGGTCCCAACTCAACGTGGAATGGTTTTCAGGCCATTGTTCCGGACCAGCGAATAGACTTCATCTTCACGAGCGCCTCGGTCAAGGTTCAGACTCTTCGCATTCTTACAGATCAACGCGACGGTCGTTTTCCATCGGACCATCTTCCCGTAGTTAGTGAACTCGAGATACCGAAGCCATAACGCGGTCTCCGGGCGTATCATGCCGGTCAGTGCGACTTGCGCAACATTTTCGACAGCAAAAATCTCAGTTTGTGGAGTAGACTCTTCAACATGTCTCAGAGTTCGAAAGAAGCGTTTGGCGTGCGAGTGACCAAGGATACCCTGGTCTTCAGCGCGGCTCACTTTATTACGTTTAACGGCACGATCTGTGAACGAATTCATGGACACAACTGGCGGGTGGAAGCGGCGATCGAAGGGCCGCTGGACGAAAATCATTACGTCTTCGACTTTATCGCGCTGCGCGATGGTTTACAGGCTCTGGTGCATGAACTGGATCACCGAGTTTTGTTGCCGGATCGGCATCCGGCGATTCGAGTCATTACGTCTGATGATGGACGTGAAGTGACCGCTCGGTTTGAGGATCGACGCTGGGTTTTCCCGGCCGAGGATTGCTGTATCCTTCCCATTGCAAACACGACAGCGGAACTGATTTCCCGCTGGATCGGACAATCGTTAATCTCCCGTTTGAAGCTTGATCAGCAGCACGGTTTGGCTCGCCTGCGAGTCAGCGTTGAAGAAAACTTCGGCCAGTGGGCGGACTGCTGGCTGAATCTTCAATAAGTGCTGCCGCTTGTTCTCTCGCTTGTTCTCTTGTTGAAATTCGAGTTCTCTCATGTCTGACGCGCCCAATATTATCAGCACCAACATGGAAACGTTCCGCGAGGACGTCATTCAGCAGTCGATGATCCGGCCGGTTGTGGTCGACTTCTGGGCTGAGTGGTGCGGTCCTTGTCGTCAGTTGATTCCATTGCTGGAGAAGTTGACCAACGAAGCCAACGGAGCATTTTGCCTCGTTAAGGTCAACGTCGACGAATGCCCGGAAATCGCCGGTGCGTTCGGAGTGCAATCGATTCCTTTTGTGGTGGCCATGGTCGATGGTCAGCCAGCCACTCATTTTGCCGGCGTGCAGACTGAGCCTCAGCTTCGCGAGTGGCTGAAAGGTTTCATGCCATCAGCTTCGATGGAGGCGTTTACTCAGGGCCAGCAGCATGAGACTGATGGATCAGTTGAACTGGCTGAAGCCAGCTATCGGAAAGCATCGGAACTGGAGCCAGACATTGCGGAGTTCCGGATTGCTCACGCGCGAGTTCTCATCGAACTGAATCGTGATCAGGAAAGCCGCGAAATCCTGGACGAACTCAACAAGCGTGGCTTTCTTGAACCAGAAGCTCAATCGCTGCTTGCGCAACTCGAAATGCGCAGTCAGGTCGAAGAGTCCGGCGGCGTCAGTGAAGCCAAAAAAGCTCTGGAAGCCAATCCTGGCGATTTGACTCTGCAGTTGAAACTCGCGGAAGCTCTGGGAGCCGACAGCCGCTTTGAAGAAGCCTGCACAATGTTGCTGGAGATCGTGAAAGCTGATCGATCCGGCGTTGGTATCGCTGCCAAAGAAGCCATGGTCGGACTACTCACCGTCATGGGCTCCAAATCTAAACTCGCTTCCGAGTTCCGCCGCAAACTTGCGACGGCGTTTTACTAAGCATGCCTGACGAAGCCGGGATTGGCTACCGCAGAGATTCCACAATCGGCCTGTCGAAGCGTGGGGACAATAAGACCTGAACGTCTTACATTCCTGCTTGATGTTGAGCGGGGCGAGCAGAATGTTCAGATCGGATCGAGGAACAGGGGGCCAGCTGCCGGGAATCTCAGAAAACGCAGGGAAAGGCATCATTAAGAGTGTGCCATGTCGTTTTGTGCGAGGCTCGTCATCACGACCCTTCGACATGGCATACGACTCCGAGGCGGATGATCAAAGAGTCCCTTCGTGTCGCAATGATTAGCCAGGCTATGAAGCATGGGAACAAAGATGCAGGTCCGAAGAGTAAAGGAAATGGAATACTCGAACGGATTGAGTCTCGGAAGGATTGCCAAGTCAGGGGGCAAACAACATGATGGCTGAACGTCACCCGGAGGCATGGTGCATCAGTCTCTGATGAGCGGCCCTGCATGGGCTGTTTTGTTTTTGAGGACGTCGGCTGTGTTTCTTAAAGTGATACAGACCTAAGCCGGCATCTCCTCCGACTTGAATTTAGAAAATCGCCGGGAAAACCACCTGTATGAAGCTTTCTCCGGATCAGGCAATACGTTGCCTGCTGATCAATCCCGAGTTCAAGACGGAGTCATTCTGGAGCTTTTCTGCTTCCTGTGAACTCAAAGGCGCGAAGTCAATTTCGCCCCCATTGGGATTGCTGACGGTTGCGGCCATCATGCCTCAGCATTGGGAGTTTCGACTGGCGGACCTTAACGTTCGTCCGTTGCAGCAGTCTGATTGGGATTGGGCTGATATGATCTGTACTGGCGGCATGTTGCCCCAGCAACCAGGCCTGCTCGAGATCATTGAGAGAGCCGTTTCAGAGGACAAGTACATCGTTGTGGGTGGGGCGGATCCTTCCAGCGAGTCAGAACTTTATCGCAGGGCTCATACGCTGGTTGTGGGTGAAGGCGAAGAGGTGATTCCGCTGTGGCTGGAATCGTGGCGTCAGGGAAATCCGTATGGCGTTTTCACAGAGCGCAACAAGCCGGATGTGACCATCTCTCCGACCCCGCGTTTCGACCTCGTGGAATTTGATCAGTATTTGATGATCAACATTCAGTACTCTCGCGGCTGTCCCTTCAACTGTGAATTCTGCGACATCATCGAATTGTATGGTCGTCGGCCTCGCACGAAAACGGTCGAGCAGATTTCCAACGAACTGGATGCCTTGCTGGCTCAGGGGTACTCCGGGGAAGTCTTCATCGTGGATGACAACTTCATCGGAAACAAAGTCAATTTGACAAAGAATCTGCTCCCGGGACTTATCGCCTGGAATCGCCGGAATGGTAGTCCGTTCTATTATGCCACCGAGGCATCCTTGAATCTGATGGACGATGATTCTCTGATGGCTCAGATGCGTGAGGCGGAGTTTCGCAACGTCTTCTTTGGCATCGAAACCCCCGACCCGGATGTCCTGCGGATTACTCAGAAGAAACAGAACTCGTATCGTCCCATACTGGATCGAATTCATAAACTTTACGATCATGGAATGGTCGCGTTTGGTGGATTTATCCTCGGCTTTGATGGTGAGAAAGATGGTGTCGATGAGTTAATGATTGAGCTTATCGAGGACGCCTGCATCAACTTCGCAATGGTCGGACTTCTCGTCGCCCTCCCGAATACTCAGTTGACCCGCAGGTTGCTTAAAGAGCGTCGGTTGTTGTCGATGGGTGGTCGACTGATCGATTCTGAGCTCGAAATGTTCACAAAGGGAGAAGATCGCAATCTTGATTCTCAGCCGATTGACCAGACTATTGCCGGCCTGAATTTCAGAACTCAGCGCAGTCGGCAGAGGATCATGGAAGATCTGGTCACTGTGGTGTCGACGGTCTACGAACCAAAGCGGTACTTTGACCGAGTCCTGCGACTTTCAAAGCTGCTGAAGGTGAAGTCAAAGCATCGACCTCGTTGGTTTGAGATCAAACGAGATCTGATGGGCTTCGCCAGACTGACTCGAGAAATGATGAGGCACCGTGACACTCGGTATCTGTATTGGCGTAATCTTTTTGCTGCAATTCCGATGGGCGTCGCCGGGCTCAGTTCGATCATGAACCTGATGGGGGCTTATGTACATTTCCGGAAGCAGGTTGTCTTCACTGTGACTGAGATTCGTCAACAGATTCCGATGATCGTTGAGCTTGACCGCAGGCTTGCCGAACGGGATGGCGAAACTCGCGTTCCGGAGCTTGTGATTCTCAGTGAGTCCTGTACACCACAGGGCGCCGGATCTTTTTGAAGCACTAACTGACGCTGATCAGTTCCACAATAAAGTGCAACGTGGCATTGGGTGGCACGGAGCCCGGTGATCCTTCAGCGCCATAACCAAGCCGTGACGGTATCCACAACTCAATCATGCCGCCCTCTCCGATCAGCTGCATGCCTTCAGTCCAGCCCGGAATGACACCGTTCAGCGGAAACGAGATCGGCTCGCCGCGTTTGTAAGAACTGTCGAATTCTTTACCGCTGTCCAGCCAGCCGCGATAATTGACGGTGACGGTATCCTGAGCTTTTGGCTGTCGGCCATCTGACTTCCGCAGGACTCGATACTTCAGCCCCGACTCAGTTTGCTGAAACTCCTTCGGCGCGTCATCATCCATCACGCCGGTTCCACTTTGCAGCAATTCTTTATCCGTGAAAGTGATCGGCAGAACGGCATTCGCTTCGGCGGTGAAACTGTCTTCATGTTCGCTCACTTTGGCCGGAGACGGACAGCCGACAATCACGGCCAGAGAACTCGAAACGACAAAGCCCCGAAGCAGTGCTGAAAAATGCATGAAGAAAGTTCCGGAGAGACGACGGAGCGAATATCCTGCGGCGTTAGCCAACCGCAACATTCGGGACTGTAACGACTACCCGAAGCCGGCGTAAGTTGAATGCGCTGGTGGTCGAATGATGGACACCATTCGTACATCTGAACCCGAAAATCCGGCATTTTTTGCCGTTGTTTCCCGAGGAGTTCAGGTGGTCTTTGTCAGGAATCTCATAGAGTGACCAGGTTTGCAGTATTAGACTTTGAAACCACCGGCCTTTCGGCAGATCAGGGTGATCGTGTCGTGGAGATTGCCGTTATTGTGCTCGATGAAAACTTCCGAGTCGTACGAATGTTGGACTCGCTTGTCCATCCCTGCCGACGAATCCCGCCCTATGTTGCATCAATCCATGGTATCTCTGACATTGCTGTCCAGGATGCTCCTACGTTTACTCAGTTGATTCCTGAATTGCTGGATTGCATGTCCGACGCGACGCACCTGGTCGCTCATAATATTTCCTTTGACCTTGGCTTCCTGCGATCCGAGTTTGCCGTCAGCGGACTGCAAATGCCGGCGACGTTACAAAAGATCTGCACCATGCAGCTGGCTCGCCGCCAGCGAGTGGCTCGTGATGCCAAACTGGGGACTGTCGCGCGGGCTTTGCGAATCCCGACAATCGCGAACGCTCACCGTGCCGTCATCGACGCAGGTGTTACAGCTCGTGTCTTGAGTCTGCTTTACAATTCAGAAGCAGACAAAGCGACGAAGGCAATTTCGTGGCCCCGTCCGGATGCGGACCTTGTGCGAATCCCCCAGTATCCTCGGCCAATGCAAAAAGTCAGCCTGCAGTCGTTGACAAAGTTCGGACTGGAACTCTTCGGAACAGAAGAGAAAACTCTCTTTTGAAAGACACCATGTCGTACAGGGCGTGATCCTGCATTTCCAGTCCAGGAACCTTTGCGAATCCTTTACGCCAGCAGATCGTTCAGCACTTTGCCCTCGTCCGTCGGGCCGATCAGACGATTGTTCAGGCCTTGATAGAGATAACTGAACCGATATGGATCCAGCCCCATCGCGTTCAGAATCGTGGCCTGAATGTCGCGAATCGTGACCGGACTCTCCACGGGATAATAGCCAAACTCATCCGTCTTACCGTAAGCCGTGCCGCCTTTGATGCCGCCTCCTGCCATCCACATCGTGAAGGCGTAAGGATGATGGTCACGGCCGATGTAGCCCTTCTTGAGTTCCGTATTGACGTTGTTCTGCATCATCGGCGTGCGACCAAATTCACCGCCCCAGACAATCAACGTTTCGTCCAGCAGTCCTCGCTGATCCAGATCCCTGATCAAAGCTGCGATCGCACGATCTGATTGCTGACATTTGATCGGCAGCGTTTCATCGATACTCTCACCGAGCGATGAACCGTGATGATCCCAGCCCCAGTCGTAAAGCTGAACGAAGCGAACACCCGACTCCACCAGTCGTCGCGCCAGCAGACAATTGTTTGGAAACGTCGGATCATCACCCTTGTACAGCACTCGCGGATCATCCGCACTTTCCGCAGG
Source organism: Planctomycetales bacterium (assembly GCA_026400835.1). Classification (GTDB taxonomy): domain Bacteria; phylum Planctomycetota; class Planctomycetia; order Planctomycetales; family Planctomycetaceae; genus SXXK01. The sequence continues at coordinate 121,016 of JAPLOA010000088.1, read as the reverse complement.
AGAAACATATCCTGGCTGAGCACCGTACATCTCCAGAATGTGCTTTGGCTCCTTCGAGATGTCCATGACTTCCGGTACAGAAGTCTGCATCCGGTACGCCAACTCATACTGCGAAATGCGAGTCTGAGTTTCGGGGTCGCCCGATCGTTCGAACTCCGCCGCATTCATCTCGGCCAGAGTATCGAGCATGCGTCGGCGGAGTTTGCGATCCATGCCAGCCGGATCACTCAAATACAGAACGGGATCACCAGCGGTGCGACACTGAACTCCCTGATAAACCGACGGCAGAAACCCGGAACCCCACAACGACTTTCCGGCATCCGGCGTCTTTCCGCCTGACAAGAGTACGACGAAGCCCGGCAGGTTTTCGTTGACACTTCCCAGACCATAATTGATCCACGAGCCCAGCGACGGATTACCCAGTCGAGGTGTCCCGGTATGAATAAACAACTGAGACGGCGCGTGGTTAAACTGATCTGTCTGTACGGTTCTGATCACAGCAGCCTTGTCGACGACTGATGCGAAATGCGGCAACAGCTCACTGATCCATTGCCCGCTTTCACCATACTGAGCAAACGAAAATTGCCCCGCAAGAATCTTCGGTACACCTTTGATAAAGGCGAAACGCTTGCCCTCAAGAAACGAGGCCGGGCAATCCTGCATATGCAGCTTCTGCAGATCCGGCTTATGTTCAAACAGTTCAAGTTGCGACGGCGAACCGGCCATGTGCAGATAAATCACCCGCTTCGCTCGGGGCGCCAACATCGGCGGTCGCAAGCCTTTGGAGGATTCTTTTGCCTCGTCAGCAGTCTCCGTCTTATCTTTCGCCAACAACGCCTGCAGAGCCATCGAGCCAATACCCAACCCCGCTGTTTGCAGCAGATGCCGTCGAGTCTGGTTGGTAAGTCGAAAAACATCGGGAGTCATAATACTTCTCTTCCGGAGGGCCGCCGCAGAACTGTTTCCAGCAGGCTAGTTCATCACAACTCGACTGTAAACAAAGCAACTCACTGGCGAGATGGCAACGGTGCACTGGCAAGTGCTGGTGCCGCAGACTTCCATCCTGTTGCGTTCCTTCACAACAGATCAGCAATCCACCGATCAGAACAGCGTATAAATAAACGGCGCCGCGCCAGTACCGCTCAGGAAAATCGCAAGACCGGCCAGAAGCAGCACGAACACGATCGGGGTCAGCCACCACTTCTTTTCTTCGCGAATAAAGAGCCAAAACTCAGCCAGCAGTCCCATTGGCTGTTCTTCTCCGGCCTGCTCAAATTTGGTCACTTTGTCGGACGGTTCGGGCGAGTTATTGTCGGCCATATGAGTGTTCCGCAGGAATCGACAGAAGTATTGCTATCAAAGATTCTGGTCTGCTGTTCAGCACCGCATCGACCAACGCGATGTCAGACTCAAATATTCAATATTGCTGAAAGTATCTTCGCACGTTGGCTGGAGCATTTCTGGGGACCCAGAAAGTCTCAGACTGTACCGACATGCGACGCTTCAGCACATCACGTCCAATGATTTTAAACAGCAATGCCATCGGGAGAAATACGCCGACAAAGATCATCAGAAGAACTAGTTCTCCCACGATCAGTCCGATCGGACACGAAACAAGTACCAATCCGATAAAAACCGGCTTCAGAAGTTCAGGAGCAAAAATCCCCAGCAGGCCAAGGCCCGATCCAATCATCGCCGTTGCCTGAATGATCGAACCACTCGCACCCCAGACCCAGGCGATCAGTGGCAGCAGCGCAACGCATAGCAGACCAAACTGACGCAGTTGTCGATGGCTGGGATTTGTATTAACACGAAACACAGCCATTGTGTTTGTAGCTCCCTCTGGTCCTTATCAACCGACCGACAAATAAAAACACCGCTGTCGAAACGATATTCGAAGACAGCGGTGTTGATTGATGCATCAATGAAGGCAGGACGATTTCAGCCGCCTACGGTTTCTGACCATCAGGAAATACCATTTCGTGATGTTTTGTCGCAGCAACGGCAGGGTCAGTGCCTGAGTTCCACGGTTTTGGCGACTCTTTCCCCTCGGGGTAGAGCGACTCCATCGGTTCCCAGACGACGTCGACCTTGTCCGTGAACAAATCTCCAATCAACAGATCCGTGACTTTACCACGCAGGTCAGGGAAATTGCGAACGAAACCGCCGAAATTGAACCCTTCGTAGTATTCGCAGACCAGACGTCTCATCCGGTCAATCCCCTGGTTGATGGCCGGACCCCACTTGCCCAATTGAGCTTCCGAGACGTCGTTCATCTGCAGGCCTTCAACCACGGCGTCAGCGGCCATCTCGCCGGACTTCAACGCCAGCAACATGCCGGAGGAATACAGTGGATCGAGGAACCCGAAGGCATCTCCGATCAGAACGTATCCGTCACCAGCAACCTTGGTCGAGCGATAAGAATAATCTCTCGTTGCGAAGTGTCCGGTGATCTGCCTCGCATTGGACACTCGGTCACGCACCGCAGGGCAACGCTCAACCTCTTCCTTGTAAACTTCTTCGTGGGTACCACGACCTTTGAAAAGATAATCAAACGGAGCCACGACACCCACGCTCACCCGATTGTCATGAAGCGGGATGTACCAGAACCAGCCCTGTTTGTTCTCTGTTTGTAAAACAACCGTTGCTCCTTCGTCGCGCCCGGTGTCTCGGTAAGCGCCTTCCCAATATGTCCAGATTGCACCTTTATTGAGTTGAGGATCCCAGACTCGCGTTTTCATGCGATTCATCAGCAAGCCGCTCTGACCGCTGGCGTCAACAACGACCTTGGCGTTAATTTGACGCACCTGGCCATCGGGCTCCTGAATTCTTATGCCCGTTGCACGCTCACCGTCAAACAAAACATCAAGAACTCGCACACCTTCATGGGCCTCCACGCCGTGCTCACGAGCATTGTTAAGCATCATCAGGTCGAATTCACTGCGCACAACCTGCCATGTCTGGGAACACTCGTGAGGCTTGTTGTCGGCAAAATAAAACGGTGCCGACTGCCGACCATTCGCGCTCACGAACTGCACACTGTGCTTGTGAACGAAATTGCTGGCTCGCATTTTCGGCAGCATGTTGAGCCGTTCCAGAACCCAGTAGGTTTCAGGAATCATAGATTCCCCGATATGGAACCGAGGAAACTTCTCCCGCTCAAACAACTGAACCTTGTAGCCCTTCTGAGCGATCAGCGTCGATGCCGTCGCACCGGCTGGACCACCACCAATCACAACAACATCAGTCTCACTAACCATCTGCGGAGCGTCGTTGAACATGATCGTCTCTCTGAAAGCAGTTGCGTCACACGAGGACCTCTGTCGCCCGCGTACCATTAGCAGGCAACAACCAATGATTTTCGACCTGACTATAGGCGCGCCTGAAATAGTTGTCCAGACAAGTGTTGTTTTAACTGCACTTTGGAACGATTCGCAGTTTCCAAAACGTTCATGGCGTACGAGCGATGGCCTTCAGATCTGGAAACCGAGTGTCGTAGTGGAATCTGCCAAGGCGTTTAAAATGTTGCGTTTTTGAGTCACATCCCGAGAGTTAACGTCTTCACTCTTCAGGGTTTAGAGGGGATACCCTGAAAACGTTGCTATCTTGTTCGATCGAACAAGGCTCGTGAGCGGGCCAAGGCTGGAGGTCGTTTTCTGCGGGCGGAAAACGAAAAAGCCCGCAGTAAACTGCGGGCTTTTAAGCGGAGAGAGAGGGATTCGAACCCTCGGACCCCATTTCTGGAGTCACATCATTAGCAATGATGCGCATTCGGCCACTCTGCCATCTCTCCTCACGAACAAAATCTGAGGTTCCAGAGTGATTCGCGCGACACATGATAATCGGTTCGCGTTCGGAAACAAGTTCACCGGAATTTTCCTCGTTCTCGAAGGTGCCCCTGTTGCCGTCAAAAATCGATCGTTTCTTGACGGCAAGGGAGCTTCTCTTTAACCTCAATCTGTTGAAAACTCAGGAACCGGGGCTGGACACGAACGATTTTGAAGCGCACTCTTCCTTTGTGGTCGCAGAAAATTCATTCAAGTCCGCAAGGTTCGTTGTGTCGATGTCCCTATACTGTTCTGGAAAAAACGTCAGGAACCAATAGTGCGAAGTGCCCGTTGGGCCGGTTGTCTCGTGGCTCCTGACTTCTTTTCGTCGCCCCCAATCCCGCCTTTACCGTCATGAACATCCCCACGGGTGATCATGACGATCCGGTCCCCCGCCTTATCCGCCGGAGTTTGCCATGTTGACTATTCTCGGACGTGCATCCAAATATTGCGATGGAATTTCTCGTCGTGGTTTCCTCAAAATCGGCGGCTTCTCCATGGGAGCAGCCGGTGGCGTCAATCTTGCAAATCTGATGCGAGCCGAAGCCGTCGCTGGCACCGCTGCGACCGGCGCGAATAAATCGATCATCAATATTTTCCTTGGTGGCGGTCCTCCTCATCAGGATATGTGGGAAATCAAGACCGAGGCTCCTCGGGAGATCCGCGGCGAATTCAATCCAATCGACACCGCGGTGCCCGGAATTCAAATTGGTGAGTGCTTCCCGAAACTGGCGGCTATCATGGATCGCCTGGTCGTCGTGCGATCTGTTGTAGGCTGTGACGGCGGGCATGATGGATTCCAGTGTTTGACCGGATGGGATCGCCGCAGCATGGAATCTGTGGGAGGTCGCCCGGCAATCGGTTCAGTTCTCGGAAAAATCTACGGTCCTCGTGATCCCGGAATCCCGGCGTCGGTTGCGCTGGCCAATAAAACTTCGCATGTGCCCTGGTCAGAACCAGGACCAGCCGGCTTCCTTGGCGCGGCTTACCAACCATTTCGACCTAACGGAAATGGTATGGAAGACCTGACACTCAACGGCGTCACGCTGGACCGCCTTGACGATCGTCGATCATTGTTGAAGGGACTCGATCAGCTTAAGCGTCAGACTGATGCGACCGGCATGATGGCCGGAGTTGATTCGTTCACCGAAGCTGCGTTTGGCGTTCTGACTTCAAACCGCCTGGCTGCCGCCCTGGATATTTCTCAGGAGCCTGCCGAAGTTCGCGCTCGCTATGGTGACGGCAAGCCTTATCAGTTCCAGTACGACGGAGCACCGACCTGTAATGAGCAGATCCTGATGGCTCGTCGTTTGGTCGAAGCCGGCGTTCGTTCAGTAACTCTTTCTTACGGACGCTGGGACAGCCACGGAAAGAACTTCGATCTCGTTCGCGATCATGGATCAAAACTCGATCAAGGTGTCAGCGCGTTGGTGCTGGATCTTGAAGAGCGTGGCATGCTGAATGACGTCACCATTTTGGTCTGGGGCGAATTCGGCCGTACGCCACGTATCAACGACGGTGCCGGGCGCGACCATTGGCCACAAGTCAGTTGTGCTCTGATGGCGGGTGGAGGAATGAGGACGGGTCAGGCCATTGGCTCTACAAATCGACTGGGCGAATACGCTGCTTCTCGTCCCGTGCATGTTCAGGAAATCATTGGCACGGCTTATCACAACCTCGGTATCGACGTGATGAACACGACGTTGGTGGACCCAACCGGACGGCCTCAGTTCCTTGTTGATCTGCGCGAACCAATGCGAGAATTGGTTTAGCGGCCTGAGGATTTTTCCTCTTCGCCACCGGGTTCACACCGGTGTTCAACAGGCATTTGTGCCAATTCGGCTGAGCGTAATCACAACGTCTCAGCTCGTCGTTCCCGTCAGGTCTGCACTAAACCTGACGTCCATGCGCCGGCCACGCCGGTGACAACCACGGGGATCCAGGCGGCGAGATCAGCGGCAATCAGTCCGGTTCCGCCAAGTGCGAAGCTGGCTTCTGTGAGTCCGTAGAAGACTCCCAGAACGGCCGCACAGACCGCCATGTTGGTAATCAGACTGTGTGATTCTTTTCTGAACACCAGCGGCAATGCAATCGCAATATTGATCAGGCACAGGATTGGTCGTGTGAGTCGGCAGTGCAGAGCCATGCTTTGACGCCGCACTGGAATTGGCCCCGTCGCTGGATTGCGAAGTCTCTGAATTAACTGGATCGAAGACAAAAACTGAACATTACGTCCTCGATTATACAATTGATCGAAGCTGACATCGGAAACTATGAATACGTCTTTGCCATTGCGACTCGGGATTACTCGCTGCCGGCCTTCTTCTGTCAGGATGTTTTCATCAAAGACACCGATCAAATTCTGTAGTAGCCAGCCGGCTGGTGACTTGTCCGTTGCGCTGACGTAGCGAGCTTTCTCGGCCTTCAACACAAAGAAGTGACGCGACAACTGCGGCGTAGGCAACTGAAAGCCGGCACCAATCAGAGTTTGTTCTTTGATCAGAACCTGATCACCATCGATATGCATCAGATGGTTGGAGTGGTCATAAACGGCTTCAACTTTCTGCACCTGAGCCAGCTCGCTGCCACGTGGTGTCTGCAGCGGAATTGCAAAGGCCGGGATGATAATTTCCTGATTCAGGATCAGCGCGCCGTTAAGGATCATGGCTGCGACCAGCAACGGTTTGAGCAATCGAAACGCCGGAATGCCGGCCGCGAGAATGGGGAATGTTTCCGAGTTCTTGCGGAGCAGGCCGAGCACTGCGATGACTGACACAACAATCAGCATCGGCCCGGCCATTTCAAAGAACTGGAATGCTCGATAGAAGTAATAGAGGCCAATCTGAGTCAACAGATTGACTATGGTTGACGCATTCCCCTGAAAGTCATCAACGTTCGTGAAGAGATCGATCACGATATACAAACCGTACGCTGACACGAACAGCACGACGAACGTGTGTATCAATCGTCCCAGCAGATATCGGTCGAAGGTTGTCAACATCGCAGTGGTGAGTATTTCCTGACGCCGTGGCCAATACTGACCAAATTAGGATTCAGGGCCAGTCGCCACGTCGCCGTTTCGTCATGAAACAGGCAGGGGAATTACAGTTCAGGCATCGGTTTCAGGTCAAGAGCGATAAACAGGCCCGAAACACGCTCCTGATCCTTCGGAACGTCCCTTTTTTATCGGGGAATCCACCATCCGGGACTGCGGCAGCCTGCTGCCGCAGTCCAAAGGAAGTTTAAAGCGAATTTCCCATCGCTGATCGAAACCTCGGGAAACGTGGTCCACTATGGTGGCTTCGATCGGTAGACTGCGCCTCTTTGTCGCTGTGTCACCAGAGAATTCAGTCCTGAAGTCGCATTATGAACCGTCGTCCTAATCCGGGTCCTCGAAAAGACAATCGCGGCAAGTCTACCACTCCAAAAAAACAATATCCGACCAGTCCGCCTTATGTCGGCCCTTCTGATCCGAGCTCTGGCGCATCAGGTCCAGCGTCATCAGGTCCAGCGGTTGGCAGACCGTCATTTTCGAGGTCGCAGTCCTCACGCCCTCAATCATCCGGGGACCAAACATCCGGCCGAGGGGCATCCGGGCCTCGGGCATCCGGGCCACGCGTATCCGGACCTCGGGCACAACAGCGAAGAGAAGCTCCAATTCTGGATGATGACGATCAGGAGTTTGTAGCTCCGCCGGCCAGTAAAGAGCAGACATCGCAGATGATTCGCCAGCGAACAAAGCTGGGGCCAAACAAATCTGAGCCGATTCCGATCGTATATGCCAAGTCCAGAACTCTGCATCCGATCCTCTTCCGCAAGCGACTGTCACGGATTGAAGATGCCCGCCCCGGAGATCTTACGGCGGTCTATGCAGAAGGCTATCACAGTCCGATGGGCTACGGCTTGTATAATCCTCGCAGTGAAATGGCGCTGAGGATGCTGTGGAATTCTCCGGAGATGCCGGACGATGCCGCGTGGGCGCAAAAGTTATCCACAGCAGTCTCACTGCGACGTGATGTGTTGAAGCTGGATTCGGTGTCCAATGCATGGCGAGTGATCCACGCGGAGTCAGACGGTTTGTCGGGCCTGGTGGTTGATCGTTTCGGAGATGTATTGTCGGCAGAAACTTTCGGCCTTGGGATGTACCAGCGAGCGAGCCTGTTGATGCCGATGCTGGCGGAACAGATGGGGACAAAGCATTGGATCGTTCGTACGAGTCCTCAGTTTCTGTCGCAGGAAGGCTGCGATCCTCCATCGTTTACTTCGGAAGGTTGTCCATCGCAGGTTGTGATCAACGAACATGGGACTCGATTTCGCGTGAAATTTGAAGGTGGCCACAAGACCGGCTTCTTCTGTGATCAGCGAGATAATCGCAGGAAACTGGCAGAGTTCTGTCAGGGGAAAAGTGTTCTCGATCTTTGCTGCTACACCGGTGGGTTTTCCGTACAGGCCAAAACACTCGGGCAGGCTGAAGAAGTCATCGGCGTTGATCTTGATGAGGAACCGCTTGTGGTTGCTCGTGAGAATGCCAACCTGAATCAGGCCCGAGTCCGCTTTGTGCAGGCCGATGCGTTCAGTTATATGCGTGAAATGATTCGCAATGGTCGACAGTTTGATGTGGTTGTTCTGGATCCGCCAAAGCTGATTCGCACTCGCATGGAAATTGAAGAGGGAACTCGCAAACACTTCGCGATGAATCGTCTGGCCATGCGACTGGTCAAGCCCGGCGGATTGCTGCTGAGTTGTTCGTGTGCCGGGCTGTTGCCTGAGCCGGAATTCATCCAGTTGTTGGTTGCGGCGTCACGATCAACAGGCGACGACATGGAAGGCCCCGACCCGAATGCTCGAGCCACTCCGCGGTCGTTACAAATCATCGCCAGGTCCGGCGCGGCGCCCGATCATCCGGTGATTTCCAGTTGTCTGGAGACGGAGTACTTCAAAGCCGTGTGGATGATTGTGACATAGTTGCTGAGGTTGCGGGCGGGAAGATCTACTCTCCGCCGACTCCTCCCAGTTCGCTCCAGTCGACCAACTGAATATCCGGCTGAATCAATTCGACAAAGCCTGTTCGTGAGCTGGTCTTTACGCCGCGGCCGCCGCGGGAAGTCACCTGATATTTGGTCTGGCCAAAACTCAGTACACTGTCGTTATCGTTCTTGACTCGCAAAGCATCGCTGGGGCGAGAAAACTGGACTACGCCCAGCAGTTCATCGCCAGCTTCCAGCTTGAGACCTCGCACACCTTTTCCGGCTCCGCCAAGAATCGGCACTTCATCGATCCGGAAATGCAGGATTCGTGCCTTCTTTGAGGCCATCATCATCGTTTCGGCATCGCGGACAAGATCGACATAGGCCACCTGATCCGTCTTTGCGAGACGGCAGAACTTTCGCCCGGCTTTGGTCGATGGCGTCCGGAATGGCTCAAACGGCAACCGCATAACCTGACCGCTGCGAGTCGCAATCAGCAGGGTCAGACCGACCTCATCGCCCACTTCTTCCAGCGATGGAACGAAGCGTCCGTCTGTTGTCAGTGCTGCGATAAGACTTGTTCCATCGCTCATCTTTGCGCGTTTGGCAAGGGGTTCGCCATAGCCCGATGAGACCGGGAGTTGATCAATTGGCAGCGTGTACGCGATTCCGTCTTTGGCGAAGAACACAACGTTATCCAGAGTGCTTCCCGGGCAGACGGTCAGGACAGAGTCGCCTTCACGGACACGTGTTTTGGAAACGCTGCTGAGCTGGCCGACTCGTTTAATCCAGCCTTCTTTCGTCACCACCACATTGGTGTTTTCTTTGACGATGTACGCTGCCGGATCAAACTCAACGATCTCTTCCGCCGAACCCAGTTCGCTACGTCGATTGTCGGCAAAGTCGTTAGCCACCTGTTCGAGTTCTGTGGTGATCAACTTCCACATTTTTGTCTTCGACTTCAGGATGGCTTCCAGCGCCGCAGCTTCGGCTTTCTTCGCCGCCAGTTCGGCACGAATGTCGTTGATTTCGAGTTTGGAGATGCGATAAAGCTGCAGCTCGAGAATCGCATCCGTCTGAATTTCATCCAGCGGAAACTCGGCCATCAGCTTTTTCGCCGCATCCTTTTTACCATCGCTTGCGCGGATGATTCTCAGGGCTTTGTCGAGCCCATCAAAGACGATCGCGAAGCCTTCCAGAATGTGGATTCGTTTTCGCAGAATCGTCAACTGGTATTCGATACGACGACGGACAGTTTCGTAGCGAAAATCGAGGAAGTGCTGCAGCAGATCTTTCAGGTTGAGAACTCGTGGAACAGTCAGACCGCGATCCGCCGGAATCAGGCAGGTCGCGTTGTAGCCGAAGTTCTGTTCCAGCGATGTATGCTTGAACAGATAGGCCATCACCGCGTTCGCGTCGGCTCCGGATTTGAGTTCGATCGCGATCCGCAGACCATTCTCTTCGTTCGTCTCGTCGTTGACAGATTCCAGTTGAGGCAACTTGCGAGCAGCGATCAGTTCGCCGATTTCTGCCATCAGCGGTCCGGTCGTCGCACCGTAGGGAATTGTGTACACAATGATGCGACTGGTGTCCTGCTTCTTACCCTGCTGATCGAATCTCCATTCACCGCGAATCTTGATGGAACCTTTTCCGGTTTCGTACATCTCCCGCAGTTCGGCGCGATCGGTCATGATGCGACCACCGAGTGGAAAATCGGGGCCTTTGATATATCGCATCAATTGGGCGACAGACGCGTCTGGATTCTCGATCAGATGAATGGCGGCCTTGATGCATTCGCCGAGGTTATGCGGCGGCATGTTGGTCGCCATACCGACGGCGATCCCCGAAGAGCCATTCACCAGCAGCGCTGGATAACGGGCGGGGACAACGACGGGCTCTTCATCGACAGCGTCGTACGTCGGACGCATATCGACCGTCTGATAACGCAGTTCATTCATCAGGTTTTCGGCGAGTCGCGAAACCTTGGCTTCGGTATATCGCGAGGCCGCTGCGCGGAGCCCCATGATGGAGCCAAAGTTTCCCTGGCCAACCACGAGGGGATACCGCAGTGTAAATTCCTGAGCCATTCGGACCAGCGCTTCGTACACCGCAATATCACCATGCGGGTGGAACGAGCCGGTCGTATCCCCGCAGATTTTTGCGCACTTGCGAGTCTTCTGGTCGAAGGTCAGGCGGAGTCGATCGTACATCACGTACAGGATTCGGCGCTGGACCGGTTTGAGACCATCGCGAACATCCGGGAGTGCTCGCGAAGTGATCACCGACATCGCGTAGTTCAGGTACCGTCGTCGTGTTTCTTCACTGATCGGCACAAACTGCACATTTGCGTCAGGCAGCGCATTTTCGTCGAAGAGAGAGCTGTTTGAGTTTGAAGATTTCCGTCGAGCCACCAGGGGCGTCCTTTGCCTTGAAATTGGTATCTGAGGAGTGGGCCGGATTCATGGAACTGGCCTCAATGCATGTCTTTTCCGGCCTGAAAACACGTCTTTTGCCGTGTCAGTCGACCAGTGGGCGGTAGTCTAGACGATTGTCTCGAATTTCGGCAGGCATTCATGCTGGGCAAAAAGGGCAAAAATTGTCGGTCAGGCAATGACTTTCGATTGAGAAGACTCCACCACACAGCCCTGTTCTACTGACAGTTCTATTGATGCGACAGGCATTGAATGACTCATCCGCACGATCGATACGGGCCGAACTACAAGACTGTCGAGAGATTCCGTTGGGCTTGATGTGCACCGCGATTGGACCGCGCAGAGGGCAGACGGGTCGACAGACCGGGGGGTATCGGCGTCTGCGTGGCGTCGATGACTGTGTCTGAAACAATTCTGAACAAACCGGCCGGGCCAGGTTCACTGGAACCTGCCGCCGATGCGGAACACCGGACGATCCGCGGATTCCATGGAGGGGGCTCTAATGCTACGCAAGTGTCTAGTAGCGCTGATGATGGGCGTCATTTGCGCGGAGAACGCAACTGCCGAACAACCAGCGGCAAAGGGATCGAATCCGGCTCCGACGGGGATTGTGGGCTGGTTCAAGAGCAAGAAGACTTCGACGGCGAAGTCAACGACCACGAAGTCAACGACCACGAAGTCAACGATGGCCGGGTCGACAAGCAAGTCCTCAAAGTCTGTCGTGAAGGCAAAGCCTGCTCAGACAGCAGAGGATGAAATCGGAGCACAGTCGCCGGTGACGCGACCGGTTGTCGCTTCGCAGAATTCATCTGCTCCTTTGCGGACTGCGACTGCTGTCCCGCAGAAGAAAACATCCGTGAGTATGCCGAAGTTGGCTTTGGCGAGGAAACCTGCAGTCAAGCCGGAAATCAAAACAGCTGACAGCACGGCCTCTGTAGAGCGGGCTGTCGTCCGCGATGCGGAACGTCAGGCCGTGCAGGTTCGTCAGACTGCCGCCCAGCCGGATGATGCGGCTCCAGCCGAAGTTGCGGTGACTACTCCGGACCTGCCTTTGCTGCCTCTGGAAAGTGCGGCGACGCCGACTGTTGCGGTGATCAATTCACCAGCCTCGGCTGTTCCTTCAGTTCCTGCGGATGATTTTGTTTCGCAGGCTGAATCCGCTTTGCAGCCGGTTCCAATTCAACAGGCTCCGGTTCTGCCGAATACACAGACCGTCGCTGGTCCACAGTACTTCAGTGCGACGCCAGCAGGAATGTCGAATCCGGTTCCGGTTCATCCATCACAGAACTGGCAACAGTATCAGGGTCCGCAACCGGTCCACATGTCCTCACAAGGACGATACTGGAATGCTTCTCACTACGCTGCAAAGGGTCCTGTCTATCAGGGTGCGGCACCGATGAGTGCTCAGAACGGGATGTATCCGCAGAATGGAAGCGGCATGTATCCTCAGACCGGAGCCGCTTTGTATCCGGCACCGCGTCCGGGGATTCCACAGCAGGTAGGCGGAATCGCGATCGAGAATCAGGCCTTCCATCCTCATGAAATGCTGCATGAACATCGTTACCGAGCCATCTACCCGCCGTACTACTACAAGGTGAATGGTGGCTGGATGGTGACTCCGTTCGGCGTCTGGTCAAAAGAAGACTGGAAGCTGCAGGGAACTCAGGTTGACGTGAAGTATCACTCTTCTATCAGCCCATTCACACTCTTCAAACCACCGGTCATTCGCTGATCGTCTTCGTCGCAGGCCGATGTCTTATCCGGTACGCGGTCACGATTGAGGCAATGTTCTCAATGATGTATGCCGCGATACACCCGGCCTCAAGTCATACCGTGCAAAGAACAGGATGTCGGCCTCCGAAGCTTTGAATTCTCTTCACATTCTCATCAGGTGTCAAAATGATCTCCTTAAAGAATCTGCTCAAGAACACAGCCCTGCTGTGTACGATGCTGACAGCCGGAGTGACTCTGGCTGAAGACGGCGTGGTCCGTATGTCAGACCGGATTGCTGCGAAATCAGCCTCCGGAATCCAGCAGGCCAGTTGCTCAACGACTGGTCCGTGTGGAGAAACCTGCTACGTCCCGCAGCCTTGCCCTTCACAGTGCTGTCCTCCTTCCTACAGCATGTGCGATCCCTGCTATGGCGGGATGTGCGATGCGGGTCATTGCAACATGGGAAGTTGCTACACACAGACGGACTGCAACTCCTGCTATAACGGCATGAATGGTGGCATGAATGGTGGCATGAATGGTGGCTGGGGTAATAGTTGCGATTCTTGTCAGGATCCCTGCTACGGTGGCCGTGGCCGGAATGGTCGAAAATGTCGTGACGGAAGAAATCCAGGCTTCGCCGAGAAGTGCAAGGAAAGTAATAACTGCCTTTGCGATCGACTCTTCGGCTGGATGATTCCATCCGGAAACTGTGGTCAGGGAAGCCCATGGCTCGGCAAGTATCATATGACTTACGCCGACCAGCCATCGTACATCGATCCTCGCGATACTCAGTTGTACGCGGCTCAGGGTTACGGCATGCCGATGTCAGTGCCTTTGGCTCCGAATGTGCATCACGCCTACAACTATAGCTCCGGTATGCCAGCCAGCCGGATCACTCACATCGGTAACTACAATCCGATGACATCTCCACGACCCCTGAAGTGCCAGTCGTGGTAAGCCACAGGAACAGATAGTGAAGACCGCGAAGCCGCAGCAGGATTGTCGCTGCCGCACCCTTTGTCGAACATCAATTCTCTCTGGATGTCTGGAGAAGGAACTCATGAGAAACTTGTCAGCAGCATTCCTCGCCACGGTTGCCGTTTTGGTGACTGGCAGCGCGGCCTCGGCTCAGGTGCAGCAGGTCAGCCATTGTGATTGCAACAATGGTGGCAGCAACTACATCGGCTACCAGGCGAGCGACTGGAGCAACTGCAATCAGTGCCAGTCGGGCTACCACAGTGGCCATCGTCAGGAACGTATTGCTCGCCGTGATGAACGTCGAACTGCCTGGGCTAATCGTCCACGGCTGGCTCATCCGGATTCAGGCTGGGCTCCTCCGACGCACTACCCGGTCAACTACGATTCGACCTGGTATGCGGCTTATCATCCACAGGCTTACTACGGTAACCCGGGTGGTGGCTTCATTGGGAACTATCCTGCCGTCTATCAGCCAAATGATACGACTCAACTGGGTTATACCTACATGAACGTTCCAACATGGCAGAGCCATACCGGTGTTATTCCCGGGGTGCCATATCCCGGAAACTTCCACAATCGTGGATGCAACTACGGCGGCAACGGAAATTGCCAGTCCTGTGATTCAAATATGTATGGGACTCCGGACGGGTCTCAGGTTGTTCGTCAAACAGGAGCAAAACCGGGCTTCTTCACAAAGATGCGACTGGCATCCTTCACTGACATGTTTGACTAACGGAACCTGAAGCGACGTTCAGATGTTCCACCTCCAGAAGCCCCGGTGAGCCCCATGCTCCCCGGGGTTTTTTTGTTTGATGTTCCTGGTGCTTGGTTCTTAGTGCCTGGTGCTGGGTCTGAGGTCTGGTCAAAGGCCTGAAAGGCCTCTCGGGAAGCGGTACAAATCAGCTGGCCAGTCAGTTGTTTGCATCCCGACTCAAGACCTCTCACAATTCCGGCTGATCGGATTGGGGTCGGCGGCGAATTATCTTCTTTCCACCTGTGGCCTCTTGTTGGTCGCCACTTCGCACCGGCCTGATTTCTGTCCTGACTGGAGCTGGTATGCGCACACTGGTAATGAGTTGCTTTGCGACGTTGGTTGTGATGGGCTCTGTATCGCGAGCTGAAGATGGCGTTTTCCTGACTGCCGAAGAAGCAGGGCCGGACTATGCGATTCAGGGGGAGTACTCGGGCGAAATCAAGATCGATGATCAGGCGATCAAGCTTGGTTTTCAGGTCATCGCTCTGGGTGACCATAAGTTTGACGGCGTCGCATATCCGGGCGGTTTGCCCGGCGATGGTTGGAATGGCGAAGAGAAGTTTCGAGCCAATGGCAGCACTGCGGACGGCGAAACAAAAATCAAAGCCGATGGTCATGGCTATGCGATCCTGAAGGACGGACAGGCATCACTCTTTTCTGAATCCGGGGAAGCTCGCGGTACTCTGAAGAAGGTTGAGCGTAAGAGTCCGACTCTGAACGCCAAGCCTCCGGAAGGCGCTGTTGTTCTGTTTGATGGCAAGTCAGCCGATGCTTTCAGGAACGGCATGCTCACCATGACAGATCTGCTGGCGGCAGACTGTGAAACCAAAGACAAGTTTGCTGATCATCAGTTGCATATTGAATTCCGTACTCCGTTTCGCCCGGCAGCTCGAGGACAGGAGCGAGGCAACAGCGGCGTCTACGTTCAGGGACGATATGAATGTCAGGTTCTGGATTCGTTCGGCCTCGAGGGGGAAAACAATGAATGCGGCGGGATCTACTCAATCGCTCGACCCAAAGTTAACGCCTGCTTTCCACCGCTGACCTGGCAGACCTACGACATCGACTTCAAAGCGGCGGTATTCGAAGGCGACAAGAAGGTCAAGAATGCCCGCGTGACCATTCGTCAAAACGGCATTTTGATCCATGATGATCTTGAACTGACTCATGGCACCCCAGGAAAGAATCCTGAAGCCGCTGGTCCGGATGTCATCTATCTGCAGGGCCACGGTAATCCGGTTGTTTATCGCAATATCTGGGTTGTCAGGAAGTAGTGCATCGCAAATTGTGAGCATCCGCTTGTCGCCGGTTTTCAAAGTGAAGGCCTGCCGGCGATGAGCGGGATGCGTTACTATGCGGGGTGAGTGCCAGTGTGGGGTGAGTGCCAGTGCTGGCTGTGTAAGTCTTACAGCCCGTTTAATCCTGACACCCAATCAAAGGGATTGCTCCTTTCGAAATGCTCTGAGGCATTTTCGCAACGGGGCCCGGCTGATGACCTAGGGTTCGAGACTCGTCATCAGGTTCATCGTTGTCCTATTGGAGACGATGCTTCTCAGGGCCCCTCGCTTCAGGCTTGTTTCGATGCATCCGGAGTCATCAAATTCAGCAGAGAACCGACTTCACCGTTTCGCTCGACTCCTGATTGTTCCGGCCATTCTTCTCATCGGCCTTGCCACAGTGTCTTCCAATGTTTCCGATCCGGACCTCTGGGGGCACGTGCAGTATGGTCGAGAGGTCCTGCGCGACGGCACTTTGCCTCGTACGGCAACATGGACCTACGCGGCCGAGGGTGCTCCCTGGGTGAATCATGAGAACATCGCGGAGCTGATGCTGGCATGGACTGTGGACACTTTTGGTCCGTCCGGTCTGCCCTTGATGAAACTCGTCATCGCGATCACGATCTTTGGGCTGATGATCTTCAGTGCCCGGCGATCCGGAGCTGGCTGGCTGCCGATCGGAGCCATGGTGATGATTGTCGCCGCAAACCTGCAGTTTCACTGGCACTTCCGTCCTCAAATTCTGACATACCTGAGTCTGGCGATGCTGCTAAGTCTCTGGCAGTATGTCTTCGGAGAATTTGATTCAAAGAATCCCAGGTCGGTTATCACAGCCACCTCGCGTTTGCGCTGGCTTTGGCTGCTGGTTCCGTTGATGTGTTTCTGGGCTAACTCCCATGGTGGTTTTGCCGCAGGAGTTTGCATCATGCTGGCCTATCATGGTTTGATATGTCTGCAGTTGATTCATCGTCGAGGCTTCCGGCATCGAAGATTCCTGCTGCACCTGTCGATCGTGACTGTCGCTGCAGTTCTGGCAACACTCATGAATCCCTATGGAGTTGAGCTGTGGCGGTTTATGCTGAACGCACTCACGCTGCCTCGTCCCGAGATTGCAGACTGGGGTCCTCCGGCGCTGATTGGAATGGAAGCCACTCGTCTGTGGTGTCTGCTTGCTGTGGGTGTGATCGCCCTCAGTGTTGATCAGCGTCGTGATATCGCCAGGCTTGTGATTCTGGCACTGCTGCTCTGGCAAAGCCTCAGTCATTGTCGGCACCTTTCAATCTTTGCCATCGTGTGTGGCTTCTGGATTCCTCGCGCTTTGCAGCAGGTGGGGAATAATCTTCAACAGTCATTCCAGAAGCTGCAGCCACAGACGGCAACGCGATCAACCGGCAGGTTTCGCCTCGCCGCCATGCTGCTGCTGATCTCGTTGAGTCTGGTCAAGGTGCTGCCGACTTTGCAGGAAGTTCCTGTGGAACGTAGTGAGTACCCAGTTAGTGCAATGCAGTATCTGCACGATCATCAGTTGCACGGCCGTACTTTGGTGACATTCAACTGGGCTCAGTATGCGATCGGATGTTTTGCTGCAGACGATGGACCTTTGCGAGAATCCCGAGTGGCCGTGGATGGGCGATTTGAAACCTGCTATCCGCGCGAGATCACGGATATCTGTTTCGATTTCTGGCTGGGGACTGATGATCCGGGTGATCGTTATCGGAGTCCATACGCACCACCGTTCTCACCATCTCTGGCGTTGGAATTCGAGATGCCCGATCTGGTGCTGCTCGCTCGAGATCAACGTCCCTCCGTTCGCATTATGCAGCAGCATCAGGATATCTGGGCATTGCTCTATCAGGATTCACTCGCCCAGATCTGGGGGCGTCGTTCTGAATATGATGTGCCCGGCCTGAAGAACTACCTTGCGCCGTCGCAACGACGCATCTCTGACGAGCCTCAGGTCGGCACGGTTTCCTGGCCTGCGTATCCGTCGGGTAACCCTTCCGCCGACCGCATTACTCTCAGCCCGGCCGCGATCACGGATATCATTTCTCGCTGAGGATTCGATTGCTGGAATTAAGAGACGACTTAAGAGTGCGATTTTTAACTGCGGACTTGAGTGCTCAAACGGGAAACCGGTCAGGGTGACTTCGGACTTCGTGCCGTTGGCATTAGATTACGGTTTCGCAGTTCCCGTTTTCTCTGCTTGATGGAATTCTCCGCAGTGCAACTTTCCTCGAACGATCTGCTTCTGGTGACCGGGGCTACTGGACTCGTTGGCAGTCATGTGGCCGAACAAGCCCGGCAAAAAGGACTTCGTGTTCGCACGCTGGTACGAACCGGAGCTGATACGACGCTGCTGCAAAAATGGGGTTGTGAGCTGGTGAACGGTGATCTGGACCAGCCGGAATCACTTGCAGTGGCCTGTCGTGATGTCACGGTTGTCATTCACTGTGCGGCTCGCGTGGGTGACTGGGGGCCGACGGACGATTATCGTCGTGTTAATGTCGAAGGCACGAAGGCGCTTCTGGAGGCTGCCCTGGCGGCAGGAACGCTGGCTCGCTGGGTGCAAATCAGCTCGCTGGGTGTTTACGAAGGGCGTGATCACTACGGTACCGATGAAGCAACGTTGCCCAGTACGACAGGGATCGATGGTTACACGCTGACCAAAGTTGAGTCGGAACTGCTGGTCTGCGACTACATCCGCAATCGCAAACTGCCGGCCGTTGTGCTGAGACCGGGATTTATCTACGGACCTCGCGATCGTACGGTGCTCCCAAGGCTTCTGGATCGATTGCGTTCCGGTAAGTTTGCGTTTCTGGGTTCCGTCGACAAACTGATGAATAACACGTTTGTGGGAAATCTTTGTGAAGCGATCTGGCTGGCAGTTGAACGCGATGATGTCGTCGGCGAAGTCTTTAACATCCGAGATCCTCGAGCCGTCACGAAGCGGGAGTTCATTGATACTGTGTGTGACGCAGTCGGGCTAAGTCATCCGAAAAAGATTGTCCCGCTTCCAGTCGCCAAATTGCTGGCTCGACTCATGGAGTCCACCTGGAAACTTCTGGGCAGGAAGGAAGCTCCGCTGCTTAACAGTGCGCGCATCAAGTTTCTGGGATTGAATCTTGATTTCAGTATTGATAAGGCGATTCGCCAATTGAGATATCAGCCATCCACTGATTTTCGTGATGCAATGAAGGCCTCTTTGAAGTAATGAGTTTGATATGAATCCCTCACGAACAATTGTGCTGGCCAGTCGGAACCACAAGAAAGCTCGCGAAGTTGCTGAGATTCTGGCACCGGCCGGATTTCGTGTCATTCCTGTGACAGAGTTTCCGGATGTTCCTGAAGTCGAAGAAGACGGCCTGACGTTTGCCGCCAATGCGGCGAAGAAAGCTGCTGAAGTCGCGAAGCATCTGGGCCAGTGGGTCATTGGCGAAGACAGCGGTCTGCAGGTTGACGCCCTGAACGGCGGCCCTGGAATTTACTCGGCACGGTATAGCGGCGAGGGCGCTACCGACGAAAAGAACAATCAGAAGCTGATGGCAGAGCTGATGAATGTCCCGGATGAGAAACGTGGCGCGGGATACCTGTGCAGCGTGGCGTTGTCATCGCCGGCGGGTGACATTCGAATTGCGTGCGAAGGGACTTGTCGAGGACGAATTCTTCGTGACGCGAACGGGGCCGGTGGGTTCGGTTACGATCCGTATTTCCTCATCCCGGAATATCATCTGACATTTGGTCAACTGAGTTCCGTCGTTAAGCATCGGCTCAGTCATCGTGCACGAGCCTTTGCGAAGTTTGTTCCGTTGTTGCTGAAGATTCAGAACGAATTCTAATCGACAGGATTTGGGTTTCATGCAACATCTGATCGGCTGGTTACTGTTGATCGCCAGCATCGCCGGACACACGGAGTGGTGGGTCGTGATTGTGAATCGTTCGCATGCATTGCGCATTCGATCGACAAGATTAAGAAAGTTTCGGACGCTGCATGACCTCGCTGTGCTGTCGTATCCGGTGATTTTGCTGTGGCTGACTGGAACAGGTCCGAAGAGTCTGTGGCGAGGCGGCAGTTTTTCGGAGCAGTCTTTTTTTCTTCAGTGCCTTTTGATCGTCACGATCACGGGCTGTATTCCGCTGATTCTTGGGATGGTCCGCTGGCACTGGATTCGGCATCCTCAGTTCAAACACAGCGACAGCACCACGCGGCATGATGTGCTTGGCCAGGCGTCAACGGACGAAGAGCGAAATGCTGTGCGTGGGCCTCGACGGCATGTTTCACAGCTGTGGCCGTGGAATGAGATCTTCCACCTGGAAGTCAATACCAAAGCCATCCGTGTGAATTCATCGGCTGGGAACGGCAAAACAACAAAAGCGCCGCTTCGGCTGGCGCATATTTCGGATCTCCATTTCATTGGATGTCCCGGACTCGGCTACTACCAGTTTCTCGTGAACCAGATCACAGAACTTCAACCGGATTTGATTCTGTTCACAGGCGATCTGATCGACGAGATGGAGCTACTACCGGAAGCCATCGATATCCTTCGACCGCTGCTCTCCGTTGCCCCATGCTACTTTATTCTCGGCAATCATGACTGGAAGTACGAACACGAACAGATTCGCTCACAGTTTGCGGCTTCAGGCTGGCGATGCGTGACGGGGCGTTCGGAGATTCTGCGAGTCGGAGAATATCAGATCCTGCTCGCCGGATCAGAACAGCCGTGGACAGGACCGGCTCCGCCCGTTGTGCGGGATGCGGGATGTGATCTTCGAGTCCTGTTAAGTCATTCGCCCGATCAGCATCTTTTGGCAAAACGGTTCGGCTATGACCTGATGTTGTCCGGACATACTCATGGTGGTCAGGTTGTGTTGCCGTTGTTTGGCCCCATTTATTCACCGAGCTTGTTTGGAGTCAGTTACGTCTCAGGATTGTTCCGCCGAGGCAACATGACGATGCATGTTTCAAGGGGTGTTGGTGCAAAAGATCCGATGCGATGGCGATGTTGTCCGGAACTGACCTGCCTGGAAGTCACTTGCGGAAACTGATGTTCGACGCAGGCTTATCGAGCCACATCTTCCTCGCGAACCCAGCCGTCGCCGATCCCTTCGAAGTGACCAAAGAAATAATCACTGGTCTCCGTGAGAATCGTGAACTCCGCACCATCACGGAGCGGTTGATCGAAGGCCGGTTCATAGTCTTTGCCGGTGCCTTTTCGAGCAGTTGTTTCGGTGATGATTACGGCGCGGTGAGCCTGAGCGGGATCATTTAACAGGCATTCTGCACTTAAGGCTATTCCGAAAACAAGTGCGACTGCCATCGCTGAAATCAGGCTCCTGCGTCGCATAACGATGGCGACGACAAACAGCATTGCCGCGAGACAAAGACTCCAGCTCGCCAGCCGAATTTTGGCAGAAGCGGAAAACCAGTCAGTCCAGAACAAGACGTGACTCCACCATGGAGCAGGCGGATCCGGCAGGCGTCCGGGAGCAGACGCAAGAGCCTGTTGAAGATTGGCCGCCAGATATGGATCACGAGGACGATAGGGTTTCGCTTTTCGATAGTTCAGGATTGCTCGTCCGAATTCGCCCGCTCGGAACCAGGCATTTCCGAGGTTGTAATACACCGCACCGCTGTGAACGCCGTCTGCAACGATTGATTCCAGTTCCGTCGCGGAGGCTCGATAATCATCGGGCGATTTTGCCTGATCAAAAAGTTCGAGCGCCTTCACGAAGGCACGCTCGTGAGCACCCGGTTCTGCGGCCGTTGCAATCGAACTCGAAAGGCAGAAAATTACTGACAAGAGCAGCAGCCGAAGAACATTGATCGTTTGTCGTGACGTCAAATCATGGCTGCAGAACATTGGACTTTGTTGAAGACAATTCATCGCACCGATCTCCGCTGCAACACGGGGCTGATACTGTCGATCAGTTTGGTAGCGATCTCAAGAGATGACGTGACATTGACGCTGTCAACTCCACCATACTCGGTGCCTTCGATGGTTTCTAGTAACTGATTCGCGGCGTGTTGATCGACCTCAGAGACGCCGACATCCTGAAGAATTCGCCGGACATCTGCAGCCGTCAGCCCTTCGACGACCTGATTTTGAGTATCTGCAACCAATCCCAACAACGCCGCTCGAATCTGTCTCAGCGCTTCGCGCGACTTTCCGTCCTTCTCGAACTGGCTGACCGTGGCCAATCGAGACTGTGCCATTTTTCGAGCCTGAGAGCGACGTTGTCCGACCGCATCGTTTGATCGTCGACGATGCACAATGACGCCCGTGACTGAACACAGTGACAGACACCAGAGTCCACCAACGACCGGCAACCAGTCCGTCAGGCCGACGTGATCATCCTGCAATTCCGCCAGATCGGTAATGTTCTGGAAGATGCCGGAATCACTCTTCCGAATCTCTTTGTTTCCAGACGGAGAAATCGCTCCCACAAGTTCATCGGTTGACAACGAACTTGCCTCCGCGACTTCCAACTCGATAGGTTCAGTGCTGATCTCCGTGAAGGCTTCAGTCGTTGGATCAAAATTGGTCAGATTCAGTGCGGGCAAAGAAACTCCGGCACGCTTTGGCCGGAGGCCGTAAGCAAATTTCTTGATATCTCCGTCGACTCGGCCGGTGGGAGCTTTGTCGATGATCTCGAAGTTCTCCACGATCTCCGGAGTCCCTGAAAGATCCGGAGCAGAGATTAATTCCAGCGACCCGGCCTGACTGCCCCGAGCGAACTCAAGGTTGAGTGTCAGAGGATCACCGACCCGCAGTCGAACGGGATTTGCTGAGGCCGCAACGAGATATTCGCCAATGCCACCGGTAAACGTCGCAGGGCGAGGCGAGGGGACTTCACGCACCTCGACAGAAACTGTCGGCGCGATGGCAACGATTCTTCGTCCCCGAAATTCCTGACCATTCAGCCCCTCAACGAAAGTCCCTTTGACGAGCGCGGGCCCAAATTCATAGCGGCCTGTCTTTTCGGGAACAAACTGTCGAGTCAGCTCATAGGAAAAGTAATTGATTGGCTGGCCATCAAGGCCATTGCGGGTTTCTCGTGCCTGTGGAAGTTCAAACACTGCCGGGCGAGAACCTCCAAAGAATGATCCCGACGAAGCACTGATTTCATTGATGCGAAAACCGGTATCGTTTTGCGACATCAGTGGCTGCAGCCATTCTGAGGTGCCACCGGACGCTAAGCCGGCTGGAAGATCAACCCAATTGAGCTGAAGTTGCGGTGGCTGACGACGCAGAGGCAGCAGCGGACTTTCATCGCTTGCAGGTAGTGGTCTGATCAGGACCTTCACGGACACAGTGAATGGTTGAGTTGGATAGATTGTTTGGCGATCCGTCCGGAGTTCCGCGATGACCAGATCCTGAACCTCAGCATCCACGACACGCAAACTTAACGGGCGACTGGCCAGCTCTTTGCCGTCGATCACGACTTTGACGGACGGAATTGTGAGATCTCCAGCGACCGTGGGAGTCAGGCGATAGAGATAGACATGGCTCAGTACGGTCTCTTCTGAAACTCGTCCATTAACAATCAGCGTTGTGGATTGGTTCCTTGAATGATCTCCATTCGGGGTCACTTTAAACTGTTCCTGCAACGTGGAAACGTCGGGGGCTGAGGGGGTCTCCGTGTTTCGAATTTCAACCTGATAGTCGATTGTTTCGCCAACGAAGATCTCTTCGGCACTCATGCCAACTCTGATCTCCGGCTGCTGCTCATCGGCAGAAGAAAACGGGGTGATCACCAGGGAAAGCAGGACGAACAAAAGTCCGCGCAGAATTGAATGGCGATGACCGCAGCGCCGGTGGCCTCGGCGTGAATTGTTTTCGAGCGTCATTTGCAAAGCTGTCTGACGACTTTGGAATGTGAAGATGGTTTGTGTCATCGGTCGTACTTACCAGTCTTTTTCTACGGGTGTACGTCCAATGACGCGCGCACGCATTTCGCGATCTCTTTCACGTTTCTCCTGCTGGCGTTCACGGACTTTTCGCAGGGCCTCTTCAATACGGTCAGGAGAAACCTGGGGCTGTTCAGAGTTTGAGTCGGAGGCTTGTGATTTGTTCTTTGAGTCGCCCGATTTGTTGCCGGACTTTTCCTGATTCTGCTTCTGTTTGTCATTCTTTTTCTGATCGCTTTGATTCTTCTGGTCGTCGTTCTTTTTTTTCTGCTTATCTTCGCCCTGTTCTTTCTCGTTCTGTTTCTGTTTTGAATCCTGTTTCTGTTTCTGATCCTGGTCCTGCGACTTCTTGTTGTCGTCGTTCTGCTGATTTTCTTTCTGCTGATCGTCGTTCTTTTGCTCGTCCTGTTTTTTGTTGTCCTGATCCTGGTCGTTCTGCTCCTCGTCGTCCTGATCCTGCTGAGGCTGTTCAGGCTGAGCGTTCTGGATCTCTTCAAGAATTCTTCGAGCTTTCTCGGCGGATGCTGCGGCAGACTTTGGGTCCTTGCGCTGCAGATGGTCGACAGCCACTTCCATCGCTTCAGCGGCTTTGGGTGAAAGCTCCACGGCCTTCTGAAGACCCAGCTTGATCTTCTCCGGATCGACTTGAGGCGCGGGCATTGGATTGGCGGGCTCAGTGTCCGGCGTTACATCTGGAACTGGTGCAGCAGAAACAGACTCAGCCGGATTTGCATCAAGGCGACTGAGTTCAGCCTGAGCCTTAGGAGCCAGCAATCTTGCTTTACGAAGAGTCTTCGACTGTTGCTCCAACAGATCTTGCAGCTCTGAATCGTTGATTTCAGCGCCGGGAGAGAACGGAGCAGATCCTGCCTGAGGGCTGCTGTTCTCTGTATTGTCCGCGGGCTTTTCTGTTTCAGTAGTTTTGTCTGAAGCGTCAGCAGCAGGAGAGATCGGAACAAAACCTTCCGGCAGCGGAGAGGCTGCCGATTCAGGTTCCTCGGTTGATGGCGACGGAGTGGTATTGAGCGGAGCCAGTTGCTCTGCAATCGCGGTCTGATCGCTCAGCTCTTTCGCCAACAGCGGATGAAACGGGATGACAGCATCCCAGATTTGGTCGAGCTGAGTCACGGCTTCCTGCTGATGCGTCACAGCATCTGCAGTCTTTGTTTTCAAGAGAGCACTCGAGGCCGACTGCATACTGTCAGCGGCTTTGTCGGACCAGCTTTGCAGGAGTTCGATCCCTGCTTTCACCTCGGGCGATATTGACGGTGGCGGCGTTAACCGGGCTGGTGTGTTTGCTCCCGGTGAGGATTCCTGAGGCCGCAGTTCCGCGGCAATCTTCTCACGCAGAAACGGCAGTTCTTCCGCCAGTTCATCCTGATCTGTTTTGAATTGAGCGTAGACATCGAGCGGAACGTTTTCAGGCAACTGCTGAATGGCGTCCTGCATCGCAGTCTGAGTCGTCATCAGGAACTCGAGATACTGAATCAGGTTGGATTCATCCCGGCGCTTCTGGCGATCGATCTCGTTCCAGCGGTCAGAGTAATATTTGATCCACGTTCGGACCAGCTCCAGATTTCTGCGTGATTGCTGGTGATCCGGATTCATTTCCAGAGCGTGTCGATAAGAGGCCACGGACTGCTTGAGTTCATCGAGGATCTTCTGCCGATCTTCTGGAGTGACTTTTTCTGGATTCTCTCCAGCGATGCTGCGGGCATTCTCCGCGGACAAAGTACCAAGATTGAAATGTGAAGCCGTCGCGATTGCTTTATCAGGACTTAGCCCCGCTTTCAGATACCGTTCATGAGCCTTTTCTTTGTCGCCTTTGCGATGCAGAGCACACGCTTCGTCGAATGCTGCGATGGCAGCCTGTGATGATCGATCTTTGTCCAACTCCGCGGCTGCGGTCGCAAACAGCTTTTCAGCGGAGTCGTAATCGGCCGCCTGATAGTGCCGGAGGCCCGCGCGGACTTGTTCGTGAGATTCGCCAGCGAGAGTTTGTTCCGAAATCAAGCCGATGCTGATCCCGGCCAGCCACGGGAGAGTCATCGAAGATCGATGAGTGGCAGCCGGAAGCGATGGGGCTCCTGAAAATGTTCTTTCACGGTCTGATCGAGAGGAACGAATTCCCGGAGACCGAGGTGCTGTCGGTGCAGCCGTTGATTGGCGGACGGGAATCTTTGAGTAACGGCTGATGCACAGATCAATCAGCAATGCGAGCAACGAGAGGCTTAGAAAAATCTGGAAGCGTTCGGACTTCCGGATTCGCTGCTGCGTTTCTGATTGATCACCTGTACGACCCTGCAAATGCTGAGCATAAAGTTCCCCGAGGTCATACGATCGAGTACCGGCCGGAATATAGACTCCGTTCGTCTTCAACGCGATTTCGCTCAATAGGCTTCCATTCAGTTTGCTCCATACCTGTTGGCCTTCATGCTCTACGAAGGAAGAATTACCAGACTGGCCAGGAACTCTTGCCCCTGAGCTGGCATCACCGAGCCCGACCGTAAACACCGTAACCTTTCTTTCCGCCGCGACCGTTGCTGCTTCCAGAGGAAAGGATTCCTGATCATCACCGTCCGTAATCAGCAGAACCGCCTGATCTCGTTGAGTCCCCGCGTGGAAGACCTCCACCGCTTTGCGAATGGCATCACCGATCGCAGTACCACCTCGCGGCGCGCTGTTGGGATCGAGTTCCATCAGGGCGCGTCGGAATGAATCGTAGTCGATCGTGAGTGGGCACTTCACGACCGCTTTTCCGGCAAATGCAATCAGTCCGATGCGTTCCCCGTTCAGTCGATTGACGAGAGAACTCACATCCGCCTTTGCTCTTTCCAGTCGGGATGGAACGACGTCGTCGGCCAGCATCGAGCGAGAAACATCGATCAGCACGTAGAGATCACTGCCCCGAGGAACGACTTGTTCGACCTGCGTCCCGAAACGCGGCCCGGCGAGAGCAATTAGCCCTGTTGCCAGGGCGATTTCAAACAGGAAGAGTTTGCACCAGAAACGGATGCGAGACTTCGCAGGAAGAATGCGGTCCTGCATCGCATGTGCTATAAATGCGTCACGGGCCAGCTGTCGACGTTTTTCTGAATACAGAGCCAGCGCAAACCAGCTCAGGCAGAGCGGCAGAATCAGATACAGAAATTGTGGTGTTTGCCATTCCATGAGAGTCACGGCAGCGATCGGAAACGTGTTTCGAGAAGAATATTGACAGCAACGATCAGGGCCAGTCCGGAGCCCGCAAACCAGCGAAACAGTTCTGTATACTCGGAGTATTTTGATTCTTCGACGCGACTCTTTTCAAGTCGATCGATTTCACTGTAGACCTCGGCCAGCCCCGCAGAATCCGACGCATGAAAATATGTACCTCCGGTCGTTTGAGCAATCTCACGCAGGAGTTCCTCATCGATTCGAAAGCGAGCGGGCACCAGTACGGTTCTGCCGAACTCATCTTCCTGCGGCACGGGCACGACGTCATTCCGACCGATCCCGATCGTGTAAACTTTGATGCCCAGTTCTTTCGCGATGGCAGCGGCTTCACGCGGCTCGATGGCACCGGCATTGTTGTCGCCGTCTGTCAGCAGCACCATGACTTTGCTTTTTGAGCTGGTATCACGCAGGCGATCAGCCGCGAGGGCGAGGCCGTCGCCGATCGCGGTCGCCAGTTCTTCCTGCATGGATTCTGCATTCAGGATTCGTCCCTGTCTGTCGCGAAGAGGTTTGGGGATCTGCAGACTGTCAATGATGTCAACCAGCGCGCCATGATCGAGAGTTAGCGGGCACTTGCTGTCGGCAAAACCGCCAAAGGCAACGACACCAATGAGGTCGTCTTTTCGCCCTGCCAGTTTATCGTCATCGGAACCGATCACAAAATCGGTGATGACATGCTTCACGGCTTCGAGGCGGTTTACGTTCTGGCCGTTAAGTTCGAAGTCAAGTGCCTCCATAGAACCGGAGACATCCAGGACAATCTCGATGGCAATGCCGTCGCTGGACATTCGGGATTCGGACTTACCGGCCTGAGGTCTGGCGAGAGCGATCGTAAGAAGGACCAATCCCGCACCGTAAAACCAAGGCAAGGTTCGGCGGATTCGCTGCATCCATGTCACTGGCAGAGATTGAAATGTTGCGATGCTGGAGAAGAGAACTGTCGACTTACTGCGAGTTCGCAGGGACAGGCCGACCAGCACGACGACCATCGGCAGCAGGAGCAGGGACATCAGGGAGTAGAAACGAAAAGAATCCATACTGACAGCATAACATCAGAGCCCGCGGTTTTCAAAATGTGAGCGGTCGATGTTAGGAGTCGGAAATGTCGAAACGAAAAAACCGCCTGGCCTCTGAAGAAGCCAGACGGTTTGGGTGAGTTTCAGGAGACTTCTTCTGAGGATCAGAATTCGTTTCCACCCAGTGGAGCTTCAGCACCCCAGCTGGCGATTGTTCGTGGACGAGCGGCACCGGACGTAATCAGTCGTGTGTAGACGTCGCGTGAGATGTTTTCGGTGATTGTTCTGACCGTACCATCACAGAACGCGGCAACGATGATCCCAATATGGCGGCTGTTTGGAGTTGGAGCAGCACCATCAATACCGTTCTTTTCCTGATTGACAAAGCGATTTCCTGAGATCCCGCCTTGAGGTGTGAACGGCAGTCCCGACAGGCTGCCGTAAGTGCCGGGAGTACCAGCATTGACTCCGAAGAAGAAGCCGCAACTGCGGAGGGATGGATCAGCGAACGAATTGCCAGCCGTCAAAAGGTTCTTTCCGGCATTTACATTCTCCGTGAAGAGGATAACGTTGGAAGCACCGTCGTAGATACGACCGATGTTTGCACTTGACGGTGAAGTCGATGCAGATGGGGTTGCTGCGCCAGTAACGCTCACGGCTGGAGTCAAGCAATCGATTCGAGGACCAAAGACACCGAGTTCCTTAGTGAGCTCTGCATTGGTGGCAATGTCCTGAGCCGTAGTTGATGCTCCGCTCCAGGCCAGCGGTTCAATCGACCAGCCGTGGCCAAAGGTATTCGTTGAGTTTGGCCCGGTTGCAGTCACATCAATGTATCCATCGCCAACACCACAGTTGGCGACATACGACAGGCCACCATCGACACCGACAGCAGTATCATCATTGGGGCATGCCAAAACTGGAATGGACTTTGCGGCCATCACAGAGTTTTGGCTCACTGAAGAGTCCGTAAACGGTACTCCAAAATTCCAACGCTCGTAGATGGCCTGCTGATCCAATTGTGGAAGAAGATCCACAGCCCAGCTATGTGAGGAGAACAGATTGGTTTTGGCTGGTGCATTAGCGGCAGCGAACGTACCGTAAGGGGGCAGAACCCCTCGGCGGGTTTCTGCAAAGCTGATCGCGGCAAGAGCGATGTTCTTGAGATTGTTCTGGCACTGAGTTCTGCGTCCAGCTTCACGGGCCTGCTGGATGGCTGGAAGGATCAGGGCCATCAGAGTTGCGATAATGGAGATGACCACCAGCAACTCGATCAGGGTGAATCCGCGTCGAGATGTCTTCGACAGGATGAGTGAACGACGCGTTTGCATGAGCTTGACTCCCGAAAAGCGAGACTTAGAAAGGCACGGAGTGATTTCAAAATAACGTACACAACAGCAGTCGGGCAAGGCAACTATCTGGGGACCGTCCTGTCCGTCAGGTGAATCTTCCGACCCTTAACACCGATCTGCGAGGCATTGATGTGATTCAAAACGCAGCAGACACCATCTGTCGATATCAGTAACGCAAATACCGTAGCACATCCGCAAAAATTTCCTGAACACATCAAAACTTTGCGAAAAGCACGTTTCTTGCGATATTTCCCTGCTTTGGACCATACACCGAGACCCCTCGGTACGCAACCAAAGACTGACGCAAAACGCAGCGAGAAGCCGAGGCTGCATCGTTCTGCAACACCTGAAACGTCAGTTTTGAAGTTGCACTGTTCACGACTCGGAGAGATCAGCGGGGCGAAAACACAGGGAGTTATCATAACCCGACGCGTCAGTTTTGAAGTTGCGCGTTTGCCGCCATCCCAACCCGCTGCGTGAGCGAGGGATTGTGCTTTTGCTCTTTACGCGGTGTTCAGGAAAATCCCTCGCTGACGCTTCGGGTTATGATAATCCCCTGTGTTTTCGCCCCCTTGATCTTCCGCAGTCCCCAAATGCGCAACTTCAAAACGCGTCAGCGAGGGATTTAAGGAGACGCTTGTAAAAAGCGACGGCTCAATCCGTCGCTTATGTTTCGGGTTGTGACGGACTCAAACTCGCAACTTCAAAAAGCTTCACCGAGGGATTTTGCGTCAAAACAGTGGCAAATTGATCCCTCACAACCGTTTCGGGTTTTGAAAACTCATTGAATCAACGCTCCGCCAGCAAAAAACGACCGGCCGAAAATTCAGCCGGTCGTCTTGTTTTTCATTCGCGTTTGAAACAACCCCGATTACTGCTGGTCTTTCGACTTTCGGGTTTTGGAAACAACCGCTCCCAGAGCCATCCCTGCCATAAGCAGTTCCATTGCTCGGTTTTCACTTTCAGACTTTGAGTTCTCTGCCGACACGATCGGAGTTTTCACACTTGGCAATGAAACCGGCAAAACCTGAGTCGAGGCTTCATCCATGTTCAGGCTGGCCCATTCTTCCATGACATCATCGATGCCAGCAATGTCCTCCACGACAACTGACTGATCAGTCATCGGTTCCGGCGTCACTGACATCGGATCGATCTGCACTACGGTTCCTGCCGGAGTGGCCGTAATGCTGCGAACAATGTCATTGGACCAGAAGCCTGCACTGGCATCAAACACAACTGGAGTCGTCGCGGCCAATGCTATCTCGGTGACATCCGTCGGGACTGTTTCGTTCGTCTGTGCGAAGAACAGTTGCGGCTGGCTCCACGGAAGCCCGTTGCCATTGACATCCAGTCCGCGAATCCACCAGCGGTAGGTTCCGGAAGAGAATGATGCTGGAGACGTAAATGTTCTTCCGGTAATTCCCGTCTGATTCAACACTACGGGCTGATCAGGATCTGAAATTCGCTTGACGATGATTTCATAGCTGAATGCTCCGGTACCACCAGACCAGTTGAATGTTCGTGTGCCATTGAAGTTGCTGAAAGAGTTTGTGAGGACCGGAGCAATCCCGACACCAACCGTAACAGTAAAGTCCGCAGGTCCACTCCACTGAGAAATGTTGCCGTCTTTATCGTAGCCACGAACCCAGACTTTGAAGTCACCATTCTCAAGAGGCAATGTTGTCTGATAAGACGTTGTGGTGATCCCCTTGACCCTCAGGACCTCTTTAGCTCCACTCGTTGCTTTATCAACCCATAGTTCATAGGACACATAGCCGGTCACGCCACTCCACCTGAAAAGTGGCAGATTTGAGGCAATTGAACCTCGGGGAGAAAGGATCGATGGAA
This sequence comes from Planctomycetales bacterium, assembly GCA_026400835.1. GTDB lineage: Bacteria > Planctomycetota > Planctomycetia > Planctomycetales > Planctomycetaceae > SXXK01. The sequence continues at coordinate 89,733 of JAPLOA010000088.1, read as the reverse complement.
CCGGCACATTAAAGTCAGTACCAGCGCTGTAGCTGGTCGTGAGACCTGAAGGGGCGACAGTCTGAACCCACCAGCGATAATTACCAGCAGTCAGTGCGACTGTTGGTGTGTAGCTGATCTCAGCAGAATTGGCCTGCTGCGGAACTCTGACAAAGATCGTCTTCTCAACGCCGGTGCTGAGATTATCAACCCATAGGTTGTATCCCGAGGCACCGTCGGCGGCCTGCCAGCGAAATGTTGGCGTGGTATCTGTCGAAACCCCGACAGGGGCGTAAGTGACCGGTCCAACGCGATAATCCATGACAAAACGGCGAGTAAAGCTCCACAATCCGCCTTCTCCATCCGCAGACAACGGACGAACCCACGCATCGTAGGTGCCGTTTGGAATCGGAGTCGTCGGAGTGTAACTTGTCGTCGACAGTGAAGGCTCGACAATCAGTTTCGCCTGGCCACCGATCCTGTTCAGCCAGAATTCGTATCTGGTTGTTCCATCGCCGGAGTCCATGTTGGTCCACGTGAACGTCGGTGTCGTGTCCACCGTAACCGGTCCCGGGGTGGTCATCGCAATTTGTTTGATTGTGAGAGTCTGTACGCTGCTCCACGCACCAGCCACACCGTCGATGTCGTAAGCTCGCACCTGCCACTCGAACTTTCCAAGGCCGAGTGAAGTTGTTGGCTCAAAGGAAGTGTCGGAGATGAACGCTTCACTGACGACTCCCTGCACGACCGTCGGCAGAACACGTCGAACCTGAAGTTCGTACCGTGAAGAGCCAATGACACTTCCCCAACGGAACTTTGGTGTCAGGTCAAAAGTATCTCCTGTTGGAGCAAGCCCGGACATTCCGCCCACAAGGAACCGGTAAGGAGCACTTGGTGAACTAAAGCTGTTGTTACGGGCCGTCACAATCAGCTCATACTCGCCCATGGCCAGCGGAGTCGTTGGGGTATAGGTCTTCGTTGTCAAAGACACGAGCGGGAATACCGGAACTCTGCTTGTGCCTGTAATCCTGAAGAGTTCAAGGTCATAGGTCGCAGGGTCTGCAGTCCAGCGGAAAGTCGGTGTCAGGTCCGTTGTGACGGGCTTCACACCCGGACGAGCAGCAGCTGGTCGATCGATGACTGGTGTCGTTGGTTTGCCGATGACGATCTCACGGGAGAAGAAGCCGACGTTGCCAAAGTTGTCCGTCACGCGAAGCATTACTGTGTAGTTTGTCTTCGGTGAAGACGGGTAGGTCCTGCTGGCGGTTGAACCCGTCAGCCGCGGTACAAAGCCGTTAGTCGCGTTGAAGTCGTAATCCCATTCCCACAGCACGATGATGCCAACCGCGGGGTTTGGGTGTGTCGAACCACGACCATCAAAGGAGACTGGATCACCGAATGCCGCTGGATTTGGCGTGGCCGTGAAAATGGCAACCGGAGTGTTCACGAGATGCTCAACTGCACCCGCATCGATCGTAATAATACCATCAGAGTTGCCTTCGATGAGGCGAGGGTTGCCGATGGCATCTTTCTGGGACAGAAGGTTCGAACCTGGGTAAACCGAATTACTTCCGCCATCAACCGCAGCTCGGCTTGGGATCAGTGCCCGGAACCCTACACCGTTACTTGCACCACGAGCCAGAGCACTGGTCAATGTGGCGAATGGAGTCGCATCACGGCCAAACTTGTCTGATGTCAGCAACCCTGCCGTTGTGGCCGTTGTCGACCGACTGTCGAGAACCTGGATAAAGTTGTTCCCCAGAGAGATCACAACACCCATCAAATCGCGATTGATCGTTGCCCCACTCGCAGGGACTCGTGCGACGGTGACGTTGGCCTCAATAATAGAGTTGCCCAGAGTGCTGGTTCTTGAGCCTTCGCTGGCCAGACCTGCTCCGCGAGAGGCCGCAGTATTACCGGCGACCGTCACGTTGATCAGGCTGGCTGTTGCTGAGCCTTCATTGAAAATCCCACCACCGCGTGAGATAGCGGTGTTTCGTGCGATCGTGGTATTGAGGTAGGTTGTAGTGCCCAGATTGTTGACTGCACCACCTCGTGAACCAGCAACATTGGTGTCGATGGAGGAGCCGAACACATTAAGGACCGAGTTTGGAGCGTTGAAGATCCCTCCACCCTGATTGAATGCCTCATTGTCGAGCACGTTGACATTTCGCAGGATGACTGTGCCCTCATTGAAGATGGCTCCTCCATCGAATGCTTCACCGCCACGAATGGTCAGGTTTTCGAGGGTCAATGTGGCCCGCGGGAAGACATGGAAAATTCGGTCGATGTCGGCACCCATGATGATCGTTGCTGCAGCGCTCACCCCGCGGATGGTTGTTGAGCCCTTGATGTCAAGGTCCCCTGTCAGAGCATCATCTTCAAAACGGCCGAGCTGAGTGAGCACGTATTGTCCGGAACCCAGCTGGATCTCATCGAGGTGCGGAACCTGGTTGCTTTCCATAACACTGGCACGGAGAGAGACGCTGCCGTTAATGTCAAGACTCAACCTGTCTCCGAGATTTGTGTCAGGGGTATCCGCAACGGTGTTCACAGCTGTACTGGTCACCCAGGTTTCCGTTGCATTGGTCAGCAGTGCCAGATTTTCCGAGTCGAGAATACCGGAGCCTGAGGCTCGCAGTGTGAGCAAATAGGTCCCGGCCGTCGCTGTATTGGTGGACAGGTTAAGGAGGTACCTGCTGGCACTGATTCGAGTCATCATGCCAGCGGTCAATGGCACACTGACGCCGTTTCTGGTCAGGCTGAAGTCGGCAATATCAACGCCGGCCACGTCTTCAGAGAAGTTCAGAGTGACTCCGCCCGCTGACGTGGAACGTGGATCGGGAGACACCGCCACAAATGCGGCTGTTGGTCGTGCACCTGGGATGCTGGCACCAGAAGCTCCAGCCCCAGCTCCTCCGGATTCGACCGATGGTACGGGGCCACTCACCGACCCGCCTGAAAATGCACCTGAACCAGCTCCACTTGTGCTCGGGCTGCTGGCACCGCCTGGAGGGGCGGCTGGTGCATCAATAGACAGTTGGTAACTACGTGTCGTTCCGTAATTGAAAGGCTTGCCATTCGCGGTGAAGCCTGTGCTCGCGAATTCATCAGACAGGATCTCGATGACATACTCGCGTCCGGCAACAACAGTTGTTGACATCGTGGAACTGCCACCGGGATTCACGGTAACATAGGCTGGCAACTGGTTCGGAGTCAGAAACTTAGCGACCTCTTCCGTGCGGTTTGTCGCATCAACCTCATAAATCATGTACCGCAGGTTGTCACCAAGGCCGTCCAGAACATCAAGATTCACATCGAGAGCCCCCGTCCCGGCCGGAGTGAATCGGAAGTAGTCGCGATCACCCTTCACGTTCAGGTTCAGGTTTCCGTCCACAGTGCGATCATTAACGACGTTTCCAGCCCCGGCGATACTTCCTAAGTCAAAGGCAGAAACGAAGCCGTTGTTGTCGTCCAGTTCGTCAGCAACGATTGGATTCTCGCCGGCTCGAACGTTAAAGATATCTCCGCGAGACAGCGAGTACGGGGTCTGCCCCGTGAATGATCCGGTGTTGATGCCGGTATCCCACTGGTACGACCATGGGCTATCCGGGAAAAACTGTCCATCCAGGAAATTGACTTCAGTATAGAAGTTGCTGTAGCCGTCCGTGGAGCTGGACTGTCCAAAGTTATTAAAGTCGAAGTCCGATTCCACTCGCCACGTTGACGTCCCTGTACCGTCATAACTCCAGTTCACGCCGGGGTCCACAAAATTGTGCGAGCCAGGAACGTCTCCCATCCTGTTGTCGATCCGACCGCTCGTTCTTGTCATGTTACGTTTACGAGACCACAAATCGCCAGGCTCCTGATCCCAATGCCCCGGATCATCGAGCGTAAGGCTGTCGTTTGGGGCCGAGGATGTGGGAGGATTACCGACTCCGTTTCGGGATTTGAACTTCGATTCCCAGTTGTCCTGGTAGGCGAATCCGTTGATCACGTCCAGTTGATTTCCCTGATTCCTGCGGAAGGACAGGTCGAAGCGAGACAGCGGATCCCTGACTCCGTTGAAGCCGAATCCTTGCGCCGCATTGAAGCCCCCAAGCGTCTGGCCAGCTAATCCCGAAGTAAAGCTGTCGAAATAGACGTCAGGGCCAAAGTTACCGTCAAACGAGTTATTCCAGACTTCGGCGTCGATCCCCGACTGTCCCAGTTCGAAGCCCGCATTTGCCGCGGCCAATGATCCAACGGAATCCAGTGATCCCACGCGAACGACAAGGCCACCCAATGTTCCAGGGATCAATTCGGTGTTCGGAGCCCAGTCACTCACCAGTTCCCCAAGGGAATTTCTGGTGCCATTATAGGCCTGCCCGGTTTTGTCCCGCCCCGTGCCGAAGAAATCACTGGGGGTGGTTTCAAGCTGAACTCGCGAACGATCCGTCGCGTTCCCGTTGGATTCGATCAGATTGTCCTGAACTCGAAGTTCAATCTGTCCGCCGACCGTATCCGTAACTTCAACAGCCAGTACGTCCGCAGACGAACCCTGAAGCTGAGAACCGGCCGCCGCATTGACGACATAAATGCCTTCGTCACCGTTACTCAAAACATCGTTGTTGATGACATAAACGTAGCTGTTTGAATTCCTGCGGTTCAGAATGTCGATCCCGCGTCCAATGTTTGAAGCCACTCGACTGTTGCTTACCGTCAGCGATGAACGGGCCAGGAAGCCCACATCCTGTCCTCCGCCCGTCACACGTGGCACTTCCAATTGCGAATCTGCAAGATACTCGATGCCATCTCCGCTATTGCCGCTGACAACAGCATTGTTGACTACGACGTTGATGTCGGTCGCTACTTCATCGCCATGTTCGCCATTTCCAGGTTCGCGAAGCGTCGGGAACGTGGTATTGCCAGCGTCGTGACCAATGTCGATCCCGTTGCTGCCGTTGTTCTGGAAGTAATTGCGGTTGGTTTGAATCAGTCGTCGCAAACCCAGTCTGTCTGCATGAGGGCTGTTGTGCTGCGTCAGCTTCAGGCCGTCTTCACTGTTGCCACTGAAGTAATTTGCATTGGCGACGGTTCCGTCACCGAAGACAGCGGAAACACCCTGGCCCAATTGGATTCCACTCTGGCCATTTCCCATAAACTGATTGTTCAGGGCGCTGACATCAATGTCTCGGCCGCCAATCCGGCGTTGGTACAAGGTGTCATTCTTGTCCGTGACCGAAACCATGCGAACGCCGTCTTCGAGGTTGTCGTTAAACTGACTTCCAGTAACGGTGAAGGATCCGAACGATGTTCCCTGATTGCGAAGACCCGTTAATGTGTTTTCATTAAACGTAGAATTCGTGGCGTCAAAGTGCGTCGTCAGAACGTCATCATGGTTCAAAGCGTCGATGCTGAAACCATCGCCAATATTTCTGTCGATGCGAGTATCGGCCATCGTCCATCGTAGCCCGATTTCCTCGAATACTTTGATGCCAACGCCGCCGGCCAGACCAGTCGACCCGGCCACTCCGTCGTTCGGGTGGAAGCCAATGGGTAGGTCAGTGGGGGCCAAAACGCTGCCGTTTTCTGTCACCGAATTGCGATTGAACTGGACGAAGGCCCGAACGTCGGCCTGGAATTCCATTCGAACGCCGTACTGGAGATTATTATCAATGACATTTTCATTGATATAAAAGTCCTGCTCGTCCTTGATCGTGTTCTTGGAGAAGATATCAAAGCCGTCGCCCTTGTTGTTCGTGGATCGGTTCTTTTCGATCACGAGCGAATTCAGGTAAGCATCAGAACTGCGACGGAAATGGAAACCGTCGAGGGCATTGTTGAGGAAAATCGTATTCGTCAGTCTCAGGTCCTGAATTCTCGTGCGTTCTCCCATCTCAAAACGCACGCCGTGTCCGGCATTTCCACCGTCGTCCACTCCGATAAGGTTACTGTCGATCACCGATTCCGCAAACAACGCAATCGACTCAACGGTGGATCGATCCTGCTCAAGGTTGATAACGATCCCGTCGCCGGAGGTCGACAGGTCTCCGTCATTGACATCATTGACACCTTTGGAAATCGTATTTCCTGCGACGTTGAATCCGGCCGTGCCATAATCCAATGCTTCCAGCAGAATACCAGCTCGCAAATTCTGCTCCAGGATGTTGCCATCACCGGGAGCGTTGGTGCCAATGTTGACGCTGTAGCCGATGTCCTGAAGTGCAGGCAGAGCGGACTTGTTTGTTGCAGCAAACGGCAGAGAAGTGCCTTGCCCAAAGCTATGGGATTTGACGTTGATGCCGGTTTGTGAATTGCCTTTCAGCGTATTCGCAACCATATCACCGTTGAACATCGTGCCAACTGCAACATCGACAAAGATTCCGGCGCCACCGTTTGCATTGATAACGTTCTTGCCAATTCGCTGCGGCAGCACGTCACCGGTCGATGTCAGTTCGTTCAGCCGAACCCACGTTCCGCCTCCGCCATATGTACCGTTGCCGACCGCACCAATCAGGCTGAACGTATCAGCCGTCAGTGCAGACACTTTGAAAACACCGTTCGCAGCAGAGTTTCCGAGCACTCCGGAGATTCGAACTTCTTCTCCTGTCTTCAGGCCGTGACCTGCTGAAGTGATCACAAGGCTGGACGAATTTGCCGCAGCAGTGATGACGTTGGCTTTCCATGTGCCAAATCCGTTACCGGGAACATAGACGCCGTTGCCTGTCGAACCGTCGAGCCGGAATGTGTTTGCGTCGACGACGGTAATCTTGAAGACTCCGTTTGCAGCTGTATTTCCATTCACATTGCTGATTCGGACTCGCTGGCCGGACTTAAGTCCGTGGTTTGGCGACGTAATCGCAATCGGCCCTGCGTTTGTCGCTGCTCTAATCGTTCCCTGAGGCACCGTGTTCTGCATATCGACAGTGACAAATCCACGTGACACGCCGCTCGGCTGAACCAAAGGAACATACCAGGCACCGCCGCCCGCATAGCTGACACCCGGCAGGGTTCCGTTAACCCCGTTGAGCCGGAAACGATTGTTATCGATGCGTGTGATTGTCTGTGTGCCATTTCCCGGATGATTAACGGCGGGATCGTCGTTAACCAATCCCTGCAGAATAATCTGATCTCCGGTGACCAAACCATGATTCGTGGTCGTGACCACGACAGAATTCAGATCCTGAACTCGCTCCACAACACCAGATCGCGAAGTCGTTGGCAGAACCCCGATTCCATTCCCACCGTTGTTCTGAATAACGTTCTCAAGAACAGCACCGGTGAAGTTGCTGTCGATCATGTTGAACCGGATACCGTCTCGACCAGCTCCACTGAAATCATTGCCCTTGATGACCCCGGTCATATCGCTGAATGCGTCGGCGTCCAGCAGTAACGCGTGGCCCGGCGATCCGAGCACCGTGTTTCCCTGAATCAACATGTTCGTCGTCGGGGAGTTTGTGACATCAATGACGATGCCTTGCGTCGTTCCGGCAGTCCGCGGACCGATTGCAAACTCCGAGGCCGTAATCTTTTTAGGATCGCCAACCATTTGTCCGGTGATCAAACGAGTGGCCGTTTTGGCCTGATTCTGCATCGTGGTGGTGATGTCTGCACCAATCAGGTCGTCGCCGAAAATGGCTGCAGCCTGACCGCCTGCACGGTCAATATCGATTACAAATGGGATCGACTCGCCGGGAGCAAAATCAGCAAAGGTCAGGGTCAACTTCTTCTTGTCTGCACTGACGACTGAACTCACAAACCCTGTCAGAGTCTGACTGGCCGCTGATGCCGTAAATGGTTTTCCTGTCGGAAGGGTCGCATCGAACTCCAGACCCAAAGCCGTCAGGTCGAGCACAAACGTTTGCAGCCATTCCCCCTGCGTGGAGTTGTTCGTCAGCACCATTGATTGTTCGAACGTGTCACCTTCAGCCCGGAAGATCAGCCCGGCACCCTGAGTAACCGTGCCAATGCTGTTGTCCAGAATCTGCAGTCCGTCCACGGGAGCGTTCGTGGAATTTACGCGGAGGAAGTCACGATTCACCGAGGAGATTTGTGCATTGTCAATGATATGAAAGTTGTCCGCGGTCCCGGCATTTACGTCCAGCAAAATACCCTCAACGCCCGCCCCGGCGGCAATTGTATTTTCAGTGACAACGCTCTCGCCAATATCAGAGCCGTTTAACGCACTGACTTTCAGGCCGGGAATCCGGGAGTCTTCAATCGTCAGAGCATTAACGTCCGTGTTCGTTAATGTCAGATCAATCCCCCGCGCTGTGCCTCGGATGTCAACGTCTTCAATCGAAATGGTATGCAGACCGGTGATGTTGGTCAGATCAATATCAAAACCCAGTGTTGAATACTGAGTCACCAGGATGGACTCGATTGTGAGATTCTTCAAGGTCCTTCCGGACAGGTTGATCGAAATCGCATCGCCGGATGTTGGCGAGATCGTGAATCCCTCGATCACAAGGCCGTCCTTGCCAGCCATGTCAAGATCGTCCACCTCGATACCGCCAGCAGCGTTCAGATAACCGGCTCTCGTGTCCGGATTGATGACCAAAGCTGTCAGCAGAGATCTGGCTTCCAATGACTCCGTCCTGACGGAATTTCGCGACGCTGAACGAGCAGCTCGGCGAGCACCGGATTTCTGAGTGAAATGAAGTCGGGCGGCTGAAAGCCATGTGTTCAATAGCATGGTGCTGTTACCTAAATGCAGACAGACCTGAGAAACTCATTCGAACGACGTTAACTTGATCCAAACTCACTTGATCAACATACAGTCCGGAGCGCAGGAAGCCCCCTGATGAACAGAAGTCATCGCTTCCTAGACTCGGAACAACGTTTCCAATGGGTTGAGAGAAACCCGCAATCCCATTTTGTTTAGACAGGATTCCGTAGATCAGACGTGGAAAGGTTCGCTACCCAACACAGTCCATCAAACCCCCAGTTAACCTCGGCAAATTCTGCCGCAACTGTTGGTCGTATCGGGCAGGGAAGATGGTCAAAATACGTTTCCACATCCAGCACTATTGTGCCAATGAGGTCACTGGCGAAACGACCAGATTTCCTGCAGAATCTCCTGCGGCGACGCTGAATTTTGTTTTTTTGACGGCAGACTGAGAATCTGAACATGCGGATCATTTCAATTTTGACGATTCTGATGTGCCTCTCCCAGGGGATTTCCTCCGGTCAGGAAAAGAAAACTCGGGATCAAAAGGTCCGTGAAGATCAGCAGCGGGTGACTCAGGAGGGCTTCTGGATCTATAACGACCTCCCTAAGGCTTTCCAGGAGGCGAAGGAAACGGGCAAGCCCATCGTGGTGGTGCTCCGCTGCATTCCCTGCGAAGAATGTGTCAAACTGGATGACGATCTCGTGGACACAGATCCCGTTTTGAAGCCGCTGCTGGAGAAGTTCGTATGCGTCCGGGTCGTCTCGACCAACGGGCTCGATCTGTCTCTGTTTCAGTACGATACCGACCAGTCCTTTGCCGTCTTCATGCTGAATGCGGACAAAACTATCTATGGTCGATTTGGGACCAGATCTCATCGTACTGAATGGGTCGGTGATGTTTCCTTAAAGGGGCTCGCCGAAGCTTTGCAGGGTGCCCTGGATCTGCATGCCGACTATCCCGCCAACAAGAATTCTTTGGCCGCAAAGACGGGGCCCAAACCTCTGTTTGAACGACCGGAATTGTTTCCTTCGCTGAAGGATAAGTACACAAGTTCGCTGAATTACTCCGGCGATGTGGTGAAAAGCTGCATTCATTGTCATCAGATTGGTGACGCAGTTCGAGAACACTATCGATCACAAAATAAACCAATCCCGGATGAGATTCTCAACCCGTATCCACATCCCAAAGCTCTGGGGCTGATTCTTGACCCCACTCGCCGCGCGACGGTCAAGGACGTTGTGCCCGGTTCATTGACTTCTGAAGCTGGGTTCCAGCCAGCGGATACGATCGTCAAAATCAATGGGCAGCCCATACTTTCCGTTGCGGATATCCAATGGGTGTTGAATGGGATTCCCAGTGCCGGCGGTAAGCTCAAGGCTGAAATAGATCGCGACGGAAAATTGCAGACCCTGACCGTTCCTCTTGCCTCTGGCTGGAGAAACCTCGACGACATCTCCTGGCGAGTCAGTGCGTGGGGCTTGCGGAGAATGGTGACGGGGGGCCTCGTTTTCGAAACGGCTTCCTCCGAGGAACGAACTGAGGCCGGAATTGCTGCAGAACGAATGCTGCTGAAAGTTAAGCACGTGGGCCTTTACGGTGCGCATGCAGCCGGGAAAAATGCAGGATTTCAGAAAGATGATCTGATTGTATCTTACGACGGACGGTCTGACTTGATGACTGATTCAGATCTGCTGCGATATGGTGCGACACAGAAAAAGTCGGGACAGACGGTGGTGATAGGTGTTCTCCGAAAAGGAGAATCTCACAGCCTGAAAATTCCCGTGCAGCCATAATGGAACGGCGACCCCTGCTATAGAATGCTGACAACACAGGCATGGCGGCTGTTGGATTTTGCGGTTGGTGGGATGAGGCGATCTCGAATCGTTGTGTCGCTGCGGAGTTTGTCGATTCTGTTTTCAAACCTTTGTTCAAAGATCTCAGGGTTTTCACATGGTCTCACATTGTTTCAATTTTGCGTTGCGCAGCCTTCTGAATTGTTTTTTGCTTGGCTCAATCTGCGTCGTTGCCGGCTGTTCGGATCAGAATGACGGCGAGCCCAAATCGATGGTTGATTCTTTAGCAGAGATGGAGCAGGCGAAGAAGAATCTGGAGACGCCTCCTGTTGCTCCGGAACCTGTCATCCCTGCCGATAAACCAGAAATGGCGTCGGACGAAAGTGCCGCGGAGGCCAATGGAAGTTATACGGTCAAATTTGAAACGACCGCCGGGGATTTTGTTGTACTGGTTCATCGCGATTGGGCTCCGCGCGGAGCAGGAAGATTTTATGAACTGGTCAAGTCCGGGTTCTACGATGACTGCCGATTTTTCCGTGTCGTGCGTGGCTTCATGGTTCAGTTCGGGATTAACGGGAGCCCCTCAACTCAAGAGGGCTGGGAACGATCTTTGAAGGATGATCCTGCTAAGGAAAGCAATCGCCGTGGTTACATGACATTTGCAACGTCAGGACCTGATTCACGAACGACCCAGGTGTTCATCAATTTTGTCGATAATGCCTTTCTTGACAGCCAGGGCTTCTCTCCGTTTGGTGAAGTGATCGAAGGCATGGACAACGTAGATAAGATTAATGCTGAGTACGGAGAAAGTCCCAACCAGGGGCAAATCAACAGCAGCGGAAACACTTACCTGAACGCCCAGTTCCCAAAGCTTGATTACATCAAAAAGGCGACGATCATCAAGGAATGAACTGCGAGTGCGCAGATCGCAAATCATAACCCGCTGCGTGAGCGAGGGATTGTTGTTGAAAACGCGGCAGCGTCTGTCCCTCACTGACGGTTCGGGTTGTGAAAACTCATTAACTCAACAACCCACGAACGCCTTGAGGCTGATAAGATCGTGGCGGTGTCCGGCTGACAGGTCATTGGTGTTCAGTAGAGAAAGCCAAAGCTCATGTTGATCGCTCTGGGCGAACATCAGCCCGTACTTCAATCGGCTGATGTCTGGATCGCAGTCAATGCCACGCTGATCGGCCGAGTGACATTGTCGGCAGCCTCCAGCGTCTGGTTCGGCGCGGTGCTGCGAGCGGACAATGAGCCCATCACGATTGGTGCTCGGACAAATATTCAGGACCTGGCTGTGCTGCATACGGATCCCGGCTGTCCGTTGACGATTGGCCCGGACTGTACGATCGGGCATCAGGCGATGCTCCATGGCTGCACTGTGGGCGAAGGCAGCATGATTGGCATCGGAGCGATCGTGCTCAATGGTGCAAAAATCGGTCGCCACTGCCTGATCGGTGCCGGAGCCCTGGTGCCGGAAGGAGTGGAAATCCCGGATCGCTCGCTGGTTGTTGGATTGCCAGGGAAGGTCAAACGCGAGCTGACCGAGGAGGAGATTTCACGGTTGCTGGAGAATGCTACCCAGTATGCTCGACGTGCTCAGGAGTATCGCCTGAACGCAAAGGTAATTCCCGGATAGAACTTGCCGACCCCGTTTCAACGCAGCGGGAAACCGCACTGAGAGAGAATCTCATGTCTCATCCATCGTCGGTTACAGCTGATGGCCCGGTTCTTGTTGGCACTGATGCCTTTCGGTTTGAAGCCGTGGCTGACTGGGCTCAGCGTCCCGCAGAGTATCAGTGGCAGGAAGTTTCCGCTGTGGCCGTCGATTCTCACGATAACGTTTTTGCGTTCAATCGTGGCGAGCACCCGGTGATGGTGTTCGATCGATCCGGAAAGTTTCTGCGTTCCTGGGGCGAAGGTATCTTCGCAAGGGCGCATGGGATCACAATTGGCCCGGATGACTGTGTTTACTGCACCGATGACCTGGATCATACCGTCCGCAAATTTTCGCCGGATGGAACACTGCTGTGGAAACTGGGAACCAGTGGGCAGCCGTCGGATACCGGAGCCACCAGCATTGATTTTCGCACCGTGCGCTATTCCGGTCTTCCCTTTTATTTCCCCACCAACATCGCGCTGTCGCCAGACGGAGAAATCTACGCAGCTGATGGTTATGGCAACGCGCGGATTCATAAGTTTACGGCTGATGGCCAGTTACTGTTTTCCTGGGGAGAACCCGGAAGAGGGCCGGGGCAATTTCAGGTCCCCCACGGAATCGCGGTCGACCAGAACGGAATTGTGCATGTTGCTGATCGTGAGAACAGCCGCCTGCAGAGTTTCACGCCGGACGGAAAATTCCTGAGCCAGCGCAATGACTTCGCGAGACCTTGTCAGTTGACGTTCGATAAATCCGGAAACATGTACGTGGCGGAGCTGGGTTTTCGATCAGGGATGTGGCCGGGAATTTCTCCACCGTCACAGAATGCAACCGGCGGTCGAGTCAGCATTTATTCGCCGACTGGTGAACTGCTGTGTCGCTGGGGCGGCGGATTGAATCCGACAGCCCCCGGAGATTTCTTCGCGCCGCACGATATTCGCCTGGACTCCCGCGGAGATCTCTACGTCTCCGAAGTTGTCTGGTCAGCCGGCGCAAATCGCGGGCATGTGGACGCATCCTGCCACACGCTCCAGAAGTTTATTCGACAGCCGCTTTCTGCAGGTCTTTCAGGCTGAATCCCATTTGTTGCAGGTAGTACAGTCCCAACAGTGTGACTGGTATCCACATGCTCATGTGATAGTAAAGAGATGAACCAAGCACGGTGGAGGCTGCGACCGGGACCTGAAGAGCCTCCATGCTGACCTTAAAACAAACCTGAATGACGCCAAAGTAACCGGGAGTTGAAGGAATCATGACTCCGATGGCGGTTACTCCTGTCACGATCAAACCTTCCACCGGTGTAACATCAATGTGGAAGGCTTTTAAGGCAACGTAGGCGATCAGACCGTTGATAAACCATTGCGCCAGGCTGCTGATCGCAATCAGAAAAACGGCCTTTCCGCTTCGCAAAGAAGCCAGTCCATGAGCCCCGTTACGCAACATCTCGATGACGCCCGTAGTCAGCTTTTCGGGTAAAAACGGAAACCAGCTCATGCTCCAGGTCATGAACGTCAGAAAGACTTCGGTCCAGATCAAATAAACAACGACAGCAATGACGCCGACGCTTGCTCCGACCCCCAGAAGTAAAGCTGCATTACGATACTTGTCGGGCAGATCGTTGGTAAAGAATAAACCGACACCAAACAGCGCGAGGATGGCAAGGACGTCGAAGATTCGTTCGAGCACCACCGTGGACAGCACCGTCGTGGCAGGAACGCCGTATTTTTTTCGAACGACAAAGACGCGAACAAACTCACCCAGATGAGCAGGCAATATATTGTTGGCAGCAAAACCAATCAGCATGGGCGGAAACAACTGACCGAACGTCAATTTTGCGACAGGGGCCAGAAGCCATTGCCAACGCAAAGTTTTGAGCCAGTAAAACAGGAACAGCAGTCCCAGCATGACGGGCAGGGACCAGTAATTCGCCCCCGCAAAGGCCGCCGTCAGTTGTTTCTGGTTCGTACCCTGCAACGACAACGCAAAGCAGGCGACGGAAACGACAATTCCCAGCGTTACAAAGAATGCTCGCTTCATGTTCCTGTCTGTTCTTCCGGATGCTCTTCAAATCGTGATCGATACTCGTCCGGAATCTCCAGCGATTCCAGCCCGCGTCCCGGGCGAAGGACGCAGCAGACTGTTTTCATCGAGCCGCGAGCGATATTACGATCACCGTTGCGAAAGACGACATCGAAAGTCAGTGACTTCATGCCAATACGCTGCACGGTCAATATGACCGTCAGGATATCTTCGTAACGGGCAGGAGATTCGAAGCGACACTGAGCCGACACGCGTGGCCAGCCGATCGTGCTGCCATCTGGCAAATGCCGCACTATGGAAAGTCCCTGAGTTCTGAAGAACTCATGCTCCGCCTGTTCCATCCATTTGTAGAAGTTCGAAAAGTGGACGATGCCGGCCATGTCGGTTTCGCAAAACTCAACACGCCGCGTCATCTCGAATGACGAAGCCATAAAATAACCTGTTCCCGAGTTAACCTGTTCGCCTGTTTCTTCAACCGTCAGCCCGGTCCAGAAACGAAAAGTCGCGGTACGGTAGGCTGTCCGGCAAAGCAAAGCAACGTGATCCCTCGAAGTTTACTTTGACACCTTTCCCGTGGCACCTCGCGATTTTCAGGATCCCATTTCGGGAGAATTTGGCTTCCGAGTCGCTCGCGTTCTTAACAATTCCTGCGAATTTCTTCCCGCTTTTTCAAGCGAATGGACTGAATTGTTAATAATGCTTAAAATTTCAGACGGTGTGCCATTCTGTTTGAATTCTCTCGAACCTGTGGACACCCTGCTCGTCTGTCCAACGGCGGATTCTTCTTCTGTCGGTCTTGAATCGAGTCTGGTATCCTGCATGCACCGCAAATCCGAACACAGTGTGACTGTGGAACAGATGGCGCAAACTCTGCTGAATTCCTGTCTTCCTGATGTGAAAAAGCAACTTAAGGTCGCAGCCAAAGACTGGCGTAGAAATGATGAAGGAGTTCATCAGCTGCGGATCTCACTGCGTAGAACCTTAGCCTGTCTGGACTTGTTCTCTGAGCAGTTCTCCGTTGCGAAGGAAACACGCTGGCTGCAGAAAACTCTGAAGGAGTTACTCAAGTCGGCCGGTAAAGCCCGAGACCTGGATGTTCTGCTGGCTCGAGAAATGCCCGAACAAGGGAAAGCTCAGGCTCAGTTGCGAAAAGTGTGGAAGCGAAAACGCAAGGACTGCCAGGAACCTCTCAGGCAATCCTTCGAGACTCTGGTCCGGGAAGAAAAACTTCAGACCAAAACCCGCGCGCTGCTCAAGTCCATGTCAGCGAAGAAGGGAGAGGCCTTCAGCGAAGCGGCACCAGATCGTGCATCCTGGAGCGCGCAGCAGTTGCATGATCGGATTGACTTGCTGTTGAAAAAGTTGCCCCAGGGATCGCAGCTCAAGGGAATGCATTCGTTTCGTATCTCTTCCAAACAACTGCGTTATGTTGCTGAACTGCTGCAGGAGTTTCATGCCGACAAAACGACGAAGCACCTGCTTCGGTCGCTGGCGGATGTTCAGAAGAAATTTGGACGCCTGCAGGATGAAGCTGTCGCGGCCAAATCTGTCGCACGGCTCAGCAGTAAGCTCAGCAGGAAGCAGGGAAAGAGTCTGCAGAACATGTCCGCCAGTGCCAGGGTCACGGCCGAATCCAAAGCCGTTGAACTCAACGCATGGCTGAACGAGAAAATCGTTCCCGAGTTAAATCGAATTATGCAGGCCCTGGAGCAATCTGTTCGTCCGGTACCGAAGCCTGTGAAAGCTCGCTCGTCAGTCAAACGCACTCGCGCTGCAACCTAACGGACGTAAAGAAACTCTTTTGTGTTGAACATGGCGTGGGCCATGGTTTGCCACACGGATGGGCTCAGCAGAACCTCCTGTTCGGGGATCTTTTCGTCGCTGGCAAAGTCACGAGCCGCTTCTGACCAGCGTGACAGTTCCTCACTGCTGGCTTCTCGCCCCAGAGCCTTCACAAACATCTGCTGCAATCGTGACTCGATCGTTGTGTCACTCTGCTGAATCAGTCGTGAGGCCCAGTAATCCGCCTGACCTGCAACAAACGGGTCGTTCAGCAATGTCAGCGATTGAGCCGGAGTGGTCGTGACATCGCGACGCCCGGTAGGAATTTTCGGGGCTGGCTGATTGAAAGTCGCCAGAAATCGGGGCGGTTCCATAATAGTCACTTTGGTGTAGATCGAGCGTCGACCGAGGCCATCCAGCGGACCGGAGAACAGCCGCTTTTGACCGTCTTCGCTCAGGCGATAAGGATTCGAAGTCGGTCCATACAGACGACTCTCCAGACGCCCTGATACAAACAACATGGCATCGCGGAGACTTTCTGCATCCAGTCGCTGCACAGGAAAATGATGCAGCAGCCGATTGGTGGGATCCACATCCAGCGCACCGGCCACGGACTGCTGCGATTGCTGCCACGTTTGACTCAGCAGAATGCTGCGGATCAGTTGCTTTGTCGACCAGCCGCTGGCGATGAATTCATGGGTCAGATAATCCAGCAATTCGGGATGCGACGGCAGATCACCAACGTGGCCAAAGTCATCGGGAGTTCTGACCAGTCCCTGACCAAACAGCCAGTGCCAGACACGATTCACATACACTCGTGCAGTCAGCGGATTCTTTGGGCTGGCAACCAGCTCGGCCAGTTCCAGTCGCGTTCGCTGAGTTTCATTCGCGTCACAGACATCCAACAGAAATCTGGCAGACCCATGCGGAACAGGATCGCCTGACTGATCATAATCTCCTCGAATATTCAGGCGATAATCCAACGGCTGATCAATGTCGGCCATCCCGTTGACCGTAGTCGGCTCCGCCAGCTTTTGTTCCAGTTCCCGATAGCTGAGGATCAGCCTGTTGATCGATGACTCCGGGGCCGTTAAATCCGCAGAGTTCTGCACCACACCGGCGGAAAGCATCCAGTTCAACATGCGCACGTGATCGTCTGTGGAATGTTCCTCCTGCCAGGCCCTGACAGATTGCTTCAGCACCGCGCGGAATCGATTGGCCACTTCATTCAGTGATTGAGGCGTCTCGCCATCCAGCAATGGCAGCATTCGAGTCAGCTCATCGTGCGGCGAGAACGGGGCCGTGTGTTTCATCACACGACTGATCTGGAACCAACTGCGAGGATCTGCGACCTGCTCTTCAGAACATGCTCCACCAAGACCGACACGTGGTGGAAAATTGGGATTGCTGGTCTTCGTTGCGAACTCGACATACACGTTTCGGTCCAGACTCGAAAGCGTGTCGACGAGTCTCCACTGAGGCGTTGCGTTCGCCAGATACTGTTGTTTTTCCGTCAGGAACGCGTTGTCGACGACTGTGCGTTGGGCAGAGAAATCTCCTCCGGCCACTTCAAAGCTGAGATGCCCCGGGCCAAACGATTTTGTCCATGGAGTTCGCAGTGCACCATTCAACCGGGGTGATAATGAGTTGGTGCAGAGTCCTCCGAAGAGGATGGAATCGACAGCCTTTTCTCCCGACAGTGCTACGACAAAGTCGCCGCGTGGCGAGATTTCCCGAGTTCCTTCGCCGTCGATCGACCATTCTTTGGGCACGCCATCACGGAAGTCGACCACCTTCGCGAAGTGACCGGAGTTCTCAGAAATTCTCCGCTGACTTTCGTCACGATAGGTTTTCTGCAGAGCCTGCCATACTGTCTCAAAGCCCTGCCCGGCAGCTTCAGCAGACTGCAACTGCGACCAGATACGCAGAGGATCCTCCAGCGGTCGCTCGGGAATAGTTTTGCTGAGCGTGTTGAGGGATTCCGCAGTGAGCAATTCAAGGTTGGCTTGCCATCGTTGAGCCAGCTCGGATCTTAATCGTTGTTTCAGTTGCTTTAGCTCTTCACGGACAGGCTTGTTGCGTTCGGGCAGATCGACCGTGTTTGTGATCCAGCGAGCACTCATGAACAGCCCGCCGAGCGCGTAGTAGTCGCGTTGAGAAATGGCGTCCAGTTTATGATCATGGCAGCGAGCACAGGAGATCGTGGTGGCCAGAAAAGCTTTTCCGAAGGCATCAATTTTGTTATCCAGCATTTCCTGATGGATGCCATTAAACTCCGAACTGTCGCCGTGGCGTTTCTCGCCCATCTGGTAGAACATCGGGCCAATCAGCGACTCGTTGATGCCAAGTTCATGATTCAGGCGTGGTGAGTTCAGCAGATCGCCGGCAATCTGTTCTCGCACAAGCTGATCAAAGCCCACGTCGTTGTTGAACGCGCGAATCAGGTAATCCCGATAACGCCATGCGCCTTTGGCCGGCATGTCCCATTCGTAACCGTAGGTGTCGGTGTAACGAACCACATCCATCCAGTGCCGGGCCCAGCGTTCACCCAAATGCGGTGATGCCAAAAGCTGATCAACAACTCGCTGCCATGATTGAGGCTCGTGATCATTCAGAGATGAGTGAAGCTGTTCTTCCGAGGGAGGCAGACCGGTCAAAGCAAAACAGGCCCTGCGGATCAGAGTTCGCTCATCCGCGCGCGGCGCTGGAGCCAGTTGCCGATCATGCAGTTTCGCCAGAACGAACTGGTCAATCTCCGTGCCCGGATTGTCGTTATCGACCTGAGGCCATTTCACTTGCGGGGGTTCAGTGACGACTGGCGGTTGGAGGCTCCACCATTGGCGACGATCCTGATAGAGCGCTTCGAATGTTTCGGTTGCGATGGACTTGAGGTCGGGAGGGTGATCGCGAGGATCGAACGCACCCGAACGAATCCATTCTTCAACGTTTTGAATCTCAGCATCCGTGAGCTTTTTTCCTGGAGGCATCTCCAGCCCTTCGTGTCGGATCGCACTGAGCAACAGACTGTCGTCCGGGCTGCCCACCATCAGGATCGGACCGGAATCTCCGCCCTTCAGAACGGCATCACGGGAGTCCAGACGCAGGCTGCCCTTCACTTCGTTGCTGGCTCCGGAATGGCATTCATAACAGTGTCGAACAAGGAGTGGTCGAATCTTTTGTTCGAAGAACTCATTTCGTCCATTGTCGCCGAGAGCTGTTGGAGACTGTTCATCAGCGGCTGGCAAGCACTCCATTGTTATTGTTACGAGAACCCAGATGAGCAGCCGGGACTTTGCCACGGGCCACTTTGGCCATCTGTTCTGCTGCACGGTGATGCTTTGAGTGATCACAGGGTGGTTGATTTTGGCTGGTCGTTTCACGGGCTGTGATCTCTGATACCGGGATGGACGGCGGCTGCGAAGTTTCATCTCAAAAGGATAGCCGACCGCTGTCATTGGCAACAGCATAGTCGCAGGGCAACCAGCCTCAAGGGTGCAGTCTCGGATTTCGGTAGCTCGCAACGAAGTGCAATTCCGGCAGGGCGAGGCTCCTGCCGAGCCGCGCGTTTCCGCAGTGCAGTGGCTCGGCAGGAGCCTCGCCCTCCCAAGTTAACAATCATCCGCGACTACACCCAAGCCTCAAAGCCATCGGGCCCTGCAAGTGACTCGTTGGGCGTAGCACGCTGATGGAGCTTGCAGAGAAAACTGAACGGCCGACGACAGGAGTGCCGTCAGCATGGCAATGATGGCACCGAGCAATTTCCAGATGCCTGACCTGCCGGAAATGAGTCGTCCGGACCTCGGTCCCCTGCAACGCGACGCCCGGGCGTTTTGTCTTGATGCGGGTCCTTCGGAGGAATGTCTCAAGTGATCTACAAGCAGGCGAGCAAGTGAACGGGCTTGCAGTTCCGGATGAGCGTTTTGCGAAATTTGATTCGCAGGTGTGCGCCATTGACAGGAAGTGTCTGTTTTGAAGTTGCGTGTTTCGGCGCTGAGGTTGTTCACTTGCGGAGAAACACTGAGATTTATCACAACCCGAAGCGTCAGCGAGGGATTTCCGGCAACCCTGCGTAAACCTCGAAACGCAATCCCTCGCTTACGCAGCGGGTTGGGATAGAAACAAATGCGCAACTTCAAAAAGTGTCTGCTGGCCATTTCGCAAATCTTTACATCGTTGAGACAACTGTCCTGATAGAGTTTCTGGACGAGCGTTGGTTTGTATATCATGCGGGCTCCTGAGTTTCCCCATTCAAAGGGATCTTCACCATGCTGTTTATGCTGTTGCTTTCGATATTGATCGACGAATCGTTACCTCGCGTTGGGTCAACCCCGGCGATCGCGTCAGTGGCTGCGAACCAGGTGAGTGATGATGATTCGGTCCCTCTGCAGGAGGCATCTGCTCCGGAGCTGGAGACCGAGACACCGGCGTTTACTGCGGAACAGCTTCGGCAGTTTGAAACTCATGTACGTCCCATTCTGGATGAACACTGTCTGAAATGTCATGGCAGCACGAAGCAATGGGCAAGTCTGCGATTGGATTCTCGCAAAGCGATTTTGAAAGGTGGCGATTCCGGCCCTGCGGCTGTTGCTGGTGAGCCAAACGAAAGCCTGCTGATCCGTGCGGTGCGGCATGACGATGAGAATCTGAAAATGCCGCAGGATGATAAGCTCACTGATGCGCAGATCGAGATTCTCAGCAGCTGGGTCAAATCCGGCCTGGCGTTTCCAGCGGTTTCGGCGGCGTCGAGGCGACATCGTGATCCGAACCATTGGGCATTCGTTCCGCCAGTGGAGGTCGCAATTCCGCCGGTGCAGAACTCCGCCTGGCCGCAGTCTGATCTGGATCGATTTGTGCTGGCCCGGCTTGAAGCGGAAGGGTTGTCACCAGCACCGAAGGCCGATAAGCAAGCCTTGATTCGGCGAGTCACGTTTGATCTGACCGGACTTCCTCCCACGCCAGCGGAGATCTCTGCATTTCTGCACGACGAACGTCCGGAGGCTTATCCTGAACTGATTGAGCGACTGCTCAGTTCGCCCGCGTATGGCGAACGCTGGGGACGTCACTGGCTGGATATTGCTCGTTATGCTGATTCCAACGGGCTTGATGAAAACGTGGCTCACGGCAATGCCTGGCGCTATCGAGATTATGTCGTTCGGTCTTTCAACGCAGACAAACCTTTTGATCAGTTCATTCGCGAACAGCTGGCAGGCGATCAGTTGGAAGCCTCGTCAGATGAACTTCGAAATGAACTTTTAACCGCGACTGGGTTTCTATCGATTGGTCCCAAGGTGTTGGCCGAAGTGAACATGCCGAAGATGCGCATGGATATCGTGGATGAGCAGATCGATACCGTCGGTCGCGTCTTTCTGGGAATGACGTTCGGATGTGCACGGTGCCATGATCATAAGTTCGACCCGATCGACACGGCTGACTATTACGGGCTCGCCGGGATCTTTAAGAGTACTCGCACCATGGATACTTATACCAAGGTCGCGAAGTGGCATGAGCACCCGCTGAAGTCGGCCGAGGCGACTCAGATGCAGGCCGATTATGAGGCTCAGGTCGCGGCAAAAAAGCTGGCGATTGACACCACCGTCAGGTCTGCCGACGAAGCATTGCAGGCGTCACTGCCCGATGGAGCAGTTCTGCCGGAATCAAAGGAGTCGCAGTATCCTGAAGAGACTCGAACAACACTGACGAAGTTGCGGGAAGAACTCTCGGCTCTGGAGAAAGCTCCCCCGGAATTACCAACATCGATGGGTGTCACGGAAGACGAAATCGTCGATGTGGCCATTCATGTGCGTGGCAACCCGTCTCGATTGGGCGATGTCGTCCCACGTCATGTGCCGGCCGTCATGAAGGGGCCGGAGATGCCCGGGTTCTCGGGACAGCATGGAGGTCGTCGCGAGTTGGCGGAATGGCTTGTGAATGATCACCATCCGTTGACGTCACGAGTTCTTGTGAATCGAGTCTGGAGATGGCACTTCGGGCGTGGACTGGTTGCGTCAGCTGATAACTTCGGACTTCTGGGAGAAAAGCCTTCTCATCCGGAACTGCTTGACTGGCTGGCAAAGGAATTCGTTCACCGCAATTGGTCTTTGAAAGAGATGCATCGGGTGATCCTGCTGTCGAATACGTATCAGCAGAGTACTCTTGTTTCATCGGAAGCAGCGACGGCCGATCCTGATAACCGGCTGTGGAGTCGTTTTCCCGTACGACGTCTGGCGGCAGAGGAAATTCGTGACTCACTTTTGTTTGTCAGCGGTCAATTGGATGCGACCATGGGCGGGTCGTTGCTGAAGGTGAAGAATCGTGGCTACCTGTTTGATCACACGTCGATAGATACGACCGATTACAACAGTCCTCGAAGATCGCTGTATCTGCCGGTGATTCGGAACAACGTCTTTGAGATGTTCCAGTTGCTGGATTTTCCTGACCCAGCGGTACCAACAGGCGATCGAGCCACCACAACCGTGGCACCTCAGGCGCTCATGATGATGAATAGTGACTTTGTGATGCAGGCGGCCGACGCGTTGGCCGGGCGCGTCCTGACGACAGATTCGACCGACTCAGAACGGGTGAAAGAGATTTATGTGACCTGTCTGGGCCGGGAACCTTCGAATGAAGAAATCTCTCAGGATCTGCAGTTGATTAAGGACACCCTACAGACGTTTTCGTCTGACGCTCGCAGCGACAAGGATCGGCTGATCGCGGCGTGGAGCGTTGCCTGCCAGGTGGTTCTTGCTTCGAGTGAATTTGTTTATCTGCAGTGATCAGTGAGAAAGCACCAGCGTGCCTTCCAGAGGATTTCCGCCCTTGCGGTAGATCTGACACTTCATCGATGTGGCCTTTTGAATGCGATCCTGCTTCAGGATGTAATTCAGATTGACCGGACCAAGTGTTTCAAATCCGTCCAGCCCCAGCAGTACGTCGCCTTCCTTGACGAACTTCGCGGCCACGCTGTCGCTTTTGACCTCGACGATTCGCAGTCCGCCGTTGTAACGCACCGGACCACGGGCCCCCGGATAAGTTCGCGAAGTGACTTCTTGTTTTTCGACATCACTCAGGGACTCAAGTCGCAGCCCCAGAAGTTCCCAGGCTCGATCCATAATCTGAGCCTCTGTATTCACAGGCTGAGGCTTTGACTGCGGAGGCGTAGTTGTTTGAGAGACGTTCACAGCAGGGACCTGTACGGTCTTCTTTTCCGCCGTTGCCACTATGACTTCGGAATTCTGTGCTGTTGGCTGAGCGATCACCGGCGACTTGCCGACACCGATCGTGAACTGCAATGTCTGCTCGCGGCCTTCTCGCTGCAAGACGAGGTCCACGACTTTGCCACGTGGCATGGCGAGCAGTGAGCGTTCCAGGTCTGTTCCGTCGTTGATACGGATTCCGCGAACGTTGCAGATGATATCCCCGGATTTGATTCCGCAGAGTTCTGCGGCGCTTCCGGTCGCCACTTCGTTAACCACCAGTTTCTTTTCTGTCGCCGTCTTCACGTCTGTCGTGACAAGTCCGTGTGGCGCACCATCCAGACGTTCGACACTTAGCAACCGTGCGATCGTGCGGCGAGCGTCATCGATAGGAATCGCGAAGCCAATCCGCTGAGCACCCGAACGAATCGCGACGTTGATTCCGATCACTTCTCCATGCACGTTCAATAACGGGCCGCCGCTGTTCCCGGGATTGATACTGGCGTCCGTCTGAATCAGATTCTCGTAAGACTGTGTCTCATCCACTTCAACATCGCGATGTAATGCACTGACGATTCCTGCCGTAACAGTGTGTTCGTAACCGAAAGCATTGCCCACGGCGTAAACTGTTTCGGCCAGCATCAGGTCGGAGGAAGTTCCCATTGGCATCACAGACAGAGGTTCTGTCGCGGTGATGCGAATAATCGCAAGGTCATGCTTTCGGTCGAAAGAGACCGGCCGGCCATCGTAGGAGGCGCCGCCATCAAGCGTAACGGTGATAACATCCACGTCCTGAATGACGTGATAGTTAGTGACGATGTACCCACGTTCGTCAATCACCACACCAGTCCCCATCCCCGTCACTTTTCGTGACTTTGGAGAAAAGAACCGGGCTTCTTTGTCTTCCGCCGCCTTTTTCTCTGTGTGAATATTCACAACAGATTTGCGAGACGTCTGCACGGCACGCACCAACGGCGTTTCGCGCAAGTTGCCATCGGCAAAGGAGGATGAATGAAGCAGGCTGACGAGCATGATCATCGCCAACAGCGAGCTTCTGGTGAACAATCCTGACATTCAGAACCTGCTCAGTCTTGTCAGAAGTAAACTTCTGGTCCAAAGTACTCCGGGAGCCGATTCCCCGGATTCTCTGTCGTGGATCGACTTCGCAGGTTTTCCCGCTTGAACTCGCCGTATGGACGACGCAAACTCTACCCCCGTTTAACATTGTCAATTCAGGTAAACTTTTACGACACTTCGCGTCAACGTTTTCAGAAACACTTTCATTTTGATTCCCGCCTAAACTGACCCACAAATAGCGGCTCAAACACGCTCCATGGAGTGTTGAGCCAGACAGTGCGATCAGCCGTACACTGGTGTTCCATCCACCGGACATCTGCCGGAATTGCCGATCAGCATAATTCTCTTTCGGAGTTCTCTTACCACGCCTCGGGATTACTGAATCTTCCGGGTACCAGGGAGCAGCAACGATGACTCAGCAGGCATCAGGCGACAGTTTTTTGAAACTCAGTCGAGATTTGTTTAGACAAAAGAGATATGCGGAGGCCGCGGAGATCCTGCAAATCATGCTGGAGAAGGATCCTCGCGATGAAGTCGTCCTCGAAATGCTCGGGATGGCTCGGTTCTACAACAAGGAATTCCAGGCGGCCCGTGAAATCTTTGAACGCCACACAAAACAGAATTCAGGCCATGCTCAGGCGTGGGTCAATCTGGGAGCTGTGTTGAATCGTCTGGGAGAATTTCGCAAGGCCGTTGAAGCCTTGCGGCGTGCGTTGCAAAAGGACCGAAAATGCGCGGAAGCCTATTACAACATGGGAATTGCTCAACGTGGGCAGAATCTGAACACGATGGCGATCTCGGCTTACAAAGAAGCCTTAAAGCTTAAACCGGATCTGATTGAAGCTCATCTGAATCTCGGCAACATCTACGTCGACATGAAAAACATGGGATTGGCTTTGCGATGTTTTCAGACTGCGGTCCAGCTCGATCCTGATTCCAAAAAAGCACGCGCGTCACTCGAGAAAGCTCAGATCAACCAGAAGAACGCTCGCCATGAAGTGTCGCCATTTGGTCGATTGGTGAATATTGAGGAACTGGATCGTCAGAACGTTGAGACTGGCCCGCGGGAGTTGGATGCTGCCGGTCGAAGAGCGGAGCGAGAACTTGTTCAGGAGGTGACTCGAAAGGTGCGGTCCGGCACCAAAGAGATGCTGCCGATGCTTGAAGAGACCCTTCACTCACAGTTGCATCGGCTGGAGCGAATCGTGCTGCAGTCTGAAGCCCGACTCGCTTCCGCAGAAAACCTCGAATCGTTCAGCCAGACGCTGGGCGATTTGCAGCGACTGCGAACGGTGATGCGGGATGGCCTGGCCGAGATTCGGGAACACCTGTCGTAAGCGGATTGCTGAACCGTTTGCTTCCGTTGGGCGTGAAGCTCCGGTCATCAGTTGTTGCGCGGCCGACTCAACAGGTTCCGAAGTGGCCGATAACGTTATGCCGCTCGCCAGTCGTTTGGACTTTCGGACTGGTGTTTCAGGTGTTCGCCGACAGTCCTTGAGAAGGTCAGAACGCACGCCCCGAAAAATGTCAGTCTAACCGGATGACATCTAAAGATGGCCAAAG
The DNA here is from genome assembly GCA_026400835.1 of Planctomycetales bacterium. Classification (GTDB taxonomy): domain Bacteria; phylum Planctomycetota; class Planctomycetia; order Planctomycetales; family Planctomycetaceae; genus SXXK01. The sequence continues at coordinate 63,989 of JAPLOA010000088.1, read as the reverse complement.
GCTTCGTCGCAAGGTGCTCTGCTAATCACCTGAATCCGGACTGACGATCGCCTGCAGGTATCGAGCGATGTCGCGATTCATCAGCAGCAGGCTTTGAAATCGTTCCCAGCTGACCTGCATGATGCGTTCGTTGTCGTCATGCGATGCAGAATCCAGCACAACGTTTTGCAGTTGCTCATGAATGCAGGTCAGTAGATCCGCCAGTTGGGCTCGCTGGATGGTTGTCATCTTTTCAGGGAGCGGCGGACGTTCGCCAAAGAACAGCGGCATGAACATGTGGTCGGAGTTCACGTTATCCGCAATCATGAATTCCGCATCAGGCATCCCGCCGGCCGGGATTGAACGATTTGGTGGAGCCTGCAGTGGGAGCAGAGCAGTGACGTTGACTCCCAGTTCTTCAGCGCGGGCGGCGATCTCCTGTTCGCTTCCGAAGAGCAACGTGCAACGACCTAGCTGTAAATGGTCACCGGGGCGAAGAATCCGCAACTGGACAGGATGGCCGTTGACTCGACTTCCGTTGGTACTGTTCAGATCTGTGAAAATGACTCGGCCGGAATCTTCCTGAAGCTTGGCGTGCAGGCGACTGATCCGCTCATCGTTAAGCTGCACATCGTTCACTTCCTCCCGCCCGATCGTCACAGGCGTTTGAAGATTACGATAGACGTGGCCTCGTTCGAGACCTTCCAGAACTGACAAAGTTATCCGAGCCATCACGGGTCATTCATACGCGGTTAAGAAACGGGAGATCCTGCAGTGTGCACGAATTCTCGTCCGACAGCAAACCTCTCTGCCTTTTGATCGGCAGTTCCTGCAGATCCGGCTCAGACTTTGAACGCCGTTGCGGGTTCGAGCAAGGATCGATCAAAACGCGTGGACGATGAATCCAAAGTCGGTTCTCCGCCTCTTGACTTTCGCGAACATCGAATGGCATGCTCAGCAGAATTATCATCGGACTGATGTTTCCTGAGTTTCGAACCGAGGGACATTCCCTTGTTTTTGGTGTGTCCGATGATCTGATTGTTGATCGAATGCATCATGGAGGATGCTCACTATGTTCCTGATTCTTCGTCCACTGCGTCTGCTTTTGCAGGCGTTTGTTATGGAATCCACACCTCGACAAATGTCACTGGGCCTGGCGTTCGGTGTTCTGGTGGGGCTGGTTCCGAAGGGGAATCTGCTGGCGATTGTGCTGGGGACATTGCTGGCTTCAACGCGAGTGAACCTGGCGATTGCGACGCTGGCCATCGTCCTTTGCACATTTGCGGCCACGGTCTGTGATTCACTGTTCGATCAGATCGGTGGATTTATCCTGGCACATCCATCACTGCAGGGCATGTGGACGGAGATGGCCAACATGCCTTTTATGCCATGGACCAATTTTAACAATACGATCGTGATGGGTAGCTTTGCCACGGGCCTGGTGTTGCTGTGGCCGGTTCATCTTCTGAGTCGTCCGCTCTTCGAGAAATACGCCGAGAAGATTGCTCAGCGAGCACGTCGGTGGCGATGGGCGAAGCTGATTCTGGGAGCCGAGTGGGCTAATCGCATTGCAGCAATCAACTAGTGTGACAAGCACGAAATCGTGATCTTTCACCGGCCGCTTTAACAGCAGAACTCTGATCTGCGTCGCCCCGGTAACAGTTTTGAATCGAACTCCAAGAGGGCTCCATGCGCTGGACCTATCTGATATCCCGTCTGCTGATCGTTGGAACCGTCTGGGCCTTTATCGCCTTTGGAATGGACCCGCTGCTCAGATACAGCTCCGTTCAGGCCCTGCAAACAGCCACAGGTGCGCGGGCTGATCTGGGCCAATTGAAAACTTCATTCTTTCCGCCGGCTGTGACACTCAGTAACGTCGCTCTCGCAAGCGCGCGGCGCCCGGGATGGAATCTGGTTGAGTTCAAGGAAATGCATCTGGGCCTTGAGCCTTCATCTTTGTCGCGGCGGCGTTTCGTCGTTGAAGAAGGTCGACTCGATGGACTGCGTTTTGATACTCCTCGCAGCGATGATGGCCAGTTGGATTTTGATCCTGAGCTGGTCAGTGAAGAGCCCTCATGGATGTCGGACAAACTCACTGAAATGGGGTCGGAATGGTTGACGAATATGACAGAACAGGTCAAGTCGCAGCTGGACCCCAATACTCTGGAAACTTACCGTCTGGGCACAGAAGTTTATGAAAAGTGGGACGAGCGATTTGTCGAAATGACGGATCGAGCAAAGGCGATGAAACCCCGCGTTGATGAGCTCCGCCTGCAATTTAAACAGGCGAAAGAGGGCGACACGCTGCAGCAAATTGAACAGTATCTGCAGGTCAGTCAGAAGGCTGAACAAATCATTATCGAAGTCCAGGGCTTTCGCGATGAAATCAAGGACATCGTGCCGGAAGTGCGCGATGATTTCCAGACACTGAACGCAGCTCGCGAACGTGATCAGGAGAAAGTCAAACACACGATCTCACTGTTAAAACCCGATGCGCGTCGCATTTCACAGGCCTTGCTGGGCAAAACCATGTACCGTCAGTTGCAGCAGGTTCTGACCTGGGTTGAATTCGCGCGAGACTACCAGCGTGATCTGAAGGAACAGGTGCAGCCGCCGCGAAGTGCCGGACGAGATTTCGAGTTTGTCATGAGAAACCCGGCGCCCGATTTTCTGTTGAAGAAACTTTCGCTCTCGGGAGTTGTTTCCATCAACAAAGAGCAGGTACCCTTTAAGGCGTTGCTGACCGATGTGACCGAAGATCCCGTACTTCTGGGGCGTCCCTGTGTGATGAAACTGGCCGCGGAAGGCAGTCGACCCCTGCAGATGAAAGTCACCTACGACGCCACGGGCGAAAGACCTCGAGCGGAGATGCTGGCTGATTTTCGCGATAAGAATCCTCTGCCGTTGGTCGCTGGCAAGTCGGACAAAGCCAGTGTGCATGCCACGTTGAGTGATCTGTCATGGACGACACGACTGGCTCTGATTGACGACAATATTGAAGGGAATATTGATCTGCAGTCGAATATTACCAACCTGAGTTTTCAGGCTGCGGATGACGTCCGGAGTGAAATCACGGAAGCGGCTAATGATGCGTTTAACAGCATCCGCGTGCTGAATGCGTCGGTTAAACTGGGAGGCACATTACGTGATCCGGTCATTGATCTGCAGTCGGATGTAGGTGAGCAGGTTGCTCTGGGCGTGCAGACTGCCTTTACGAATCAGCTCGACAAGGCCAAAGAGCGGCTGATCTCCGAAGTAAACTCCTACGCCAGCGATCAGATCGAAAAGCTCAAGGAACGATTTACCGGCGAATATGACAAACTCCGGGAAGACAATAAGGAACTTCTGGCGCAGATCAATGAGGTTCGAGAAATCGTGGCGACGCTTCAGTCCGGCAAGCTGGATACGCAAACGATCTTCCGGCAAGTGAAGAACTCCAAACTCATCCCGCAAAAGGATCAGGAAAAAATTACGCGCGTGATGGACGAGATCGACAACACTTTGCAGGGCCGTTCGCTGCCGCTGGGCATTCAGGAGAAACTCCACTTGCCACAAGGTGCCATGGAATTACCCGGGATTCTGCAACGATCCAACGGCCAGTTTCCGACGACGTCTGATGTTCTGCAGCAGGCTCCGATTTTTATTCCTCAGACTACTCAGCTGTTGCAACAGACGGAAGGATTTCTTAACCGAACCGACAGTCTGCTGAGTCAGACGGACAGCTTTCTGAACCAGCCAATCGGTATCCTCGGGCCGTCCGTACAGTCTTCAGAGACGGAAGAAGAGTCTCCTGAACCAGCCTCAGAAACAACAACTTCGACGCAGTCCGCTTCCGCAAAACAGCCTGCAGCCAGCAAGACTCCCTCAAATCGGCTCCACATTCCGATCCTCCCGGGAGGATTGCGTTCCCTGTGGCCGAAGAAAAACGCACAGCGCTGAGTGCTGAATTCACACCTTGATGTACGCCCTGAGTTCGTTTTGCCTCTAACACGCGGATGATCCTCCGACGAGTGTTGGCGCGCGTCTGGCTTGAAGGTCTGGTATTCCCGTGAAAGTCCTGATTGTCGACGACGATGAAATGGTTCGTACTGTCTGCAGCGGAATGCTGACACTTCTCCGGCATGAGGTTGTTGCCGTCAATGGAGGCGAGGTTGCGATCCGAACGCTGCAGTCATCAGAGACTAAGTTCGATCTGATCCTGCTGGATGAACTGATGCCCGACATGAGCGGTTTACAGACGATGCAAAAACTTGCTTACCTCGGAATCGAAGTGCCGATCATTTTGTGTTCCGGGCGAGAAATGACGGTTGAAGAATTCACCGGCTCGGACGAGCTTCGTCCCCGTGCCGTGCTGGGCAAGCCGTTCACGATTCAGAGGCTGCAGGAAGCGGTATTGAAAGCGCTGGAGAGGTCGTGAGAACGCTCAGCGGACGTCGCAGGACATATGAACACGATTTCGGTCCGGGGCCGGACGAATCAATCAAGAGCGATTTGCAGATCTCTTCGTTCACTCCGGGCTGATGACTTCAAATGACTCCTGTTCGCCTCCTCGGTACCTGAATCGGGGTTGTTGCAGTTTCGAGTTACCACCATGGTTTGTCGAACGACTGCGGCCACGACACTGCTACTACATCCGCTACGGTGATGGGTATCGGAGTGTTCCATGTGGCGGACGCAACGATGGCAGGCGTGGCTGTCGGTACCACGTCGCAGCGGAACCAGAGAAAGTCATCCTCAATACTTCTGGAGCAGCACACATGGCAATTTGTTGCCGTTGGTGATAAGGGAAGTCCCGTCTTCTTTGAAATATTCTCCGGTCGAGTGGAATCGCCTTCGCCCAGTTCCATGCCTCGTCACCAGGCACGATGCAGATGTCAGAGCGGCCGAGTGACGGGGAGCAGCGGCCGCCTTGCGAATTCCTGTGACGACAGGCATCAGACAGACCAGTCGATCAGCCCCGGCAGAAAGAGGCCGAACCCAATCAGAAGGATAGACTTTCCACTCCGTCAGAACGCGGAAACATGCTGGGAATTCCTGTGGTCGTTAATTTGAGGACGCGCTGACAGTGTGTTCTGAAGTCATCACTTTGGGTGCTTCGAAAGACTTCGAATCGTCGTTTGAAGGAGCGGTCGCAGGAATCGTCTCCGGGTGCAGGGCATGCAGTGCTTCAACAAACTCATTGAACTGTGTCTGAAATCCTTTCAGTAAATCGCCCTGGCGAAGATTCGCCTTATCGAGTGTACCGCTTCTGACAAATTCCTTCATAAGTGCTTCGAAGCGATAAAGCGGCCCGGCGATTCGGTTTGTCAAAGAGATTAAATCCCAGACCATGTAAGGTGTGATGATTGCCATACAGAGCAGGACTGATATCGCATCGCGTTTGAAGACGAAATACTCGGACGTTTCAGTTTCTTCGGCCAGAAAGCCCGTCAGACTGCACATGCCCCACGCCATCAGCAAAAGAGCGAACAGTGCGATATTGTACGTGACCATATGCCCGACGACGCGCAGTACGACCGGCCCCTGAACCGTCCAGTTGATGAGTTTTTTTAATCGTAGTATTTTCTTCATGGCAGTGCTCCGGAGGTCACCATCGAAAACGGCTTCGGCGCCGCGCGCCCGAGAGATGCGATTCACGATTCTTCCTGCTGAGCTTAGTTCGAACATCGTGCCAGAGATGCAGAATAATGGCGTCATAACACTTTGGCTCAAAGAAGAAACGCCGGATCATGATAGTCCGGGAGTGTTGTAAGGATTCTTTGGCCGACGGAGACGCGAAGTGTGGGTTGATGCTCAATTCGACCGTGAAATCAGATCGATCGCTAGAACCGGGAAAGTTGAAGTCTCGATCTTTCGTGAATCTGATCCTTGGTTTCATTTTTTAATCATGCATTCAGTGCATGAGGTACATCAATCATAGGTTCGCTGTCTCATCCAGATTCCCGAAGTGTTGATCAGGTCTATGCGTCACTCAGCTCGCACTTCTATTCAGGTTGGCATTTTTCGTTCGCGTTGCGGCACGGTCGTTGCGGACGTCTCACGCAGCGGCGCGGCGATGGTGGAGTTTGCTCTTACGCTTCCTCTGCTGTTGACAATCGTGCTGGGGACGATGGAAACCTGTACCATGCTGTATCTGAAGCAGACACTGCACATTGCCGCTTATGAAGCGGCCCGAGTATCTCTGGTTCCCAAGACGACGGCCGCGCAGGTCTCCTATGCTGCTCAGTCCATTCTCACCGATCGCAAGGTGCAGGGTTCATCTATTTCGATTTCGCCCGTAAGCTTCTCGACTGCTGCCATCAGCTCGTACATCACGGTAACTGTTACAGCCTCGTCAAACAGCAACTTTGGCGTTCCGCTCCTGTTCTACAAGGACAAAACGATTACCGGGAGCTGTTCCATGATGAAGGAGTACTGATCGATGCGAAGAATTCCGTTTCCTGAAGACAGCAGGCGCCCGGGAGCTATTGTGGCTCTGGTGGCACTCATGCTTCCCGTTCTGCTGATTTTGGCTGCGTTTGCGGTCAATCTGGCGTGGATGGAACTCAGCCGTACTCAGGCCTTCATTGCTGCGGATGCGGCGACCCGTGCTGCAGGACGAACTTACTCGCTGTCAGGAAACCTGACTGATGCCAAAGCGAAAGCGAACACCGCCGCATCAATGAATCTTGTCGCTGGCAAGGCGATGACACTCCTCGATTCTGACTTCACGCTGGGAACATCAATTCGTTCGACTACTCTGAATCGTTACTCCTTTACCCCTGGCGGCATTCAGCCAAATGCTCTCAAAGTCCGAATTCAACGAACTGCTTCCAGCACCAACGGGGCAATTCCCCTTCTGCTGCCCGGGATCGTTGGTTCAACCGGCTACGAAGTTTCCAGAACTTCTGTTTCGACCCGAGTCGAGGTTGACCTCGCGTTTGTGGTGGATCGATCAGGTTCCATGGCCTACGCCTCTGACGAAAAAGCTGTCTATCCTCCTGTTCCCAAGGCTGCCGTCACAGGCTGGTTTTTTGGGAATGCAGCTCCAACGCCGTCACGTTGGCGCGACCTTGCGTCTGCTGCAAATTTTTTCATCACGGAGATGGAAAGTTCGGTGCTGGACGAAAAGGTAGCCCTCGTCACCTATGGCGATGCAGCATCCACGGATCGAGCAATGACGTCAGATTACAACAGTATCCGATCCGGAATTACTTTTTACACGAGCAGCTTCCCCTCCGGGAAAACGAATATTGGCGACGGCCTGAGCGCCGGTGTCACTGCTCTGTCAGGTTCCGGCGCACGCACCTATGCCTCTAAAGTTATCATCCTGATGACTGACGGGATTCGAACTCCGGGCCTTGGTGCGGACCCGGTCACGGTAGCCACCGCTGCGGCCAGTAAGGGAATCATTATTTTCACTGTGACCTTCTCCACAGAAGCCGATCAGACCGGAATGAAAGCAGTCGCTGTTGCTGGTTCCGGTCAACACTTTCACGCAGACACTGCCGCCTCCCTCGCGACGGTTCTGCAGAACATCGTTCGTATTCTGCCAACGGTAATTACGGAGTAACCCCGTGCGAGCCTTTCCTGAAAATTCTCGACAGACAATACGCCAGGGCTCTCCCCGAGCCGGCACGCAGATGGTGGAACTTGCACTCGTACTTCCGATTTTCTTCGTGCTGATTTTCGCCGGCGTTGAGTTCTTTCGTTTGTCGATGCTGCGTCAGTACGCAGAAAACGTCTCCTACGAAGCCGCCCGAAACGTTATCGTGCCAGGTGCCACCGCCGGTGAAGCGAAAGCTGCCGCAGACAAAATGCTGGCGATCATGGGAATCGCAGGTGCAACGGTTACGGTGACTCCGGCCGTCATCACGGACTCGACGGGGCATGTCACCGTGAAGGTGACAATCCCACCATCCGCGAACCAATGGATCAGTCCATTCTTTACGTCCGCAGCCAAAGCGGCTGCCGAAACGACTCTGCTGACGGAGCGAGTTCCAACGATCACTGTCGCGGCCGTTCCACCACCTCCACCACCTCCACCACCACCGGCCCCGCCGAAGCCACCAGCTCCGGCACCGGCACCGGCCCCACCGAAGCCACCGGCTCCGGCACCGGCACCGGCACCACCGCCGGCACCGGGGTTATAAACTTCTGAAGCGTGTTGTCCACCGGAGCACTTCTTTGCTGCTCCGGTGGACAAATTTTCTCGACCTGTTCGACCGCAGCGCGATCCCCATCTGTTCTGCGGCCGGCCTCTGTAATTTTCCACGATTATTGAAGACTTTGCTGGAAGCAGGTCAACCATGAATTCCCCCTTCGTTGAATCCACCTCTCGCTGGCTGCGCTGGAAGCAGAGATTGCTGTCTGCTACTACAGTCATCATTTTATCCGTGATCATCTATTGCAATCTTCCGGAAAGTTTCCACAAGAACGTTTTCAGAATTGCAGATTCGCGACTCTCGCCAGAGGGAGCTTATCGTGTTCGATATGCTGAATGGCTGCTTCGCTATGCCGCGCATATGAGCGGATTCGACAGCAAGTGGCAGATGTACGGACTCCAGAGCCGTTTCAATTGGCGTTACATTATCACTGCGGAATATGGCGACGCCGAGAACATCGTTCAGCAGACTCTTCCTCTGCCTCGCCAGTCTGATCGAACCACGTTTCAGCGAAAGTTTGTTGACTTCAAAGAAGCCAAGTTTTTGCTGAACATTTATAACGACCGCCTCGCACGCGAAACCTACGCACGCTATCTGGCACGTCAGTATCCCGAGTATCAGGGGTTGCCGGTTCGAAGCGTCAGCTACACGCTGGTCGTGCAGTATATCCTGCCACCGATTGTGGCCGTACAACAGCAGCAGTTGCTGGAGCGCGACGTGCAGAGTGACGTCATCGATACGTTCGACGTGACCTCCGAACGATCTCATGTCACAGGGACCGTTGTGGGTTTGTTCTGATCCAGAACAGACTGCTGACGACTTTATCACGTTTAAAATCATCGGAACCAGCACGGATGGCTGGTACGTCTTCCTCGACAAAGTTTTCTCCGGACGGTTTTATGATGATCTCCCGAATTCGTCGTGGCTGGAATCCGTTCTTCTTTACCCCGCTTGATCCTCGTCCACTGGCACTGTTCCGAATTCTTTCCGGACTGCTGCTGTGCTGGATTATGGCCGCATCGTTCCAGAACTGGAATCGATTCTTCGCAGCCGACGGAATCATTTCGCTCCATTCCGAGAACCTGCAGAATTCTCGAGTCAACAGTGTACTGGGTTTGTTCTACTGGACCGAGGGGATCGTACCGATCGAGGCATGGTGGTTTGTCGGAATGGGGCTGAGCCTGATGTTCCTCGCGGGCTGGAAAACTCGCTTCGCCACGATCTCGATCTTCTTGTTTATCGAAGCGATGTTGCACCGAAATCCATATCTGGCGAACGGAGAAGAACTGGTTCTGCGAGCCTGTCTGCTGTACATGATGTTTGTGAATTGCGGAGCCGTCTGGTCCATCGATTCCGCGAAAGCTGTCCGCAACGGTCGAACCGAAATGCCGATGCTGCCAGGCTGGCCGATTCGTATGATGCAGATCAACGTGGCCATGATTTACATCATCAGCCTGCCCTGCAAAATGTCTGACGATCCCGGCTGGGTCACCGGAGATGCTCTGCACTGGACCGTTGCCAGTGACATGTGGGGGCCATTTGAATATCCGTGGCTGACGCTGGCGTTCGGCGGACTACTGCGAAAATTTATGACCTTTGGAACGGTCATCGTCGAAGCATTCTTTCCGCTGGCTGTGTGGTTCCGGCCGACTCGTCGGCTTGCGATCCTCACGATCTCCGGATTGCATCTGGGAATCGCAGTCACGATTCCGAATGTGACTCATTTTACGTTATCCATGGTCTGCGCCTTCGCTTCGTTCCTTACTGCAGAAGACATGGATGCTCTGCAAAGCATTGTGAGTACCTGTCGCTCGTGGGCCAAACGAACGTTGTCTGCCAGCGCGAATGAAGGTACCTCTTCTTCTGTTCGCCCCGGCGCGACTCACTGATTTTACAACAACCGTCTTCCAGGTTGCCGCTTATGTCCACTGCCATGGAACGCGCTGAATCTCTGTTACACGATGCAGACGCGATTGAAACATTTTCGCGACCGCGAACGCTCACAAAGCCTGGAGCTTTTGAATGGTTCTTCGTGATCCTCGGCGGACAGGTCCTGTTTTTGCCGTTCATCCTGTTATTGGGTGAGCAGGAACTGGAGGCCGAGCAGTACATTCACTGGTACTACTGGCTGAGCGTGATTATTGGTTCGCCGCACGTCTACAGCACATACGTTCGACAGCAACGCAAGATTCGCGAAGGCAGGACCAGTCGCTGGTTTGGAGTGCCATTGTATCTGGGGCTGGTCGGGCTGCTGACTCTGATTCACAAAGCGGGACTGTTTGTTGAAACCATCACATTGGTCAACGTCTGGCAATCGTTTCACTATCTGCGTCAAACCTACGGCATCGGATGTCTTTATGGTGGTCAGGCTCAGTTTGATGAAACCGATCGGCGACTGCGCTGGTGGGCTTATCATCTGGTCTTCCCATACCTGATCATTGGGCGATGGGATATGCTGTACGATGCGTGGGGCGGTCATTCTTATCATCTGATTCCTTACAACTTCGATGAGTCTTTCATGAAGCTCCTGGGAGTGATCGGCTGCTTTGGGCTTTACGCGGCTCTGGTGGCTGAAGGCCGACTGATTCGGCGCAATGGTTCCAGCTATAGTCCGACCGGTCTGATCTGTTATGCCGTCTGCATGGGAATCCACTATTACGGGTTCATGCTGGTCGATCATTTTCATCGAGGCTTCGAGGCGGTCACGTTCTTTCATGCGATGCAGTATCTGGCACTCGTCTGGGTTCTGGAACGTAAACAGCGAGCGGCATCAGGCAATCGCTGGATTGTGGCCGTGCCAAATCTGGTCGGTTTCTCCATCTTCTGGCTGACACTGTATCTGCTGGGATTTGGCTGGGAGCAGTACCTTACCACAGCCCTGGAACATTGGTGGATTATCGCTTCGACAATTCTGTTGTCATCGATCAGCGTGCATCATTACGTCGTCGATTCGTTTTTGTGGCGTCGCACGGCCGGTTCGTAAGGCACAAGGCAGAAATCACTGAGCACTGGATTTTAAAAGATGAACTCGGGCTTCAGCGGCAAGAAACAGTGAGCCAGTGACGCAGATAAGTCCATCCGCCCCGGCCAGTTGGCGAGCTTTCGCGATGGCGGTTGGCGGATCACTGGCCTGATGAAACTGCGTGTGTCTGAATAGCCGGGAGTCACGGTCGTCAACGAGAGTCTGCAACTGTTCGGGAGGCACGCTCCTCGGATTGCCAATAAATCGTGTCAAAACCACGTCGTCAAAATGCGGAACAATGATGCTCAGCATGCTGCCGGCATCTTTATCGGCGGATGCTGCAAACACCAGAACCCGCCTCCGCCCCTGCCATTCCGCTCCATCCAGAACTCCAGCGACAGCCCGCATGGAATCCGGATTATGCGCGGCATCCAGAACAATTGTCGGCTGGCCTTCGAGAACTTCAAAACGTAACGGCCAGTGGGTCGCCTTGACTCCTGCGGTAATGGCTTCTGCAGTGATCTGCGGATAGCCACGATCTCGCAAAAGATTGGCCGTCATAATGGCAAGGCTGGCGTTGTGAGCCTGGTGACGTCCCAGCAGAGGCACTGTCAGGTTTTCATAACTGCAACAGGGAGTCAGCACAAGGATTCGTTGAGATCTCTTCGGAGCCACTGAGGCATGGCCATGATCCGCATCATGCCAGGCAAAATCCCGGCCGCAGACGAAGCGCGGGCAATGCAGTTCGGTTGCTCGCGCTTCAACGACACGGTCGGCATCTCCCGGAAGCTGGCCTTGTACGACGGGGACTCCGGCCTTCAGAATTCCGGCTTTTTCAAAGGCAATCTTTGCAATTGTGTCGCCGAGGATATGCGTATGGTCGAGGCCAATGCTGGTGATCACTGTGACCAGTGGACTGCAGACATTGGTGCAGTCCAGACGACCTCCAAGCCCTGTTTCCAGAACGGCAACCTGCACCTGCTCTTCGTCGAACAGCATCCAGGCCAGCAGAGTGGTCACTTCAAAGAACGTCGGGATTCGGTCACTGACGTCCATTTCGGCATCCTGCAAAACCTGGCAGAGCCGGCCGACAAGTCGCGTGAGTTGATCTGCATGCGGCATATGTCCCGAGACCCGCATGCGTTCTTCAAACTGTTCGATATGCGGTGATGTGAACAGGCCTGTACGAATTCCGGCAGACTGCAGAATGGAATCCACCATCGCGGCCGTGGAGCCTTTGCCTTTGGTTCCGGCGATGTGAACGGCAGGGATTCGTTCATGAGGTGCCCCGATACGCTGCAGCAAACTTTCAATGCGTTCCAGGCGAAACGGATTGGTCTGAGCGGACGGCCGAATCCGCTCGTAGTCAATACGATCGTAAAGCCATCGAATGGCGTCTTCGTAGCATTCAATTCGGGTGGGCAATGGATTCCTCATAGGCCGGGCCAATAGACCAGGATCCCATAAATCTCGATTCTTCCTTCGGCGAAATCAGCGGGTGACGGAAGGTATCAGCCAGGAACGTCTTCAGGCAACGGCGGATCAACCGAAGTTCGTTGGTTGAGGAAATTCTCAAGGGAAATCGCTGCCGTTAAGATGGCTCAGACACGGTGCCGTTTTATGACGTGTTTCTCGATGCAGGAGAACATCCGACCGAAAAATTTGACGACCGAAAAATTGAATCGCCGGGAGGTGGGCTACTTTCTGCTGTCAATTTTCCAGCCAGCCAGATTCTTCGTTCGGTTTCTGCAAGTCTGACGCAGTTTCAACAGTTTCATACGGGGCGTTGCGCGGGAGTCAATTTGCGAGACGCGTAGAATTCCCGAAGCCTCAAGCCGACAGGGGCCCGTGGATCGAGGCGGTTCGGGGATGTGAGCCTGATCAAATCTGTTTCGCCGATCGCATTTAAGCCCGACCGGGGCCGATAATCTTTTTCCGGATTGCAGTACGAGCACCAATCACCATGCCAGCCAGAAAACCGCCGACATGCGCGGCGTTTGCGATGGGGCCAAAGGCTCCTCCAATGCAAAGCAGCATCCACAGCATCGACATCACGACCTGTTCCTGCGGAAGCGCCAGCCCATGCTGCGGTTGAGTCTTCCCTTTCATCCAGATATAGCCGATCAGTCCAAAGTCAACTCCCGACATTCCCCCAAACGCCGGGCCGCTCCAGATCAGTTGAGCCACATTGGAGACGACGGCAATAAACAGAACCAGACCAAGGAATCGGCGAGTTCCGCGGACAAACTCAATCGCGTTTCCCAGCGTGCGCAGCCAGGACATATTGAAGAGAATATGCAGAGCATTGAAATGAATAAAGATCGGCGTCACGTAGCGCCAGATCTGCCAGGTTTTCAGGACCTCTGTGGGTGGCTTGTTCAAAAATCCAGCCGCATCATTTCCCTCTTCATCAACCATCATGATGGTTTCCTGAATGAAGAGTAAATTGCGAATATCGGACGTTTCCACGTTACAGGTGAGGGGAATGATGCGTTGCGTAAACTTGACCGGGCTCAGCTCGGTGGATATGGCAACGACAAACACAGAAATCGCGACCATAATGGTTGCGGCCGGATGGCATTTCCACCACACCCCTCGCCAGCGATCCCGAAGATCTTTGCGAAGCTTCTGCCGGAGTTTTTCTGCTTCCAGCTTCTCAGCCAGGATTCGCTTTGCGGTCTTTTCTGCCTCCGCAAATTGTTCTGCATCGGGGTTGGCCTGAAACGCCGTCAGCAACTCCTGCGCTTTGTCACGATGATCGTCGTTTTCAATCCACACGATCCACGACGCGCCTTCCTGTTCTGCATGCGCTGGCAACTGCAGGGACTGCAGGACACTGACAAAACGGTGAGCGACCTGTTCGTCAGCAAAGGTGTAAAGTTCACGCACGGCTAAATGATTCTGTTTAAAGACTTCAGGAACGACGGTCGGAAGAAACCGCTATTCTTCTGACACCGCGGCAGTAGTAATCTATCACAGCGGCCGCATCCAGTTCTGACACCACGTCAGCATTTGTCTGACTCGGACGAAACGGACGTCGATCCGGGAGAGTCATGCCGCTGGTGATATCTCCGGAAGTTTCGATATCGATGAAAACGCTCTCGGTCGAGAATCTGGCTGCTCGCGACGCAACTGCCAGGGCCGCCACAGCCGGAAGAGAAACTTCTTCACGGGGTAGTTTCTGTCGATTAGCCCGGACGGCGTACTGCATCAGCCCCGAGATCATTTCCCCGACTGGTGTCGACGGAATCAGTCCTGTCAGACGATCAATATCCTCAAACGTCAGGCCGGGATTCTGGCTCACATTCAACGGGACCAGAATCTTGCCGACGGGGGATTTCATAACGGCCCGAGCCGCCTGAGGATCCGACCATATATTGAACTCTGCCGCCGCAGTCACATCGCCCTCGTGATGCAAAGCCCCGCCGAGACAGATCAGTCCATTCAGAAGGAAAGGCAGCTCCGGATCAAGATCCAGTGCCATGGCGACGTTTGTGAGTGGCCCAAAAGAGACAATGCGAACCTCATTGGGATGCTCCCGCACGAGATCCACGATCAACTTGGCGGACTCACGTCGATTGTGAAGATCCGGCACCAGTGGATCGACTTCGCCAAGTCCGAAACGGCCATTCAACGCCTGAGGATGCGGCAGTCCCAGTGGCGTTTGATCGGCCGAACAAACCGCGACGTCCGACTGACCGACTCGTGGATGTCGTAACGGATCGGCAATCCCAATCAGGTAGTGAAGATTCCGAGTGGCCTGGATTCCCGAGACCATTCCGGCGACCGCCGTCAGTCCGAGAACATCCAGCGAAGAATCGGCCAATGCGACCAGAATCGCCAGTGCATCGCCAATGCCGGGATCAGCATCAATGATGATCTTCTGAGCCAAGGTCGCTGTACTCCTTACAGGTTCGATTGATGAAGACAGTGAGACCGAGCTATGTCAGCCCTGTGAGAACTCCATCCTTACAGAAGTCCGGATTTCCGAACGATTCGATGTGATGACCGAATCCATGAGCCAGTGCCACCAGCAGTCTGTTGTGCGGCACGTGCTTGTATTTCAAGGATCGCCCCATGTTGAAGTCGAGCCCATTGCCGACCATCACGAACGGGATGTTATCGAGCGTATGCGAATTGCCCTGACCCAACTCATTGCCCCACAGGATCAGCGTGTTGTCCAGCAATGATCCGTCGCTTCCCGGTTCAGGAGTTTCGGACAGCCGTCGTACGAGATACGCCAACTGCTCACAGTACCAGGTGTTAATCCTGGTCAGCTTCTCGTGAGCATCCTTGTTTTCATTGGGCTCATGAGAAAGCTCATGGTGGCCTTCATCGATTCCCAGCCATCGCATCTTCGGCTGACCCACGGAATTCGTAATCTGAAACGTGGCGACTCGGCTGAAGTCATTCACAAAGCTGTTCACCATCAGATCCAGTTGCATCTTTGCGATCTGCGGGATGTTGTCGTTCTCTTCCTTGATGCCCTGTTCCAGTTCCGGAATCGCATGCCCGACATCGCTGGACTGAGCCTGCCGCAACTGCTCTTCCATGGTTCGTACGAAGGTCGTGTGCTCTTCCAGAAGATGTCGGTCTTCTTTGGAAACGCTGCGACTGATTTTCTTCAGGTCTTCCTGAACGCTGTCCAGAATGCTGGTCAGGACTTCGCGATCTTTAACCTGGCCGTAGAGCTTGCGGAACATCTGATAAGGATCGTCGATCGGAGCGATTGGCTTGTTGGCCCCGGCGTAACTCATGCGAGTCCACGTATCAGCGCGATCAGGAACCATCACGCCAAATTCAAGAGTTCCAAATCGTGTACGAGTCTCTTCTTTTGACTGCAGGAAGTTGGCAATCTCCTGATCGATGGAGATACCACTGGCCCAGCCGGCTGGCGTATCCGACCCACCCTGAATGTTGCCCGGGAAAAGTTCGGTTCCAGTCAGCAGGCAACCCATGCCACGCATGTGATTGTCACCATCGCCGCGAACTTTGTCGCACACGCCATTCAGAACCAGAGTTCGGTTCTGGAAATCTTTCAGAGGTTCCATGATCCTCTTGAGAGTGAACTTGTCCCCTTCTTCATCCGGCCAAAAATCCCACGGCACAGTTCCGTTTGGACTGAACATAACGACCAGTCTCTGTTTACGAGTTGTCGCCATCAGTGATGACGCAAACGTATTGAGATTGGAAACGAACGGCAGTGCAGCAGCACCAACGCCCAGTTTGCGGAGGAATTGTCGTCGGCTATTCATTGGAGGGAGGCCATTCGAAGGCGGGGGTCCGGGGAAGGTTAGTTTCGGAAGGAGTCCATTCCGCTGCAGGTTTCGTAGGGTTCTGCGATTCTGGCAGAGCAGCCGCATAGCATCCCATTATGGCGAATCCTGCGGCTCCACTGCAACCACAGGCTGTGAAGCTGCCGAGCTTGTTTCAAGGGCTGATCGACACGCTATTTCAACCATCAGGTGCTTCATATGAAACTGGTGATTCTCGAAAAACTCGGTCAGTTCAGAAATTGACTCAGGCCCGTAAGCCAGAATCGGCTGCTGAACCACATGGTGGAACAACTGCCGAGTGAATGAGCGGTGAGTTTCCTCGCTGCGAGCCAGAAAACTGGCCAGATCCCGCGCTCCGCCGAACCTGACTAACTCCCCGTTTCGCTGAAGATACTGGCCGCTTGCATCAATCGGCTTGGTCTTTTCGCTGTCTCGGTATCGACCGACTGCGTCAAAATTCTCCAGTGCGAAGCCCAGGGAGTTAATGAGCCCGTGGCAATTGGCACACATTTCGGCCTGTGTCTGCACGGTCACTCGTTCGCGAGTCGTCAAATCCGGAGCCAGATCCGGAGCCGTGGGAGCCACCGCAATCGGCGGCGGCTTGACGCCTCGACCCAGAACTCCGCGAGACAGGAAAACGCCGCGATGAATGGGCGAGCTTGTTTCCATGTAAGCAAACCCGCTCAGTAGAAACGGATGCGAGACGATTCCCGCCCTGCGATCCGGTTCGAATTTCACTTCCTGAAAATCGGCGTTCTCCGGCAATGACGCTCCGTAGAACCTGGCGATGCGTCCGTTCATGAAGATCGAATCGCTCAACAACAATCTGCGGAAGTCGCTGTTCTCCGCATCGACTGTCTGCTCCATCAGCAGCTCCAGCGACACCTTCAGGTCGGCAGCAATCTGCGGAGTGAAGTCCGGATAAACGGCAGTGCTCTTGTTGATCTCCTGCAGGCGTTCGAGGTTCATCCAGCTTCGCAGAAACTCCAGCAGGCGAGATCGGCTGCGATAGTCATTGACAAGACGCCAGGCCTGATCGCGAACCTGCTTTTCAGTTTGCAGTTGTCCGTTCCTTGCCGCCTCCAGAAGCTGCTTGTCGGGGATCGAATTGATCAGAGCAAACGACAAGCGAGATGCTCGATCAAATTGATCTTCAGCTTCCGCATGTTCACGATATAAAAAACGTGGCGACATCAAGGTGACCAGGATCACTCGTCGCAATCCTTCTTCCGGAGACTTTGCCGCCGCGAACTGCTGATCGACAAAGATGGCCTTCAGCTCATCTGACAGAGGACGCCGAAAAGCACGCTCGGCAAACAGTCCGGCAAACTCACGGATCTTGCCGGAGTTGTCTTCGCCTCGCTTCATATCACTAAACTCACGCAGTCTCGCCACGAGTTTGTCGGCAACTTCAATAGCGGCGTTGGTCACCGCGTCTTCCCATTCCAGTGAGACACTGGTGCCGCGTTCATAACCCGAGCTGCGATCATCCGGCGGGAATGGTGTCTCAGCCAGCAGGACGGCGGGAGACCATTCCGGCATCAGATTCGCGGTCGGGATTACTTCTTCCACACTGTGTGGCGTTTTCCACAGCAAGGCAACTGAGGCTGTCGCTTCTTTGAACTTAAACCAATCGAGTCGAATGCGATAAGTTCGACCGGCCAGCAAATATCGTGATCCTCGGAATTCGGTGTCGCTGCCGGAACGAACCCACGCATCAATCAATGGCGTCTCGTCATCGTTAACGAAAAGTCGCGCGCCGTTTTCGGTGCGAATCGTGAATTCATACCAGCCGGATTCACGAGGAATCACTGAGCCATTCCAGACTATCGAGAACTCTTCTTCAGGAATCTTTTCACCGTCCGGACTGAAGGCTCCAAAGTTAAAATCGACCTTGCTGTCGATCCGGTCATCAACCTTGCGATCACCACGTTGACCACGACTGGCAAAGTATTGCGCCTTCAAACCACGTTCCGGCTTTGGTGCACTGAACCAGCGAAAGCTGGCCCCAAGGTCAGCGATCGCATTTCGATACTGCGAGACCGTGAGTCGGCTCAGTTCAATCCGCGGAGGGGTCAATCGAGCCTGCGCTTCGGGAGAATAGAATGCGGACTGCATCCATTCTGCAACCGCGCGAGCATCATCGCCGACGCAATCACCGACGGCGTCTTCCGGCATGGTGCGAGAAATCACATCGGCCAGGTCGGATGTTGGTCGATCACCAAAGATCGGAGCAGGAACATCTTTGGTTCCGGTACCATTCGGACCATGGCAGCGAATGCATCGCTCTTCATAGATTTCACGACCTCGCTCCATTGCGGCATCGGCCGACGCAGAGACAAGTCGCACCGAGGCGAGATTGCGGACGGCCTGATTTGTACTGGCTGATGATGCACCCACCTGGGCCATCAACGGGGAGCACACCGAAAGGACGATCAAAGCAACAAATACCAGAGACACTGGCAAAACGCAGTTGCGTCTCATGATTTGCTCCGGACACTCACAATGCGGTAGGGAATTCAGGCGGGACGACTCTTTGCAAGAAACCAACCGACAACCAGGCACGATTGTCAGGATCGTTGTCTGGCTCGTCGATTTCTCGGCCCCCATTATAGGCTCGCTCAAAACTGAGCCGCAATTGGCTGCCTGACCCGGTAAGACGTCTTTATCATCTCTGGGGAAGCCGTAACCGCCCTTTCCGGCTTACCCCTCCGCCCCGAACCTCAGTTAGCGAGCGTTTCCCGGCTCGCGAAATATCCAACGCAGTTCACATCGCTGAGGACACCGGCAACGCCAAAGACCGGCTTTGGGTCTTCGTTGACGACAATGAATTGTGCCACATCCGACACACAGAGCTTCCCATTTTGCTGACTGCTCTGCCGGAGAAGGATCCGGAGGTCTTCGTGAAGGATCCCCGGCAAACTGAAATGTTAAAACTTTGCGAGCAGCACAGCGACAGCGATAGCCATCGAGTTGTACCGGACGACGATACTTGTGAAATGTCCGGCCACAGGCCTCACAGGTTGCCTGCCAGTCGCCGGGCATGACAGCGGTTTCTGAACAGGTGTCGTACGCTCTGGGGATCGCTCCAAGCTTCGCGGCGATCGCTTTCCAGGCCGGACCATGGCCAGCTTTCGGTCCAGCCAGCGCGTGGGCGATTTCGTGCATCAGTGTGTCGAGGACTTTTTCTCGAGGATTATGGCGAGCGTAGTATTCAGCGATCTCGATTCGACGAGAACGATACTTGCAGACTCCCTGGCGACGCTTCGTCTTTGCCCAGGCGAACGTCCATGTTGTCAGGCCGTGCTTCAGCAACTCCTGCTTTGCAATTGATTCGACCTCATGCAGATCCATACACCAGTTCCCGGGAGTTTCCTCAACTTTTTGCGGTGGAAAGTCTACCGAACAACTTCGAAAGAATCACGCAATCATGTGTTCTCGCGGCCGCGAGATTCATTCAGGTATGGTCGAGGCTTAAACAAAGGCGTTGAGTGTTGCTATGCTGAGCATTTCACGATCCCCGGAATTTCCAGAGAAGAGGATTCATGATGAAATCAGTTCTTTCGCTTTTGCTGGCGGTGATAACGATGGCCTCTGTGGCTGACGCACAAACCGTTAAACGTGATGTTCCCTATGCCGAACCTGCGGTCGAACGGCAGGTACTGGATATCTATGCTCCCGCGGATGCGAAAAGCCTGCCCGTAGTTTTCTGGATTCATGGTGGCGGCTGGCAGGTTGGAGACAAGTCGGACGTCAATCTGAAACCACAGGCGTTTATGGATCGAGGCTTCGTGTTCGTTTCCACGAATTATCGCCTGCTGCCGAATGTTGACATGGGAACACTCACGCGAGACGTTGCAAAGTCCTGCGGCTGGGTTCACCAACACATTGCGGAGTATGGTGGCGATCCCAATCGTATCTTCGTCATGGGACATTCCGCAGGTGCCCAGTTGGCGGCCTTGCTCTGCACTGACGAACGTTATCTGAAGGCGGAAGGCGTTCCTTTCAGTGTTCTTAAAGGATGCGTTCCTGTTGATGGAGACACGTACGACATTCCGGCAATCATTGAACTTGCGGAAACTCGCTGGCGTCTTCACGGACAAGCTCGCGCCAAATTCGGGCATCGCGAAAAGTTTGGGAATGACCCTGCTCTGCACAAAGATTTTTCGGCGGTGACTCATGTCGCTAAAGACAAGGGCATTCCGCCGTTTCTGATTATGTATGTGTCCAGTCATCCGGACACATCGGCTCAGGCCAACTGGTTGGGAGATGTTCTCAGGAAGTCTGATATCGCCGTTCGGATGTATGGCGGTCGTGATACCAATCATTCCAAACTGAACGACGATTTAGGAATTCCCGAGGATCCGGGTTCAAAAGCTTTGTTTGAATTCGTTGCGGAATCACTCGCGCGTTAGCGTGCGGCGGCGATCTTTTTGGCCGCCGTGGAACAGTTGATGAATCAATGTAGCCCGCGTGCCGCAGATCCACTTTTTGAAACACGGCTCGTTTCACTAAGTGACCAGTCCGGAAAATAGTTCCCGAAATCACAACCCGACGCGTAAGTTTTGAAGTTGCGTTGTTCGAGACTGCCGGGGATCAACGGGCCAAAAACACAGGGGATTATCATAGCCCGACGCGTCAGCGAGGGATTTTGGGGCAAAACTGTCCAAACGCAAAAACTCAATCCCTCGCTGACGCGTCGGGTTGGGATTGTCGCAAACGCGCAACTTCAAAACGCGTCAGCGAGGGTTCGGTGCCTTGCAGAGAAATTCCTCACTGACGTTTCGGGTTGTGATTTCTCGCCCTGGTAAAAACAGGATGTTGTTTCGGGACTGTTGCTGCAAAGCGTCGCCGCACAGCCCCGTTTTCACATGCCGATGGAGTTCTTCACTTCTGGCGAAGTCAGGTTAACATTCGCCGATTGCGATGCGTTTTTCTCAACACTGTGCGCGATGTCGGCTAGCCTGTCATGAATCCTCTGGATCTGGAACTTTTAAGCAGTTGGCAGTTTGAACTGCCTGCGGAATTGATCGCATCGCGACCTGCGGAAACGCGGGACGGAGCCAGGTTGCTGGTGGTTGATCGAAAGAAGAATTCCGTCACACACGCACGAATTCGCGATCTGCCGGATCTGCTGAAGTCGAACGACCTGCTGGTGTTCAATAACACCAAAGTCCTGCCCGCTCGCTTATTTGGTTTTCGAACATCGACGGGTGGACGCTGGGAGGGGCTTTATGTCGAAGAGGTCTCTCCGGGACATTGGCATCTTCTGAGTGATACTCGCGGACGACTGCAGCCGGGGGAAACGATCACCGTCCGTCCAGCCTATCTTGATTCTTCGGAAGACGCATTGGAGAACGAGAGAGGCGCTGAACAGGATTCTGAAAGCCTCATTCTGACGCTCATCCAAAAGCGTGATGACGGAGGCTGGATCGCAGCGCCGAACTCGAAGGTTTCGTCACTCGAACTGCTCGAACAATTCGGAAGCCTGCCCTTGCCGCCGTACATGGGCCGAAAGCTGGCTGATCAGGACGACAAGCAGCGATATCAAACTCAGTTTGCATCCGAGCCCGGAGCTGTTGCCGCGCCGACAGCCGGGTTGCATTTTACGGAATCGCTCTTGGAGCAATGTCGTCTCAAGGGCATTCAAAAAGCGGAACTGACGTTGCATGTCGGCATTGGCACGTTTCGACCGGTGGTCGTGGAGCGGCTTGCGGACCATAAAATGCACGAGGAATGGTGTCGCCTGCCTCCCGAAACTTGTGATATGGTGAATAAGACGCGGCGACGTCAGGGGCGAGTCGTTGCGGTGGGGACGACATCCGTCAGAACATTGGAATCCGCTGCGGAGGCAACCATGGTTTCAGGTAGTTCGTTGCAACCCTGGCAGGGGCGAACGAGCCTGTTTATTCAGCCCGGCTACCGTTTTCAGGCTGTGGACTGTTTGCTGACAAATTTTCATCTGCCCGGGTCGACTTTGCTGGTACTCGTCGCCGCCATGGCTGGTTATGATTTGATTATGGACGCGTATCGTCAGGCGATTGCCGAGCGTTATCGCTTTTACAGTTATGGCGATGCGATGCTGATCGTGTAATTCCTTAGGAAGTTGTTTTCGTGCTTAATGTCTCAAAACTCGTGAGTCATCTGTGTGTCATGGCGACTCGCCTGGCGATCAGCTTCTGGGTTGGTGGGGCCATCCTGTTTGTGATCACAAGCGTTGCGGAGCAGAGACATCCTCAGTTTGATTCATTGATCCGGGATCAGCTCGCCACAATTCGCTTTCCGCTGTACTATATTTTTGGCTGGGTCTGTCTGGGAACAACCTTGATTGCTTCAGTGATCGCCGCGATGCTGAACAAAGGTTGCCTGCGGAAACGGCTGCTTGCCTGTGGTTGCCTGACATTGATTTCCACTGCGATTGCTATCGCCGATTACAAATGGGTGTATCAACCGCTGCAGGTATTGATTACTCCGCCTGGCCAGGCGAGAACTCAGCAGTTTGTCACGCTGCATGATCAATCGCGAGTGATCAACGAAGTGCATCTCACGATTGCATTGATTGCCGCGATCGTGATCTGCCTGCCGGAGAAGTCTCAGGGAGAATGCAAGGCCTGACGACAGATGTGCAGCGCTGTACGTAATTGAGCCGTGGAAGATATGTTGCGAGGCTGAAACGCATTCGACCGGAAGATTTAGTGACCGGAAGATTGAGAGCAGAGAAAACCTCACGTTCTGCGATTCATTTTTTGGTCGCCCAAATTTTTCGGTCAGATGCGTTTCCTCGGCACGGAGGAAGTTGCAATGCTGAGTTCGGGCCCGAATTAATCCGTCGCCAGAAGGCGTCCCTGCCAATGGAACTGTGGCAGCGGCTCGTTGGCTGTGCTAGATTGACGGAAGAGAACTGGCGGATCACGGAATTCTGGCCGGGAATCTGAACGACATCGGCTCGTGAGAATCGTTTCTGATCTCCGGGGCGATGCGTCTCCACGCGAATAATCCTGTCTGTGAAGGCAAATTCAGCAATGAGTGAACGGGAAAAAGGGGCTCAGGACTGGTTCCGTAAAGGCACTGAGGCCATGAACCACAAGAATTGGGATTACGCGATTGAGTGTTTTACCAATTGCGTTCGGCTGATGCCTGAGCATCTCCTGTATCGACAATCCAAACACGGCTGCCTCCGCAAGTTGTACAACGACAATGGCTCCGGCGCGAAGATGGCCGGGATGCGATTGATGGGCGTGAAAACACGACTGAAAAAGTCGCGAATGCAAAAAGACTGGAAGAATCTGGAGGTAACAGCGGAAGAGGGATTGCTGACGAATCCCTGGGATCCGCAGCTTTGGTTTGATCTGGGCGACGCCTGTGCCAACCTGAATAACATGAACGTCGCTCGATATGCCCTGGAACGAGCGATCGAGTACGACAAGGATAACGTCGACTTCAATCGTCGGATGGGGCACTTTCTGTTTGAACGTCAGGAGTTCAAAGCCGCTCGTCCTTATTTCGAACGACTCTACAAGCTGGCTCCGACCGACAGTGATGCACGCAGCATGATGAGTCGCTGTGACGCCGAATCCACAATGAAGAGCGGCTACAACGACGCGGACAACACGCGTGACGTGAAAGTTGAACAGCCAGCGGCTCCTTTGAATGCCTATGAAGCCGATCGCCTGGCACGGCGAGGTGGCCCGAAGCCGGCCGATGCTCCAGGCGAGTCCGAGGAAGCAGATATGATTCATGCGATTCGCAAGGATCCTCAGAATGTCAATCTGTACCTGAAGCTTGCAGAGCACTACAAGGGAGCCCGTGAGTTTCCGAAGGCCGCTGAGCAGCTGAATAAGGCATTGGAGTTGTCGAAGGGCAATGCGGCTATCAGCGAGCAGCTTCAGGAAGTTCAGTTGACGATGCTTCGAAATGATCAGGTCGAGGCCGAAGAGCGTGCTCGCAAGAACCCCGGCAAAGAACGCCTGATCGAAAAGGCGAAGGCTCTCAAGGCCGAGTTACTGGAGAAGGAAATCGCGTTCTACACGCACGGTGTGGAAAACAACCCCAGCGATTTGAAAAAGAAGTACGAACTGGCCAGACGACTGTTTGATGCGAAGCAGTACTCCAAAGCAATCCCTTTGCTGCAGCAGGCCGTGGCCAACCCCGCAATGAAGAGCGATGTGCTGGTGCTGTTGGGCGAATGTTTCGTTCGCGACGGCAAACTGGATCTGGCTCGACGACAGCTTGAGAAAGCTCTGGAGGGCTTGAATGCTCAGGATCGCCCGGATGCATTCAAGACGGCTCATTATCTGCTGGGCCGGATCTACGAAAAGGCCGGCAAGACTGAACAAGCCGAACATCACTACGGCGAAATTATGGCCGTTGATTATGAGTACAAAGATGTGCTCAAACGCATGGAAGAAATGCAGGGGGCGACAGAAGGCGGCATCGGGGAGTGAGATTGCAGATTGCAGAAAACAAAAGAAGCCGTGCGGATCAAGTGATTCGCACGGCTTCTCTTACATGTGGGTTGGACATTCTTGTCCGACTGAGCTTAGGACGGGCACGAATGCCCATCCTGTTCGAGAATCAATCCTGACTCAGTACTAGCCTTTGGCGGCAGCGAATCGGCGAGCCACCTCGGCCCAGTTCACAACGTTCCAGAACGCGCCGATGTAATCCGGACGTCGGTTCTGGTAGTGCAGGTAGTAAGCGTGTTCCCAGACGTCGAGTCCAAGAATTGGCGTGCGACCTTCTGACAGTGGTGAATCCTGGTTGGCTGTGCTTTCGACAACCAAAGATCCGTCAGCCTTAACGCTCAACCATGCCCAGCCGCTACCGAAGCGAGTTGTAGCGGCCTTGCCGAACTGCTCCTTGAAAGCGTCGAAGCTTCCGCAAGCCTTATCGATGGCTGCGGCCAGATCGCCAGCAGGCTTGCCGCCGCCGGTTGGCGAAAGAATGGTCCAGAAAAGTGCATGATTCGCATGGCCGCCACCATTGTTACGAACGGCAGTGCGAGCGGCTTCTGGCACAGCGTTCAGGTCGCTGACAAGATCTTCGACGGACTTGTTCAGCAGAGGTGAATCTGCCAAAGCCGTGTTGACGTTGTTGATGTAGGCCTGATGATGCTTGGTGTGATGGATTTCCATCGTGCGAGCATCAATGTGTGGTTCCAGCGCGTTGTACGCGTAGGGCAGTGCGGGCAATGTATACGGCATTTGAGTTATCCTTCATCCTGACAACACAGAAGTGTGAGCTGGCTGAACAGTCAGCATTCAGCAGGAAAAATCTTCCTTCTGGTTTCCCGCATTCTAGGCTTCGGAGTGCCGGGCTCAACTGACTCGCCCCCACAATTTCCCGTTCGCAGGGCTGGTTGAGGCCAAACCGCGTCGCCGCTACACTCCGCCGCTTGTGAGTTTTTGCCCCTTGAATCAACTCTGAAGCTCTTCTCAGTATGCGTTACGAACACGTCTGCATCGAAGCCGTTGCGCATACGCTGCCTCCCTGTGTGGTCTCTTCGGACGAGATCGAACAGCGATTAGCCCCCGTTTATCAGCGTCTTGGCCTGCCGCCGGGACGTCTGGAGCTGATGACAGGGATCAAGGAACGACGCTGGTTTGAGCCCGAAACACTGCCCGGCACGATCAGCACTCAAACCGCCCGGGCCGTGCTGGAGAAATCCGGACTTGATCATCGATATGTCGGAGCCCTGATCCACGGGTCCGTTTGTCGAGATCAGATGGAACCAGCCACGGCCGCCGGAGTTCACGCGGGCGTCGGTCTGCCTGCTTCGTCACTGGTGATGGATGTCAGCAATGCTTGTCTGGGACTGCTGAACGGAATGCTGATCATCGCCGACATGATTGAGCTGGGACGGATTCGCGCTGGGATCGTGGTTGGAACAGAAAGCGGTCGAGACCTCGTCGAAGGAACGATCGACAGTCTGCTGCACGATTCGACGTTGACTCGTCAAAGCATCAAGCCAGCCTTTGCATCTCTGACTATTGGTTCAGGGTCTGCCGCGATTTTGTTATGTGATCGAAAGCTCAGTAAGACCGGTCGCCGACTTCTGGGCGGCGCATTTTTGTCAGACTCGTCTGCTCACAAAATGTGTGCTGGCGGAGTCGAAACAGGCCGACACGGCGACGGCCGGCCTCGCATGGAAACTGACTCTGAGGGCTTACTGCACGCGGGAGTCGCTCTGGCACAGAAAGCGTGGGAGCAGGCGAAGCAGACGCTGAGCTGGAAGAACGAAGACGTGGATCGGGTGTTCACTCATCAGGTTGGTCGTCAACATCGAACTCTGCTGATGGAGCGATTGAAGTTGAACCCGGCCCTGGATTTTCCAACCGTAGAAATCCTCGGCAATACCGGCGCCGCCGCGTTGCCCATGGCCATGTCGATGGGCCTTGAACAGGACCCGCCAAAACCCGGATCGCAGCTAGCCCTGCTGGGCATCGGAAGCGGCCTGAATTCCATCATGCTGGGCGTGAAGTGCTGAACGGACAGAGACGAAGGCACAGTTGGGTGCAATCATCTCGAAGCACATCTTGTCGATGGGCATGAACTGGTGACGCTTCATCAGCCGGACTGTCATTGGTTCAACTATTAAAGCGATAGGCGTGATGGCCTTTCGGCTAGCGTGAAATCATTTCCATTTACGCAATCTGTCCAGCCATTTTACGGCAAATGACGTCATTCCACGTGTTTTGAAGATTTGGAATGAAAAATCTGTCAGACGCTACGTCTTAAACAGATGTGGAGAAAGACAAAGTCAAAACTGTTGATGGCCAATTCAAAATGAGAAAACGACGTCAAAAATCAGGCACACACATAGCGGAAACGCTGGAAACTCGCGTCTTGTTGGCCGCAGCCGTCGTCGAGAATAAAGTGCTGACGATTACTGGCACCAACTCTTCCGAGTCTCTGTTTGTGCTTCAGAAAAATGGCGAGATTTTTGTCGCGGCTGCAAAGTCGACCGGTCTGATTGACATCAAGTCAGGATCGAAATCGCTAAAGAGTCTTTCGCTGGCGAATTGCAACAAGATTGTCGTGAAGGCACTTGGCGGAAATGACACGGTTCGCGGCGATAGCGGTAACTTTACCGGGTATGTTTCGTTGACCAGGAACCTTGAGGTTTACGGTGGTGATGGCAACGATGTGCTTTGGGGAAGCGGCGGTGTCGATTACGTCTATGGAGAAGCTGGCAACGATGAGCTCCACGGCAACACTAGTAGAGATTATCTATATGGCGGCAGTGGTGATGATACTCTTCGGGGTGGATCCGGGAACGACTATCTAGATGGAGGTTTTGGCTACGACGTTCTCGATGGTGGTGCGGACATTGATGAAGTGTCCTATGGGTTTTTCGCAGGACCGATTGATGCGAATCTCGCGACAGGAATTGTGAAATTTCCGGGTAACGGTACGCGGGTCGATACGCTGTCGAGCGTTGAAAACCTGACCGGGACGAATGGGAACGATGTTATTCGAGGAAACAGCCTGGCAAATAGTCTCAATGGCGGTGGCGGGAACGATTGGATCTACGGAGGTGATGGGGCCGATTATTTGTACGGCGGAGATGGTAACGATCATCTTTTCGGTGAGATTGGCATAGACACGTTGTTGGGAGGGAACAACAACGACTGGCTTGACGGCGGAGAAGGAGTTGACCAGGTTAGCGGCGGTGCGGGGCTCGATACATTTCGCCGGTATCTGACCAAGGGTGGATTCGGTCTGTCGTCCGAGTTTCAAAGTACGATCGACAAGCAAAAAACGGACACCGGGGAAACTAAGGATGACAACGGTCAGGATGTTGACGATCCGCAGCAGGTTGCCGGGGCGTTTCTGATAGATTCAAGCCCACCCACTGTTGACAGCTATTTGCATATTGACCAGCAGGCAAGCCCGGTTTGTACGTTCATGGCATCGTTGGCCGCTGTTGCGAATTGGACGGGAAGATTTCCCGACGCCGGAACGGTAAACCGCGACCTGATTAGTCGAATCGGTTACGACAGGTCGACGGGGTTGTATTCAGTTCCGCTCTACGTCGCGGGAAAATGGCAAAACATCACGGTGGATGGGTTCTGGACCGAACAGGTGATGGCTGGTGGTCCGATGTGGACGTCTCTTTATTTGAAGGCGTACCTGAAAGCCAACGCGATCAACATCTGGGATAGCGCGGGGCGATTGATTGATTCCGCACAGTGGAAATCTTCCACTGGTCAACCATGGCAGGTGGCAACACATGCGCTGAAAATGATCTCAGGGTATTCGACGGGCTTCTACAGTTCCGTGGGTGCAAGTGCGCAGGATTTCTCAGACAAACTTGATGCTGGACGCATCTATGTGGCCTCCAGCAAGAGCACCACTTCATGGCCCATCGTCTCTAATCACTCGTATGCCGTCCTTGATGTCTTGAAGATCAACGGCGCTTGGTATGTCGAATTGTACAATCCGTGGGCGACTGATGCACCAGCGAAGACTGGCTCTGGAAAAGTGGCGGTCACGGAGATCAACGAGGGCAAATTTCTAGTCACATGGTCAGACTACCTGAAGAACTTCGACGGGCAAAGCAGGAATAACAACTGACGGGGAGGTCCTGAGATTCTGGCCGTCAACAGGAACTGAGCAACGAAGATTTGGCTACGGCAGTCTGCGGCGACGCTCATGTTCGGAAGTTGATTCTCGAGGGTTCACGCTGGTGGAAATCGTGTGGCTTATCAATAAATTCCGGGGACTCCGGATGGTCGAAACTCGACTTTTCTTCGATCACCAGAAAGGACCTTTTCTTTGCGTGACGAATGAATCGACTTGACTTCCTGAGTAAAGCGGATTTAAATCGCAGAAGGGTTTGATTTCGGCATTTGAATCTGCGAGGGAACACGTGTCGCCATCAGTCAGAGGCACAGCGGTGGTCGACGAGATCGAAGTGTCCGTTCTGATCGAAAAATCTCGGGCCGGATCGATCTCGAGTCTGGGAACGTTACTCGAAATTTTTCGGCCCGATCTGTCGAAGCGAGCGAAGTCAGATTTGAGTGCCGAGTTGCAACGCAGAATGTCGTTGTCGGATCTCGTTCAGGAGACGATGCTGACAGCATGTTGCAGGTTCCGGGAGTTTCGCGGCAACACGTTTCTGGAGCTGGAAGCCTGGCTGATCCGGATTTTTAAATCGCGACTGATCGATGGGATTCGGCGTCATCACGTCGCAGAATCTCGTCGTCAGGGGCAGGAGCATCATGCGGCTATACTCGGTGAGATCGCCGACACTGGACTGTCGCCCTCTGGCCTCCTGATGCTGCAGGAGGAAGCAGTGATGCTTTTGGAGGCTGTGCAGAAACTTCCGGAAGAATCTCAGCAACTGATCCACATGAGGTATGTCGAGAATGAAACGTTTGAGTCCATCGCGTTGAAACTCAATGTTCCCCTTTCCACTGTCTGGCGGCGATTTCGAGAGTCGACGCTGGCACTGCATCAATGCTTGAAGCAATGAGGTCATCTCAGACCGAGCATACGCGGGGGGTGGTTGATTCAATGAATTCCGATGAAATAAACCTGCCGAATGGTCCCAGTGTTCTTGATGACTCCGTCGAAGAAACTCTGGTTCCTTTAGAAGTGCGGTACGACGACCAATTACGTCAGATGGATGAATCGCGGGGGGCGCTGGAAGCGTTGCCGGATGAAGAATATTCAAAGACTCTTCGGTTGCTGCATGACGTATTGAGGGCTCAGAGCGTCACCCGTTCCATTGAGGTTGGTGCGAGGAGGGAAGCTCGCGACGACACGGATAGCTGTGAATCGACGGCTCGGAATTCCAATCACACGCTGAACCTCAGCGCTGTGCAAGAGCAGTTGCCCAACCGCTTCGTTCTGCAGCGACTGCTGGGGGAAGGGGGGTTCGGCGGAGTGTACCTTGCTACCGACATGCTGCTGCAGCGCGAAGTGGCCGTCAAGGTGCCACATCTCTCGAACTCTGCAACCAATGAAGCAAAGGTCCGCTTTCTCCGTGAATCCATTGCTGCCGCACGTTTAAGTCATCCGAATATCGTGCGTGTTCTGGATTCCGGAAAAACAGACGGTCTGGCTTGGCAGGTCACTGAATACGTCGCTGGAAGTCACCTGAAAGACTTTCGAGAGAATTCCGGGGGGACACTGCCACCCGGAACGGCCGCATTAATCGTGCAACAACTGGCTGATGCGATTCATCACGCCCATAATCATGGCGTACTTCATCGTGATATTAAGCCGGAGAACATTGTCCTTGAGAAGTTCGCGCCGGGAATCTGCAGTCCTTTTACGAGTTCCACTGAGCCAGATACCTGTCTGCAATATCTCCCAAGGCTGATCGACTTTGGACTGGCAAGAATTGTTGATGACGATGTCTCCGTAAGTCGTTCCGGACTATTGCTTGGTACGCCCAAATACATGGCTCCCGAACAACTGCAGGGACGGGCAGCAGCACATGGGCCGTCTACGGATATTTATTCACTGGGAGTGGTGCTTCATGAACTTTTAACCGGCTTCGTACCTTTCCCTGAAGCGAATACACTGCCATTACGAATTCTTGCTGCCGAACGACCTGTCCGATCGTTCCGATTGACGAGGCCGGGCATCCACAAAGATCTTGAAACGATCTGCTTGAAGTGCCTCAATACCGTTTCGAATGATCGCTACGCATCGGCCGGAGAACTTCGAGATGATCTCGCTCGATTTCTGGACGGTCGCCCAACTCACGCCCGTCCTTTGCCGATCCATGAGCAATTGCAGCGGTGGGCGCGAAGGAACCGGGGCATTGCGACAGCAATTGGCCTGATATCTATTTCAATGTTTGCGGTCCTCGGGCAGGCGATTGTGAATAGTCGCCGCAGCGAGGATCGCAACAGAATACTGACATCAGTTCTGACTCAACTGAAATCGGAGAAAGTGCGGTCCGATGCATTACTTAAGCTGGCCAGCGAGAGCCGCACAGTCGCCGAGGAAAATGTATCGAAGTTTCGAACTCTGGCGTGGAATAGTTCAATTCGAGAAGCATTGGACAGACTCCTCGATCGCAAATATTCTGCGGTCCACGAGCTACTGCAGAGTCTCCACAGCAGCCAGCCGGAAAAAACGACGCGGCCGGAATGGCAGTTGGTAACGAGCGAACTAAAGCGTCATTATGAAGTCCTGATCGGAGTGAGTTATCCGCTTCGAGAGTTGAAAATTGTGCCACACACACGATTGCTTGCCGTTGCTGGCGGCTCTCCTGTGGTTTCGCTGATCGATGCGAGTACACAGCAAGTTAAGTATGCCTTCAAGACCAATGTCAGCGAAATTCATGCGATGGCCGTGTCGGCGGACGGTAAGTGGATAGCAGTGGGTGGCAGTACGAACGCAGAAGACGTCGCCGTGCCTGCGATTTACTCGTTGGAGAGTGGAGCACTTCTCAGGACATTTTCATCTCAACCGACAACAATCGAATCATTGTTGTTTACGTCTGATGGCAAGTTCCTCGTGTGTGGTTGTCGGTATGAGCCCGCCAAAATCTTTAACCTTGAGAATGGTGCGGAGGCTTCGTTGCCTACAACGCGCCGGAATCAGTGGTTGGTCGATAGTCTTGACGGATCGCAGATTATCGCTCATGAGGGCCGTCGTTCACTCATCGTCGCTGATCCGGCATCTCCGTCCACGAGTCGTCTGTTGACTCTTCCGGATGATATTGAACATTGTCTTCGAATACCGGAGACAAACAGGCTGGCTGTCACATGCTATCAGAGCCAGTACATTGACATACTCGATCAAATCTCCGGGCATACCGGTGTCCGTTTACGTCATTCCGGTAAGGCTCTCTCTGCCATCGCTTTTTCCGAAGTTGGGAGGAGGCTAATAGTTGGATGTGAAGACGGCAGCGCTGTCTCATGGGAAATACCTGAAGAAGCAGATGAGGCTTTTATGCCGTCTGCCGCTTCTTCGTCACCGACCAGCTTAATTGAGATCAAAGCAAGCCAGAGCCATTTGCTTGACGATCAAGTCATTACATCCATGTGTGCCATAGACGAATCTCTTTTCTGTGCCACTGAAAGTGGCCGAGTTGTTGTACTTCGTTTCCCAAAAGATTCTGTAGGTGTGACAGAACGCATCGAACATAAGGCTCCTGTGCGGTCCGTGGCCATTGACCCCGCGAGCGGTGACATCTTCGTTGGAGCAACCACCGGAAAAATCTCTCTTATCCCCCATCGCAAACTGCACAGCACTCGCAACCTTCAGAACTCTTTTGCTGCTTTGGAGCGAGAAGGACGCACTAAACTTGTACACCAGGATGAATTCGCAGTTGATGGTCTGAGCACCAATAGGGAAAACACCAGGATCACTTGGTCTAACTGGTCACAAGAAGTACACACTAAGGATCTGGCGTCCGGAGAAAATCGTCAAATGTCCGCTCGAGCAGACACTCACAACGGTGGCGTCGATGCTCTCTGCTTTTCCCCAAACGATCGCTATCTGGCGTGGACCGGCAAAGGGAAACGAATTGTGATTCATACGACGGGCGGAATTCCCGAAACCACGGAAGCGGCTTTGCCTGGATTTGCTAATACGCTTTGCTTCTCGGCGGATTCAAGCCATATCGCGGTTGGAGGCAGGTTCGACGAAATCCTGATTTTTGACGCTCCGTCGCTCGCAAATCCAAGGAGTCTGGCCACAGGGCAGACGTGTACTGCGATTCAGTGGAATCAGTCCGGCGACTCACTGCTTCTTGGTTTCGCAAACGGAACTGTATCCATTTGCCCCGTAAAGGATTCAATGGTTCGTCCACGCTCGATCCATCGAAACGAGGTCCGGCAAATCGTTGCGCATCATCAGTCGAATCTCGCCGCCAGCGTTGATCAATCCGGACAGGTTGCCCTCTGGAATTGTCAAACTGGTGAAGTTCTGGGAGTCGTGTTCGAGCCTATACCGGCCAAGCCCGACTTGGTGAGCATGGCACCGACTATCCAGTTCACGAAAATCGGTGAGCTAATGCTTGTTTACGACGATGGCGTTGATGGCATTCAAGTGCTCCGGTGGCGTTTTGAACAATAGCGTCAATACGTATTGCTCATTGTGCTCGCAGAGCCTGACCGATTTGAAGCTTGTTTCGACCTCATGATAATTGCTCTTCCATAAACCGCAGAACTCGTTCAAATGCGGCGATGAATTATCTCTCGCACGGATACAGATTTCTCGACAACCCGCATAAGCTGGCAGGGACGGCGGTGCCGGATTGGTTGAGTGTTGTGGATCGCAAGGTGCGAATTCGTTCACATCGAGTCAACCAGCATATTGGTCTTCTGGCCGGTGAAGAGCAATCTCTGGCGGAAGGCATGCTGCAGCACCTGCGAGATGATGACCTGTTTCACCGCTGTCCAACTTTTATGATGCTGGAGTCGGAACTGTCCGTGCGTTTTCGCCGACTGATGCCGGATCCCTATGATCATCGTCCGCCGTTTCTGGGACATATCGTCGTGGAACTGTTGCTGGACTGGGTCATAGCGGAGCAGGTTCCGGAAGTGCTCTCGGACTACTACCAGGCGCTGGGAGAAGTTTCGCCGCAACAGATTGAGCAGTTGGTGAACCGGCTGGCCAGTCGTTCAACAGATCGCCTTGCTGAGTTTGTCTCGCATTTTCACTCGGCGAGAATTCTCTTCGACTATGCAGATGATCAGCGTCTGTTCACGCGATTGAATCAAGTGCTTCGCCGAGTCACCCTGGAACCGCTCGATGAGCGGGCGATTACAGTCTTTCGGGAAGCTCGCCAATTGTTGTTGCTCCATGCGGCCGATTTGCTGACGGCCGTCGAAGATCCTGAATCGCCTGCTGTCTCCAGTTTGCGTGCTGCGGGTTGAGAATGCGATTGTTTGTTGGAGATTTCGTTTAACGGCAAGCCGCAGGCGACCGTTGCGAGGTGCGCATGCGCCTGCGGCTTGCCGTTAAACGAGTGAGTTGAGGTCTTGCAAATGACCTCGGCCCCATCGCAGTGCACATGCACACCGCCTTTCGCACCATTCCAGATCCGCCTGTTCTGACGATTCGCTTGCGACTACACTCCGCTTTTGACTCAGGCGAAACCCCATTGAAGCCGGTGAAGGATGCTGGCGGGTGGAACCGGATTTGGTGAGAGCTGATGACTGTTTTGATTGTTGCCTCGGACGTGACCGACTGGCCGTTTGAGATTCCGGGTGTGGAAGTCGTCGATGCCTGGACTTACCTGACGTCTCCTGAATTCGCCACGGGGGCGCGAAGTTCTCGAGTCGTCAATCTCTGTCGATCTTATCGCTATCAAAGCACCGGTTATTACGTTTCCCTTCTGGCGGAAGCGCGAGGCCACAAGCCGCTGCCTGGCGTCATTACTTTGCAGGATCTAAAGACGCGTGCGAGCGTCAAGGTTCTCTCGGATGAGTTGGATGAATTGATCCAGCAGAACCTCCATCCGTTGCAGTCCAGCGAGTTTACTCTGAGCGTCTATTTCGGCCGTAACATGGCGCGCCGCTATGATCGGCTGGCGCTGCATCTGTTCAACCTGTTCGCGGCACCGTTATTGCGATTTGAGTTTGCACGGAATGAAGAAGGCCAATGGCAGATTCGCAAAGTTCAGACCGTCGCCTCGCACCAGCTTCCTGATAGTCATAAGCCATTCGTTGAAGAGTCTGCGCAGAGATATTTCTCCGGGCGAGCTTCGTCGCCGCGGTCTCGTAAGCGAACACGATTTGACCTTGCGATTTTGCATGATCCGGATGAGAAGCAGAACGCGCCTTCGAATGAACTGGCTCTGAAGCGATTCATCAAAGCGGCCAAAGAGCAGGATGTTTATGCGGAGCTGATCACAAAAGATGACTACGGTCGTCTGCTGGAATTTGACGCGTTGTTTATCCGCGAGACAACGTTCGTTAATCATCATACGTATCGGTTTGCTCGTCGAGCAGCCAAAGAAGGCATGGTCGTAATCGATGATCCTGTTTCGATTCTGCGCTGCACCAACAAGGTGTATCTCGCAGAGATGCTGGCTCGACACAAGATTGAGATTCCTCGATCCATCGTCGTGCATCGTGATAATCTTCGTCGCATTGTCGAAGAACTGGGTTTCCCATGCGTTCTCAAAAAGCCCGACAGTGCGTTTTCGCAGGGAGTTGTGAAGATCGCTTCCGAGGAAGATTTGAAAACTCGCTTTGCGGACTATTCGGGTGATTCTGAGTTGCTGATCGCACAGGAATTTCTGCCAACGACATTCGACTGGCGAATCGGGATTCTGGATCAGAAGCCTTTGTACGCGTGCCGCTATTTCATGGCGCCGGGACACTGGCAAATTGTGAAGCAGGAAAGAGATGGTCGCGGACGATATGGCAAGACGGAAACTCTGCCGGTCGAACTGGCACCTCGAAAGGCTGTGAAGCTGGCTCTGAAAGCCGCCAATCTGATCGGCGACGGCCTGTACGGCGTGGACGTCAAGGAATCGAATGGCAACTTCTATATCATCGAAGTGAATGATAATCCGAACATTGATTCGGACAGCGAAGATGCGATTCTGAAAGAAGATCTGTATAACCGCATTATGGAAGTTTTCGTTCGCCGCATGGAGCAGAAAAGAGCACGACTGGACGACTGATCAGAGGATGTGGATCGTCGGTCAGCACGAGAGGCTGAATCCTGATGAATCGAACTATTGCCGCCATCACTGCTTTATCCCTCGCGCCTTTTGCGGAACTGCCAGCGGCGGAACCAGTGACCGAAATTCGTGTCGGGTTTATTGGGCTGGATTCGTCGCATTGCACGGCGTTCACCGAACTCCTGCATCGTGACGGCAACACCGGGGATCTCGCCGGTGTTCGCATCGTGGCAGCCTATCCGGGGGGTAGCGATGACTTTCCTCTGAGTCGTGATCGAGTTGCCGGATACACGCAAAAGATGTCGGAGATGGGAGTTGAGATTGTCGAT
This sequence comes from Planctomycetales bacterium, assembly GCA_026400835.1. Classification (GTDB taxonomy): domain Bacteria; phylum Planctomycetota; class Planctomycetia; order Planctomycetales; family Planctomycetaceae; genus SXXK01. The sequence goes on along the minus strand of JAPLOA010000088.1, from coordinate 27,696 downwards.
TCGATCGACACTCTTTTGCCCAAAGTTGATGTCGTGATTCTTGGCAGTGTTGATGGTCGACAGCATCTGGCTCAGGTAGAACCGATCTTCAAGGCCGGCAAGCCTGTGTTCATCGACAAACCACTGGCTCATAATCTCAAAGATGCTTTGAAGATTCAGGCTCTTGGGCGGCAATCTGGTACTCCGTGGTTTACAGCGTCTGCTCTTCGATATCAGAAGGAACTGCAGTCAGTCCTGGCCAGTGAAGTGGCGGGGGAGATCGTCGGCTGCGACAGCTATGGGCAATCTCGTGCCGGCATCGGTCATGCGGATCTTGCATGGTACGGAGTGCACGGCATCGAAACGCTCTACACCGTGATGGGCTCGGGGTGTATTTCTGTAACACGAGTTCAAACCGACAAGAGCGAACAGGTTACCGGGCTCTGGTCCAGTGGTCGCATTGGGACTTATCGCGGCATCCGCGAGCATACTCATAAGACCGGCTTCGGCGCGATGATCTTTGGCACAAAAACTCAGCAACATGTGCCGTTGCCAGCGGATTATGAAGGGCTGGTGATCGAGATCGCTCGCTTTTTTAAGACGCGACAATCGCCCGTTTCGGAAGACGTCATGCTGGAAATTTTTGCGTTTATCGAAGCGGCCGATGAGAGCAAGCGGCAAAACGGAGTGCCCGTGACTCTGGCAAGTGTGATTGAGAAGGCTCGCAAAGAATCCGAATGAGAATTTCCGGTTCGGTCAGCATCGGTTGATGCGAGCGGGACGAGGAAGCGGGTAGAATCCGGCCAGTGATCGTCGGGAACTTGAGGTCTGCTAGTCACATCAAGCGAATGTATTTTCGTTTGACGACGAGCCGCAGGCGTAGGCGAAAGTTTTGAAGTTTCGCTGTTCAAGCGTGCTGGAGACCAACGGGGCGAAAACAAAGTGAATCATCACAACCCGACGCGTCAGCGAGGGATTTACGGAGACATTGGCAAAACGCGACAGAACAATCCCTCACTGACGTTTCGGGTTGCGATGGTCGCAAACTCGCAACTTCAAAAGGCGAAAGCGACGCCTGCGGCTTGCCGTTAAACGAATGAGTCAATAGCCCAATCGCACTCCCGTGATTCTCTTTTTTATTCAACGTTCACCGGACGGCTCGCACCGTTCCGCTTCAAAATACACAATTGGTTATTCACTGAAACCATCATGCTCGAACTCCGAAATCCCCACAGTATTCTCGCCGCCCTGCAGGTTCGACCGAAAGCTGTGAAGCAGATTCATCTGCATTCGGACAATCCCGGTGAGGCCTGGGAACCGGTGATCGAGACGGCTCAGAAGCATCGCATCCCGGTGCGAGTTGGTGCGGTGGATCCTCGGACGGCCAGGTCCGGCCGCGATACTGAACGTGTCGGAGCAGGTTCAGCGACGGTCGAACCACCGTCTCCGCTGCCACTCGAGAAATTGTGGAATGTTGCGGAAGGCGAACGAGGATTGTGGTTGGCACTGGATCAGATTCAGGATCCTCAGAACCTTGGTGCTTTGTTTCGCCTTGCCGGATTCTTTGGGGTCAAAGGCATCGTCTTGACCAAGGATCGTAGTGCGTCCGTCAATGCGACGGTCTGTGATATCTCCGCGGGTGGTGCGGAACATGTTCCGTTTGCAGTGGTCGCCAATTTGGCTCAGGCCATGGAGAAAGCGCAGGAGAATCAGGTCTGGGTTCTGGGAACGTGCGAAAGAGCCGAATCATCAATCTACACCGTTCATCGAGATCGCAACTGGATGCTTGTCCTGGGCAACGAAGGCACCGGACTCCGCCGACTCACACGAGATCGCTGCGACCAGCTTGTGTCGCTGCCACCTCAGGGGCCCGTGCCATCGCTCAACGTCGCCACTGCCGCCGCAGCATGCCTGGCCGTGATGAGTACGCCAAGATGATCACGCTACGAAGATAAGGCAGGTTTGACAGAATTCACCCGGCCTCCTTGTGGGGCTCATGTTTCCGGCGTCGTTTAGCCGTGATAGCCGCGGATAAAAGTTTCGAGGCAGCGTGAGATTGTTTGCCAGCCGGATCAGCAATTTCATCCGCAGAGTTGCCGATGAGACTCCTCTCAGCTTCATGGTTTTCGGGTTTTCATTTGCGGGCAAAAAGCGGGCAAACCAGCGATGTTCTTTAACGCCGCGTGAACACATCTGACCGAAAAATTGTGGGACCGAAAAATTGGGCAACCGAGAAAACACAACGGCCCCGCTTCAAGGCTATGCTCAGAGATCCCGGCGCGCACCGTCCGTGCCGCGTTGCAGAAGTAAGCAGTTTTGGGGCAAAAAAATGATCGGGCAAAAAAAACACTGGCCATCTTTTTGCCCTTAACGCTTTCGTTCGATGATCAATCTTAGCCTGGCAGCGGGACGTTGAAAAAATTAAGCTCACAGCATCAAGGTTCCCGGGCCTCAATCTTTCGGTCATCAAATCTTTCGGTCGAATTCTTCCGCAGCACGGAAACGCATTCCCGAACAAGATTCTCCGGTAGGGCGAAAGTTTTGTTGAAACCGGATGGCTAAGGTTATGTCTCGCCGGGAAATCTCTAAACTGTTGAGGACCCACCGCAACAAAATCAACGCATCGCCCCGCCGTCGTTTTCCGCTCTTCATCGAGGACTCACATGAATCCGCTCAGTCCGCTTCCTTTGCAGTATGAGTTCAGTCGTCACGCAACGCCTCGAGCAGAGATCGACTCCGGTGCTCGTCTCGTAATCGATTCAGAAGATGCGCTTTCGGGACAGTTGCGAAAGCCCGAAGATCGTCGTGATAAAAAAGCGATGCCGTGGAGTAATCCGGTGAACGGACCGATCGTGGTTCGTGGCGCTAAACCGGGGGATGCTCTGGCGGTTCATATTGAGTCCATCGAACCGCTGATTGGGCAGTGCGCGACCTACACGGGTGCTCCCAGAATGCTGACCGAATGGCTTGGTCCGGACTGTCCGCCGGGAACTCGCATCTGTCCGATTCGCAACGGAGTTATTGAATGGAGTGATAAGGTTTCGATTCCGTACGCCCCAATGTTGGGTTGTCTGGGAACTGCACCGGACTGGGGCGTTCCTTCAACTGGCCCGGCCGGAAATCATGGCGGTAATCTGGACCTGATTGAAGTCTGCCCGGGCAACACGGTGTATTTGCCCGTCTTTGTGCCGGGCGGTTATCTGTATCTGGGTGATGCTCATGCCGCTCAGGGGCATGGAGAATTGTCAGCCACGGCTCTGGAAATGCCCGCGCGAACGACGATCAGTGTTGATCTGATTCCCGGAGCCAATCTGCCATCGCCACGAATTGAATCGCCAACAGAGTTGATGGCCGTCGCCGTCGCGTTGCCGCTTGAACGAGCCATCGTGGAGAGTTATGCAAAGCTGATTTTGTGGCTCGAAGCGGACTATGGTTGGAACCGCTGGGAGTCGTATGACCTGCTGACACAGGTTGGGCAAATCTCGATCGGCTATTACACGACGGGAGCTGTCGCCGCCAAGGTCGCGAAGAAGTACATCGCGTCTTTTGACAGAAAGATTTGATGACAGAAAGATTGAAAGCAATCCCCCCTCGCCATTCATGCTGCGATTCATCTTTCGGTCCCTGAATCTTTTGGTCGAATGCATTCCACTTTCAAGCTGAACGAATGCCCCCGCAAAGCATTCGAAGTGAGAGTCTCACAACTTTTGGCAGGAAGATTTGGAGATAAGAATACTAAACACATTCAACGCCCTTCATGCCAATCTGTCTATTTGGTCGCTGAGACCAGCATAAAGGGCAGGTCCAGGCGAATCGTCTGCACCGTGATGTCGCGAAATCCAGCTTTCTGCAGTGCGAAGGTATAGAACTCTGGCTTGCGATAGGAGCGAAAGAACAGCATCACCGGCAAAGATCCGTACGGGGTTGGCTCCGTCTGAAAGTCCCACTGCTGCCGTTCGAAAATCAGAAATCGCCCGCCCATCGGAAGTGCGTTGAAGACCGATCCAATGATGTGTGTGGCATACTCATCCGGCCAGTCATGCAGCACGGACTTGCACGTGATCAGATCGTGTCCGTCCGGGATTGTATCCTGAGTAAAGTTGAGCGGATGAAATTCAATTCGATCCGACATTTGCTGTTCGGCAACATGCCGAGTCCCCACATGACAAACGACAGGAAGATCAGCCACACACGCCTGAAGTGAAGGAATTCTCCGGCAGACCTGAATCGCGAATTCTCCGCTGTTGCCACCGAGGTCCAGCATTTCTTGGTGAGCGGAAAAATCAAAATGCTCGACGCATACAGGCGCTTCATAACGCGTCAGTGTCGTCGTCAGCTTCATCCATCGTGCGGCCTGGAGACAGTTCTGCGGAGTGATTTCGAAGCAGCGACCATAATCGAAAAGCTCGAAGAGTTTTGAAGTCTCCATGAACTCTTCAGAGGAACTCAGCAACTGCGGTATGCGATTGAAGAAGTCAGCCGCGACAAGTTCGCTGAACTGCAGTTTTGTCAGCAGGAGATCTCGAAAACGCAGTGCAGAACGGAAAGTTTTTGTAAGTTGCACGGACGCGCCGTCGAGTTGCACAACGCCCGATCTTGCCAGCACCTGCAACAGAAATTTTCCACCCGCAGCATCGCACGAGCGACCTCGGAGAAGTTGCGATACGGGAACATCGGCGTTTGATTCCAGAGCATCAATGATTCCCAGTTCGAACGCAGCCTGCAATGTCCGAGCCTGGATGGCATCGTGCAGAAACGGTTCGATGATCAGGAAGTCCGTTGTGGTCATGAGGTATGGATTTGCTGAAAGTCCACAAAAAATAAGTTTAACGGCAAGCCGCAGGCGACTGCGCTTCATGACTCCGTCGCCTGCGGCTTGCCGTTAAACGTTAGGCTGATTTCTGAACCGCGTTCGGAGCCGTATGAATCCAGTCGAGCAGTTCTTCGTGCAGCGGCAGATTCTTCAGAGTCGTCTCATTAAACTTCAGGAGGTCACGCAGGCCTTGTTGAATCTGGTTAGGATCAGCCGCTCGTGCCTGCAACGTCGGAGACGCAGGCAGTCGACCGCAGCCAGTCAGCAGGTACAAGTACCCAGCCTCCGGCAAGGCTTCGGGAGTCAGGTGGCCGACATGACCGACGGCATCGTACAATGCGAGGCGTTGAGTCAGATCGGAAGAAACAGGCAGCGTCGCCGTGTTACGCCAGAAATCAGAATCTCTCCGTTTGCTCAGCAGGTAATGCAGTTGTGTTGCGTCACGAATCTCTTCGGTCGCCATTCGCATGCGTTCATTGTAGTACTCGGACAAGGTACGATTGCAGGAGCGATCCGGGAAGAGTTCGAGGAACATCTCAAGCCCCAGTTGAGTCAGATGGCGACCAGCAGACGTCAGTGGATCGATGCGACAAGCGGCCGTGCCGAGTGCCAGCAAATTGTCACGCCAGAAGGATGTTCGGCGACCAGAGGCAAACGGTATGATTGACGGCTCAGGCAATTCTTCGGGTTTGATTCCGTCCAGCTTTAACAGGGACTGAAACTGCTGCAGAGCTTCCTCATTGGATGAGAGAGACGACTGAAAGTGGTAACCCGAGTCGATCGAATTCGCCAAAGGAATCTGCCACGACCATCCGGCAGGCAGCCCAGTGACGCGAGTGTACGGGGGAACTTGTCGACGACCGGGTAACCGAATTTGAATCATCCAATCTGCCGGCAGTCGATCGTTCCAGTTCATAAACTCATCGCTCAGAGTTGCCCCCATCAGAAGGGATTCTGAGCCCGTGGCGTCGATGAAAAAGTCGCCAGCGAGCGTGGTTCCGTTGGTGAGCTTCACCTGAGCGACTCCGCCGCGACCATTTTTGGCTACCTGCTGAATCACGCCGGAAACTTCTTCCGTTCCTGATTGCAGAGCGATTGTTTTCAACCAACCTGCAAACGACTGACCATCAACATGGAAAGCATACGAACCTGACTGTGAAATCGGTGACGGTCCGGAAAATCCATACGGACTCTTTCCCGCCAATGCCGCACCCCAGTGGAGCGAATACGAATGAAACGGACGCAACAGACGACCTCGACTGCGTTCAACATGCCAACCTTCGAAGAGAGACATGGCCGTCGGACGATTGGGCTCTGCAGCAAACGGTTTCCAGAAGTCACGTTCGCATTGAACCCAGTCGGAGAATTGAGTTGCCAGGCAGTAAGTCGCTTCGCAGTGTCGCATCATCTCAGTTTCATCGATGCGAAGATTGGCCAGCAGTCCACGCAAAGAAGGCAGCGAAGCTTCGCCGGGGAACTCGCACTGCACGGGGCCATTGGCCAGCACAGTGACGCGACATTCCAGCGGAGCGGAGTGAACGGCGAGCATTGCGGCAGCCATCCAGGCAGATTCATTGTTGCCCACGATGACAATTCGACGAGGAAGCCGCCCGGTGACAGATTCAGGCCGAATATTCAGAATCTCACCCATGAAGAGCAGCCTTGAGCGGGGTGTTGAATTGTTGGTTGATGTGAGCGACCCGGCGCTGGCGGGACCTGAACGTGATCACCGACAGAGCATTTTCGATTAACGGCTCGCCGTGAAACGATTCAATACAGGGCCCTGCCCCGAACCGCTCACAAAATCAGCATTACTCTGGCATGAACCGTGTCGGCAGGTTCTCCAGAAAACGTCCGCAGACATCCCATGGCGATCCTTCACCATCGATCGTCACATCGGAAACCGCACCTACCTGTTGTCGCTGCAAATTGAACAGTTTTCGAGTAGTCGTCAGGTAGCCGCTGCAAAACTTCTCAATCCACCGCAGTCCATTGGATTCAGGGACTGGGGGATTCTGCTGAGTCATCTGCTGACTGAGCTGCAGCACTTTGCGGGCCACGGCAATATCTGCCGGTGTATTGATCCAGACCTGGAAATCAATCCATGGACTCAGAGCGGAATGGAGTCGACCGAAATGAGTTTCCAGCAACACAATTTGATGAGCCGAAGCACGTGACTCGGGAGAGCTTCTTGCGTTTGTCGTACTTGTGATCACTCCTGCGGAGGCGTGCGTGGTCGTGACCGTGCTTCGTTTGTCAGGGCATAGTTCGTTTAACCGCGCGATCACATCAGACAGTTCAAACTCACTGACGTCGCCGCCACGTGAGAACCAATCCTCGATGTTATCAAGCGAACGTTCGGTCATGCGGTTATGATCGTCTTCAAAGACCACGGAACAGTCGGGAATTGCAGCGGCGGCGTTTTCCGCCAGCGTTGATTTGCCGCTGCCCATGGTTCCGCAGATCGCGATCACCCAGGTCATGATTCGGTCAGCTCGAGATAAGGATCGAGCCCCATGTTCTCATACTGTTCCAGCCGATGGCGTTCCTGCTTCAGCAAATGCTTGCGTTGCTTGCGGTGAGTTTTCTCAAGGAACCGTTGCACACGTTGAAAGTAACGCAGCCATGATCGACCAAGTTCGCCTTCGCGATTTGCCATCGCCATGCGTTGTTTGCGTTGAATTTCTTTGGGTTCGCGGCAACGCAGGAGTTCGTCTTCGAGTGATAGAAAAAATTGATAGCTACCGGGATCGCCCTGACGTGCGGATCGCCCGACAAGCTGTCGATCGATACGTTTGGAACTGTGCATTTCGGTCGCGATCACGTGCAGACCGCCGGCTTTGCGGACTTCTTCTTCGAGGATAATGTCGGTTCCGCGGCCTGCCATGTTCGTGGCGATCGTTACGTTACCAGGACCACCAGCGGCCGACACGATCTCCGCTTCCTGCTCGTGGTATTTGGCATTCAGAATCTGATGCGAAATCCGCTTATCCTTCAGCAACAATCCAAGTGCCTCGGAGGCATCGACGGACGGTGTTCCCACCAGAATAGAGCGACCAGCTTTGATCAAAGTCTGAATTGCGTCCACGATGGCATCGCGTTTGGCTTCCTGCGTTTTGAAGACACGGAAAGCCAGAGCTTTGCGAATACAGTGTTTGTTCGTCGGGATTTTTGTCACCTTCAGGCGATACGTTTTTTTTAGTTCGCCCTGAGCGAGAATTCCGGTTCCGGTCATTCCCGCAAGATGAGTGTACTGACGGAAGAAACTTTGGACCGTGATGCGAGCGGCCTCACCGGTTGCCGCTGTGATCGGGACCAGTTCTTTGGCCTCGATCGCCTGATGAAGCCCGTCCTGCCATTTGCGGCCATCCATGACTCGGCCGGTGCCTTCGTCGACAATCACGATCTTGTTCTCGACGATCACATAATCGCGGTCACGTTCGAAAGCATGTTTGGCCGTCAGAGCTTTCTCAACCTGGCTGTAGATGCGTTCGGTGTCCATGGAGCTTAGCAGCGAGGGTTTCGACATCAGCACGACTTTTCGACAACCGGTGTCGGTCAACCATGCGGTGCGACGCTCTGGTTCGTACATGTAGTCTGTGCGAGGCTCGAGCTGGAACGTCGCACGGTTGCTCCAGCGGAACAGGTTTACGGTGGAGGGATCGTTAGGTTGAGTCAACCCGATGATCAGTGGCGTTCGAGCTTCATCGATCAGAATACTGTCGGCTTCGTCAATCAAAGCAAAATTGTGACCTCGTTGAACTGGTTCTTCACCGCCCTGCAATGTGCGAATGTAGCGACGAATCTGGTTTCCGCCGTCATCCTGGCTGGCTCCTTTGCGGAGTCTGTCGCGGAGAAAGTCGAACCCCATTTCTTTGCTGGTGCCGTAGGTGATATCCGCGGCGTAGTTTTTTCGGCGTTCGTCGGGTTCCATGTTCTCCAGGATCGTTCCGACAGTCAGGCCGAGACGTACATGGACCGGGCCCATTTGTTCGGCATCGCGTTTAGCCAGATAGTCGTTAACCGTCACGACGTGACATCCCTGCCCGGGTAGAGCACGCAGGAATGACGTCATCGTGGCCGTCAGGGTTTTCCCTTCGCCGGTCTGCATTTCCGCGATATGGCCCTCGAACATTGCGATGGCCCCCATAATCTGCACGGGGAAATGCTGCATGCGCAAAGTGCGACGAGCGGACTCGCGAACGAGGGCATAAGCGTCCGGCATCAGGGTTTCGAGCGAAGTCCCGGCTCGCGCATCCCAGCGGATCTTGCGACCTCGAGTCAGCAATTCCTCATCTGTCAGCTCCGTCAGGCCTTCACTCAGCTTGATGATGTGATTCGCGAGCGATCGCCATCGTGACAGGCGAGTCGCGGAGGGAATGAATCCGGATTTGAAAGCGTGGAAAAGCGAGCTGGCGATTTTCATGGATCAAACCCCGGGGAACATAATCTGAGGACCACTCGTGCTTTTTCAACAGCCTCTTCAGGGACAGTTTCGAAACAAATTTCCGATGTTTCCGTGCCTTGAAATCCCAACCCGACACGTCAGTGAGGCATCTTCCTGAAAGAACTTCGATCCCTCGCTGACGCTTCGGGTTTTGATGAACGGGACTTATTTCGGGACTGTTCCCCGGGGTACTACAAATGATCGGCGTGAGTGACTGAAACCTGAGTTCAACGCGACACGCGTAAACGAAGACCACAAACAGCGGGAACAGACATGTTATAAGAAGTGGACAGGTATAAGATTCCGGCGACAGAAAAAGCTGACAGATCAGCCTGCTATCGTACCACGCTGCGGGGTTTTGCGAGAAACTCAGGCCGTGCCACCTTCTCATTGACGGAGAGGAATCTTAGAGAAACTCTACGGGGGCGAGTAGACCGGAACCGGGCAGAGATACATCAGAGTCTCTGGACAGGGCCGCAAGACCTCGAATGGAAGGGAACGAGTGAAAATTGCATCTTCCGCCCGCCCGCTCTGGTGGAGAGAGGCTGACCTGAACCCTGAAAGTGCCCCCGGTTTGGCTGCCGGCTTGTCATTTGCCTGAGGCAAATGCAGGTTTTAATGGAACTTACGCGACGACAAAGCGTTAACAATGGTGGAAAGCACGCCCAATCAGGTCATTTCCGGATGGTCTGCTGGCAGCAAGAAGGGAAATAGTCGCGATTTGGTAGATTTGCGGGATTATCTCGGATTGGCGAGATTGGCGAGGTGAGGTTGATCCAGGAAAGAGCGGTGGATTCGGCAAATTCCGCAGAAAGTCGGCAATTCTGCAGTGAACACAGTACCATGTCCGACTAAAGGGCGATGGGGTATTGTACTAAATCCCTTGTGCGACCTCAGATGCGTCAGTTGGTCGCAATTGATCAAAAGTTTCGGGTTGCCTCTGGACTTAGGGCTGTTTGGAAACGAGAAAATAAGCGTCTTGCGCTCTGATGTCCGATTCTGCGCGCACGGTGTAGTTTTGGTCGGGACTGTCGCGAGATCTTCGAGATGACGCCTGTAAAAAGCTCGAAGCTCGAATTGATTCATTTTTAGTGTCTTTCTCAGGGTTTACGCAATGCTGATTTCCACCTGGTTGACTGCAGTCCGAAATCGTCTTCAGGCTCCTCGTGTTGTGAAACGTCGTCAGAACCAGAAGCAGGCATCCCAGGCTTCTGAGAACCTTGAAACTCGATCACTGCTGACAGCCCCAACGCTGGTCGCAATTCGTCCCAATGTGGGCGACATTCTTATCGAAGGGGAGACGCGCAATGTTGCTCCCCGTGAACTGACACTGCAATTCAACCCGGGCCAATTGATCAGTTCTACAAATTTGGGCTCTGCCATCCAGGTGACTCGTGGGGGAGCTGACAGAATCCTGAATGGCGTGGGTGATGTGCCCGTGACCATTGGCTTTGTTGGAATCGGGGACCATCCTGAAGAAGTCGTGGTTCGATTTGCGGAGAATCTGCCGGACGATGTTTATCGAATCACGCTGAAAGGAACTGGTCTGACGCCTCTGAAAAATCAGGGCAATGAAATCTTCAACGGCGGTGTGGATCTCGATCGTACGTTTCGACTGGATCTCGGAGCTGTTGTCGAGGGGGTTGTTCCGCAGCCGGTGTTGCGTGCCAAGAATCTAAACGTCGTAAACGTTGCTCAGATTGCAGATGGCGACAGATTGACAATTACGGTGGGCACTGTGACCCGCTTGTTTGAGTTCAATAGCACAGGGACGACGGGCGCAGGGAGTATCGCCCTCAACTTTACTGCGGGTCAGTCGGCGTCGACGGTTGCCACTGAAATTCGCAGCAAAATTTCCACGGCAGGATTTGGGGCGAGAGTCACTGTCGGCGGAAGCGGTGCGCAGATTACCCTGACGGGGGCTTCCTTTACTCCAACGGTTGTTAAAAACCTCGCTACGCCAGCCGGATTGACGATTGCGGATGGCGGGCTTGTTCAGCGTAAGAATCAGGTGATCGTACACTTTAATGAAGATAACCTTGATCCGGCTCTTGCTCAAACGGTCTCATTCTATCGATTGATCAATACGGCTGGCACCTTGGCGACAGCCGATGACTCGCTCCTTGTGCCCAGCACAGTTGTGTACGACGCCATCAACAACACCGCTATATTGACGTTTGCGGCTGATCTCCCGAATGCGACCTATGCGCTGCAAATTGGGTCCAATTCAGAACAGGAGACGCTGGCCGGTGCAATTGACATCGGAACCGTGTTGCAGAACACCTTCAGTACGACAGGGTTTATTGGCGGAGCGTTGGGGAACAAGGACGTTGATCTTTACAAATTTAACCTCACAGCTCCGCGACCGGTCACTCTGACGGTCACTCCAGCGTCCGGCACCGACTTGGTGTTACGTGTCTTCGATAATGCCGGTACTCAGGTCTTTATCGCGGATGTCAACGGGAACGGCGGCGTGGAAACGCTCAGTCCTTCGTTGGCCGCAGGAACGTTTTACCTGGGCATCAGCAGCAAGGGTAATGCAGCCTATACCGCCGGGAATTCCGCGTCATCGACGGCAGGAACAACAACAGGTTCGTATAGCCTGTCCGTCTCCAGTGCGACTGCATTCGTGCCTGCTGATGTGAACTCCAGCTTTGGATCAGCAACGAATCTGGGTTCACTGGGAACTGCGAGTCAGGTTGTGAATTCGCAGATCACGCCTCAAGGTATTGCACTTCCACCATATGCTGGTGGTAATGATGAGCCCGGTCATCGTGATATCCCGGCGGAGTCTCATATCGGTTCAAGCGGGACGACGCCTGCCGTACCGGGAGCCCTGAGCGTAATCGAGTTCAACTTTGCAGATGTTTACGGTCGTGACCCTCAGAACAACATTCTGCACAATGCCATCACAGAAAATCAGAAGCAACGGGCTCGCGAAATCTTCGAGATCTGGTCCAAGAAGACCGGAATGACTGTTCGTGAAACCGCGAATAGCGGGATCCAGGTGATTACTGGTGACTTACGAGCCAAGCAACCAATGATGCCGCCGAATGCTGCGGCGGGACTTGGTGGCGGTGGGTTCGCCCTGATGAACGCCAACATTGACTGGGGTAAGAGCGAATACGGTGGTGCCTGGTTCGGCGTCGCGTTGCATGAGATTGGTCATGCTCTCGGACTGGATCATGCTTACGATCTGATCTCCGTGATGGGTGAAGGTGAAGCTGGTCCTGCGACTCCTCGAGAACCGATCTTCCCAACCGACCATGACACCGTTCACATTCAGCGTCTGTATCAGCCGAACGGCACAGACATTGACATGTACCAGTTTAACTTGCCAACGAAGGGCAAGTTCTCGGCCGATATTCTGGCGGAACGTCAGGTCAGCAATTTGGACAGCGTCCTGCGCCTGTACGATGCAAGCGGGAAGTTACTGTCGCAGAACGACAACTACTTTAGTGGTGACTCATTCGTTGGGCTGGAGCTTGAAGCAGGGACATACTTCATCGGCGTCAGCAGTACCGGGAATGATGTTTACGACCCTAGCATTCCGGATTCCGGTTATGGCGGCACGACAGATGGTGATTATCAGCTGCGTCTCAATTTTGAGCCTGAAGCCACGAATAAACTTCTGGACGCCCCGTTGTCAGGCACAGGAACGGGAGTTGAATTCGATGGCGATGCTGACGGAATTGCCGGTGGCGATTATGAATTCTTCTTCCAGGTTGCGAACACGATCTTCGTGGACAAAGCAGCTGCCAACGGTGGTAATGGATCGCTGGCGACTCCCTACAACAAGATCAGTGATGCTGTTCTTAATGTTTCTGCTGGCTCAATCATCCGAGTTGTTGGTAACGGCGGCACGGACGGAAATGAACTCACCGCGAATGATGCCAAGCCGTACCTGATCGGTGTAACGCCATCGAACGCGATTCTGCAGGATGGTGGAACTCTGGAAGTTCCTCAGGGCGTCACCCTGATGATTGATGCGGATGCCGTCATCAAGTTGCAGTCTGCGAATATCGATGCGGGTTCGTCGGCACAGGGAATTGACCGAAGCAACGGTGCGATTCAGATTCTGGGTGTTCCGAATCGGCCGGTTTACCTGACATCGTACCTGAACGATGCTCTTGGTGGCGACTCCAACGGTGCTGGTGCTCCGGTCGCTGGCGGTAACTGGGGTGGTGTCGTTTTCCGAGACGACTCTGACTATGAAGCTCAGGGAATTTTCCTCAACTACGTCAACAAGGCGAACATCACTTTTGGCGGTGGTGAAGTTGTTGTTGACTCGGTGCCTGACATCTTTACCCCGATCCACATGGTGTCTGCGCGGCCGACGATCACTTTCAATACTTTGACGAACAATGCTAAGGCAGCGATGTCCGCGAATCCGAACTCATTTGATGAGTCAGGAAATCGCATCGGGCCTGAAATTCATGGCAACAACCTGACCAACAACACGTTGAACGGCCTTTTCGTTCGAGTTAAGACCGATCTTGGCAAGCCGATTGATACGGTAGACGTCCAGGCTCGATTTGACGACGACGATATTGTGCACGTCATTACAGAAAACCTTGCCATCACGGGCAATCCAGGCGGGCCATTGGACGGTGTTGCTCGTTTGAGTGGCCGTCTGGAGGTCGACCCGGGTGTTATTGTGAAGTTGGGTGGATCTCGAATTGAAATGCTGCTGGGGAATTCCAACTTCCTCGCGGAAGGCACGAAAGAGCGTCCGGTCATCATGACCTCGATCCTGGACGACGAATACGGGATCGGTGGAACGTTTGACACCACGAACAACCTTGCCGCCGCTGGTGCAGCAGCCGGGGACTGGGGTGGAGTCTTCTTCAATGCAACATCGTCAGGAAGCATTGACCACGCAATCATTCGATATGGCGGTGGCAGAACTCCAATTGAAGGCGAGTTCAATGAATTCAATCTGATTGAAATTCATCAGGCCGATGTTCGTATCGGAAATTCACGGCTTGAATTCAATGCGGATGGCACTGGTGTGGCCGGAGTCGATGCGACTCGGAATGGACGCGGGACCAACGGTTCAGCCGTGATCTTTGTGCGTGGCGCGCAGCCAATCATCGTCAAGAACGAATTCCGTGATAACACGAGCAGCCACATCATCAGTATCGACGTGAACTCGTTGAACTCCTTCGAGCGTGTTGACCGAGGCCGTAGTACGGGCGATGTACAACGACTGTCACAGCTCGATGACAACGTCGGGCCGTTGATTAGTGGTAACCTGATGCGGAATAACGATGTCAACGGCATGGAAGTTCGTGGTGGTGCTCTGACAACGCAAAGTGTTTGGGACGACACCGACATTGTGCATGTGCTGTACACAGAGGTTTATGTTCCGAATCACCACACCTACAGTGGAATTCGACTGCAAAGTCGGCCAACGGAGAGTCTGGTCGTCAAACTCAGCGGTGCTGCCGCAGGCTTTACGGCTGGCGGTGTGGAAATTGATATCGACGACCGTATTGGCGGAACAGTTCAGGTCATCGGTTCACCCGGGTTCCCGGTCGTGATGACATCGCTTAAAGACGACACCGTGGGTGCTGGATTTGACCTTGACGGATTCCCTGTACTGGATACCAACGGTGACGGCACTGCGTCGCAGGCGGCTCCTGGCGACTGGAGAAGTGTCAAGCTTGAGCAATACAGCAACGATCGGAATGTTCGTGTCGTCATTGAAACAGAAAAAGCATTGACGGGCGGCCAGGAAACAACGTCGCCACAGCTTGTGGGCACTCTGGCTCCAAACGAGAAGAGCGGCGATGACAATCGACCAGTGGGCTTTGAGATTCACGGTCACATAAGCCCCGACACACCGGGTGATGTCGATGTCTATAGCTTCAAGGGGATCGCTGGCAGCGAAGTTTGGCTGGACCTGGATCGCACATCCAGTCACTTCGACAGCGTCCTCGAACTCGTGTCGGCGGCTGGTTCGGTACTCGCGCGGTCAGATGCAGGTGTGCTGAGCGGCACTGCATTGCCTATGCAAAAGGCTGCGGCTCTGGGCGGAGATTATTACTCAACGAACCCTATGGACGAAGGCTTCCGAGTTATCCTGCCGGGACCAACGGGCGCTGAAGGCACCTATTTTGTTCGTGTTCGCAGCAAGGGCGCGCTGACATCCGGGGCCTACCAACTTCAGGTGCGAGTGAATCAGCGAGACGAAATCCCGGGATCGACGGTCCGATTTGGAGATCTGCGATTCGCCACAGACGGAATTGAAATGTACGGCATGCCTGGCCACTCACCGCTGAGCGGCGAGGCTGGAGAAACGACCGGTCAGGATAACAATGGCACAGGCGGAGCAGAGTTTATCGGTGATCTGTTGTCATCCGACCGCAATACGATCAGTGTCAGTGGAAACCTTTCCTCCGCCAACGATGTTGACTTCTTCTCATTCTCCGTGGACTACCAGTTTATTCAGGCGATTGCTGGCGTCAACGCCGGTGGAAAGTCATGGGCCACGATCTTTGACATTGACTACGCTGACGGTCTGTCGCGACCGGACACAATCCTGTCGGTCTATGACAGCGCAGGGCGATTGATGTTCGTCACTCGAGACTCTGATGTTGTCGACGATCAGCCAGCTCCTGGAACGGGAACTGGTCTGAATAATCTGACCCGAGGATCCGTTGGTAAGCTGGACGCCTTCCTTGGCACAGTGGCTCTGCCTGAAGCGAACGACAAGCGATATTATGTTGCCGTTTCATCGAACGGCCGAATGCCGGCTGCTCTGCAGCAGACATTTGAAGCCAATGCGGCCGATCCATTGGCTCGACTGGAACCAATTAACTCCGTTCAGCGAATTGTGGAAGACCACATCGGCTTCCAGGGATACTCCACGACCAGCACAACGGCAGGATCACCACCGACTCCGGTGCCAATTCTTCCTGATAAAACCGAAGGTCTGTTTGATATCACAACCTCGACGAAGCTGGACACTTATGTGAAGCCATTCACGCTTCAGGATGTGCCATTGTTCGGGTCGTCCGGTTCTTTCCTTGCGATCAACAACCCATTTGATGGCAGCGCGTACGTAAGTGTCGGCAATTCTGTGACAGGTCTGACCGACATCGCAATGCGTCCGGACGGAGTTCTGTTCGGAGTTCAGGCGAACTCCGGAACATTACGTCGCCTCAGTTCAGCAGATGCATCTCAAAGTGCTGGCGGAGATGATGGGATTCCGACGTTCGGCGGTTTGACACAGGACTTCGGCGGAATGGCATTTCGCCGTACTCCGGAAGTGACGACTGGATCCTACGAATTGTTTGTGGCTAACAACAATCGGTGGGACCAGGACGGTGCCAACAATAACAACGAAGCTCCGCCTGCTCTGTGGCGTCTGAACGCCGACTCCGGCGGATTGGTTGATGAAAGCTCCGCAACGGGAATTCAGAACGTGGGTTCACTTCCAGGGACCGGCAACATCACCGGACTTGCGTTTGCATCAATGGCTTCCAGCACGCTGTTTGCGGTTGATGACAATGGCCAGGTTTGGCGAGCCAACGTCGGGGGAAGCCAGGGAAGCCGAGGTGTTGGAGCCTGGACTCAGGTTAACCTGACAAACGTGACTGCTCCGTTGGGCGGATTTACCGGGATCACCCTGGGACCGCAAAACGTAGAGGACGGAGTTTATTCGCAGGTCCTCTTTGCGAGCGGAGCTGACGGCAATCTTTATGCGTTCAACCAAACGGGTGTTGGTCAGGTGATTTTTGACACTGACGCCGATGGTGTTGCAGATGCCACGTCGACGGCTGGCAATTCATTGTTTGCTTCGACTGGTCTTGCATTTTCGCCACTCGACTTCAACCTCTGGCATCCAACACTGCGACGCGGTAATGATCAGGGGCATGGCATCAATACGCCTCTGGACAATAGCCGCAATCCGGGAATTGCTACGCACGTTCTGGATGGTCATGACGTCTCCGAAGCAGCAGGTGGGGCAAGCTTCTACTTTGGTCTGGAACAATGGCAACAGGACCCAAAGAGTGCGTTTACCTACTTCCAGATGAACAGCGGTGAGGGGCAGCACGGGGTTCGGAATCAAAGCCTGCAACGCGAATTGACAACCAATGGAGCGATTGCAAATTCCTACAACCTGCCGGGCGGTGCACAAGGATCATTGGTCACCAACAGCTTCAGCCTTGAAGGCTATAAAGCCACCGATCGCCCGACTGTCTACTTCAACTACTTCCTCGAAACCGACGACACAAACCGCAGCACCAGTGACATGCAGGACGCCGCTCGCGTTTATGCATCGGATGATGGCGGGTTAACCTGGCAACTGGTGGCTACGAACAACTCTGTCAGGAATCGCACCGACAGTGAACTGCCAGCCTATTCATCTCATTCGGCGACTCAGACTCCGGCGGATGGCCGCCAACTGGTTCAGGAACTCTTCGACAATACCGGGAAATGGCGTCAGGCTCGTATCGACCTCGGCAAATTCGGGGGCAAGTCAGACGTTAAGCTGCGTTTTGACTTCACGACCAGCGGGAACATGAATGATCTGACGGTTGATGGCCAGACCTATGGCAACTTCAACGACCGAGATCGCAGTCTCAGCAACGACCATGAAGGTTTCTACATCGACGACATTATTGTCGGCATTGCCAACCGCGGTGAAATGGCGACGAACTCCGGTGCGAATCTCGGTGATGCGTTCTACAACGCTCCAGCGGATCCATCGTTGATCACTCAGCATTTGAGTGGTGAGTATCAACTGGAGATTCGTCGCGGCACAGAGTTTGGTTCTACCGACGATCCGCTCACGCCGACATTCACGGTGACCAATCCGTTGCGAGCAACCGAGCGGTTTGTGAGTGAATATACTCTGACAGTTCCGACCGCGAGGGTCATTCAGCCTGGAGACTCTTATGTGATCTCCAACGGAATCGTGACTCGAACGTTCGTGTTCAACCCGATCAGTGCTCTTCCAGCCGGAAGCTTTGCAGTCAACGTGTTGTCTAATGCTTCGAAGGGTGCCGTCGCTAGTGCTCTGGCATCGGCGATCAACGGTGTCAGCGGATTTAATGTGGTCGCGACAACTCGTCCATCGTCTGTGAATTCAGACATCGTGGATCTGACAGGGGCGATGAATGTCTCTGTCACGCAGATGGCGGCTCCGGCAGACCTGACTGTTGGAATTACGGCAACAACCACAACAGAAGCGGCAGCCAATACCAGCTTGACAGTGACTCGCTCCGGCCCGACTACTAGTGCGTTGACGGTCCAGGTTTCCGCAGTGAATCCTCAGACCGGGGCTTCTTCGCCAGTGGTGCTCACTGACGGTATTGTGACTCCTGCAGCAACCATTACGGTTACAATCCCGATTGGCCAGAGTTTCATCACTCTGCAGCTTGACCCAACTAATGATCTGATCTGGGACGGAACGGATCCTGTCCTTGTGCGAGCCACTGCGGCGGGGTTCAACTCAATCACCGACATCATTGATGTCACCGATGACGACACCGGCCCTCTCGGACAGACAGGACCACTTGGAATTCTGCAGATGACATTGCTGCAGACAACTGTCAGAGAAAATGGCGGGAACAGCGGGGTTACTGGATACGTGACTCTGCGAGGAGCTTCTGCCACCGATATTGATCCATACGACAATGCCAGTCCGCTGATTGTGACAATCACAAGCTCAGACGGTAGCGAAGTAACGTCGAGCTCGACACGGTTTGTTGATGGAGAGATGCGGGCGTTCTTCACGATGAGCATCATCGATGAGTTCTTCACGAGCGGAAATTCATCGTTGTCCATTACCGCGACCGCTCCGGGATACACTTCGGACACCAAGTCGATCACAGTCGCTGACACTGGTAACTTCAAGTTCGTTGATCGACTGGGCGACAAGAACCTGCATCGTCAGCAAGGTATGGTGATTATTGAATCGAACTCGATCCGTAACTTCGCCGGATATGGGATCATCTCTGACGAAGCCACACGTTCTGCTGGAAACCAGACTAACCCGGGCTCCGTACGCAATCTGGCAACACTGAACGCCCTGCGGCTGATTCCAGGCGTGACGATTCGAAACAACGTCGTTGCAAATCTTGGAACCGGCGGGATTCTGTTCAGTGGTGATGTCAACAACAACTTTGTTCCATTGGCTCCGGTTCCGTTCGGAAAACTGATCAACAACACCATCTATGGAGGTGCCTCCGCAAATGGCATTGGGATCAAGATTGAACAGAACGCAAGTCCAACTCTGCTTAACAACATCGTTGCAAATACTGTCACTGGTATTCAGGTCGATGGGTCTTCCAGCTCGACCGTTGTCGCAACGACATTGTTCCAGGGGAATGGTTCGAACGGCACGATTGGCAGCGACTTCATCATCCTGAACAACACGGATCCGCTCTTCGTCAATCCAGCACTGAACAACTATTACCCGGCACCTGGCAGTGCTGCTGTTGACAGCTCGCTGAACAGCCTGTCGGATCGGCCAGCATTTACGGCCGTTAAGAGCCCGCTGGGAATTCCAAACTCGGATTTGATCGCTCCCGAATTTGACCTCTTCGGTCAGCAACGTCAGGACGATCCGGGTCAGGTGAATGCGGGTCTTGGATCCGACATCTTTAAAGACCGTGGAGCAATCGAGCGAGCGGACTTCAATGGCCCATTTGCCAGCTTCACTGTCCCGGCGGAAGACAACAACACCGGCGACCTTGATTCTGGATTGACGCGAATTCATGTCGACAACCTGTTGTTCCCAACAACAATTTCAATCGACCTCCTCGATACTGGCATTGGCGTTGATGACACGCAGGTTCGCTCAGCGCAGTTCAAGCTCTATCAGAACGGAACATTGCTGGTCGAAAACGTTGACTATCGCTGGCGGTACAACCCCAACAACAATCGTGTTTACTTTGTCTCCGTGACGACGTTCCCGGTTGACACGCGATACTCGATCACCGTCGACAACACCGCGCTGACTGGCATACGCGATCTGGCCGGCAATCGGCTTCAGGAAAACCAGACGGACGGGACAACATCGTTCACATTGTTGCTAACGGACGGCATCAATAACGCACCGGTGAATACGATTCCGCTTCGCCAGACTATGAATGAAGACACGACAAAGGTCTTCTCAGCAGCTAATGGCAATGCGATTACTGTTGCGGATCAGGATGCTTATCTGGGGTTGGTGAGCCCTTCAGCAAATCTGACTGCTGCAGACGGAGTTTTGCAGGTGACTCTGCAGGCTGTGAATGGCGTCTTGACCCTGGGAGGAACCAGCGGGCTGCTCTCCGTGGTCGGCAATGGTACCAACAACGTGACGATCTCCGGTACGATCACATTGCTCAATGCGGCCCTTGATGGCCTTATTTATGACACTGCACAGGATTTCAATGGCCTGGTGTTGAATGCCATTACGGTCACTACCAGCGATCTCGGCAACTTTGGCCCGCTGCCTACGACAATAAAGACCACGGTTTCGCAGATTGAAGTTGATGTTCTGGCGGTCAATGACGGTCCGAGTTTCAATCCAATTGCAGCGAACACTCCGCCTACGGTTACGGAAGATGCCGGAGCGCAGACTGTGTTGAACTTCCTTACGGGGATTTCAGCGGGCCCGGCGGACGAAGCGGGACAGACATTGACAGCAAACGTAACCATCTTGAGCGAGAACTCCGCCTGGACTCCAACCACGTTCTTTGCTGCAGGTGGTTTCCCGACGATCACGATCAGTGGCACAACCGCCACTCTGGCATACAGAACCGCGCTGGATGTTAACGGGACAATAACAGTCAGAGTTGAGTTGAATGACAGTCAGTCTGCGAACAATCTGAGCATCGCCAGAACATTTGTGATTACCGTAACGCCGTTGAACGACGCTCCGGTTCGTAATCCAGGGTTTACACCAGGCACCGTTCCACCTCGAATCCTGGTCAACGGTCTCGAGGATGAAAGTCTGGTACAGAACATCAATGTTCCTTTGGTCAATTCTTTCGCGACAGGACCGGCTACGGCTCTGGACGAAACGACCCAGTCGCCGATATGGTCTGCGATAAACTACACACGAACATCCGGTAATCTTGTGTTCGATGTGCTTCAGATCAGGCCTGACGGTTCGCTGGATTACCGTGCTCGCAAAGATACTGCGGGAACGGCGACCTTCGACGTCCTGCTGCAGGATAGTGGTGCGAGCGGTGGCCTGAACGTGAATAGTGCGCAGGTCTTCAGCATCACCATTACGATTGTCGAAGTAAACGATACTCCGGTTGCAGTGACAGGGAACTACGTGATTGACGAGGGCTACTCGCTCAATCTGAACGCGGGCAGCAGCTACGATGTGGATGCTCCATTCGGAGATACGCTGACCTATGCATGGGACCTGAATAACGACGGTGACTACACCGATACCGGTGAAGCTTCCGGAAGCAGTCCGACACGAACGATTACCTGGGCACAACTTGTTAGTCTGGGCATCACGGCGCCCGAGACTCGGACGATCAAACTTCGAGTTACGGACAGTCGAAACCAGTCGAACAGTTCGGCTGTTGTCAACGCCACGTTGCAGACTCTGATTGTCGATTACGGCGACGCTCCGGACACATTCGGTACTCTGAAGGGAAGCAATGGAGCTGCCCATACAATTACCGGCAATCTGTTGTTGGGAACGACCCGTGACAATGAAACTGACGGTCAGCCAGGTCCGAATGCAAACCTGGATGGTGCCGATGAGGATGGCGTCACATTCCCAACCAGCCTGGAAAGATCACCGTCTACAAGTCTGCCCGCTTTTGTGGACGTCGTGTCTTCCGGGACTGGCAAGCTGAACATCTGGCTCGATCTGAACGGGGACGGGGTCTTTGATCCGGCAACTGAGCACTTGAATGGTGGCGTCGCGTGGAATGTGGTTGCCGGTGTGAACCGAATCAACTTCGTGATTCCGGCTGGTAACCCGGTTGGCGATACGTACATGAGATTCCGTCTGACTTCGGCCAGTCAGCCAACGGTTCTGCCGACCGGGCGGGCCAACGATGGTGAAGTCGAAGACTACGCGGTGAAGATCCGTGCTTTGCAGCCTCCAGTTAGTCCGGACATTAATCGTCCGATCGACTTCAACACTTCGGACGGTCAGATTCCGCAAACGACAGATTCAACACCGACGATCGTCTGGACGTTGGATCAGGCTAACTACAACTATGAACTCATCGTTCGTAACTCTGCTGGCCAGACTGTGTATTCACGCCTGCGAACGGCTAACTACACACAGACCAGTGATACGATTCCAACTTCCCTGCCTGTAGGAACTTATACGGCTTTTGTGATTGCCTTTAACAAGGCAGGCACGGCAGCGCTTCCTTCAGCATTTCCCTTCGAAGTCGTCAAAGTTGCCATTTCTTCGCCGACAAGAAGTGTGAATACTTCGCGACCGACGATCGTCTGGAATCATGTTCCCGGCACGAAGGCCTACACGATTGAGGTTTATGCATCATCGACGAACACGATTGCGTTCCGTCAGACTGTGACTACGAGTTCAATGGCAACGCCGGGCCAGTTCACTCTGCCGGCTGATCTGCCATTGGCAAATTACTATACACGGATTCAGGCGATCGACGCGGCTGATCTGCCGGGCGATTGGAGTGCCAGCCAGTTCTTCTTTGTTCGTACAGCTCCGGTTTTGTTGCAGCCAGCGGCGGTCGTGATTACACCGCTTCCACAGGTCACCTGGACTCCGGTTACGGGAGCAGTTTCCTATGACGTGCAACTGTTTAATCTGACAGACAATGTTCTCGTGTCTTCCGTCACCGGAATTCAGGGAGCAAGCTGGTCTCCAGCGTCGCCATTGTCCCTTGCCATGTACCGAGTCGTTGTGACAGCTCGCGGTGCCGGTGGGTTCATGGGATTGGCCAGTAACCCGCTTGTCTTCAGCTATTCACCGGTTCCAAAGATTGTGGCTCCGGGCGGGCGATTGCCGGATTCCACTCCGACCTTTGGTTGGGAGGCGGTTCCGTCAGCGAATTTGTACCGGTTGGTCGTCCGTCAGGATTTCGGAAACTTCCTGGAGGTTTACCGCCAGAACTCGCTGACCGGGACGTTCCATGAACTGCCGTTCTCACTTCCACTGGGACGCTATAGCTTCTCTGTCGTTGCAGTTAACACTGCGGCAGCCGGGTCAGGCCAGGCGGACGCCATTTCCAGCCGAAGTCTCGAAACGACATTCTCGGTTGTCACGCCGCCAATTGTGCTGGGTGTGCAGGGAACAAGTGGGCCTGTGCTCACAACGTTCCTGACACGTCCGACCGTGTTGTGGACGAATCCACCGGAGACGACTTCGGCCGCAAGAAGTCAGTTGCTTCTGTACCGCAAGGACGGAGCCACTAATGTGCTCGTGCTGAGTCAGTCGAATATTGTTGGCACTTCTATGATGATGCCGACTCTTGGATTGGGCACCTATGTAGTCAAGGTTCGAACGACGTCGTCTGCAGACCCAGCGACGGTCTCAGACTGGAGCATTGAAAAGACGTTCCGAGTCACCGTGGCTCCAAGATTGATCGGGCCGACCGGAGCCGTTACTGATTCAACTCCGACGTTGAACTGGGCCGGGGTTACCGGTGGGCAGACTTATCAGGTCGAAGTGATTCGACTGCCCGGGAACGTGGTCGCGGCTGGTGAAAGCGGTCTGAATGCCCTGAATTACACAGTTCCGAGCAGTCTCCCGATCGGACGCTACCAGTTCCGCGTGCAGGCTCGTTCTGCATTCGGAGAGTTGAGCAGCTGGAGCGAGTCGATGGACTTCCAGGTCGTGGGTGGTCCGACATTGCTTGGCCCTGCGTCATCAACGTTCAACACGAGGCCGAGCTTCTCGTGGACGAACATGAGTGGGACCGTCGGTGGCACAGAATCAGTGGTTCCGGTTTACGATTTCCGTCTGGACGTCATTCTGCCCAACAATGTGGTTCAGGCGAATTTCCGAACAGCATCGGGCCTGACATCGCCCTCGTATACTCTGCCGACGGCTTTGCCAGTCGGTCAGTATCGAGCGATGGTGCTGGCTCGAACCTCGGATACGACGAGCAACTACAGCAACTTTGTTGAGTTTTACGTAGGCGGTAATCCTGTTGTGAATGCGATCGGATCCACAACGGATACCACGCCGACAATCTCCTGGAAAGCTGTCGACGGTGCTTCTGGTTACCAGATCTTCATTGCCCTTGATTCCAATCCGACCGTTCCTGTGGTGCAGCAGTTGGGAATTGGATCTCTGTCGTACACACCAACGGTACCTTTGGTCAGGGGCAAGTACCGAGTCTGGGTGCGAGCGGTGAATGCCTCCAATGGGCAGTTGAGTGGACCGGCTCTGACGGAGGCTCCATCGATCATCTTTACGATCACAGACGCGTCTGGTACGCAGTCGCAGAAAGTGTCTGGCTCGTATACGATGGCGTTGTTCCCGGTCAGTATGGACGATATGGTTTCTGAGTCGACAATCAGTATGTTGCCCGCGTTCGTCTCTGGCTCTCAGCAGCCTGTGGTTGTTGTGAGTGAGCAGTCTGTGGACAGCAGCGTTCAGTTGAAGGCGTCAGTTCCGGTTCAGACAGACAATGCTGTCGAAGTCGCTCCGGAGAATGTGCCTCAGACCGACGAAATCCTGTCTCAGTGGGGCGAGCAGAAGTGGTGGGATGCAGCACCAGTCGCTGTCGTAGCGGCCGATGTCTCCAAGTCCGAAACACAGCCTGTGACTTCCGCCTCCAGCGGAATTCTGGGGGCTCTGCTGGCGTTGGCTCCACGTGCACTTCGTCGCCGTAAGAAAGACGAGTCAGCGACGTAATTTGCCGATGGCGTCCAAAACCTGAAGATTGCGGGGCTCATTCTCGAGCCCCGCTTTTTTTTTGCCCGGAAAGAAGATTTGCGTCGGTCCCGATATCATTCACGGGTGCCAGCAGACTGTTGATTTAATCCCAACCCGAATCGTCAGCGAGGGATTGTTGTCCGAAAAACAGCAAATCTTATCCCTCACTGACGTTCCGGGTTGTGAAAACCCATCAAATCGGCAGCCAGAGGCTCTGCTGAATCCCGGTGTCCTGAGTCTGGTCATCAGGCCGGAGCCTGAAGAAGTCCCGGCCGGACAAGCCGATTGCTGAAACGGAGAGTTGAAGTCATGCAAGTCACGATCACCGCTGTTGGTCCCGACCACAAGGGACTGGCGGATCCCATTATTCATTACGTGACCGGAGCTGGCGCGAACATTCACGAAATTCAGATGTACGACAGAGACTCGGAGCGCCTGTTCGCGATGCTGATGCGTATCGAATGGAGTGCAGCCCCCGAATCCGTCAGTACTCTCAGATCACGTCTGCAGGAGATCGGAAAACTTAAGGGCCTGCAGGTGCGTGTCTGGTCTCGAGACGAACACGCTCGCCCGCCGCGTCTGGCGATCTGTACGACCTTTCGCTCTGAGCCTCCTCTCGCGATCCTGCGTGCGATTCGCGACAAGCGTCTGAAAGCAGAGGCGGCCGTGATGATCGGCAACCGCAATGCCTGCCGCAGCGTGGCCGATCAGTTCAATGTCCCCTGGATTAATATGGGAGACTCCCTGGGCAACCCGGATTACTCGGTCCTTGAAAAAGTAATCGATGAGCAGGACATCGACTATGTGATTCTGGCTCGCTACATGCGAGTTCTACCTGCTGAACTGTGCTGGAAGTTTGCCGGCGGACGCATCATCAATCTGCACCACGGCCTGCTGCCCTCATTTCCTGGCTTCCGTCCTTACGAAGACGCTTATCAGCATCACATGTTGTGCTTCGGTGCGACCGTGCACTTCATCGTGCCGGAACTCGATGCCGGTAACCAGATCGTCTATCAGGGCGCCTTCAGTGTGTTGCCCGGGACTGCTTTGTCGGACATCAAACGACTGGGCGAATCTGATCATGAACCCAATTGTTTGCTCGAAGGACTTCGTCGAGTCGTGGATCGTGAAGTTGAACTCCACTTTCATCGCGTCGCCCGGATAACTCCGCCGCAATAAGGCATCGGTGTTTAGCTGGACAGAGGCATGTTTGACGAGTCGGATACACGAAGTTGCCTTTTGATCAATGTTTGCCGCCTGAACGCAATCCCTTCTCCCCCTCGGGGGAGAAGGTGGCCGATAGGCCGGATGGGAGGGGGCAACATGGCGCTGTCCAGTCAGCCACCGTTTGCCATACGCAGGTCCTCCGGATCCGGAATCCCAACGTAAGGGAGATGCCGGAATTCGTCGTTGTAATCAAGTCCGTAGCCGACAACAAATTCGTCCGGAATCTGGAACCCGAAGAAATCCGGCACCAGATCGACACAGGTCCGTTCCGTTTTCCACAACAACACGGCCGACTTTATACTGGCTGGTCCGAATTGCTGAACCGCGTCCAGCAGCCCGACCATCGTCTTTCCGGTGTCAAAGATGTCGTCCAGAATCACAACGTGCCGTCCCGACAGATCCGGCACCAGAGAACTGTTGACGGACAATTCACCAGGTGATGTGCGAGTGCCGCCGTAGCTTGAGGCCGAAATCAGTGCGACTCGCAAAGGTACGTTGGTGGCCCTGATCAAGTCGGCCAACAGTACCACACTGCCGGTCAGCACTCCCAGAATCGTCAGGGGACGCCCCTGATACTCATGTGACAACCGCGCACCCAGCTCAATAACTCGCTGCCGAATTTGTTCTTCTGTAATCAGAACTCTCATGGAACTATCAAACTCCTGGCAGGGGAAACTCCCTGTACTGTTTGCAAACAAAGAACAATCGTTCGCCGTCCCGGACTTCGTGAGCGGTGAAATTTCTCGGATTCTGTCGCTTGCCATCCTAATTGGCAATTGCCATTCCAAAGAGACTTATCTCCGATAAGTTTTTCTCAAGCCATCCGGGAAATTCAGCGGTTGGGTGACTCGCTGTTGATGCATCAAAACGGCATTAAACGAGCAACAGCAAACGAGTGACATCGAAAGTGCGTGACGTCAAACAGTGATCGCAGTCCCACAGTGCATTCAATGTCGTTAGTTTTGTTTGGCGATGCTGGCCGCTACATTGCCGCAGCCGAAGTTCAGGTCCACCATGTGATTGGCGGTTAACAGACTTTTGACTTCATGGGCTTTCACAACCCGAAACGTGAGTGAGGGATAACTGTTTTCGCGTACTCAACAATAATCCCTCGCTGACGCGTTTTGAAGTTGCGCGTTTTGGGGGTATTCCAACCTGTTGCGTCAGTTTTGAAGTTGCGCATTTTCAGGCACGCAGGATCGACAAATCCGATGCCGGTGGCGCAAGCCACCGGTATTCGAACATAAAGAATCTGAGGCCCGGAGAGGCCGTGAATTTTTGCAAACGTAGTTTTCAGTTCAGATTTTGGCCTGGTGGTGATGGTTTCGGTGCGCTATAAGGATTTTATGAGCACAAAGACAAAATCTCAGCAGCGTGGTCAGGCTCGGG
>JAPLOA010000102.1 GCA_026400835.1 Planctomycetales bacterium | reverse complement strand
GCGGCCACATGAACCGAAAACATGACAGCCACCCCGGGTGGCTGGTCCTCTGGAAAGGATGGACTAAACTTCAGGCCATGATCGACGGAGCAAGAACCCAAGAAGCCACCCGGAAATGTGCCTAAACCTAAGGCTAAAGCCTGGGGCTACGTGCTGCCGCCTCTACGAGGCGAAATCAGAACGGCATTTGTCCCACTGAATCTCGTTGCAGTACCAAATGTTTGAAACCTCAGGACGTTTACCGCCCAGCCGGAGGCGCCGGCCAGCATAAAAAGCACACGCCTCCGGCTGGGCGGTAAACAGAAGTCCGCAAGATGCGACTAAATCAACAGTCTGCCTGCATCGTTGGAGCCCCGGTTTGGAAACTACCGCCTGAATGAGAATGTACCGCCGATGCGAAGGGGTTTGGCTTTTCGTGGCAGACGCTGAGAAGTGATAGTTGAAAACTTGCTGCGTGTTGATGACAATCGCAAACGAAGGCGACGGCTTCGTTGATTTCGTTTAACGGCGAGACGCAGGCGGAGGCGAATTCAGGCATTGACGCCTGCGGCTTGCCGTTAAACGGTCCGTTCAACAACTCGCTAACGCCCATCGGCTGATTTTGCGACCTCCCTGTTTCAAGGTTCGACAGAACACTAGACTTGTTCTTGTCTATATTTTTTTACTGTTCTCACCCTCAAAAGGCTTCCCATGCGTCTCGTGAAAACCACATTCTGTTCATTGGTTCTGTCTGGTATCGTTTCAGGGGTTGTTGGCTGTGGCGGCACAACAGATCCTGCTGCAGGCATTGAGCCGGCAAAGATGGCCCCAGCCGCCGATAAGCTGGGCGAAGATCCAGAGTATGCAAAGCAGTTTGGCGGCGGAAAGAAGTAGTCAATGGTGTCGCAGTACAAACTCGCCTTGGAACGACTCAAGTAGCTTGCGATCCGAGTTGTTTGAGTGGGCTCATTTGATGGCCTGAAGCCTCAACGTCTTTCCTCCTCTGCGATTTGCAGAGGAGGATTTTTTTTGACTGAATGTCTGGTCGGCAACGAAGAGGTCCGTTGGTCGTATGTCTTGCGATGTTGTTGAACTATGGAACGGGCTCGAAATAGTCTCTGTGAATGGTGTGCCTGCGTTCGCCAGGGCGAACTTGTCACACCGTTGAACGCGACAATTGATTCAAGCCGGAACTTATTTCGGGACCGTTCCTTAGTTGACCAGTCCCTGCCGTCCCTGAATGACGGTGTAGGATTTCCCTGAGGCGACAGGACCAAGATCCTGAATGGCTCCACCTGGCCAGTGAATTCGCAGGCGGTCGATGGTCTTGTCGGCTCCGAGCCCAAGTGTGATCACGCTCGAGTTGGATGACAGATATCCAGCATTTCGATTCATGATATGCGTGGTCTTACCGGAAGCCGTTTCCACTTCGATCAGGGTTCCCTCCGCAGAGCGACAGCTTTGCGTGCCAATGAGATGCAATTGAATTCGGTTTCCAACTGCAAGTGAGTTATTCAGCAACAAGGCTGCGGGCGTATCGATCAGGCTCACCACAAGATCGTCGAGGCCATCGTCGTTCAGGTCCACTTGACAGGCTCCGCGAGCGTGCCAGGGTGCATCAAACCAGCGACCGGCATCGCGGGCCTCTTCAAAACCTTCAGTGCAACCTCGCAGTAAGCTCGATTGCTGAGCCCAGTCTTCTGACGGCATCTGTGTCACGTGACCGTTGGCCACAAACAGATCGATGAAGCGATCGCAATCGGCATCAATTGGAATTGCTGACCAGCCAACGCGTGAACGGCTGGTGCGATCCATGATCGTTCCCTGAGTCGTATCGACGAAAGTCAGATTGCTGACCTGATGAAACAGAGCGTTGGATTCGTGTGAAAAATTTGTGGTCAGCAGATCAAGCAGTCCATTGCGATCGAAATCCGCACAGGCGACGCCCATTGAGCCCATTGTTTCTCCCTGGCCATTGAATGCAACACCGCTGGTGAGTGCAATCTCTTCATACTTCCATGGAGATGTCTGCCGAAACAAGAGATTCCGATCTCCGTCATTCGCGACGAAGATTTCGACCGTGCCGTTTCCATCGAGATCTGCCGCGACGACGCCCATGCCATATTCTTTGTAGGCCGCGATTCCCGAGGACTCTGATCGATCCGCAAACTTTCCATTTCCCTCGTTCTCGAACAGCAAATCTGTGACAGCTCGATAAGAGTGAGGATTGCAATGAATCCGCACTCCACCGGACTCGCAGACTGGCGCGGGAAGGCTACGAGGCGTGTCTGCATAACAGGCAATATAAAGGTCCAGATCACCATCGGCGTCCAGATCACTCCAGCAGCCCGTGGCGCACCACTTGTCCTGTGCCATTTCTCTGAGGCCTGATGCTTCTTCGAAAGTCCCGTCGCCCTGATTGAGATACAATGCGGACATCTGATAGCCCGTGATGAGCATGTCATCGAAGCCGTCGTTATTGATGTCCGCGACAGCACAGCCATGGCCGTAGCCGGTCCACTCAATGCCCGAAGCGGAAGTGACCGCTGAGTACCTGAGATTCTTTTCACTGCGATACAGCTCGATGCGGGACGTACGATTGGATGGCCATTCAGCAGGATTGCCACCATCGACAAACACCAGATCGAAATCGGTGTCGCTGTCAAAGTCGATAGCCCCGACACCTCCTCCGAGTGTCTCTGCGAGATGAAACTGTTGCTCCGGTCCATTGTCGTACGAAAACGTAATACCGGAACCGGTTGCTTCTTCAAATCGAATTCCGGAAGCCGACAATTGCTGGTCTGCCTCAGAAACGTATTTGGGCAGAGCTGCAGGTCGAATATCAAACTCTTTCAGAAGTCGGCGGTCAGCCGTCCATGCAAGAGAACGCTCATGAACTCCGCCCAGAAAGTATCCCAGAGCCGTCATTGCGACAAAGCAGATCGTCAGAAGTAGAGAGCGACGGTTCAGCATGGGTTGGAAATCTAACGGCCTGCGACAGCGGAGACGAGTTCAGCAACATCTTCAGCTCCGACCTCGCTGCACATTTCCGCGAGAGGCATGAGTTCTGATCTGTCCGAAATCTGTTGAATGTTCAGAGAAGCCTGCACAATACGAATCACCGTTTCGAGTTGTTTCACCTGCACGGACTCTTCTTCGGTCTTTTTGAGTCGTCTGAGAATCTCACAATATCGAGACCGAAACGACTTATTCAGCGGTCGCTCACGAACGGCCTTTTGCAAGGCGATTTCTGCTTCGTCCCAATTCTCCTGTTCAACGAAAATCAAACCCTTTGCGTACCAGAACTCGGCTCGCATCGAGGCCGGTTCAGAGTCCGGCAACAGTTGCAAGGCCGCCTCGAGATTTCTATCGGTGGCATACGCAACCGCCTGAAGAATTGCGACACGCGGATGCTGGCAGTGCGCGTTCAGAAGCTGGATACACTCTCGATAACGGCCCATTGCGAGAAAGCATCGTGCCAGACCGAGGCGAGAATCGACATCGTTCGCATCAGCAGCAAGGCTGGCTCTGAGCCACTCCTCTGCTGATGAGGCCCCTCGACTATCGATCGAGGCCAGTCCAAGAAACAGAACAACGAGATCATTCGGGGGAGTGCCAGACTTCGACCACTGGATTAGCCGTGTCTGCATTTCTTCAGCATCAAGCTGCAGGCCCGGCAAGGTGGCATATTGTTGTTGCAATAATGCATTCTTTGGAGATCGCCGCACTCCTTCCGAAAACAGCTCATTAGCGACGCGAAACAGACTCCTGGACAAGGCGATCCGACCCGCTTCAGCAAGTTGCTTTTCCGTGAGCTCCTTACGATTCTGATCGCCAAGAGTCAGCGCCAGTTCAATTTCAGGACGTCGCAACGGCTCGGCAAGTTTGCTCAGAATCTCTTTGGCACGAACGGAGTCCGGGTCTCGCCCCAGAGCCTCCCTTGCTGTCTGCTCGGCAACAGCCAAATTCGTCTCATTCCATGCGACCGAAGCTTCGTACTCCAGATCTTCAACAGTTGGTCGGTTGAAGGTCTGCAACATAAAACCGGCGATCATGAAAAGCAGGGAAAGAATGACGATTTTCATGACTTCAATGTCTGATTCAAGACGAAGTATCAGGCTCGAAAGAAGCGGACTTTGCAAAGGTGCAATCAGATTCCCATACTCGACAGGCCATCGGTGATGCGTTCCAGCAGACCTCCGACATGAGGATGCCGCGCTTCGAATTCAATCAGAGTTGTTCGGAGCCTTTCCGCGAGAGTGTTGCTGGATTCCTCAACAACGGCCCCGGTCGCGTTGGGCTCCAGCAGTCGTTGAATGTCGCTGGTGACGATTTGAAGCATCGCCTGAGTTTCCTTGTCGATCTCACCAGCACTGGCAAGTTGCATGTGCAGGGTCATTAATGTGTTTCGCAGGTCTTCGTGATTCATCGAGTAGGCTCCGGACAACATGTCAGTTGTGATCTCAGTATTCTCTGGAGATCTTACCCAGGATTGCTTCAACAGCCTACTCAATACCGAATCATAAGGTTGACCGGGTGCAGTCGGCGATTTTGGGAGGTCCTTTCTGCCGGCCTCAACTCTACCCACATTTTCTCAGGACATCTTCAATCCCAACCATGGTGTAATGGGGCCATCCATCTATGCCAGCTAGCAGAAAACAAAAGGCACACATCAGTCGCCATCACGCCGCGTGACTCCGAACCTCAGCCGCCGGCAAACAGGCGTCTTGATGAGCTGATACTGATTGCGCGGTTGTGGCCGCGGGAATCGGCGTGGGTAGACATGGGCTTCGGTCGACCAACGCTCGAACGAAACCATTTGCGGAAATTCATCAGATGGATGCAATGCACGACCTGAATCTCCCCGTCCGCGAACACATCCCGCCGACTCGCCCGAGGCATCAACAAGCCTCCTCTTGATCTTTAAACCCTGAATGCCTTCAAAACCTGCGTCAGCCTTGACCCAAGGTATCGATACGACGAAACGAGGTCGATGATAGATGGCTGGCCGCTGATTATGAGCTAGAGTTCTTCCAGATCACAGGTTGCTCCTGATGTTGTCAAATGATCGATAATTGCTTGTAGGACGGACTCTCTATGATGTCGATGGCCAGCATGGAATCCTACGTAGACCTGATCTGCGGTCAAAGAAATGGAAACAAGCTCGCTAACTTCTGCATCGTTGTCGCTCTTTCGCAGACCAAGCCCAAGTGTTTGGTCTGTGCGTCGTACAACGACCCAGCCGTCCAGAGCTGCAACACGATCGAGCAGTTCTGCAATTTGGTGTCTTAAAAGTGGTGGACTCAGCGTTCCCGTATGCTCAATGCTCATTGCGTTCCTGCTCCGTGTTGACGCCCGCGAACCTGTCGCAGCTGGCCGGGTAGGGTAATAGGGCCAAGCATCTATGCCAGCTAGCAGAAAACAAAAGGTACACATCAGTCGCCATCACGCCGCGTGACTCCGAACCTCAGCCGCCGGCAAACAGTCGTCTTGATGAGCTGATACTGATCGCGCGGTTGTGGCCGCGGGAATCGGCGTGGGTAGACATGGACTTCGGTCGACCAACGCTCGAACGAAACCATTTGCGGAAATTCATCACGCATTCGACCCACAACTCTGCCGACACGCCCAGTCGCTCCATGATGGGCTCCAGATCGGCCGGCATTGCGCCTCGCTTGTCGGTTCGTACTTGCCGAGCGGTCCAGTCCAGCAAGGCCAGGTAGTGCGCAAGTCCAAGTGGCAGAAACCCCTTGTTCGAGGCACGACGCTCCGTCTTCTTCGCTCTGACCGCCTGACGCTTCGGCTCCAGAGGAACTGGAGACAACCAACCAGCCTTTGCACCGTGCTCGACCTTCGCGTCAAACTTGTTTCGCTCCGCCGCAGGCCGATGGCTACCGTCAGCAAGCGACACGACAGATTTATCCTCGTTGGCTGCTTCAGCGGGATTATCGCCACTGTCGGCCACGGCACTGCACGCTGTCTTCAGATCCCGCAGGCGATCCTGAGCACTCGTGAAATTGCTGCCTTCCGGAGTTTTTGCAATGCCCGCTCGAATGGGATTCAGGTCCACGTACTGCATGCACGCAAGAATCGCCGCGTCATCCAGAAGAACCTGTGCCTTGAAGCGACCTTCCCAAAAGCGCCCGCTGCACTCATCCTGTTTATTGGCTTCTTTCGCAATGCGTTCGGAAAGAAATCGCATGAACCACGAGATGCTCGAGAGTCGCTGTCGCTTTTCTTTCAGCCCCTTTTTGTTGTTCCGAATCTGGTTGAGTTCGAATTCTGTCGGTTCCGCCGGGCTGCCCGCACGCACCGATTGATGCAATGCACGACCTGAATCTCCCCATCCGCCAACACATCTCGCCGATTCGCCCGAGCCATCAACAAGCCTCCTCTTGATCTTTAAGCCCTGAATGCCCTCAAAACCTGCGTCAGCCTTGACCCAGGGTATCGAAACAATGAAACGAGGTCGATGATGGATGGCTGGCCCCGTGCTCCTATCACGCCACCAAACCCATGTCAGCCTTGCTCCAAGGTGTCACACCAACGAGGTTACGTAAATGATAGATGGCTGGCCCCATGCGTCGTAGTGACTCCTTCCCCACTGTGCCGTCGACTAGGTCGCGGGGGTTCTTCTTCATTTGGATAGATGGCTGGCCCCGTGCTCCCCGTGTGAAAGTGGTTACTCATGATTGCATAACCGAGCACCTCGATACCCATGACTCCCGCGAGAAATTCCAGCCGATTGCGAATCAGTTCTCGGCGATGGTCATAGTTTTTCCCGGTGAGTTCATCTTTCCCGCAAAGAAACGCCCGCCGCACGCACCGATTGATGCAATGCACGACCTGA
>JAPLOA010000052.1 GCA_026400835.1 Planctomycetales bacterium | reverse complement strand
CGCTGACTCCGAAACTCCGACAAATCAAACCTCGCATTGAAAGGAACTCGTCAGCACTCGACGACGATGCGACGAGCGTGAATAATCCGGGTTAAACGAGAACTTCATCAGTGTTACAAAACCGATCGCTCCGGCTGCTTTGCTTCGCTCACGGATTACTCGATCGATTCAGCCGCTGCCACACGGAAGGCAACTTCGTGCGGATCAGATTCAGGCTCGTGGACGGAAGACGATCCTGAGTCATCGGCACACAGATTGTGTCCTCGATTTCCAGTCGCCCCGGACTGCGACCATATTTGTACTCGCGATCCAACGATCCGTCTGGACTCAGGACAACACCAGCAGACTTTGGATTGGCGATGGAGATATAGAACTGATCTCGGGCCGCGGCTGATTTTTGCGAATCCGACTCTCCCGATGTCTTCCGAAACAACTTGCGCCGCGCGAGTTCCCGAAAGAGTTCTTTGGCTGTGAGTTCGGCAGGGTCAACAACGGCGATCTTCTCCGCGATCAGATTTGCAAAGGGACGTTCACCATCTTTCTCGTAAGCTCGAAGGCGAGCAAAGCTGTCGAGAATCTCCTGTCGAACAAGTGGAAAATGAGTGCATCCAAGCACGACCGTATCAATCGGCGATGTCTGTCCGGATTTCTGGTGAGTACGAACAAGTGTCGCCACGTCGTAGCGAACATAATTCTCGACAGAGTTGAGCCTCAACGATTTCGGCGATGAGAGATCTCCCCGGAGTCCCATCGGATTAAAGCCGTAGACATCAAGTAGCTCGGGATCAATGATGGCAGTTTTGTGATCGATTGATGGGCCGTTGTAGACGCCAGCATTTGACAGGCCAGCTTCCGGCGAAACGACAAACGCCGGGTCGCCTTCGATGGCCGCCGCCAGTCCTGCTGAACCCTGTTGGACAACGTCGGGCACGCGTTTGCCCGCCAACCCGGTACTTCGACCGATCGCTTTCGGATAAGCATTGCTGCTGCAGGTTCCGACGGTGGCCAGAACCGCGACGGTGCGTTTCTCCGTAGCCGTTTCAATCGACTCCGTTAACCCGCGAGCACCGGCTTCAACAACTCCAATCACAAAGACCGGAACTTTCCATGCCTCGACCACCTGACGAATCTCATCAAGTCCCCAGGCCGTGGCCGTGTTACAAGCGATGACGATGGCTTTGACCGGAGGCTTGTCGAATTTCGGTTCCTGGTCCTTCGTCGAATTCCAATAGCGACGGCCCAGCAGAAAGGCGGCGTCCTTCAGGATCAATTCCTTCAGATAAGTCTGGCGTTCTACTGCCGGGTAATTTCCATAAGGCATGTTGGCCTGATCGCCGAAATAGATAAACCGTTCGTTTGCGAAGTCTTTCTTTCCGTCAGGCTTGGGTGAGTAGTTCTTGTTATCGAAGGCATCCAGAGAGTAGATCGCCTCCTGGACCGTTAATCCGCCGATGCCCGAATCGAAGACTCCGATTGGCAGGTCACTGTTTTCGTCAGACCACGCTTTCAGATCCACAGAGAAGGCTGCTCGGCCATCCGAGTTTCCCTGCGTGTGCTGAACGAACGCTGCAATAACAGCCTCGGTTTCATCATCGTAATCATCAGCGGATGTTGTGGCTGCTTGTGGCTTCTGCACTTTCATTATCGCAGAAAACTGAGTCAGCCACTGTGAAATGATCGCATCGCCAACAGAGGTCGTCGGTTGATATTCGTCCGGCATTTTGCCCCAGAAGAAACTGATCCAGCCGTCGGCGTGATCGCCACTGCGATCCATGAAGTCTTTCATCTCATCATGAGAACACTTCAGTGGGAATGTCTCTTCGACGATCACCGGCTTGCCGATTTGGAATCCCTTTAACGTCTCCAGAGCTTCATCAACTTTGCCCGTGGCGGGATAAATGTGCACGGCCAGAAAATCCAGGTTCTCGGCAACTTTCAGCGGATCGAATCCCGACGTCAGGCCGGGACGGTCCAGACTCCAGTCGACAAAGCCTACCGTGATCAGATGTTGCTTGTCATGCTGACGAACAGCATTCACCATCTGATCGATCCACTGTTTGGCGGCCTCAGGGCGAGTTCTCCCATTGGTGGATTTGGCGACGAACTGCACAAAGTGCTTTCCGGCAAAGGCGGGTCCTAACCAGTCAGGTCCTGCCTTATCACCACCGATTACTGGTTCATTCATCAGGTCGTAGCAGAAGACGGCTGAGCGCTCGCTGCAAACCGTGGCCACGGCTTCCCAGAAAACCTGTTGAGCATTCCAGCGGGCCTGTTCGTCCAGCGCGTCGTACCATGCGGGGACATCTTTCTTGTGATAACAACCCAGCCCGGTCAGATCGAGATACAGCTTTGTTTCTTCGGCCAAAGTCAACAGCCGCTGCAGTTGTTTCAGTTCTTCTGCGTTTGCTTCCGTGGCCGACTTCATGAACTTGCCGAACTGCAGATGAATCCGCACCACATTCGCGCCGAGACTTTGCATGTCGCGAAAGTCGTTCTCGACACGATCCCATTCTGAATGCCAATAGTCCTCCAGCAGTCGACCATCAGCATCATGATCGTAATTGAAACCCATCGGCCGAAACGGCGTACCAGAATCTCCGCTGATAAAGTGTGTTCCACCTGTGCTGACCTTAATTGCGGGCAACTCCGCCCCTTCAACCACGCTGCGCGACAACAGCGGCGTAGCCATGAGACAGAAGATCAGACACGTGAACAACAATGATTTCGTATTGACCATAATCGTCGACGCTCCTGAGTTGCCTGTTGCCTCATAAGTCTAACGGAAATACGCAGCCGACAAGTAGTGACGGGTGAAAAGTGTCTGCTCTTTGGGTTCGGCCGAGGGCTGAATCTGCACATCAGCATCCATCAACTGTGCGGAATGGCGGAGGAGAATTCTGCGTGAGTTGCTCGTGCGATGATGGCCCCGGACTTTGACGGTTGTTTAGTCTGGGCGAAATGGAACGACAAATTTCGGCATCTATTGCCATTGGTTAATGCGGCGTGCAGGCGAGCGTCAAACTTACTTGTTCAAACGACTGCCTGACGTTCAGTCACGGGCAGGTCGTCTCCGATTCTAATCGTCAGTTCAAAGCAATCTGGCAGCAGCGAATTCTGCTCATAGATATCCAGCTGACCGGACAACCGGAGGCCGGAGACCATTCCGTGGCGCTACGGATTAACGCTTCGATCAGGTCTCTGTCCAATCGTCGCGGAAGGCGAAGGAAAAATGGGCCCATTACGTATTCGCATCAGGCTGGAAGCTCTGCTGGGGCTGGCTGCCGGGCTGTTCTATTGCCTTCCCGTGATGGCGGAGGACGAACTGCATTCGCCGTTTTTATCGCGCCCCGCAAGTAACGCTCCGGAGTGGCTGTCCGTCGAAAGTGGGGTGGCGCGAGCCAGCTACCTCTTCGACCCTTCCCCTGAAGTTCCCCCGGCGGAAAAAATTCCAGCCGCTGATGATGCATTAGCTCAAGCACCAGCCGGAGACTTTGAGAGCGAACTCAGCCGCCTGCAGATGCGTATCGATCAGTTGGAAGCCTCGGAAAAGAAGCGAGTCGACTCGGACAAAAAGAAGAAGGATGAAGAGGCCAAGAAAGCGGAAGGCTGGCAGGATATGTCCACCGACAAGTGGACGGTGAAGCTGGGTGGTCATGTTCAGGCGGAGTATATCAATTGGGCCAACGCTGATCCGGCCATTGTCGGGACCCAGGACTACTTTCAGTTCCGCCGCCTCCGTTTGGTGGCTGACGGCGCCGGATATGGACAGTGTGACTTCCGTCTGCAGATGACTCTTGAGCCGGAAACGGTTGGTGCCAGCCCGGCGGGAACGGTGACATCGCCGGATGTGAAAGACGCGTACTTCTCGATGAATGAGATTCCGGGGCTTGGGCGTTTTCGAATCGGTAACTTTTTCGTTCCATTCAGCCTCGAACAGGTCACGAACGACACAAACAATATCTTCATGGAGCGATCACTGCCTTCTCAGGGAGTGTTCGCGGTGGATCGCGAAGTCGGGATCGCTCTTTACAACCACACCGACGACGAAAGCGTGTCATGGGCGACGGGAGTTTTCTTTGACAGTATCAGTGAAGGCCTGAAAGAACGCATTGATGACAATCAGGGTTGTCGTGTTTCCGGCCGACTCAACTGGACGCCGTTCTACGATGAGCCCTCCAACGGTCGCTATATGATTCATACTGGTATTGGGATTCTGCATACCCAGGACCAGGATAAGAAAGTCAGCTTTCGAGCGCGTCCACAGATTCACGAAGGACCACGACTTATCGACAGCGGCAGTATCGATGCGGAATCTTACACAACGGGAAATCTGGAGTTTGCTGCCGTGATGGGGCCGGTCACATTGCAGAGTGAAGCATTTCTCTGCAATGTCAACACAATGGCCTCCGGAACAGAAACAACGCATGGCGGCTATGCCCACCTGAGCTACTTTTTGACCGGTGAAAATCGCATTTATGAGCGATTCGGGCAACACGGAGCACAGTTCGGTCGCAACGTCCCGACCTCCAACTTCTTTGTTGTTCCTGGTGCGATGAGTCCCGGAGCGTGGGAAGTGAAGACTCGCTATTCGCATTTGAATCTGAACGAATTCACCAAAGGCGAATACAACGATCTGACAACGGGGTTCAACTGGTACTGGAGTGATCGAACTCGAATCATGTTTGACTGGATTCATCCGGTGACGACAGGTTCGACTGTCTTTGGCGAAACAGAATCCGATCTGTTGGCGATGCGTTTCGACTTCAACTGGTGATGACTTCTCAGGTGTCTCTCTTTATTCCACACGTTCCCACGGGAATTTGAAGTTTCAGATTTGAGATCTCAAATTCGGACCTGGCTGCCATAGGTGTAACTTCCATGAAGTCTTCATCACGTCGACTGTTTCTGGGGTCCATGATTGCGGCTGCGTTTGCACCTGTGCTCGCCAATGTTGGCAACGCCGCGGATCGTTGCTGTGCTCATTGCGGCTGTAGTGCCAGTCGTTGTCGCAAGGTTTGTCGATTGGTGCGAGAAGACAAGAAGATCACGACCACATGCTGGGGCATGCAGTGTGAAGAGTTCTGTGTTCCTGGCCCAAGCACTCCGGATTGCAAACACTGTGAAACGGTCTGCCCGAAGACACCGGAAGACAAGAACATCTGTGCTCAGCCAAAGAAGATCGTATGGACATCCTGGATTCCGGGTTGTGGAGCGGATGTCTTTACGAAACGTAAGCTGATGAAGAAAACGATGACAAAGACAGTCCCGTCGTTCAAATGGGTGATCGAAGATGCCTGCCAACAATGCCTCACCTCGCTCGAGCCAGTGACTGTGCCTGAAGGCATGACGGTGCCTGATGCTCCTAAAGTCGAAGGAGCCTACGTCGTGGCGGCGATCACAGAAAAATGACCGAAAGGAGAGCGGCAGGGCGTCAGCCCTCCGAGTCTCGCTTGCTTTGTGTCTCATCATTCCAAGCGCCGCTGAAATGCTCATTCTCTGTACGCGTAGGTCGCGGAGGATCGCAGGGAAATCCGGCCAAAGACTGCACCCTGAGATCCCCTGCACCCTCTGCGTTCAATTGCACTTATGGGTTCGAACCAGCCGAGCTCAGTAAGCTGATGCCCGCCGCAAGAATCTTCGCCTGATCTATGCGATGGGTTCCAAACGTTACTCAGATGGCAATATCCGTCCTCTTCGGCAAGAAAATCTGATTCATTGGTTGCGGCGATCGGGCCTGAAAGATAAAACACGACCAATCGAGTGGTATTTATCCAGTGGCCGGAGTCCCTGAGTCGATGAAGCTCTCCAGAAAATCAGATTATGCACTGCGAGCTTTGTTCAGCTTGGTGGCTTATCGCGGTCAGGGACCGATTTCCATTCGAACACTGGCCGAACAAAACGACATTCCACGTCGGTTTCTCGAACAGATTATGCTTGACCTGAAGTCGCGGGGGTGGGTTGAAAGTATCGCGGGACGTGACGGCGGTTTTGTACTGGCGAAGCGGCCGGAAGAAATCACGATGGGCGAGATTGTTCGTCATTTTGACGGCATTTTGGCCCCGATTTCCTGCGTTTCGACGTCGGACTATGAACCCTGTTCGCAGGAAGGTGTCTGCCGTTTTCGCCGCGTTATGCTGGATATTCGTAACTATATCGCTCGCCTGATGGATAATGCGACGCTGTCCACAGTGTTTGCCGGGGCCATCGTAAGCCGGGAAGAAGTGTTCTCTGCGGAGTTGAATTACGGGGATGGCATTTAGCAGTCTCTCTTTTTTGCTCTTATCTATCACCCATTTAGTGATGATTGTTTTTGGATTTGGAATGACTTTCATGAAGAAGAGTTCCCTGGTTTTCCTGCTTCCACTCTTTTTGGCTGCGATCGGATGTGGTTCCGGCTCCAACTCCTCCACAGAGTCGTCAGCGACGAACGGCGGGTCAGCAGCGACTGGATCCTCGGCTCCCATCGAATTGCTGAACGTGTCCTACGACCCGACTCGGGAGCTGTGGAAGGAACTGAACGAAAAGTTCACGGCCCAGCAGTCAGCCAGTGGCAAGACGGTTTCGATCAAACAGTCCCATGGCGGTTCCGGCAGTCAGGCTCGCGCTGTCATCGATGGGCTTGAGGCGGATGTTGTGACGCTGGCAATGTGGTCTGACACAGAGCAACTGCACAAGAAGGGATTGATCAAAGACGGCTGGGAGGATGCGTTACCGAATCGTAGTTTGCCGTACACCTCAACGATCGTCTTTGTCGTGCGTAAGGGAAACCCGAAGAACATCAAATCATGGGCTGACCTCACCGCCTCTGGTATCGAGATCATTACACCGAACCCAAAGACCTCCGGCAACGGGAAACTGGCTTTCCTTGCAGCCTGGGGAAGCGTGATCAGCAAAGGTGGCAGTGAAGACGATGCACGAGCCTTCGTGACTCAGCTATATAAGCAGGTTCCGGTGCTTGACACCGCTGCTCGTGGAGCCACAACAACATTTGCTCAGAAGGGCATCGGTGATGTTCATCTGACCTGGGAAAACGAAGCTCATCTTGAAGTGGCTGAAGCGAAAGGTGAACTGGAGCTCGTCTTTCCTGAAGTGAGCATTCTCGCCGAGCCACATGTCGCGGTGGTGGATTCTGTCGCGGACAAGAAGGGTACTCGAGCAACAGCCGAAGAGTACCTGAAGTTCCTGTACACAAAGGAGGGACAGGAAGTCATCGCGAAGCACTTCTATCGACCATCGAATGCCGAAGTCCTGGCTGCCAGTGCTGCATCATTTCCAGCGGTCGAGCTGTTTCCAGTGACAAAAATTGCTGCCAGCTGGGATGACGCTCAGGCGAAATTTTTCGAGGACGGTGCTGAGTTCGACAAGATCTACATCGGCGAGAAATAAGGACTTGTGCTCTGCCGGCCTGCCAAACACTGCTTGCCCTGAATGCTCAGGGCGGCGGCCAAGAGAATCGATATTCGGTGCCTGAATTTTTTTCTGCATTCCAGGGTTGCCCGTCAACCATGGCAGAGATGCTCTCGTCATCGGCGCGGGCAGCATTGTTGCGAGCACGGTGAGCGTAAAGCCGTGTGAAAGACTGTAACCCCGGTTGACGTGAGTGAAATGAGCAGAGTCATGGGAAAGAAAAGCGACACCGCCGAAGACCATGCCACAGCAGACGGTCGATCTGATTCAGAAGACCTGGTGTTGGCACAGATTCGAGAATCACTTCGCAATCTCCGCTTTGGACATGTGCAGATTGTGGTTCAGGACGGAGTTGTGGTGCAGATCGATCGTCTCGAACGCCGTCGCATTACTCGCAACGAACGACAGACGTCGCAGACAACGCAGTAGTATTTGGACAAGCGACTTCATCGGGGTTTATCAGACTGTTGATTGAATCATAACCCGAAGCGTGAGCGAGGGATTTTGGGGCGAGAACTGTTTAAACCTGAAATTGCAATCCCTCACTGACGTTTCGGGTTTTGAAAAACCGTTAAATCAACGCCCCGGTAAAGTCAGTGGTGAAGATTTCTTCGCTTCATTGAGTTGACCTCCTCTTCTTTCCGCAAATCAAATTTTGCCTGACGATACCACTTCGAGGGCCGGTTCAGATGCGACTTTTTGCAGTCAGTTTCTCGACGAGAAACGCGTCCGCGTTATTTTGGCGCACGATGTACGCATCTTTCAGGAGCGAACAACGTGAGTGCCGCTAAACCTTCCCCCAATCAATCTCTCGGGGGTACTCTGAGACGACTTGTCTCAGGAAAACATCGCAGCCCGTTGCCAGGATTTGGGCCGGGGTTAGCCGTGACGATCAGCTGGCTGACCGTCATGCTGTTTGTTCCCCTGATAGCCTTGATTGCCAAGTCGATTTCTCTGACGCCTTCGGAGTTTCTGGCAGCGGCCTGGTCGGATCGTGCTCGAGCCGCCTATACTCTGACGTTCGGAGCGGCAGCCATCGCTGCTGTCGTTGACGTTATACTTGGCCTCCTGTTCGCATGGGTCATTGTGCGATATCGTTTTCCGGGTCGTCAGATGCTCGATGCGATTGTCGACCTTCCCTTCGCCTTGCCGACAGCCGTAGCCGGGCTGGTTTATTCCAGTCTCTATGTGAAGAACGGCTGGTTCGGCCAGTTTCTGGTGCCGCTGGGAATTGAAGGCGCGTACTCGCGATTTGCCATCGTGCTGGTTCTGGTCTTTCTGGGACTGCCGTTTGTCGTACGAACAGTGCAGCCACTTTTGTCGAGTCTCGAAGGTGATATTGAGGAAGCCGCTGCATCACTGGGAGCTTCTCGCTGGCAGACGTTTATGCGAGTCATCCTGCCGTCTCTGATGCCAGCACTCTACACCGGATTCGCCCTCGCGTTTGCTCGCGGACTGGGCGAGTACGGCTCGATCATCTTTGTCTCGACGAATATCCCGTTCAAGTCCGAGATCGCTCCGATGCTGATCTACTCGCGGCTGGAAGACTACAAGTACGAAGAAGCCACCGCGATTGCGGTCGTTCTGCTGGCCGGATCGATTACCACTCTGATGCTGATTAACTGGCTTGAAGCAAGGAATCGCCGCTATGCACGTTAACTCCGTCAGAACGCAGAAGACCGCAGGCAAGATGGTGGCGAACGAACCGCTGTGGTTTCGCATTCTGCTGATCTCGCTTTGCTATTTGATTGCCAGTGTCCTGATTATTGTGCCCCTGATTTATGTCTTCGTGCAGGCATTTTCTGAGGGCATTTCCGGCTGGTGGAATAACCTTTTCAATGACGCGGAAACGCGACATTCCGTTTTTCTGACGCTGATTGTGGTGCCGCTCGCGGTGTTGGTGAACACCGTTTGCGGAGTTGCCGCTGCGTGGACCCTGACCAAGTTCAAGTTTCCTGGTCGAACACTGTTGATGACGGCACTCGATCTGCCATTTGCCGTTTCACCGGTCGTAGCCGGCTTGATGTTCGTGTTGTTGTACAACCTGCGAACCGGTTACTTCGCTCCGATGCTGAATGCGATCGGACTCAAGGTGATCTTTGCCTGGCCTGGCCTCGTGATGGCCACGATGTTTGTGACCATCCCATTTGTGGCTCGCGAATTGATTCCTCTGATGCAGGCTCTGGGTGATGACGAAGAACTGGCCGCCGTCAGTCTGGGTGCATCGCCATGGCAGATCTTCTGGCGAGTCACTTTGCCGAATATCAAATGGGGCCTGTTGTTCGGAGTGATCCAGTGCAATGCTCGTGCGATTGGCGAATTCGGAGCGGTCTATGTCGTTTCCGGCCGCATT
This sequence comes from Planctomycetales bacterium, assembly GCA_026400835.1. GTDB lineage: Bacteria > Planctomycetota > Planctomycetia > Planctomycetales > Planctomycetaceae > SXXK01. The sequence goes on along the minus strand of JAPLOA010000052.1, from coordinate 22,862 downwards.
GAACGAGAAACCTACACGATGGCTCTGCGAGTCGAAAAGCTCTTTCAGGATTACAACAACCCCGGCTCCTATGCGGTTGCGTCAGTCCTGACCTTGATGGCTCTTTCGACACTGGTGCTGAAGATCATTCTGGAACGAATGGTCGCCGCATCGATGGAGCAGAGTTCAGCAGAGTAGCACTGAGGTTTTAGCTCAGGTTTAAAACTGCGATTCATTACCCCACTGTCAGGTAATTCCCATGAGTATCTCAGTTCAAAATCTTTCGAAGCGATTCGGTGATTTCGTCGCTTTGAAGAACGTCAGTCTGGAAGTCCCCTCAGACAGTCTGACCGCATTGCTGGGACCATCAGGTTCGGGCAAGACGACTCTGCTGCGAATCATCTCCGGGCTGGAAAGTGCTGATGAGGGCAGCATTCTGTTCAAAGATGAAGACGTAACGACTCGCTCGGCCCGCGATAGAGAAGTGGGTTTCGTCTTTCAGCACTACGCACTGTTTCGTCACATGACTGTGTTTGAGAACGTTGCATTCGGAATGCGAGTTCGCAATGCTCCGAATAATGAAGTTCGCGAACGCGTCAACGAGCTGCTGCATCTTGTGCGACTCGAAGGACTAGGCCAGCGGTATCCTTCCGAACTTTCCGGTGGGCAGCGTCAACGCGTCGCTCTCGCACGGGCACTTGCAGTCAAACCTCGCATGCTGTTACTCGATGAACCGTTTGGCGCGCTGGATGCCAAGGTGCGACAGGAACTGCGAACATGGTTGCGAAAACTGCATGAAGAAATGCATGTGACAACGGTATTCGTGACGCACGACCAGGAGGAGGCCTTTGAAATGGCTGATCAGGTTGTGGTCATGAGTCAGGGACATATCGAGCAGACCGGGACACCTCAGGCCGTCTTCGATAATCCGGCCACATCTTTCGTCATGGATTTTCTGGGTAACGTGAATGTGTTTCACGGGCGAGTTCAATCGGGGCGAGTTCAGATGGGGCCGTTCAGTCTGCAGTACGATGAGTACCAGCATGAGGAGCCACGGAATGCAACCGCCTATGTGAGACCTCACGAGCTGGACATCGATCGATCACCTTCACAGGCATCACTGCTGGGAAAAATCAAGCAGATTAATCCGGCTGGTTCGGTGCTGAAGGTTCGAGTCGCCGTCGAAGAGTTTGGCGTTGAGCTGAACGTCGATGTGACGCATTATCGAGCCAAACAGTTGGAGCTGAAACTCAACGATATTGTCTACGTGCATCCTCGATCAGTCCGCGTCTTTATGCCGGAGGCAGATTACGTGATTTGATTTCTACGCGCGGAATTCGAGATTTCGTATCTCAAATTTCAAATTCGAAATCCCAAGCCATTAAAACTCACGACACAACCCATGTTGACGTCAGACCTGTGATCCCTGTAAATTCCTTAACAATACCGCTGACCGAAAAACTCGGAGGCCGTTGCGTTTTATTCAAAACGCAGCGGCCTTTTTTCGTTTGTACTTTTCAATTTGGACCTTCCTATGCCACGCTGGTTTGCTGATAATTCTCTTTCCATCGGTCGTACGCCGCTCGTTCGATTGAACCACGTGATCGATGGCGCCCCCGCCACAGTGCTGGCAAAAATCGAGGGACGAAATCCAGCGTACTCAGTCAAGTGCCGTCTGGGCGCCGCCATGATCTGGGACGCTGAGAAAAAGGGATTGCTCGGACCAGGCAAAGAACTGGTCGAACCTACCAGCGGTAATACGGGCATCGCCCTGGCATTCGTGGCTGCGGCGAAAAGCATCCCTCTGACACTGACGATGCCGGAGACGATGAGCATCGAGCGAAGAAAGTTGCTGTTGGCCTTTGGAGCAAAACTGGTGCTCACCGAAGGGCCCAAAGGAATGACCGGCGCCGTGAACAAGGCAGAAGAAATCTACGCCTCTGATCCGGGAAAGTACGTTCTGCTCCAGCAGTTCAAGAATCCCGCGAATGCCGCAATCCATGAAGAGACGACCGGACCAGAAATCTGGGAAGACACGGATGGACTCGTTGACATCTTTGTTGGTGGAGTTGGCACTGGCGGAACCATCACGGGAGTGTCACGTTATCTGAAAAAGAAAAAGAGCAGCGTTCGTTCAGTCGCCGTGGAGCCGTCCGCGAGCCCCGTGTTGACTCAGAAAAGAAACGGTGAGCCACTCAAACCAGCGCCCCATAAGATTCAGGGTATCGGAGCCGGTTTTGTTCCTGAAGTGCTGGACCTGTCGGTAGTCGACGAAATCGAACAGGTCAGCAATGAAGACGCGGTGCTGATGGCACGACGAATCGCTCAGGAAGAAGGAATTCTTTGTGGTATCTCCTGTGGAGCGGCAACAGTCGCGGCCATTCGAGTCGCCAAACGCCCGGAAAACAAAGGCAAAACGATCGTTGTCGTGCTTCCTGACTCTGGTGAGCGGTACCTCAGCTCGATCCTGTTCGAAGGTGTTTTCGACGCGGAAGGCAAAGCCCGATGAACAGCAAAGAACAACCAGTATCCTGCTGTCCCCCTCCCCAAAGCAAGCGTTGGGAGACTCGCGAAATTGTTGCCGAACTGCGAGCGTTACGCGAAGAGTCACTGGCAACTCGTCAACGAGCCGGGAAGCCCATCAAACTGCCATCCCGCAAAGTGTTGGCCGGAGTCGTGGAAGATCTCGGAGCTGCGTTGTTTCCGAATCGACTGGGAGGACATGACGTTGTTCAGGAGAGCATCGACTACTTCGTCGGACATACGCTCGAAAAGGCTCTGCGACATCTGGACGAGCAGATCGCCCTGGAGATGATCTTCGCTGAACGATACTCACCGACGCCGGACGACAATCGTCAGAAGGCCACGGAGATTACTCGTCACTTTGCTGCACATTTGCCCCAGATTCGACAGACGCTTGAGACAGATATTCAGGCGGCGTACGAAGGCGATCCGGCCGCACGGAGTGCAGATGAAGTTTTGGTGTGTTATCCCGGGATGACGGCAATTCTGCATCATCGCATGGCCAATCTTCTGCACCGACTGGGAGCACCGTTGGTCGCGCGCATTATCGCGGAGATTGCTCATTCGCTGACCGGCATTGATATTCATCCCGGTGCAACGATTGGCCAGAGTTTCTTTATTGACCATGGCACTGGTGTGGTCATTGGGGAAACAGCCGTTGTAGGAGATCGAGTTCGTGTGTATCAGGCTGTTACACTGGGAGCCAAACGATTCCCGGTCGACGAAAACGGCGCGTTGTTGAAGGGTAAGGAGCGACATCCCATCGTTGAGCATGACGTGGTGATTTACGCCGGAGCCACGATTCTGGGAAGGATCACGATTGGAGCCCGATCGGTCATCGGTGGTAACGTCTGGCTGACTCGGAGCGTGCCACCGGACAGCAATATCACTCAGGCCAAGCATCAGAACGAAGTGTTCAATAGTGGGGCGGGCATCTAGCGTTTCAGCCTCTCAGTTCCTCCTCGGACAATACCAGCCAAATACTCAGCCATTTTTTTGGCGGGGGCGAGTGTCCAGATCAACCACTTGAGATCGTCACTTTCTATGAAGCAGATCTACAAATCGGCTCCAGGCACCGAGCATGCCTCAATCTGCAGACCTATTCGGCAGTTGGGCAACCTGGTGCATCGGCCATGGGTTGTTGTGCTTCTCGTTGCGGTGATATTCGGATGTGCGAAGGAACCTGATCCATCAATCTCAACGGGTGAAACGCCCCCCGCACCACAGGAGATCACCCTTTTGAACGTGTCGTATGATCCGACACGTGAATTGTGGAAAGAAATCAACAACGCATTCATCCCTGCGTACGAGAAAGAAACCGGGATTAAAGTCAGTATCAAGCAGTCTCACGGCTCGTCCGGCAGTCAGGCACGGGCGATCATCGATGGGCTGGAGGCTGATGTCGCGACGCTCTCAATTTGGTCGGATACGAATTCTCTGCAGAAAGCTGGACTGATCAAAGAACGATGGGAAGAAACATTCCCCGACCGCTCGCTCCCTTACACGTCCACGATTGTTTTTGTGACTCGCAAAGGAAATCCAAAGAATCTGAAAGATTGGCCGGACTTGATCAAAGGCGACACGCAAATCATCACCCCCAGCCCACGCACTTCTGGAAATGGCAAATTGAGCTTCCTGGCTGCGTGGGGAAGTGTGATTTCCACTGGCGGATCGCAGGATGACGCCCGAAAACTTGTGACAGAGCTTTATCGACGGGTGCCCGTGCTGGATGCGGGAGCTCGTGGGGCCACAACCACGTTTGCTCAGAAAGGCGTCGGTGACGTTCATCTGGCGTTGGAGAATGAAGCAATGCTGGAAGTAAGAGAATCGTCCGGTCAGCTGGAAATCGTGTACCCGCCGGTCAGCATCATCCATGAGCCGCATATCGCAATCGTGGACAATGTGGTTGACGCTCGGGGGACTCGAGGTGTCGCGCAGGCCTATTTGCAGTTTCTGTACACTGACGAGGGGCAGCAGATTATTGCAAGCAATTATTTTCGCCCGGCAAAGGAAGAGGTTCGCAAGAAATTCCAATCCACATTCCCAGAACTTAAGACCTTCACAATCTCCGATTTCGCCACCGACTGGGAGGAGGCCAACGCGATGTTCTTTGTGGAAGGCGGGATTTTTGATCAGCTGTATGAGCAGAGTGCTCATACAAAATAACTTCAGGAATAGCCTTGTGTCAGCGTTTTAATCGTAATACATTACCCACTCAGTGAGTGTTATATTGATTTGGCATTTGTTGCGGGTGTCCGAGCATCAGTTCCGAGGCGGTCTCGCTGATTCGGCGAAAATCGAAAAATCTTGCACTTTAAATATACACGACTGTGTCGATGATGTATTTGTTAAGTAAAGTTTTCCCGGGACGGGAGTTGAGGGTACGGTGAATATGAAAATAGAACGCTTAAGGACATCTCCTTTGACATCACGCCTTCCGATCGTGCTGTCGTGTTGGCTGTTCGCAGTGGGTCTGGCCGGCTGCGGTGAGGCCGCAAAGCCATGGGAAATTGTGGTGCCAGCCAGCGGAAAAATTACCTTCGAAGGTAAACCCGTTGAAGGAGCAGAGCTGACATTGACGCCGGTCTCTGCTGATGTCCCGGCAACAGTTCGCCCCTCTGCAAAATCCGTCGCTGACGGATCCTTTACTTTGGGGACCTATGGCACCGGCGATGGTGCTCCTGCCGGCGAATACAAAGTCAGTGCTGTCTGGTTCAAGCTTGTGAACAGCGGGGGCAGTATGGTGCGAGGCGATAACGCACTTCCCGCAAAGTATGCGAACCCGGAGACATCCGGGATCAACGTTGTGATCAGTGACTCGGAAACCGCGATTCCTGCGATCGATCTTAAGAAGTAGTGATAGCGCGCTCTGTTTATTTATGCCGTTTTTTTTTCAGGGCGTTACTTACGCCACTTCCATTTTAAGCAAAGGTCTCAGAGTTTATGAAGAAGTTTCGTTTCAATTCAGTGTCTGTGGCTCGTTCGGACTCTCGTCGCGGGTTCACATTGATCGAGCTGCTTGTTGTAATTGCCATCATCGCAATTCTGATTGCATTGTTGCTGCCTGCAGTTCAGCAGGCACGCGAGGCTGCTCGTCGGACGCAATGTAAGAATAACCTGAAGCAACTTGGTCTTGCGATCCATAACTTTGCGGACATTTACGGGGTTCTCCCCGTCAGTAGTCGTCCTCCAGGCACCGGAACCAAGCGGCTGGCTGGCTTTGTGAAGATCCTTCCTCAACTGGAACAGGCCAATCTGTATACGAGGTATGACCAGACACTTCAGTGGAGTAACCCCGATCCTACGATGCGATCCGTCGTGAGCACTCGGTTGCCTGCCTTTGAGTGTCCTTCATCCGCTGCTCAACTGAAACTGGACGGCGACCCGGACGTTACGACGACTCCATCTGGATATGCGGCCAACATGGTTGCTACTTCAGACTATGCATTGTCAAAGGGAGTGGATGTGAACATTAACGCCTTCCTTCCAACGACGGCTCAGGCCACATTTCCAATCACTGGAAACTTCGTCGACCCGACGGCACCTGCTCACAGATACTTTGCCGGCATGCATGCTCAGAATGTGGATTCAAAGTTCCGTGACGTGACGGACGGCTTGTCAAATACGGTTTCCGTGATTGAATCGGCCGGACGACCAACCGTTTACCGCCGCGGCCCACGACCCTTCGGTATTGTCCCGACCAACCGCGTGAACGCCGGTGGATGGTGTCGCCCGGCGAGCGATATTCTGGTAATGAGCCAGCGTGCTGACGGCTCAGCTTTGGGCGGAACGACTCCCTTTAATGCAACCAACGGTCACAATGTCGGAGCCGAAACCTATCCGACCGGTGCCTACGGTGTTCAGGGCACGAGCCAGCCATTCTCTTTCCACACCGGTGGTGCTCAGTTCCTGTTCGGCGATGGCAGTGTGGCCTTCCTCAGCGAGAACATTGACCTTACTCTGTTTGCCGGCCTCATAACACGCGGCAACGGCGAAGTGGTTCAGGTTCCATAAGCATCTCGCACAGCTCTCCCAACCTTATACCGGACAGCGTCCCAGCGCTGTCCGGTTTTTCCATTGCACGAAGGATCTGTGCGATGTCTCAACCTGGCCTTCGTCTGACGAATCTTGATGCGCTGTCCGAAGCTGCCGAATGCCTGAGGACGATTGCTCATCCGCATCGCCTTAGAATTCTGCAGATTCTTTCCCAGGGCGAACAACCCGTCGGTGAGCTGGCGGAAGCGTGCGAACTGCCCAGTGCCATGATGTCGGAACATCTCCGTCTGATGCAGCGTTGCCGACTTCTGGATAGCCGACGCGAAGGTCGGAATGTTTTCTACTTCATCGTGGAACCTCATGTCACAGCGATCCTGCAGTGTCTGGTGCAAAGATTTGACAAGGCAAGAAGAAAATAGCAGCAAAAACTCCAGAGTGGTCTGCCCTGACGCTTGAGTCAACAGTCATAATCGCTGTCCGCCTGTAGAATCTGCTGTCCTTGTCCTCGACTCAAACAGTTCGACTCGATTCGATAGAACGGAGTAATTCAATGAGCGTAACGACCATCACACCGCAACGTCTGCATGAACTGATCTCAAAGGGCGAACCGGCAGAACTGATCGATGTGCGGACACCGGTCGAATTCCGTGAGGTGCACGTGGCCATCGCCAGAAATGTGCCGCTGACTGAACTGGATGCAAAGAAAATCGCCACGACTCGCAACGACGAGTCACCTCTCTACATCATCTGCAAATCCGGCGGTCGTGGTCGTCAGGCCTGTGAACAGCTTATCGCTGCAGGCTATACCAAAGTCATCAACGTCGAAGGTGGTACTCAGGCCTGGGATGCTGCCGGCCTGCCAGTGATTCGCGGTCAGAAAGCCATCTCGCTCGAACGACAAGTTCGAATCGCCGCAGGATCGCTGGTGCTGACTGGTGCCGTGCTTAGCCACTGGGTTCATCCATGGTGGATCGGCCTCTCAGGCTTCGTCGGAGCCGGACTGATCTTCGCCGGTATCACCGACACCTGCGGCATGGGACTCCTGCTGGCTCGCATGCCGTGGAATAATGTTGGGTCGTGCGAGACGAAATAACGTTGAAGAGATCTCCCGATCGGTGGAGATCGGCACCATTTGAAGATCTCAAATTTCAAATTTGAAATATCAAATCTTCAGCTTGCTATCGATTGCGAACGCGCTCCGTCCCGAAATACTGGCGACACAACTCTGGCTGGCGGTCTGTTGATTTAGCCGCGTACTGAGCGTTTTCGTTTAACGGCGAGCCGCAGGCGTAGGCGAAAATGGTGCGACGACGCCTACGGCTTGCCGTTAAACCCGGATTATTCACGCTCGTCGCATCGTCGTCGAGTGCTGACGAGTTCCTTTCAATGCGAGGTTTGATTTGTCGGAGTTTCGGAGTCAGCGCGGAATGCCCCTCCCCCCGAAGTGAAATTCGAGCGAAGGAAGAGTCGAATTGTCTCTGGGCTAATTGGGAATGAAGTTCTTGACCGCTAGAGCTGCGCGGCGGAGGTGCGGTACGTTCGGCCAGCTGGCGGAAAGAAGAATCCGCACGCGACGCGCACTGACGATAATTCGCGCGGCGACTTTTGTCACCAGCATGCGATAAGTTCGAGGGTGGCCTTCACCAAGACAGTTGCGTCGGTGACGCGCATTGTGACGACCTCGTCGCGCACGGTCGCTTTCACTATGAAGTCGAGTGTGGATGCCCTGGCTTCCGGAAGACCCTGTGATGCTGACTGTGCCGAACATCTGTAACATCGAATCCGATGATGAAACGATGTTTGCTCCTGAGACGGTCTCATTTGATGAGCCGACCGGCATCGAAGTCTGCTCCGCAACGAGTTGCCGAAGTCGCACAACAAGATTGTGAGCCATGCAGTGCATCAGAACTCGAAACATATTCGCCATGAAGCGATGATCGCTCAAACGATCTGCACAAAGATCACACTTTAATTCTTTGTTGCGGTTTTCACTTTCACCACGCATTGCGTAGTTCAGATAGGTCGCATAAGGATCGACTGCGGCATTCGGGACGTTGGTAATCACGGCGCGCTGGCTGCTGCTGAATTCCGTCACCTCTGTCTTCACCACAACGGTCTTGGCGCTGCTCCATTGCTTGCTGTCGTACTCTTCAAGTGACAGAAATCGCAGCTGAGAACACTGGGTTTTCTCCTGTTCCGCCTTCGCTTCCGTCAGATGATGTTCGCTCAGACGCTTAATCTTTGGGTTGAGCTTCATCCCAATTGTGTACGTGACGTTTGGCAGAGATTCGAGCGTCTCATACTCCTCTGGACCACCGAAAGCTGAGTCTGCTCGAATGTAAATCCGCGTGTCTGGAAACCGCTGATGGAATCGTGTGATGATGGTGTGTAACTGATCGACGGCCCCCAGCTTGGCTGGCGCGTCTCCGAACAGGAGTTGTGGAAGGACCACCATGTCGTTTTCTGCACAGGTGACGTATCGAACCAGATACTGATATTGTTTGTAATAGCCGTGAAAAAAAGTGAGTTGCTGTTGTCCGTGAGTCGGATCATCCATCGTGTCAATGTCGAGCGTGATGGCGGAGGGCGGCGTCTGGAAAGAATTGACAAACTGCTCAATGCACCAGTCCTGCATCATCAATAGGTTTGTTGCAGAGACAGAATTCTCCAGCCTTGAGATCGTGGGTTGACTGGCGAGATCAATGTCCCCTGGAACTCGCCCGGCCATTATCTTGAACATCGGATCAGTTCGGAGTGTGTCATGATCGTTCTGATCTTCGTATCCGGCGATGATGCCAAAGACGCGCTGCCGGACAATGCTGAGTGCGGATTGCTGCGGAGCGGTTCGCGGATCAGATATCAGCTTTGCAAACTGTGCGGTCCAACCCAGCTTCTCGTCGAGCTGACTGAAGACAAGCAATCCACCGTCACTGGTGAGATTCTCTTCAACCGCTTCCATTTCGACCGGCTTTCCTTGCCAGTTTCCACATCCAAATCCCTCAACAGTGTGTATACTCATCCGTGGCCTCGCTGTGTTTCCGTAAGTTGTTCGTTGACATCAACTTCTACGCAGCGATGGCCCTTTCATTTGAACCAGTTATGAATAATCCGGGTTAAACGAAAAACGCTCATTACGCCGCTAAATCAACAGACAGCTTGTGCCGCTCGCTTCGTTCACTGTTGGTGCTTTCTTGACTGTCAGTATTGTCTACATGAATGCTCTGTGATTGAAACATTCTCGCTTCTGGAACAGGACTGCTCGTCCGCATCTGTCCTCACTGCTCAATCGATTATTGATGAAGCGAGCACACCACCGACGAGAAGTTAACAGAACATTCACGAATTCTTCATCTCAAATCGATATCAAGATGACGGTGGATGTTTGTTAAACGAATTGTATTCGACCATTGCATTGCGGAATCGGACACGCACTGACGGAACCGCGGGAACTCAGAGAATGCGAAGCTGGATTGTCATCCCGGCCTATAATGAAGCGGTTCGCCTCACTCATGTCCTGCGTGGGCTGCGTGATAAGCCGTTCCAGATCGTTGTGGTCGATGATGGCTCCGGAGACCAAACGGCCGCTGTCGCGTCGGACGCCGGTGTCTATGTGCTGCGTCACCTGATTAACCGAGGGCAGGGAGCTGCCCTGCGGACCGGAATTCAGTTTGCTCTGGATCATGGAGCGGACGAAGTCATCACGTTTGATGCCGATGGGCAGCATCAGGCGGAGGATCTTTCATCTCTCGTTAAGGTACTTAGGACCACTCAAGCCGATCTTGTTGTTGGTTCACGTTTTTTGGGCAGTGCCCCCGGAATCCCGTTTCATCGTTGGTGCCTGTTGAAGATGGCCGTCGTCTTTACACGGTTCACGACAGGACTGAACCTGACCGATGTCCACAATGGACTTCGTGCCATGACCGCTGATGCGGCTGGAAAACTGAGCTTCACGGAAGACGGCATGGCCCATGCATCGCAGATCCTGTCGATGGCGGCACGACTGAAACTTCGAGTTCACGAAGTCCCTTGTTCCATTGTTTACAGCGAACAGAGTCTCGCTAAAGGACAACGCAGCTCTGCCGCCTTTCGAATCCTGGGCCGGTTAGCGATTTCGAGGCTACTGAGATGACATTGTTTCAATGGCTTTGCAGCGGCCTGATGTCTGCTTTGATTCTGATGGAAGTTGTTCTGCAGCTGACGGGCAAAACACGCAGTATCATCAGCAGTCTGCGAGCGGCTGTCTGGTTGCTGGCTTTGTTCCTGATTCTCGTGCCATCTGCGACGAACCGAGTCGCCGAGATCCTTAGCATCGGGCGAGGTGCTGATGTCCTGCTCTACGGTATGGCCATTTGTTTCCTGCTGGCATTTTTTTATCTCCTGCACGCTGTGGAGCGACAGCGGGAGCAGATATCGCGACTCGTCAGACGACTCGCGATTGATCGGCCGTATCATCAACCATTGTCGACTAATCCGCCGACAGAACGAACGTTCTCTGAGCAACAATTCGATCCCGAGTTCGAAAATGCCAAGCCCTAACTACCTACGGTCTGAAGGCTCGGCCGAGTCATTTCGCCGCTTCACCGCTCCGATTATGCTGGTGAGCCTTGTCGTTCTGTTCGTCTGTTACTTTCCTTCATTTTCCGGTCCGTGGGTCTTTGACGACCGGAATCTCCTCCCCAAAGACCCACAAAACCGAAGTGTGATCGACGCGATTCTCGATCAGCCCTGGAGAAATCCGGCTGCTCGACCATTGGTGACCATGTCATTTCAGCTGGAAACGTGCTTTTTTGGAGAATCTCAGGCTGCTCACCGAATCATGAATCTCAGCCTTCATTTCCTGACCGGCCTCGCCATGCTGAGTCTCGCGCGGTTATTGACCCAATGCAAAGATTTCCCGAACGTATCGGAAGGCGGCAAATGGAGCATGAGCATGGCGGGGACAATGCTCTGGCTCTTTCATCCCCTGAATTCGGCAACCGTCGCTTATGTCGCTCAGCGATCGGAATCTCTCATGGGGTTGGGATATGTGCTGTTCCTGTACTGTGCTGCCCGGTGGCGACAGACAGAAAAACCGTCGTGGCTGGGATTCGCGATCCTTGCCATGGCTGTCGGAGTGTACTCAAAGACGATTATTGTGACGGCGCCTGTGGTGTTGCTGTTGATGGATCGCGCATTCCTTGCGACCTCATGGAGAGATGTCGCAAAAGCTCACTGGAAACCGGCGGCCGTTGGGCTGCTGCTGGCATGCGTCGCCATTTGGCCTCTGCTGCCGGGACTGAGGAGAGGAGACGCCAACGTGGGGTTTGGTGGCGATGCTCCGCGAATAGCGTTGCATCTGGCCGCACAATGCAATGTTTTGTGGCTTTATCTGTTCTCAGCCTGTTGGCCGACGTGGCTGAGTATCGATCACGGTCTGCGGGGCCCGGCAACTCTGGGCCAAAATGCTGGCTGGATTTTGATGACCGGTTTGCTCCTGTTCACAATTTTCCGTTTTGCCGCTCGTCGACGGTGGAAACTCGTCTTTATGACGCTTTCTCCGCTCATCATCCTTGCACCAACTTCATCCTTCATTCCAACGGCCGATCTCTGGGTCGACCATCGAATGTATCTGCCCCTTGCCTTTGTGACGTTCGGGTTCTCAGCACTCCTATTCCTGAGACTTTCAGTGACAACTGTGCGACGGGAGTGGCTGATTATTGGAATCATTTTGATAGCCCTTGCTGGCCGCTGCCATCTGAGAGCAATGGACTACGCCAGTGGTATGAATCTATGGAAGGCTGCCATTCTTGAAAATCCCGAAAATGATCGAGCGATTCAAAACCTGATAGAGCATTCCTTTCGAGAGAAGCGCGAGACAGAAGTGTTGCCGTTCCTACGGAAGCTCAGTGCTCGCCTGACGGTCGAGCGGAGAGAATCGTGGGTCGTGCTCGCTCGCCTTGCCGAACAACAGTTAAAAGCCGGAGACTTCGTGTCAGCACGGAGGAATCTGCGGCAAGCGTTTGCCCTCGAGAAACTTGAAACTCCAGGATCTGACATCAACCGCCGAGAGAAATGTCGTGCCGCCATGCATGTGAATATGGCGATCTGCAAACTCTCTGAGAACGATCCAGCTTCTGCGGAGCGATACCTCAAATCGAGCTTCGACCTTCACGATAGCTTTGCCGACGCAAGGGCTCTAGCTGGCTCTCTGGCGCGAGACCGCGGTGACATCGTATCTGCCGAAGATCATTTTCAGCGAGCACTGGAACTGCGTCCGGGATGGAAAGATGTGGAAGCGGACCTCGAACGGTTACGGCAGTTGCATTGAACTGCCTGCGTTCCCTCAGAAAAATCCTGATTGCGTCATCGGCCAACGACGTTTCTTAACAATTGAATCTTAACACTACGTCGTACAACCGCAATGAATGCATCCCCGATGGGACAGCCCCTAAAGGCTTGGTCACCCAGAGGGACGAAGTACGCCGCGATTCCCCGCTATTCGTCATTTTTTTCTCGTTGATAGCAGAACTATTAAGACACTGTCCGCGGTCGTTAATTCAATAGAGTCATCGTCGACACCTGACGACGACAGATCGAAAGATTTAGCGTGCGCTGTTTTCAACGGAATGAAGGACAAGCATGGCGAGGCTGAATCAGCGAACAAAGTCGAATCCTGAGCGATCAAGGACGTGAGCTTTGAAGTCAAGCAAGGCGAAGTCGTCGGGATAAATTTGTCGCAACGGAGCTGGCAAGAGCATATTGTTAAAGATCCAGTACCGCATCACAGAAGCCACCAGAGGACGTTTTGCCGTGCGAAGCCGAGTCGCCAGTCTGCTGGAAGTCGGCACCGGGTTTGGCTATGTACAGAACGTCTTCTCAGACATCTAAGTCAGCGGCATCTGAAACGCTTTGTATCACCTAAAGATGAACGTGGACAAGAAATGATCCTTGCTGTGATTCCAGCGCGATACGATTCGACTCGATTTCCTGGTAAGCCATTGGCATTGTTGTGTGGAAAACCAATGATTCAATGGGTGTACGAGCGTACGAAATTGTGCGTTTCACTCGATGTTGTTGTGGTCGCCACAGATGATGAGCGGATCGCTAGAGCAGTTGCGGACTTTGGCGGTAGCGTTGTGATGACCTCCCGAGATCACGCGACTGGCACGGATCGAGTTGCTGAGGTTGCCAAACACTATCCGGATGCTGAAGTTGTGGTCAATGTTCAGGGCGATCAGCCGATGATCCACAGCGCAGTTCTTGATTCGCTTATCCAGCCATTCCGTGAAGCACTTCCTCCTGACATGAGTACCATTGCGTGTCCATTTGCATCAGAAAGCAATCGCGCCGACTGCAACTGTGTTAAAGTCGTATGCGACCAGCGAGGCAGGGCTCTGTATTTTTCTCGAGCTGCACTTCCCTTCTTTCGGAACCAGCTGGATGTACCGGTTTATCATCATCTGGGTCTTTACGCATTTCGGGCATCGTTCCTGCAGCGGTACTCCGGCCTTGCGCCGACCCCGCTGGAACAGTGCGAGTCCCTCGAACAATTGCGTGTCCTCGAACATGGCCATTCCATTCACGTTTCACTGATAGACTGGCCGCTGCTCGAAGTCAACACGCCGGAGGAACTGACGACTGCTGAAGACTACATGATACGAAACAACGTCCAGTGGTGACCGAGTTTGGTTATTGAAATCACGTGTGCAGCAGTTCTTCAAGAGGCCTCCACGACTGGGTGAGATGTGTTAGAGCAGTTAACAGTCGCTGAGGCTCACCGCAAACAGGTTCTTGGTGATATTCAAACAGTGCTTGCTGCTGAAAGGCGTGCAATCGAGCAAGTCGAAAGTACGTTGAACGAACGGATTGTGGATGCATTTGACCTACTGAAGAACTGCAGAGGGCATGTTGTCGTAACGGGCATGGGAAAAGCTGGATTGGTCGGGCGCAAAATATCCGCAACGTTTTCCAGCAGTGGCACGCCGTCATTCTTTCTTCATCCGGCCGAAGCCTGTCACGGAGACCTTGGCAGCGTGTCCGATCTCGATGTTCTGCTTGCATTAAGCGTTAGTGGAGAGACTGACGAAGTAACTGATGTCGTTGCTGCGGTAAGGCGACGAGGGATGCCGGTGCTTGCTGTGACCCGATCAAATCAGTCAACAATTGGGAGGCTCTCTGGCATCGTTGTGGAACTGAATGTTCCCGAAGAGGCGGATCCGCTTGACTGTCTGCCGACATCGAGCACCACTGCGATGCTGGCATTGGGTGATGCCTTCGCGATAGCGCTGATGAAAGGCCGAAGCTTTAGCAAGCAGGACTTTTCTAAACTACATCCGGCAGGATTGCTGGGGAGACGACTCCTGTGGCGGATATCCGAGTTGATGCATTCTGGTTCCGAGATACCCTTGGTCCCACAAACTGCTGTCGTAAGTGAAGCTTTGCTTGAAGTCTCCCGCAAAAGACTTGGGGCAACATTCATCACGAATGAGTCTGGTCGATTGCTGGGAATTTTTACCGATGGCGATTTGAGAAGACTGCTTCAGGCGAATCCAAATCCCCTGAATCTGCTCGTCTCAGATGTAATGACAACTGAGGCCAAAACGATTACTCAGGATCGGCTGGCATGCGAAGCGCTCGACGTCATGAAAGCCAACTCCGTCACGGTTCTTCCAGTTCTTGATAACGAGGAGAACCTTGTGGGGGCGATTCATCTGCATGACCTTACCCGGGCAGGCTTTCGATAATGGAGTCAATCAGAAACAATCGAGTTGGGGCGGTAAGTTGGTAGACTCTGAAGACTCTGCGAACTCACTCATGGAGCCTCCGTCAGAAATACCGCGTTCGCCGGACTTGCTTGCCGAGGTGCTGTACACCCCAGACTCAGAACTACGGCGCCCATTTCTGATGCTGCGTTCGATGTTTGCGGATCTGATTCGAAGCCGTGAACTTGCCTGGCGATTATTCGTTCGGGACTTTAGTGGACAGTTTCGTGAATCGATCCTGGGCTATTTGTGGCTTTTGCTGCCTCCGCTGGTTTCGATGGGCGTATGGGTCTTTCTTCATTCTACTAAAGTGTTTGCATTTGGAGATTCGACTCTGCCGTACCCGGTCTTCGTTCTCACCGGTCTGGTCTTGTGGGAAGCTTTTGTGTCGGCCATGGTGACTCCGCTGACGGTTGTCGGAGGAGCTGCATCCATGTTGGCGAAGGTCAACTTTCCGCGGGAGGCATTACTGATGTCCGCTTTTGCCCAAGCGGCATTTCAGACAATGGTACGCCTGGTGTTACTGGCCGGAGTGCTCTTCTACTATGGAGTATTTCCGGGTTCAGGGGTGTTCCTTGTTCCAGCGGGTCTATTGTCGCTAATGCTTTTGGGATTTGTTGTTGGGATTCTGCTGCTGCCGTTGGCGATGTTGTATGGCGACGTGGGCCGAGCAATTCAAGTTATCACGCCAATCTGGTTCTTCCTGACGCCCGCGGTTTATCCCCCGCCAACATCATGGCCCGCAAGCATTTTGACCTGGGCCAATCCGGTTAGTCCGCTATTGATCACCTGTCGCCAATGGCTGACGGGCTCCGAGGTCACACACCTTGGGGCGTATATCGCCATCACTGCAGGCACGATGGCCTGTCTGATGGCGGGTTGGGTTTCGTACCGAATCGCGATGCCTCACATCATCGCACGGTTGAGTACGTAGGAGGACGAACCGTGAGCGATGTACTCGTTGAAGTCAACCGTGTTTCCAAACGCTTCTGCCGCAATCTGAAGCAATCACTGTGGTATGGCCTGCAGGATATTGCCGGAGCACTCTGCGGTCTGGCATCTGGCGGCCCAGACCTGCGTGCAGGCGAGTTCTGGGCAGTGAATAACGTTTCGTTCGAACTGCGTCGTGGCGAATGTTTCGGGCTTATCGGCGCAAACGGGGCCGGGAAAAGCACGCTCTTGAAGATGTTGAATGGCCTGATTAAGCCCGATGCGGGCAGCATTCGAATCCGTGGTCGAGTGGGCGCACTTATCGAGTTAGGGGCGGGCTTTCATCCGCTACTGAGCGGTCGCGAGAACATTTACGTCAATGCGGCGATTCTCGGAATGTCGAAACGCGAGACAGACCGTCGACTTGATGAGATCATTGCCTTCGCTGATATCGGGGATGCCATTGACGCACCAGTCAAGAGTTACTCGAGCGGGATGCGCGTCCGCCTGGGCTTCGCTGTCGCAGCCCACTTGGAGCCCGATATACTTTTGATTGACGAAGTGCTGGCAGTAGGGGATTTGGCGTTTCGAATGAAGTGTTATCGTGTTATCGCCGAACTCCGGCGGGCCGGCACGGCACTAATTCTCGTGTCGCACAGCGAGCAACTGGTCAAAGCGACTTGTGACAGTGGCGTAGTTCTCTGTGCTGGACGATCTATCTTTGTCGGAGAGATCAGCGCAGCTTTGGCTCAGTATCGTAAGGCGAACATTCCTCAGTCGGGAAACGTCGGCTCCACAGCAAGTTTCCCTTTCAAACGGAGACGGGAGGCCTTTGACGGTCCAAGAATCGTTGACGTTCAGTGGAGGGACCCAGCGGGGCATCCGCTCGCGAGTCTGATTTCCGGAAAGCCTGCATCGCTCGCCGTGACGCTTCAAGCTCCCATCCGCTGCAAGGACCTGGCACTGTTCGTCGGCATCCGTAGTGTGGATTCACCGGAACTTATGTCCGCCGCATTCTTGACGAAAGACAGCCTCGGGGAACTCGTCCTCGATTCGTTGACCACGGAAGTCCAGTTGATCTGGGACGCCTGTTGTCTGACACACGGCACGTATGATCTGAAACTGCGATTGGAGCACCCTCCATTCGAGGTCTTGGACATTCTGGATTGGGGTGAAGCGCAGTTCGATGTCTCTCCAGACCCAATTGCGGCATCGCAGGTTGGACTCGTCCATCAACCACATCACTGGGAAATCTTGTCGCTGAACGCCACGGACAAACTCGAATTCATGACAGGACATGCGGTCGCAGCGCACCGCGAATGATTGAAACAGACGATTGCTCAACATTACATCCGGGAATACGACTCACGTGCTCAATTGGCTCTTTCGTCGATCAGTGCCACCTGCGAGAACATTCAACCCAAAGGTTGTCTGGTGGAATGACGAGCGCTGGCTGAGTCGCTTCGAGCGGCATCTACGACCGGACGCGGGGCCGACGGGGGTCGGCGACTGGAAGCGGATTCTGGATCGTCGATTTACGCTGGCCCAGTTCGCCGGAATGGTTTTACGTCTCCGCGGACAGACTGCCGAGTGCGGAGTCTTTACTGGCGTCAGTTCGGCTGTGATTTGCGAGGTTCTCCGCGACAGCTATAGCGACGGCGAACGGCATTGGGCCTTCGATTCGTTCGCTGGTTTGCCAGAACCGACTACCTCAGATGGCGACGCCTGGAACTCCGGGGATCTAACCGCGAATTACGCGACGGCCCGACAACATCTGAAGGAATTCCCGTTCTGCGAATTAGTCCAGGGCTGGATTCCTGAGGTGCTCGAACCTTGCTCGGAGTTCCCCTTTCGATTTGCACACATTGATCTCGATTTATACGAACCGACTGCTCATGCGCTGGCCTTCTTTTACCCGAGACTGGTGAACGGGGGCATCATTGTGTGCGACGACTATGGTTTTCGCACTTGTCCGGGCGCGCGGCAGGCTGTCGATGAATTTGTGCAGAATACGAACGCGCCCCTCGTCGAGCTGACCACCGGCCAAGCCGTTCTGTTCCGCCTCGCCACCAACGAATCCATCCGCGGCGGAAACAATCCATGACCCAGTGTTCGAATGCCCCACCCTCGGCTAATGCACACGAAGCCGGGAGCACGTGGCCGTGTGCCGTGACAAGAATGAACGGGATCTCAAGTTCTCAACGATCCTCGGCGATCATCTCGCCGCGCTTCGATCGTCGCTTCGCGGATCCATCGGCCTCTCTGGCTTCGGACCAGGTCGCACAGATTGCCGCGTTTCGGGCGATGCTTGAACAGGGTACGTTTCATCTGACGGAGTCCAAGTGTCCGTGCGGCGAGACCGCCGCAAGCACGACCGTCGCCACCATAGACCGGTATGGATTACCGCTGGACACCGTGGTGTGCGAAACCTGTGGCACGCTCCGTTTCGACCCATACCTTGATGAACCTTCGGTTGAGCACTTCTACACTCAGCATTACCAGGGACTGTATCGACGCTCGCCCGACCTGCCCGCGTACTTCTCGCGACAGGCCGCGTACGGCGAAAAGGTCCTTCGTTCATTGATGAGTTCCGGCGGGCAAGGCCGGCGCGTCCTGGAGATCGGCTGCGGCGCCGGCGGCGCACTCTCGGTCTTCGCCGAGGCTGGCTGGGATTGCGCCGGTTGCGAGTACGATGCGCGACTGGTCACGTATGCGCAGTCACGCGGTCTCGGCGGAGTCCGACAAGAACCAATCGCTCAGACTCTCGAAAGGCTCGGCCCTCAGTCCTGCGATCTGGTCTTCAGCCACCACGTATTCGAACATGTCTGGAATCCTGAAGAGCAATTGCGCAATGCAGCACGACTGCTTAAGCCCAACGGCGTCCTGCTCCATATTGTCCCCGACATCCTCGGCATCGACCGCAGTGAATTCCCCGCCGGAGACGCCCTCCAATATTTTCACGTGGCACACATTTTCAATTATAGCCATCGGGGTTTAGATCTTCTGGCACAACGAGTCGGACGGCATGCCCGGCGTGTGACGCCGCCGTCGCTCGAAACTCCTTGGTCGCATGCCGCTGAGATGTGGATTGAATTCGCCCCTGCCGAGGTTGACGATTCGACGGTCTGCGTCCATCAGAACGGAGAGTTTGTCCGGAGATATCTCGAGCGGACGGAGCGCAGGTTCCACTACGGACTCTGCCTTCCGCAGTTGCGGAGACGTCTCCGCCAGTGTCGCCAGGCGTTCTGGAATCTGCCGACTCGCGTGATCCGTGCGTTATCGTTTTTCGCACGTTGAGTGTGCTGAAAACAACAACTCAACAACACCAACCGCAATGAACTAAACGCATGTCATTCTTTCGCTTCGACAACCTGGAGTTCGACTACGAGCCGTTCCCAATTGGTTACCAGCGCGACGTCGTCAACCCTGAGTTTTACGAGCGGATGGTAGCCGCATGGCCCGCGCAAGAGCACTTTTGCTACATGCCCGCTCTTGGCCTGAAGTACTCGTTGTCGGAACGGAACCATCCAGACCAATATTCCCGAGTGGTTAAAAGTGACCCCGTCTGGAACGCCGTTTGGCAGGAGATCAAGAGTACTGACTTTATCGATCGAGTTATTGAAGGCTTGCGAAAACAACACATCGATCTGGGCATATCGCCGCAGTCAGGACTTAGTGACTTAAAGCCGCGTACTTTCACGGAATCGTTTTGGCGTCGTCTCAGTCGTCGCAAGGCGTCGCAGTTAAGGTCCAGATTCGAGTTTTCCATGATGCCCAGCGCCGGCGGTTGCATCAAACCCCACACCGACGCTCCACAGAAACTGATCACACTGGTGTATTCGATTGTGACTATCGGCGAATGGAATATCGCGTGGGGCGGCGGAACGGATGTACTGCGTGTGAAGGAGCCTCGTCACAGTTTCAATCACGTAAACCGGCAGGCGGAGTTTTCAGAAGTCGACGTAATTAAAACCTTTGATTTTGTTCCAAATCAATTGGTTGTCTTTGTGAAGACATTCAATTCATGGCACGCCGTGCGACCGATGACAGCCGATGCTCCCCACGCCATGCGCCGCACCCTGACCATCAATATCGAGGCGTCCAGTGACTTCTAAACCGCAAGCTCCCAACATCATCCGGCGCATCGTGGGAGTGGTTTCGCGCCTGACTGACAACCGCCGCTCCGGCGCTCCGACCAACGGAGCACCGCGACTGATCGATGTCGCTACTCCCCATGGCAATTTGCGATTCGTCGCCACGTCGGAGATGGAGCAGTGGCGGGCGACATCGCTGCTTCACAAGGAAGCCGGAACCGTGGCCTGGATCAGCCGCTCGGTCGGTCCGGGCGACGTTTTCTACGATGTTGGTGCAAACATCGGCATTTACTCCCTTCTGGCGGCGTTGCGAGTCGGGCCCGCGGGGCGGGTCTTCGCCTTTGAGCCCCATCTGCTCAACTGTTCGAGCTTGTTGCGGAACATTGCGTCGAACAGCTTTGGCGAACGCATCACCACTCTGTGCGTCGCGTTGCACCAGGACGAGCAAATGCTGCCCTTCAATTATTTCTCCCTCACTTCGGGCAGTTCCATGAGTCAACTCGACCGCCTGAAAGATGGCGACGACCGCGCGTTCACTCCGGAAGCCGTGGAGTTGAAACAGGCCACGTCGGTCGATCGATTGGTGGAGGCGGGCGCCATTCTTCCGCCGACCCACATCAAGATCGACGTTGACGGGAATGAGCCGCTCATCCTCGCGGGGATGCGCCGGCTGCTGACTGACGTGCTGGCGCCGCGGGAGGTGCAGGTCGAGGTCAATGCCGGGTGTATAGACCGAATCGCGTCCACAATGAGCGACTGCGGATTTGAGCGTATCGAACGGCATGATACGGCTGCCGGCCTTGAGAGGCTGCGGACGGGGAGCGACCCGGCGACGGTCGCCCATAACCTGATCTACCGCCGGTCGCCCCAGCACCCGGCGAACCAAGGAACTCAACATGTCTGACGCCTCGGCTCCAGTGCGAGTGTTCATCGGCTCCGGCGAGGCCAGCCTGCTCGAACGGAAGACCCTGATCTACTCGCTGCGGAAGAATTCCAAGCGACCCCTCGAGATCTGGGTGATCAACGGCACTCATAACGCCATTGAGCGGAACGACGCCCCCCCATTTCTCGCGCCCATGTCCCTGGAGATGAAGTACCGCAACGTCACCGAGTTCAGCTTGTATCGGTACCTAATTCCGCAGATGTGCGACTATCAGGGAAGAGCCATCTACCTCGACTCCGACATGATCTGTCTGGGCGATATTGGTGAGCTGTTTGACACACCGATGGATGACGTCGACTTTCGGGCGGTGAAAGAGTATGGAGATTCGATGTGGGCGACCAGCGTTATGCTATTCAATTGCGGTCGATGTCGCTTTGAGTTAGAGACGATTTTTGACGAAATTGATGCAGGCCGTTACTCGTACTCCGACTTCTCCCGGTTTGCTGGCCATTTCCTGCAGCATCGACCTTACACAATTGCGGAACTCGCCCCGACGTGGAACGAGTTTGATCGCTTTGATTCAAACACGAAGTTGATTCATTACACCGATCTCTCGCGGCAACCCTGGAAGTTTCCAAACCATCCCTTTGGCGAATTGTGGCATCAGTACTTCAAAGAAGCTCGTGATTCCGGCCTAATCTCCGAGGAGGACGTGAAACTCACTTTGATGCGAGCTTACGTACGCAAGGATATCTTAGATGGAAATCGACCGATGCGCGTGGGAGCACTTTGGCGCAAGGCCGCTGGGTTGCTTCAGCGATTAGGAAAACGTGGATGACACAATGCTGACATCATCACCGCCGGAAGTGGAGCGAGAGTGTTGACATGAATGCGATTCGAAGATCCGTTTCGTGAAGAGGGTGGAAGACGTGTTAACAGCTATCAAGACGTTGATGGGTGGGCCGCTCCGACATGCGGAAAGGCAGCGAGCGAAGGACCGTGCCGAGGAACGCACGTATTGGAGGCAGCGGCTCGAGCGTATGCTGCGGGAGGAGTATTGTGTGGCGATGCATCCGGTTCAGTCGGATGAGTCACTCTTGCCGAGCGGCGAACTCGTGGCATCGATTCAACAGGCGAATAAGACTGGTGCAGACGTGTTCTTCGCGAGCGGCTATCGTGCTTCAATCCTACTGCTCGAGGATCTGAGAGATCACGGATTTGATCCCAGGTCATTTGAACGCATATTGGATTTCGGCGTCGGGGTCGGGCGGCTGATCCGTCATTTCTACGCTTTCGCCGCCGAATTGCACGGATGCGATGTCACAGAACCAGTTGTTCGCGAAGTTGAACGGCAGTTGGGCGGACGTGTTCGCACAAAGGTGCTGACTACCGAACCAGTTTTGCCCTACCCGGATCAGTATTTTGATTTCGTGTGGGCGAACTCGGTCTTTACACACATCCCTTACGATAAGGCGGCCGGGTGGGCCAGTGAACTACGGCGAGTCGTTCGTCCGGGAGGGTGCCTGATTGTTACCGCATACGGTTCTAATCGATACCTTGGCCATTTGTCGGAGCGGCAGGGCAATCGCACGTTCAAGTGGCTTGAAAAGCTGACAAAATCTTCTTGAGGTTGTTCAAATTCCATCCTGCAAGCAGACGTTTGCCTCGGACGTTGTCTTTGATGGTGGTGTCGGACTTTAGAATTGACAGACTTAG
>JAPLOA010000042.1 GCA_026400835.1 Planctomycetales bacterium | reverse complement strand
GATTGGGCGGCCACATGAACCGAAAACATGACAGCCACCCCGGGTGGCTGGTCCTCTGGAAAGGATGGACTAAACTTCAGGCCATGATCGACGGAGCAAGAACCCAAGAAGCCACCCGGAAATGTGCCTAAACCTAAGGCTCACGCCCATGGCTACATCAGGCCGCCACTTCGTGGCTGAATCGCAATCGTGTGGCCAGTCCGCAACGAACGGCTGAGATACCCGCTGCGATTCAGTCCCAACCGGACGGCATACTGTGGTGGGCTTTTTTGGCCATGCGGATTTGGTGTCAGCTCGTCGGTCGGTATTTGAGATTCGAGCCCGCTGTTTTCCGGGCCCTACATGCTACCACCGAGTGGCCCTGGTCAAAAGCTTCTGCATGCTGCAGCGGTCAAAACCATTGTTTTCTTCGTCCTTCAAATCCGGCCCCAACATGATCAAACCGCGTGCACTCAACGTCGCTGCAAGCCGCGAAAGTCCTTTCCGGCAGAAAGGACCTGCTTTGACAAACAATCGCGACTACACCCTGCAACCTGCCCTGGTTTCGAATAACGCGGTGCCGTGCGCCTGCTTCAAGACGCGAAAAAACGTTTTGACTTCGGAACGCCGCGCTGGACTATTCTTCGATCGAATACAACTTTGACCAGCTCCGCAGCAGCAGTTGTTTGCCAATCACGACCGGTGAGGCATCAAAGGTGTCGTTGATGATGTTCTTGGAAAGAATCTTTGCTTCCGCATCATCACTGATCACGGTTGTTGCACCTTCTCGGCCAACAAAATACACCTTGCCTCCGGCAGCCAGCGGAGACGCATAGGTGTTGCCGATTCCCAGTCTTTGCTTTTCAATGACCGCTTTGCCCGATGCCAGATCGAGGGCTGTGAGAATGTCGTTGTTGCCGCCAGTGAAATACAAACGATTGCCACTCACGGTCGGCGAAGGAACATACGGTGTGCCGGTGTGGAAGGTCCAGACAAAGCGATCTAAGCCCGTAAGATCCCCGCTGGAGTTTAACGGGATCGCATAAGAGGCCGCTCCTTTGTATCCACTCATACAGACCACAAAATCGCCGAACTGCACCGGCGACGGAATCGCGTTAACCGTCTGACCACCGCACTCCCAAAGCATGTCACCGTCAGCAACATTGTAGGCTCGAGCTTTCCCGGAACCGTTGACGACCGCAACCGTTTTCTCTCCGACTGTTGTGATCAACGGGGTGTTCCAGGAAGTGGCTTCTCCATCACGTGCTTTCCGCCAGCGTTCTTCACCGGACTTCTTGTCCAACGCCACGATGAACGAATCCTGCTCCTGATCCCAGTTCACAATCAGCAACGAGCCAGCCAACACAGGCGTAACAGCCTCGCCCCAGCCGAAGCGAGTATTCATGTCGCCAAGGTCCTTCTGCCAGACAAGTTCGCCGTCCAGCGTGTAGGCAAACAGTCCTCGAGATCCAAACGACGCATACAGCAGTTCGCCATCGGTTGTGGGAGATCCAGCCGCATAGGTATGAGTTGGATGTCGACCTTCGTGAGGCACCTGCTCCGTCGCGACCTTTTGCCAGAGGACTTCTCCAGTGTTGCGATCAAAACTCGTGACCAGAAAACGATAGTAGACTCCGGGCGGCTCCGTCTTCGAGTCCGCTCGCTTTTCAGGCACCGTTTCTGCTTTTCGATCAGTCTCTTCTGCCGACAGGATAAAAATCTGCCGCCCCCAGACGATCGGGGTTGCAGATCCAGTGCCGGGAATCTCAGCCGTCCACTTTACATTCTTCGTTGCATCCCAGCTCACAGGAGGATTCGCGGTTTCCGGTGCCGAACCATTTCCCGCGGGTCCTCGCCACTGATGCCAGTTTGCGACAAGGCCTGGATCTTTCTCCAGCGCGACCGGATCAGCGCCCCAAACGACGCAGTCCCGATCCAACGCAGGAACCGACACAGCAACAACACAGACAAACAGATTCGACAAAACCCGGAGCGCAGATTTCATAATGCAAACGTTTCCCAAAGTAGCCATAAGACCTGTCTGAGTTCACAGCACTAACCAGACGAATGATGCGGAATCACCCCACCGAATCCTCCGGCGCTGTTGGACATCAGTCCCATCAAGGCAAGTACTCCATACCAGAGCCGACGAAAACGAGCCGGACGTTTCACTTCGATCGGTTCGGCTGCGGTCGACTCCGACACTGCAGTCTGGATTGACATCCCCGCGTCCTGCCAGCGACGCAGCACATGAGCAAGATCCTCGGCTGGCTGACCAGTCTTCGGCTGAATCACAATTACCGTAGAGATACCTCGTGCAATCAAAAGATTGGCCGAAGGGAAGTCCTGAGGAAACGTCAGCCAGCGATTGTCGAACTTCCCGGGGCTGGGCTTGACGTCCTGAGACATTCGTCGCGAATCCAGCAGGAACGCTGGTGCGGCATTGTTCGAAAGCGGCTGAGACTGAAGTTGGATGCCACCCGCACGCAATGTCTCAATCAGCTCGCCGGTCACGATCAATTCTTCCGGGCCCGAACTTCCGTTGAACAATGGCACCGGCCGCAGTCCCATCCTCGCGCAGGCGAGTCCGATCCGGGCCGCCTGAGGTCCGGGCAGGTCGACCACGATGGCAACCGATTTGTCTCGCGACCGGATTTCTGATTCCAGCCCTGACAAATGTTCTTCCTGCAGTGCGATGGGAGGAGCTGCTTCGCTGATCGACGCAAACAACACCGGCTTGGCCCACTGAGTCCATGCGGGACCAAACTCATCATCCGGCAGATCGGGCCCCCATGCTGCAAAAGCATCCGTTCGATTCATCTCAATACTCCCCCTTCCTGAGAACTCATGCTGGATCCAGCGACATCGGAGGCTTCGTCAACAAATGATGGCTGAGGAATCAGCACAGCCACATCCTGCGCCAGATGGTTAATCAATGGCTGCTGAGCAAGGCGAGCATAGATCCCTGTGACTCTGCGATCGACCGTATAAACGCCAATCACGGGATAGACGACTCCCTGCGGCCCTGCCAATGGCTGCATCTGAAAACGCTTCTGAGCAACCCAGTGTCCGGGCCACCAGGTCGCACTCCGACGAATCGCGCGCCAGTCTTTGCCGGAAGTCACCCCGTGCAGCCCAATCATCTCACCAACTCGTCCCAACGCCGGTTTCAGAACCCAGCGGTCATCACGTTTCCAGAGAACTCGTCGAGGATCAGCGGTCTCCGGAAGAAGTTCCTTCCACGTCTGCACGGGTGTTTTCAATCGATCCCAGACTAAAGGCAGACGTTTACTCTGACTGACCAAAGCCGTCGCCGGATTACTGATCGGCGTCCGCGCACCAACAAAGAACGGTTCCCAAACTGGTCGCTGTTTCAGATTCGGAAGCCACTCCCCGGGAAAGAATCGTACAAGGCCGTCAACATCCTGCAACTGCGATCCGCTGCGAAGTGACGCGTGCCCCTCTGACCACGCGACATCGGCTGGACTGCCCAAAAATGCTTCGACATTCTGCTGTCGGAGTCGCTGAGCAAGGTAAGTCATCACCTGACGATCGTCACTGTAAGCTGTGGCATGAACCAGGCCGATTCTTTGCATTCCGCACTGAGCGATCGCTTCGGCATACAGGCCTGCGGGATCTCCGGGGCTCATCGTGGCCGGAGTCACCTGCTCCATCAGATGTGTGAAAGCCGATGATTCGATGAAGCCTCCGGGGACATCTGAATTGACCTCGGAGATTCTCCAGCCGTCCGTTGTCCAGTGAAAGTCGAACCGCATAATCCTGGCAAAAGAAGCGGACGCTGGAGACTTCGCCCGCGTCAACAGCCTTCTGATCGGTCGCGGCAGCCCCAGTTGACAGAGCAGATCCGGTCGCTGCAACAGTTCTGCTTCCACATTCAAAGTCTCGTCCGCCAGTTGTTCCGACCATTGAATCAACTGGTTCCACGCATCCTGTTGCAACAACAAAGAATAGGGACACAAGGTAGAAACGTCTTCGACCTGAGGATCCCACTTGCAGAATTCGAGCACCATCTGACGACGGATCGTCGCGAAGGTTGAACGCGGAATCAGAGATCCGCAACTCAATGGAGTCATGCGGCCGCTCCAACGACTGAAGCCCCTTCGATAACAGCCCAGATGAGTCCGATCAGAGCCAGAACAAGCATGGGAATCAGCCCACAGCTCATCACAGCCGGGCGAGGATTCTGCGGGGTTGGCTTCATCGTCGCATTGAAGAAAACTGCGGCGAGAAGAATCGCTACTGCGGGCCACGCCCTCGTCAGAAAATCTCGAACGGTTTCGTCCGCCGATTTCCAGTCTCCGGCGACTGCCACTCCAAACACAGCACCGCATCCGATAAAGACTCCGGCCATCCTGAGGCCCGTCGCGAGATCACGATCGATTGTGACCGCGTCATGAGTGTTCCCGAGCTTCTCAAGAAGCCAGTACACAAGCGTCAGCGAACCCGTTGACAGAATCCCACTGAAGGCCACAACCCACCAGCCGGGCCCATTGCCGATGTTGGCACTAGCGAACGTCATCATGGCCCCCAGAATCCAGCCACGCCACAGCCAGGTGGCCGACTGATTCGCCAGGTTCAAAACATCGTTATGGAAACTAAGCCCCATAGACGTCGGAATAAAACTGGCGGCTCCGCACCAGGCGATCCCCATCAGAAGGTACATCGTCACATACCGACCGTCATTCCTCACATCGCTGGCTGACCACATTGCAAGCACGACAAACAGAAAGCCGAACGCGATGACCGGTATCACGGCCAGGGTTTTGGTCGATGCCGTTCTGCCCACGATCAGTGGAGGTTTTGTTTTAACGAGAAGTCCGTACCACCATAGCCAGCTGATTAATGTCGTAATGGCCGAGATTACGCAAACGAATCCTTCATCCTCTGACATCCATCGTTCCTTCTGCGGTCATTGACAAAGACACCGATTCAAAGACACCGATTCAAAGTGTGTAGCGAAACCTGGACGCGTTATGTCGTCCTCACGTTTTCAGGTTTACAGCGTCTGACCTGCGGATCTTAGTTCTCTGCGGGAAGTTAGGAAGTCCGTAGCAGAATTTATCGGATCACCAGCTCGGCCACATGCTTCCCGATATTTAACGAAGCCGTTGCTGCAGGGGACGGCGCGTTACACACATTGACGACTCGCTCATGCCGCAGGATGACGAAATCGTCAACCAGTTTGCCATCAAGTCCAAGCGCCTGCGCACGAACTCCGGCGGGTGCGGCCTCCAAATGTTCTGATCGGATCTCCGGAACCAACTGCTGCAACGCTTTGACGAAGGCGGCTTTCGAGAGTGACCGCCAGACTTCTCCGAGGCCGGTTCTCCAATTCTTTGAGACCAACCGCCAGAAGCCGGGATAAGTTAAGGACTCCCAAAGATCTCGAGCGTTCATCGTTCCCCAATTATACCCTTCGCGAGCCAGCGCGAAGACGGCGTTGGGACCGCACTCCACGCCACCATGAACCATCCGCGTGAAATGGACGCCGAGAAACGGGAAACGAGGATCAGGGACCGGATAGATCAAGGTTCGGCAGAGATGCTGAGCGGCAGGCTTGAGTTCAAAGTATTCTCCGCGAAACGGAACAATCATCTCCTTCATGGGGAGCCCGCTTTGACGAGCAACTCGGTCACTATGCAGACCGGCGCAGTTGATGACCTGCTTCGCTTCTACAATGCCAGTGGACGTCGTCACTCTCACGGAGTCGGCTCTCTGTTCCATCGACTCGACGCAGGCGTTCAGATAAATCTCTGCTCCGGACGCTCTTAGTAACTCGGCCAGCTTCTGGCAGACTCCGGGATAATCCACGATCCCGGACTCCGGCACATGAATCGCTCTAATCCCGGCACAGTGCGGTTCCAGCTCAAGAAGCCGACTGCGATCAATAATCCGGCAATCGACACCGTTCTGCTGGCCACGTTCGTAGATCTTCTGCAATTGGGCTAGTTGGCTTTCCTGCGTGGCGACGATGACCTTGCCCGTTCGATTCCACGCAATCTGATGCTCCGTGCAGAACTGTTCGAGCAGTAATTTCCCCTCACGGCAATTGCGTGCTCGCAGCGATCCCGGACGATAATAGATGCCCGAATGAATGACGCCCGAGTTTCGTCCGGTCTGATGAAACGCGAGAGTCGATTCTTTCTCGATCACCACCAGTTTCCATTCGGGTTTCAGTCGCGATAACTGCCACGCGGTCGCAAGTCCTACGATGCCTCCGCCGATGATCGCTGCATCAAAAACGTACATTTGTTTTCCCCGACATCATTCACCTTTCCTCACATCCGCCATCCGTGCGCTGTACTGACGTCCAAACTGGTTCACATCATTCACATCATCGAGACAAATGAAACTCTGTTCGTTCCACTCCGGATGATTCGACTGAATCAGTTGCGCAATCGTGCTTCTCACCAGTTTCCCCGAAACCAGATGGCGCTTCGGCTGGCCGCAAATGAGGCAGCATTTCGGTACAGTCATCACTAAAGATCTCGGTCGTTCTCTGAGGATATCGGACCACCAGCAATCTGGTCACCGGAGAGTATACCGAATCCTTGGTTCGCAAGCGTGAAGGCTCGGGAAAGTCTTTTTTTGAGGCAAATCGCGCCACGCCGACCGACCATTTCTCACTTCTCATTTGAGTCGCTGCAACTCTTTACGCCGCTGGTGGATTGTCGTTCGCACTTGGGCTATTCTGTGCCGGGCCAGGAATGAGGGTCTCCAATTCTTGTGGGTATCCTCTGAGGAACTGGTTCGAAATAATATCCGTAAATGGTGTGCCTGCGGTCGCCAGCGCGACCTTGTCACACCCTACAAATTGCAATGTTTTCCTGTAGGGTGTGACAAGTGAGCCTTTGCGAACGCAGGTTCACCGGTTGAGTCTTTAGTGGTTTGAGAATTCATGCCTACGATCAAAAAGCTGCTGGTTGCAAATCGTTCTGAAATCGCCATTCGAGTTTTCCGCAGTGCTACGGAACTCGGTATTCGCACGGTCGCGATCTATTCTCACGAGGACCGTTACGCGTTGCATCGCTTCAAAGCAGACGAAGCCTATCGCATCGGCAAACCGGGCGAACCAATTCGATCGTACCTGGATATCCCGGCCATCGTTGCACTGGCCAAAGAAATTGGC
The DNA here is from genome assembly GCA_026400835.1 of Planctomycetales bacterium. Classification (GTDB taxonomy): domain Bacteria; phylum Planctomycetota; class Planctomycetia; order Planctomycetales; family Planctomycetaceae; genus SXXK01. The sequence continues at coordinate 56,898 of JAPLOA010000042.1, read as the reverse complement.
GTCGATGCGATCCATCCGGGCTACGGATTTTTGTCGGAACGTCCCGAGTTCGCTCGGGCCTGCGAAGAAGCCGGCATCAAGTTCGTGGGGCCGTCCGTGGACTGCCTCGAATCACTCGGGGACAAGACCGCTGCACGAAGTATTGCGATCCAGGCCAATGTTCCCGTGCTGGGGGGAACCAAGGATTCCATCGAATCCGTTTCCGAAGCCCGAGCTAAGGCTACCGAAATCGGCTTCCCGGTCATGATCAAGGCGGCCAAAGGTGGCGGCGGGCGTGGCATGCGTGCCGTCAAGACCGTCGCCGATTTTGATCAGGCGTTTGAGTCCGCTCGCAACGAAGCCCGAACCGCCTTCGGTTGCGCGGATGTCTTTATCGAAAAATTCATCGCTCGTGCCAAGCACATTGAAGTGCAACTGCTGGGTGACGAACACGGCAATCTGGTGCATCTGTTTGAACGTGACTGCTCCGTGCAGCGTCGCCATCAGAAGGTGATTGAACTGGCGCCCGCTCCGAATCTGTCGGTGGCTCTGAGAGACGGCATTCTGGATGCCGCAGTGAAGATCGGCAATGCGGTCAATTATTCGTGCGCGGGAACGGTCGAGTTCCTGGTGGACGTGGATGCCGAGAAGTTTTACTTCATCGAAGTGAATCCTCGTATCCAGGTCGAGCACACGGTGACCGAAGAGATCACGAATATCGACATCGTCAAGTGCCAGATCCTGGTGGCTCAGGGGATGAAACTAGCCGACGAAGAAATCGGCCTCGGCAATCAGAAGGAAATCAAAACCAACGGATTTGCTGTGCAGTGTCGTGTGACGACCGAGGATCCAGCGAACAATTTTATGCCGGATTATGGCCGAGTGACCCACTATCGCTCATCCGGTGGCATGGGCATTCGACTCGACGCAGGCAGCGCGTTCTCCGGGGCGGTGGTGAATCCGTTTTATGATTCGCTGCTGACCAAAGTGACAACTCGCGGACGTCGCTTTATCGACGCGATTCATCGCATGGACCGTACGCTGAAGGAATTCCGTATTCGCGGCGTAAAGACCAACATCCCGTTCCTTGCCAAGGTGATGAATCACCCAACCTTTGTGAATGGTGATTGCACGACGCGCTTCATTGATGAAACACCAGAACTGTTTCAGTTTGATGTTCGCAAGAACCGTGCGACGCGACTGCTGTCGTTCCTCGCCGAGACTATCGTGAACGGCAACAGTCTCGTGAAAGGGCGACCAAAATCGCTGCGAACCGAGTCTGCACCAGTCCCTGCCGTACCGCGTGGAGTGGCGCCTCCCAAGGGAACCCGCGATAAGCTCAAGGAGCTGGGAGCAACTGGCTTCGCAAAGTGGGTGACTGAGCAGAAGCAACTGCTGATTACAGACACGACGTTCCGCGATGCTCATCAGTCTCTGCTGGCGACTCGCATGAGAACCTTCGATTTGCTGGAGGTTTCCGACGCCTATGCCCACCATTGTTCCAACATGTTCAGCCTGGAAATGTGGGGCGGCGCGACCTTCGACACCACAATGCGTTTTCTGAAGGAATGCCCGTGGCAGCGACTTGTTCAGATGCGTGAACGAGTTCCCAATATTTTGTTCCAGATGCTGCTGCGTTCTTCCAATGCGGTCGGCTACACAAACTATCCTGATAACATCGTGCAGGTCTTCGTGAAAGAAGCGGCCGATGCGGGGATTGATGTGTTCCGAGTCTTCGATTGCCTCAACTGGCTGCCTAACATGGGCGTCGCGATGGATGCGATTGTTGACACCGGAGCCATCTGCGAAGCCGCGATTTGCTACACCGGGGACATCACCAACCCGAAACGTAACAAGTACAACTTGAAGTACTATGTCGATCTGGCCAAGCAACTGGAGAAGATGGGTGCTCATATCCTGGCGATCAAGGATATGGCGGGCCTGTGTAAGCCAGCCGCAGCGTCTCAGTTGATCAAAACGCTGAAACAGGAGATTGGGATTCCGATCCACTTCCATACTCATGACACCGCCGGAATTCAGGCGGCTTCGATTCTGGAAGGCAGCAAGGTTGGGCTCGACATCGCTGACGCAGCGATGGCTCCGATGTCTGGCGGCACGTCTCAGGTCAATCTGAACACGCTCGTGGAAATGATGCGGTTCGATGCACGAGATACTCAACTGGATTCGGATCGTCTGGATTCGATCGCCGAATATTGGCGCGCGACTCGAGACTTCTACACGCCATTCGAGAGCGTTGCCCTGGCCGCTACGGCCGACCTTTATCGTCATGAAATGCCGGGCGGTCAGTACACGAACCTCTTTGAACAGGCACGTGCATTGGGTCTCGCCGATCGCTGGCCGGAAGCTTGCCGCATTTATGCCGAAGTGAATCAGTTGTTCGGCGATATCGTGAAGGTGACTCCAACCAGCAAATCCGTCGGCGACATGGCGCTGTTCATGCTGGCCAACAATCTTACCTGTGAAGATGTGCTCAATCCGGATCGCGATATTGCGTTTCCAGGCAGCGTGATTGATCTGATCAGCGGCGGCATGGGCCAGCCTCCGGGTGGTTTTCCGGACGCCGTCAAGAAGCGAGTTCTGCTGGGCAAGAAAGAGTTCGTCGGACGCCCCGGGGAAACTCTGCCGCCGGCCGACATGGACGCCGCAAAGAAGAAGGTGGCCGAGCTGATGGAGCGAGAACCCACGGGGCAGGAAGTGATCTCGTGGTTGTTGTACGAACGCGTCTATGAGGAGTTCGTGAGGCATCAGCAGCAATTCTCAGATGTCAGTATCTTCCCGACGCCGACATTCTTCTTTGGGCTGGAGACCGGCGAAGAAGTCACGATCGACATTGAGCCCGGTAAGACTCTGATCATCAAGCTATTGACTGTCAGCGATGCTCATGCGGATGGAACTCGCACGGTCTTCTTCGAGCTGAACGGTCAGCCTCGCGAAATCACCGTGGCGGACCATTCTGCCGAAGCGACCGGGGAAACCAGCATCAAGGCCGATCCCGCGATTTCCGGTCAGGTCGGAGCAACGATGCCCGGCATGGTCGTGACAGTGGCTGTGAAGGCCGGTGATCGAGTCAAGAAGGGCCAGAAACTGCTGGCTCTCGAAGCCATGAAGATGGAAACGATGATTAATGCAGAGCTTGATGGCAAGATCGGAGATGTCCTCGTGCAACCGGGTCGGCGAGTCGAAACCGGTGACCTGTTGATTGTGATTGAACCGGAATAGCCCGGGATTGCGCAAGTTTGGGTCCGTTGTTTCGGGTTGTGTTTCGCGGTGTAGCCGCGGCAGCATTTAGCCCCAGGCTAAAGCCTGTGGCTAAATGCTGACGCCTCTTCGAGGCGAAATCAGAACGACCATTGTCCCACTGAATCTTGTTGCAATAGGATGTTTTTCAACCCGCTGGAAAAGCCCATTCTGATAAGTCGAGCCTAAGTCCATATCACCAGGGTTTACCCCGCTGGTTTACAGGCTTTTACACCACGCATACTCCACCGACGAAAGTAAGAAACTCCAATGAAAACTAATCCTGTCAAAGCGGCTCTGGCTGCCGGACAACCTCAGGTTGGAACCTGGTTGTCATTCGGCGACGTCTTCACGGCCCGCTTGATGGCGAAGACCGGATTTCCCTGGCTGACGGTTGATCTGGAACATTCTCCAATTGACTGGCAGATGGCTTCAATGATGTTTGCTGTCATCGCCGATGCGGGATGCGTGCCGCTGGCCCGTGTTCCTCGAGGTGACCACGACTTGATCAAGCGAGTTCTGGACGGCGGTGCCTTTGGAGTTGTTATTCCGATGGTGAACACCGTCGAGCAGGCGAAGATCGCGATCGCTGCAGCCAAGTATCCTCCCCAGGGAAATCGATCCATTGGGGGCAGTATTCCGGCTCAGAATTTTCAGACTCCGACCGGCGAATACTATCGTCGTGCGAATGACGAAATTCTGGTGATCCTGCAGACGGAGTCTCCCGAGGGCGTTGATAACGCGGAAGCAATTTACAGCCTGCCGGGCGTCGATGCGATATTCGTGGGGCCGAATGATTTGTTCTGGCAAATGAAGAAGCCGGACGGCACCGAACCGACTCCGGAAGAATTCGAAGCCATGCTCCAGCGAGTCCTGGCGGCTGGCAAGAAGACCGGAACTCCGGTCGGGATTCACTGCCAAAGCGTGACTGAGATTCAACACCGCATCAGCGAAGGTTGGCAGTTCCTGGCCTTGCAGAGCGAACTCAAGATGATGGTCACAAAGGCGCAGGAACTCGTGCAGGAACTCGGCCTCACCACCGCCGATGACCTGGTGCGATACTAACCGGCCGATGCCAGTTGCCCCCTCATCCGGCCTATCGGCCACCTTCTCCCCCGAGGGGGAGAAGGGACTGTGTGTCAGACGACATATCTTGATAGCAGAACTCAGTTCCTCGAGAGTGCCAGAAACAAATGGCGAATCTCGTCGTCAACTTCCGCTGGTGAGTTTGTAGTCTGAGCAATTTCATTTCGTAGCAGCGAACGATATCTCTTTCGCAGGCGATGTAACGAAACTTGGATCGCCTCGGCACTCATTTGCAATCTCTCCGCCGATAGCGTCAGCGACCCCTCATTAGCAACGCCGCCGAGGTGTCCCACGAGAGCATCGAAGAGTGCATGTCGTTCCGTGGTGTAGTGTTCTTCGCGAGGCTGCTGCAGTACTCGATCAAGAACCGCGTGAGCCCATTGACGCTCAAACAAACTCGCGGCTGCCGCCGCATAAAGGCATACACCGGCAGCTGGTAAGCTCGAAAAAGTTCCTCCAGCGGCATGTGAGGGAGCTTCGTTCCCCTGAGTCGCCTGTTGAACGAGGCTCCAGCGAGTCGTCGCGAATTTTCGAGGCCGTGCATGTGAGGCAGCGGAGGATGTCATTTGACGAGAACCTTTCGCCGCCGCAAATTCAAAAAAACTTATAACGTCCGCCGCGAGTTGCTTCTCCTGATAATCGAGGTGAAAGCCTCTGGTCGCCATGTAGACCGATCTGTCCTTAGATCGGTAAGCCTGCACTCCCCGAGCCAATCCGGGCAGGAACCAGCGAAGCAGCTCAAGCGGGCGCGAAGTTCAATGATCCAGAACATCGAAACAGCGGCAATTATTCTACTGGCCGCTGATGTCGATCTGAGACAGATCGACCCAAGAGAAAAGAAATTGGCCCGGCGATACGGTCATGAAATCATGACCGCAAGCCGAGCCAATGTCTGCGTTCATCATGCAATACAATTACTTCTTCAGTTCCGCATCAATGACAGCAAGCACTTCCTTATCGTCAGGGCTGGTGCGAGGGCTAACGCGACCCGCAACTTTGCCGTCCTTGCCGACGATGAACTTTTCAAAGTTCCAGCTGATCTTTTCTTTCCGAGTAGCTCGGTCTTTGTCTTCTTTCAGATAATCAAAACCAGGATCCTGGCTTTTGAGATACTTGTAAAGAGCGGTCTGGCCTTCACCGTTGACTTCGATCTTGCTCATCATTGGAAACGTGACTTTGTAGTTGTCAGAACAGAACTTCACGATTTCCTTTTCTGTTCCCGGTTCCTGGCCACCGAACTGATTGCAGGGAAAGCCAATCACAACCAAACCCTTATCGCCGTATTTTTCGTGCAAGGCCTGCAGTTGTTCATACTGAGGTGTCAGGCCGCATTCACTGGCGACGTTGACAATCAGCAGCACCTTCCCCTTGTACTCGGATAGATCCACCTCTTTGCCCTGAATGGACTTAGCTTTAAATTCATGAACGGAATCTGCAGCCATGGCTACTCCTGCGGAAAAACAAGCAACAGTCATTGCAACTGCAACGGAACTCCAGAATTTCATACGTGTACTCCAAAGCTTAAAACGAACGGACTTTCTACCGGTTCAATTCATACTTCGACCCGAACGAAGCCTGAACCCGTGTTGGCTGTATTGTTACCCCGTCAGCCTCAAAGGCAAGTCATGCGAGAGCGAACACATTTCCAGAGTGTCGATGAGTATTGGGGTAGGTCCTGCCTGCCGGGCAGGACTTCGCGGCTTGCCGCGACTTCTGTGCATGGGATAGTACCACACAGCCTCGAAACCTGACCAAATTGCAGACAAAGTTCGCCTTTCGGCGAAAGTCCTTTTCCGGCAGAAAGGACCTATTTTTGCCAATCATCCTTAGCTACGCCGCAATTCCCGATCGCGATGATCGGCCGTCGCCCCATTGAATTTAGACCCATGAGTCCGCAGACTGATAGTTCGGAATTACACCCCAAAGAGACTCCCGGATCCCTGCGATGAAACAGACTGTCGGACTCTTGATGCAGCTCGCGGCACTGTCAATGCTCCCGGCGATCGTCATCTTCCAACTGTTCTACGGATTTCGCCTGATTGTCATGCCGATTTCTTTGCTGGCCGGGATCTGTGTCTTCAGTATTGGCACGATGCTGCGAGAATCAGGCAACTAACCCGCAAACAACGATACTTTGTTAAGAATTCAATGTCTGCCGGTTAGCAACTCAGGATAGTCGGTGGGGAACAGTCAAAGGTTAATCTCCGGATGTTTCCATACCTTGAATTCACAACCCGACGCGTCAGCGAGGGACTTGGTACCACAACTCGATCCCTCGCCGACGCTTTTTGAAGTTGAGCATTTGCGGCCATCACAACCCGAAACGTGAGTGAGGGATTGAGCTGTCGCGTTTTACTCATGTCTCCGCAAATCCCTCGCTCACGCGTCGGGTTATGATAATCCCCTTTGTTTTCGCCCCGTTGATCTCCGGCAGTCCTGAACAGCGCAACTTCAAAACTGACGCTTCGGAGTCAGGCAAGCGGGACCTATATCATGCCTGTTCCTTAGCGCGCCATTCTGGCACCGATCGGCACAAGTTCGTTAAATCGGTCCACGGGCTCATTGGCTGTCCACGCAACACCTCGCAGCAACAGAATTCGAAACAGAGGATCATCAAAGGTCCAGCTATAATGCCCGGGAATGCTGACGAAAACGCGACCTCTCCCGACCTCCCGCGTCCACATCTGAGGTGTCGCATTTCCTTCTTCGATACTCGTCGCCAGTAACGTCACGTCACCCGGATCTCCTGTCAGCTTCCAATAGCTCTCATCGTAGAGCTTGATCTGCTCAAAGTTCCGCACGATCGGATGATTGGTATTATGAATATCCAGCGTCAGCGGCCCGTGGCGAAATCCAATGCGACCACCCCATGAGGCATAGCCAATGCGTTTGGCAAACTCCTGCACGTCGTCATCGCCATTGACGGCCCAGTGAATGTAGACCGCTCCGCCACCGCGAGCCAGAAAGGCATCCAGATTGCCTCGACGAGTTTCCGCAAAACTGCCCTTCTGGAAGAACAGCATAACGTCAGCCTGCGACATTTGTTCGTCGGAAGGAAACTCAGTGGCCGTGGAAATCGTGACGTTCTCCGCTGCCGCCAACAGTTCCTGCCACGCCTGTTTCCATGCGGGATAATCATGCTCCCCCGGTCCATGATCTTTGGGGCCATCCACGAGTACAATATTCAACGGTCGAGTCACCGCTGGAGGTTCCGGTGCTCCGGCCAGTGCCGCGGCGACTTCCGCCTGAGTTCTCAGTGGAGGAGCTGTCAACGGCGAATCCAGCGGCATCTGCGGCGGGCGAGTCAGCAGGAAAGTCATGAGATCTTTCCATTGCTCCGGAGTCAGCTTTTGAGCAATCCCTGCTGGCATGACGGACGTTTTTGAAACTGTCATCGTGTCAATGTCTGACTTTGAAAGTTTCGTGATGACTCCTTTCTCATCTCCCAGCAACAGTTGATCACCGTCTGACTGCAAAATGCCCGTGAGAATTCGGCCGTCATTCAAAGCAACTACATGCCCGATGTAGTCCGGGTTGATGGCAAAGCCTGGATTGGTCACATCGCGAACCACAGAGGCGTAATCGCGATGAACCAGATTGATGAGGTCCGGCCCAATCCTCGCCCCGCCTCCTCCGATCGAATGACATTTAAAGCATCCGGCCGCTTCACTGCGGAACACTTTGCGACCGCGAGCCCAACTGCCACCTTCAAGTTCCGCGATCTTCTGTGGTTCATCGTTCGCCTCGGCAGAATTACCAGCGGCGCCCGAAGAAACCCACGGCAAAAGAAACCGATGAAGCTGCAGAGCTCTGGGGCTGGAGTCTTCATTGGTCTGCACCGAAACCGTCAACTGCGGAACAGAACTCTTTCCAGTGCGAAGCAAGACGACAAAATCGATCGGCTCTTTTTCATCGGCTGAAGTACGAAATGTCGCGAGCTGTCGTTCGACATTCTTCTGATCACAAAGCACGGACAGCTCCGTCGGTGGCTGAGCTGCGGCACCTCGTCGACTGGCCTGCACAACAACATCCCGATTGCCCGTGAACGTCACGATGGGTTCCTCCGCTGGCCATTCGTAATCGATCTTCGCACCCGGCTGCACAGCGGGTCGCAGAATATTATGCAAACTCAATCGTCCTTTCAGAACCAACATACCCGGCTGTTCCAACGCGGCCCAAAGCGCTTCATGCCCGGCACTTCCTCGCAGAAGATCGCGGGAAACGTTCAGGTCAGCATGAGGCAACCAGCCGGACCATTTTGGAGTCTTCTCGTTGCCTTCGGCTTTACCTTCCGCAGCCGTCCAGGTGGCTTCCACGCCATGCAAAGCCAGGTCAACATCAAGCAGCGGCATCTGTGATAAAGGTGCGCCGTGTTCCGTTGGTGCAGCAGAGCTTGAGTCATGGGAAAGCGGCACGCTGACAGCGTAATGAACATTCGCCTTCATCGGCGCGGTGTTGATAATCAGGGTGCGCAGGTCACTGGTGATGGCAGTGCCACCCACCGGCAAATCGAAGCGAGGCTTCATCAGTTGAGTTCTCACGACCGCATAGGGCGGCATCAGATTCTCGAACTGATCTCCTGCGCGAACATGTTCGCCGTAGGATATCCGAATACGTTCGGACAATTGACGGTACTGAGTTGTATTCAGAGGCTTGTCAAAGGCGATGCGTATCTCCTGAGCGTTCTCGGCCCATGTCGCCACCGGCCTTGCGATCTCGGGGTCTTCGTTCTGAATGCGGAAGAGCTTTCCGATTCCTGTTGGACCAGTCCCCCAATCCGGAGGACCACTGTGACAGGCGACGATCAAGTCTCCATCTGGTGCCACGCACGCGTCAACAGTCAACATCTGCAGACAAGCGAACAATTGGGAGCCGGCCACGTAGCCGGCCTCCGTTTTCATCAGCTTGGTACGCCAAAGTTTTCCGCGTGATTCACCACACACAATGGCATCGCCGGCCCAGGTTGCCGGACCAAAGGCCGGGCCGCCATTGACCGAAGTATTAAAGACCATCCCGCATGTCGACTGATGCTGCGGGGCGTAGTCAAACAGGGACGGCTCATCAATCACGTTCGGGTTATGTTTCGGATGACGCGGCGGAAATCCATAATGCCGCTTGACGCCGGGCTTTCCGTTGGGGCCCGTGCCGTCCAGCCGAATATGCAGCAGTTCATCCAGTGGATTTCCATTCGGCAACCACGTGGCTCCTTCCTGTTCTGAGCAGAAAAGATCGCCCTGCTCATTGAAGGCGAATGCAATCGGGAATCGAATCCCGGTGCAGACGGTTTCACGCTTGCTGAAATCCGCCGACACTTTCTGAACCGTGCCGCGATCGGAGTCAATGTCGTATTCAGCGTCGCCCTTTTCGTTGACCAGATAAGCGTTGGCATAGTTCACCGTGCCAAGTCCAAAATAAATATTGCCGTCTTTGTCCATAGCGATGCCAACCGCGTCGACATTCTGAGCAATCTCTTTCCAGCCAGTGGCGACGATAATCTCTTCGTCCGCTTTGTCATCGCCGTTTGTGTCGACGATCAACGACACCTTGCCCTTACTCGGTACAAGAACTCCACTCCCTTTTGCATAGCCAGGGGGAGTGAGCAACATCCCGAGCGGTCCGCGCAGACTATTCTCGTTCTTCCAGAACAACTCGGCTTTGTCTTCGAGCCCATCGCCGTCAGTGTCGCTCAGCAAATGCAGGTCGCCGTTGTAGCCCAGCGTCATGAGCTTCCCGTCTGCTCGGTACCGCACGTTATTGATGTTCGTTAATTCGAGAGGCAGCTCTCGCACAGAGAATCCCGGCTGCAACATTTGCACGGCCGGAGGATTCTCAACCTTCATCAGCGGAACCGATCCGGTAACAGTCAGCTTTAATTCTCGAGGCAATTCTTCGGCCAGCTTTTCATACTTCTGCGTCAGATAGTCTCGAACGGATTTCGCTTCAGTGTCCGTGAGCACTCGATCGTACACCAGCACTTCTGCAATATCACCGTGAAATGGGCCGCGAACTTCCTGAGCCCCCGGACCGTTCGTATAAAACCTCGCGCCGATCGTGAGTTGTTCAAACGACAACTCGGATGAATTGAAATCGCGGGAGCCTGCCGGCTTGCCATTATTGATCACGCTGACTTTGCGTGCGGCCGGATCGATCGCCACTTCAAGGATCTGCAGCGTCCCGAGATCGGCGGCAGAGTTCACCAGATCTCTGGCCCCTCCGAATCCAGAACCTTCGATATTCAATTGGTCCGATTTAAACGAAGGCCCAGGCCCGAGATCGATGCACAGCCCGGATTCGTAGTCGCGTCGTTCCGGAGCGTTAGCCGCAAAGAGTCCTCGAAAGTTGCCCGCATTCGAATGGGGCGATGCGACCAGAAAAATCGTCGCGGCCTTCAGCAGATTGCCGGATTCCGAAAGTCTTACATCGACCATTCGCAAATGATCGTCTTCGCCGTCGAATCGCAGGAACCAGGAGTCTCCGAGCTGCATCAGCTTCGGCCGCAGTTTTTCCACCGGCTGCAGAAACGCGGCATGCGAATTCTTTCCAGCCATCAACGTTGCACCGCTGCTCCACGTATCGACAAGTTCCCCGGATTTCAGTTCCGCAAGTGAGTTCGTGACGCGGCTGACGTTGATCCGTGAAGCATCCAGCCAGACTCGCAACCCGTCATGAACGGACAAAGACGAGTCCACCCAAGCCGCCACCGGCGATGAACTTTGAGCGAAACAGCAGGACGAAAACAGAACAGCATAAAAGAGACACGCAGCAGTAAATGCGCGGAACAACATCGACACGGACTCCATGGCGGAAACTGGAGGTCACAAAAGCAGGTGACACATGTTCCGGAATACAGGTCAGTCCGTCAAATCCTTGCCTCGCTGCTGGCGTCACAATGCATTTGTTGATTCTGAATGTTTTGTAGGGCGTGACAAGTTTGCCCGAGCGAAAGCCGGCACACCGTTTTGAAGCGACCCAGTGGGCATGAGCGTTATTGATTGAATGCGTTTTAACCACCCGACACGTCAGTGAGGGATAAAAGTCGCCGCATTTTCAACAACAATCCCTCGCTGACGCAACGGGTTAGGATTAGATCCACGGTGTGAATGCGCGTTAGATGTCTACGGCCTGTCCCCCTCTGAACCAATACGTTGCCGTGTTTCTGCCATTGAGGTCAGAAGAACTCGTCGTAATGCATCAGGTCGTCTTCAGTGACCAGTTCATACTGACGTTCCTTGAGTACTCGCAGAGCTTCTTCCTTTTCTGACGCGTAAATCGCCACGGCACCGCGGCCCTTCTTGCGATACATCAGCGGATAAACATACTGCACGTTCAACTCGGCCGACATCAAACTACCAAGCACAGACGTGTGAGGCTGGTCGGTATCCGGCAACAGCACGCCAATCACGTCCGTCTCGAACATCGTGACACCGGCAAACGTCAGCAGCTCATGAGCCCGCTCGTAGTTGTTGACAATAATGCGAGCCACCGCGCAGTCCGCAGAATCGAGGATACTCAGGGAGACAATCTTCAGGTCGTCGCGTTCGACACGTCGAAGCAGATCGTGCAGTGAACCGACACGATTCTCCAGGAACACGATAAACTGCCGCAGACACGGCCAATCTCTCCCGCGCGTGGTGACTGGCGGGAGAAGCGAATCGTCTCCGAATCCTGAACTCATGAACCTATTCTCCCACATCCAAAGTCAGATGTCGTTCAGGCACAGTGGTGTGCCGCGATATTAGTTCCTCAGGCACTCTTTTTAAGAAACGATTCTCGTCCGTCAATAATCGAACTGGCGTCGAATCGCTTGCCAAAGTACCGAGCGATCGCATTGGGATCACTGAGCACCGTTTCTGCACTGCCGGACACTAAAACCTGGCCGTCACAGATAATGTAACTGCGGTCCGTGATGGTCAGAGTTTCACGTTCGCGATGGTCAGTCAGCAGGATCGAGATGCCTCGCTCCTTCAACCCTTTGATGATGTCCTGAATGCTGTGAATCGTAACGGGATCGATCCCGGTAAAGGGTTCGTCCAGCAGAATGATTTGAGGATCACTGGCCAGAGCACGGGCGATCTCCAGACGGCGACGTTCTCCACCCGAAAGAGAACCCGAACGCTGCGCCCGTTTTTCCCAAAGGCCAAATTCGCCCAACAACTGCTCGATGCGAGCTTCGCACTGCTTTTTGTCGAGTCCTCGATACTCCAGAATCGCAAGGATGTTCTGAGCAACCGAGAGCTTGGAAAAGATACTCGTATCCTGCGGCAAGTAGCCGAGACCAAACCGAGCCCGTTCAAACATGGGCCACGAGGTGACATCTTCACCCCGCAGGATGACGCGGCCTTCTGTTGGAGCAATCAGGCCGCACGCCATACGAAAGCTGGTACTCTTGCCGGCACCGTTCGGTCCCAGAAGCCCGACGATTTCTCCTTCGTCGACGTAGAAGCTCACGCCATCCACAGCACGCTTGCCGGGATAGTCCTTTACGAGTCCTTCGCATTGCAGCAACGCCATCGGAGAATCCTTCTCACGGGCTATTCGAGCCGACAGAGCAACGGCCAGTTCGCTCTGACTTCAGTTCGCGAAGTCTAACGAATCCGTTTCATTCTGGAAAGATTGGGATAAAAGGGGGCGGAGTAGAGCGGATAGTCGACTTCAACAAGCTGATTCTTGCCGTTAACCCCCTGAACCATCTTGTGCTTCAGTATCGTATACCCTTTCCCGTCGTTCATGAACGGGATCCCATGAGGCCAGAAGATGCACAGAGCTTCGCCGATCAGATCTTTCTCACGCACCGCATAGCGATGACTGTTCACGCCTCGCGTCGGCCGACTGTAATGGTCGAAAAGCCGACTATCCTTGCTCTTGGGTGAGTTATCCCCAAACATCAGATACTCGTCATCGTCCAACACGTAAAGCATATGCTCGCCGGATCGCTGTTCCTGCTCCAGCAACATGGACTCATAGTTCTGCCCGTAGGCTTCTGGTGCACCCAGATTGCGAACCAGATCTCCTTCGTCGCTGACTTCCTTCTCCATATAACCACTCGGCGAACCGGGACCAACCACTCGCAGAATCTCATTCCGGTAATAGATATCGCGACGAATCTTCAGATCAGAAACAGTCGCTTTCAATCCACTGGACGCAATTCCGACTGGCGCCACATCGCGATATGAAGGAAAGTTCAGATCGTAGTGCGAGAGATGTGCTTTTTCGCCAAGAGGAATCAGATCGCCATCGATCCACAGGCACAATCGATCGTCCACATTGGCAAACGCAATCTCGTAGCTGCCGGGCCCCTGAATGCCCGTTTCCACACTGGCGATCGATTCTTCGACAGAAGCAACAGACTCATCCTTATCACGCCGCACGATCATCACTTCGGCGGTCCCCGACTGAGGATTGATCATACAGCGAGCCGTCCGAAGTCCTTCAACCAATTCCACGGTGAACTGTCCATCAGCAGTGACGGTATCGATCGTTACAGTGAACTCAAGGGTCAGATCGTTAACCCAGTAGATCTCATCGTCATCATCATTGAACGCACAAAAGTCCGCGATCAACTGCGCACTAACCGGGGTCTTTTCCTCAGTGCCGGAACGGACTTCGTACCATGTCTGAGCGCTGGGCACGAGATGTCGATATCGCAACCAATGCTGTGTTTTTCCACTGGAATCAACGGTGTAGGTTCGATTCTCTGCGTCCGGAACCCACGCATTCTCTGCGCGAGGCCATCCGCCGACCGCCTTGTCACTTTCCAACGGTTGCGCCGGAGCCCAGCGTTCGGGAATACCGGCCGCCAACAGTTCACGTGCCGGATAGTTGTCATCGTAAACCAGTAATTGAATATCACGCTGCTTCTCGGCATCCTCTTTGAACTGAACATCCCACGGGTCGGATTCCATTTTGCGAGTCTGGATGTCGCCCTGACGAATTCGTACCGTTTCGCCCGGCAACCCGACCAATCGTTTGATGTAGTTCACATGCGGCTCTTCCGGGTTCTTGAAGACGACCACATCGAAGCGACGATAATTCAACACCTGCTTGTTGACGACAATGCGATCGCCATTAAACACCGGCGAACTCAGAATCTCATTGCGATGTCGACAGTTTGGACAACGTGATTGATCAACACGCTGATCAGGATTCAGTACTCCGGACTCCTGATCAATCTCCTGACTCGCGCCGACTGTGTACCCCAGTCCGCAGCCTTCACATTTGACTTCCTTGTGGCGACCATACAATGTCGGCGCCATGGAGCCAGTCGGAATCACGAAGGCTTCAGCTTCGAAGGTCTTGAACACAAAGGCCAGGATAAACGCGATCGCTACTGCTTCCACAGTCTCTCGAGTTCCCTCCTGAGACTGCCGTTTCGCCGCAGGGCCTTTTGCTCCCTGACCGGCTGCAGAGCCGTCCTGTTTCTTGCCGAACAAGTTCATATCGAAATCTTCTGAGAAGTAGTGCGTTGTCAAACTCAACGACGAAATCCGCCGAACCAGAAAATGGTGATTCGTGGAGACCAGCCGTTTCCAGGCAATTTCCTCAACGAATGTAACGGATTCGTGACATTTCCGGTACTCGAATCGGCCACTGGCGTCCACCAAATTGCAGGACGGCGGGACGGGAGGGCAGATGAACCAGGAATGGCTTACCAACCAGCATTCTGTGCGGCACACACGGATTCAGCCAGTTTCGACTGTCGGAGGAAACCGGACTATTATCTCCCTGCACAAAATAAGACTGATCCGGAACAATGTAGTCAGAATCGATGGCATTCTTGCGGCGAGCCGGTGTGTAGAACACATCACGGAACATTTCCAAAGACTCAATCTGTACTGAGCCCCCTTTGACTCCGAGAGCCCAGCGTTTCTGCTGCTCCCAGCGGAGAGAAATTTCGGCCGCTTTCTTCGCATCCATCTTTTGCCCGGCAATGGTCGAAACACTGGCTTCCAGAGCCTGCTCTGTTGTCATCTCCGTGCCCACTCCAAGCGGCTCGAAACATTGCTGGCCGTTAATCCCTACGATGACCTGCCGATCGAAATTCGAGACTTCCAGAACCAGCGACTGTGAACCGCTCTGAACTGCGGGCAACAGAACTCGACCCTCTCGAATCTTCGATTGATCATCCAGCGAGATCAGCTTGGCTGTCAACCAGCCCTCGCCCTCCGGCTCCAGTCGAAGCTCGAACGTAAATGCCTCGACAGCAACATGGACGGAAATTTCTTCCGGCACTTGTTTCAATGACAACTCCGCCTTCAGCATCAGGTCACCGACCACATATTCCGGAGATGACACCATCGCATTGTATCCGTAACGGTCTGTCACAGGGGCCAGATGAGAAAGTGCCGCCAGGCGATAAACCGCGTCGCGAAACTCGTCGGTCGTCGCATGAGCCATCATGTCCTTCTGAAGATCTTCCGGCATGACTCCTTCGCAACGTAAAACTTCGCGAGTTCTGTCGTAGTCGAGGCGACTGCTCCAGGCCACTGACAGCGAATCAAACCGAGCCACATAGCTGTCCCAGTCTTTGCCGCCTGTGGCAGCGGCCAGAGGCGTCTCGGCGACATGATGTCCTCCGAACCACCGCCAGTTGCGAAATCGCAGCCACTGCATTTCCGCGGATGAATCCAGTTGCAGTTTTTCTCCACCAGCCTTCCAGCCATCATCCAGTTCCCATGGCATCTGCCAGTCTTCCGAATGAGCCAGGTGGCTGAGCGTACTCACGGGAATTCTCATCCATTGCTGCTGACGATAGTCCTTGCGCGCAATCCTGCCGTTGATGTAAACATCGCCGTTGATGATACGAATGCGGTCACCTGGTAACCCGACAACTCGTTTCACATACGCTTCGCCGGGCGAGGCGGGATTGCGAAACACAATCGTTTCCCAGCGTTTCGGAGGATGCAGATCATAGACATGCTTCTGCACCAGCAATTGATCGCCGTGGCTGTTGGGAACTCCCGACACATCAATGTTAATCTGTCCGCAGTTCGGACAAGTCGCATAGCGCCGCACGCCGTCTGGCTCCTGAATTGAGCCTGCGGTGGCACCCGCCGAATCATCAAAAGAAACGCCGAACGCGAACTCGTACTGACACTCCGGACATAGCACACGGCGATGAAATCCCAACAAGCCCGGGGCCATGGAACCGGTCGAGATCAGATAACCCTCCAGCACGAACTCGCGCAACACGATAACGGCCATCACAAAGCAAATGGCGAGATCAATTGCACTTCGCAACCAGCGCTGGTCAAATGGATCGTCATGGGAAATTCGGCGGGACATATCCGCACGATAACGAATCCGGCCAAATGCGGAAATTCGCTTTTCCCCAAAGCCTCCCGAAGGAGTAAACACCGTGAAAATGTTGGTTTTCAGACGTACTCTGGCCCTTCTCGTCGCCCTGATTGCGGGAAGCACCGCAGTTCCCTGGATCTTCGGAAGTCCACAGGAAGCCGCCACAAAAAAGCCATCCGCCGCCGCACTTCTGAAGTTGTTTGTCGAAGAATGCGTGCTGATCACTCCGGGAACTGAGCCGTTTCCGAAGAGCTTCCAAATGGGCGGACCAATCGACGGCCCGCTTGCAGCGCCTGCCCGGGAAGTAGAAATGAAGACCAGCTTCCGGATCTCGCGCTACGAGGTGACTCAGGAACTTTATCGTGCCGTCACCGGAATCAATCCCAGTCGCTGGAAGGGCGAGCGAAACTCCGTGGAAATGGTCTCCTTCCTCGATGCTCAACAGTTCTGCGCAGGACTCACGCTCCTGCTGCGGAACGAAAAGCTGCTGACAGACAAAGAGCTTGTGCGTCTTCCAACAGAAGCCGAATGGGAATACTGCTCTCGTGCTGGCACGAGTACTCAGTTCAGCTTTGGTGATTCAGCAACCGCCGAAGGTGATCAGGAAAACATCGCCAGCCTTCTGAATGAGTATGGCTGGCATACAGGCAACGCGGCCGGAAACGATCCTGTCGTGGGTGCTCTGAAGCCGACTTCCTGGGGACTTTACGATGTGCATGGATATCTTTGGGAGTATGTTTCCGATCCGTACACAGCCCCTGCGTCTGCCTCCGATGAGCCGACTACGAATTTGAAAAACACTTCTCCGACAGCCAATGCCGCTCGCATCATCCGTGGTGGATCGTGGCGCGATCATCATTCCCTGCTGACCAGCCATTCACGAATGTTGATTCCTGCCTATGCGGGCAGTGATGCCATTGGTTTCCGCTGCGTGATCGAAACGCTGCCATGACCGGGAAATGATTTCGATGCGAATGAGAGTTGCACGCTGCGTGGACTCAGGAACAACCAGAGACTCGATGATGTATTCGTGACTCATTCACACCCTTTGCCTGCCGGGAGAATCCCTATGTCAATTCCGCATGCTCCTCAATCTGTCGCCAACATTTCTGAAGGTGCTGGTACGGTTCATCTCCTGAAGACCCTCCTACTTGCGGTCAAATCTCGCTGGTCAGCACTGCCTAACATTTTTGCAGCACTGGTCCTGTTTGTGACAGCGACTGCACAAGCCGACGAAAAGGCTTCATCAGAGGAAAAGAAGGCTGATCCGCAGACGTTCGACTGGGTCAAAGTGACTGAAAAAGCGGAGTGGCAGGCTCGGGATTCCAGCGGGGAAATGGTCTTCAGGGATCAGCTCTGGCTTCTTGGCGGCTGGTTTGATTCCTTTGCCGCGCCACCTCGAGATGTCTGGAGCAGCGCTGACGGCAAGGACTGGAAAAAGGTGGCCTCAGAAGCCCCATGGAAGTACAGCGATCTGCCGATGACCGCGACGTTCAAAGATCGCATGTGGATCATGGGCGGATGGTACAACGGTCGACTTGAAGGACACGGAGCCACCAATGAGGTCTGGTCTTCTGTCGATGGCGTGCAATGGGATCCTGCGACTCCAGCTGCCGATTGGTCGCCTCGCATCGCGTCTGCAATTGTCGAATTCAAGGATCGCTTGTGGATTCTGGGAGGCACAGAGAACTACTACTTCGGTGATCAGTCAAGCCTGAAAAACGATGTCTGGTCCTCGGCCGACGGCAAGTCGTGGAAACTGGAAACCGCCAACGCTCCGTGGTCACCACGCGCCTATCATCAGGCGGTTGTTCTGAATGGAAAAATCTGGGTGATGGCCGGTGGCAATTATGTGCCCGAGTACCAGGCGAAGAATGACGTCTGGTGTTCTGAAGACGGCGTTCACTGGGAACAAGTGACAGAGCATGCTCCATGGTCGCCACGTTTGTGGTTCTCGGCCGTGGAATATCGAGAGCATCTGTGGGTCATTGGCGGCTGGTCGAATGATCCGTCTCAAAACTGGGGCGACGTGTGGTACTCGAAAGACGGTAAGGAATGGACTCAACTGAAGTCCAACGTCACATGGAAAGAACGACACGAACATTCCACCTACGTATTTCAGGACAAAATCTGGGTCGCCGGCGGCCACGCAAAACCACTCAACAGCGAAGTCTGGACGCTCGAACTTCCGAAAGATTTCGGGAAGTGATCTAGAGCAGTGTAGTCGCGGCTTTCGGTAGGTGCTGCCTGCCGGGCAGGACTTTCGCCGCCAGGCGAACCCGTCGCGACGCTGTTTCACCAAACCCGGCACCGACAATATCGAAATACCTGCACACAATGTCGCGGCAAGCCGCGAAATCCTTTCCGGCAGAAAGGACCTACTCAAATATCCATCCACGACGGAACTGCGGATGGTTCGCTCTGGTGTCGCACCGGCTTCGGCTTTGTCCGCACACTGCACTCTCGGCCACCGTCTGGCGCAACTTTGACCGGATGTTGCCGAAATGCATCTCACATCGCGTTGAGGATCCACGAGCAACGTATGCTGAGCAGAAGAAAAATGGTACAGTTGAACGACTTCGCCGGTCGCGTTTTCGGGCTCTGTTGACGGTAGCAGCCAACCGGTAAACGAAGGCGAATAAGCAAAGGTATCGTTATTCTATGAAGATTCGGAAGGCAGTCATTACGGCGGCGGGAGATCATCATTCTCGCCTGCCTTTGCAGACACTGGTTGATCGCAGCGGGGAGATCCGTACTGCTCTGCGGCTGATGCTGGATGAAGTCGTCGACTCCGGCGTGGATGAAATCGGGATTGTCATTCGCCCCGGGCAGCAGGAACCTTATCTGACAGCAGCCGGTCCGCATAAGTCACGGTTGGTGTTCTTTGAACAGACGGATCCGCGCGGCTATGGTGATGCCATTCTGCGGTCACAGGATTTCGTGGGACAGGAATCCTTTCTGCACCTTGTGTCGGATCACCTTTATTTGAGCAAATCAGATCGCCTGTGTGCTCAACAGCTGATCGACGCAGCGACAAAACACGAGTGCTCCGTTTCGGCGATTCAGGCCACTCGTGAAAACGAAGTGATCTTCTTCGGCACGGTGGGCGGCACGCCATTGGCTCAGTCTGACAATCTGTATGAAGTCAGCACAGTTATCGAAAAGCCCACGCCAACAGTTGCGGAGCAACGCCTGATCGTGGCTGGGCAGCGAGCTGGCTATTACCTCTGCATGTTCGGCATGCATGTGCTGACACCGGCGGTCATGACCCTTCTGCAGAAAACACTCGCGGCTGCCCCCGAAGGCAGGAGTATTGATCTCAGCAGTTCACTCAACCAACTTGCCAGGGTCGAACGCTATCTGGCTCTCGAAGTCGACGGCTCGCGGTACAACATCAGCTACAAGTATGGCCTGTTACTGGCTCAGTTGGCGTTCTCACTGAATGGTGTGGACCGTGATTTGATTCTGACAGAACTCGTGAATCTGCTGGCTCAGAAATAGTACCGTACACCCACCGCTCCAGCGGCGGGATTGTTCAGTGCATGTGCCACAGGTTGCCTGCCGGTGATGCAAGTCGTATCCAGTGTTCTCTCATGACGCGACTAATTTGTAGGATGGGCATTCCTGCCCTTCGGTGGATTGTCGGACAAGAATGTCCAACCTATTTTTCCGGGTCTGACAAAGCACTGGATTCATCGCCTGGAACTGAAATTTGACAGACGAATACAAAAACAGAACTCGGTGGGCTGACGCCCAGCCGCTCGCCTGTAATGCAGACAGATCTTCTATGAACCTGCTCTCTATTATCACATCGTCCGATGCCGCCATCCGCAATCGTTCGCTCGATGCGGAATGCCGTACACTGACACTCGATGATCTGCTCCGCGAGTGTTCAGAACTCGACGAATATCGCCGCAGTTGTGAGAATCTTTACGATCGAGTTCGCAGCCTCTTCTTTCTGTATGCGATTCATCGTTTTCACCTGCCGACTCAGCTTGTTGGTCGGGAAAGCGGGCGAATTCCGTACGTGGGCTATGAGCACATGCTCAACCGCCGCTACCCGGAAGCTCTCGACGTATTTCTGGCGAAGCTGCAACAGGAAGGCCCCTCGGTTTCGCTTTCCAGCGCGTTGGGAGAAGCCTATCATCGGCTTGCGTTTCAGACTCTGGCCGATCAGGTGCGTCGCAGTGTTCGCACCGTGCGCGGCAACCAGTGGATGTTTCGCACGGGCCATCCGGCCGACGTTCCTTTGCGAATTCGCCCGGAGCTTCTGAAGATCACGTCGGCCACCGGCAGCTATCCGATTCTTCGCGAACGCACGGCCGTCCGCATGGACTTTTCTCACAGCGGCTGGAGCGACATCTTTTTCCTCGGCATGGATTTCCCCGAAGGCGCGAAGGTCATCAATGCGTCGATTGATCTGGCCGTGCGAGGTCGCCATGAAAAACCGACTCCGCCGATTGATTGCAGCCTGCGAGTCATTGATGAGCCCGTGCTGCGACTCATCAGTATCGACCTCGATGCGAAGGTTGAGATTCGCGAGATCAATGAAGTGTTCGACTTTGCTCGCGACTATCTCGGCCTGATCAAAGGCGCTGTGATCGCCGCAGGATTGATCCCACCGGGCATGGAAGGATGTGGTGGAAAAATCGCCGATGTGTTTACGCGGATGATTGGCCCGGGGCTGGGGTTGGAAATCACAAGTCGCGTCAACGATATTCCGAAAGGCTCGCGACTGGCCGTTTCAACGAATCTGCTCGGTTCTCTGATCTCGATGTGCATGCGTGCCACGGGACAAGTGTCTGCTTTAACAGGACAACTGGAAGAATCTGATCGTCGCATCGTGGCGGCGCGAGCGATTCTGGGGGAATGGATTGGCGGCTCCGGCGGCGGCTGGCAGGATTCTGGCGGCGTCTGGCCAGGCATCAAGCTGATTCAAGGGTGCGTAGCCGGTGCGGATGATCCGGAGTTCGGAATTAGTCGTGGTCGTTTGATGCCACAGCATCACGTCTTCACGGCCGAAGAAGTCACAAAGCAGACTCGTCAAAAGCTGCAGGACAGTCTCGTGCTGGTCCATGGCGGCATGGCGCAGAATGTAGGGCCGATTCTGGAAATGGTCACGGAGAAATACCTGCTCCGTTGCGAACAGGAATGGGTTGCGCGAAAAGATGCCATCGGGCTGCTGGATCAGATCACAGCGTCACTGAAAGCTGGCGATATTCCCGGAGTCGGAGCAGCCACCCATCGCAACTTTCACGAGCCTCTGCAGGCCATTATTCCGTGGTGCAGCAATGCGTACACGGAACGCCTGATTCAGGAATGCCGAGCAAAGTATGGCGATAAGTTCCAGGGGTTCTGGATGCTCGGCGGTATGGCCGGCGGCGGCATGGGGTTTATCTTCGATCCTTCGGTGCGCGAAGCAGCTCAGGACTGGCTCCAGACCATGATGGTGACGGTCAAACGCAGTATGGAAGCGACTGTTCCCTTTGCGATGGACCCGGTCGTCTACGACTTTGCGATCAACGATAATGGAACATTTGCTGAACTTCGCACAGATGGCGATCTGCCGAAAGGCTACTACGCCCTGATGGTTCCTGACTGGCTCCGCAAGGGGTTGCAGCAACTGACGCCGATGGTTCGCCACGAACTCGAACGAGTCGGTAACGCGTGTCGAGATTCCGACGGGAGCGATCATCTGGCCGCACGACTGATTCAGCGGATTCTTCCCACGACCTCGAAGGAAGCGCAACAGTCGGCATGTCTGGAAGATCTGCTGCGTGGTAACGGGTTTGATCCGATCGCCCATGACCAATTGCGAGAAGACCTGCGCTCGGGACGTCTCGGGATGGCACAGAATCGTCTGCATGCGTCCGTGAAGATTGAAGATGTTTCTGCGGAAGAGGTTATTGAAGCCCGCCGCGAGATACCGAAGTCGGCCATTGAACTCGGGCGAGCAGCCCTGGCGAATGGCGAAGTCGGCGTCATCACACTTGCAGCCGGAGTTGGCAGCCGTTGGACTCAGGGAGCCGGCGTCGTGAAGGCTCTGAATCCATTCTGCAAAATGAAAGGGCAATGGCGATCGTTTCTCGATATCCACTTCGCGAAGACGCGTGCTGTCGCGGCTCAAAGTGGCATTTCGCCGCTGCATGTGGTGACGTCAGGCTATCTGACGGATAAACCGCTGCGTGATGCTGTCGAGAAATTGAATTCGTCAGCGGCGGATACAGCGGGACAAGAGACTATCTTCCGCGTTTCCCGCGGGGCCTCGGTCGGCCTGCGCATGGTGCCAACGCTGCGTGACCTCCAGTTTGCGTGGGAAGAAACATCACAACAAGTGCTGGACGTGCAGAAGGAGAAGGTTCGCAGCAGTCTGCGAGCGGCTCTCATGAACTGGGCGCGTACGGCCGGCGAAACGTCTGACTACACCGACAATCTCCCTTCGCAATGTATGCATCCCGTGGGTCACTGGTATGAAGTGCCCAACATCCTCCGCAACGGAACTTTGAAGCAGATGCTGGAGGATCGTCCACAGCTCAAGTATCTGATGCTGCACAACATCGATACGCTGGGAGCAAATCTTGATGCCGGTTGTCTGGGTCTGCACATTCAGTCGAACGCAGATCTCTCATTTGAAGTGATTAGTCGCCGTCTGGAAGATCGCGGCGGCGGGCTGGCAAAAGTTGATGGCCGAGTTCGCCTCGTCGAAGGACTCGCCATGCCACGCGAAGAAGATGAGTTCCATCTGTCGTGGTATAACTCACTGACGACATGGATCGATGTCGATCGCCTGCTGAAGATCTTTGGACTTGATCGAGCAGGCCTGGCAAATCAGAAAAACGTCGATGCCGCCATTCGAGAACTCGGGCGCCGCATGCCAACGTATATTACTCTGAAAGACGTCAAGAAACGCTGGGGTCATGGTCAGGAAGATGTCTTCCCGGTCTCGCAGTTTGAAAAACTCTGGGGCGACATGACAGCTCTGTCAGACATAAACTGTTCGTTTCTGGTCGTGCCAACATTGCGAGGTCAACAGCTCAAGGATCCGGCTCAGCTTGATGGCTGGCTGCGAGATGGTTCCGCGGCGTTTGTCGACAGCCTTTGCCTCTGGTAGATCAGCCTCCGGTGCAGATCGGCGAGTGCGAAGCATGCCAACTCAGGAACAGTGCCGAAACAGGTTCCGTCTATCACAACCCGACGCGGCAGTTTTGAAGTTGCGCCTTTGTGCCGATCCCAACCCGAAGCGTCAGCGAGGGATTGCGTTTTTGCGGTTTACGCAGGGTTGCCGTAGATCCCTCGCTGACGCGTCGGGTTATGATAAGTCCCTGTGTTTTTGGCCCTTTGATCCCAGGCAGTCTCGAACATCGCAACTTCGAAAAGAGTCAGCGAGGGATCGAGTTTTGTCCAAAATCCCTCATTGACGTTCGGGTCGGGATTTCAAAGCGTGGAAACATCGGGAAGTTAACTTGCGACTATTCCTGAGCGATCAAGCAAGTAACAACGCCTGCGTCATCTCAGGGGCAGAGCACTTCCAGAACGATCGCTGAGCTTGACGGGATCAATGCTGTTTCTCCCGAGCAAGCTGGCAGTATCGCGGAAGTGCCGGTCGGCATAACAACGGCACCAAATCTCGTGCGAACCTGAATGGCGCCTTCGAGGACAATCAGAATCCGAAATCGATCCTCAATGACCATTCGTGCCGGATCTATGATTCGATGCCGTCGAATCACAAAATGGTCGCATCGAACGAGCTCTTCAAAGACATGAGACTGGTCGCACAGTTGAACAGGCTTCACCGGGAACACCGGGCCAAGATTAAAATCGGTGCAGGTAATCGACTCTTCCACGTGAATTGGACGAGCCTTCCCGGACGCATCCAGACGCCCCCAGTCAAAGAGTCGAAACGTCAGATTACTTTGCTGCTGAACCTCCGCAAGAACAATCCCGGGGCCGAGCGCGTGAACGGTTCCTGCCGGCACGAATACACAGTCGCCGCGCTTGACCGAGATCATATTCAGGCATTCTTCGACAGTCCCGGCAATCAGCGACTGTCGGAGCTGTTCCGGGGTGACACCAGACTTCAGTCCGGAACAGATCTGGCTATCGGGACGAGCTTCCAGGATGACCCATGCCTCTGTTTTTCCATTCTCATTGGCCTGAAATTGTTTGGCCAGCCGATCGTCCGGATGCACCTGCAATGACAACCAATCATTGGCATCCAGAAACTTGATGAGCAACGGAAACTGTGTCAGCTGATCCTGACACCCCAGCAACTCACTTCGGTGCTCCCGCATCACGTCGCTGAGCGACTGCCCGGCCAAGGGTCCCGTCGCGACAATGCTCTGACCATCCGCGTGATCTGCGACTTCCCAGCTTTCCGCATAATCGTTCTCGCTGCCAATGGGCTTGTGCAGCAAAGAACCCAGCCGACGTCCACCCCAGCGAATTCTTTTCAAAATGGGCTGAAACAACAGTGGGGGAAGCATTCTGAATACGCTTGCATCAGGAGTAGGAATTGAGGATCGCAGCCTCTAATCAGCGTATCAGGATGTCCAGCGTTCGGAACAGAGCAATTTGCAACTCATGAGCAATCGCGCGCACTCAGTGACTCCCCGAGTTCCCGCGTTCCACCGAGGCTCGCCACATTGCCTGTTTTAATCTGAAAATCAGTCTGCTATTCCGAAGCGGACGATGCAGTACAGCGCCTTGAAGCCGTCGCGCCAGCCGATCTTTTTGCCTTCGGCATAGGTTCGACCTGCATAGCTAACCGATGTCTCGAAGACTCGAAGACGTCGGCGAGCGACTCGGGCGGTAATCTCCGGCTCGAAGCCAAAACGTTTCTGGACCAGCTTAGGAGTAATCTCATCAATCACTGAACGTCGGAAGACCTTGTAACATGTCTCCATGTCGCTGAGATTCAGATTCGTGAAGCAGTTGGACAGCGTCGTGAGAAAACGATTGCCCAGATAGTGCCAGAAGTAGAGCACTCGATGCGCCTGGTCACCTAAAAATCGGCTGCCGAAAACGACGTCGGCTTTGTTCTCAACAATCGGCTGCAGCAAACGTGGATACTCGGCCGGATCGTATTCCAGGTCGGCATCCTGAATGATTACAATGTCTCCCTCGACATGCGAAAACCCGGTCTTCAGAGCCGCGCCTTTTCCCTGATTGACGTCGTGAAAGAAGATCCGAATCCTGTTGAAGTCGTCCTGACCTCCTTCTGCTTCCAGAGCTTTCAGGACGTCGCGTGTCCGATCCTTGCTGCAGTCATCGATCAGAATCAGCTCTTTGCGGATCGGCACCTGCCGAACTTTATCCACGAGAACTCGCAGAGTTTTCTCTTCGTTATAAACGGGGATCACGACGGAAAGACGCATCTCAGCCGGGATCACATAAAATCCCAGTTGGCGACAGGCCGATTCCCCGATGGTTCGTGTCTGCTGATCATACCATTCGGCGGACCATGGACGAAGATTTTGAAGGAGAGGCTGTTCGGGGGCAGTCATGGCGAAAGTTTCTCGTTGGCAGCCGTGCTGAGATCTGGAATGTTCAATGGGTCGAAGGGACCACGGATATTCTGGCTCAGGATTTCGCTGGCGACTGTTTCAAGACGGCAACAATCCGCTGAAATCAGCAAGGCCGTCTGAAAAGTCGCGCGTTCCGAGCCGTACATAGCCGGACTCGTTGGAATAATCCGTACGTTCTCTCCAGGCTGTTCCACGAAAAGATTCTGGCTGGCGGTATACGATTTCTCCACGCCATGGCACCAGAACCCGATTTCACCCGGCCGCAACCAATGACGAAGCGACAAGGCCACTCGCCCCATCGTGAACCGACCATTTACATCGTGGCACGGACGAAGCCAAATCTTCCCGTCGATCGGGTGCCGGATAAGCATGCAGTCCATTCCGATCGGGCCAAAGAACCCCAACTCCCTTGCGGCGGCGGCGACCGTTGTGCAGGGGTCAATTGCTGACTGCCACCATCCCTCAATCGCTTGCGACACGATACTGCCTCGATATCGCCCCGACTCATCAGTCAGCATCTCACAACCGCCGATGAATTCGATCGACTGATCTGACGTTAAGGGCGGGACCTCGAACTGTAGTCCGCACTCGGCGACTCGCTCGAACCATGGCTCCACATAAACCGGCTGCGTGTCGACGAATCGTTTCTGCAGCCAGTTTTGTGTCGTTGCTGAAATCGCGATACCATCACCGCGCACGCGGTTTCGCGACGCCTGACTGAAGTTGGATTTGATCACCCATTTCCTGAAACCCAATTGAGCGAACTCCCGCAATGCCTCGCTGACCTGAGCCGCAGACCAGCAAAGTCGTCCGCCCGGCAGTTCTCCTGCTTCGGCCCCTCCTGAAAGCGGCCAACATCCATCCAGCGGCGCAAGAAACTCACGGCTATTGACAAACTTGACGAAGTCTGGATCCGGCGCTGAAAACCTGAGCCCAGGTTTTCTGCCCAGATTGATCGCCGTTTTGCTCCACCCCCACGGCTGATACTCATACTCCGCGAGATCATACCGGGGAAGAGACGCCAGCGTTTCAAATCGAACATGTTGCAACGCTTCCGGGATCTCCGACGGAACCGCGTCTTCGTCGACGATCACGATGTCACGTTGATCTGATGCGGCTTTCGATTCCGTTGACGATGCGAGCAATCCCATCACGGCTGCCAACTGTCCTGCTGACTTTTGAGCCATCGCGGGCACGCGGTGAGCAATCCCGTCCAGTTCATCTTCGAACATCAGATTGGGGAGCAACAAACGAGGCATGAAATAACCGGACGCTAATGGGTTGTTGATTGAGTCGACACCGGGACATCTTTGGAGCCCCGTGTCGCCGTTCGCTTCGAGGCTTTTAACTTATTGGAATCGTAGGGTGGAACAGAAATGGAATCTTTAGCGAACAGTCCCTTAATCACTTCCTGCTTGAATTGACTGGAGACTCAACCGGTGTGACAAGTTCGCCCTGGCGAACGCAGGCACACCATTTACGGATTTCATTCCGAACCCGGTCCTGGGCGGCCAGCACGGTCTCCATCGGTCATTCCCAGTCAACTCGCGGACTGTCGCAGAAAACTGAGTGTTCGCTGAAAGTCATCCGGCAACGGTGCTTCAAACTGAATCTCTTTGCCCGTAATTGGATGACGAATCATCAGGCGAAACGCATGCAGCGCTTGCCGCGCGATGAGCACATCATCAGCAGGTCCCGTTGAATCAATCTCCGCAGAGGTTGCTGCAGAGGTCTTGTTGTGGCGACTGAGAGAACTCAGAACTTCTGACTTCCGAAAATCCGACTGCCCAATATACATGCGGTCGGCAACGATGGGGCAGGCGATGTGCTGCATGTGAACTCGCAGTTGATGAGTTCTCCCCGTGTGCGGATGCAGATCGACAAATGCGTACCCGCCGTAAGACTCGGCCGTCTTGTAGAACGTGACAGCTTCGCGAGCGTTCCCGCCTTCAGGGCAGACCATCATCTTCTCGCGAACTCTTGGATGAGCACACACGAAGGTGCGAATATAATCGGATGCCAGCTCCGGCACGCCGCGGACGATCGCTCGATACTCCTTACGAACTTCACGGCGTTCAAACTGGCTGCTGATCTTCTGGTGAACCTGATTATCCTTGGCGATCAGAATCACTCCAGTCGTATCACGGTCCAGTCGATGCACGATCCCTGGTCGGTGTCGGCCCGCGACATCACTCAGGCAATTGAAGTGGTACTGCAATGCGGCTGCGAGCGTGCCATGAGAGTTGCCTCGCCCCGGATGGACAACCATGTTGGCCTGCTTATTGACGACGATAATCGCATCGTCCTCATGCAGGATATCCAGCGGAATGTTCTCGGCGTGGATGTTTGATTCTTCCGCATCCGGCAATTGAACCCAGATACGGTCGTTGACTCTTAAGCGTCGCGACACCTTCGGGACGAGCCCATTCAGCGTCACACCTCCCGCTTCCACAGCCTTCTGTAACTGAGCACGGCTGTGGTTCGGGAACAAACGGTTCAGGTAATGATCGAGCCGCCAGCCATGCGCGCGAGCTTCCACCGTGATGTCGATGGGCTCTTCGAGATTTGCAAGCTCCTCGGGGGATAACGGCTGAATACCGTCGTCCTCCGATTCAGGATGCTCGCCGGAGCTGGATGTCATTCCCCTGATTTCTCAGGCGCTGGAGAACCTTCGGCAGGGGCTGGCTTGGCTTCTGGAGCCGGTGTGCCTTCGGCAGGAGCAGGCGTGCCTTCTGGAGCCGGAGTTCCTTCTGCAGGAGCAGGCTTGGCTTCTGGAGCCGGAGTTCCTTCCGTAGGAGCAGGCGTGCCTTCGGCTGGCGCTGGCTTCTCTTCGGCCGGGGCTGGCTTATCTTCGGCAGCAGGAGTACCCTCAGCAGGAGCCGCTGGGGTTTCCGTCTTGGCGCCTTCCATCGGAGCGGATGGCGTCGTGAAGTCAGGGATGTCGATCCGCGGAACGTCAGGAACTTTTCCCGGTCCATCCTGAGGCAACAGCAAATCATCGCTGGCCTTCGGGTTCTGAGTCTGGAACCAGGCGTAGAACGCCTTCGAATTATCTGACTTTAGTGTCTTCACGCGGCTCTCAGCGATGTCTTTGAACATCTTAGAGTCAGGGTACTCTTTCAACAGCTTCTCCCATGCCTCAATCGCAGGCTTGACGGTCGCGTCTGTCCCATCGCAGCGGCATTCGAGAACTCGTGCGACACCCGCCAGAACTCGTTCTCGCAAGTCGCTGTTCAGATCTTTGCGATCGGCAAGATTTCCAAACGTACGAGCCGCGTTATCGAGAGTTTTGACGCTTTTTTCACGGTCGGTGAAGAGCTGTCCGGCCGCCTCGTCGAGAGACAGTTCAGCCTGTCGAAGACGAGCCACGATGCCGATCGGCGAATCCGGGGCTGAATCGGCCACTGTTTGATATTCTTCTACTGAAGATGCCATCAGCAGGCCGGATGACTCGGCAGCGGTCGCAGGCGGACGGCGAGCGACATACACACCGACCGCGGACACCGCAAGGACTGCGGCAACACCGTAAATGATCGTCGTTCCGTATTGTTCGAGCCATGGCCTGGATTCCTTCAGAATCTTGGCCAATGCGACTTCGTCTTCCTGGTGAACGTAGTGTCGATCCGACATCGTCGGGATACTTTCCTGCTGAAACCCTCAAATCTTCATCCATACAAGACGCGAAGTATAGAAGTCGCCCCAAACAAAGGTCAATCGAGGAACGCGCCGGGGCGCCCTCGCGGGTACAGTCGCGGATCTCGGTAGGTCCTCCTTGCCGAGGAGGACTTCGCGGCGTGCCGCGATCTTTGTGCAACGGGACTGATAAATGCTGTCGCAATCCTAACCGAATTGCAGACTTAGTTCACCTTGCGGCGAAAGTCGTTTCCGGCAGAAAAGACCTACTTTAACAAGCATCCGCGACTACACCCGCCCTCACGGCGGACTGATCATCCAACTGCGATAACTCTCCGCTCATTTTCGAATCATAGCCCCGCGGAGGTATCCGGCAGAAACTGCCAATCCACATCCAACAAAGACCTGGATGGACTTATGGAAGAGTACAAAGTGAATTCTTACGGGGGATCTACCCCAGCGGCATCAGGCCCTCGCAAAACTGGACCGAAGTCAGCGGGTTGCGGCCGCCGATGACCGTTTTAATGTTTTCTGCAATGTAATTGCGCCCGGATGGCGACCAAGCTGAGGATCTGAACCATGGTACTCAAATGGACTCGAGTTCGACTTGCTCGCTGGTTGGCCTTAAGCACACTGATGACCGGAGCGTCCTCACAAGTCCGCGGCGCTGATTTCATCATTAATTCGACCAACGATGCCGGCGCTGGATCCTTTCGGCAGGCGATTCTGGATGCCGCACCAGCAGGCGACACAGGGACGTTCGCCGCCGGACTGGCTGGCTTGTCGCTCACAAATGGTGGCCCGATCAACTTCACGAAGTCCCTGCAACTCAATGCTGCGAACGTGAATGGCCTTGTCATGACGCATGACATCGATCTGCAGCAGCGAATGACGTTTAACTCTTCGACGGCGGGTGAGTTTCAGACATTCAGCGGTCAACTCAGCGGAACCAGCGGGATCACGAAGACTGGTGATGGCACAATAATCCTGAGCGGCAATAACTCATACTCTGGCGGCACGCTGCTGGAGAATGGGGAGTTGCGAATGACTCACAATAACGCAATCGGCTCCGGCACACTGACCGTCAACAACCTTGGTTCGACCTTCCTGACGTTCACCGACGGCATCACCATTGGTAACGACATCAATCTGGCCACATCCACGATTGTCGTCCCGGATAGTGGCACAACGGCCACGCTGGCCGGAGATATTTCCGAAACCGGCGGTCCATGGGGATTGACGAAAGACAACGTCAGCACTTTGATCCTGAAGGGCAACAACACGTTTAGCGGTGGTGTGTATGTGATCGACGGAACAGTACGAGTCGAAAGTGACAACGCACTGGGAACGGGGACACTGACACTTCCGGGCGCGGTGACTTTGGATCTCGGGGAAGACGTCACGATCGGCAATCAGGTCCTCCTGCAGAATAGCGTCATCTTCAACGTGGCCTCCGGCACCGCCACCATGAGCGGTTCCGTGGAGCAAGGTGGTGGATTCGACAAGACCGGAAATGGTCTGCTGATTCTGAGCGGCACCACCTCACACACAGGCGGCACAACTGTGTCCGGGGGAACTCTGCAGGGTAACACGGACAATCTTCAAGGCGACATCGTCAACAACGGCACCCTGATTTTTGATCAGGAAGGAGTCGGAGCGTACGCGGGAGTCATCAGCGGCACCGGCATTGTGACCAAAACCGGCGCGAATCTGCTGGTGATGTCCGGAGCAAACACGTACACCGGACCGACCAATCTTAACGTTGGCGAAATTCGAGTTGAGGGAAGCCTTGTCAGCGATGTGACAATTGGCGCAGCCGGCTTGCTGTCCGGGACCGGCACCACAGGCAGCATTACGAACGACGGATTACTCCAGCCCGGTGTTGACGGCATCGGAGAACTGACTGTCGACGGTTATGCTCAGAACGCCACTGGAACGCTGGATATCGATATCAATGACGGAGGTGTCGTACCGGGCAAAAACAATGACCATCTGAATGTTGTCGGTCCTGCCGCAGTGATTGGCACATTGAACGTTACTGCCGCTCCCGGCACCTACACAACCGGAACGCAGTATGTGATTCTTTCGGCTGGCGGAGGAGTAACAGGAGCATTCACCACGGTCACTGACAACATGTCTTTGTTCGACGTTAATGCCATCTACAACATTAATGATATTACGATTGAACTTCAGCGAATTCTTGCCCTTCGCGATGTCGGAGTAACCGGGAATCAGCAAGCCGTTGGCGGAGCGCTCGACACAATCGCGCTCACGGCCACCGGAGATCTGCAGACCATGATCAACAATCTGGGCGCTGCTTCAACCGCCGATCAGCAGCGAGGTCTCTCGCAGTTGAGCGGTGAGGGATACGGAACAACTCAAACGATCGGCATTCAGTCAGGAATTCAGTTTCAGAATTCTGTGACGGATCGTCTGACAAACAACGGAAACTTCCTGACATCCACTGGCGGATCATTCGCGTCGGCTGAGCTCGCGGACGAGGACGTCTGGCTGGTCAGCGATCGCGACCAGGCTTCTCAGCGCCGCGGCTGGCTGCAGGGATTCGGAACAAGTGCTCAGATCAGCGGAGATGGCAACGCGGC
Source organism: Planctomycetales bacterium (assembly GCA_026400835.1). Classification (GTDB taxonomy): domain Bacteria; phylum Planctomycetota; class Planctomycetia; order Planctomycetales; family Planctomycetaceae; genus SXXK01. Next base: position 24,521 of record JAPLOA010000042.1, on the reverse strand, counting down.
TGGCTCCGACTATCGCCAGGGTGGCGTAGCTGCAGGGCTGGATCTGGGCAGTGATGAGACTGGGGTTATTGGTATTTCCAACGGTAACTCTTTCCTCAGCTTTGGTCAGGACAATGGTTCTTTCGGCAACATGAATTCACACCACTTCGGCCTCTATGGTGTGCGTCAAATGGATCCCTTGTATGTGCTGGGATCAACCAGTTACGGCTACAGCGACATCGATATGACTCGCACGGTGCCCGGCGGAACCGTGCAGGGATCGCCAGTTGCTCATCAGATCGGCGCGTATGCCGAGACGGGGCTGTCGCTGGATGGCAGCATGGTTCGTCTCCAGCCCCTGGTTGCTTTGCAGTATCAGTTATTCTCGCAGCAGAGCTTTTCCGAAACCGGTGGCCCGGGAGCACTGAATGTCGCCGGCCAGCAGGCCAATTCACTGCGGACACATCTGGGTGCTCGTCTAAGCTTCAGCGAACTGCAGGATTCCAGCGGACGACTGTGGACTCCGTATGTTCATGCCCGCTGGGTTGCAGAACTGCTGGACAGCGATCGACTCGTGAATGCGTCAATCATCGGTGCTCCAGCCGGTGGAAGCTTCGTGGCCGCGGGAAATGGGCTCGGGCACCATTTCGCTGTCATCGGCACTGGCGTGAATGTGGAACTGACGGATCACTGGTCGCTATTCTCGAACTACGATCTGCAGGCTGGCGGTGGACTGACAGCCCATACAGGCAGCGGCGGATTGACTTATCAGTTTTAATGCTGTCGCAGGAATCATTCAGCACATCGATCGCTGTTCAGGAATCTGTGACATCGGTTAGCATGCCCCTCCCACGCGAAATCATTCTCTGGGAGCTGATGCATGTTGTTTGATACTCACACAAATCTGATGTGGTACCCGGATCATCTTTCGGATGAATTCGTGGAGTTCGCCTGGGAAGCCAAGCGAGCGAAAATGAAGCTCACTTCGGACGTGTATTTCGCCGGCACCGACAGTCAACAGGCGAACGCGTTCGATTCAAAGCCCGAGCAGCTTTTGCAGGCGACAGCCGAAGCTGACAAGGTCATCGTCTTCGGCATCAAAGCGCCGTTCTGCGGAATCAATGCGGACCAGGAACTGATCGCGAAATTCGTGAAAGAACATTCCGATCGCTTCATCGGCTGGTGCTCCGTCAACCCAAATGACGCGGACTGCATCGAGCAGCTTGAATACTACGTGAATACTTTGGGCCTGCGAGGCCTGAAGTGTTCGCCGATCTATCAGAACTGGGATCCTCAGGATCCAAAGCATCTGCCTCTGTTTCGTAAGGCCGAGTCACTGGGCATTCCGGTCAACATTCATCAGGGGACCTCATTTGTTCGTCCCGGTCCGCTGAAATATGCCAATCCAATTCTGCTGGAAGACATCGCGATCGCGTGTCCGAATCTTCGCATCGTGATCGCTCATATGGGACATCCGTGGGAGACGGAATGCGTCGTGCTGATTCGCAAGCATCCGAATCTCTACACGAACATTTCTGCACTGCACTATCGACCGCTGCGGCACTATCAGGCGTTTATGACCGCTATCGAATACGGGGTCGAGCACAAGCTGATTTTCGGCTCCGATTTTCCCTCAGCAACGCCTGCTCAAGTCATTGCCGGACAACACAAAGTGAACGATGTTGTTCGTGGCACCAATTTTCCTCGCGTCTCAGATGAGATCATCCACAACATCATCTACGAAAACTGGAAGAAGTTTCTTCCGGAGTACGTCTAACAGGCTGTTGATTTACTGAGTTGTCACAACCCGACACGTCAGTGAGGGATAATTGTTGCCGCGTTTTCAACAACAATCCCTCGCTGACGCAGCGGGTTAAGATTAAATCAACAGGCTGCTAACGGTGTCGCCGCCAAGTTACTGTCCGCCGCTGCTCGCCGCGAATCAGTGCGACATTCAACGAACGGAGCGGCGTTTGAGGCGATCGGCAAGGACGGCCAGCAGCAGGACGGCGCCGAGGACAATTTGCTGATTCGATGGTGCAACGCTCATCAGGTTCATGCCGTTGCGAATGATGGCGATGATAAATGCGCCGATCAAAGTGCCGAGCATCCGACCTTCGCCTCCCATGAGTGATGTACCGCCGACGACAACCGCAGCGATCACGTTCAGCTCAAACATGTCGCCATACTTGGGATCTCCGGCATTCAGTCGAGAACTCAGAATGATGCCACCCAGCCCCGCCAGTGCTCCACTGATCGTGTAAACGAGCAGTAAGTTCTTGCGCACGTGTATTCCCGCCAGTCGAGCGGCTTCCGCATTGCCTCCGATGGCGTAGAGAACTCGCCCGAAGACAGAACGCTGCATAATGACATGCGCGAGTCCGTACAGAACGATCATGATCAGAACGGGATTCGGCAGCCCGGCAGTCGACTCTCCTCCAAGCCAACGAAACGATGGCGGAACCGCGTTGATCGAAGTGAAATTGGACAGTCGCATGGCCAGACCTTTGGCCATCAGCATCATCGCCAGTGTCACAAGAAACGGAGGCAGAGAAGCCTGAGTTACCATCAGTCCATTAAAGAACCCTGCGGCCGCCGTCAGCAGTATTCCCGCAAGACAGGCGAAAATCACCGAGACTGGCGTCGCAGAAACTCCACCAGCATAGTCGCGAAGAAGAATTGTGGCCGTTACGGAGGACAGCGCAACAAGCGAACCTGCACTCAGATCAATTCCACCACCAATGATGACCATGGTCATGCCGATCGCGATGATCGCATAGATCGCAGTCTGATTGGCGACTCCAATTAAATTTGATCGTGTCAGAAAACTGGGCCAGCGTCCGGGCTGAGGAACCGCAAACTGTTGTGGAGTCAACTGAGAAAAACGGGCCCAGATTTTCCACTCGGCGGAGGCTCCGGTGACTGCGACGACGTCAATTTTTGTTCCCTCGCCAAATAACTGTTCCAGCTTTTGCCTTGCATCGGCGGGAGTCCCCACGACACTGCCCAGTACTGTTCCGCCGGCGGCTGTTATCGACTCTTCCATCGCTGCAGCAAAGGCGTTGTCATCTGCTGATGCCGGCACTGCGATAAAGACGTATACTCCCGAGCCATATTGCGTCATGATCTGATCGGCCAATTGACGGCCCGCGTCAGGTCCGGTGGCTCGCTGTTCCTTCACTGTCAGCAGGCTGAACACCAGCATCAGAAACAACAAAACAAATACCATGCCATAGTTCTTCATCGCAGCGCGAAGAGAGACTCGGTAAGTTCGGGCTGGATGTTGTGACATGAACGAGACCAGTTTGAGGTTGGATGCTCGGGGAATGAAATGCTGGGAAGCGTTTCACAGGCCGGAACGAGTAATGCGATTTCAGGCTCTCCTGGAGGTTTGCAGGTACTCACTCTTAAGGTTGTAATTCCATGGTCGCGTGGAACAAGCGAAGCGCCGGCCTGCCATTTAGAAGCAGTCCCGAAACAACATGCCGTTTTTACTGCGGCGAGAAATCACACCCCGACACGTCAGTGAGGGGTAGCGATTTCGCGTTCGAACAGTTCTTCCCCCAAAAATCCCTCGCTCACGCTTCGGGTTGTGATTTAGGGAACTTATTTCGAGACTGGTCCTGAGAAGGCTTCAAATTAGTGGGCCGGCGTTCGCTAACGCTCACTTGTCCCACCCTACGATTGGAACAACTTCTCAACCCTCGAGCGAAAGGCAGCACTCCGAAACCAACAGCTTGATGATAGCAGCGTCGACCTACCGAAGCCCGCTGTCAGACGATTCTTTCTGACTCATCCGAGATCTCTCCTTCGACGTTTGTTCCTCGGCAGGTCTCTGCAGATCCAGAGTTTTCGCACGGGCTTCAGCGAACTGCAGGATCTTTGCGGCCGTGGGAGCAGCGACTGTTCCACCATAGTGAACTCCCGGAACAGTGGGCTCGTCAACCATCAGCAGCACAATCACTGAAGGATCTTCCGCCGGTGCCCCGCAGATAAACGACAAGACCCACGCCTTGTCAGAATAGGTTCCAGTTTCCGGATCAAGCTTCTGCGCGGTGCCGGTCTTGCCAAAAATTGACAGACCAGGAATCCTGGCCGTTTTCCCGGTGCCTCGTTCGATGACCTGCACCATCGGCTGCTGCACAAGCCAGCGGGCGACCTGAGCATCCAGCAGTTCGGCCCCGACATCAGCCGCCGGACGCACCGCATTCACGGCACTCGCGGGAGAAGCAATGCTGTCATCCTCCGAGGCTCCTCGAATCAGGCGTGGCCTGACAAGTCGACCACCATTCGCCAGGGCGGCATGAGCGGTGATGAGTTGCAGCGGAGTCACGGCCAGCTCCTGTCCCATCGGAATAGAACCCAGCGAATAAACATTCCAGCGATCAAAGGAATGCAGGAGTCCGGGAATCTCGCCGGGCAATTCGATGCCTGTCCGCCGGCCGAATCCGAAGCTGCGAGTCGCCTCGTAGAGGGCTTTCAGTCCCAGTCGTTCGCCGATTTTTGCCATGCCGATGTTACTGGATTTGACCAGCACATCTTCAACGCTCAGCTCACCGTAAGAATGGTGATCATGCAGAATGCGCGGGCCCATCCGATAAGCTCCGAAGCTGCAATCGATCATCTCATCACTCTGCAGCAGTTGCTCCTGCAGAGCCCAGCCAACGATAAACGGCTTGAACGTTGAGCCCGGTTCAAATGCGGCCGACACCGCCAGGTTCTTCCATGCCGCTTCGGGAACCTGAACCAGCGAGTTTGGATCAAAGCCAGGGCGAGAGGCCATCGCCAGCACATCGCCACTATGGGGCTCCATCACAATCGCACAGGCACCGACCGGTTTCCAGTCTGCCATCAGCTCATCGAGATTGCGTTCGGTTTCGATCTGCATCAGCAGATCAATCGTTGACACGACAGTCTGACCGTGATCGGGTGAAGAAGACTGTTCAGCAGCAACCTCCACGACAATACCGCGAGCGTCCCGTGTCATCACGCGGTTTCCATCGACGCCACGGATGAGAGTATTCAGGCTTTGTTCAAGGCCGCCTTTGCCTTCGTTGTCGATGTTGCGAATGCCCAGGACATGAGATGCAAAACCGCCCTGCGGATACTTCCGCTGATACTCGCGTCGCAGTCCCCAGGTGGATTTGGCCAGACCAAGCTTGCGAAACTCCTGCACCGTAGCATCATCGGTTCGCCGCTTGATCCAGAGAAACTGCTTGTCCTTGTTGTCAAGCAGTCGTTGATAAAGTTCATCGGTGTTGACATTCAGAATCGATCCGGCTTTCCAGGCAAAGTCCCACGGCTCGGTGATTTCATCCGGGACCACATACAAGCTATCGCAGGTAATTGTCATCGCCAGCACATGGCCATTGCGATCAAGAATCTCACCGGGCCGCGCGGGTATGACTTCTCTGAAAATGCTCTGCCGCGCAACGCGATCATTCATCAACTGCCGCTGAGCCCCCTGGAGTTGCACCAGTCGTGCCAGCAGAATGACCCAGCCAAGAAATACGAAGCCGGAGATCAGGCTGAATCGCCAGGATTTGAGATCGCCCGGAGATGCAACTGTCGCATGGGTCTCCAACGAATCCGACGATGTTGCGTCGTTCATCTCCGTCTCAGGAATCTCCAGAGCGGTCTCTGCAACACTCGCGTTGACGGTGGACTCATTCTTGTGAGTGGGCAAGTCGGTTCCGCTCATCAGTCAATTCCTTCCGGGTTGAAAGGATGCTGAAAACGCAGCAGAGGAAGTCGCTCATCACGCGCCGGGAGTTTGGCTTTGTCGTCGTTTGAATCGGGACGAATCGTCGTTTCCACGCGAGGTCTCGCGGCAGGATTGGGAGTCCTTTGAGTGCTCGGGCTGGCGGCTTCTTCCATCGTCGCGGCGAGTTGAGCGGGCGCTGTTAACCGCTGAGTCTCCAGTCGCAATCGCACAAGCAGTTCGAGCAGAAGGTCGGTTTGATAGTACTGCACGCTGACGTCACGGCGCATTTGCAGCGTTTGTTTCTCCAGCCGGACTCCGGCCATAGAAACCAGCACGACGAGCAGCAATCCAGCGGCAAAGCGAAAAAACACAGGACGCCCGGCATTCGCTTGAGACAAGAGAATTGTTTCGCGGAGCAAACTCCGCGAGCGTCAGACTCAAACAGGCATCAGGCAGGAATACTTCGCAACCACGTTTATCCCGGTGGAAAGGGGGCCTTTGCACTACGAACTAACATGGAGTCTCATTTGGTGTGCCCGCCTTCGCTTACGCTCAGTTGTCACACCCTACAGAAAACGCAGCGATTTGTAGGGTGTGACAAGTTCGCCCAAGCGAACGCAGGCTCACCACCAGCGGAAGTTATTCCGCCCCAAATCCAAAGTCCGAAACACCGCCCGAGAATAATTCCTGCCATTTGACCTGTTTGAGGTCCATCACTTGGGCGTCATCGGATCCTGCGTGCCTAAGGCACCACATTGACTTCGGTGGCATCGGCAGGAAGCGCCAGAATTGTGCCGGGCTTCAGCTTATTCGGATCTTTCACGTTGGACTGATTCAAACGAAGAATCTCAACCCAACGGCTGGATCGGCCGAGGAACCGCCTGGAAATCTCCGACAGAGTTTCACGTTCGCCAACTCGATACGCGGGCGAACCATCTTCCAGCAACAGAAACGCCGCCGGTTCAACCACCTTTGGTTTTGAATCCACAAACAATTGCGGATAACGCTCCTCAAGAATCTCTTTGGATGGCGTCAGCACGACCATGCCGGGACGCATATGCTTCGGTTCAGCGATACGATGCTGATTGAACACGGCCAGAGCGGAGAAGTAGCGAGTTGTGCCGTACACGCGTTTCGAAATCTTTGAATAGTTCTCACCGTTCTTCACCACGGTATACTCGTAAGTCGTTCCATCGTCTGGAGCCGGTTCAGCTTCTGCATTCTGGCTGTTAAATGCAGCCAGACTAAACTTTCCATCGGCACCGGAACCACCCGCTGTTCGCACGGAGTTACGATTGGTTCGCCCGCCAGGCTGAGTCACGGCGTCAAAGCCTCGAGAGCCAAAGCCGCTCGACTGCTGCGCGACCGTGCGATCTGAGATTTCCTGTTCAGCAGCCGATCCAAACGCCGGAGTTTGATCGCTTTCGTACGGGGTATTGTTTCCCGACGCGACGTTTCCTGACGCATCATCTAACGGAGCGAAGTCAGAGACTCGATCGGAATAAGCGTCGCCCGCACTCTGTCCGGCAGATCTATCCTGAGGATCCAGCATCGCGATGAGCACTGGTTCTTTCTCTGACTCGGCTGGAGATTCTCCCAACATCGGGGGTTCTGCCAACTCGGTCTCTGCTGTTGCAGAGTCGGTTACGGCCGACGCATCCACTGCATCGAACGACATTTCAGCGGCCTCGTTGGTTTCTGGAAGAGTGATCCCGCTGGAAGCGTCTGCGTTATCAGCCGACTGTTGTCGCCCGGATGCCGGCAGGTCTTCAGTGCCTGCCAATGCAGACAGAGGGAACTCGTTATCCTGCGGCTGAGGCACTGATTCTGTGGATTCCAGTGGACCGAACTCCGGAGTTGCACTCTCTGAGCGATTCGCATCCCCCGCATTGATGTCCGCCATGGCCGGGCTGGCCTCCGCCGCTGAACGATCTTCATCAATAGTAGAAAACGCGTTACCGGTCGCGACAGGTTCTGTCACCGCGGGTTCGGCCAGTTCGGCGAGCGATCCCTGAGGTTCTCGGTTTTCGATCACGGCGGCGGGAAAAGAGTTCTCTGCGACAAGATCGCCAGGCACGTTTGTGGAGGCGTTGGCGTCAGACTCTGAGGGTTCAGAAAACTCCATGGCAGCGGAAGCACCGAAGTTCGGTGTTGATGTCTCCGCTTCGGCCTGTGCAAACGTTGGTACATCATCCTCGCGAGTTGTGATCGCGTTGTCGGATGCTGCAAGGCTTCTTTCCAGCAGAGGATCTGTGGTGGCTCCGGTCACATTGCCGGACATCAACGCCGACGCTTCTTCGGGTGTTGCGTTCGCGTCGGGAGTCGCGGTTTTTGCGGCGATCGAGGCCTGCGTCAACTGTCGCTGATGGAGATCCATCTTATGATAGACAAGGAAGCAGAACGCGAAGAAGAGAATGGTGATGACCGCCATTCCCAGCTTAGCTTCATGACTAATGGCATTTGCAGCCGTTGAGGCAGACTTCAAAGATGTCAGCAATTTCCCAGCCACTTCGTGGCTCTCAGTTTCGCTGATCGGCTGCGAGGATTCAGCCGCACTTCGGCCGGGGTTGCTTCCACGGGTGTTTTTGTCAGAACCTGCCATCCCTGGTGTCCTTTGAATGCGTTCTTGACGATTCGATCTTCCAACGAATGGAATGTCAGAATCACCACAATTCCGTCCGTCTTCATGATGTTCGGAAGGACGTTCGTCAACATGCGTTCCACATGCTGCAGTTCATTGTTGGCCGCGATCCGCAAAGCCTGAAAGACTCGCGTCGCGGAATTTCGACCGCCAGCGTTCTTCGCAGCTCCGACTGCAGCCGAAACACAGGCCTCCAGATCCTCCGTGGTGACAACCGGATTTCCCTGTTGTCGTCGCCTGACGATTTCCGAAGCCACCTTTGCGGCCGCCGGTTCCTCGCCAAACTCGCGAAAAATCTTCTCCAGCTCTGATCCTTCCAGAGTTCTCAACAGCTCTGACACCGGCTTGTTCTCGTGCGGATGAAACCGCATATCCAAAGGTCCGCCGGCATCAAAACCAAAACCACGTTCTCGATCCGAAAGCTGGTCCGAAGATAAACCCAGATCCAACAACACTCGATCCACCCGTTCAATCCCCAGCGTCTGCAGCACCGTTTCGGCGTCTGCATAACTGGAACGAACGAACGAAGTTCCCGGGTGTTGAATTGAGGCCAGATTTTGAGTTGCCAGAGCGAGCATCATTGGGTCACGATCGAGACCAATGAGACGTCCGGTTTCTCCCAGTGATTTCAGGATAAGTCGACTATGACCACCAGCACCAAGAGTTCCATCAAGAACCGTGAGGCCGGCAGATAACTGCAACCATTGCATCACTTCCCGGGGCATAACCGGAACGTGAACGGAACGCTGATCCGCAGTTGTCATTGGGGAATGAGAGTTAACAGAAAGGAGCCAATTTACGCCATTGAGAAATCTCTGGCGCAAAACCAGCCGAAGGAGAGGTTTGAAATCTATGTTGCAATCCCTTCTGCGCGAAGAGCAGTTTTCCCGAGCGTTACGCACTTGCGGTCCGCCGTTGTTACGTCGCCGATCTGAGCTGTGGAGCCTTGTTGATCCGTGATTTACCCGCCAGAGCAGCCTGTGCCAGACCGCAGATCATCAGTACTGCGGACCGCTCTGGGATTCGATCTCCGGGGGATTAACGGTATGATTCAGCGCCGGTTCGATGTTCAATAATAAGTCGAAAACGCCGCGCTGCAAGCGCAACAATCTCTGCCTCTTGCTCAGGGAATTACCTGGTGGCACAGATTCATGTTGAGTTTTACGTCATTCCTCGTGCAAGAGCCGGGGTTGCTCAGGCCACAGCCACAGTCAGGACCCGGGGCGATCTTGCCGCGTCCCTTTCGCAATGATTTCCGGGGCCTGGCGAGTGCTGTTTCGACGGGCCACATCTTTGGGCGGAATATACCGCGAACCTGAGCGGAGATAGATTCACAACCGACGCAACAACCCCGATCAGCGATGGCGACACCATCCTGATACTCTCGCTGGATGCCGGTGGGTAAGCTCAACCGATGTGCCCGCTTTCGCTAAGGCTCAGTTGTCACACGCTACGGGAAAACATTGCAATTTGTAGGGTGTGACAAGTTCGCCCCAGCGAACGCAGGCTCACCATTCATGGCTATCGTTTCGAACCAAATCATTACTTTGCTGCGGCTGCTTCGGCGGCTGCGGGCAGAAACGTCACATTGAAGCACTCTTCGGGCTTCACGTAACCTTTGGGAATGTCTTCCAGTTCCTCGATCTGCTGAACCAGCGTCTGCCAGCGTTCGAGAGTCATCCCGCAAGCCGCCACGCCCTGATCGGTCTTGCAAAGTGGAGCCATCGCTTCGACTCCATATTTCAGCGCTTCGAGACTCATGTCCTTATTCATCCCGTGAATCGCTTCATTCGTCTTTGTTGCGTCAGCGAGGTACTGCTGCCAACCTTTAACACTGGCCGAAACCACCGCCTTCACCAGATCGGGGCGTTGATTGATTACGGTTTCTGTCGTGACAAGTACACTGGCATAAGGATTGAAACCAATGTCAGAAACCATCAGCACTTTCGGATCTCCACCTTTTTCTTTCGCGACGAACGGCTCACTAAACACGTAACCCTGCTGAGCGAAATCGGGCTTTACGAGAAACTCGCCGACCAATCCGTTGAAGGGCACCATGCGAACATTGGTGAGAGGAAGTTTCTTCTTCATCCACAATGCAAACGGGCGAGAATCACTGATCGCCAACTCCACGTTGACCAGTTCTTCCAGCTTTGTAATTCCGGATGCTTCATGCACCATAATGCAACGCGGATTGCTTTGCAGAGGAGCCATCAGAGCAACAATCGGAACTCCCGCCGCTCGCGCCTTAACGACATTATCAGCATCGGACACTGCGAATTGAATTCGCTCCGCAGCCAGCTCCTGAATGATCCCCTGTGGCGCACCGGGACCGCCTGGGATAATCTCGACGTCGAGGTCATTCTTGTCAAAAAGTCCCAGAGTGTCCGCCGCAAGATATCCTCCGTGTTCGACTTCAGGATACCAGTTCAACGCCATCTGGGTGACGACTTTTTCTCCGGCGGTGCTGGTGGCTTTCGTCACGGTGTCCCGTTTGGACTCTTCACAACCTGCGAAGAGAATGAGAGCGATCAGGCAAAGGCACCATTTAATGTTCATGGAAAGATTCCAGTTTCTTGCAGAGAAAACTCAACGACTGACGTACCGCATCCTGCTGTCGCTCGTGGCGAATAAACAGTCGTTGTTCTGAGTCTGTAAAAGTTGTGCTGGTGGGTTCTGGTATTGTGGTCTGCAGATGAAGCTTGTGCGAGCAGCAAGGATAATTTCGCTGTGCAAATCCCAGCCACGCGATGCCGTCCAGATCAACAGGGGCATCTGGACCGAGATGTCCGGTAATGCTGACCGAGATCGTGGCGTGGGCCGTGTTCCGCAATGCGGCATCGACCATTAACTGAGCGACCTCAGAACTAACGACGCCATGTTGCTCGATCACGGCTGGAGAAATGTTCATCCACGCGACTTTGCTTTCAATCTGATAAACGACAAATCCACCGGCCAGAACGGTCGACATCCCAGGAACTCGAGCCAGCGTGGCGGCAATCAGTCCGGCCGTGCAACTCTCTGCGGTGACGAGCACTTGATTGGTCTTCCTCAGCAGTTCAAAGGCCCGGAATGCGATGGGATCGAGTGTTTCAGGTTTGGTCATAAGGGATTCTAGTGTTTTCGATCAGCTTAATCGTAGGGTGGAAATGTCCGCCCAGGTAGAATGAACATCCCCAGATCGACATCGAGTCGGACAAGAATGTCCAACGTACATAGACAACGGCATAATCTCCATCGTATGCTTTTGCCAATGCTGAAAGTATCCAGCAGCCCTCCCGGACGTCCTGTCCACTATTTTCCTCCCGGAAAAGCTTTGCCATGAAATCGAATCCTGCAACGACTCCCGCTTCTCCCGGCCCGGCATCGCGTCGAACGTTTCTGTCTGATATCGGCATGGGCTTCACGGGGCTCGCACTCGGAGCCATGTTGCAGCGAGACGGCATCGTGCGAGCCTCGGAATCGACCGCCGCGGGATTGCCGTCCGGACTGGCTCACATGACGCCCAAAGCGAAGAGTGTCATCTGGATCTTTCTGGTGGGCGGGATGTCGCAGATGGAATCCTTCGACCCGAAACCGGCGCTGAATAAATACTCCGGGATGTCGGTCGATGAAACTCCGTTCAAGAGTGTGCTCGATTCGCCCTATCTGAAAAAGAATCTGCGCGAGTTCATTCCGGGCCTGCATCATGCGCACCCCAAGCTTTACCCGATGCAGATTGGTCATTCGCGACGAGGGCAAAGCGGGCTGGATGTCAGCGACTGGTGGCCTCATTTGGGTGACATGATTGATGACGTTGCGATCGTGCGTTCAATGTGGACAACGGATAATAATCACGGAGCCCAGTTGCAGTTTCATACGGGCCGGCATGCGTTGGAGGGACAGTTTCCGACGATCGGCTCATGGGTTAACTATGGCCTGGGAACGTTGAATGAGAATCTGCCAAGCTTCTGTGTGATTGGGACTCCGATCGCTGATTGCTGCGGTGGATTGGGTGCTCATGGTGCCAATTATCTCGGCCCGGAACATGCCGGTATTCACCTGAATGTCGATCCCGCGAATCCGCTGCCGTTCGCAACTCCGGGTTCCGAAGTTTATCGCGAGGAGCAGCAAAGCGAATTTGAACTGCTGGGACGGCTCAATCGTTTGTCCGCCATCGAGTACCCCGATGACCCGGCGTTGAAGGCTCGAATCAAATCTTACGAGCTGGCGTTTCGCATGCAGTCAGCTCTGCCAAATGTGATTAATTTCTCGGCGGAGACCGCAAGTACTCAGGAGATGTACGGCCTGAATCAGGATCCAACAAAGACATTCGGCCAGCAGTGCCTTGTGGCGCGACGTCTTGTTGAATCCGGAGTTCGGTTCGTGCAGTTGTTTCACGGAAGCAACGGCGGCGCGGGGTCGTGGGATGCTCATAGTGGCCTGAAGAGCAATCACTCGACGCTCTGCAAGCAGGTCGATCAACCGATTGCCGGCCTGTTGCGAGATCTTAAAGAGCGCGGATTGCTGGACGAAACGTTGGTCGTGATCGGCACAGAGTTCGGTCGCACACCGGGCTTCCAGAATTCCGATGGACGCGATCATCATCCGTATGGTTTCTCAGTCGCACTGGCTGGAGGCGGAGTTAAAGGCGGCATTGCTCACGGAGCAACCGATGAGATCGGCTTCCATGCCGTTGAAGATCGACATTACGTGACAGACCTGCATGCCACCGTGATGCATCAACTGGGCCTGAATGCTCGCCGCCTGGAGGTTCCTGGACGAAAGCGGCTGGACCTCGATTATGGCCAACCGATCCACGCGATTTTGTAGATGGGGCCTGATTCGTAGCATCGACTTCAGTCGACAGTCAGCGTGAATTTCAATCGCATGCGGGCTGAAGCCCACACTACGAGCGCCAACCCGTGGATTGTTACAAATCTCAAACTTGCTGCCGTCCCAAACGCTAATTTGGCTCTAAAAACCGCTGCAGCCTCGGCAGGAGCTGCCCTTCAATGTCTCGAGTCCAGCATTCCCAGATCACGAGCACTGACCAGCCGGCCGCTTTTAATTGGCGACGATTGCGCTCATCGCGAGTCACGTTGCCGCCGCGTTTGTTTTGCCAGAACTCAGTGTTCGTCGCGGGCGTTACTTTTCCGTAACGACAGCGATGCATGTGCCAAAAACAGCCGTGCACAAAAATAACTTTTCGATGAGCCGCCAGGACCAGATCGGGAGTTCCGGGCAGCCCCTTCTTGTGAAGTCGGAAACGATAGCCCATTTGATGAACCAACGATCGCACAACCATCTCCGGCTTCGTATCGCGGGAACGAATCCGTGACATGTTGAACGAACGCTGTTCCGGTGAATGCACGTCAGACACAAGTGCTATTCTCGCGTCACGAATTCATCAAGGTTCAACAGGACGTTCGCAGTGGTGGTCCATGTCGCAAGCTCGACGGGATCCAGTGTACCCTTGACCGACAAGTCGCCGACCTTCAGCAGCTGAGCGGCAGCGTCCGGTGATTGTGTAAAGGTCGCTCGATCAGACTGCAGCCCTACCGCAAGCACCTGTTGTTCATGGGCCGAAGGTGAACGTCCGATGACAAGTCGAAATCCGTAGATCAGTCGATCCGAATCTGTTGAGCCGCCCTCCTCGACCATGCGCAGTGCCAGGCCACGTGCAGCTTCCACGAAGGTGACTTCATTCAGCAGAGCCAGAGCCTGCAAAGGCGTATTTGTTCGAGATCGCTTGATCGTGCAGACTTCGCGATTGGTCGCATCGAACAGCAGCAAACTTGGCGGAGCGGCCGTGCGTTTCCAGATCGTATACATCGTGCGACGATACAGTCCTTCGCCTTTGTCATGCTTGTAACCACGCAAGTCACCGTACTTGCTGGTTTCGTCCCAGACACCTTCCGGCATATACGGGCGAACGCTGGGACCGCCAATCCTGTTGACCAGCAGACCGCTGACAGCTAGAGCCTGATCGCGAATCAATTCGGCCGACAGACGAAAACGAGGACCACGCGAAAGCAGTCGATTGTCGGGATCAAGGGCGAGTCGATCCTTGTCGGTGTGAGATGTCTGCCGATACGTCGCGCTCATCAGAATCAGTTTCTGTAACGCTTTCATATCCCAGGCCTGAGCGGACTTGCCAACGACCGCAGGCAGTGTCGTCGGATGCAAAAACTGATCGGCCAGCCAGTCAAGCAGTTCCGGGTGACTCGGATATTCGGCCTGCGATCCAAAATTCTCACTGGTCTTCACGAGTCCTGTACCAAAAAATCGCTCCCATTCCCGATTCACCCAAACCCGCGCGGTCAACGGATTCGTATCACTGACAACCCACTGCGCGAATCCGAGTCGATCGTTGCTGGCGCCTTCAGGCAGAGGAGGCAGAAACGCCGGTGTGGATCGCTGAACTTTATCCGTCGGGCGATCGTATTCACCGCGAGTCAGAATGAAGGCTTCTCGCGGCTTCGTTTCTTTCATGACCATGGTCGTCGGAAGGTTAGCATTGAACTCCACCACTTTTGCCTCCGCATCCGTCAGAGCACTTTGTGCTTTTCGAATCGGGTTGTCTGTTTGCTCGCGAAAGTACTTCTGCAGTTGAGCAGTCTGGTCCGCACTGCGGGACTCCTGAGCAAGATTGAGAATGGCCCGAACATCGGCGGGGAACCCACCATCGCCCAGACCGACCTGATCGCTGTCCGCATCGGAAACAGAAAGTCGAATGCGCCCGGCATTGTGATCCCCAAACTGCGAATCGTGAGTGATGCGAATGATCAACACCGAACCCGCAGCGGCTTCGACCGGACTTTGCGGAGCAAAGAAAACGCGGCGGGCAATCTTCTTTGCGGGGTCATTGCCGTCGATGGCCCAGCCAAACGCTTCGGTACCTCGCCCCTCTGTCGGCCGAACATCCAGACGAATTTTTGCCGCTGTGTAGTTTGGCTGCTCGTAGTCCGCCTGGACTTTCTTCAATGACACGGCGACAGGAGCCGCATCGCCGACTTGCAACTCCGCAGAGACCCCCGTCAGCACAAAGTTCCCATTGAATCCTCGCCCCAGACTCTGTGCGGGGAGAGATGGATCGGGCAATGTTTCCAGCAGAATGCCCGACAGGCGATTGGACTCCAGAGGAATCTCAATTCGGTATTCGTCGTTCGCCGGATTGGGCCCTGAGGCCAGCCATGAGCCATCGTCCTGCCGAGTCATCGTCGCACCACCGACCGAAGTCACGCTGCGAGGCTCCAACATTTGCCAGACCGGCCGGGTCTCTCGTGCTTTGACATGAACTTCCCACGCAGCCATCAGCTCGGGCAATGTCCTGGCCACGTTATCGCGTTGAGTTGTCGCCGTGGCCACCGTTTGCTGCAGTTCTGTTCGCTGCTGTTCCAACTCAGGCGTCAACAGCGTCATCAACGGAGGAGTATTCTCGGCCCGTCTTGTCGTCGGTGCCAGCACACCGGATTCTTCGACTGAGTTAAAGTATGCAAAGAGCTGATAGAACTCGCGCTGCGAAACCGGATCGTATTTGTGATCGTGACAGCGACAGCAATTCAGAGTCAGTCCAAGCCATGTCAGTCCTGTCGTTTCGACTCGATCAATAACCGTTTCCACAAACCATTCCTGTTCAATCCGACCGCCTTCTCCGTTCAGGCGATGATTGCGATTGAACCCCGTCGCGATAATCTGATCCTGAGTCGCATTGGCCAACATGTCACCGGCCAATTGCTCAATGGTAAATTGATTAAACGGCATGTTGGAATTGTAAGCGTTGATCACCCAGTCGCGCCAGGCCCACATTTCGCGACTGCTGTCGACCTGAAATCCATTGCTGTCGGCGTAGCGAGCATTATCCAGCCAACTGATCGCCATGCGCTCGCCGTAGTGCGGTGAGGCGAGAAGGCGATCGACAACATTCTCCCAGGCCTTTGGCGACTCATCTTTCAGGAACGCGTCAATCTCTTCCAATGTCGGCGGCAATCCGGTGATATCCAAAGTCGCGCGTCGCAGCAAAGTAACGCGATCGGCTTCCGAAGACGGCTTCATGCCCTGTGACTGCAGTTTCGCGATGATGAACGAATCAATCGGATTGGCAACTAAGGAAGCAGATTCGGCGGAGACCTGAGGCACTGCAGGTGATAGCACTTTCTCAAACGCCCAATGTCCCTCGTACTTCGCTCCTTGTTTGATCCAGCGGCGGAGCGTTTCGATCTGCTCTGCCGTGAGCAGTTTTCCTGATTCAGCGGGCGGCATGTGGAGGTCTGTATCGGACGATGTCACTCGCTTCAACAGTTCGCTGTTATCAGGATCATTGGGCACAATCGCAGCCGCGCCGGATTCGGCGGGCTTCATTGCAGCGTCTCTTTGGTCGAGACGCAGCCCTGCGGCTCGATGAGCATCATCGGGCCCGTGACATTGAAAACAATTCTGAGAAAGGATCGGCTTCACATCGCGATTGAAGTGAACATCATCCCCATGGCTGAATGGCAGCACTGATAAGTACAGAACTGCCATCAAACAGGTGACAGGCCAGCGAGATATGCAGATCCGGTTCATGGCAGGAAGCTCGGCAGGAAGAAATCAAACGCAGAAACGCTCGGCCCAGGTTGAGAACCGACTTCAGATGATCGCAGGTTTGAGGACAAATTAAAGGCTTACTCCTTGTTTCGTCGGTGTTTGGGTGCAGTTGGCGATTTCGGTGGGTCCTCCTTGCCGAGGAGGACTTCGCGGCTTGCCGCGACCTCTGTGCAACGGGATTGATAAAGCCAGTAGCGATCCTCAGCCAGTTGCACACATGGTTCGCCTTGCGGCGAAAATCCTTTCCGGCAGAAAGGACCTGCTTTGATAAGCAAAGGCGACTACACCCTCTGTGTTTTGTGTATCACACGGGACCAGATGTTGAGCCGAATTTTGTTCATGATCTGCCGGTGATCCACCCGCGATCTGCTTCGAACACCATACAAAGATGCCTCAAAACCAAAGACGTTTAATTGCATTCGAAGGTTTTGTTTATAAACTTCGCAGATTGTTTCCTGGGTCTCCCTTATGTTTCAATGAAAGTCCTCTCCATGATGAAGTGTTTGTTTCGGGCTGTCCGCCTTGTCGCCGCATGCGTGGTGGTCGCGGGCAGTTCATTCACCGCTGAAGCTCAGCAGAAGCAGCCTAATATTCTCGTTATTTGGGGCGACGATATCGGCACATGGAACATCAGCCACAATAACCGTGGCATGATGGGCTACAAGACGCCGAACATCGATCGAATTGCTCGCGAAGGCGTTGGCTTCACCGACTATTATGCTCAACAGAGCTGCACCGCAGGTCGCGCGGCATTCATCAGCGGCAGCGTTCCAGTGCGGAGCGGCATGACGAAAGTCGGTATGCCGGGAGCCAAAGAAGGCTGGCAGAAGACGGATGTGACGATGGCGACCGTTCTGAAAAGTCTGGGCTATGCCACAGGGCAATTCGGCAAGAATCATCAGGGTGACCGAGATGAGCATCTGCCGACCGTGCATGGTTTTGATGAGTTCTTCGGCAACCTCTATCACCTCAATGCGGAAGAAGAACCGGAGCAGGAAGACTATCCTGGCGACATGGTCCTCGCGAACGGCAAGACGTTCCGCGAAGTCTTCGGACCACGCGGCGTGATTCACTCCAAAGCCGATGGCAAAGGCGGACAGACGATTGAGAATACAGGCCCGCTTACAAAGAAACGGATGGAGACAATCGACGAAGAATCTCTGGCCGTGGCAAAGGACTTCATCAAAAAACAACACGCAGCCGGACAACCGTTCTTCTGCTGGTGGAATGCAACTCGCATGCATTTCCGCACCCACGTGAAGGCTGAAAACCGTCACAAAGGGAATGACGAATACACCGATGGCATGATTGAACATGACGCGATGGTCGGTGAACTTCTGAAGCTTGTTGACGAGCTGAAACTTGGTGAAGACACCATCGTCATGTACTCGACCGACAACGGTCCGCACTACAACACATGGCCCGATGCCGGTACGACTCCGTTCCACGGTGAGAAAAACTCCAACTGGGAAGGTGCGTTCCGAGTTCCCGCGTTCATCCGCTGGCCCGGTCACTTCCCTGCGGGCGTGACTCTGAATGGCATTGTGTCTCACGAAGACTGGCTGCCTACTTTCGCCGCAGCCGCTGGCGAGCCCGACATTAAGGAAAAGCTGCTGAAGGGCGTCGAACTGAACGGACGCAAGTACAAGAACTACATTGATGGTTACAACCAGATGGATTACCTGAGCGGCAAAACGGAAACCTCACCGCGCAATGAATTCATCTATGTCGGCGACGACGGCAACGTGATGTCGATCCGCGTCGGTGACTGGAAAGCCACGTATCTTGAAAACCGCGCGCATCAGCTTCAGGTCTGGCGTGAGCCGTTCATTAAACTGCGTCTGCCGTTGCTGTTCAATTTGCGCCGCGATCCGTTTGAGAAAGCTTACGAAAACTCCAACACCTACCATGACTGGATGATCGACCGCGCTTATGTGCTCGGCCCGATGCAGACCGTGGCTGCTCGATTCCTGATGACAATGAAGGAATATCCGCCAAGCCAGAAACCGGGCGACTGGAGTCTGGAGTCACTCGAAAAGCAGATTAAAGACATGACGGCTGGCGGGCAGTAACTGTCACCGGATGAATTCAGAAGCGGGATGTCGTCATGGTGTACGGCATCCCGCTTTTTTTTCCGCCAACAACGAGCATGCATCGCGCATGGCAACTGGAACAATCGGAGAAATCACTTGTCACGCATCTCGAAGAAGCCTTTGTTCGTTCACCGCAGCAGTTCGCTTCTCGTCTGCGGATTTCTTCTGGCGGTTTCCTGCTGCGCGAATCCTGTCCGCGGCGAAGATCCGCTTCCGTCGTGGAACGATGGCGCAGCAAAGCAGTCGATCATTTCCTTTGTGGCTCGAGTGACCGCGGAAGGAGCTCCGGGCTTCGTGCCGGTTGCTGAACGCATCGCCACGTTTGATAACGATGGGACGCTGTGGGGCGAGCAGCCGATGTACTTTCAGGCATTCTTCATCTTCGACCGTATCAAGACACTCGCACCACAGCATCCCGAGTGGAAAGACAAGGAGCCTTTTGCTTCTGTGCTCAGAGGCGACGTGAAATCAGCTCTGGCTGGCGGAGAGCATGCGTTGCTGGAAATGGTGATGGCCACACATGCAGGCATGACGACCGAAGAGTTCGACCAAATCGTGAAAGATTGGATCACCACCGCAAAGCATCCCGTCTCGGGGCGACTCTTCACACAGATGGTCTATCAGCCGATGCTGGAACTGCTGACCTACCTGCGCGCCAATGGCTTTAAGATTTACATTGTCTCCGGAGGCGGAATCGAGTTCATGCGGCCATGGACGGAACGAGTTTATGGCATCCCGCCGGAGCAGGTGATCGGAAGCAGCATCCGCACTAAATTTGAACTGCGTGACGGTCGACCTGTTCTTGTGCGACTGCCGGAGATTAACTTCATCGACGACAAAGCAGGCAAACCGGTCGGCATCCAGCAGCATATTGGTCGACGGCCAATTGCGGCTTTTGGAAACTCCGACGGCGACTTCGAAATGCTGGACTGGACAACTTCCGGCAGCGGTCTCCGATTTGGCTTGATCGTTCATCACACCGACGCGGATCGGGAATGGGCCTACGACCGTTCTTCGCACGTCGGCAAGCTGGACAAAGGTCTTAACGCAGCAGCAGCAAAAGGCTGGACTGTTGTCAGCATGCAAGACGACTGGAAAACGATCTACTGCGTGGCGCCGTAAAAAGTCCGTGCGACAATTCAATGAAGTCCTCGGGCACCGATGCGCCTGATGAATCCGTGTTGTTGCCAGAATGCAACACGATCCTGTATCGATGATTCTGCCGCTGCCGAGTTTCGGTTGCGAATCCTGTCCTGCATCGGGTCCTTTTTTCTGGCCCGCCAGCGTATTCACGGGGCATACTTAACGCAAAACGCGGCGCGAAAGGCTGCGAGTGCGCGCCGTTTTCCGAAGCAGACCGCCGGGCGACGACTCATCCGATCTCCCTGAACACCTGTGGCAAAGAATGAAACTCCTCTCACTATTCCGACGCGACGCGGCCGTTCGCAACTCCCTGCATCCGCAAATGACATGGGCGTCGAAGTCCATAGGCACTGCGGTGTCGCGCACGGGTCTGTTCCTGCGCAAACAAATCTGGATCTGGCCGATTGTGGCCACACTGCTGCTCGGCACGATTGGGTACTTCGTCAGTCGTGCCATTTCAAACACGATGCGCGCCAACATGCAGTCGCAGTTGGAGTCGCTGCTGTCGGTTGAGTCCGAAATGGTGCACAACTGGATTCGCACAAACATCGCCAATGCGACCTCTACGGCCAACAATCAGGCGATCCGCGACAGCATTCACAAGCTGATTGAGCACGAGGAAGCGACTGTTGGTAATGTTCCGGCAACGGATGTGACCGAACTGCGACGGCTGCTGTCAAAGCAACTGGGACCAACATTGTCATCGCATGACTACGCGGGTTACATCGTTGCAGATAAGTCTCGCAAGGTCATAGCCGCCGCGACAGAAGAACTTATTGGACGCGCAATCATCCCTGAGTTCGAAACGCTGTTTCAGAAAGCCCTGAAAGGCGAAGCTTCAATCACGCCTCCGTTTGGCAGCGTGGTGATGCTGAAAGACGAAACCGGACGTCTGCGTTCCGGCGTTCCCACCATGCTCGTCTGCGCGCCAGTCCGTGATACCGACTTTGAAGTTGTTGGGGTGCTCGCGCTGAGAATTCGTCCGGAGCTGGAGTTCACAAGAATCCTGCAGCTCGGCCAGTTTGGCGCTTCGGGGGAGACCTATGCCTTCGACAAAACGGGGTTAATGGTCTCCAACAGCCGCTTCGATGAGGATTTGTTTCTGTGTGGCATTTTGCCGGATCGCGAAGGAGCTCGTTCAATTCTGAATGTCCAGCTCCGGGATCCTGGCGGAAACGTAACCGAGGGATATCGGCCGACAGTGCGTCGATCGCAGCAGCCACTGACCAAATGCGTGGCCTCAGCGATCAGCGGAGTGGATGGAGTCGACATTGAGGGCTATCGCGACTACCGAGGTGTCTGGACGCTGGGTGCCTGGAAGTGGTTCCCGGAATTTGAAATGGGAGTTGTCACCGAGCTTGATCGCACTGAGGCCTATCGCCCTCTCACAATTCTGCAGTGGACCTTTCGAAGTTTGCTGGTCCTGCTTGCAACAAGCTCCGTAGCCATTTTCCTGTTCACCGTGCGAGTTGCACGTCTGCAGCGAGAAGCTCAGAAGGCAGCCATTGAACTCAAGCAGCTGGGGCAGTACGAACTGGAAGAGAAACTTGGCTCCGGCGGAATGGGGGTTGTGTTCAAAGGACGCCACGCCATGCTCAGACGCCCAGCAGCGATCAAGCTTTTGAATGTGGACAAAGTGAACGACGCTTCAATCCATCGATTCGAACGCGAAGTGCAGATTACGTGCAAACTGAATCATCCGAATACGATTGCGATCTACGATTACGGACGCACACCGGAAGGAGTCTTTTACTACGCGATGGAGTATCTGGATGGAATCGACCTTCAGGTGCTCGTCGAGAAGTATGGTCCGCAACCGGAAGGTCGAGTCGTCAACATTCTGAGACAGATCTGCGGATCGCTGTACGAAGCTCACTCACAGGGATTGGTCCACCGCGACATCAAGCCAGCCAACGTAATGCTTAATCGTCGTGGTGCGGAGTCAGACGTGGTCAAGGTGCTTGACTTTGGTTTGGTCAAGGCGGTGGATGATTCGAAACAAGCCGCAATGACGATGGCCAATTCTCTGACCGGTACTCCGCTGTATATGGCTCCGGAAGCCATTCAGTCGCCGGGTTCCGTGGATGCTCGCAGCGATCTCTACGCCGTCGGCGCGTTGGGGTATTTTCTGCTGACCGGACAACCAGTCTTTGAAGCCGAAACGTTGATTCAACTCTGCCAGATGCACATTGATGCGGTTCCGGTTCCACCATCGCAACGAACGAAGCAATCGATTTCACCGGAGCTTGAATCAGCACTGCTCCGCTGTCTGGACAAAGTCAGAACTCGCCGGCCGAATACTGCTCGCGAACTTGCCCACCTGTTGCTGGACGTACCCGCGCGAGGCGACTGGCCGGAAGCCACAGCGGAAGCGTGGTGGAATAGCCATGATTCCGGGACCATACCGGTCATCTCTACAAACCCGGGACCGGCCGATTCACCGTACAGCCACACGATTGTTGATCAATCGAAAGTGTGACCAGCACAGATGGGCCGAACCAGCGTTCCTGCTGTTGTTTGCGTCGCGATAGTTCTTGTTTAACGGCGCGCCGCAGGTGAAGGCGAAATCAGTTGATATGGCCCAGCAGCTTGCCGTTAAACGATTGAATCAACAGTACGCTCGTGGCATCAGACTGACGGCACTTGCAATCATCGCCACCTTTGGCACCAACAGCCAACAACCAGCCAACAACCAGCCACTGCGTCTCGCATCTTACTTGCGTTCCAGTCGCCAGACGTCCGGCTCCATATTGTTGCCCGCAATCATCCAGAGCACGCCGTTGTGAACCACGAGGCTGGCGGCGTGGCGCGGTTTCCATGGCGTGTTGGGCAGTTCCTTCCATTCGACACCGTCCGCTGAATACCAGACATCGTTGCGATTGCCTCCGTCAACGTGATATCCCTCCATCACCCACAGCTTATTGTCCCAGGCCGCCACGTCATGGTACTGACGAGTATGCCAGGGAGCCGCTTTGGTATGCTCAGTCCAGTGAACTCCGTCAGCGGAACTCCAGACATCGTTATGGAACAACCGGCCGACTCGAGGAGTATCATAACGACCGCCGCCCAGCATCCAGATTCGACCGTTCATCACCGCCGTGCCGCCGATCATTCCTCGCGGTGACCAGCACGGTTCTTCAGGTTTCACCAAAGTCCATTCCACGCCATCGGTCGACGTCCACGCATCCTGATAAAAGAAGTCTTCGTCGCCACCCCCGAACTGCGGCAGATTCTGACCTCCAATCACCCACATCTTGTCATCGTGCACGACGGTGTAATGCAAAACTCTTGGAGCCCACGGGACATCTTTTCCCTTGTTGACATAGTTCCAGGTCTTGCCGTCCTCGGAGTTCCAGACGTCATTCTGGTAGTGCCGTTGATTGGCATCGCCGCCGATAATCCACATCTTATCCCTGTACACAACGTAACCTGCAGTATGTCGACCTTCCCAGTCAGAGGCACGGTCGAAAGATGCGTCTTTGAACGTGTTCGGTTTAATCAGAGTCCACTGGGCGCCGTCTTTGGATGACCAGACATCGTTGTTGCAGATCATCGGGAAGACAGCACGATTGCCGGGGTTCCATCCTCCCAGCAGGAAGAGCTCACCTTTAAAGCTCAGAATCCCCGCTCCATCGCGCCCCATCCACGGAGCTTTCATTGTGACCAGTTTCCATTCGTACTCGGCGTCTTCAGCCGCTTGAGTGGTTTCGGAGGTCGAGTTGAAGGCGAAAGCCAGCAGAACAACTGCGATCAGCCGATAAGTAAAATGCCCGCGTCTATTCATCATCAAAATTCCTCCTACAAGAGATCTGTCGGAAAAAATCACGCGGTGGGAAGTTCTGTGAGCAGGGGAGACTGATCAGGAGTCTGTATTGCATATGTTTCTAACAGAGTCGCCAGTCATTTCTGCAAGCGTCCTGCTCAGATTTTCAAACATTGCGCGTAGTCGAGGATTTCCGCAGGTCCCGCTGACCGAGCTGGCCTTCGCAGCTTGCGGTGACTTTGGGTGCATGGGGTTTGTCAAAGTCGGGGCTTGGTGACAGCATTGCGCGGGGGTCGCCTAACGGCGATGGTCCTGCTCGGCAAGCTCATCATTACCCACATTTCTTCAGGGCGGCGTGATAGCTGTGGAGGGCGAGGATCAAAGTTTCCACCCCACGCCAGTTGGTTTGCCAGCCGGGTTGGCCGTCGGACCTGCGGCCAGGAAAGCCACCGAGTCCAGCCAGAGCTCTCATAAATTCTCCCACCGTATTGATTGCTCGCGGACGACGTGTGATCTTCCCAGGGACTTCGACCCATTCCGTCGGCACCAGCTTCCTGGCGGATGTCTCCGGAGCCTGACGAGCCACATCACGAAGCTGCAGCAATCGCACGGCCTGCACGCAGATCACTC
>JAPLOA010000063.1 GCA_026400835.1 Planctomycetales bacterium | reverse complement strand
ATCGTTCGTCTCCTGTGACGTAGTCGTGAAAATCAGTTTCGGATGAGTTTCACTGTTGTCTGTCCTGGCTGGTCACTTTGATCAGCGTTGATGCAGGAGATGTAAAGCAGCCTGTATGCCAAACCCCCCTGGCGCGCAAAGAAGATTGTTTTTTTGTTGTTATGATCTGATCTAAACACAGATGCGGTAATGTGTTACGAAGATTATTCAATCTTTGCGTTGAGGTTTACAGATCGTAAAGGCAATGTCCAAACGATGTTGCCTGAAATCAACGAATGGAATGAGTTACCCTGACGAAGGCGTCGTAACTCAGGCTCTCAACCGCATTTCGGCGCAGGCAACACGAAATGATTCAAATGATGTCGAACGGCAACGCCTGAATAATCGGAAGAGCATTGAGGAACTGAGCTTGCCCGGGTGAGCTGGAGCGACATGTTTCCGGAAGAATAAAGAAACTTTCTGCAGAACAATGACCCACGTTGTCTGCTCTATATGCAGGTCATGGTGGCAGGGTCAGCGGTTTCGAGGATCCAGGCCGTCCTGTGCAATGTTTGTTTCACCCGGGTCTGAAGTTGAGTCGCTTCGAGGCGACTTTCGGCAACAACGAAAATGGTTGAGCCGCTACCGGACATGAAGACCGGACGACTGGCAAGTCTTTGGAGACGCTCGATCAGTGCGGCCATCTCATGGTTTGTTTTCTTAGCCGCACTGGTGAGTCGATTAAAGACAACATTCTGGAAACGTTGGGAGCCCTGCCCGCTCAAGACAGATACCACAGCGGAAGAACTGAGGCATTGATCCGGCAAGGCGGTGGCCCGAAACACGGCGGCCGTGCTGTTCCCGGACTTCGGTCGGACCGCAACAAAGAAGAGCTTTCGAGCAAGCGGGAACGGCTCAATCAATTCTCCACGGCCACGACAGATTGCTGCTGGCACTCCACTCAGCAGAAAATTGATATCGCTTCCGAGACCGGCTGCAAGTCCATGGAGGTCAGCATTCGAGAGTGACGACATCGAGGGTGATGGCTGCCAGATCTGGCGGCAAAGCAAGAGTGCCGCGGCTGCATTACTGGACCCACCAGCCAATCCGGATTCGGGAGGAATCCGCTTGTGAAGAATGAACTCGGCACCATACCGCGTTCCCAGTTTTTCTCTTACTGCAGCGGCGGCTTTGAGGATCAGATTGCTTTCGTCGAGCGGTACACCTTTTCGGTTTTCTACAGCAGTTGCATCGCTGAAACGAAGAGTCAACTGCGGGGAAAGTGTTGGTCGCGTTGTCAGGTGATCAGAGAACTGAGTTCTTAGCATCACTGTTTCGAGTTCATGATACCCGTCGGGGCGTTTTCCAATGACCTCCAAAAACACATTGAGTTTCGCCGGGCAAGCCATCGTAATCGAGTTTTCAGAGCCCGATTTGTAACCACACCCCATCGCTGTCGGAGTCGAGGCTGATAAGTTCCCGCATTCTGTCATTGGGGGTCTCTTCACGATTCTGTTTCCCCGCGATGCGCGGCCGAACACTCGTTCATCTCGAGATCAGGCTGGTATCAGGAGATGTCTGTTGAGCATGTTCCTGCATATCTTTCAGTACTTGCTCGATCGTAACAGACTCAACGCCATCAAATGATGGACGCACTGGCGGTGAAGTCAATTGATGAGTTCTCGTACCCCGGAAGATGTTGTCGGACATCTGGAATTGCCAGATCAGCAGCAGGACTCCAATGCCGATGACAATTCCCACCCACATCAGCCACGGATTCATCTCGTCTGCTCGAGTGACAAGGCTGCGTGGCGGCAGATAACGTAACCGACCCGCTAAAATCAACGGTGCCAGTGCAAGGTCGCCTTGTCCGTCGACACCTTTGGCCGCATAGCCTTCGCGCTTGAAAAAGTATCCCGCTAACTCAACATCGGGGCCATTGGAACCGAGTTCCTCGCGGAGAGGCAGTCCAGAATCGGCGCTCAGAGCCACCACATGCAGAAGTTGATTTCCGGAATCACGAGTTGAGATCCATGCATCGTACGCAGCGCGCACTCCGTAGGTCTCCGCGCTTTTTGGAAGAGGAGCTTTTACAAGGCGTCGCAGGCGACCCTGAATCGTGAAAGCCTTGCCGCGGCAGGACTGTGGAGCATCCATGAAGAGAGCAAACTGTCCCTCCGGAATGCGGGACCGCTGTTCGCTGCTGATTTTCTGAGCCATTCGCAGTGTTCCAAACCACGCGTCGCTCTCTGTTGAAAGCACTCCAAGAACGTCGTCGCGAATTGTTCGTGTCAGATGATAAGGAACGTTGTTAACGCCATTCGTGTTCTCCGGGAGAGTCGCTTCCATTTGAGCAGCCCCGGCCCGATCGATCATGGAAGCGTAGTCATTCGCTGCCGCAGGTGATTCGGTCGGCACGAACTCGACTTCATCAGGTCGCAGTTCTGTGTTTCCCATCAAGGCTTCAGAAACAGGCTGCGTTTTTTTCTGAGCTGTTGCCGGATCTGAAAACAACCGGGTGAACCAAGCCGATTTCCCCGACATGATCAGGATCATGACCAGCAAACCCACGCCCACAATCATCAGAGTGATACGACGTTGCTCTCGAGCCAGAATTTGCCCTCGCGGTTTTCCTTTGGATCGAAATCTCATTGATGTTCTCCTGATGACCGCGAATTGGCACATTTCCTGGGGTCGAACCTGACAGAGGACAGGTTGGCCAACTCCATTCCTCTCGCCAGTGTAAGGCCATTCGCACTGATGACTCAAGTGATTCTGCCCAGTCGCCGCATTTCTTCTGGTCTGCGTAGTCAGGTGATGTATCCGCAGTTGAAGCGGATTCCGGATTTCAGGTTGATCTGCGATAATAGGCTTCGTCTACAGCCTTTGAAAGAATGGCTGGGAAACGGGTAGTACAAAATCGGTTCAGGGTTGAATTATGTCTGGAACAGGGCGAGTGAATGGCTGACAAGGGACGTAAACATCATCGACCGCAGGAAGGAAAAAAGCATCGTGTCGACATCCGTCGGAATAAGCAGACACGTACGCGGCAGCAGAATCTGACTCAGGATTTGCAGAGCAGCGACGAAACTGTGGAAGACGTTTCACGCGGTGAAAGAGTGACTGCTCGCGGCGACCTTTCGCGTCGTCGAACACTGGTTGGAATCGAGTCGCACGGGGATCAGTTGTTGCGAGTTGTCGATGAAGCCGGTTGCCGCAGCGGACGTGTCTCCAGCTTCATTGGGCTGCACGTGATGGTGCTGGACGATGCTGATGGCAAAGAGTACGCCTGTTCTATTCGCGGAATCCTGCGTTCACTGGCTCGTGATTCCCGCAATGTCGTCGTCACTGGCGATCGAGTTTTGTTTCGTCAGGAAGGCGATGTCAGTCAGGCCGTCATTGAACGAGTTGAGCCGAGACGCGGGATTTTGTCTCGCGGTAGTCAGGGGCGCGAGCATGTTCTGGTTGCCAATATTGATCAGGTGTTGATTGTCGGAACTGCAGCGGATCCGGACTTTAAGCCGCAATTGATCGATCGCTATCTGGTCAGTGCGGAGCGACGAGGAATTCAGCCAATTATTTGTATCAATAAGATCGACCTCGTGGATCCACGATCGCTGCTGGTCCACGTTCGTGCTTACGGTCGCGCGGGGTACACGGTCGTCTTGACGTGTACTCGAGATGGTCGAGGAATTGATCAGTTGCGAGGATTACTGGCCAATCGTCAGACGGCCGTTAGTGGCCAAAGCGGAGTCGGCAAGTCGTCCCTGTTGAACTGTGTGGATAACGAGTTGGGACTACGCACGGCTGATGTCAGCGACTGGACTCGCAAGGGAACTCATACAACTCGCCGTGCCAGGCTGGTGCCGTTGACCTTCGGAGGCTGGGTCTGTGATACGCCCGGCATTCGGCAGTTTGAGTTGTGGGATATCTCCATCGAAGAAGTGGACGGCTACTATGTCGAGTTCCGTCCGTTTATTCCTTACTGTCGTTATCAGGACTGTACTCACACCCATGAAGATGGCTGTGGCGTGAAAGAAGCTGTCGCACAGGCGTTGATTTCAGAATCTCGATACAACAGCTATCTGCGACTGCGAGAGGACGATATCTGGACATGGAAGAACCCTGCCCGCGGTCATGTGAAGCAGTGATATTGTTCTAAGCAGTTGTTGCCTTGCTGTCTCGATGGTAAATCTGAATCCAGTATAAAATGCTTGGCGTTATGGTGCATTTTGCGTTCGCAGTCAGCGGTCATGCAGGTTAGCAAGCCAGAGGAGCCTCCGGGCTGATTGGTCATCTCGCGTGCGACGCGAGCGCCAGCCGCGGGGCGATGATTTGGAAAACGACTTCTTCCGAAAGGCTGCGAGAAGACGGCAGTTTCATGATTCGTTGTGAGGCCGTTTCCGGGATTATCTCGGGGGCCAACCATCTGGTTTTCGAGTTCGAACTCTGCCCCGGATGCTGATATCCCACGCATTCTTGATCGTTGTCCGTCGTGCGGATAGGCACTGGCGGTCCATTCCGGGATCTTTTTCATCGCGTCTTCCGCCGAAGTGCTTCGGGTTGGTTTATTGCGGCATGGGCAAGGAATCCCGTCGGATGCTTCTCAGAACGGTTTTCTCCGGTAATACTTCCGGAGGTCTGGAGCATTCACAACCATCATTTAGCAGAGGACACTCGGAAATGGGTCAGGGGAAAGCCACTGACGTGCAGGTCAAGGAAGTCAGTGTGTCATTTGAGCCGGTTCAATTCCGTGCTCCGCTGAAGTTCGGTGGCCGGATCGTTAGTTCGTCGTATCTGATCAATGCCGAAGTCACGGTCGAATCGCATAGCGGAAAGCATGCAACCGGCCATGGAAGCATGCCTGTTGGAAATGTCTGGGCCTGGCCTTCAGCAACACTGGAGCCTCATCAGACCGAGCAACTCATGATGGCTTATTCCAGGTCCGTCGTGGATCTGTTCGATACGTATCCCGGGTTCGGCCATCCTCTTGAGATTGAGTTCGAAGTTTCTACAGAGTACGAACATCAGGCGAGACGGCTTTGCGAATCAAAAGGTGTTGGTGAAACGATTCCACCTTTGGCCAGGATGGTTTGCGCAAGTCCGATCGATGCCGCCGTGCACGACGCGTATGGTCGAATGCTCAAACTGAACAGTTTCAATACTCTGTCAAGAGAGTTCTGCAAGACGGACCTGGGCGAGTTTCTCGACAGTCAGTTTGCCGGTGAGTATCTCGATAAATACACGTCGCGTGAACCTGTGCCGACATTACCACTGTATCATCTTGTTGGGGCGATGGATCCCTTGACGGAAGCCGACGTGAAAGATCGTCCGGCTGATAAGCTGCCGGTGACGCTTGGCGAATGGATCAAGGCAGACACCCTGACTCACCTGAAGATCAAGCTGGCCGGCGATCAGCTTGACTGGGATGTTGATCGAGTTCTGGCTATCGAAGAAGTAACAGCGCAGGCTCAGGCGGAGCGAGGGTGTGCAGCCTGGTTTTATTCATGTGACTTCAATGAAAAATGCCAGTCGGCAGACTATGTCATCGAGTTCCTGAGTCGGATTCGAAAATCGAGTCCTGGGGCATTTGATCGCATTCAGTACATTGAACAGCCGACCAGTAGAAATCTGGACGCGGAAAACGCCCCGAAGATGCATGAGGTGGCTAAAATCAAGCCGGTTGTGATCGACGAGGCTCTGGTTTCCTATGAGTCTCTGCTGCAAGCTCGGGAGCTGGGTTATTCGGGTATTGCGTTAAAAGCCTGCAAGGGACAGACCGAGTCCTTGCTGATGGCAGCTGCGGCTCAGAAGTTCGGGATGTTTTTGTGTGTGCAGGACCTAACCTGCCCGGGAGCATCGTTCCTTCACTCTTGCAGCCTTGCTGCGAGGATCCCAGGGGTGGCCGCTATTGAAGGAAATGCTCGGCAATACTGTCCATCGGCAAACCAGAAATGGGCCAAGAAACTTCCGACGCTCTTTAATGTCAAAAATGGCACAATCGACACAAGTCGACTTGCGGGCCCGGGCCTGGGTTTCCAGTAAACGCTCTTTTGGGGCTGAACGGTCGGTTTTTCTCCCCCCGAATGTGCCGAAGCTGCGATGTGGACCGGAAGTTTTGGCTCACGATGCACTTTCGGACAGGTCAATTCTGGAGTTCGCTTTTCTGTTGTTGGTACCATGGACGATGTCAGCGATCAGAGATCCTGCTTAATTTCTACCCAGTTGAGGGGAGCTGAGTGGGTTTTCCGACTTGTGAAGACGTCTGGTTAGTGACGACAGACTCGGACAGGGTGCCTGTCTGGTTGTGTTATTTTTGACTGATCAGGTTGCCGCACCCATTTTTGCTTGGGTGTGGCTGTTCCTTTTTGATTCGTCTACGTATCGCAAATTGCGGAATCACGGACAATGAACTCTTCGCTCCGAACAACACTGCTTCGAAACTCAGTCCTGCTTCGAACAACAGCCTCGCTCATACTTTGGGGTTGGGGAGGTGTTGAGTCTGTCTCGGCACAGGACGAAGCTGCGGCAGTGGCCCCGGTGGAGGACAGTGTTCTTCCGTCTGCGGTTGTTGATAAATCTGAACCAGTCACGATCTACAATTTGCCCAGTCTGAAGCTGCATTGGGAAGCTCAGGCAGTCATCAACAAGGGGCGTGATAAGGTTGCTCATATCGCTTTGGATGAAGAGGTCGTTTTCGTGCAGTCCTCTGCCGGGGTTGTCACGGCACTGAACTCAGAAAGTGGACGGCGTTTTTGGTCTGCTCAGGTTGGTCGAAACGATGAAGTGGCAATGAAAGCCACGACCGACAGCCAGATGGTGGCTGTGGTAGTCGGGCCCGTTGTTCATGCATTTGATAAGTTTAGTGGCCAAAAGCTCTTTGCGTTCCGGCTTGATAATGCCGCCAGTGGAGCTCCGCTGATTACGCGTCGTGAGATTGCTGTTGGGAATCGTATTGATGTCATTCGACACATCTTTGTTCCAACCTCGGATCAGGCATTAGTGGCCTACGACGTTGAACAGTTACAGTACCTTGGCACTCATGGAACGTTGAAGCCGGGTGTTATTCGAGCACTTGACTGGCGTTTTGCGACCGCTCAGGACATTCGATTTGCTCCTGTTGCCGGACAAGAGCGGCTGGCTTTTGCCACGGATGTCGGCAACATCTACGTGATGGACATGACAGGGAATGTAAAAGGAAATACTCGTTTTGAGTTCCTCATGAACAGCGCTACGACTGCCCCGCTGACGGTAGTGACACGCGACGATAACGAATACCTGCTGGCCGCGTGCGAGAACAATCGTCTGTTCTGTATTGCTCTCAAAACCGACGGAAGTATGGTCTGGACAATCCCTATGTCGCATCCCGTGATGCACCCGATTTCGGTCGTGGGGGATGATGTTTATGTCGTTTCCAGCAATCGCGAGCTTCTTAAATTCAATCTCCGCACTGGTCAGCCAACAAAGATTTCCAAAGGTGTGGTTGGAGTGGCAAGTCAGACTGAGGGAGATGAGGGGGGGCTCCCTGTGTTTGGGGCCTCTGTGGTAGCGGATTGTAATGGTTTTCTGGCTCATGAGCCTGTTCGCATTACAAACAAGTCGACTGGACAAATGGTGAATTCAATTGTCGTGGACCTCACCAAATCGAAACAGGCTGTGACATTTGTCGCTGACGAAAACGGAGAGCCCATCATTGGTGTTTCAGATGAAGACCGGGCGACAGTCGGGATGAGTGAGGCGAAGTTAAGTGAAGACGGTAAGGTGATGACCATTGAATTCACTGATTTCCATCCAGACGAAACATTTCGCTTCTACCCGGATGTGGTGCATCCGGAAGTTCCTGCGTGGAAGTTGACACACAGTGTTTTCTCAGGCTGTGATTTCAAATCGCTTGTATCGCCTATTCGAGCGACGGCTGCGAGTGTTGCCGAACAGGTACGGCCATTTCCGCCAAGAGAAGTCGTTGGTGGATTTGTTGATGTTGCGGTACCGTGGCGAGTGGCGGGAGTTAAGTCTCTGGTCGCCATTTCCGAAAACACGGCCTACCTCGTCGACCTGAATGATCGAGTTGTTTCAGTGAGTCGAGAACACGGCGGAAGTCCCATTGTTACTCCAACTCGTGACTACACGATCCATATCAATAACTCACTCACAGACCGGGTTTACTTGAGCACCGCATCGGGCCGTGTTGCATGCTTCACTGAAACTCGCATTGAGGTTAGCGCAATGCCAATGCCGATTTTGGGTGCACCGACATGGGTTATTTATCCGCTGCAGGAGTTGTCTCCGGAGTTTGCGTCATACCATCAGAACCCGGGTGCTCGCCCAATTATGCCAGACGTTTTAAAGAAGGATCCTGCAGCCGCTCCTGCACCTGAAGATGCGAGCGAGTGAGATTTTGTCTGGTGCAGCTCTATAGGACTGTTGGATGCAGGGCCTCGCTATCGTGAAGTTGCTGTCTGATAAGGATCCAGCGAGACTTGTGACCGTGACGTCTCTGTCAGGCCGAGTTGAGCGATACTTGATGATCCTCGCTCTGGCCGTTCAATGACAATGCTGAACGGCCTTGGGACGGCTGACAGCGAGTTCCTTGTCATCGACTGAAATCGCAGTTGTCTGTCATTGCTGCTGTGGCAGGGATGGCGAACGCAGGAATCCGATTTTAGTTAAGCAGAATGTTTCGCAACACTTGGCCCGGGGCCAGCTTCAATTCTGTAAGTGAAACTCCAGAAAACCGCAATATCAGGTCGAGGCTGCTCCGCTTTGGCTGCGAATGGGGCTTGGCTTCGTGCTGCCTTTGGTTGGTGCTGTCTCCTTGACTTTGCGATGGTGTTTGGACTCCTGTAGCGTCCAGAAGGACCACCTTGTGGGCGGTTCATGTACCGTATCGTTCGGAGAAGTGGAGCTGTCTAACTTTCTGCCGAACCGAATTTGAGCGGAACTGCTGAACGAGCGATCAAATATATGTTGATGGTGTTCGCGATTGCCTGAATTTGATTCAAAAAGTCGAAGGTCCTGTACGGTGTTTCTCGCATCAATCGATCTGATGTGGTGCAATTCATTGGCGCTGATCAGCGCAGCATTCAAGTCAGATAGATTTCGTTTCAGGGGTTATCTCGATGTCTCTCAGCGACCTCGAAGAATCGATCGGTTTTGTGTCGCATCAGTCAAGCCAGGAGCTTGCTGAATCCCGTCAAAGCATCACGCGTTATATTGTGCTCAAGCTGCTGGCGAATGGCTTGCCAATACCGAACTGCTTTGAGGATCATGATCGTCTTGGGGCTCCACGTCTGTTAAGTACGTATCATCATCGATTAAAGCGGCTGGACTCAATTCACTGTCCTGCAGACGCTCGTATTGAGGCGTTTTTGCGCCGATACTTTGATCGTGTGAAGGGCTGCAGCGCGATGCGGCTTCCGGAACTGACTGTGATCCTCGATCGCCATAGTATTGCACGCGAACTGTCGTTGCCGCACGATGGCGATCAGTACACAAATCGCTACGGGGCCTCATACCGAGTAAGGAATGGTGTACTACACAATCCGGCCAATGATCGTCGTACGACGGTCGGTACATTTCATGTTACCGAAGGCGGTTTGCCAATTCCTCGAGACAAAAAGGTTGTCCCGAAGGTAACATTTGCCGCGTTGTTTCGGCACGCGATGAATCCGCCGCAGGAACTTCTCCAGTTGCCATTCACGCATCATGAATCGGAACCCGCCAGTGCATTTGTATCGCTTCTGATCCGGCCATTGCTTTGTCCAGAGGTGGCGGGGTTCTGTAAACGACAGACGATGGAGATCCGATTTTTTGCTCCCGGTGCACTCGTCAGCAATCTGGACTTTGTTGAATCGATCTTTGGCAATGCCGGGGATCCGTTTCTGCCTGTGAATGATGCCGCTTTGGATGTAGATCACTGGAGTGGTCACACCGGTTGCGTGATTCTTGCTCCGCATCTGGTTGATGTTACCAAGAAGGACTGTGGCCTGCCGCATTATGATGATGCTGGCCAACGTCAGCGCGAAGACGGCATGTGCTGGAAATCAGAGGACGAAAAATACAACGATGGTATTCCGTTTAAGATTACCTGCCGTGACGAAGAAGGCGTGATTGTCACGCTGATTGCGGACAACTACTACGGCTATTGCAAGAAAGAAGTGAAGACACAACTGAGCTATGCAGCCAATCTGACCGGGCAGGTCGAAGAAGAGCATGCCGGCGGAGCAATGGCATTTGCGAGCTTCAATCTGGGTGAGGAGTTCGCTGCTGACAGCAGGAAATACAACAATCGGACATTCGCTGACGTCGTCAGAGACTATGGTTCTGCGATGGATGTACGGTCAGAAGGTTACGCGATTGATAAACTTCATCCGACAGTCATCTATGTGTCCGAGAATGCTAAGTTTACTGTGAGTGATCAGCGTGTTTCGTGGCACTACAACAGCGAACCGCATCACATTCCATTGCGTCCCGGCTACATCTACATGACGCCATCGGGTTACAAGGTCCGGCTGGAGAAACATCCGGCTGCTCCGTCATGGCGATTGATTGGGACCTTGTTTGAAGGTGCGTTTTGTCACAAACCCTGCACGGTGAGCGGTGGTGGCAAGAGCGAGATCAGCAAGTCGATTACCGACTATCTGCTGCATGGGCCAATCTTTATTGCGGAGGCCGAGAAAGACCTGGATATGGTTCAGGAAATCTTTGATCGGGATTACACAGATCGATGGCTGCCGGATGGATCAGTGAAGCCGGATTATGCCCGCGTTGCCAGCCGCAGGATTCTGGACAAAGGCCGCTCACTGGGAAGCGTGATCAAGTTACTGACGCCATCTCCTGACTATACCGATTCGTATAACGAATGGCTCGAACAGATCCCGGACCACATTTATGCGATCGTGTTCATCATTAAGCGAATGCATTCGGGTGATCCTGCTGAATGGAGAAAACACTTTTCGGTCGATATTGTGAATGGGCATCCGGGGCATGAACTGAAGTTTGGTGACCGCAAGCTTGTGGGTACCTATCTGCGAGTGGGGTTGCTGGGTGAAAATACCTGGCGAACCTATAAATTGCGGCAGGACTTTGCACCCGCTCAGAAGGTTCAGACTGAAGACGACATCAGTGCGTCCGTCGTGGTTCCTCGCCGTGTACTGCAGCATCTGGGCAATGTTCTGACGGAAGAAGTGAGCTACAAGTTTGTGCGAAATAGCGAGTACCGATTGTTTCAGCGTCCTGATGATGCCATTCATCGAGGACTCGATAAGCAAACTGAGGCTGATCTTGCCCGCTACGATAATTTTATTGTGAACTTTGAACCCCTGGCCCGTCGGCAGGTCAATGAAATCTGTGACCGTCCAGTGGATCTCAGCCAGTTTACGTTGCCTATGCAGCGGTTGCTTCATGAGATGCAGGAAGCGGACGACAGCTTTGTTGTCTGTTCAAACACCCCTCGACTTGTGAATGGCGTTCCCAGCAAGAATCCTCGCTATCTGCAGCCACGTCCTGACTTAATTGATCCGGTGAATCGGTATGTGGGAGAGATGGGAATTCGTTTGTCGCGCGCTGTTCCGTTGGACAAGCCGGTGCACTCGCCTGTTCAGGCCGTGCTCATCGGACGTCGAAATAACCCGCCGGAGTTCGCTCGCGGTATTCGATCTCTGGCGGTCTACAATCCGATTCATTACCAGGAGTTGCCAGAACTTTTCATGGACTTTATCAGTGCCTTATCCGGAAAGAGTCCATCGACAACCGGTGCCGGCAGTGAAGGCGCAATGACGAAAGGGCCGTTCAATTGTCTGCGGCCGATTACAGATCTCAACAATGCTCTGGTCAGCTATCTGCTAACCGGGTTGGCTGGCTTTTCTACTCCGGCTGGTCACATCGGGAGTGCAGTTCGCGTGGATCATGACGTGAGCTTGTTGATTCCGGAGATCTGGTGTCGCCTGAGCCCTCAGGAGCGAGATCCGAAGTTTCTGATTTCTGAACAACTGCTGGAGAAACTGGAAGACTTTACGTTTGAAGGCAAGTTGATACCGGCGAGTCGACTTGGGTGGAGGATCACGTCCCGGTTTATTCGACGATTTGCGGGACGCGTGTTCGACAATCCCAATAAAGTATTTGACGCAGCAATCCTGAAGCCTGAGTCTCAGGATGAAGCCGCATTCGCAGATGGAATCTTATTTATTGCAGAAGCTCAGGAACGCATTGCCAGAACGTACTTTGCCGACGGCTCCGTTGATCTCGCCTGCCCGCCACTGAAGGCACTGCTGCACATTATGGTGAACGGGACTTTTGAAGGGCGAACGATCAGTGATCCTGAGATTCGCAGCATGTTTACGCTGGAAGCTATGCTCGCTTCAGAATGGTATGCAGATCGACTCCGTCGTCGCCAGCAGCGCGAGCAGGAATTGTGGCAGCGTCATGTTCAGGCACTGGAAACATTCCAGAACAGCAACGAGTATGCAGAAGAGAAAATCTCAATGAACATCAATGACCGACTGGAGTCGGCTCGACTACAACTTACCAAAGTTCTTGCTCCTGAATACCTCACGGAACTGCAGGGGACTCTTGGAGCCGATGCATTATAGAATCTTCGGGACATCCGTTTTTTGTGGTTTCATTCCGGAAATGATTACTGCGATGTCCTCCGGGATGGATCCCTATCCGGAGCCATCCGTGCAAAAAAAAGACATCAAAGACGACCAACGCGGTCTGCCCCTCTGATGTCTTTTTTACATGGCCGCGGGCTTCAAACATTTGCCCCGCGCCGGAGATTCTGGCTTGCCCTAATAGTAGAGCCCGCCAAACATTCGAACGCCGGCATAGTAACGAAATGCCCGGACTCGACAGAGAAATGGATGCCGGGAACTTTCGCAGGCACAGTTCATGCTGTTATAGAATTCACGGTCACATTCGCGGCGTGATCGACCAGAGGCAAGGCAGGCGTCGTGAGTCGCGCAAGACGGACGAAAGTCAGCACCGAAACCGCCCTGCGGTAAGAATCGATTTCCACCAAATGAATTTCCCGGACCGCACGGCCGCCATGGAGGGCAACCGCCTGGACCAGCAGCATGCAAATCTGACATGCACGTAACAAATGCCACTACAGACAGGAGCACAATTCGCACGATTGTTTTCATAGACATCAATCCCCGGTAAGTCGAATGGCATCTTGCCGTGAAGAAACATTGCTGTCCGTATGGTGCGCAAGCTATCAAATGTGGTCTGGGAGGTCTAACTGGTTTGCGGTGATTGCGTTGATCGGGATTTTTGGGTGATCTGTTTGGAATTTTTCCGTTTTGAGCAAGTATTTGCGGCGCAGCGTGAGGTTCTTTAACTGAACCCCCGAGTCAGGATTTTTTGGATCAGAGCGAGTCTTCGCGGTGTGTAAGTGGAGGGCGAACGTCTGAATCGAATCTGATCGCAGCAGAACTTTGAGACCTTAGCGCTGAACTGTGACTATTCTCCTTTGGCGATAGTGCCTGCTTTTCTTACGCCGGAGCCACACTGTTTGCCATCTCCAAGCTCGGATCGTGCCTGGTTCGCCAGGGTAATCAACTGCTTCACGACTTCTGAGTGTTGGTCTGCAACGTTCTGCGTTTCCCCCGGATCATCCTCGAGATTGAACAGCGACTGTTCAATCGTCAGATTTTCGTACTTTGCAGGAACTCCTTCTTTGCCGCCGGGTTCTCCATTCAGACTTCGGTAAGTATGAGCGAAGTGAAGTTTCCATGGCCCGCGGCGGACAGCGTGAAGTTCATTTCCCCAGTAAAAATAGTACGCTTCCTGAGGTGATTTCGCGTCCACTTCATTTGCCATCAATGGCCAGATATCTCGTCCATCAATTGGATGTTGGGGCAGACTGGCCTTGATGAGCTTTGCAATTGTTGGAAGCACATCAATCGTCATCGCTGGAACATCACAGACTGTATTTGATGGAATTTTGTCAGGCCATCGCATCAGACACGGAACGCGGCATCCGCCGTCAAACATCGTGCCTTTGCCTTCGCGCAGGTCCCCGGTGGAGCCTGCGTGATCGCCGTAACTCAGCCATGGACCATTATCGGAAGTGAAGATGACGAGGGTATTCTCATCAAGACTGTTCCGCTTCAAGGCCTGCAGGATCTGGCCAACGAGTTACTTCCAAATGTTGTGTTCAGGGAGAATTTTTCAGGCGACGATTTCGGTATGAGTTGTAGGGGATTTGGTGGTTGAAGATTTGAGTTCATCGGCTGATTGTTCGATGACACCGTCGATGAAACGAACACCCTTGATCAGCTCCGGAATGTGCTGATGACCTCGCAGCTTTCGCCAGCCTTTGGACGCGCTCTGAGCCAGCTTGAAGATCATCACCAGGGATGCTTTGGCACTGCCGTTGTTCTTTGTCTTTCGATGACGAAGTCGGATCGTGGCAAAGGTACTTTCGATCGGATTCGTCGTTCGAATGTGACACCAGTTCTCGGCGGGAAAGTCATAGAACGTCAGCAGCACCTCACGATCTTTGCGGAGACAATCGACCGCCGATGAATGCTTGGCTTCGAACGTGTTGAGGAACAAGTCAAACGCTTTGAGAGCTTCTTCTTTCTTCGGTGCATCCCAGATCGAGTGCAGCATTCTCTTCGCCTGAGGCTGAACTGACTTCGGCATCTTGTCGAGAACGTTCGCTGTCTTATGAACCGTACAACGCTGGACTCGTGTTGTCGGAAAGACTTTCTCAAGAGCCTTCCAGAACCCCAAGGCACCATCGCCAATAGCAAGCAGTGGATCGTATCGCAGGCCGCGAGCTTTGAGGTTCAGCAGCAGTTCCTTCCATGACAATTCGCTTTCACGAAAACCATCAACAACGGCAATCAGTTCCTTCGTGCCATCTGCTGTGGCGCCCATTAAAACCAGCAAACACTGGCGTTTTTCATCAGAGTCGCGACCTTCGTTGTCATTGAAGCGAATGTTGCTGTGAATACCATCCGCCCAAAGGTAGACGTATCGCTTGTCCTTCAAAGAACGCTTTGACCATTCGTCGTATTCTTCTTCCCAGACGGACTTCAGTCGTGTGATCGTCGTTGGTGAAAAGCCCTTCGCATCTTTGCCGAGGAGTGACTGCAACGCCTCCGGAAAGTCGTTGGTGCTGATGCCTTTGAGGTACAGCCATGGCACAAGTTCCTCCATGGATTTTGTCTTGCGCAGATACTTCGGCAGGATCGAAGAGTGAAAGACTTCACGCTCCTCTGAAGGTCGCTTATCACGAACTCGAGGTTGCCGAAGCTGGATGGCCCCGACACCAGTAATGAGTTCTCGCTCGGGAAGTGATCCATTCCGAATGACGAGTCGTCGCCCATCTTCGCCGACAATGCTGGCTCGATTCTGAAGATACTCATCCACCTCCTTCTGAATGGCGGTCTGCAACATCTTCTGAGCTCCTTCTCGCAGAATCTGACTCAGCACATCGTGGGCTTCACGGGTGGCGGAGTTCTCCGAGGCAACCTCCAGATAGTTGATGCCGCAGACTGTTTCAGAGACGAACTTCTGATTACTGTTCTTCACGGGTGGCGTTCCTTTCGGGGAGAATTGGTCTTTGTTTGGTAACCAACTCATCTCGAAAAACGCCGCCTCTTTCAACCCTCACTCAAACACAACTTTCGACAGTAACTC
>JAPLOA010000001.1 GCA_026400835.1 Planctomycetales bacterium | reverse complement strand
AGTTTATCCCTTCGAGTCTGGTGAGACAGCCAACACGTTTTAGTACATTGATCGATAAAGCAGGTTGGTCAGGGGACCCGCCAGAAACGCACGTTATTCCACGGTGACAGTGATCGACCTCTCCGGAA
The DNA here is from genome assembly GCA_026400835.1 of Planctomycetales bacterium. Lineage (GTDB taxonomy): Bacteria > Planctomycetota > Planctomycetia > Planctomycetales > Planctomycetaceae > SXXK01. The sequence continues at coordinate 10,356 of JAPLOA010000001.1, read as the reverse complement.
GGCTTCTCTCGGCTTCACAGTGTTCCACAACGATTCTTTCTGCTCGATCTTTTCCGACTTTGATGGTGTAATTTCCGAGTCCATAAACGGGCGGAACAAACGACGGCCCCTCAGTTCTAACGGAATACAGCGTCTCACCGGTCGCTTCTTCAATCACCTGCACAACAGCCGACTCAGAATTCTGAAAACGCAACTGCGGCAACCAACCGACTGGTGTTCGCCCATCATTGTCCTTCATCGCAACCGTGATCGGCCAGCCCGGGAACTGTGCGGAGTCACCGTCGTCCACGTTCGCAAAGCGAGGCCAGCACTCGAATGTAACCGTGCCCGTTGCTTTATCGAATCGAGCAATCCCGTAACCATCAGCTCGCTTGAGTTCATCACGCGGATCTTCAGGATTCGCGTAGGCCATCATCGTCATGTGATTGCCAAGCCCATCAAGATAATCACCAGTCCAGGGAAGAGGACTATTCGCAACGGCATGCGGCCCCGCCTTCTCATCTTCCGGATGCCACCACCGTCCGTAAATCGTGTTGACGATCGCCGGGCTGGTGAAGGCATAAGGTCCATCTCCAAAATCATCGATGCCGTGTTTCACGACGACCGCCAAATGCTGATCGCCGCAAAGATGCGAAGCCCTCGCTTTGCGAATTTCCCGCAAAGCCGCGCGGCGAGCGGATTGAGGCCAGCCGTTGCAGTCGAGATCTGCCAACAGCCTGTCGTTGCGTCCGCCATGCATATGCACCGCGCCGCAGAAAGCAGTCTGCGACAGCACGCATTTCATGCGAGCCCCTGTCCAGTCTTCCGTCCATTGATTCAGAAACTTCAACTGCCGCTCACCCAACAACTGCAACCCCGGCACATCGACAGCCGTTCGATCATACTTCGGATCGGTGATGTGGTCCGGTCGTGGGCCCAGTTGAGGAATCGTGCCTTCCGGTCCGGTCTTGAATTTTCGATCTTCCAGAATTGCAAAGTCGACGCCACCGACGCGCAGGCGAGTGTAGAAGACGCCGATACCCTGTTGCACCGGAGTTGAATCAAACGGCTCCGGCAAATGCCAGGTCTGACATCGCTCCACCATATTGACATAGTCTGCGGGATAAAAATATCCGCCATCGGAGCCCGTCGCTTTGCTGGATTTTTTTCCGCTGGCTCCCCAAAGATTCGGATGTCCCACATCATGATCATCGGGAATCGAAACAACCGGCCGGTCTTTCAGAACGTCACGGAACTGAACGCCCCACTCAAGCCATCCGAACGTATGCTGGGTGTGGTGGTAAGACTGATCTCCGGCGAAGAACAAAAGGTCCGGATCCTGCTTGCGGAGATTCTCCACGATCGTGACTCGCGGGCCAGGCGTCCGGCTTGAATTACATGACAATGTTGCCACAACGATCGTTGATTTATCGACAGGGTCTCGTCGAATAGTCCCTTCAAAAGAAGACTGCTGAGCGAGGCGAACTCGATAAGCGACATCTCGGGAGTTATCCCAGTTATCAATTTGAAAGTGCGCACTCCAGCCGGGATAAATCACTCGCGATTCTGCAGCCTGCTTCCATTCGTCGCCCGCGCGAAACTCAAGTGTCGCGGTCCGTGGCTCGTCCGGCATTAACGGATACAACTGGGCGCTGAGTCTCAGCACTCCATGATCATGCGTGTACAACGCAAAAGCGACCACCTCATTGCGAGGCACCAATAGCCTCGCGTCCTGTGGCTTGCCCTTATTGGGGCCTCGCTCCACCGTCGTCGCCTTCCACCATTCTCCCGTCGCGTCTGAATCCAGACGAGGATGCTCAGCACCGAACGGGTGCGGATTCAGCTCTTCAGCAGCACGGCCATTTGCAGAAATGGAGACCAGCAACAAAATGATGCTAATGGAGACGGGGTATCTTCGTATGGTTCCAAGCATCAAGAAAAATCCCGGCTGGGCAAGTGTTTTGGACCTCTAAAACGTTCATTCTGCCTTCGGGCTGGAGATTAGACAACATCTGAGCACTTGGCCACCGTTGGGCCAGCACGATATTGAACGAAGGTCGTGGAGTTGCAGAGGATTGCCGGGAAGAACCTCTCTGCCGGACTCATCCTTGCCCCACGTCTTTTCAGGCAGTCCCTGAAAACGAGTGAACTGTCGATCGTTGAAGTCGTTCGGGGGAAAACGCAACTGGGGCGGAGCAACTCACGCATTCTGTTTCGCGGGCTTGAAGCCAACTCTATTCGAACACGGGCTGAGACCATCAGAAAGCGGGACTGCTGTAGCGATTTGTAATGGGTGTCAGTCGACGCGATTCAGCCAGTGCAGCGGACGCCTGCGAGTATGAGCTACGGCAACGACCACAATTTCATCGGGACGACAAAGGTAAACGACCGCATAGGGAAATCGATGCAGCATTTGCCGCCGAATCTCGTGAGGACCGTAGTAGTATTCGGTTGCGGGGCGCTTCGCGGATTCTCACAAATCGCGTCAAATGCAGACCGCATTTCAATGAGAAAGTCGTCAGCAAGCCCCGATCGCCTGTCTTCATACCAGAGCGCGGCGGCGATCGCCTCGCCATCCGCCGCTGGCAGCACTCGAAAATTCACGGCGAGCCCTGACGGTTACGATGCTCTGCAATCGCTTGTTTCAAATGTTCCAGTGATTTATCGAAATCTACCGTCGAAGTCTCACCGCGATCATAGGCCGTTATTCGGCGGTTGATCTCGTTGGACCAGACCTCGCCAATCTCCGGCGACGAGAAATGCCCTTTTGCCATTTTCTGCTCCAGCATATCTGCCACGAACGCCTGATCGACGGGTGGCAACGCCAACGCCTTCGCCAGGATGTCGTCTCTCGTTATCACAGGAAGTCCCTCACCAAATCACGATAGCAGAGCATCACAGGCAACAATCTTCGCACGCCCCCCTCCACCTGTCGAGTGGTGACCGGAAAAAACGTTTTACCCAAGACCAGTGGCAATCTTGCCGTGGCTGAACGCATACACGATGCAGGGGATCAAAGGAGTTGATTGCGCTTTCGCGACGGGCCACTTCCGTCCCGCACTCCGGACACACACCGCCGCATCCACGATAATCCAGAACAATCATCACCGACTTGCTGCCATATTGAGGTCTCCACTTGTGACCTCCTCCGCATTATCCAACCACTACAAAACCGATAATAAACCTTCAACCCATCCACGCACAAACAACCTCTCTAAGTGCAATTCTCCACCTCTCAAAATCTGAGTTAAACCACAAAACTGCCACCCAATTCCGCGAAAAACCACTCTTCGGGCCATTCTCGGCGACGCCTGTTGGTTGACGTGCACACGGATCACGGCAAGACGCGAAGTCCGGCCCAGCAGGCGGGCAGGAGCTATCGAAATCGGCTGCCAAACCTCTTGAGCAGCACGCTTCGGATGTCGCTGGTTGTTCTTCGATTGGAGTGTCTACAATACCGTCGGCCAGCGGCGACTTCTCGGATGAATTTCGCCGCTTCCTGAACATCTGGATGAGGTTTGCATGCGTCGATTGTTTTTAAGCATTTTGATTCTCTGCCATCTGACCATTGCCGGATCAGCGGTTCGCGCTGATGAACAAAAAACAGTTGACGAATCCGTCCGCAAGGACGGCGCCACCCCAGATCTGAGCTTCCAACTGCCGACGTTGGATGGCCAACTGGTCTCGATCGACAAAGCTCCGGATGTAAAAGCGACCGTGGTCTGTTTTCTGGGCGCGGAATGCCCAATGGTAAAAATCTATAGTCCTCGACTGATTGCGTTCGCGAATCAATTCAGCGCGCAAAGTGTTCGATTTGTCGCGGTGAACAGCAATCGTCAGGACACACTTGACGATATTCGTGGTTATCTCAACCAGCATCCGTTGCCGTTTCCATATGTTCGTGATGAAGGCAATGTGGTGGCCGATCAATTTGGTGCCACGAGAACTCCCGAAGTCTTTGTACTGAACTCAGAATTGCAGATCGTTTACCACGGTCGCATTGACGATCAGTATGAACCCGGAATTAATCGTCCTGCAGCAACTCACAATGATCTGCGAAACGCGATCGAGCAAACTCTGGCCGGGCAACCTTTGGCCGTGACAAAGACACCTCCAGTCGGCTGCATGATTGGAAAAATTCGGCGTCCAGTGACACCATCACCCGAAGCCACTGTACAGGTGACGTATTGCGATCAGGTTGCTCGAGTGCTTCAGAAGCATTGCGTCGAATGTCATCGCGCGGGGGAGATTGGCCCGTTCGCTTTGGACTCGTACGAAGAAGCTGTCGGCTGGGCGGACACGTCTCTGGAGGTCATCGACAATGGTCGGATGCCTCCGTGGCATGCGTCTTCTGAACACGGCACGTTTGCGAATGCTCGGGATATGCCAGCGGCCGACAAGGAGATCATTCGGCAGTGGATCGCGGCTGGGATGCCAAAAGGCGATGAATCAAAAATGCCGGAACCTGCAAACTTCGCAAGTCTCTGGGCCGATGGTCAGAAGCCTGATCTAGAAATTGCGATGCGCGGCGAACCTTACAAAATCCCTGCCGAGGGCACTGTTGAATACCAATACTTTGTGATCGATCCCGGCTTCACCGAAGAGAAGTGGGTCCAGGCGGCTCAGGTGATTCCCGGCAATCGGTCAGTTGTCCATCACGCGATCGTGTTTATCAGACCGCCCGACGATCAGCCGTTTCGAGGCGTGGGCTGGCTGACGGCTTATGTTCCCGGACAGCGCATGATCCCGATGCCGCCGGGCCATGCGCGGCGAGTTCCCGCGGGATCACGTCTGGTCTTTCAGATGCATTACACAACCAACGGGACTGAGCAGGAAGACCTGTCAAAAGTGGGCGTGATTTTCGCCGACCCCACAGAAGTCACCGAAGAAGTCATCACGCTGATCGGGATTGATCAGGAATTCGAGATCCCGCCGCAGGCTGAACATCATGAAGTCAAAGGTCGAGTCCGCTGGATGCCTAAAGACGGCAAACTGCTGGCCATCGCTCCGCATATGCATGTTCGCGGCAAGTCGTTCGAGATGTCGGCCGAGAAGCCGGATGGCTCAACGACTCTTCTGAATGTTCCTCAATACGACTTCAACTGGCAGCACTCGTATGTCCTTTCGGAGCCTGTGCCGCTGTCAGAGATTACCAACCTGAACTTCACGGCGACCTTCGATAATTCTGAAAAGAATCCATTCAACCCGGACCCGACGCAATGGGTCAACTGGGGTGATCAGACGTGGGAAGAAATGGCTGTTGTGTTTCTGGAGGTTTCCGACCCGTTGAAGAAGTCGGAAGAAAAAACCGGCGACAATCTGCAGGCTCGCATGAATCGTCGACAAGCACGCAACGATTCGACACCCGTCGAAGATGTGCTGTCGGAAGCCGATCGCCGGGCTCGCATTGAAGAGCAGGTACAAAAGTTCGTGAACGACTTCTTCGATCGCCTCGACACAAATCATGATGGAGTGCTCATGCGTTCCGAAGCCCCTGTTGCCCTGCGGACTCGGTTTGGCCAGTACGATCACAATAACGATCAGGCGGCTGACCGCTCAGAACTCGAAGCCATTGCACGCCGCAGGTTCGATCGTTAGTGCCGCGGTGGCAAGCAGTCCATCGCTTCAATCGTGGCCGCGTCCAGACTCAGTCAACAACCCGCAAGGATTCCTACTCTTCCACTGCGCAATGACCAATGACCAATGACCAATGAGCAAGGCAGGCGGGCAGGAATGTTCATGAATAGCAGATAAAGTCTGGTCCGCTGTTATCGACGGGACGACACTTCAGGAGTTCTGCAGATTCCAGACACAGGCCGTTCGATCAAAAGAAGCAGACGCAAGTTGAGTTGCATCAGCAGACCAGGCCAGGCCGTAAATTGTGTTCCGGTGTCCCTTTAATATGTGGACCAGGTCTCCTGAGGCGAGTTCTCGAACGATGATCGCAGTATCGTTGCTCCCGGACGCCAGCCAGCGACCGTCCGGTGAATAAGCGACGCACTTGACGGCCGCTTTATGTTCATCAAACGTCCGGATCGTTTTCCCGCTCGCGATATCCCAAATGCGAATAATCGGCGATTCATCAGCGGTCGCCAGAGTTGTCCCGTCCGGAGCATACGCCACACTTTGCACGGGTTTGGGATGAGGCCCCAACTGCTGAGTCTGAGTTCGCGTGGCCACATCCCATAGCCGCACCAGAAAGTCATGGCTACCGGAGGCAATAAATCGTCCGTCCGGTGAGCAGGATACGGTGTTCACGATGTCCGTGTGACCTTTGAGCGTTGCGATCGGCGCAGAGGCCGCCAGATCCCAAAGAATCACATCTTTATCATGTGCGCCGGACACAGCCGTTGCTCCATCCGGCATAACAGCCATGCAGGTCAGATAGGCCGAGTGTCCCGACATGGTTGACTGCATCTTTCCAGTCGCCAGATTCCATGTTCGCAGCGTGCGATCAAGTCCGGCCGACAACAGCGATTGATTTGCATTCTGAAATACGACATTGCAAATCGCTTCGCCGTGGCCTTTCATCTGAAACTTCATGGCTCCCGACGGGAGTTCCCAGATGCGGATCGACTTATCCAGACTGCCCGTGGCCAGTAATCCCGCGTCAGTCGAAAACGCCACAGAGTACGCTGCGTTGTCGTGACGAAGTTGCAGAGCTGGCTTTAAGTTCACGAGCTTTAGTCCTGAGGAACAGTCCCGAAATAACATCCTGTTTTCACTGCGGCGGAATTATCACAACCCGACACGTCAGTTTTGAAGTTGCGCATTTGCGTCTATCCCAACCCGCCGCGTGAGCAAGGGATTGTGTTTTAGCGTTTTAGGCAGTGTTTGCGTAAATCCCTCGCTGACGCTTCTTGAAATTGCGCGTTTGTGGTCATCCCAACCCGAAACGTAAGTGAGGGATTGTGCTTTTGCGTTTTACGCAGGGTTGCCGTAAATCCCTCGCTGACGCTTCGGGTTATGATAAATCCCAGTTTTTTTCTGCAAGTAAACAACCTCAGCGCCGAAACTCGCAACTTCAAAACTTACGCATCGGTTTGTGATTTCGGGAACTCGTTTTGGGATTGGTCTTAAGGCGGTCTCAGATCAATTCAGGCAACGGCTGATACTTTGTGTGATCGACCAGATACTGCGGTCGCCCGGTCAAATCGTTGATCGTGGAATGATCGACATCGATTCCCAGACGATGATACAACGTCGCAAAGATCTCCTGAAAATGCACCGGCCGTTTGGTTGGATACTCGGCAAGCGCATTGGTTTCGCCAATGATCTGCCCGGTTCGCATTCCGCCACCAGCCAGCAGTGCACAGCCAACCTGAGGCCAATGATCTCGTCCGCCTTTGTTGTTGATGCGAGGAGTTCGGCCGAATTCTCCCCAAACCACAACCGACGTATCGCGATCTAATCCGCGTTCCTTCAAATCATCCAGCAACGCGGACAATGCCTGATCGAATACCGGAAGATGATCGCGAGCATTGTCGAAATTGGTGCCATGCGGCTGACCATGCCAGTCCCAGCGTCCGAATGACAACGTAACAACTCGTGCACCGGCTTCGACCAGTCGACGTGCGACGAGCAAGTCTTCATTGCGCATCCAGCCCGCATCGCCGTACCCGGCCGGCTCTTTTGAACCTCGACCAAACTTTTCTCGAACGACGGGATCTTCTTGTTCCACATCCAGAGCGTTAATCAATTTACCGGACGTCAGGATTTCAAAAGCCTGCTGATAGAAGGTATCCATTCCGTCGATCACATTGGTTGTGTCCAATTGGCGACGAAGCGAATCCATCTGACCGAGAAGTGCTCGCCGATTCTGCAATGTACCCTTCGTCATGCTGGTCAGCGCCATCTCATTGCTGCCCGGAGCATTGGCCGCGAACGGAGCATGTCGCATTCCGGCAAATCCACCCTGGCCCGGATCCGACCAGAACGCTCCGCCAATTTTTGGCTGCAGAGCAATCGCTGCGGGGACTTCCGTGTTTACGGATCCCTGCAATTTGGAAACAGCCGATCCAAAACACGGCCAGCCGCCGACCGGTTGATTCAAATGAGGATGCCCGTGCATGCATTGAAACGCGGAGTGCTGACCTTCGGAACCAACCAGCGTTCGGATCACCGCAAGCTGATCCATTCGCTGGGACAGCAAGGGCATATGTTCGCAGACTTCGATGCCTTCCACGTTGGAATGAATCGGGGAAAACTCACCGCGATATTCAACGGGTGCCTGTGGCTTGAGGTCGAACATGTCCTGATGAGGCGGGCCGCCCGGCAGGAAGATCATGATGACCGATTTATGGGTCGATCGTTTTCCAGTTGCTGATTCCGCCTTCAGCAGTTGAGGAAGACTAAGCCCTCCCATGCCCAGCGCGCCGACCTGGATGGCTGTTCGTCGAGTCACGCCGTCACACAATTTCAGTGCAGACCCCTGAATCGACAACATCCTGCGTTCTCCCCACGTTTGGTCGCGGCAACATTCACTCGGGCATTCTGAGCATCTCAGACCGACAACTCAAGCCCGATCTGTGTTACGCAAAGAAAAGGGTACAGGCGCGGATATCCGTAGGTTCTGACTGCCGAGCTCATCTTTGCCCACATTTTCTCTGGACATCTTCAACCCCAACGGGGTTTTACAGCAAAGCCTGGGGTCGCCGCGTTGCGGCGCACCCCAGGTAAGGAAACGGAGATATCACCGAACCCCAACGGGGTTCCACAACGTCCGATGCTCGCAGGCAAAACTTGCATTTGTGATGTGGAACCCCGTTGGGGTTCATGGGTTTTTGTGGGTGCTTTCCTGGGGTGCGCCGTTGTCACGGCGACCCCAGGCGGGTGTAGTCGCGGATGATTGTAAACTTGGGAGGGCGAGGCTCCTGCCGAGCCACTGCACTGCGGAAACGCGCGGCTCGGCAGGAGCCTCGCCCTCCCGGAATTGCACTTCGTTGCGAGCTACCGAAATCCGAGACTGCACCCACCCCAGGCTTTGTTGTGTAACCCGTACCGGGTTGAATCGCAGGATTCCTCGCGTTGGACTCCTCAAGGCCGCAACCACAACTCACAATCATCCGCGACTACACCCCGGGGAAAACCCGATACCTCGGGCTGACGCCCGAGGCTGTCGAGACGCGGCTGCTCCGCAGCCAATCGCAATGTCTGTTAAAAAAACATTGTGACTTTCACCGTCAAATTACTTTTCAATCTCCTTCGCAATGGCCGCGAGATCCGGCATCGTCGGGCCTTCGTGGAACACAACATGAAACTTCAGCCGCAATGACTCGCCTTTCTTCAAGGTCAGCTTGCCGTCTACGTGCCCCGCTCGCTTCCCAAACGGATTGGAGACAAAGACTCCGTAATCACGATTATGCCACCAACAAGGATGAGCATTCTGAGGCGAAGGAAAAATCGTGATGCCGATCACCTGCGTACCGATCTTTCCCGAGTAATCACACCACGCGGCCTGCTTGCCCCAGGTCTCAGCGGCACCTTTAAGTCCATCGCTGCTGGTGATCTGACCGCCGGCTTTTTCTGTCAGTGATGTTGAGAGTCGAGCCCCCAGGCCCATTTCTTCCTGATCGCCGAAAACGAGATCTTCTTCCGAGGCTCGAAGTTCCGCATCCCAGGTCAACAGAAATCCCCCGCTGCGCCGACGCAGTTGATAGTCGGAATGCAGTTCGGCCAATTTCTTCCCGCTGGCCCGCAATAATCGACTCTCCTCAGCAAAATGTAACACACCATTTTTGATAACCGGCTCCGTCGAAAAGCGAACGTGTTCAATCCGACCTTTGTTGCGCCAAAAGTCTTCCTGATTGATATCGCCAAAACCCAGCCAAATACCAGGATGCATCGTATCATGATCGACGGCGTCCTCAGCGGGATTCGGTGGATGATTGCGGGTCACCTGACGACCACCCGGAAGATGCACGTTCGCAAAAAACGGTCGCAGAATCTTTTCGTCTTTGAAGACAAACTCAGTGACGAACTTTGAACCGTAGTTGATGACGAGTTTAGAGTCTTCCTGCTGAATCTCGAAGCCACCTTCAATCTCGCCGGCGACCAGCGTACGGCCTGACAACAGATTCGGCGCTATGCTGATGATTATGGACATCAGAACAGTCAGCAATGGTGCATTCGTCATTTGGGTTTATCCTGTCAGATGGGAGACATGAGTGGAATGGCGATAGCTGTCTGTTGCTTTAGTCGTTTAACGGCAAGCCGCAGGCGTCGTTGCCTGAATTCGCCTACGCCTGCGGCTCGCCGTTAAACCCGGATTATTCACGCTCGTCGCATCGTCGTCGAGTGCTGACGAGTTCCTTTCAATGCGAGGTTTGATTTGTCGGAGTTTCGGAGTCAGCGCGGAATGCCCCTCCCCCCGAAGTG
>JAPLOA010000032.1 GCA_026400835.1 Planctomycetales bacterium | reverse complement strand
CCCGAGCCTGACCACGCTGCTGAGATTTTGTCTTTGTGCTCATAAAATCCTTATAGCGCACCGAAACCATCACCACCAGGCCAAAATCTGAACTGAAAACTACGTTTGCAAAAATTCACGGCCTCTCCGGGCCTCAGATTCCTTATGGTTGCTTACCGGTGGCTCACGCCACCGGCAATGGATTTGTCGACCCTCCGGGCCTGAAAGTGCGCAACTCCAAAACGCGTCAGCGAGGGATCGGTATCTTGTAGAGAAATCCCTCACTGACGTTTCGGGTTGGGATTTCTCGCCGAAGTAAAAACAGGATGTTATTTCGGGACTGTTCCTAAGTGGAAAGTTCCAAATTTCGCTGGCAGGTCTACCGACTTCGCTCTGTAGGGGATTCTCTTGCGCTCGATTCTGAGCCGATATTCAGCCAGTCGTGCTTGCTTCATCCCGCATTTCATTGCGAACTGAGTTCATTGCCGACAAGTGCGCTCGCATTCCTGAAAGATCCACGTCCAACGTTGGGAAGGATCCATACAGGATCAGCGTCGGCTGACGTACAGTCGTTGAATGTCTTCCAGCTTAACCGTGATGGTGCGAGTGAACCCGGTGTGGCTGCGCTCGTAGGCGATTTGAGACGCCAACTGGGGTTGCTCATGGATCGCTTTGGCGACCCAACGGCGATCTTCATCTGACAGATTGCCAACGGAAGGATCCCACTGAGTTCGGGTTTCCATGACCAGATCATCAATGCGTGGATCAAACTTGTTCATGAGCGTTTGACTCCGACCTTCAATCAAAAAACAACCGCGTGAATGAAAGAAAAGCCCGGGCCTGCAATCAGGACCGAGCTTCAGAATTCTACACAATAACCGGCATCAACAAAACGCCGTCGAATTAATCTTTACCGGCTAATGCCAGCATTTTGCGAGCCTTCTCAAGGCGGCGAGCTGCGACAGCAAACTCTTCATCACTCTTCGCCCGATTGGCCTTCGCTTCGTCAATCTTTACTGCGGCTGCCTTGCGGCTGATCTCACCCACCGGGGTTGCTCCGTTCGTCAACACAGAGACGACGGAACCTTTGACCTGAACGAAGCCACCATCAATGAAGTACGACTCAGCAGCACCTGAAGAATCGGTCAGACGCAGTTCTCCCAGTCCCAACCGACCCACCAATGGCGCGCGTCCAGGATAGAATCCGGCAGAGCCATCAAAAAGCGGTACACGAATCGACGCCACCGGTTTGTCGAACAATGTTCGTTCAGGAGTTACTAGAACTAAGCTGAGATCTGCCATTTCACGTCTTCTTCCATCCGGTCTGAGTTGGAGCGTGCCAGCTGAAGCGGCATCCTCCGCAAGTCAGGTGAAAACTCCTTCAGACACTAGTGCGTTTTCAAACCCTAACAATGTAAGTTGGACATTCTTGTCCGACTGGGTTTCGACGGACAAGAATGCCCATCCTACGTCACCACTAAGTCCTGACGGAGCATTAGCCCTGCTGCATCTTCTTATACTGTTCTTCAGCTTCTTCGATCGCACCCACGTACATGAATGCTGATTCTGGTAAGTGGTCCCACTTGCCGTCGCACAGTTCTTCGAAGCTGCGGATCGTATCCGCCAGCGGAGTAATCTTACCCGCCTTGCCGGTAAACACTTCCGCAACAAGGAACGGCTGAGACAGGAATCGCTCGATACGACGAGCACGGTGTACCACCATCTTGTCGTCTTCGCTCAATTCGTCTACACCCAAAATCGCGATGATGTCCTGCAGTTCGCGGTAACGCTGCAGAGTTCGCTGGACGCGGCGAGCCACATCGTAGTGTCGCTGACCAACGTACTGTGGGTCAAGAATTCGGCTGGATGACGCCAGCGGGTCAATGGCCGGATAAATCCCCTTTTCAGAGATCTTTCGTTCCAGATAAATGAACGCGTCAAGGTGAGCAAACGCAGTCGCCGGAGCAGGGTCAGTCGGATCGTCCGCAGGAACGTAAACCGCCTGCACCGAAGTAATGGCTCCGCTCTTCGTGGAGGTAATTCGCTCCTGAAGCTGACCAAGTTCTGTGCCCAGCGTTGGCTGGTAACCTACCGCAGACGGCATACGTCCCAGCAGAGCCGACACTTCCGAACCGGCCTGAGAGAAGCGGAAAATGTTGTCGACGAACAACAGCGTGTCAGATCCGGTCGCATCACGGAACCATTCGGCCATCGTCAGAGCTGACAAGGCAACTCGCAGACGAGCTCCCGGTGGTTCATTCATCTGACCGAACACCATGCAGGTCTGTTCGATAACATGACGACCGGTTGTACCGATCTCGGTTTCCTGCATTTCAAGCCAGAGGTCGTTTCCTTCACGAGTTCTTTCGCCCACTCCTGCGAACACGGAATAACCCCCGTGAGCACTGGCGATACGAGCAATCATCTCGGTCAGAATCACAGTCTTGCCCAGACCGGCTCCTCCGAACAGCCCCGCTTTACCACCGCGGACGAACGGAGTCAGCAAGTCAACAACCTTGATCCCCGTCTCGAAGACTTCCGTCTTGGCGCTGAGGCTTTCCAATGGTGGCGGATCGCGGTGAATCGGCCAACGCTCCTCGTGAGGAACATCGCCACGTCCGTCGATCGCATCTCCCAAAACGTTGAAGACACGTCCAAGAGTTCCCTTGCCGACAGGAACCGAAAGCGGCTTACCCGTGTCAACGACGTCCATTCCACGACGCATGCCGTCGGTACTTCCCAGAGCAACGCAACGCACTCGGCCACCGCCCAGGTGCTGCTGAACTTCCCCGGTTACTTTAACCGGATTGCCCTTGATCACTTCTTCGATCTTGAGGGCGTTATAAATCGCAGGCAGATGCCCCTCAGGAAACTCGGCGTCAAATGTTGAGCCGATTACCTGGGAAACCTTACCGTTTACTGCAGTGACACTCATGGGTCAGTTGCCCCGTACACGAAATTGACAAAAAATTCTTCGAGAGCCAGCCACTTCATGCCTGACGCTCTGCTTATCTTTTTAAACGATTGGTCGATTCCAGCTTGCATCAGCCAGGATCCTTACGGAACCCCGACGGACTGAGAGGAAACGTGATTATTCCAGTGCCGCCGCACCACCGATGATTTCCGCCAGTTCAGAAGTAATCCCGGCCTGACGAGCACGGTTGTACTGCTGCTTCAGACTGCCTGCCATCTCGTCTGCGTTCTCTGTCGCACCCTTCATGGCCACCATACGAGCAATCTGCTCGCTGACCGCTGCATCAAGGAAGCACTTAAACAACTTGGCACGAAATGCGGCCGGCACAATCTCAGCCAGAATCTCCTGAGCGGACGGGAGAAACTCGTAGTCCACTTCAGCCTCAGTTTTTGCTCCGGCCGTACCACCAAGGCTGGCAATCGGAAGCAGCGACTCAACCACGGCAAATTGCTTCGACGAAGAAACAAACCGTGTGTAAGCCACATCAAGACGATCAATTCGCCCTGCGATGTAATCCTGCACATAACGACCAGCAAGAGCTTCGACTTCTTCGAACTTCGGCTGATCTTCAAAGTGAGTATAAGATTGGGCGTATGCAATCTTCTGGAAGTTCATGAACTTGATCCCGCGCTTGCCAGAGACTTCGATCGAATACTCGATCCCCTTCTCCTTCAGGCCACGGATATGAGCCACCGTCTGTCGCAGCACGCTTGCGTTGTATCCGCCACAAAGTCCACGGTTTGAAGTCAGGACCAGCAGAATACTCTTCTTCTCTTCCGTTCGCTTCTCAAGCAACGGATGAGAGAATTTCAGATTTGCACGACCCAGATCTCCGACGATCTCAGAAATCTTCCGAGTGTACTCCGCAGCCTCTGCAGCTCGATCCATTGCCTTTTTGAAACGACTGGTCGCAATCAGCTCCATCGTGCGCGTAATCTTGCGGATATTGCGCACCGCTTTGAGCCGTTTGACAAGTAAGCGTCTGTTTGCCATGAATCAACAACATCCCTACAGGGCGATTGGCAGGGCGTACGCCCTCCGAGAAACACTTCTATAGATTTTGTACCGTCAACTCTTGACCGCTAACCGGGCAACGAATGCTTCAAGAGCCTTCTTGAGCATGCGTTCGATCTCTTCCGTCAGAGCCGCTTCTGCAACCAACTTGTCACGGAAGTCCGCGTGCTCTGTTCGGATAAACTCGTGAAGCTGAGCTTCGGTCTCTGCAACCTTAGCCACCGGCACCTTGTCAAAGTAGCCCTTCGTACCTGCGTAAATTGCGACCACCTGGTCGGCAACATGCAATGGTCCGAATTGTCGCTGCTTCAGAATCTCCACCATGCGGTAACCGCGGTCGAGTTGTGCCTGTGTGTCTTTGTCGAGTTCTGTTCCAAGCTGAGCAAAAGCTTCCAGTTCACGGAACGCAGCAAGGTCAAGTCGGAGACTTCCCGCCACTTTCTTCATGGCCTTTGTCTGAGCGTTACCACCCACACGGCTCACGGACACACCGACGTTGATCGCGGGACGAATCCCCTTCCAGAACAAGTCCGGCTCAAGATAAATCTGGCCGTCGGTGATCGAAATCACGTTAGTCGGAATGTAAGCAGAAACTTCGCCTTCCAGCGTTTCAATGATTGGCAGAGCCGTCATTGAACCACCGCCCAGTTCCTTGTTCAGCTTGACCGCTCGCTCAAGAAGTCGGCTGTGGCAGTAGAACACGTCCCCGGGAAACGCTTCACGACCTGGAGGACGACGCATCAACAGTGACAACTGACGATAAGCAACGGCCTGCTTCGACAAGTCATCATACACAATCAAAGTGTGCTTGCCCTTGTACATAAAGTACTCAGCCATCGCCGCACCGGCGTATGGTCCGATGTACTGCATAGGAGCAGGATCAGCACTGGTCGCCGCAACAACGATGGTGTAATCCAGCGCGCCATTAGCACGCAGAACTTCCATCACGCCGGCGATCGAAGACGCTCGCTGACCACAAGCCACGTAGACGCAGATAACGCCCGTGTCTTTCTGGTTCAGAATCGTGTCGATGGCGATGGCGGTCTTGCCAGTCTTACGGTCACCGATGATCAGTTCGCGCTGACCGCGACCAACCGGCGTCATGGCATCAATCGCCTTGATCCCGGTCTGGAGCGGTTCTTTAACCGGCTGACGCTCAGCAACACCCGCCGCCAGCCATTCGACCGGGCGAGTTTCTGAGGTCATCACCGGGCCTTTTCCGTCAAGCGGATTACCCAGTGGGTCAACCATGCGACCCAGCAGTGCTTCGCCAACCGGCACAGACAACAGCTTGCCCGTCGAGCGAACTTCGTCACCTTCCGCAATTTTCAGGTAGTCCCCGAGAATCACGACGCCGACGCTGTTCTCTTCAAGGTTGAACGCAAAACCGCGAATGCCGCCTGGGAACTCCAGCATTTCGCCGGACATCACATTCGACAGGCCGGTACAACGAGCAATCCCGTCACCGACTTCGATTACGCGACCAACTTCTGCGGTCTGAATCTGACCGCGAAAGTCTTCAATCTCCTTCTGGATGACTGAAGCGATCTCGTCCGCTTTGAATTTCATTGAATGCTTTCTCCACCAGACGACCCTTAAGCTGTTTCAGCCGGGATCGCAGCGATGAATCATAAACAGTATCACCAACCTGCAGCACCACACCGCCGAGCAACGATGCATCGACTGTTTCCTGCAGAATGGGTTCAAACCCAAATGTACTCTTCAGATGATCAACAATCTTTGCACGGGCAGAGCCAGACAGAGGCCGCGCGGAACGCACGCGGATTCTTTGCTTGCCCGCTGCCTGTTCCTGCAATTTCACCAGAACACTGCGAATCATCGGCAGCAATGAAATGCGCCCATGACGAATCAGTACTCGCAGAAAATTTGCGAAGAACTCGGAACACTTCGCCGCGATTACTCGATCAATAACCGCCAGCTTGTCATCTCGCCCGATCAGGTCCGACATCAGCAAATCCCGAAACTCCGGGAATTTTGCGAGGACATCATCAAGGAGTGAATTCAACTCTTCTTCGGGCGAGGTGCTGCCAGCAGCCACCGCGGCCGTCATATACGATTGAGCGTACATCGTCGAAACAGCCAGCGCACCTGGATCTTCCAGCACACTGTCAGGACGAGAATCTGAACGCAATTCGGACATGACTAACCCCGAAACAGCTTCAACAAGCACCGCTTGTGACATGAACAATCCAAAAGGTCGACCTGAAGCCCCTTAGCGGGAAATTTCCGCCAGAGCCTGACCGACAAGACGATCCTGATCAGCCTCATCAAGAGCACGCCCGAGAACATGCTCTGCTGCCAACACGACCTGCGAATTGATCTGAGTAAACACTTCCGCAAGCGCCGTATCTGTCGCTTGACGAATATCATCCTTCGCCCGGTCTCTGATCAAGCCAACTTCTCTCTGAGCATTTGCGATCAGATCCTGGCTGGTTCGCTCCGCATCACGGCGTGCTTCTGCAACCATGGCCTGAACGGTCTGCTCAGCCGCTTTCAGCTTCTGCTCGTACTCCGCAAGCATCGCCTGAGCCTTACGTCGACCTTCTTCGGCATCGTCGATGGCCTTCTGAATTCCCAACTCACGCTTATCAAGCCCCTGAATCATTGGGCCCCAGGCAAATTTGCCCAGCACCGCAACAAAGAGAACGAACGTGATCAAGGAAAACAGAGCCAGATCGGCCTTCCAGCCCAGAGGCACTCCGGTCGGATGACCGTGATCACCACCGTGACCCCCCGGGTGTTCTCCCGCTTCAGCCGTCGATGCTGTCGCTGCATCAGCCTTGGCTGGTGCTTCTTCAGCCATCAAACGCGCGGAACCCCCGAAGAGGACCAAGCCGCCAATCAGGACAAGGCGGAGCAGACTCTTAGCAGACGTACAGCACATGGAATTCGCCGACCAAAAACCAGGACAACCGAAGGAAGACAAGGCAACACAAAACTCAAACTAGGAGATCATGCAAACGATCAAAGCAAAGAAGGTCGCACCTTCGATAAGAGCCGCAGCTACGATCATCGCACCGCGAATGTCGCCAGCAACTTCTGGCTGACGAGCCATGCTCTCAACAGCAGCAGCACCAATCTTCGCAATACCGAATGCCGCACCCAGCATTACGATACCAGCACCAGCAGCACCGCTGAAAGAAATCAACGGCTGAGCACCACCAGCAGCAACGGCCTCCTGAGCCATCGCAGGTACGCTCATCGCAACAATCGCAGCAACAACCAGGAAACAAGTCTTCACAAACTGAGCCACAACAAAACTCCTCTTTCAAACAAAACTCATCAAAGTGACGCCGCCTGTCTCGGGCGACCGGCGAAACCATTTTCAGAACAACAAGCAAACCGGGACTCTCAGCAATGAAAGTCGTCGGCAAAAAACTGAATCAGTGCTTATGGATCGCACCCGCAATGAAGATCGTTGCAAGGAACGAAAAGACATAGGCCTGGAGGAACGCTACAAACAACTCGAGGCAACCAATGAACACCTGGCCGATAACGCTGCCAGGAACCACCATGCCGTAGATCAAATTGCTTTTCGTCGCCGCAACCGCAATAAAACCAAGAATCACACCCAACACCGTGTGACCACCCATGATGTTCGCAAACAATCGAACCGCCAGAACTCCATGCTTAATGAAGAAACCCAGCAATTCGATGACAAACATCATCCCGCCAAGTACCAGCCCCCCCGCTCCGGGCACACCTGTTTCAGGAATCAGGTTGCCAAAGAAACCCTTCACCGACATGGCTTGCGCACCAAACATGAACGTCGCAACCAGGGCAGTCAAAGCCAAAGCACCAGTAACATTAATGTCGCCGGTGGCTGAACCAAGAAACGGCACCGCACCCAACAAATTGCAGAGCAGAATATAGAAGAAGCAACTCCAGACGAACGGCAGGTACTTGTCAGCCGGGTGAGCAAAAGCAACCGCGTGACCGTGGCCAGCATGACCATGAGGATGATCCGCGTGACCGTGAGCCCCGTGATCACCATGGTCGTGATGTTCATCATGAGCATGAGAGTGGTCGCCAATCGTGGGCCGTACCACTTCATCCCGAATAAACAGCGCAATGGCTTCCCAGAAGTTCCAGAAGCGTCCCTTCGCAGGAACCCCACTGCGAATTCGTTTCGCCAGCCCTCGGAAAATAAACAGACACAGCAAAAGCACGACCAACTGAAGAACCATGAACTTCGAGATCAGAAACCCTGGCTCGCGAGCGGTCCCTGCGAACGGCTGAGGAATGAAGATCTTTCCCTCCATAGCCTCATTCACCTGCTCAAGCGTCGGGCTGTGCAGATGAAGCGCCTGAAGCGTATGCCAGGGAACAGCTTCTACGCCGTCATAAACATGTGGAGACGTAAGGAACTTAGGCACCTCGAAATAGGTGTAGTCGCGAACGTGATGAAAATGATCTTGCTCACTCATTTCCGCTTGTCCGCCAGCCCCTGAAAATTCTTGCTTTAGATCAGTAAATTTATTTAACAGACGAAGCCGCAACGTGTCGTTTCAGCAACGTTACCTCAACGACCAACGCGAGCAAATAGAACGCGATCAGCCAGCCGAAGAAATCGACGATTCCCAAATCCGGGCGAAGCTTCTTCACCGCCAACGCCGTCCCGGCCACACTGAAGAGACGAATCATCGTCTGAACAAGCATCACCGATAAGTCGTTTCGCAGAATAGCGGCAGTCGAAAGAAAAACAACAATCCAGCCGGGCACCAAAACGGCAATTGCCGCAAGTGACATCCACCAGACTCCCGCTTCGCCACGCAGCATTCTCGCCGGCCAGAAACACAATACCCAGCCCAGTGCCACGAAGAACGTAAGCGACAGCGCGGACTTGAGACCAGCACCTCGAGAATTCTGAGTCACTCCGAGCGAGCCTCTCTTGCCTGCGCCGCTTTTCGTTTTACTTCCGCCGACTCGCGATCCAGTCGATGCAGGAGCTGTCGCAAGGACGCTCCGGCAACGATTAGACCGAGGAGGGCACCACAGATCGTCAATACGGGACTCCAGCCGTATCTCTTATCCAGCCAATATCCGCCAAAGATCAGGAAACCCAAAGACATGGCCGCCGAGACGACTTCGTGAGCAGTTCGATAGGCTTGAGCGATCTGAGAAGTTCGAGATCTGCGTCGCTGGTGGTGATTCGGCTGACCGCTGGACAACGCGAATGACCCTTAGCTTGACGACGAACTTGAAGATCTGATTCCTTGACAGGGCCGCGAGTCTAGGGATCGCTTAAAACTGAGTCAAAGAGGCTGGATAACAGCCTCAGCAATTCCCGGAAACGGGAGCAGTCGTCCCGTTAACCGCCAGCGGGAGAATCCTTATATCGTCTCTGCCAGCGGTGTCTCTCTTCACGACTCCCACTAGAATACACGCTGAATGGGCACTCGCTGGGAACTTTGCCACATTTCTCAGAAGGCGGAACGTCGTCCTGCAATAATCTCACAACGCCGAACCGGTCTTGTTGTAGCCGCCTGCGTGAACAGGCACCATTGTCTTTTCGAAATCTTTCCTTCTACTCATAACGTTAGCTTATTCTTCATGACGAGCCGCCCCGTGATTCGTGCCGTGGTTTTCGACCTTGATGGGCTGATGCTCAACACTGAGGATATCTTCGAGCTGGCGGGGGTTGAACTAATGGCTCGTCGAGGCCTCGAAATGACCGACGCGATCCGCCACGGCATGATGGGGCGTCGTCCCGTGGAAGCGTTCACAGTGCTTCGAGATCTCACAGGGCTGACGGATTCTCTTGAAGATCTGATGCTGGAAACGAAAATCCTGTTTGCATCGCTGGCTGAGAATCGCCTTGCCATGATGCCCGGCCTGTTGGAAGTCTTTGAGCTGTTGGATGCCAAAAGACTGCCTCGCGCGGTCGCCACTTCGTCACCTCGAACCTACATGACGCATCTGCTTGAGAAGTTCAATCTGCTGCACCGAATTGATTTTACACTCACTGCCGAAGATGTGACTCACGGCAAACCTCATCCGGAGATTTATCTCAAGGCCGCCAAGATGCACGGTGTTGATCCTGCGGAAATGCTTGTTCTCGAGGACAGCGAAACCGGCACTCGCGCCGCTGCTGCTGCTGGTGCCTACATTGTGTCTGTTCCCAGTCGACATACAGACTTTGGCGATTTCAGCATGAGCCGACTGAAAGTCTCCAGCCTGCTTGATGAGCAGTTGCATGCTCTGCTGAAGTAGGCCTCATGACGATACGCTGCGATGGCAATCGCTGTTGTTGATTGCAGAATTCGCAATCCGCCACACCTCGCGCTTTACAAAACATCGTCTCAGGTCGCGCAATCTTGATGCGTCGTGGCCCGTGGAACAAAAAGAGAAATTTTCATCATAACCCGACGCGTGAGCGAGGGATTGCGCATTTTGGTTAGGGCTGGAAGCCCGGCACATCCTCTGCCGGTGGCGTGAGCCTTAGGTTTAGGCACATTTCCGGGTGGCTTCTTGGGTTCTTGCTCCGTCGATCATGGCCTGAAGTTTAGTCCATCCTTTCCAGAGGACCAGCCACCCGGGGTGGCTGTCATGTTTTCGGTTCATG
>JAPLOA010000096.1 GCA_026400835.1 Planctomycetales bacterium | reverse complement strand
ATTCAAAGTATCCGTTGGCCTTCATGACTGAGACTCCATCCCGCACTCACAAACCACGGCAATCCAATTTGCCGCTTGACGAATGATGTCTCAATGCAAAACTAAAGCCGAAAGGCCAACGCCGACATGCGATTGCCCTGTCTGGTTTACCGCCAGTCATATGAATGGTGTCGTGGCTCAAGCATCCTGTATCAGCCCAGCAGAATTCATGCTGCGAATACATCGGTGAATTTTCCAGCGTGGCGTCACGCGGAACTGTCGGGTGATACTCCATGACGTCCACTCGATGCCAATCACGCCAGCGTACCCGGATTGAGGCGAACTGAGCCAGCCATTTGTCCTGCTCTGCCAGGATATCTTCAAGAGACGGAACCTCCTGCGCAGTCGCCGAACGCATCGCCATGACACCAGAAAACAGTAGTGCAAATACGATTCGTAAAGTCACCATCATCAGCCCCTTGCTCAACGCGGGAACAGGGATGAACCGAATATCAAACAGGCAGCAGAGATTGCTCCAGGTTGCAGCCTGGTTTTCATCGGCTGCATTACAAGAATCCATCAAATGCAGTCGGCGATATCTTCTCACGGCTACTCAGCAGCCATGTGTATCGATTGTATTGTGACCAGACAAAACAGGGGCCAAGGGGCCAAGGGGCCAAGGGGCCAAGGGGCCAAGGGGCCAAGGGGCCAAGGGGCCAAGGGGCCAAGTGAGATAAGTCCCAATGGGGATCCTATTTAAGGCAATAAGGTTTGTCAATTACTTTGTTCGGCGAAAGTTTCGAACGCAACGCGAAAGCCGTGAAGCCGGTGCAGACGCTCTCCCGTCAGTTGGTTTTCCCTTTGAACTCCTCGATTGTCGCCGCACGACCTCCCACCAGCGTGGATAGTTTTGCGTTTCCCGGAGTCAGCTCCCCGACGTATTGATCGCCTTCGGTCGAGATTCGTACCCCCGCGTTGACTGATTTCCAGAAATCGGGCTTTGCATTGGTGAATACGATGATTTGCTTGCCGCTGCTGCTATCGCCAGTTTCCGAAGAGATGCCCCCAGATCCTCCTGCGCCTGTCAACACTGCGTTTTTTCCAGGTCGTTGATCTTTAAAGTGGTAAAGAAAATGAAAATGAGGGTCACTACTTCCAAAGGTTTTTCCTGCAGCCTTTTCTTTCACTTCTGACGCGGAAAGGCCATTTGGCTTCCACCACATCGTTGGCCCGCCGTTGGCTTGGTTCTGGCTCGCCACGGCTACGAGTTCCACGGAGATGTCATCCGTCACTTGAGCCACTAATCGCAGGTTCGGATCGGCAGACGTTTTCCGCCACCATAGAAAGAGCAGGAAGCCAAGAATCAACAGGGTCGGAAACACAACAAAGATGAGCACATCACCGCGTTTGAAGGCAGAGTGTTTGGCCGGAAGGTCAGTGTTAACATAGCTTTTGGACTGCGACATAACTGCCAGCCAACTAATGGCACAATGTGGGATATGTATCTCGGCAAATCACGGCCGCGGAATGCCGAGTTGCCCGCAGATCGCTCGAACCAATGTTTCCTTGATCTCGCGATGACGTGGCACCGCCGTACAGCGTCCGTTCGCGAGATTGCGATAGATCGTGTGGTTCGCGCCTTCACCATCCAGGACACAATTGTGGATTGTCAAATGGCGTATCAGATCGACTCACTTCATATTCAAGTCGCACTTGGGTTGCCATCAACAGTCACCATCTCTCTGACGACGCCTGGCGAGGCATGCTGGAAGGCTTGCTCGCGATAGCTCCCGAGAAGCAATTCAATGACTTCACGAATATTCGACCTTGCCTCGTCCATGTTCTCTCCCTGAGTCACTGCGCCAGGCAGATCAGGGACCGTTGCCATGATCCACCCATCTTCAATTGTCTCGTACAGAACTTCATATTCTCGCATCAGGATTCATCCCAGCATGAATGGGGAGAGCCAGACAGTCCAGTAACAAACGAACTGCGCCTGGTCGAAAAGAATTACATTCTTCGCCGGGAGATTGTAGCAAATCAGTGCTTCAACTCACTCAATTTCACCGACTTTCGCACTCGAGCCCGGCCGGTCATGTCGTGGATGCGGAAGGTGATGGAAGGATTGCCGGACCAGTTGATGTCGAGCATTCCGAAGTGGAAATCGGAACACGCTTCGCCGACTCGGTTGCGGTTGGGTTCGACGATGTCCCAGTCGCGATTGAGTCCGCTCGCGGTGAGATCATAGATGGGATAGCAATCCTTCGGACGCAGCACAGACAGTTCGCCCCAATGCACATCGCCGCTGATGAAGACGACTCCGTTGGCTTTTGTTGACTTGATCAGATCGACCATCTTCAACAGCTCGCGAGGAAAGTTGGTCCATGATTCCCAACCGTTGTACTCGTGGGAAAACTGAATGCTGCTGCCGATGATGCGAAGATCCGCGGGTTCCTTTAGGCGCTCTTCCAGCCACTTCCACTGCACATCACCAAGAATCGTTTTGGTGGGATCTGTGTCAGGTAGATAGTCGTTCTTCCATGACGTGAGCGGCGAGACAAGCGGAGGATCTC
Source organism: Planctomycetales bacterium (assembly GCA_026400835.1). Lineage (GTDB taxonomy): Bacteria > Planctomycetota > Planctomycetia > Planctomycetales > Planctomycetaceae > SXXK01. The sequence continues at coordinate 143,800 of JAPLOA010000096.1, read as the reverse complement.
GAAAAGAGCGAGTGTCCAGCAGAATGATCTGCAAAGTCTTGCCGACTGACTTGTCTTCGAATCGGTAACTCGCGTAGATGCCATCTCTTTCGCGACGCGGGCTGGGATTGGGCTCGTTCCAGAACTTCAGGAAGATGTCTTTCGACTCCTTTCGAAACGGATAATCTTTCCCAGCGTCATTGGCTCCATAATCATGATCATCCCATGTGGCGATTGTGGGAACATTAGCTCGCAGAGCAGCGAAATCTTTCTTCGTGCCCATCTTCGCGTACCTCGCTTCGAGCACCGCCATGTCGTTGGTATCGCCGTAGATGTTATCGCCAAGATAGATGAACAACTCGGGTTCCCATTCCAGCACCGTCCGCAGGATCGGCAGAGGCTCGTCCTGAGTCTGGCAGGACCCGAATGCAATTCGGGAGATCAGCGGATGCACCGTGGGTTCCGGTGCAGGGGGCAACTTAGCCGCCGGTGATTGAGCGTACAGGGGCGAGGACGTGATCAGCAAAATCGTTTGTAGCAGCAGGATTCTTTGCATCGTGGTGGTCCAAAGTTGACAACTTGAGCATTGGATCCGTGCAGTCTAGGAAACTGTTCCGGCTCCCGGAAATCATGAAACCATGGGCAGCAACCGGCGACCTGGGACAGGTCGGCCCCCGGAGGTCGATTTGTCTCAGATCGACACACTTGCACGCCGCCTGCCGACGAAACGCGAAAACGGGGGACAAAGTCGCCATGCGCGGTCCCCAAAAAACACGCGACTTTGACAGATGAACGCTAACACTGCCAACATGGGGACAGTTCGGTCTACAGTGGCTCGAATGGGAATGAAACCACAGGGAAAAGAACTTGTTTTGAAATCCGCTCGGGAACCTCTTACGATACGCGGCCAATCCGGCGAAAAAACGCCTGTCAAGCGGCTAGTTCAAGTTAAACAGGCCAAAGGCCGATAATCTCCCGTCTTTTCATCAAGCCTGCGGCCGTTCGCTGCGGGGGTCCCAAAGGATTTGTTCAATGCTGAATGTACCCAAGTCTGGTGCTATGGATTTCGTTTCACTCGGTGCTCTGATTCATCGGCTCGATCCAGGCATTATTCCGTTCCGCAAAGCAACGAACTTCGACGTTCACGTCAGCGGCGGTGAATTCAACTGTGCAGCGAATCTGGCGGACTGCTTTCAGCTCAAGACCGGCATCGCAACCGCGATGGTTGATTATCCGATCGGCGATCTCATCAACGAACGCGTTCGCGCGATGGGCGTGAAGCCGTTCTACAAGATGTTCAAGCACGATGGCGTCCGTGGACCAAACATGGCGACCGTTTATAGCGATCAGGGACACGGCGTTCGCGGACCGATCGTGTTCTACAATCGCAGCAATGAAGCGGCCGGCATGTTGAAGGCCGGTGACCTGAACTGGAGCGAAATCTTCGCTGGCGGAGTTCGCTGGTTCCACAGCGGCGGGATCTTCGCTGCTCTGTCACCAACCACTCCAGAAGTCATCATCGAAGGCATGAAGGCCGCCAAGGCCGCTGGTGCTGTCACCTCGTTCGACCTGAACTATCGCGCCAAGCTGTGGCAGATCAGCGGTGGCCTGGATAAGGCTCAGGAAACTCTGAACCGCATCGTTGAGCATGTCGACGTGCTTGTCGGCAACGAAGAGGACCTCCAGAAGGGGCTCGGCCTGAAGGGTCAGGATGTGGAAGCTCATGGCAAGCTCGATCCAGGCGCATTCTTTGGCATGATGGAAGAAGTTGCTAAGAAGCTTCCAAACGTGAAGGCTGTTGCAACGACTCTGCGAGAAGTTCACTCGACTAACCGTCACTCCTGGAGCGCGGTCCTGTGGCTGGAAGGCAAGACCTATCAGGCCAAGACGATCGAACTGGACGTCATCGACCGCATCGGTGGCGGCGACGGCTTTGCGTCTGGTCTGTTCTATGGTTTGCTGAATGGCAAAGATCCACAGACAGCTCTGAATCTCGGCTGGGCTCACGGAGCACTGCTGACGACATTCCCGGGCGACACAACGATGGCGACTATCAGCCAGGTGGAAGCTGTCGCCTCCGGCGGATCGGCACGCGTTCAGCGATAGAGCAAATTGAACCGCCAAGGCGCCAGGAGCGCCAAGGCAATAGACCGTTGTTCCGAAATGCTTGGCGTCATTCGCGCCTTTGCGGTTCCTGAATTCTCCTCATTGAAACGAACTGAGACTATGTCAAAGCATGATATCGGCCTGATCGGCCTGGCGGTTATGGGACAAAACCTGGTCATGAACATGGCCAACAAGGGGTTCTCTGTCGGTGTTTACAACCGAACAACCGAGACGACTCATGAGTTCATCAGCGGGCTCGGCAGTCGGCCTCAGGGAGTTGTTGAAGCAGGAACTCCGGACCGCATCAAGGGCTATGACACGCTGGAATCCTTCGTCAACAGCCTCGCGTCGCCTCGCCGAGTCATGATCATGGTGAAGGCCGGTGCTCCGGTTGACGCTGTGATTGACCACCTCAAGCCGCTGCTTGCCAAGGGCGACATCATCATCGACGGCGGCAACGCAGACTATGTCGACACCAATCGTCGCAGTAAGCAACTGGCCGCCGAAGGATTTCGATTCATCGGCACGGGCGTTTCCGGCGGCGAAGAAGGCGCGCTCAAGGGACCAAGCATCATGCCTGGCGGCCACAAAGAAGCCTGGCCGTTTGTAAAAGACATCTTCCAGAAAATCAGCGCGAAAGTGGGCCCGAACAATGACATCCCATGCTGCGACTGGGTCGGTGAAGACGGGGCAGGGCACTATGTGAAGATGGTTCACAACGGCATCGAGTACGGCGATATGCAGCTGATCTGCGAAGCCTACTACATCCTGAAGTACGGCGTCGGCCTGACGAACGAAGAACTGTACCGCGTCTTCAAGGAATGGAACGAAAGCGAACTCGAAAGCTATCTGATCGAGATCACTCGTGACATCTTCACCGTGAAGGACAAAGAAACTGGCAAAGACCTTGTCGACCTGATTCTGGACACCGCCGGCCAGAAGGGCACCGGCAAGTGGATGAGCCAGCATGCTCTGGATCTCGGCGTGCCAACAACTTTGATCACCGAAGCAGTATTCGCTCGCTGCCTATCCGCTCAGAAGGACGCTCGTGTGCGAGCCGAAGCTGTTCTGACCGGCCCGGACACGAAGTTCACTGGCGACAAGAAGCAGTTCATCGAAGACGTGAAGTGGGCTCTCTACGCTTCAAAGCTGTGCAGCTATGCTCAGGGTTATGTTCAGCTTGACGCGGCCGCCAAAGAGTTCGGCTGGAAACTGCAGAACGGTCCGATCGCTTACCTGTGGCGAGGCGGCTGTATCATTCGCTCGGTGTTTCTTGAAGACATCAAGAAAGCGTTCGACAAGAACCCAAGCCTGGAAAATCTGCTGCTGGACGACTTCTTCAAGACTGCCATCAACAAGGCTCAGCCATCATGGCGCCGAGTCGTCGCGACGGCATTCCAGCTCGGCTTGCCTGTCCCCGGCTTCAGCTCAGCTCTGACCTACTACGATGGCTATCGCCGAGGCCGCTTGCCAGCGAATCTGCTGCAAGCTCAGCGAGACTACTTCGGTGCTCACACCTATGAACGCACCGACAAGCCTCGTGGCGAAAAATTCCAAACCGACTGGATTCGCGAGCGAAAGTTGTCGTAAGCTGGATGTGAGATTTCAAATCTGAAATTTCACATTCGAAAACAAAAAGCCCGGGGTTTCGATAAGAGACCCCGGGCTTGTTTCATGTCGCCATAAACAATCAGTAGACCGCGTGTTCCAATTCTTTACGTTTCATCTGATGCTCAGCGCGAAGGCGATGGACCTGATCGAGATGCTTGTTCTTTTCGACGTCCGAGGTGCTCTCATTCGCAAGCTTCGTGGCCTCGCTGATCTGCGCGTTGTATTGATCATTCAGCCCCGTGAGATGAGCCTCTCTGCCCCCAATCCAAAACGCAGTCTGGCTACTCCGACTTAATCCTCGCGGCGAGAGGATTCGGTACCATCCGCAGAAGTTGGCCCAGCCGGAGAAAATGAGCCCTGCGCCCATGAAAATCGCAATGCTGACGCCCCATGGACGAGTTGCCTCAAAGGCTCCCAACGCACAGGCGCCGACTATGATTAGCCCGTTGAGGGCACTGGCTTTACGTTCAAGCGAGTCAGGCATGGCTTCTTCTACCGGATGGACGCCAAATTCAACACGGACATTAAACCTCGGCTTCGATCATTTTTCCACTGGTTCATCGCCATACGCCTGATTCTTCACATGAATTGTCCACTGCCTTCCGGGGGCGTATGCTTCACCCTGTCTGAATTCATTGCAATCGATCGACTGTGAACCATGTCTGCTCCCGTGACCTCTGATATCCCTGAGTTCCTGCAAACGCTGAATCCGCAGCAGCTCGCGGCAGTGATGCATGGTGACGAACCCTTGTTGATCATCGCGGGGGCGGGAACTGGTAAGACCACGACGCTGGCAAATCGAGTCGCATGGCAAATTGTGTCGGGCACGGATCCGTCTCGACTGCTGTTGCTGACGTTTACTCGTCGAGCGGCTGCGGAAATGTTGCGGCGAGTCGAACACATTCTGATTCAGCTCGATCCATCGACCGTAAAGAATCCGGCCGTTTGTTCGAGGTCTTCCATCCGAAGAATTGCTGGCGGCACTTTTCACTCTGTCGCCACGAACGTGCTGCGTCGATATGGCAATCTGATCGGACTGTATCCGGACTTCACGATTCTGGATCGCAGCGACTCCGAAGACCTGATGAACGTTGAACGATCGAAGCTGAATCTTCCGAAGTCAGACAAACGGTTTCCTCTGAAGGGAACGTGTCTTGATATCTACAGTCGCTGCGTCAACACTCAGAAGCCGCTCGACATCATTCTCAAGAAGTACTTCCCATGGTGCCTGGAACATCAGGAACGACTGGGTGAACTCTTCAACGGTTACACGACCACCAAAGAACAACAGCGAGTCCTCGACTTTGACGACTTGCTGCTGTTCTGGAACGCACTGGCCGAAAATCCTGATGGCGGTCAGATGCTGCGACAGCAATTTCAGAAGATCATGGTCGACGAGTATCAGGACACGAACATCCTGCAGGCTCAGATTCTGAAGAACATCTGCCCGGATGGAAAGGGACTGACAGCTGTCGGCGATGACGCGCAGTCGATCTACTCGTTCCGCGCGGCAACGGTGAGGAATATTCTGGACTTCCCGAAAGATTATCCAGGGACGGTGCTGATTCCGCTGGAACAGAACTATCGCACGACTCAGAAGATTCTGGATGCAACCAACGCCGTCATCGCGGAAGCAGAAGAGCGGCATTCGAAAGAGCTGTGGTCGTCTCGCGGTGATGGCAGTCAGCCGGTGCTTGTCACGTGCAGCGATGAAGACGCTCAGACAACGTACGTCATCGATCAGATTCTCGATCGGCGAGAAAAAGGTGTCTCGCTGAAACAGCAGGCCGTGCTGTTTCGTGCGTCGCATCACAGCATGAGCATGGAAGCGGAGCTCGGCCGTCGCAACGTGCCGTTTGTGAAGTATGGTGGCCTGCGGTTTCTAGAGACTGCTCATGTTCGCGATCTGATGTCGTTTCTTCGACTCGCGGAAAACCCGCTGGACTCCGTTGCCGGTTTTCGAGTCCTTGTTTTGATGCCCGGCATCGGTCATGTCAAAGCCGCTTCGCTGCTGGACAACTTGCGCGAAGGTGGTGGCCATTTCGAGACCTGGTCGTCGTGGTCCCCGCCGTCGGTTCTCAAGGACGACTGGCCTAAGCTCATTCGTTTGCTTCAGGAAATGGAACAGCGAGCCGAATCCGACGCCGGAGTCGCCACTGATATTCACGGAGCCCGCTTGTTTTATGCGCCGCTGCTGGAGACAAAATACGATAACGTGAAAGCTCGACTGAATGATTTGATTCAGCTCGAAGCCATCGCCGCTCGGTATCAGAGCCGAACTGAATTCTTGTCTGAGATGACACTGGATCCACCAAGCTCCACTCAGGAGCTTCCGGCGGATCCGTTTTTGGATGAAGACTATTTGACTCTCAGCACGATCCATTCGGCAAAGGGGCTCGAATGGGATTCTGTGTACGTGATCCACGCGGCCGATGGCAACATTCCTTCGGACATGGCGACTGGCAGTCCCGAGGAGATCGAAGAGGAACGTCGTTTGTTCTACGTCGCGATGACTCGAGCGAAGAATCATCTAAGCGTTGTTCGTCCCGAACGTTACTACTTTCATAACCGTCGCAAAAGTGATCAGCATTCGCTCAGTAAGATTACTCGATTTCTGCCGACTCAGGCTCAGGAATTGTTTGACTGCCAATCTCAGGGCATGACCTACGGTTCCGGCTTCGGCGGAGCAGGGCAGAGCGGCTTGATTCAGGGTGATACAACGGAAATCCGCAAGAAGATCTCGAAACTCTGGGGCTGATTGGGAATCTCTTTGCGAGGATCACTGCAACTTGAGCCACTGACATCATCTCGGCCAGGACAAAACACGAAGGTTCTGAGTGCATGTCCACACTCAGTAGATTAGAATCCGGAACCGCCAAGTTCAGCCTGCTTGAGTTCCAGCCGCGTCTCTTCCCTGCCGGTTCAATGTATACGGATTATCAGCCACGACTTTATGAATCTCCACAGATCAATTCCGTCGCCGATTTTCTGTTTCGTTGCGACGCCTATCTTACTTGCCTGTGCATTCATGGCTTCAGTGAAAGCCGACGATAACTTTTCGCAGGGCAGCACAACATTCGCGTCACCACCGTCGTATCAGCAGGACGTCCTTCCGATCCTGACTCGATTCGGATGTAATCAGGGTGCCTGCCATGGGAAACTGGCTGGCCAAAACGGATTCCGTCTGTCACTTCGTGGTTACGCGTCCGACTGGGATTATGACTCCATCACACATGAATTCTTTGGCCGTCGAATCGACCGCGCGGCTCCCGCCAATAGCCTGCTGGTAACCAAACCGGCCGGCATGAGTCCCCATGGAGGAGGCAAACTTTTTGAGCCAAATAGTGCAGCCAGTAAAGTGCTCACAGACTGGATCGCCGCAGGGACTCCCGGGATTATTCCTGATGAGCCAGTTGTTCAGTCAATAACTGTCAGCCCGGGCACGCAAACCATGCATCCCGGCGAAACCCTGCAGCTTACTGCCACAGCAGAGTATTCGAATGGTCAAGTTCGCGACATCACCTGGCTCTCGCAGTTCTTCTCAAACGATCCAAGCGTACTGGAGGTTTCATCAGACGGCCTGCTTAAGTGCCTGCGATCGGGGGAATCAGTCGTCCGAGTTCATTTTCAGGGTCATGTAGCCGTCACCACTATCTCCAGCCCCTTCGAACAATCTGTTGACGCACAGTTGTTTGCGGAACGGCGTAGTTTCATTGACGAGCATGTTTTCAACAAACTGGCTGCTCTTCGGATACCGCCGTCCCCCGCTGCAGACGATGATGTCTTTGTTCGCCGCGTCTTCCTCGATACGATCGGTACTCTGCCGACACCGACCGAGGTACAAGCCTTCCTGAACGACCAAAATCCCGGTAAGCGAAAAGCCCTGATCGATAAACTGCTGGAACGCCCCGAGTTTGCAGACTACTGGACATTGATTCTGTGTGACTTGCTGCAGAATCGCAAAGAACGTGATCACGATGTTAGAGGCAGTAAGGGCGTCCGCGCGATGCAGGCGTGGGTTCGCGAGCAGGTTGAGACAAATCGCCCGTGGGATGAGATCGCTCGCGATGTCATAACCGCCTCCGGAGATTCTGTCTCCCAACCTCAGATCGGCTATTACGTCGTTTCGATCGGTGAGTATCGTCAGGTCGAAGACTCCGAGGTCGTGTCCTCAGTAGCGCAGTCGTTTCTGGGAACTCGAATCGGCTGCGCCAAGTGCCACAATCATCCTCTCGAACGATACACTCAGGATGACTACTACCATTTTGCAGCGTACTTCGGCCGGATGAATTTTCAGCGTCAGGAATCTCACAAAGGAGCAACTGCTCTTATTGTTGCTACAGAAGAGGAAGCCCGCGTTCAAAAGCAAATCACGGAGAAAGAATCGCGTCTCAAAGCGATGACAGAGGATCAAGCCAATAGGCAGGGCGCAGAACTCGAATCTCTGCAGAAACAGATTGCTGAAGTGAATCAGCAACTTGAAAACGAACGGCGACAATTCGCAGAACTAACGACGCGAATTCCACGCGTCAGGCAACCTCGCACAAACCAGCAGCTCGCTGCTCAGCCGCTTGATCGATCTGAAACAAAAATTGCTCCGGGGCAGGATCCGCGAGAATTACTCGCTCAATGGATGACGGACCCGGGGAACGAGAATTTTTCTGGCAGTATGGTCAATCGATTGTGGCGTCATTTCTTTGCCGTGGGCCTCGTTGAACCTGTCGATGATCTTCGCATCAGCAACCCGCCGAGCAATCGTGAATTGTGGACCGCCCTGAATCAGGAGTTTGTGAGTCACAAGTACGATCTCAGACACATCATGAGGCTCATCCTGAATTCACGCACATATCAACTGAGTTCGGCGACGCTGAAGGGCAACGCTGCGGAAAGCGGCTTCTATTCACACTACTACGTTCGCCGTCTGCCAGCCGAAGTCTTCCTGGACGCGATTAGCCAAAGCACACTGATCCCGGATTCATTCCCGGGATATCCAGTCGGAATGCGCGCGATCCAGCTTCCGGATTCGACGGTTGCCTCTCCGTTCCTGTCGATGTTTGGCCGTAGTGAACGAGTGACAGCCTGTGCTTGCGAACGTTCCGGTGATGTCACACTGCCGCAGCTTCTTCATCTGCAGTGTGGAGACGGACTCGCTCAGAAATTTGACGATCCCGTCGGACGATTAAAGCAGATCATGAATAGTTTCCCTGATGACAAATCAGCGATTGAACAGATTTATCTGGCCACACTCAGTCGCTCTCCAACAACCGAAGAACAGGCCTCCATCACGGCAGCATTCGAAGGCAATGAACAACGTGAAGAAGCGTTCCGAGATCTCTTTTGGGCTCTTTTGAATACCAAAGAATTTGCATTCAATCACTGACAGAAACAGAACAGCAGTAGTCCCCGGCAGAATACTGGCTCCGAACAATTGAAACTGGGCAGACAGATAACTTCCTGCTCATTGAACAAGAATCTGTCTTGGTTACGGATTAAGGATTCATCATGTTAAACATCAATCTTAATCAATCGATCAGCAAACTTTGTAACGGCCGATCAAGACGTGATTGTCTTCGAGTCGGTACTCTGGGACCTCTCGGCCTCACGATGGCCCACCTTCTTCAGCAGCAGTCGCTGGTTGCAGAAGAGTCTCCGCAGCGACGCGCGAAATCTGTCATTCTTGTTTATCTTGGCGGTGGCCTGTCGCATCATGACAGCTTTGATCTAAAACCTGAGGCACCTGCGGAGATTCGTGGTAAATACAAGCCCGTGTCGACCTGCGTTCCGGGCATTCAGATCTGTGAGCTATTGCCAAAGATCTCTGGAATCATGGACCGAGTCGCGCTGATTCGGTCGGGTTCGCACACGAATGATCACCACGAAACGGCGACCAACTGGGCTCTTTCAGGCCGATTCGGCTCAGCCTTTGGAGACTTCCCGTCTATCGGCGCTGTCGTGGCAAATCAACTGGGCTTCACAGGCCAGATTCCGCCATATGTCGCGATACCTCATAACCCATCTTTCACCTGGGAACTTGGCAAGAGTGCTTTTCTGGGTGGACGCTACGAATCGTTCAAGGCTGGAGATCCCAACCAGGTCGGATATCGTGTTCGAGATCTCGTCCGTACGACCGCTTTAACGGACAAGTCCATCGAACGACGCAGGACACTCTTGCAGGCCGTCGACTCACTGGCACGGCAGGTCGAAGGAAACGATCAGATTGCCACCTATGACGAATTCCAAAAGCGTGCCAGCGAGATGATTCTTTCACCGCAGGCTCGTACAGCCTTCGACATTGAGCAAGAACCTGCAGACCTTCGAGACTCCTACGGTCGGAACATGTTTGGTCAAAGCTGCTTACTGGCCCGACGACTTGTTGAGTCAGGTGTCACGTTTACAACAATCAACTACGGAGGCTGGGATCATCATGGAAAGATATTCGAAAGCCTCGACAAGAAGCTGCCGGAATTCGACATGGGATTCTCGTCACTCATTCGTGATCTTGATCAACGAGGTTTACTGAACGACACACTGGTGGCCTGTTTCGGGGAATTTGGACGAAGTCCTGGAGTGAATAAAGACGCAGGTCGCGACCACTGGGGACCAGCCGCGTCTATGCTGTTCGCCGGAGCCGGCATTCAGCCTGGTCAGGTTATTGGAGCGACCGATGACCATGGCGGCTATGCCATCAAGAGACCTGTCCGCCCTGCCGATGTGGCCTTTACGATCTATTCCGCGTTAGGTATCCCGCCGCGTCGCCAAATCTATACACCTGATGGTCGTCCGGTTGAAATCCTTGATCAGGGAGAGTTGATTCAGGAACTCTATTCGTGAAAACCATCACCAACACAATCCGACTTTCCGTGACGGCCATTTTGTGTTCTCAAATCATCGGCCACTTCAGTCCAGCGCTTGCAGACGAGAAACCGATGCCAGCACCTCCTGCAATCAAAATGACGGTGCCACCCGCGATTGCTCTTGCCCCACCACCCGCGAGTGCCATGGAAACTACAAAAGTTTTGATCATTCGCGGACTCCAAATGGATCAGATCACTGGGATTACGTGTACGGAGAACGCGCTGCCCGTTTCGTTCAGCATTGTCAAAAAAGAAAAGTCGGCTCCTCCGGATAAGGTGGAGGCAAACGACGTAGGCGACACTCAGGCTGAAGTTTCTCTCAGTATTCCTGCCGACTTTGTTGGGGACTCACTGAAAATCACGGCCAGCAGCGAACATGGCAGCTCAGAACACTTCACGATACCGGTGATTTCCGGAGGGCTGCTGGTTGCTGAATCAGAACCGAATGACGGTCTTCGAAAAGCTCAGCCGATCCGACTCGGAACGACGATTCAGGGTTTGATTTCACAACCGAAAGATGTTGACGTCTACGAGTTTCAGGGAACTGCGGGCCAGGTACTTCTGGCAGAAGTCACGGCTGACCGAATTGGGTCACCCTGTGATTCTCAATTGACGCTGTTTGATTCGGCCGGTCAAATCCTGAAAATTGCAGATGATTCGGCGGAGACTTCTGATGCCATTCTGAAAGTCACATTATCTCGTGACGATACCTACCGCATCGTAATGCTTGAAGCGACCGACCGCGGCAGTTCAATCTGCACCTACTTGCTTCGCGTGACTATGACACCGCAATAATCGCACAATGATCTTGTGTCCGGATTGCTAAGCTCAATGAAAAAGCTGCCTCCCTCTGATTTGAGTTCTCAAGCCCTTGCTGCGCCAACACGGCAGAATAATCTCGCACCAGCAGACTCGAACGACAAACTCGGCGAGAGTGAGTCGACGGCATCAGCCCCATTGGTGGCAGTAGCAAATACTGCTGGAGTTTCCCTCCATCGCCTTATGTTGAAATGATTCGTTACAAATAGAATTATCCCGCTGGCATGGCCGACTGATAGGCTCTTCACTAAAGCTTTCCCCAACCTATCGACGATCAGTCAACAGAAAGAAGCCGGTTGCGATCGTATACTGAGCGACCGGATCAGGGAGCGTTCGGCAGGAATTGCCGGAACAGGAACATCGGAAAAAGTCCCGAGGAAAGACGACGGAATGTCAGGGGCGGCGAAAACTGATCCACTGCGATTGGGCTTCATGGAAACCATGGAAGTCGAAGGACGCGGCCATATCGGCGGACTGCTCATTACGAATCAGAATGGGCGTCCTCTTGAGTTTCAGTGTACAACTCCGGTCAAGCCAAATCGCACTCAGGAGATTCTGTTCGGGGAAACGCTTCGTCCCTGGCTGCTGGGCGAACTAATCGGCTGCACTCTTTTGGATCGTGTGGCCATCAAACCCAGCCTGATCGTCACAAGTAACCTGCATCTGCTTGAGCTTCGCAACCACACGCACATCCCGGTGGCTTGTACCAATGACGCTCGCACAAAGATTGCAGAGCAGGGGGGAACGCTTCGCATCGGTGGCAACATTCTCAGGTTCCATGAAGCTCACGGTGTGGATGCAGAACTTTTGTCCAAACAGAAACATCTCCTTCCTGACAGTGCTGATCTGGCAGAGCCGCTGGAACGTGTACGAGAGGCACTTGCAGAGACAATAAAGACGGTGTTCGCAAGATAATGTTTGCAGAGATACTTGATCTGCATGCATTTTCGTCAGGCAAGGATGTGAGGCACTCGTCATGAGCAATTGGCCGAATCAAGCGACGGTGGATGCAACTGTTGTTTCTGGGAACCCCGAGCAATCCATAACCAGTGAAATACTGACGATCGACCCGGCATTGATTGCAGAAGCGCGCAGATCTACCAGGGTTGACGTTGCTCAGACCGGATTCAATCCAGCTCTGGGACGGCTGCCGACGATCGAAACTCAGGGATATTCTCTGAATACAGTGCTCGACTTCGTACCGTCATGGACAGCACGTCGCATCCCGATGAAGTGTATCGGCCTGACGCTTCCCGACGGTATGGAATTCATGCCGCCGAAGCTGGATTCAACGACCTCCGATGGCACGCAATTGCGAAAAATTGCACCGCCAAAGCCGGAGACTTCAGAACCTGTCGATCCCGATAAGCCTCGCAAAGCCACGCGAATTAAGCCGCCGGCCGACGCGTTGTCGCTGCAGGATCGCCTGTTCTATTTGCTTCAGCCGCCCCTTGAATCCTGGCTGGCTGGCCAGGAACTCATTATGCCTTTCGAGCCATTCGCTTATCAATATGAAGGAATTGCATGGCTCTTTGCCAGCCAAGCGGCATTACTGGCCGACGAAATGGGGCTTGGCAAGACCATGCAGACGATCACTGCTATACGACTTCTGCTCCGCAGCGGGCAGGCAAAACGAATTGTACTCATCTGCCCGAAACCGCTGATTCCAAACTGGCAGCGAGAATTCAAGACATGGGCTGAAGAACTGCCCGTGGTTACAGTCGAAGGCAACGGACCAAGGCGCCGCATGTTGTGGACCATGCCCGGAATCCCGGTACTGCTGGCCAACTACGAACTGATGGCTCGCGATATCGCTGAAATCCCGGATGATGAGCAACCTAAATTTGACCTGTTGGTGCTCGACGAGGCACAACGAATCAAGAATCGTGACTCGCGTACGGCTGAAGTGGCTCGTTCGATTCGCCGACGGCGAAGCTGGGCTTTGACCGGTACACCTATAGAAAATCGGCCCGAGGAACTGGGTGCTCTTTTTGAGTTCATGGAGGTTATTCCGAAGGCGGCCAGCCCGGACCTTCGCCAACTCTCGAAGCTGGCCAGGAAATACATTCTGCGGCGAACCAAAGATCTCGTGATGAAAGACATGCCGCCTCGAATCGACCGGGACGCGGAACTTGAACTCACGGACGCTCAGGAACTGGCCTATCGCACAGCAGAAAAAGAAGGCGTCGTGCAGCTCAATGACCTGGGCGATTCCATAACCGTTCAGCACGTCTTTGAGCTCGTATTACGACTCAAGCAGATCACAAACTACGATCCACTGACAGGCGAAAGCGCAAAGCTTGAACGCCTGATGGCTGACATGGAAGAAATCGCAGCCAGCGGTGGAAAGGCCATCCTGTTCAGTCAGTGGACGAAAACCATTGACTGGCTCGAGCCACATCTCAAAGAATTCAATCCGCTGATCTATCACGGTGGCGTGCCGACGAAACAACGTGAACCAATTCTGGCCAGGTTCAAGGCCGAGCCGGACAAGCATATTCTGCTTATGAGTTATGGCACCGGTGCAGTGGGCTTGAATCTGCAGTTTGCAGGCTACGTGTTTCTGTACGACCGCTGGTGGAATCCTGCAATTGAAGATCAGGCCATTAATCGCGCTCACAGAATAGGCGTCAAGAACCCCGTCATTGTGACGCGGTTCATCTGCAAGAACACGATTGAGGAACGTATCGACCGCGTGCTTCGGGAAAAACGCGAGTTGTTTCAGGCGATACTTGGCGACGGCGATAACGAAAACGTAACGCTCAGTATGAACGCCTCAGAAATCTTTGGCCTGTTCGATCTGAAAGCGCGTCACAAAGATGGTTCCAAATCGATTGGGCCGAAATCAGTCAAGGCTGTATCAGACGCGGCCTGATACAGCTTGACCAATAAGGGCAAACTCTTGCGGACTCCAGCAAGGGACGAGGTCATTCGGTAAACACAGTATTCAACGGAATACTGACGAGACAGTCCGTGCCCCACTCAAGAGAAATGGTTTCGTCGACGATCGATTGGGGTCCATAGCGGCCGCTGTCATTCAATACGAGCACCTCCGCAGATTTCTTTCGCGGATCGATCAGCAGATAAAATCGTACCCCTTGCTGTTCGTAGAGATCTCTCTTGGCCGTTCGATCTTTACCCTCCGTTGACGGGGAAAGGATTTCAGCAATCACTGCTGGAGCATAACTGATGAATTTCCCTGGATGGCCTTCACAAAGAACTGAAACGTCAGGACGAACCACCGTGTAGGGGCTGATCTGCCAGTCGAGTTTCGAGACAACCGTACATTCGCAACTGTGACAATTCTCCAGTTGCATCAGGAACCTTGCAGCCAGCCGAGTCGCAGCCGACTGATGCTCGAAACCAGGTGATGGCGACATATGGATTGCCATACCATCCCACAACTCCCAATCGCCTTCCCACGCACGGTAGTCGCTCGCCATATATCGTGGCTGATAACGAATCGCTTCTGAACTCATATTCGGACAACCTGATTGAAGACACTCGTGGAAGATTGCCCCGCAGTCATTGGCATCGCGTCGCTCCACAAACGCTCACTTCACAATGGTCAGAGCATTTCTAGTTCACTCGATTGTACCCATTCAGCGCGGCGACGCGATAGGCTTCTGCCATCGTGGGGTAATTGAACGTCGTGTTGATGAAGTACAGCAGACTATTCGCAGTTCCGGGCTGCGCCATAATGGCCTGACCGATGTGGATAATCTCTGTTGCATTGACGCCAAAACAATGGACTCCAAGAATCTCCAGAGTATCGCGGTGAAACAGAATCTTCAACATGCCAATTGGACGCCCCATGATCTGAGCACGAGCGAGATTCTTGAACATTGAATGCCCGACTTCATAAGGCACGCACTCGTCAGTCAACTCGCGTTCAGTTTTACCAACGCTGCTGATCTCAGGGCTGGTGTAAATTCCTGTTGGAATATCCTGGATCCTAAACTGATCAGCGTTGCTGTTGCCAAGGTAACGAGCCGCAAAGCGTCCCTGAATATAGGCCGCACTGGCCAGAGCTGGCACCCCAATCACATCTCCCACAGCATAGATATGTGGCTGTGACGTCTGGAAGTGCGTGTTAACTTCCAATTGACCCCGATGATTAGGCTTAATCCCAACCTGCTCCAGTCCCAGACTATCAGTATTCCCGGTACGCCCATTCGCCCATAACAACACATCGCTCTTGAGCTGTTTGCCTGACTTGAGGTGCAACACAACGTGATCATCAAAAGCTTCCAGCTTATCAAATGTCTCGTTGTGACGAATTCGCACCCCCGTATCGCGCATGTGATAGGCCAGAGCGTCGCAGATTTCGTCGTCCAGAAACTCCAGCATGCGGGCTCTGGTGTTGACGAGATTCAGCTTCACCTGCAGGTTGCGAAACATTGATGCGTATTCGCATCCAATCACGCCCGCACCATAAATGGTCATCGACCGAGGAGTCTCGGGCAGATTCAGAATCGTGTCACTGTCGAAAACACGCGGATGGCTGAAGTCGATCTCCGGCGGACGATAAGGACGCGAGCCCGTCGCAATCACAAAGTTTTTTGCGTGAGCAATTGTGACACTGCCATCGGGATGCTCGACCTGAATTCGATGTGGATCCAGAAACCTCGCCTGTCCTAACAGCACTTCGACATCATTTCGATCGTAGAAGCTGCGACGCATTGTAACCTGCTGATCAATCACCGACTGAGCACTGCGGCGTAGATCACGAAAACTGACCTCCAGATTAATCCCCAATTGCTTAAACACCGGGGCCGAATTGACATCCATGAGGCGATAGATGGCAGCTCGAAGAGACTTGCTGGGAATTGTCCCCAGATGAGTGCACGCGCCACCAATCTGTGTCATTCGCTCTATCGCGCCGACACGCTTCCCCTGTTTGGTAGCCTCCATAGCAGCCCCTTCACCGCCGGGACCGGTACCAATCACGAGCACATCAAAATGTTTTTCTGGAGGAGCTTGCATGGGAGATCACATTCAAAAACGGTCGAGGAGTACTCTCAAATCAAAGCCAACAGGCAACACAAAGAACTTTCAGGGCAGGCTCCGGGTGACACAGGGAATCAGCATGTGGTCACCGTTCTTCGTTGAAACCGCAACCGACTTACTGAAGCCCACTGTGCCGAAGCAGAGCATTGGGATCCGGATCACGTCCTCGGAAATCACGGAAGATGTCCATTGGATGTCGACTACCCCCCTGAGCCAGAATCGTGTCTCGAAAACGCCGCCCCGTTTCAACGACGGATTTCTCATCATCAAGCCCGGCATCTTCGAACGCCCCAAACGCATCCGCACTCAGCACCTCAGCCCACTTGTAACTGTAGTAGCCAGCCGAATAGCCGCCCGCAAAAATATGCTGGAATGAGCAAAGAAAACGATTCTCCGGCAGCGGAGGCAGAATGCTGGTGATCGACAGAATCCGCCGCTCAACATCAAACGGAGAATCACCGCTGTCCGGGTCATATCCGTCATGCAGCGCCATATCCGTCATGCCGAGCTGTAGCTGTCTCAACATGACACTGGCAGCTCGATAAGTTTTTGCTGCGCGTAGTTTCTGGTAGAGCTCATCCGGCAGGACTTCGCCTGTCTGATAGTGAATGGCCATCTTCATCAGCGTCGGACGATGAAGACACCAGTTCTCCATAAATTGACTTGGCAACTCAACAGCATCCCACTCCACACCATTGATTCCCGCAGCATCGCGGAAGTCGACGGTCGTCAACATATGCTGCAAGCCATGACCGAACTCGTGAAACAGTGTTTCGACTTCGCGAAATGTCATCAGTGACGGAACACCGTCGGCTGGCGGAGTACTGTTGCAAACAAGATGTGCCACAGGCAAACGGAGACCATGCTTGCCTGAAGACCGTGTGATGCAGTCATTCATCCACGCGCCACCTCGCTTGTCTTTTGGTCGTGAATACGGATCCAGGTAGAACGAGGCAATCTGTTCTCCCGAATCATTGAAGATCTGATAGAAACGGACATCCGAATGCCAGATCGGTGCCGTCCCATCTGCAGCACGCACTGTGATCCCGAACAGTGACTGGCAAAGCTCAAACAAACCAGCAAGGACTCGGTCGAGTGAAAAGTATGGCCTCAGTTGTTCGTCGGTAAACGAATAACGTTGCTCACGTAGTCGTTCCGCCCAGAACGGGATATCCCAGTGAGCCAGCAAGCCTGCATGACCGTTGCTCTGTGCAAACTCCTGCAACTCTTCAAGCTCTTTTTTGGCAACATGATGCGAGGACGCCAGCAGTCGGTCGAACATCTGCTGAACGGCAGCCACATCTCCAGCCATCTTGCGAGACAGGCTCAGATCCGCATAACACTCAAACCCCAACAGCTTTGCCTGTTCCTTCTTTAACTTCAGGATTTGAGAGATCAATGGCGAATTATCTGTCTGACCGAAACCAGCTCGCATCACATAAGCACGATACAAAGTTTCTCGCAACTCTCGATTGCGACAGTGCTCCATGAACGGTCCAAAGCACGGATGATCCAGAGTAATCCGCCACGGCCCGGCCTCAGGCGTGGCTGGCGTCTTACCGCAATTCTCATCGGCTCGAGTCCATGAAGCAGCCGCAATTCGCCGCAGACTGGAGGGAAAGCCGTCCGCATCACCTGAGTCCGTGATATCCAGCGAAAAGGCTTTGGTGGCATCCAGCAAATTGTTGGAATAGTCCGTTCCAAGCTGAGACAGTTCCTGTTCAATTTCGTTGAATCGATCACGATCTTTGCCGACTAAGCTGATCCCGGACTGCTCTGCACTTTGAATCATGCGGGCCACAATTCGCTGCTGAGCACTGCTGAAGTTGCTCCAGTCTGTCGAGTTGCGCAGAGCCAGCAGCTTCTGATAAATTGATTCACTCTGCCGAATCTGCAAACCGAATTCGACCACCTTCGGCATCGATTCATCATGTGCCGCGCGAAGCTCGTCAGAATTGGCGACGCTCAACAAATGCCCGACTGGAGACCAGCCGTACTCAAACAACAGATCGATTTCTTCCAGCGGATCCAGCAAAGCAACCCATGATGTTTCGTCGGAAGATTCAACCTTGCAGAGAATTTCTCTACAACGGACCAGAAACTCCTCTACTGCAGAGGCAATGTGCTCCGGCAAAACTCGGTCGTACGCAGGAAACCCCTCTTTGATAAGGAGCGGATTCAAATCAGCATTCATGGAGCAAACTTCTCGCAAACAACGGGCCAATAAACTCGTGCTAATCGCAGAAAACTGGCAGATAGCAAAGTCAAGTTTCAAAATCTCGCAGGGAATACAGGAGTTGTATGCGGTCTACGATCTGTCGCGAAGTGCGAACCCTGCATTTGTTGCATTGAAGATCGAGTCTCAAAAAAATTCGCAACTTTCACAGGCGAGATTGCTTAGTTCATCAGCAAAGCGACAGACATTTCGCGCGGAATAACTTTCTTGCAGAATTGAAGTGATCTCGCGAATAAATTCTGCAGCAAAAAAAAGCTGCCCTGAACCTGAAACAGATTTCCAAATCGCGATTGATGGAATGAGATGACGTCGGTATAACGCCCACACCTTTTCAGGGATCGTCGTAAGATTCTGGTTATTGAAGGTTCATGCTGAGCGTTCTGCTTGGTTCTTCATCGCGACATCCGAAAGTCTTTTTCACGACACTTCTCTCACTGTTGTATGCACGACCCTCGAAGTGTCAGTGTTGTCTTTTTTAGAGGTACACGCCCATCATGCTGCTCCACCAGATTGAACTTGTCCCTGGCGAGTCGATTCGAGTTGGACAATTGATCGTGACGCTGATCGCGGTCAACGGAAACGTAGCAGAGCTGCATGTGGAAGACACGGACAACGGCAATTCGTGGATTGATCCAATTGTCTTTTCAGGCTGTGAATCTGAAGAACCAGCTCTGGTTTAGAGCACAGGCTTCTCGACCTGCCGGCCCCCAGTGATTGTGACACACTCCCAGAACTCCGTACTGGCTGTTGGAAGCACTATCTTGGGTCTGTCGTGACAAGGCGAAGACTGCCCGGATTGCAGTGATTGCACATGCTATGTGCAGCGCACGGCACTGCTGCAGCAGGTTCAGACTGCGGTAGGTTGTTGCATGCCCCTGTCAGCCTCGCAAGGACTGTCTGGCCGAGTTTACAGGCTTAGAACAGAGCAGGGCGACAACTCACTTCTCTTCATCGCAGGGCTCTGTAAAGTGCGGCCTTCTCCCAATGAAGGACTGCCATGTTCCGCTTCGCCCTGACCATCTTTGTAAGCGCTTTTCTGCTGTTTCAGGTACAACCCCTGATCGGTCGATTCATTTTGCCATGGTTCGGAGGAGGCCCATCCATCTGGACCAGCTGCATGCTGTTTTTCCAGATTATTCTCCTCGGAGGTTATCTCTATGCTCACCTGCTCAGCGTGTATCTGAAGGCTCGTGCTCAGATCATTACACATACCATACTTTTGGCAGCCTCCCTGCTGTTTTTGCCAATCTCGCCGGGTGAAAGCTGGAAGCCCACATCCGATCAGTCACCGCTCCTGCATATTCTCCTGCTGTTACTGGCAACGGTTGGTGGGCCGTACTTCATGCTGTCGTCCACAGGCCCCCTGATGCAGAAATGGTTCAGTCAGACTTCGCCCGGCCGCTCTCCTTACAGGCTATACGCTTTATCAAACATCGGATCTCTTCTGGCGCTTTTGAGTTATCCATTTGTCTTTGAACCGTGGCTGACATTACGACAACAGGTCCTTTCCTGGTCCACTGTCTATAGCGGCTATGTTCTTCTGGCCGGGTGGTGCGCGGCAGGCCTGTGGAGAGTGTCGAATACAGAAGCGACGTTGGTGACTTCCACGGAAGCCAACCCTGCAGAATTGACAGCAACAGTCGATCATCGTGTGCCTCGTCCGAGTATTGCATCAATGCTCTTGTGGCTTGGACTTGCAGCATGCAGCTCAGCCATGTTACTGGCGACAACAAACCAGCTTTGCATCGATGTCGCAACAGTTCCGTTTCTTTGGGTGCTGCCGCTTAGCCTTTATCTCATCTCCTTCATCATCTGCTTCGACAGCCCACAATGGTATGACCGCCGAGCCTGGGGACTGTTGCTGATCGTCTGCTGCCCGGTGGCCTGCTGGGTGATCGAGGAAGGTGCGGACGTCAACATCACCAAACAGATCGTCATTTATTCGACGATATTGTTTGCCTGCTGCATGACATGCCATGGTGAACTTGTCAGCAGCAAACCACATCCACGACATCTCACGCTGTTCTATGTTCTGACTTCAGCTGGTGGAGCGTTCGGAGGTGTCTTCGTGGCGATTGTGGCTCCGTACCTCTTTCATGGGTATTGGGAATATCACATCGGGCTCGTAGCCTGCGCATTAATGACTTTGCTGGCGTGGTGCGGTCAACGTGTCTGGCTGCGAGGCCCGTCGCCACAATTCTGGATCTGGACTCTCATCGTGACTGGCCAGGTTGCAGCCAGCATCCAATACCTTTACTTACCGATTTCAGCATCCATCAGCGACAAGAACGAAGTCATTCTTGTGGGAGTGTTCACGCTCTTCCAACTGATCGGCTTAATTGCAGTCGGCAGCCGCGAACGAACACTGCCGGGATTCCTGACTGCTGTGACAGCATTCTCGGCTCTTCAGTCTGCGTGGATATTCTGGTTTGGAAGCTGGAGATTTCCGGGACTTGTCGGAACGGAAATGAAGACGTGTCTGGTCCTGATCCCAATCACCTCGATCATCGTAGCGTTGGCTCTTTACAGCCTCACTCGCATTCCCGGTGAAAGAGCGCGCCGATTCTGGGTCCTTGGGACGCTCTATCTCGCGATTGCCGGAATCGCGTGGACAGTTCTTGAATTTGAATGGATGGAAAGCTGGCAAATCTATTCACTGGCTTATACGGCCGCAGCTGCAGTGCTGATGGAATGGTCTTCGATTGGTATTCGAGGCCCGGATAAAGCGTCGGTCGGATTCTGGTTCTGGATTCCTGCGATCACTTTGCTACTGCTCCTTTCGAACTATCTGGCCGAGATTGTTGAATCCGATAACAAAACTACCGATGACTCCAGAATCGTTCATATCTCTCGCAACTTCTATGGAGTGCTCAGAGTTAAGTTCGAAGGCTCAGATCCGGACGACGAAGACTTCATCCCCCCCAAACATGCGCTAACCCATGGTCAGATTCGACATGGTTTCCAGTTTATTGATGACTACTGGAAACTTCAGCCAACAACATATTACGGTCGCGAAAGCGGAGTTGGCCTGGCAGTCAAGGTGTCTCGAAGGATGGCAGCGGAGTCCGATCAACATGCTCTTCGCGTTGGGGTCGTGGGATTGGGTACGGGAACCATGGCCGCGTATGGAGAACAAGGTGAGTACTTCCGATTTTATGATATCAATCCGGATGTCCTTAAGCTCTCAGACACGATCTTCACCTATCTTAAAGATTCAAAGGCCAAAACAGAGGTTGTCATTGGCGATGCGAGGATCGTCATGGAACGAGAACTTGCCAACAAACAAAGCCAGCAATTCGATGTGTTGGCGATTGATGCGTTCAGCAGCGATGCGATTCCGGTCCATTTGCTGACCAGTGAATGCGGTGAAATCTATCGTAAACATCTTCGCAAGGGTGGCGTACTGGCAATTCACATCTCGAATCGATTTCTGAATCTGAATCCCGTATCACGTGGGATGGCCGAAAAACTTGGCTGGCAGGCAATCCGAATTGACAACAGTGACCAATACCTAAGTGGAGTTTTCAGCTCCACGTGGATCCTGCTGACAGAAAGCTCGGAGTTCGTGAATGACTCAGAGATCACGGAAGCCTCAGATCCCTGGGGCGAAGAAGAACCCATCCTTCACTGGACCGATGACTATTCCGGATTGTGGCAGGTGCTCACTTTTTGAAAACCAGTGAATGCCGTCGCGCTATCTGGCCTGCTGCAGCTTTCAGCTCCAGAGCCTGCTGTGGACAACCGTTCTGAACTCAATCACCTTTCAAACCGATGCTCGGCAACCGACTGCCTGTACCAATGCGGCAGCAGGCTGCCGCATCCCAGGAGGGCACACCTCAGTCTTGTCCGGCTGGCGTGGCTTGCGACGGAGTTTGAGTATCCTGACCGACAACTGTAGACGCGGCCTGTTCCGCGTTTGATTCGAGAGCCAATTCATAACAAGCTGACTCTTCGGCATTACGCAAATAAAGACGATTGTTAATCAACACGGGATGATTCCAGGTCTTTCCGGCAAGGGCCTGAATCTTTCCCAACTCAACGTGCTTGTCTTGATCAGCCTTCACCAGCACGAGTTCACCCGCCTCTGAAACAACCAGCAACTGCCCGGCATCCGGAAGCAACAGCACCTGACCATTTCCATATCGCCCTTTCTTCCATACTCGCTTCCCAGTCGCGGCATCAACGCAACTAAAAATATTGCCGTCAAAGCCATACACGAAACCCTGGTATTCAACGAAGTCATTAAAGTCAGGCTTCATGTCCTTAGCAGTCCACGCCTCGCTGATCTTCCAGGAGTCTCCCTCGTGCGCCACATTGATCCGTCGAGTTCCAACACCAAGGCTGGTCCCAATCAGAACAGAATCGCCAATTACCAAAGGCTGGATGGCTCGATAGTTCTCAACTGTCCATTCATGATTCCAGATCGTGCTGCCATCCGCGACAGACAAGAACTGCAGGCCCAGATTGGTCGACATCAATATTCCGGAAACATGATCAAAGACAGCCGGATGCACGGAACAATAGCTGTGATTGCCAGACGAAACCTTCCAGCGGACATCCCCGGTCTTTGCATCGTAGGCCACCACAGCACCATCACCAGTCGCGGCTCCCGCATGAAGAATAACCAGACCATCCTGCACGAGTGGCGAAGCTGAAAAGCCCCATTGAGGCGGCTTACAGCCTGCATCCACCTGAAGATCTTTCGTCCAGCGAACTTCTCCCGTGATCGGATCCAGACACAAGACATGCCCATTCGCTCCCAGTGAGTAAATCCCCTCGTCACCGATCGTTGGCGTCGCACGAGGTCCTGCGCCGGCAATAGCTTCCCAGAAGCGACTGGCATATTCATGAGCCCACAAAACCTTACCGGTCTCGGCACTTAAGCACACAACAGCCTCGTTATCGCCACGTTGCTCCTGTGTAAATAATCTCTGGCCCGCAACTGTGAACGAGGACCAGCCTGGCCCGATCGGAGTCTTCCAGATTTCTTTTGGTGGCGACGTCGCCCAATCTTCCTTAAGTCGTAACCCCGGCCGTTTTCCATCACGCATTGGTCCGCGAAAGTCAGACCATTCAGAGGTTGCTCGAGTGATCTGTTCATTGACATCGCCAGTAGCCGACGATTGTGAACTTCCAGCCGCAGTTTCAGAACGGTTTGCAAGCCCCCGAAGATACTCTTCCTCTGGTGTCGGTGCCCAACGCCACGAAAACTCTGCATCGAACTTTCCAGTGACTCCATGCAACTGAACCAGATCCCAGATACCAAATCCAACCGCCGACAAGAACAGCGCTGCACGCAATCGCGATGCCGGACGGTTTGCCATAAGAATCAATACCAATGCAAACGCGCTGACTCCGCAGGGAATCTGGTAGAGAACGGCGCTCATTCCCTTCATGGAAAAATGCAGCAGCAACGTGGTCAAGACGCCGATCGCGATAACACCTGTCAGGCCTATCACTTTCTCTCTCGTGCCCGCCCGGCTTGCGAAGGTCCACCACAACATGATCACGCCGCACAACCCAGCAGGCCCCATAAAAGCCGCCATCAACAATGCCATGGGAGGAGCTTCCACAACAACCATACTGAGCTTTAGTGCCCCAATCAGGATTAGGCACACCGCAGCGGGCCACCATCGCAGAGTAGTTATTAAAGCCTGTGCCCCCGTAGCGTTTGAGTCAGATCTCTTTTCCGTAGCGGATGCTTCGTGAGCGAACGGATTTTCTGAGGTCGTCATGTTGATTCCTGAAGGTTAAACCTTTACTCCACACGGTTGACGGATTCTCTGATTATGCCCTGGACGAGACATCTTCTTCGACGTGATTCTGATTCCATTGAGAACTCCTTGAGTTGCCAATACTGTTCGCCCAACACTGGAAATTATTCTGCCTGAAATGCAATGAGTGGGATCATCTTCTGCATGAACTGTTGCCACTTAAAAAACAGAACAACAAGCAAGATCAAGGCAACGGCCGCCATCCGAATGACCATACGATAATTGTTGCTGTAGTCACGAAACGGCCAGAACTCACTCAACCAACAGCAGTGGGGACTGAGGAATATCATGAGCACATCAAATGTCGTGAGTTGGCCAAAAAATCGGCCAATCCAAAGGAGACTAAACAACGCCGTCACACTGATTCCAATCAAAAACTGACCGTGGGATGTCGCGGGCCCTGTTTTTTTTCCTGCCATCCAAAGAGCCAAAGCTGCGCCACAGATCCCACCGGCCAAAGGCATTGCGGCTGCTCCACCTTTGATGTATCCAGCCAGCATCGTGACCATACCCGTGGCCAGTAGCGACATCACGAGGCCAGCAGTAAGCGAAGCCGATACCCCACGAAATGCGAGAATCATGGACGATCTCAATGCAACGTAAAGTAAAGCAGCCCCTGACAGCAGAACCCCAAAGGCGATGAAGGGTGGCCAGTCGTTTGTGTTTGACTCGGCTGAACTGAAATAAACAGAATCATGCCAAAGAATACGGCCCACACTCACGATCAAAGCGAATCGAATAGTGGCAGCACAAAAGCCTGAAAGGCTGGATCGAAAATTGTGCTCATCGTTCGGTACCGGAACGGCCCAAATGAATTCGACAATCAGCGCAACCGGCAATACGATCAGCAGGAAGCGATCAAGAGCATTCACCGGAGGCCATCGCGGTTCGAATCCAAGAATTCGGTATCCCGTCAACAGGCCCAAAACAAGGCCCGCCATAAAAACGAAACGAGCGAGCGACGGAATCGTCGCTCGCATCGCAGGGTGAGAGATAAAAATCGCAAAAAAACTGACAGCAAACGCAGCCGCCAGTGCGAACATATATTGAAACGGATCCGGCATCCGCTACTTTCGCATCCCTTCACAGTCGATCAGAATAATTGCTTCATCGCCAATCGCACCGATGGCACTTTTGTCGAAGTTAAAGTCACTTCGCTTGAGCTTCAGTTCCGTCGAGAAACCGACTCGCTTGACGCCTCGGGATTCGATCTCTTTGCCACCCATCAGCTTGACGACAATTTTCTTTGTCGTGCCATGCATTGTGAAGTCGCCGGTGACTTCGTAGCCACCTTCAATCACTTTCACGGCCGTGCTCTTGAACTCAATTGTCGGGAACTGCTTTGTGTCGAAATAATCCGGCTGACGCAAATGCTCGTCCCGAGCCGGATTCGCCGTGTCAACACTTTCAGCCTTGATTGTCAGCTGAAAAGATGATTTCGCTGCATCATCACGATCAATGATGAACTTGCCGGAAACGTCGTTGAACCGACCATGAATCCAACTAATGTCCAGATGCCGTGCTTTAAAACTCACTGAGGAATGAACCAGATCGTAGTCGTATTCATCGGCACTCCATGCGACTCCTGCGCCGATGCAGCAAGTCAACAGGAGGCTTAATGGCTTCAGGAATAATGTCATCATTCGAAGCATAGCGTAAGGACCCTTTGTGAGATTATGGTTCTGAAATAAAACGGGGGATTGGCTGTCACTAGTGTCAAACAGACAACCGTGGACGTTTTCCTCTTGTCATCGTAGGGGGCATTGAGCTGTCCGTAAAGCATTCGGAACAGCCGTTCGACCGCTCCGGCAATGGCTGTTTTCCCTCCATCAGGACGAAAAATCCGCCGCGGATCGTTAAATGGCCGTCGCGTATCCCCTCAAATACAGCAATTTCGATGATGGCATACGATTTGCGAAATACTTGTCGCCTGACGTGCGACTCTTCGTTCGCACTCTCTTTATTTCAGGTCCGCAATTGAGCCAGTACCGATGTCACGGCGACGAGACTCCAGTCGAAACGGGTTTACTTTGATTGAGCTGTTGGTGGTCATTGCCATCATTGCCATCCTGATTGCATTACTACTGCCAGCAGTGCAACAAGCCCGTGAAGCAGCACGGAGAACGCAGTGCAAAAACAATCTCAAGCAAATCGCACTGGCTATGCATAACTATGAATCTTCAAACAATGCGTTACCGCCAAGCATGGCGATTGTGCCGACCATCACCAGCAATGCTTCCTGGTCGATCCACGGACGGCTGCTGCCGTTTATGGAACAGGTGAATCTTTATTCCCAGATCGACCTCAGCAGGGCATGGGGAAACTTCCCAATCATCAGCAACTTTCGCGTGCCTGGTTACGTCTGCCCATCAGATCCTAAATCCGATCGCGCTCGTGACACCGGGACCAATGGAATCTTTCTGATGCCCACCTGTTACGGTTTTAACTTTGGAACATGGTTGGTATACAACCCAGCAACAGGGCAGGGCGGTGATGGAATTGCGTTTCCAAACTCCAGAATCAGGACCTCATCGATCACAGACGGGACCAGCAATACATTGCTGGCCTCGGAAGTTCATGCATGGACTGCGTATACCCGAAACGGCGGACCGCCCTCGACGACAGTGCCTGGAAATGCAGCCACAGTAGCACTCTACGCCGCGTCAGGCCTTAAAGACCGCATTCTACCTGCAACACAGGATGGTACGGGCCACACAGAATGGGCGAATGGACACTCACATCACAGTGGATTCACGACAACACTGGCTCCGAATTCCAACGTCATCTTTGTTGATGCTGGAGTAACCTATCGCAACACCGATTATGCTTCACGCCAGGAAGGCAGCAACACAACTTCGGTCAGCTATTCAGCGCTTAATTCCCGAAGCTATCACACCGGAATTGTTCAGTCGGCTCTCTGTGATGGATCGGTACGATCATTCAGTTCAAACATCGACCTGAGTATCTGGCGTGCACTGGGAACCCGGGACGGCGGCGAAGTGCTCGGTGAGTTCTGAGGCGATCTTTAATCAGCCGATCTCACTTCTTCATAGTGATTCGTTCCGGACCTGAGGATCATATGCAACGCAACATCGCAATTCTGTTCATCGTCTTTTTTTTGACAAACATCCTGAAGCCGACAGCGATGGCACAGGACCTCGATTCCATGCGTCAAAAGGCTATTCAGTTTCTGGAGTTAACTCAGAGTGCTGATGGCTCATGGTCCAGTTCCGGGGCCGTAGGAATCAGCGGTCTCGTAACAACATCCTTACTGCAAAGCGGAAAAACAGCTGATGATCCGGTTGTTGCAAAGGGCCTCGAATTCCTCCTTCGAAATCAAAAACCGAGTGGCGGAATTCATGCAACAGAAAGCCGACATCAGAATTACGAAACCTGCATCGCAATGCTGGCCATGAGTGAAGCCAACTCGAATCGGAAGTACGATGCTCAATTAAAGAAAGCTGAAATGTTTCTGCGAGGCCTTCAGTGGGATGAAGGTGAAGGCATTGAGTCATCAGAAGGGGCCTACGGGGGAGGTGGATATGACAGCAAGCAACGTCCGGACATGTCGAATACTCAGTTCCTGATCGAGGC
The DNA here is from genome assembly GCA_026400835.1 of Planctomycetales bacterium. GTDB lineage: Bacteria > Planctomycetota > Planctomycetia > Planctomycetales > Planctomycetaceae > SXXK01. Next base: position 115,817 of record JAPLOA010000096.1, on the reverse strand, counting down.
TTTGAAGAAGTCGGGCGTAGCGGCCGATGACCCTGCGATGCAAAAGGCTCTCAAATTCGTATCCCGCGCTCAGAATCTTGAATCTCCCCGCAATACTTTGGACTTCGCTGGCAGGGTGAACGACGGTGGTTTCATTTATACACCGGCGAAGGGTGGTGAATCAAAAGCAGGAATGACCGAAAACGGTGGCCACAAGTCGTATGGCAGCATCACCTATGCAGGACTCAAGAGCATGATTTATGCAGGCCTGACAAAAGACGATATTCGAGTCAAAGCGGCCACCGAATGGATCCGAAGGAACTACACGTTGTCAGAAAACCCGGGCATGGGGCAACAGGGGCTGTACTACTACTTCCAGACCTTTGCAAAAACAACGTCATCCCTCGAAAGTGAGTCGTTTACGACAATCGATGGCACGGAACATTTCTGGAAACAGGAGCTGGTAAAGAAGTTGGCCGAGCTCCAGCAATCCAACGGCAGTTGGGTCAATCCGGCTGATCGCTGGTATGAGGGAGATCCTAATCTGGTGACAGCCTATTGCCTGTTGGCTCTTTCGCATTGCGATTAGACTACGACGCGATTCAGACGAATCACGCCTTGCGCGTTGTTTCCCGAATGCTGTAGCTGTCGGTACTTCGGGTCGTATAGGCGACAATCAACTCCGCCAGCAAACCCAATGACAGCGCTTGTCCGCCCAGCAATGTGGCAGCGACAGAGTACGCAAGCAACGGGCGATTGCCGATGGGGTACGCGGTGAATATGCCAAGTCGCATCGCGAGCCAGAGTAAACTCAGATAGATCAGACCGAGAACCCCCAGCGTAAAGAAACCGAGCCCGATCGTCCCCAGTGCATGCTGTGGGCGTCTTCCGAAGCTGGTCAGGAACGTAACTGTAAGCAGGTCCAGCAACCCGCGCAGGAATCTCCTCATCCCATATTTCGAATACCCATGCTGGCGAGAACGATGATTGACCGCGACCTCAGTCACTCGAAAACCTCGTGAATGAGCGAGCACCGGAATAAATCGATGCAGTTCACCGTAGATCTGAACTTCCTGAGCGACCTCAGCTCGAAATAGCTTCAGCCCGCAATTGTGATCATGAAGTCGTAGTCCGGTCATCAATCCGACGAGACCATTGAAGACTTTGCTGGGATAAACCTTGTGCCATGGATCCAGTCGACGTTGCTTCCATCCGTTGACGACATCATATCCCGCCTGAATCCGGTGCAGCAGAGCAGGGAACTCGGCCGGGTCATCCTGAAGATCTGCATCGAGCATTAAAATCAGATCTCCTGTTGCGACTTTCATTCCCGCCGTTAAGGCTGCAGCCTTCCCGAAGTTTCGTCGCAATCGGATTCCCGAGACGACAGCCTCGCAACTCGCCAATTCTTCAATCTTCTTCCACGAATCATCCGTCGAACCATCATCCACAAGAATGATTTCATAACTCGACACGGATGAACGAACACCGGCCTGCAACTCATTGACCAGCTGAACAAGGCTGTCTCGTTCGTTGTAAACGGGGACAACAACCGAGAGGGTCTGGCTGTTAGATCTGTTTGATTCGGCAGATATCGACATCATGTATATTCTTTAACAGCCAACGCTACTTTTCAACAACCGGCTTGCGCGTTCTAACCGGGCCCGGCACAGGGGCCGCTGGCTCCGGAGTGCTTGTCGCGACAATCGCACGCTCTCGTAACGCTTCTGCCGAAATCAGTTGGACCAGCTCCTGTCCAAGCCTGTCCATCTCCATCACCACAGAATCGATCCGCCCGGCGAGATAAAGATAAGCAGCCATCGCAGGAATCGCGATGATCAAACCCACAGCAGTCGTCAAAAGAGCAAGGGCAATCCCGTTGGCCAAAGTTTGAGTTTGCCCCATTGCTCCCGCAGTCGCGATGTCATTGAAGGACCGAATCATGCCGACCACAGTCCCCAGCAGACCAATCAAGGGACTCAGAGTGGAGACTCCGTTAAGGACTCGCAAACCTTTTTTCAATTGAGTGACCTGCCGCTCTCCTCCATCTGTCACCGCCTGCTCAACCTCAGCACTAGGACGGCCCCACTTGCGGAGCCCGTGAATAAATATGTCTGCCATTGGGCTCATGTTCTGCTGACACACTTTCAGAGCTTCGGCTTTGTCCAGACGACCAGCTCTCAGGTGCATCAGAAACCTGTCGACAAAGCCTCGCGGAATCACTCGCCGACGTCGCAGCACAACGAGTCGCTCAATGACAGACCACACACCAATGACAGACGCGATAATGAAAGCGGCAGTGAAGGGCCGTCCCATTGCATCGGCAATACCCAACGGATCGGTTGGGATGCCTGAGGCGACTGGTTCGGCTGTTCCTTCAGGGACCGCAGGATCAGCAGGCTGAATGTTCTCCAGGGGAGTTCCTGCCGCTGCAGTGCCGCCGGCATCCTGCGCGAGCGATTGGCAAGCCATCAACAACCCAACAAGCGCAACGAGCATGATCGAAATGCGAGCTTTCAGAGATGACCGGACATAAATCTTCATGGTTTCTGTACTTCCAGTTTTCCGAGTTCTTCACGGGCCTTCTCGACGAGACTGGACGTGGGGAACTCTGCAATCAACTCTTTGAAATCCCGAATCGCAAAATCATTCTTCATCAAACGAGATTCACAAACGGCCGCCTGAAACAAAGCCTGTGCCCGCAATTCTGCATAGCTGTAATTGACATAAACCTTGAAGTATTCCTTCACGGCCTCATCCAGTTTCATTTCCAGAAGCAGCGTCTCCGCGATCAGAAACTGACAGCGAGCAGCGGTTTCCGTTCCTGCTCCTGCGGTACTGGACGTGACCTTTCCAAAGTTCTCGCGAGCTTTCAGAAAATCAGGGGGAGCCTGTTGCTTCCAGCGTCGGCCTTGAATGTCCATGATCTGAAACTCAAACTTAGACTGAGGACTCTGCCGCTTTAGCTCCGCTTCAAGAACATCAATTCGCTCATAGTCCATTGTTGCCAACGCGGATTCTGCCATCACAACCCACACCCGATCCGTCCAGTCTTGTGCGGGAATCTTTCCGGAAACAATCTCCTGACTCAGAGTTGTCAGTAGCCTGGTCGCGTCTTCATGACGTCCCAATTCCACCATCGCGTTACCGGAAAACAATCGAACCTGAGCCGCCAACGGACTGCTCACATAGCTCGCAAGAAACTGATCCGCAGCTGCAACAAGTGGCTGCCATTGCCGTCTTGTGGCCTGAATTTCGATCACATGAAATAAAGCACGCTCTTTTTCCGTGGCCCCGTAACGAACATCTGTGGAGATCGCTTCCATTTCCTTCAACGATTCTTCCAGCTTCCCTGCTGACATTAAGCTTTCCGCAAGTGACAACCGAGCCTGCCCGGCATACGGGCTGTCGGGGAACTTTTCGAGCAACTGCTGATGAACAGCGTCCGATCGATCAAACCGCTCAGCCGAAACATTCATCCAGGCCCACTCATCAAGCAGTCGATCAAGGTCTTTTGCATTCGGAAAGGCCAACACCAGTTTCTCCCACGCCTTGTCCGCATCGTCAAATCGCTTGAGTTTCTCCAGCGCCCGGGCCACCTGCCGCCCGGCATCAAATGCGTACTGCATCGGTGGCTTCATCTCACTCCCCGCTTCAAACGGGGGCTGATCCTTCGCCAGCTTTTCAAAAACACCTGAGTACGCAGCAGCAGTTCTCTCGATGTCTCCCTGCTCTTCAATGCATCGAGCCAGCATAAACAATGATTGAGCGGCATCCTCGGAGGCCGGATAGTCAGCAACAACCTTCACAAATGCGGCTTCAGCCTCAGCATATTTGGCGGCCTTGAACTGACACCACGCAAGCCCGGTCACACCAGCCTCTTTAACCTCGGGATCTTTTTCACACGTTGAGGCCAGTTGAAAAAACGCCACTGCCTCATCCGGAACATTTTGCTCCAAAGCAGCCTCACCGGATTTCAAAACGGCCGTCCATGTCTGTGCCAGATCGGGAAGATCCGTGACCAATACTTTCAGATCTTCGATCGCTTCCGGAAACCTTCGGAGATGACTTAACGTCACTGCACGAGCCGCCATGACGTCGGCTTTCTGAGTCTTGTCGACGGCGACCGGAATAAACTCATCAGCGAACTTCAATGCCTCTTCATAACGCTTCTGCTCCAGACAACTGACCGTGGCCAGAGCAAGGGCACCTCGAACTTCACTAAGCGCCTCAATCTGAAACAGTTCACTCATTTGCAGCGTCTGATCGATTACCTTCTCAAACTGTTTTGCTTCATAGAAAGCTCGCACAAGATAGTATTGCCCCACTGCAGTAACTCGACTTTTGGGATCGTCCGAAGCCGCGATCGCTTTCTGCAACGTATCAACAGACTTTTCAACCTCGCCACGCACCAAATACATACGCCCCAATAGAATCTGTTCCCGTGGCCGATTCGCAGCATCCGGACAATCCGTCTTCAAACGGTTCCAGATTCGTTCAGCCTGTTCTCGCTGAGCTAATTCAAGATTCAGTTCAGCCGCATTGAACAAACTTTCCGAGACACGAGTGGAAGTTGGCCAGCGGTCACAGATATCCTGAAAAATCTGAGCGGCAAGCTGCTTATCCCCTGATACGCGTTCCATCTGAGCCTGCTGAAACAGGACATCTGCTGCAAGCGGAGTATCTCCGGCAGCCAGAAGGGCTTCCGCAAAAACCAGACGTGACTCTTCAAGCCGTCCCAATTCCTTCAGCGTCATGGCTGTCATCAGAACTCCTTGAGCCGACGAGGCTGTTCCTTTGGGAATCCGCTGCAGCCATGTCAGAGCCTGCTCGAATTCCCGCTGCCGATAAAGCGACATCCCGACTCCCAATGTCGCCGAGGGCACCAGTGAGTTCTTCGGATAGCCGGTGACCATCTTCTCAAACGAGACAGCGGCTTCTTTGTATTCGCCCTTCGCATACTGAATGGCAGCAATTCGATTTAACGCTCTTGGGGCAGGGGTTGAGTTGGAATCAGCAACCACCAACTTGTATTGAGCCAATGCATCCTGAGGTTTGTTCAATCCCTCCAGTGCCTTGCCCAGACTGAAACGACAGTCCGCCAGAATTCCAGGATCGGTCTTGCTGGTTGCCAATGGATTCAGAATCGCAATCGCTTTATCGTGCTCTTTCTGAGACACATAGGAATCGCCCAGCAACAGTCTTGCCCAATCTCCATGGGAATGCCCCGAGTGCTTCTCAAGGTATTCGGTCAACTGCAGAATCGCGGCTGGATAGTCCTTGAGAAAGTAACTGCACTCTCCCAGTCGATAACGAGCATCAGCAACATCCTTGCGGTCTGGTTCAGCCGAAATGTATTGCTGAAATTCTTCACGAGCGGGTCCATATTTTTCCAGAACACTCAAAGTACGAGCATGGTAAAGCCGAGCCAAATTGGTGCGTGAATGCTCCGGAAATTCTTTCAGGAACTGGCTCAATGTTTCTTCAGCCTGCTCCCAACGTTTGCCTCGATAAAAGCCAAGGCCGAGATTGAAGTCGTCCGTCGCCTTGTCAGCAGCGGCCATCTCCGGGAACAAAACCATCACCAACAGAACCTGAATCACTGTTCGGCAAACCGATGATGTTGTAACCAGCCCGAGAATACCGCGCAAGCCTGATTCTTTAAGGACCTGACGCCCCCGAAGGAACAAACTGGAGGTCAACATGAATTTGTTTTCCACTTAGAAACCTGCAGCAGAACATTCTGATTCGATTATCAACAGAACAACGCTCCGACCCAAATGCCGGAATCGCGGGATAGTCCCACCACCGTAGCTGACTCGATTCACCATAGTACGCATGAAAAAGCCGTTTCCGAAGCCTGACACGCCTCAAATTGGCACGTCTCCCAATCTGTGTGCCCCAATCAAACCTGGAATACTCACCCCCGATTGCGCAAACCAACGCTGGGTGATCCCATTGTGTCCCCGAGTAGTACTTCAACTCAACATTTATTCATCAGTTGAATCCTCGCGGTACGACGAATCCAAAGGGGTTCCGCAACGTGTTTTCTCCGCACAGCGTGAATTTAGACCGGGTGTTTGCGAGATACGTTTATGGGGCCGCCGCAATCGTTGCCGCGTACAGAGTAAGGCCTTTTTCGAGTCGAAAATTGACGGCCCCACGTCCGGCACAGTATCCTGAAGACCCGCCTACCGAATTTAACGCCCCGCCAGTCCGCTGTTCAGGCGTTGCGTCCCACCCCCGCTTCATGCCCCGATCCAACCAACGCTCAGGAGCAAATCATGCTTCGAATTCACTCCGGTCAAACGTCCGCCTATTGCGATGGAAGTTCGCGCCGAAGTTTTGTGCAACTGGGAGTTGCCGGCATGGCCAGTGTTGGCCTGTCTCAGATCCTGGTAGCAAAAGAGCAATCTCAGGCGGCAGGCAAATCCTCCAAAGACACCTCGGTCATTCTGCTCTGGCTCGATGGCGGCCCGGGACATATGGACACTTACGATATGAAGCCGGAAACTCCGGCGGAATATCGTGGCATCTGGAAGCCAATCCCCACCAACGTTCCAGGAATGGAAGTTACAGAACTTTTCCCGCTGCAGGCCAGGATCGCAGACAAGTTTTCCGTTGTTCGTTCGCTCCATCATGACAGCGGAGATCACTTTACAGGTGGTCACTGGATGCTGACTGGTCGAGGCGAAGGCGTCAGCGGCGCGAACACCAAAGGCAAGTACCCGTTCATTGGATCCGTAGCGACCAAGGTCACTGGTGCTCGTCGGCCGGGCATGCCCTCTCATGTCGCTGTGCCTTATGGAATGAGCATCGGACTTCGCCCTGGATATTTTGGTGGCAACTATCTCGGAGTCCATCACAATCCCTTCGAGACTGAAGGGGATCCGAATGCCGACAACTTTCAAGTCAGGAATGTGGGGCTGAGTCAGGATCTGTCTCTCGATCGACTCAACGATCGCCGTGCCCTGCTGACTTCAGTCGATAGCCTGCGTCGCGAAGCTGACGCGTCCGGCATTTTTGAATCCATGGACCGGTTTGATCGCACTGCTTTTGACATGGTGACCGGTGCGAAAACTCGTGAAGCATTCGACCTGACAAAAGAAGATCCGAAGACGCGCGAACTTTATGGTCGCCATTCATGGGGCCAAAGCACTCTGCTGGCGCGACGTCTTGTCGAGGCCGGTACAACGTTTGTCTCCTGTCACTTCGGAGGTTGGGATCACCATTGGGATCTGAAGTCCGGTATGGAGAATTATCTGCCCAAAATCGATCAGCTTGTGTATGGCCTGCTGACCGATCTGTCTGATCGAGGACTTCTCGAAAAGACTCTGGTTGTGCTTTGTGGTGAATTCAGCCGTACTCCTCGAATGAACGACGGCGGCAACGGTGGTCCTCCTCTCAGCAAAGGAACACCAGGTCGTGACCACTGGGGAAATGCCATGTTCTGCTTCATGGCCGGCGGAGGAGTGCAGGGCGGTCGCCTGATCGGATCAACCGACCATCTCGGTGAATCTCCCAAGGAACATCCTCTGCGACCAGGCGACATTCACCACACGATTTATCATGTGCTTGGAGTTGACCCGTCACAAAATTTCCTTGATCACTCCGGCCGACCCGTTGCCGCAGTCGATCATGGCGCTGTGATCCACGAGTTGTTTTAGCGTCTGATGTCGTCACTTGACACTGATTGACGACGACTTGCTACGTTTTGACCAAACAACAAATCTCCCGATCAAGAATCCCTCGGAGCAATGACCAGTAGACCGGAATATTTCACGACCGAAAAATTAAATCACACACATCGCACCTCAAATCTATCGGTCACTAAATCTTCCGGTCAAAAGTCCCTCGGTGCGTTTTACCGTCAGTGAGTCATCAGTTAAGGGACGCGGAATTGCCGGAACTCGCTGGCGCTCAGTCCGGCCTATGAAAAAAGTCAGCCCACTTCCACGCACGCCTCTGAAGGCAACCACTGCTCCAACTGTGTGCGAATCTCATCCGTCGGCTCAAGCAAGTCGGCGATCGAATCCACAATCAGATCCGGCCGAAACGCGAAGTTCTGCAGATCAGCTCGCGACGTCGTCCCGGATAGCACCAGAACCGTGCGATAGCCCATCTGAACTCCGCCCAGGATATCTGTATCCATCGTGTCGCCAATCATCACTGTGTTCGCCGCATCAAGCCCCAGTTCCTTCCGAGCAGCTCGCATCATTACAGGACTTGGCTTTCCGACACTGAAGGCCTTCACTCCTGTGGCTTTTTCCAGCAAAGCAACAACCGCTCCGCAACCGGGTCGAGTTCCCGTCGATGTCGGACAGTTTGGATCCAGATTCGTCGCAATCAACTTAGCGCCTTCCATGATCAACTGCACGGCTCGCTCGACCATTTCGAACGAAAGTGTCCGTCCTTCGCCGACGACAACGTAGTCTGCGTGGCTGTCAACGATTGAGTACCCGTTGCTGTGCAGCGCATTCATCAGTCCGCTTTCACCGATGACAAACGCTGTGCCGTTCGGAAGTTGACGCGCAAGAAATCGGGCGGTTGCCATCGCACATGTGAAGACATGCTTTTCCTCGATGGGGATGCCCATGCGATTGAGCTTTGTCGCCACATCGCGCCGACTGCGCTGGCTGTTGTTGGTCAAAAAGAGAAACGGAACATTCTCATCCAGCAGCTTCACAATGAACTGTTGTGCTCCCGGAATAAGTTCAGTGCCTCGATAGATTACCCCATCCATGTCAATCAGAAACCCGGAACTCATCTGGTATCTTTCTCTGCCAAACCAATTGCAAATCGGTGCTCTGCAACGTTCCATTGCCGCAGAGTTCACGTAACTATGGGATTGGCAAGTCACGTGCCACTTCGCGTTCGATTACGACGCAATGCCATAAACACGGCACTTTGCGGCATGCTGCCTCTCGCGATTTCAGGATTCGATCACCACCAGGTACGGTGAACGGACACAATCAAACGTTCTGAAACATTGCGTGCATGCTCTAATCAAGCGCAGGCGTTTTGGTAATGGGTACAGCCTCAGGAATATTCCTTGATGAGGCATCTTGTGCAAGCTCTCTAAACCGACGCACGTAATGATCTGATCATGCCTGAGGCTTTGTGCAGCGTCTCGCGATATTCTTCCAGCGGATCGGAATCAGCAACAATGCCTCCGCCAACCGGAAACTGAACCCATCCGTTCTGAAGGGTAAACGTGCGAATCAGGATGCTGCTGTCAAAATCACCACCAGCCCCCAAAGCAAACAAGCTTCCGCAGTAGGCTCCGCGGACTGTCGGCTCAAGCTCAGCAATAATCTGCATTGCGCGGATCTTTGGGGCACCAGTGATGGAACCGCCAGGAAAGCAGCCAGCCATCAGGTCCCACACATCGCACTCGTCACGCAACTGACCGACAACCGTAGAGACAAGATGCAGCACCGTTTCGAAACGCTCAATCTCACACAAACCGGTGACTCGCACAGATCCCGACTTGCAGTTCCGTGAAATATCATTCCGCAGCAGGTCGACGATCATTACGTTTTCAGATCGATCCTTCTCGCTGGTCGCCAGCTCAGTCCCGGCATACAGATCTGCAATCGGAGATCGAGGTCGACGACGCGTGCCTTTGATCGGGCGAGTCTCCACTGTTCCGTTTCGGTCAACCTTCAGGAATCGCTCCGGCGACGCGCTGACAATCGCAGTTTTGCCAGCCTGAAACAATCCACAGAACGGCGCCGGATTGTTGGTGCGAATGGCGGAATACAATTGCAGAGCAGTCCCTGACCACGGAGCCATCAGCCGCTGCGAAAGATTGGCCTGAAAGATGTCCCCGGCGCGAATGTATTCGATGACTCGACTAACCGCCTGCACATATTCGTCACGAGTAAAATCCGAATAGATCTCGCTCGATGGTTCGATGCGATGCAGGCAACTGAACTGAGACTCCGGAACAATCTGTGATCGCCGCAAATCAGGTTCCGGCTTCCTCGCGACGTTACGAGTTTGCAATCGCCCCAGCAACCACTCCTCACGTTCTGCGACAGTAAACTTTCGCAACGATGCAGGCATTTCGATCACATAGGCTCTGACGGTGCCATTGATGTGATCCCAGACGATCGCCCAGTCGTACAACCCGGCCAACAAAGCTGGTGTTTCGAAATCATCGATCACCGGAGTCGGCAGCTTTTCAAAGGCTCGCCCCAGCTCATAGCCCATAAGCCCGGCGATTCCTCCGAAGAAGGGAGGTAACTCCTTTAGCTCATGCGCTTCAGGCTTGCTCAAACTCTGCTGCCAGTCGCGCAACTTTTGGAAGGGCGAAGTTCCGTATTCTGCCGCTCGGATCTCTAAAACATCAACAGGGTCAGCAGTCAGGAACGTGTAACGAGCATCCCGCTCGCGATGTCGAGCTGCACTATCCAGCAACAGCAGATACGGCGCATCTTCGAAGGCGCCGACAGTCTGCAGTACCGGCAGGTCGGGATCGAGCTCAATAGTTCGAATGAACAGCGACACACTCACACTTTGAACGAGAGGACAACGGGCACAGAAGACTTAATCGGCTTTACCGAAAACACTTCTGGAAAGTAACCATGGTCTGCCGTGCCGTCATCAGAGAATCCGGAATTGGAAACGCTTCTACCGACGCATAGCCGTCATACTGGATCTCACGCAAGGCCGTCACGATGGGTGCATAGTCCATATGACCACGACCGGCCGCCTGCCGATTCGAATCCACGAAATGCACATGCCCAACGAAGGCTCCACCATCCCTAAGCCCGCCAGCGATCGAGATTTCTTCGATATTCATGTGGAACAAATCTGCGAGCAGACGAACGTTTCGACTGGCCAGCGGCTTCAGAAGCTCTACACCGGCCGCCATCGTCGTCGCCATGTTGGTTTCGTATCGATTCAACGGCTCATAGTGCAAAACCGTCCCGCATCGCTCAGCATGATCACCCAGCGTTTGCAACGCATCCCGCAGATAACCAATCGCGGTTTCTCGATCAACGACATCGTCCCACTTGCCCTGCATTGATCCAATAATTGCCGGAGCCCCATACTCGGCACCAGCGGAAATGATATTGCGAATAAACTCCACAGCTTCTTGCCGACGTCCCGCATCAGCATCGCACAACGACAACTTGTGGACGACCATTCCCGCACCGGTCCCAACCGCAGCCAGCTTCAGGCCATGCTCGCTCAGCAATTGAGCCAAAGGCAGCGAACGAATCACTGCTCCCGACGGAGCAAACAGTTCAATCGCATCGAAGCCAATCTCCGCAGCCGCTCGACACGCTCCGGGCAGGTCATCATGAAACACAAAAGGCCCTTTGCGAGCCTGCTCGACAAGACTGACGGTGACTGCGGACTTAATCATGGAACACAAGCCAAATTTAATTCTGTAGTAATAATTTTGTAATCTGAAATCAGAGATTCGAAATCTGCCGTCGCGATTGCTCCCCGCAACCACGAAAAATCTCAACTACGCACTGGCACGTCCGGATGATAACTCAAACGCAGCGCCAGCAGTTGCTCGAAGATCAGGACCGCGATCAACAACCCGATCAATACCCAGCGGATTTCGCGACCAGCTTCTGATCCACCCAACGCCTGAGCAGCATCCGCATCGAGGACTCGCACATGTCCCAGATCGGCCTGCTGCATTAACTGCTCTGCATCAGCAACCGCCAAAGCACTCTCTGCCGAGGAAACATTCAGAGCCACCGACAAGTCAGTTCCAGTCCCTTCCGCGTCGAAGCGTCGGATCTTGTAGACGCCCGGGCGATCGGCTTGAGCAATCGTCACTCCCAGCTTTTCTTCCTGAACCGTTTTCGTCCCGTTCTTCTGTTCGGGCTCTTCTGCTTTGCTGTCGTCGTTGGTCACTGCCGGGGCAACAGGCTTCTCCGCAGCGAGGATTGTCGCTTGAAGCCGCACAAAGGTTTCAGCGATCGGTTCATCGTCATTCGCCGCTTCCGGAAGAAACACTTCGACACTCTCGGTGAACCGTCCCACCGGCCATTCGAGCTTCACGGGCTCCGTCAATTCTCGCAACTCAACCGTGTCCGTTTGCTTCTGCAAATACTGATGCATCAACAGGTGCATGACCACATATCCCGGCGCAGCGGGAGACACGGGCCAGTTCGACCAGCGTCGACCAGCACCTGTCAGGAAGGTCAGCACTTTGCCTTTCCCGGAACTATGTTCGAAAGCCACCGGTTGCCGATTCTTCAGCCGAACCAAGGTCCGAACACCATCCTTGCGTTCGGCATCATCAGGCTTAAAGTCGTCTGTCACCTGCATCCAACGAGCAATCTGGACAGTGTCCGGGAAAGGACTGTCCGGTGTGTTATAGATCATGAAAATCGGATGCTGTTCAAAGACAGGGCTGACGAATGCCTTCTCCGCAGATGCGGCACCTGTTGAATTCTCGGCAACGGCCTCATGCAAAGTTCCCAACGGAACAGGGAACAGTTGCAACGAGGCATCTCGCAAGGTTTCAGAATACCAACGAGTATTCGCCTGATCTCCCGGAAACCACACGATGCCTCCGCCAGCTCGCACATAGTCAGCGAGCAGCACCGAAGCGTCCGCCGGGAGGTCACGAATGTTAAGCAGATAGATGCAGTCGTAACCATTCAGATTTGATGATGTCAGTGCCGACGATGTTCGCACCTCGGTCGCTAAACCCGTCAACACCGGATCAGCACTTAAAGCAGCCGCTACGAATGAAGCATCTTCCTGCTGTCCTTCGTCATCGACAATCAAAACGGTACGTCGCTCGGTCACGTCCACCGCAAGAAAACGACGATTGTCTTCCCGCAGAGCATCATCTTCGAGGCGAACTTCAACCTGATGTCGACCTTCCGAATCAAAGGTCAAGTCATGAGAAATCTGCAACTCGGCTGCCGGCTCAAGATCCGGAACAAGCACCTTCCCGGGCAGAGGATTTCCATCAACCAGCACAGTGCCACGCAAACCGCTGGCTTTTGTCGCGCTGTGGTTTCGAACGGTTAACGTCATTCTCCAGGGAACCCCCTGAGCAACGGCCAGAGTTTCTGCCGACAACTGTTGCAGCCCAATATTCGGGCGAGCATCCTTGACGACTTTGACCAGATCCACGGAGGCCTTAATCGTCTTCAAGGACTCCAGGGCCGCAGCGACTTCAGGACGATTATTCCAGTCCGACGCGCGAAGATCTGTCAGGATATGAACCTGCGGCGACGCGCTGCCATCAGCCGCCAGGATATCTTTTGCCGCATTAATCGCATCGACCGGCGAAGCCGCACGCCACGAACACGTCAGGTTCCGCAATCGGGGTAGCAGCTCCTGAACCAGAGCACCATCCAAAGTGCGATCCGAAACGATCGGACGACGCGGATCAGTGATCGACAGAATCGTAACTCGAGATGCCCCCGGCTGACGACTTCCTTCAGCAAGCATATTCTCCAGAGTCGTCAACGCTTCTCGAAAGACCGAAGAATCACCTTCGCGATCACGCATCGAGAGCGAATCATCCAGCAGCACCACATGATGCATACTGGCCCCGCGCAACATCAATAATCGGCTTGGGTCCAGTACCAGTCGAGCAATCAACAGTACGATCAAAAGCACCGCGAGAATTCGCAGAAGAAGAAGAAGCAACTGTTCTAGAATGATTCGCCGACGGTTTAGCTCCTCACTCTCGAGGAGAAACTCCATCGCCGCAAAGCGAACGCGTTTGTACCGAAGCCGGCTCAGGATATGAATCAGAATCGGCACCGAAACCAGCGCAGCCCCAGGCAGCACGAAAGCTGGATTGAGGAAGAACTGGGTGAGCCAGGACATGAGTGTTAGTTTTCAGTCAGTCGACAATCTCGAAGAACTCGAAGTCCGGAACAATTTCAGGACGAATCTTTCGTGGGATTGTAGTCGAGGCCGACTCATTACAAAAGTTTGCACATACATTTGACTTCCGGATCCATCCCCAAGGACCGAATCACGCAATCAATCACGCTGCCCCCCTTGTTTTCCATCCAGAACGTCTCTGAGAATACTTCGCAACTATTGATTGACAGGAGGCATCAGCCCGAACTCTTACGAGCGCAACCAGGCCGGGAAGTCATTTTGACATTCTTCCTTACTCTTCCGTTGGGCTGCCTTCATCGCCATCATTGAAGGGCTTGACGGAGTCGAGAATCTTCGTCGGATCGGACGCGTCAAGTCTGATTTGTTCCTTGCGAGACAAGGAGTAGGGAGCGTTCTCCGAGGTCGAAGGGGATTTTGACTCTTCAAGACCAGCATTCTGAAGGAGACCGACTCTCTCCGAAAAGCTGGCCGGGTGAATGGCTAAATCTGAGGGCGGTGCGGCGATCAACTCTGTCAGCTTTGCTTTGACAAGATCGCGCAGCACCACATCCCAGGCCAGTCGCAACAGCGTTCGCGTCGTTTCTGTATCGTCTCCGGCATTGACACGAATGATCGCCAGTATCGGACGTATGGAGACGGTTGGTATCGGCTTATTTGCCAGACGCGCAAGCTCCTTATTAGCGTTGTCCATCAGGATTGCCAGGAGTTCGCACTCATCGTCTGTGAACGAACGGACTATTGCATAAGTTTCTCTCAACGCTTCGCTGATCTGTGAATGCTCTTTGAATAATGGTTCGATATCACGAGCAAAGTGATCGAAGTCAAGTCGATCCAGGCCAACTCTGGCAATGTCAGTTTTGACGGCATTGAAGCAATATGCCAGCAACAGGCAACAGGCCGGTCCGGCCTCGTCGCGACGGCGCAGCTCAGTAAGAAACTCGCCTCTCAGTGTATCGTAGTTTCTGTTCGCATCAAACAGCGCCAACAGTCTTTCGGCAGGTGTTCCTTCAATGGAAGATGCAATCCAGGCCAGGTACCAGGGCGGCGAGTCCTGCGATATTCTCCTGGACTCGGTGCCTGATGGGAGTACAAATCCCCGCTGGCCTCCTTCAACTATGTCGGAACCCAATAAGCGATCAAGAGGCAAATTCTCTGCCACGACACGGGCGATAAACTGAAACTGCTGTTCATCAGGATCAGTCACTCCTCGATGAATATACGGCAACAAGAATTGAAGCAGCCCTGTCAAATCGCGGCCAGGCTGCCAGAGATTCTTCGAAGCACCAGCGTAGATTCTGTCGACCTCGTCCTGTAGTAACGTCGGGCCACAGACAAGCTTGACAGTGTGGTGATCGGCCTTCGACTGGAGATAGTCCAGACGACCTGTCTCTGCATGAAAGCGCAGTGAGAAAGCGTCCGTTTCCACAACCCAAAAACCATCCTTCAGAACCGGAGACACCTCGCCCATGACTTCGTGGATCTGCAGATGCAACGCTGCTGGCTCAACAACCAGGACGACTTGCAACGGTGACTTTTCAGTCCCCCGGATTCCGCAATCTAAGGTCAGGTGGTATTTGTTTTCGTTGTTGGCTGGCAGGCCCTTCAATCCAATGTGGCCCGTCACGGTGGCAAAATCCCATGAGCGAGTCCAACGGTGGTTCATCGCAGTGTCAGCAATGCCAATTGTGTCGTCGGTGAACATGACACTCATATCTGAAGTCACGAGTGCTTTCCCATCAACTGTTCGCACAGCAATTAAAAAACCCTTCTCGGCTGATAACGTCATCGTCGCCTGCCCGGAAACCGCATCATCCCATCCCAGCGCTCTGAGAACATCGAATTTCCCGGCGACATCAGTGGACTCATGCACAAGTAACTCTGCAGTCGCAGCAGCGGCATCAAGTTCCGCTTTGGAACCCAGAGAACTCAGTTGCAGATCGCCGTCGCCAGAACTCCAGTTTGACAGCCACTGAGCCAGGCGAACGACAGCTTGATCAAACTCCGGCAATGGTTCTGGCAACGGCGGAACACCGGGGTTCTCGCGAATCCTGATTCTTACTGGCACGGCATGGTCTGGAGCAAACGGCGCATCCGCCACAATGGAGGTATGCACAAAACGTCCGCTGCTGACGAATTTCTGAAGCAGCGATTGCTGCATCTCGCCGGTGAAGCGACTTCCATCCAGCGTTCCTGTGAACGTTCGCAATTCAGCTTCAGAGTTCGCCGAGTGTCCTTCAAAGATCACTTCACTAATCAGCGTGTGATGTCCAGGGTCGTCGACGATCACGACAGGTGTTATTTGTTTTTCGGCAGCGTCATAATCAAATCGGACGGAGCATCGGAAGTTCTCTCGCAGATCCTTTTTAGCGATCTCGTTCGTAAAGTCGACGATACTCTTCGATTCCGCTTCAGATGCAGAACTCGCCACACCAGGAATCCATTTGCTGAGCGAAGACTTCCGCCGAAACTTTTCATCACGCCATAGTTCGTGATAACGCGCAATGGTATCGACATCAAACTCCGGTGCAGCTTCGATTCTCACGGGAGCCCAGCCGTATTCCGGTCCGCATTCCGCGCGGACTGTAAACTGCCCGCCCTCAGAGCGTTCAACCTTCACAGTGGCTTCCGGATACCGGCAAATACGCAGTCCAGACAGGAGCTTGCTCTTCAGCAACGAGGTGAACTCATCGTCGGTTGCAACAGATCGACGTGCGTCCTTCAATTCGGCATCATGAATCAACGCCGTGCGAATACTCTTTAAGGTAAAGACATCCAGCCCGATGAAATGGATCTGCCACGGATCGCGAGCCTCCACCGCATCGTCTGTGATTGTGACTGAAGGCTTTGGCTCAGTAATTCCGGTCGACGGATCCGGCGACTGAAATCCCGCGCCCGGCTCTCCCGCACCAACAATCAGTACCAGCAGGATAAGACATGTCGAACAGGCCATGATCGCAATCCTCCATGACTGCATTATCACGTGAAAATGAATCGCCACCGCTGAAACGGGAACACGAAACCATCAACAGCGGGAATGTACTTGAAAGAAGCAAATTGTCTCCAGCCCAAACCGCATCACGCAGACTCGGCGTTTCCGGTTTTTAATGCGACTACTTTCTCGGACTGCTTACAACGACGAGACCTCGTTGACGTCAGCGTCGAGTCCGTCGCTGCATCAGGACCTGAGCCAAAGCGGCGTCCAGGTTCTCCGTTGTACGTATCAGTTTATAATCGATCGCACTCCCGGCACAGCGGCGTCGAATGGCGTCCAAAAACTTGTCGAGAGCCTGCATATAACCGACACGCAATGCAGCCGGATCGCAGGTCAGCTTGCCGCCGTCTTCGAGCCCTTCGAATCGCAAGGTGCCCGAGTAGCGGAACTCCAGCTCTTCGTCATCCATGATGTGCATCGCGATGACTTCATGCCCTCGCTGACGCAGCATCGTGAGCCCCTTAAAGAGGTCTTCTCGTGGGCAGAACAGATCAGATATCAGGATGACGATGCTGCGACGAGTCAGAGATTCGTTCACTCTACGAAGTACGCCAAAAATGTCGGTCTTGCCGCCAGCCGTTTGAGTTTCCAGGCCCGACAGAATGGCCTGCAGATGATTGTTTCGACTGCTCGCCGGGATCTGACTACGGATCGTCGAATCGAATACGCTCACACCAACAGAATCATGCTGCTTCAAAGCCAGCATTCCAAATGCCGCAGCGATCGTCTGCGCGTAGTCAAACTTGGACATTGCACCGGACTTGAACTGCATCGATTCGCTGCCGTCGACAACCAGCATGATGCGAACGTTCGTGTCCTCTTCGAACTGCTTCAGATAGTAACGATCGGACCGCGACCACAGCTTCCAGTCAATGCGGCGCAGGTCATCCCCTGCCACGTATTCACGGTGCTGCAAGAATTCAAGCGACTGACCAAAGTACGGACTGCGGTGTAACCCCGAGACGAAGCCTTCGACGACTCGACGTGCCCGCAGCTCAAGACGCGAGATTCTCGCAATCTCCTCAGGCCGCAAAAATCTTTCCAAGTCCTGGGTCACTCGTCAGTTCACTTTCGCGAGCAGGTGTTTCCTGAATCAGCCGTTCAATAACCTTGTCCGAGGTTATGCCTTCGCTCTGAGCCGTGAAATTCGGCACGATACGATGACGCAGAACCGGACCAGCCAGCTTCTGTATATCGTCCGTCGAAACTGTCGTCCGTCCGCTCAGCAACGCTCGTGTCTTCGCGCCAAGCAGAAGATTCTGGACAGCTCGCGGCCCCGCGCCCCATCCGAGCCAGTCGTTGATCCACTGCGGAGTTCCGGGCTCTCTCACACGAGTCTGCCGCACAATCGCCAGCGTATAGTTGATCACATGGTCTGAAACCGGGACCTGACGGACAGTCGACTGAATCTGCATGACCTGCTCACCCGTCAACACAGGCTGAATCTCAGGTCGAAAGTTGGACGTCGTCTGACGAGCAATCTGTCGCTCTTCTTCGAACGTGGGATACTTCACGAAGACCTTGAACATGAATCGGTCCTGCTGCGCTTCTGGCAGTGTATAGGTCCCTTCCTGTTCAATCGGGTTCTGTGTCGCCAACACAAAGAATGGTGAGCTGAGTTTGTGAATGGTCTGGCCGACTGTGACCTGTCGTTCCTGCATTGCTTCCAGCAAAGCTGCCTGAGTTTTGGGCGGTGTACGGTTAATTTCGTCGGCCAGGACGACATTGTGAAACAGCGGGCCGGGAATGAATCGAAATTCACGCTGCCCGGTGCTGCGATTCTCCTGAAGAATATCGGTTCCTGTGATGTCGGCCGGCATCAGGTCAGGCGTAAACTGGATTCTGGAAAACGTCATCGACAAACTGCGAGCCAGCGTACTCACCATCAGAGTCTTCGCGAGTCCCGGCACTCCTTCCAGAAGAACGTGGCCCTGGCTGAACAAACCGATCAGAAGCTGCTCGATAACTTCATCCTGACCCACGATCACCTTGCGAATCTGCTCCTGGAGCTGACCATACGCTTTATGCAGAACATCAACCGCCTCTGCGGAGATGTCGTTCTGGTTCTGTTCCGACATTTCAAATTCTCCGGCCTGCACGAGGCCGTTCCATGGGGCTGTTACTGGGCCGACGTGTTATTTCAATGGGTTTTCACAACCCGAAACGTCAGTAAGGGATAATGTTGCCGCGTTTTCAACAACAATCCCTCGCTGACGCAACGGGTTGGAATTAAATCAACACTCCGGGGTTTGACCGGCAAAAAAACTGGTGTAAGACTGCTCATTGGTCTTCCGGCAAACAGTCTCTAAAAAAGACGATGATCACCCCGAGAATACGTTCGAAAGCCAAAATCACCGTCCAATACCAAGCCAGACTATAGCAGACGGCGTACCATTGAGAATTCAACGGGAAAATTCTCCCGGCAAACGCGGGATCACGTGATTCAGGACCTGACATCGCCGAACCCGGAAATGGGCCTCTGTTGAATTTCGGGGCAAACTTGACTCCCGTGCAGAGACGGCGACACTGAAGACCTCAATCATCAGCAGTCTGTGTTCTCTCAAGAAATCGGAGCCGTCATGAAACCGTCGAATCAATTGTCTCGCCGTGCAGCACTTGGTTCCATCGCCGTCGGCAGCCTTTATTCGTCGGTATCTGCCTGTCCATCGGCCGTCGCTGATGCGGAAAAGCCAGCAGATTCAGCGAAGAGGAAAACGCGGTTCGGCGTGTCGACGTATTCGTTCTGGCAGTTTAATCGCGAAGAATTCCGAGACATTAATGCATGCATCGATATGGCTGCCGAATGGGGCTTTGATGGAATTGAAATTCTCCATCGCCAGATGACCGACGAAAGTAATGCGACTCTTCAAAAGATCAAACAGCGAGCGTTCATCAACGGCCTGGACCTGTGCGGCTTTTCGACTCATCAGGGCTGGGTTTCGCCCGATCCAGAGGTTCGCAGGAAAAATACAGAGCACACGATTCACTGCATCGAACTGTCATACTCACTCGGAATTCCTACAATGCGAGTCAACACGGGGCGATGGGGAACCAGCGGGAACTTCGATGAGCTGATGAAGAATCGCGGCATTGAACCGGTTCTTGAGGGCCACACAGAAGACGAAGGTTTCAAGTGGGTGATTGACGGACTCACAGAATGCCTGCCTGCAGCCGAACGCTGCGGAGTGACTCTCGGCCTGGAAAACCATTGGGGACTCGGACGCACACCGGAAGGCGTCATGAGGATCGTCAAAGCGATCAACTCACCGTGGCTCAAGACGACACTGGATACCGGCAACTTTCTGGAAAATCCGTACGATCGGCTGGAACTCATGGCCGACGACGCAGTCCTGGTTCAGGCAAAAACCTACTACGGCGGTGGACTGTGGTATTCGCTGGAACTCGACTACCCGCGAATCGCTGCGATGTTGCGAAAGCACAAATTCGGCGGTTACGTCTCGCTGGAATTCGAAGGGAAGGAAGACCCCAAAGTGGCTATTCCGAAGAGCCTTGAAATGCTGCGATCCGCCTTTGCGTAATGAAAGCCTGATGAGCTTCGTTGATACGAATCGCAGAAAGATGAATATGCAGTGAGCCTGAGACACTGCCGGATTGAAGTGCAAAATCGGCCAGCGTCTCAGGCTCATGGTGAGCAAGTTTCCGCCAATCACCTTAGCTGGACAGCGCCACGTTCGAGGTGCAGTTTGTCCGTCCGGAATGGAGCGGAAACGCGAGAACACCGATTTTTGGGCACAGATTCTCCTTTTTGTAACCTCTGCGATTTATCCGCGATATCCGTGGTGAAAATGAGATTTTATCTTTGACCACGGATAGCACAGATTTCACGGATAAAGTCGCAGGTAACGCAACGCATGGAAGCCTGAACATGGCGCTGTCCAGTTACAGCATTTGCTTCTCGGCAATCAGGGCTTTCACAAAGCCGACAGTCTCAGCCAGTGCAACCTTCTTCGGATCTGCTTCAGTACGCCATTTGACTTCGGCGATGCCTTCGGCGAGGCCTTTGCCGCCGATGGTGATGCGGAGTGGAATCCCAATCAGATCTGCGTCCTTGAACTTGAAGCCCGGGCGCTGATCACGATCGTCCATCAGCACATCGACTCCAGCCGCTGTCAGTTCATCGTAGATACGATTTGTCACCTTCATAACTTCTGCATCGCTGACATTCAGTGGAATAATCTGCACGGTATAAGGAGCGACGTTAATCGGCCAGATGATACCGTTGTCGTCGTGACAGGTTTCGACGATCGAAGCCACAACGCGAGTCACCCCGATGCCATAGCAGCCCATGATGATCGGGTGAGACACTTCCTTGTCATCAACGAACTTCGCATCCATCGACACGCTGTACTTGGTCCCCAGCTTGAAGACATGCCCGACTTCGATCCCATGAACCATGCTGAGCGTTCCCGCGCACTTAGGACACGGATCGCCAGATTCCGCGTTACGCAGATCAAAGGTTTCTGCCAGATCAAAGTGCGTTCCGGGAATCACACCTGTCAAATGCGCGTCCTTCAAATTTGCACCGATGATCGCGGACTTGATCAACGCGACGTCATGATCAACGAAGTACGAACATTGAATGCCAACAGGTCCTGCAAAGCCTACTGGTGCGCCAGTGACCTTCAGGATGGTGGCTTCATCGGCGAGTTCAACAGAAGCAGCCTTGGTGGCTCGGCGAATCTTGCCTTCATTGGCGGTATGATCACCTCGCAGCAGAATCGCAACCGGCTTGCCATCTGCGACGTAGATCAACGTCTTGATGAACGAGGTCGCATCTGACTTCAGCATCCTGCTGACTTGTTCAATACTTCCAGCATTTGGAGTATCAACTTTCACTGGAGCAGCCGCACCGTCAACCTTCGCTGGCACCTTTGATTTGCGACCTGTTTCGGCTCGCTCCTGATTGGCCGCATAGCTGCAGTCAGGACAATGAATCACGAAGTCTTCGCCGTTGCTGGCTGGAACCATGAATTCGTGAGACGCATCGCCTCCGATTGGACCGCTTTCTGCTTCGACGGGCAGATACTTCAGACCACAGCGTTCGAAGATCTTGCAGTAGGCGGCGTACATGGCATCATAAGCCACGTTGAGCTGTTCAAGTGATGAGCCGAAGCTGTACGCATCTTTCATCAGGAATTCGCTGGTTCGCAGAACGCCGAAACGAGGTCGCTCTTCGTTGCGAAATTTTGTCTGAATCTGATACAGCGTAATCGGAAGCTGGCGATAGCTGCCGATATGCTTGGCCATCAGGTCGGTGATGACTTCTTCATGAGTAGGGCCGAGTGCGAAGTGCAGCTTTCGGTCACCACGTTTGGCTTCGAAGTTGAACAGCACGTTGCCGAAGGCTTCTCGACGTCCAGTGCGTTCAAAAATCTCGATGGGCTGCAGAGCCGGCATAAAGAGTTCAATCGCGCCGGCTTTGTCCATTTCCTGACGAACGATTTCGGACACCTTGCGGACCGAACGATATCCCAGAGGCAAATAGGTGTACGATCCGGCCATCAACTGCCGAATCAGCCCGGCTCGCAGCATCAACTGATGGCTGGGCACTTCGGCTTCGGCAGGAACTTCTTTCATCGTCGGGATAAACGTTTGTGACCAGCGCATCGGGGGACCTTGAGCAGATAAAAGACGTTACGGAGCAATACTCCGCCGGATTCTAGCAAAGTCCGCCAAACGGCAAACCTTGATTCTGAGGTGGTGACGGTTTACGGGTTTCCCGCGTTTTCGGGAATAGCATGATGGGGGCAATAACGATTGAAAGATTCGGGGTTGCGGGCCGCAGCAAACAACCCCAGCCCAAATCATGCGATGGTGGGGTGAGGGTTTTCAGGGCGATCGGCGACAGAATTGATGTTTACAAAATGATGGAGTGCAATGAGCATGGACGGATTGGGATTGGCGGGTAGGAACGGAATCGCTCGAGGCGAGAGTTCCGCTCGGCAGGCGTGATCCACATGAATCAATCCCGATCAACTGGCCGGGTCGACCATTGTGTCACACTTTCCACACTGCCTACAGCTTTTTCAGCAAGCTGCTAGACTCCCGCCCAACTGATTTCCAAACGCGCGAAGACAAGTGTTGGTGGCGGGCGGGAACGACTCTCTGAAAGCGGCAAAATGGCTCGGGTGTTTGTGAAGGAACTGAAGGACGGCGATTCCGTCAATGAGGTCTATCTGCTGGCGGATAAGCAACTGCGAGCCAACCGCAACGCGAATCTCTACCTTCTTGCGACTCTTCGTGACCGAACCGGTGTCGTAAGCGGCCTGATGTGGAATGTGGTCGAAGAGAACGTCCAGCACATTTCTTCCGGAGACTATGTTCGAGTTCGCGGCAAAGTGCAGCTCTATCAGGGTGGGCTGCAGATGATCGTGACTCACATCGATCCGGTTCCCGAAACAACCTGCAATCCGGAAGACTTCAACGTTCAGGCTCAGGCCAATGCGGCTCCTCTGCTGGCACGACTGAAAGAGCTGCTGTTCTCCATCAAGAGCACTGAACTGCTGACTCTGGCCAGTGCCTTTATGGAAGACGAAGCACTGGTCACGGGACTGTGTTCGGCTCCCGCCGGCGTGAAAGCGCATCATGCGTATATGGGCGGGCTGATTGAACATGTCGTCGGCATGTCGGAAGTGGCCGATCGCATTTGTACCTTATATCCGACTCTGAACCGCGACTTGCTGATGCTGGGCGTGTTGCTGCACGACATCGGCAAAGTGAAGGAACTCTCGTGGGATCCGACGCTGGCTTATACGGATGAAGGGCAGTTGCTCGGTCATATCAACATCGCCATTGAGATGCTGAACGAGAAGCTCAAGGTCGTGGAAACACGCCTTGGCCGACCGGTCGAAACGGAAGACATCCTGCGCCTGAAGCACATGATTCTCAGCCATCACGGAACCCGAGAATTCGGCAGTCCGACGATTCCAATGACTCCGGAAGCCATCACCTTGCACCATATTGACAATCTGGATGCCAAGCTGAATGAGTTCAGCCGAGCCATCGAGGACGACCTGAACGCGGAATCGGCGTGGACCCCTTTTAATCCTCGCACGGATCGACGTCTGTTCAAAGGCTTGCCAAAACACGCGTAATTTCGTGTGTGGTAAGGATTACACCCAACGATTTTTGAGCCATCCCTCGTATTCGCTCACAGCGAGTTTCATGTTGGCTTATACTCTCTGGTACAGTTTCTGACGAAGCTGTTGATGGAATTTGACTGGTCGTGAGATGGCCGATTGCAAATCGTAAAATCGTCTCCCAAGCCAACCCGCCTCAAAACGGACCTGATAGACAATGATCTGCGTAAGTCTCGGACGAACTCGGCATTCGTCCATTATGGAAGAACATCGGGCTCTGGCATCAAAGGGTGCTGAGCTGGTCGAGTTGCGCGTTGACTACATGCGGAAGAAGCCGGATATCGGCCTTCTGTTGAAAGAGCGACCA
Source organism: Planctomycetales bacterium (assembly GCA_026400835.1). GTDB lineage: Bacteria > Planctomycetota > Planctomycetia > Planctomycetales > Planctomycetaceae > SXXK01. The sequence continues at coordinate 91,534 of JAPLOA010000096.1, read as the reverse complement.
ACCCCGGTTGTGGTCACCTGCCGACGGCGTTCTGATCGAGGTCGTTGGTTTGGAACTGAAGAACAGCGTTTATCGATTCTCCGCGAAGCGATTATCGCCGGTGCGGAGTACGTCGATCTGGAAGATGATATTGCCAAGTCCATTCGACGATATGGGAAGACGAAGCGCATCGTCAGCTACCACAATTTCGAAGAGACGCCGATAGAGCTATACGATATCCATCGCCGATTGTCTCAGTGCGATCCCGATGTCATCAAAATCGTGACCATGGCAAACTCCCCCGCTGATAATGTGCGGATGCTGGAAATGGTCAGCGGTGCTCAGGTGCCAACAGTTGGATTCTGCATGGGGGAACTGGGGACCGTCAGTCGCATTCTCTGTGGTCGAGCTGGTTCACCATTCACCTATGCCAGCTTCAGCCGCGAACGTGAAATGGCTCCAGGACAGTTGTCCTATGCCGAGGTGCGAAATCTTTATCGCTTCAACAAGATTACTAAAGACACAAGAGTCTTTGGTGTAATCGGTGATCCGATCGCCCAAAGCAAGAGCCCATTAATTCACAACGCCGCGTTCCGCAAACTGGGGATCGACGCGGTTTATCTTCCGTTTCGGGTACCGGCCGATGGGTTGCTTGCATCGTTGAAAGAGTATGACAGCCTTGGCATCAGTGGTTATAGTGTCACAATTCCTCACAAGGAAGCTGTGCTGCAGTTCTGCGATTCCCTTGATGCCGAGACGGATGAAATCGGTGCTGCGAATACGCTCTATAAGTCTGATGGCGAATGGAAAGCCACGAACACCGATGCTTCGGCCGCCATGGAAGCCATCCAGTCCGGCATGCTGAAAGCCGGCGGCTCTCATGAACTCATGGGGCGTAAGGTACTTATTCTTGGGGCTGGTGGTGTTGCTCGAGCGATTGCTTTCGCCCTGCAGAATGATGGGGCCACGGTAACGATTACGAATCGCTCGCGAGACAGGGGAAAAGCTCTGGCCGCAGAGCTTAAATGCCAATTCGCTTCGTGGGAGAATCGCGGTGCGGAAAGCTGTGAAATCCTGATTAATTGTACGTCCGTCGGAATGCATCCGAACCTGAACGAAACACCTTTCGAGCCGAACTGGCTGAGTGATTCAACTCTGGTGTTTGACACTGTGTACAACCCTGAACAGACATTGCTCCTGAAACACGCCCGCGAACGAGCCTGTCCGACTGTAGGCGGGATCGAGATGTTCGTTCGACAGGCAGGCCGTCAGTTTGAACTCTTCACCGGTGAATCGCCACCTCTGGAGTACATGACTGAGACTTTGCGGCGAGCGATGTCGGCGGCTCGTATGGTGGTCGCCCCTGAGTCCGAGAAAACCGAGGATGACGAGAGCGAGTCAGACGACTGACACAAGAATCTCCACCGCAGAGGTTGCTGGAGAAATTTTGATTTCCTTCATAGAGCCGACTTTTTTCAGCATTGTTGATCAGGTTTTCGGACGAATGCTGTCAGAAGCCGGTACTACAAACTGAACGGCGTACAAACCGAATAAATCTGTTGTCCCTGGATTAATCAGAGCAACGTAGCTTTGGCATCAGAGTTTTTGATTGGCGCGACATGGTTGTCACATTGATTGGTTATCGAGCCAGTGGAAAATCCAGCGTCGCTCCCAGACTGGCGAAGCGGCTGGGATGGTCGTGGTTCGACAGTGACTTTGTGATTGAGCAGCAGGCGGGGGTCTCGATTAAAGATATCTTCCAGCATGAAGGCGAGGCCGGGTTTCGAAAACGTGAATCCAGGGTTTTGGCGCATTTGCTAAGTCAGACAAATGTTGTTGTTGCCAGTGGTGGTGGTGCTGTGCTGTCCGAAGAGAATCGCAGAATCATGAAAGCGGCTGGTCCTGTCATTTGGCTTCAGGCGCCCGTGGATGTGCTCGTCCGCCGCCTCGGTGGAGATCAGATGTCGACTCAGCGACGCCCAAGCCTCACGGGAAAGCCAATTGGAACCGAGGTTGCGGAAGTGCTGGCGCTCCGAGAGCCGCTCTACCGAGAATGTGCCACTCTGGTCGTTGATGCCGGAACAGAGCGCCCCGAACAAATGGCGAGACGTATCGCGGACTATGTCACTGGCCTTTCGACAGTGCAGGAACAATCGACATGATGTACGACCTGCCTCGATCGTTTGTCCTGTCATTCCTCTTTGTCCTGGGCTGTTGCATCGGGAGTTTCCTGAATGTCTGTATTCACAGGTTTCCCTCAAAAGCCAGTCTCTGGGAGCAATTGAAGGCACTGAACAGTCATGGCTCCGGATGTCCTCGCTGTGCGGCAACTATCAAGTGGCATGACAATATCCCATTGCTTGGATGGCTGATGCTCCGTGGAAGATGTCGGAACTGCCACAAATCGATTTCAAAGCGTTATCCTTTGGTGGAACTTCTGACGGGGATACTGTTCGTTATCGTTTATCAGATGGAGATGCCTGCAAACTTCTGGAGTTCTGCTTCAGACTTTGGAATTCACTCTCCCGATGGACCTCAGACGATCACAAATTTGTGGTCAACTCCGACATGGCTGCACATACGGTATCTGTTGCACATCGGGATGATCTGCTGTCTGATTGTAGCCACGTTTATTGACATCGAACTCCGCATCATTCCGGACGGATGCACGATCCCGATGCTGCTTGTGGCAATCATCGTTTCCGCCGCATGCGGGCAAACGTTTCTGGTTCCCGTCTGGACACAGGACTACAGCGTTATCACAACACTACAGTCCATCTCACCAGATTGGCTTAAGCCTCTGATTTTTGCCTGGGACGCAACGGCATTTGCGACGAAGCATCCATTCCTCCACGGCTTTCTTGTCAGTCTTGTTGGAGCAATCGCCGGGGGTGGCGTCGTGTGGATGGTCCGCGTCATTGGCGTTCTGGTCCTCAAAGAAGAAGCGATGGGATTTGGCGACGTTACGCTGATGGCCATGGTGGGAAGTGTCGTGGGCTGGCAGCCTGTGACGACCGTCTTTTTTGTTGCACCAGTCCTCGCAATTGCGGCAGCAATTGTCGCCTGGCTGACGAAACGCGATCGGCAGATTCCGTATGGACCATGGCTCAGTCTCGCAACCTTCCTGTTGCTGATGGCTTGGCCCATCGTCTGGCCATTTGCCGACAGAATCTTTGACATGGGCCCGTTTGTGCCGCTGCTTGCGTTGATCATGGGTTTGTCACTAGCGGCTTCCTTACAGCTTATTCAATTGGTCAAACGTGCATTCGGCGTGTCGCCGGTCATCGACGGCTTGGGAATTCGTGACCTCGAAGAGTTTCGCATTTTACGGCGATGCCTTGGACTCCCCGTCGAAGAATTACGTGTAAAGACGGAGGGTGGCTGGACATCGGCTGATCATCTGATGTTCTACAACGGCGAACGTCCTGACGAGCAGACTGGCCTGTGGAATCGCCCGCAGTGGCCCGGCAGTCGAGCAGGGCAGGGCGGAGCAGGCTATGATCGATGGCGATATGGTGACCGAAATCGCTAAGATGACGGGACTGGGATAGTCATTGAGGATGACACAGATTTGAGTCAGCTCACGCGCACCGAATGGCTTCAGATCTCCCGTCGCATGCAACTCACTCTCGACCAACGGCTCGAATGCTATGAAGTCTCTGCCCCGCCTTGTTGCGTTGGCTGTTATCGTGTTAACCAGCATGATGGCAGATTCTAAGCCAGTTCTCGCGCAATCAGTCGATGTGACGAACGTTGAAGCACGCTTCGGCGCAGAGCTTGGCGGTTTCCTGAAGGCTCACTGCCAGCAATGCCACAATCCAGCGCAGCAAGAAGGCAAGCTGGATCTGACTCAGGCTGTTTCAGTGGACGCAGTTCGAGCGAATCATCCGTTGTGGGAGATCGTCCTGCATCGGCTGGAGCAGCAGGAAATGCCACCGGCTGATTTTTCGCCGCAGCCTTCCGAAGAATCCCGTCAACTGGCGATCAAATGGTTGAAGGATCTCCGAAGAACTGAGGCTGAGAAGAATGCGGGCGACCCCGGCCCGGTTCTGGCCCGACGGCTAAGCAATGCCGAGTACGACAACTCGATACGCGATCTCACAGGCGTCAATATTCGACCAACTCGAGAGTTCCCGGTCGACCCCGCGAATGAAGCGGGATTCGACAATTCGGGCGAATCGCTTTCGATGTCGCCTGGTTTGCTGACGAAGTACTTGACTGCCGCAAGGCTAGTTGCCGACCACGCAGTCCTGACTCCCAAAGAAATCCTCTTTGCGCCGTATCCTGTGGTAGCCGAGACAGATCGCGACAAGTTTTGCGTTCAGAGAATTGTTGACTTCTACGAAAAGCACCGCGTGGATTACGGTCAATACTTCCTGATGCTCTGGGAGTATCAGCATCGTGCACAGGTGGGAAAGAACTTATCGTCTCTGCAGGACTTTGCAGAGGAAACACATATCAGTGCCAAGTACGCAGATCTTCTATGGCAAATGCTGCATTCGGAGAATGCCATCGGCCCGCAGAAAGAACTTCAGGAGGCGTGGGCTCAATTGCCCTCTGACATCGCGCAGATCGAAAACTGTCGCAGCGCATGTGACAAACTTTCGCAGCTTGTTAAAGAGATTCGCACAGACCTTGATGTTCCAATAGAGCGGTTAAAGGTCAACGGTATGTCTGCTGGCAGTCAGCCGTTGATTCTATGGTGGAATCAGAAGGTGGCTGAAAATCGTCGGTCTTTTCCTGGTGATGGCGATGACGCTGCTATGGACGAAGCACGAAAGCAGTTCTGTCTGCTTTTTCCAAATGAGTTTTCCGTTTCAAGTCGAGGACACTATTCCAATGCGGAACTTGGGGCCAACATTCGGCTTCTCTCGGCGGGTTTCCATTTGATGCAGGGATATTTTCGAGATGATTTGCCTCTCCGAGAACTGATCCTGACGGAGACTGAGAACCAGGAACTCGAACAACTGTGGCAGGATCTGAATTACGCAACACAAGCTCCGATCCGCCAGTACAAGGACTTCCTGTTTTTTGAGCGTGCAGAGCCGCCTCAGTTTGCCGGCGGCGAGGAATTCGACTTCGCTCGCCCTGAAAACCGTAACGTGACATCACAGGAGAATATTCAGCGTCTCAAAGAACTGTTCCTGAACAAGGCTGTTGCACAGGAAGCAAATCAGGAGGCTCAGGAAGCGATCGAGAAATACTTCGAAGACATGAACCAGTCGTTTCGCTGGATCGAGGAATCTGAACAGGCTGCCGAGTCAATTCACATCCTATCGTTGCTGAAATTTTCCGAACGTGCCTGGCGCAGACCTTTGACAACCCATGAGCAAGTGGAGATCAAGGAGACATATCGTTCGCTGAGAGAACGCGAAATGCTCAGTCACGAAGACGCAATTCGGGACTCTATTGCCGGCGTACTGATGTCACCTGACTTCAGCTACCGTCTGGTGTTGAACGCGACTCCGCAGGAAGCAGCGTCGAAGGTTGAGGGAACTGCGCCACTCACTGACTATGAGCTGGCTAGCCGACTGAGCTATTTTCTATGGGCCAGCATTCCGGATGAAGAGTTACTGCAGCATGCTGCGGCCGGAGATCTCCACCAGGTCTCGGTACTGACATCACAGGTTCGCCGTATGATGAAGGATTCAAAAATCCGCGGCTTGGCCACCGAGTTTCTCGGAAACTGGCTGGACTTTCGACGGTTTGAGGAGCACAACGCCGTCGATCGGGAACGATTCCCTGTGTTCAATAATGAGCTGCGACAAGCAATGTATGAAGAGCCGATCAGGTTCTTTATCGACCTTGCGGAACGAGACGGGTCCCTGACAGACTTCATTGGAGCCAACCACACCTTTGCGAATCCGTCCCTGGCAGCGCATTATGGATTTGATGTCACAAGGTTTTCGGCGAAAAAATCAGCTTCATCAGAAACCGATAACGAATGGCTTCGTTTCGATGATGTTGCGTTGCAGGGGCGAGGCGGTCTGCTGCCGATGGCGGTATTCCTTACAAAAAACTCGCCGGGACTTCGCACAAGCCCCGTCAAACGTGGCTACTGGGTTGTTCGCAGACTCCTTGGAGAACATATTCCCGCACCACCGCCCAATGTTCCGGAACTGCCAAAGGCTGAAGCAGATTTTGGCGATCTAACATTGTCTCAATTGATGGCAAATCATCGCGATCACGCAGCGTGTGCTGGATGCCATCAAAAATTCGATTCGTTCGGACTGGTGTTTGAGGGTTATGGTCCTGTCGGTGAAAAACGGGAACTCGATCTCGGGGGACATCCCGTGCAGAATCACGCAATTTTTCCAGATGGATCCGACGGGGATGGACTTGAGAGTCTGCGCACTTACCTGAGGAGTAATCGCCGCGATGAGTTTATCGACACTTTTGTTCGACAGACGTTTGCCTACGGGCTTGGAAGAAGCGTACAGCTTTCAGATTCGGTGGCGATCGAATCAACAAAGGAAATGCTTCGTGAGAAAAACTATCCGTTGAGCACGCTGCTTGAGGCGGTGGTGACCAGTCCGCAATTCGTCAATAAACGCGTCGATGAGCGTTGATAATCCTTGCCATGGGCAAGAATGTTGGACAGTTAAAGACAGATGATGAGCAAACCGTTTTTTTCGGAGTCGGTCAGGAACCTGCTGACTGAAATGCGCGGCAACAACAAACCGACCCTTCTGGTCTGAAGCAGTATCCGGAGCACTTAACCTATGCCGCCAAGTTGTCGGACAGCCTCATAAGCAACGGTGTTCGCTGTACTGGCCAGATTCAGACTTCGCACGAGATCGCTCATGGGCAGTTTTAGGTTTCTCGACGGCAACTCCTGCAGAATCGAAGGCGGAAGGCCACGTGACTCACTGCCAAACAGCAGAATATCGCCCCGTTGAAAAGTGGCATCCCAAACCAGTCGAGTTGCTGTTTTCGTCAGGCACCACACCTGAGCGGCAGGTAAGCGACGGCGAATTTCATCCAGACTGTCAACAACCTCCCAGTCAAGGTGTTGCCAATAGTCCATCCCCGCACGCTTCAAAGAGCGATCGTCCACTTTGAATCCCAGCGGGCGAATCAACCAGAGCCGGGCACCAATAGCAACGCATGTCCTGCCGATGTTTCCCGTGTTCTGCGGGATCTCCGGCTGATGGAGTACGATGTGCAGAATCGGATCAGATTCTGACCGAACGGGTGAGGATTGGTCCTCTGGTAACGAAGCAGATTCAGACATCGTAATTGGCTCTGTGCTGTCAATCAGCGTCCTAACGTATTGAGACGGAAGGACGGATCGCTCTGGCCCTTCAACTCATCTATCCCGGCCATTCGTACCATAAGAAGATTCTCGGCGCCAGCGCTGCTGGTGTCCGGCAGGAAGAATAAGCGTCCAAGATTCCATGCAGAGGATTCGTGATACCCAATAACGGCAACCTCGCCAGTTAACAACTTCACTGTGAACTGCTGGTCATAGATCGGCATCACATTTTGTCGTACAGGAAGCTGATCGTTCGTGCCCTGAACACTGAGACGAGCTGTTTCCGTTCCCGCATGAATCTGTGGCAGCACATTCAGCAGTACCCAGTCCTCGTTTAATTCCTTGACTGTGAATTCGAAGACACACTTCATATTGGATCTGTCACGCAAGGCCGACAATTGTGGAATCTGAATGAGTGGTAACTTGCTGGAATCAAGCGGCCCCTGGACCTCCAACAAACTTTTGCCTTCCAGCATCAGACTGAATGCAGGACCAACAGAGACCTGATTTTCCGTTCCTGCTATCTGCCGAAGATCACTGGGACGATTAGCGGCGACGGCTTCCTGAGCAAGACTTTGCAGAGCCCATGGAGCCGTACTTCCAGCCACTCCAACGCGAAACCCATTTTCATTGAGTCGCTGCCGCACGTCCGGCGACATGAGTCCGCTTTCGTCCAGTTCTTCCCAGACATGACGGCGAACTCTGGCATCGTTAACGGGTCGTCGCACAATACTGGCTTCGAGCCGTACCATGCTCAACGTTGGTCCATCTTCCGCTTCAGAAGCCGATTTGCGTTTTGACCACGGCAGTCCTGAGGACAAGCCGGACTGAGCGGAATTCTCTGCCGTGAACAGCGCGCAGCCGGGCAGTAACAACAACATCGTTGCCACCGCACAGACTCGGGCTGAAAGCATAAAGGTTACTTACAGAGGGACAAACATGGCCTTCTCATTGTCGCGATCCGGGAAGATTTTCAATAACCTTCATCGACGCGAGGCGGAAAACTACGGCATTTCGCCACCACGAGTCAACGGCAGGTTCGGTCAACCAATCCGACTCAGGCAGTTTGGGCAAAATGAAGAAGGGCCCAAACGTCACCCCGCGTCTCGTACCGGCAGTCGCTGCCGCTGCCGTTCAACGCAAACAGGATAACAGCAATGACTGCTCAATTATTTAACGAACTGCGAGTCGGCGAGGGCCACGATACCCACCGAACCGTCTCCGGACGCCCCCTGATCATTGGCGGCGTCTCAATATCAGATGCGACTTTCGGCCTTGACGGCCACAGTGACGCCGACGTCCTGCTGCACGCAATCATTGACGCCATGCTCGGCGCGACAGGGCAGGGTGACATCGGTGAATGGTTTCCGAACACAGAATCGCAATGGAAAGACGCAGACTCAGCAAAGCTGCTGGATGCAGTCTGGAACAGCGTGCAGAATCAAGGTTGGCGAATCATCAACCTCGACTGTACGATCCACGCAGAACAACCAAGAATGTCCGTGTGGAAGCCTCGAATTCGCCAGCGACTCAGTGAATTGTTGGATGTCGCGATTGAGCAACTGAATGTCAAAGCAAAGTCCGGGGAGAAAGTCGGCCCGGTTGGAAGAGGCGAATCGATCTCGGCAGACGTCGTTGTGCTTTTTGGCAGATTCCGGAATTGAACCAATAGGTTTCTTAGCCAACGCCATTCGCAGATTTCACAGAGGAACAAGACCCCGTTTCTGTGATTGCAGGGATGTGAAGATGACATTTGAGATTCGTACACAGAATTTTATCTCACCTCAAACTCGATACCTCGGCATAGATCCGGGGCTGAACCGTACCGGATATGCATTGATTGAGAGAACTTCGCGCGGCCCGGTGCTCCGTGAGGGAGGAGTGATCCAGTCAACCCGGACTCTTACACTTCATCAGCGAGTTCACGAGATCGGGACCGGCATTAGAGATGTCCTCGCGGAACTCAAGCCCGAAATCGTGGCTATTGAACAGATCTTTTCGAATGCCGTTAACGTTCGCTCGTCCCTGATGCTGGCTCATGCTCGCGGCGCCATTCTGATGACAATCGTTGAGGCAGGAATTCCGGTCATTCATTACACTCCTGCCGAAATCAAGCGATTGCTGACAGGCAGCGGAAAAGCGCCCAAGGATCAGATCCAGCACGCAATTAAGGCGGAACTGAGGCTTCTTGAGATCCCGGAACCCAACGACGTGGCTGATGCGTCTGCGGTGGCACTGTGCCTGTATCATTCGGTCCGAGTCGCCGCGTAACGATTGGTGATCAGATCATCGAAGATATTCTTTCATCCGTAGAGGTGTTTCTTGATTACTCGCGTCACTGGCAAACTTGTAGGCCTCAATGAATTCTGTGCAACAATTCGCATCGGCGGGTTCGATTACGAAGTTTTACTCCCCGATATTGTTCGTCGACAACTTCAGTCGAAACTTGATGAAGAGGTCAGCCTGCGAACAATTGAATATCTCGAAGGCAACCCTCAGCAGGGCCGACTGACTCCGCGAATTATCGGATTCACCAACGAAGCAGAACTTGAGTTCTTCGATCTGGTCTGCTCCGTCGATGGCCTTGGTGTAAAGAAGGCACTGAGAGCCATGATTCGCCCGGTGCGAGAAATTGCCGAAGCGATCGAGGAAAAGGACATCAAGACGCTCAGTACACTGCCGGGAATAGGTCCGGCCATGGCCGAACGAATTGTGGCTAAGCTTCGACGCAAGATGACGAAGTTTGCGCTGATGATTGCCGCCAGAATTCCGGATTCCACGGACGCGGCTTCTGACCTGATGTCTGAAACATACGAAGCACTGCTGAGCGTCGGCCACGCGCCGCAGGATGCTCGTGAGCGAATTGAAACGGTGATGCAGGCTGGAAAGAAATTCAAGTCTGTTGAAGACCTGCTGGCAGAAATCTACCAACGCCAAAGAAAATGAGCCTCGCACGCAAAGCAGCGTTTCGAGGCTCATTCTGACTCCAATAGATCACAGAGTCTGCAGATTGGTCTTCACGGAATCAATTCAGCAGATGAATTAGTTGACCTGACGAATCTGGATCTTCGTTGGAATCACTGCCGCCTGCTTGGGAATCGAAATCTTCAGGACTCCATACCCATATTCGGCATCGATCCCGGCGACGTCAGCATCCTTCGACAATTGAAGCCTCCGCACAAACCGGGAATATCGTCGTTCATCAACGACAACGTTGCCACCCTCCAGAGCCTGCGGCACGGACCGCTCGCCGGCGATGACCAGCATGCCGTCCTCGACCTGAATCGTGACCGCATCCGTCGGAACGCCCGGCAGGTCGCACTCGACGATGTAGTTCCCTGGAAGCTCAACGACACGCAATGCGGGCGTGCGGACGGGAATGGGCTCAGCGTTAAACACGTCGCGTACAATTTGATTCAAACCACGATCCAGTTCTTCCAGAACATTTGTTCGACAGTTTCTTTTTGACTGGCAGTTCATGACAACGCTCCTCACTCGAAACGAACACTTCATTCACTGCAATGAGCATCACATTGATCGCTCCGTCATAACTTGCAGTTCGTCACACCTACTCAGCAACAGACGTTCCAATCCTTTAAATGGAGTCGTAAACACAATCATATAATGAACTTACAAACAAATGCCACAATAAGGTGTCGTTATGGCACCTTCGCAAGAGTCCGCGATTGTGCCATTATGGCATTTTGATTGCGGCGGCTGCCGCAACGGCTGCCAGATTAGCTCTGCTCGCCCCCGCCACCCCAACGCCAAATGGATGCTTCTATAGACATCGCAGTCGCTCAGGTAGATGCGGGGCAGGCGGAGGAAAGTCATTGATGAGTGAACATTCATCTTCCTGCGTGCCGTTGATTTCGTTCGCCTCGCCGTTTTCACGACGTCGGGAAGCACTATGATTGCCTTTGGCGAGGGCACGCGGGACCGCTATGCTTCGTCGAATCGGGGCATAATTACCGAGGAATCACAATGGCTTACGCCGCATTGGGAGTCCTCCTTCGTCCATCTTTGATACATTTTCTTCTGACCGTTATGGACGTTCTGTTTCCCGAAAGCCTGACGTCGATCGAGTGGCAAGGCACCCAGAGCCCATCATGACGAAAACGACCTTTAAGGGTCATTTGGACGACCTCAGAACAATCGTGGAACCTGCCCTCAGGTCTGCGGTGGTCCATGCTGACTGGCCTGACAGCCTGAGATCAGCGGTCGAGTACAGCCTGATGGCTGGAGGAAAGCGGCTTCGCCCCGTCCTGGTGCTTCTTGCGAATGAAGTCTGTGGAGGCACAGCACAGGATGCGATCCCAGCCGCTGTCGCAATCGAGATGATTCACACCTACTCGCTCATCCACGACGATCTGCCATCAATGGATGACGATGATTTCCGAAGAGGCAGACTGACAAGCCATAAGGTGTTTGGTGAGGCTCTGGCGGTACTGGCTGGCGATTGCCTGTTGACCTCCGCCTTTGAAACGGTGGCTTCCGCCCCCTTGCCCCCAGGACAGATTGCTGAACTGGTTCGTATTCTCGCGGTGGCTGCTGGCGGCAGTGGAATGGTTGGGGGACAGGTCCTTGACCTTGAGGCCGAGCGTGGATCATTTCTTCGAGCAGAAAACTCAGCATTGCTTTCGGAAATGACTGCAAATAACGGTTGCAGCAAGGGAAAAACAACGGTTGCTCAGAAGGTGGTTTTGCCCGATCCTTATGCGGAAACAAAAACGCCGGGTTCGCCAAATTCAGATTTCGTGACGATCGATTCCAACCGAACAGCGGAGACTCGCGTAGTAGAACTCACCAGAATTCATAAAATGAAGACTGGTGCTCTGATTGCAGGAGCGCTGGAACTTGGTGCGATCTGTGCATCTGCGGATTCTGAAAGTCGTAACCAACTTCGCCAGTACGGTCATTGTATTGGCTTGGCTTTTCAGATTGCAGATGACTTGCTGGACGTAACTGGAGAACAGACGAAACTGGGTAAGAAGCCCGGTCGTGATGTCGATCTTGGAAAGCTGACCTACCCCGGCTTGCTGGGCATTGATGAAAGCCGCCGGAAGGCGGAGTACCTGATTCAGGAAGCGTGTCGTGCTGTTGATGTGTTTGGGGACCGCAGCAGATGGCTGAAGGATTTGGCCCGATTCATAGTTGAAAGAGACCACTAATGGCATTTGAGATACTCAGCAACGTCCGATCCCCGAAAGATCTGGCCCACTTAACAGACACAGAGCTTGTCAGCCTTTCGGACGAGATTCGCGAGGCACTGCTCACGATTGTCTCAGACCGTGCTGCTCATTTCGCCAGCAATCTGGGCGTTATTGAACTCTGCATTGCGCTGCACCTGACATTCGATTTCTCGAAGGACCGCTTGATCTGGGATACCGGCCACCAAATCTATCCTCATAAACTCATTACCGGCCGATTCGATCAGTTTTCCAGCATACGTCGTCGCGGTGGTCTTATGGGCTACCCGAATCCTGCGGAAAGCGATTATGACCTGTTCGTAACGGGACACGCGGGCAGCAGCGTTTCGACGGTACTCGGCATGAAGGCCGCGGATGATCTGCTGTTTAAAGATGGCCGCAAAAGCGTCGCTGTGATCGGCGATGGCGCGTTGCCTTCGGGAATCGTTTTTGAGGCGATGAACAACGCGGCCGGTCTGAAAAAAGATTTGCTTGTCATTCTGAATGACAACAAGATGGGTATCTGTCCTCGCGTCGGAGGACTCGCCAGCTATCTGGATAAGGCTCGAGTCGCCCCGTTCTACAACGGCTTAAAGCGAGATGTTTCCTGGTTGCTGAACAAGCTTCCGCTGGTTGGTGAATCCACGGAGAAGGTGCTGGGCGGTTTTAAGGATGCCCTGAAGTCATTTCTGCACGGAGGTATGTTGTTCGAAGAAATGGGCTTTCGTTACATCGGCCCGGTCGACGGCCACGACATCAAATCACTTCGCAGCTACCTTGAGATGGTTCGCGATGTAAAGGGTCCGGTTCTGCTGCATGTGTTTACAGAAAAAGGCCATGGCTTTGAGCCGGCCTGCAAAGACCCTGTCAAGTTCCACACGCCATCACCCTTCAAACGCGATACAGAAAACGAAATCGTCCCCGTGAAGAAGTCATCGGAGATCTCTTATACCGAGATCGTCTCTGACGCGATCCACGAGGCCATGAGCGAAGACGAGAAAGTCTGCGTTCTCACTGCGGCGATGTGTGCAGGAAATAAACTGGAGCGAATTCGCGACGAGTTCCCTGAACGTTTTTTTGACACCGGGATTTGCGAAAGCCACGCCGTTGCGTTCGCCGGAGGCATGGCCAAGTCCGGGATGAAGCCCATCGTGGATATCTACAGCACCTTTCTGCAGCGCAGTTTTGACCAGATCTTTCAGGAGGTTGCCCTTCAGAATCTGCCGGTCATCTTCTGTCTTGACCGTGCCGGACTTTGCGGCCCGGATGGGCCTACTCATCATGGAGTCTTCGACAACAGCTACATGCGAATCTTTCCGAACATGATCGTCACCGCACCCGGCGATGAATTGGAAGTTCGTCCACTTCTGGACTTTGCGTTGCAGAGTAGTTCGCCGGTGTCGATTCGATATCCGAAAACGAAGATAGAACAGGTGCCACGTGAAGTTGCCCCTGTCAGACTTGGAAAGTCCGAAGTTCTTTCGTGGGGACAGGACGGAACAATTATCGCCTGCGGAACGATGCTCGCTCAGGCGGTTTCCGCGGCCGAGCAACTGATGGCATTCGGGCTGAGTGTAGGAGTCGTCAATGCACGATTCATCAAACCGATCGACGAAGAAGTGATAGCACGGGCGGCGGGAACGGGATTCGTTATTACCATCGAAGAAAATGCCACCATGGGTGGTTTTGGAAGTGCAGTCCTGGAGGCAGCCAGCCGACTGAGCCTCAACACAGAACGTTTCAGGATTCTGGCTATTCCGGACTCATTCGTTGAGCACGGCGACCGTGATGAACTTCTGGCTGATCTCGGACTTGATGCTGCGGGCCTTGTTCGCGTCGCCAAAGAACTGAGCCAGCCTGTGGTGGCCGTCTGATTGGTGATGCACTAGTCATTGGAGAACAAAAAGACGTTGGTAAATCGCGAGCGGGCTTTGCCTGTCATGGGGGTTACGGATAACCGTCATCGCGACGTGAACTGGCACAAGCAACGGCTCCCGGCCGGCAACTTTCGGCTTGCGGCAAAATGCGAATCCCGAAAAGATTCGCCTTCTCGCAGAAATCAGTGGAACGGAAATGGCCGTTCAGAGCAACTTATCTTTGCGCGAAACGTGAATTCGATGAAGGTCAGGGAGGGTTATACCGTGAGCGATTTTGCGGTGCGACGAGCGATGGTGCTGTCTGCAGCAGGCGTTTTGATGCCGGATGTTGCTCAGTCGGCCGAGAAATCTCTGTCGCCGAAGTCGGACGAAGGCATCACTCTCATCGATCCCCCGGACTCCCAGCGCACAACGCATGTTCGATATTCGCTAAGGATTAAGGGCCAACTGAGCACACCCTCCGCTGCAGGTGCGACAGACTGGGATTTGAACAGTTCAGCAACGTTTGAGTTTGATCAACGCCGTTTTGCCTCAGATTCCATTGGGCAATTCGGTTTTAGGGCAGTTCGTCGATTTCAGCAGGCGGAAACAACCTCGAAAGTCGGTAAGGAGCACGAGAATGAAGTCAGCCTTCCCCAGCAATCGAGACTCATTCAGGTCTATGGCAGCGAACTGCAGCTTGTTCAACTGAGCCCCGATGTCCGATTGACTCGTTCTCAAATTGACCTCCTGCAATTTCCCTGCGACCCACTCGCAGTCACCGGCCTCTTGCCAGACAGAAGCCTGAAGGACGGGAAAGAAAAATGGAACGCGGACGTTTGGGTCGTTGCCATGTTGTCAGGAATTGACGCTGTTGTGACACAGTCTGCAACGTGCGAACTGAAGTCGCTGTCAGTTGAGGAGGCCGTGGTTCTCTTCGAATGCCAGGGGACCGGAGCAATCACAGGATCATCAACGACTGTCAGCATCAGCGGCGAAATGGTCATTGATCGCAGGCAATCGGTAATCAAACGCCTCAAAGCAGTCATGAAGGAGAAAAGAACGCCGGGAACAGTGAGTCCGGGCCTGGACGTTGTGGCGGACATCGAATGGACTCAGGGGATCGCGAAGCCTGCGACGGACCTTCCGGAGACAATGCCTGATGCAATGCCGGATGAACGACGTTTGCTTTTGACACTCGCGACTCCCTGGCGAGTACTGCTGCTGCATAACCGCAGTTGGCATGTTTTTCATGAGACATCGGAACTGGTCATGCTGCGCATGCTTCATAACGGCGCGCTGCTGGCTCAATGCAATATCGCGTCAGCGCCATTAATGGCTGCGGGAAAGTTTACGATTGAGCAGGATTACCTCGCGGATGTGGAACGAGCCATCAAGGACCGGGCTGGTCGAATTGTGGCGTCGAATGTGACTCCGGACCAAAACGGCTGGCGAATCCATCACGTGCAGGCCACCGGAGAAGCGAACAAGAAGACTCTGATCTGGGATTACTTTCTCTGTTCGACAAAATCTGGTGAACAGATCTCTCTCGTCTTCTCCCACGCAGAGGAAGACAGTCGCAGCTTCACCGGAGTCCCGGACCAGATGTTGCAATCACTGACAATTCGGTCAGTTCGACCGAAAATAGCGTTACCACGCTGAGCGAATACCGGAAATCCATCATACGCTGCTCAGGAAACAACCGTTAGCGGCAACAGAATCCGTATCTGGCAGAGCGTCGAGTTGCCAAAACTGTGCTTTTGACCGAGCGGAATTTTCAGACAGGTTGGACCCGCCGTATGAGCCATGATATTTCGCGGACGAACACAAATTGTCAGCCTGAACGCAGATACGCTCTTGCTGAATATTTAACTCGTCCTTTAACATTGGTTTGTCCGACCGTGATGGATCGATCACAATGGTGATCAAGTCTGATAAGTTCAATTTGGATTTTCCGCTGAATCGCGTTCGAAGTTTAGTCCGCTTCGGTCGTGCGTTTGTCTAAGGAAATGTGATATGACAACGCTGTCTTTTGCCAGACGATCAACGTTTCTGGCGCTGGCTTTTTCTATTCTCGGCAGCAGCAGTATGTCGGCGGCGGAGAAAATCGTCCTGACTCCGGACGATGGAAAAACCGCCCAACTGGTTGCTTCAATGGTTTCTTCGCGGCACATCAATCATCCGGAAATCGATGATGTGCTCTCAGAGAAACTGATGAATCGGTATATCGAAATCTGGGATCCGCAGAAACTTTATTTCTTGCAGTCCGACATCGACTCATTTTCTGTCGAAAAGACCTCACTAGACGACAAAATTCTTAAAGGCGATGTGATTTTCGCCACAACAGTTTTTGAGCGGTTCAAGCTTCGAATGGGTGAACGATCAGGCAAGATCGGTGCGGCCATTGATGCCGAACATGACTTCACCGTCGAAGAAGAGATGATCAAGGACCCGGATGATCTGACCTGGGCTGTTGATGAAACAGAACTCGATGAACGCTGGCGGAAGCGGATTAAGTTCGATCTGCTTATGCTGAAATTGGATGATACGGACCTCACAGAAGCGCGAAAACGCCTGCATACTCGCTATCACACCAATCAGGTCTTTCTTGAGCAGACAGAAGCGCACGAGGTTCTGGAACTTTACCTTTCATCAATGACTCACTGTCTCGATCCTCACTCCAGCTACATGTCTCCTCAGACGCTGGCCGATTTCGAAATCGACATGCGTCTCAAACTTGAGGGTATTGGCGCCCGACTTAAATACGAAGATGGTTACACGACCGTCGAAGAAGTTATCGAAGGTGGAGCCGCACATGCTGATGGTCGACTGACGAAGGGCGACAAAATCATCGGCGTCTCGTCCGATGCCGTGAAAGACTATGTCGACGTCGTCGAAATGAAGTTGACCAAAGTTGTCGACATGATTCGGGGCAAAAAGGGCACCAAAGTCAAGCTTCAGATCATGAAGGAAGCCGGTGGGATTGAGGACTACGAACTGACTCGGACCGAGGTCAAGATCACCGAAGACGAAGTGAAGGGCAAAATCCTTGAGTCTGAAGAATGGATCGACGGTCGCAAGTCAAAGGTTGGCATTCTGCAGATCCCTTCGTTCTATCGCGACTTCCAGGGCGCGAACCTTGGCGGTGAGTTCAAGAGCACCTCGCGGGACGTAAAGTTGGTTCTCGATGAATTTAAAAAGAATGGCGTTGATATCCTTGTCGTAGACCTCCGCTGGAATGGCGGCGGTGCTCTTCAGGAAGCGATCGAAGTGTCGGGCTTGTTTATTCCCAAGGGTTCGGTCGTCCAGGTCAAAGAACCCGGCGACAGCGTTCAGGCTTTTGAAGACGAAGACCCCGAAGTTTATTGGCGGAAGCCAATGATTGTGGTCTGTAACCGGTTCTCAGCTTCCGCATCCGAGATTTTTGCGGGAGCGATCAAGGACTATCGCCGTGGTATCGTTGTTGGTGATCGCACGACTCATGGGAAAGGCACTGTCCAGAATGTCGTGCAGGTTGCTCAAAATCGTTTATCACTACGCCCTGTTGACCGAGGCGCCTTGAAGTTGACGATCAGCAAGTTTTATCGAGTCAATGGCGACAGCACGCAGACCAAAGGCGTAACCTCAGACGTAACCCTGCCGTCACTGCTGAACCATCGTGAAATCGGCGAAGACTCCCTCGATAATGCTTTGGAGTTCGATCGAATCACTCGAGCAGACTACGTGCCGTTCTCTGCCAGTGTGACCGATGCGATGATTTCTCAGTTGAAGACTCGCAGCGAAACCCGAGTTGCAGAGGACAAAGACTTCGTTCAGATCAACAAGCTTATCGCCAAATATCTTGAGCGTCAGAACGACAAGACGATTTCTCTGAATGAGGGTGTCTTGCGAGCAGGTGAAGAAGAGCTGAAGCAGGAGAAGAAGGAAGAAGAAGAGGCCATCAAACAGGCCACTGGTTCCGGCAAGGACGATATCTTCCCGAACAACTTCTACAACAAAGAACTGGTCAACATCACGCTGGACTATCTGGAACTGGTGAACAGCATGACATCAGCTAAGAGATAGACAAGTTCGATTCCCGATCAACGATCGAATCCGACGGCAAGCCAAAGTGGACTTTGGCTTGCCGTTTTCTTTTCCGATCGATGGATATATGACTTTCCGTGTGTGGCAAGTCAGGAGACACACCATATCACGAAGGTTCTCGTCTCAGACAGGTTTAGAGATTTGACACGTGTTTTGGGGTGACGACCGCCTCCCGGGATCGCTACCCTCCGTACACATTTCCATCACGCAAAACTGGTCGGAGACATCGGATGACACCTGGATTTCCACGAAGGCATTTTTTATCCGGCATTGCAGCATCGGCATTTTCATCCTGCCTGCTTACGACTAATTCACCACTGCTCGATGCAGGAATGGCCTCAGCCTCCATAGACGGGTGGAAGGCCGGAATTGCCAAACGAGTGATTACGCCGGAAACGTCAGTGTGGCTGGCCGGGTATGGCTCCAAACGAGCCCCGGACGGAAAACTTCACGACCTGTGGATGAAGGCGATTTCCCTCGAAGATCAATCCGGAAATCGCGTGGTTCTGATTACCAGCGACTTTCAGGGCGTGCCGAAGATCATGAGCGACCGCGTCTTCAAAAAAGCCGAGGAGCAGTTCCATCTGACTCGCTCTCAGATCATGTTCACGTTTTCGCACAACCACTGCGGTCCGCGGTTGGGAGACGACTTAATCGACTATTATCTGGTCGACGAAGCTCAGGAGAAACTGGTTGCCGAGTATACAGACCTGATGGTCGAACGAACCTTAGATCTGATCGGCGAAGCTCTGAACAATCTGGCTCCAGCCGGTCTTCAGTTCGGAGACGGAAAAACAACCTTTGCTGTCAATCGCCGCAACAATCGTGAAGCAGACATCCCGGACCTGCTGGCGAAAGGAACTCCGCTCGTCGGCCCTGTAGATCACTCCGTCCCTGTGATGACAGTGACCCGCGAAGATGGCAGCCTGAGCGCGGTGTTGTTTGGGTATGCATGTCATCCGACGACGCTCAGCTTCATGACATGGTGTGGCGACTACCCCGGATTCGCGCAACTGGAAATTGAAAAGAATCATCCCGGTACCACGGCCATGTTCGTCAATACCTGTGGTGGCGATCAGAACCCGCTTCCTCGTCGCACTGTTGAACTCTGCGAAAAGTATGGCCACATGCTGGCCGTTGCCGTTGAAGATGTTCTGAAAACACCGCTGAGGCCCATCTCACCCGGCATCAAAACCGCGTTCGAAATGATTGACCTTCAATATCTGAATGTCGTTTCTCGTGAAGAGCTGATGATGCTCGTCAATGACAGCAATGAACTGAAAGCTCGCTGGGCGAAACGATTACTGGCAAAACTGGACGCCGGGGAACAATTCAAAGATTCTTATCCTTATCCGATTCATGCATGGCAGCTTGGTAAGGAAACTCTTTTCATCGGAATGGGTGCAGAAACCGTCGTGGACTATGCCCTGCGATTCAAATCAGAATTCGGCGAAGGAACCTGGGTCATGGGGTACGCCGATGACATGATCTCGTACATTCCTTCTCGAAGAGTCTGGGAAGAGGGCGGCTACGAAGGCGGTTCAAATCTCTACGAATACGGCCGTCCGGCTTTTCGATGGGCAGGAGATATCGAGGATCGAATTGCTGCCTCTGTGCATAAACTGGTCAAACAGGTCAAGGAGTGACGCAGCCTTCAAGGCACAAATGTACGAGCCGACATTTGACGATCAGCTGTCACCGAGCTGCCGTTGCACTCAAGGCCGTAAACGAAATATCCTGACCCATTGCTGCTCATTTTGGCGAAGAACGAGAACCTTCGTCGAATTCGATCAATTGCGTGAATGTGTCATTCTGCCACGGGGTGACCGGGCCGATCCGTGTTCTGGAATTTTCAAGTGGCCTGATGCGTGTAATCTTTAGAGTAGACATTTAAAAACGTAACCGACGATTTAATAGACCGGCCAAATGGCCAACCTGTCTCAGGAGCACGAGCCCCTCGACAGGAACGCAAACGGGAAATGAACGTGATTCGAGTGAACGAGGACAAAGCCATCCGACGAGTGATGGATCTTATTTCAATTTCGGGTGGTAGTTGTCAGGAACACGACGTGTCCGCGTGGATCCAGAAAGCTCTGATAGACGCAGGGATTCCGGAAAACGCCATCACGATCGACAATGCTCACAAAAAGAGTCCTGCGGGCGGCACGACTGGCAATCTGATTATCAAACTGAAAGGCACGATCAAGGGGCCACGGCGTCTGTTGATGGCTCATATGGATACAGTCCCAATTTGTGCGGGATGTCAACCCGTTCGAGAAGGCGACTGGATTCGTCCAAAGTCCAAAGAGACGGGATTGGGTGGCGATAATCGTGGAGGTTGTGCAGTAGTGCTGACGGCGATCCTCGAAGCCATCAGCCAGGGACTCGATTATCCGCCGCTGACACTATTGTTCACCGTTCAGGAAGAAATCGGACTCCGCGGAGCCCGTTTTCTGAATGCCGGAAAGCTCGGCAAGCCGGAACTCTGCTTTAACTGGGACGGGCGAGATCCCAACAGCCTGATCACGGGAGCCGTTGGCGCCAATAACCTGTCGATTCGCATTGAAGGAATCGCCAGCCACGCCGGCGCGCATCCACAGGATGGAGTGAATGCGGCCGTGATTGCGTCAATCGCAATCGCTCAACTCCAGAAGACCGGTTGGCACGGACTGGTTCGGAAGGGTAAGCAGCGTGGCTCAAGCAACCTCGGCGTCATCACCGGAGGAGATGCCACGAATGTCGTGATGCCTTTGGTGACTTTGCAGGCAGAAGCCCGAAGTCATGACAGCAAGTTTCGTCAGCAGATTGTTGCCGCGTGGAGAGATGCTTTTGAAACAGCGACGGACAGCGTCACAAATGCCGGCGGACAATATGGTTCACTAAAGTTCGTTGAGGACATTCGTTACGAAGCGTTTCGAATTGACGATAACAGCCCATGTGTTCTTGCGGCAAAGGCAGCATCGGAAGCCGTTGGACTCCGCCCCATTGCTCAGATCTGTGATGGTGGATTGGATGCCAACTGGATGGCTCTGCATGGTTACCCAGCGGTGACGATGGGTTGTGGTCAGCACGAGATTCACACCGTCAAAGAACGCCTGAATATTCCCGAGTATCTGGCAGCGTGCAAAGTAGGCTTGGCTCTGGCGACAGGAATGTAAGCCGACTTGCTCAATCGATCGTGAATCGACTGAGGGGCTACACCAATCAAATGGGTTCACGCGCAACTTCTGTTGAAAGTTCCTGACATGCGACTGGCACTGCTGGGCTGGCTGATACTCTCCGGAATCATCGTTGCGGATGAGAAGCCGCCGCAGCCTGCCGTTCGAAAGCCAATCCCGGATCGGTTGGTGGTACTAACTTTTGACGATTCGTCAAAATCACACTTCACCGTTGCCCGGCCACTACTAAAAGAGTACGGCTTTGGAGCGACGTTCTTTATTACCGAAGGATTTGATTTCAAAGAGAACAAGCTGGACTACATGACCTGGGAGGAAATCCGCCAATTGCACGCAGACGGATTCGAGATCGGAAATCACACGCGAGACCATCTCGGGATTACAGACAAAACGGTGGATCGTCTGGATGAACAGCTCGAGGGGATCGAGTCACAATGCAGGTCTCACGGAATCCCTTTTCCGACAACATTTGCATGGCCGGGAAATGCAACAACTCCAGCAGCATTCGCTGTTCTTCAAAAGCATGGCATTCAATTCGCCCGTCGTGGTGGAGCACCTGAGTATCCGTATGAAGAAGGGCGAGGATTTGCGTATGAGCCCGGCAGTGATCATCCAATGCTGTTGCCATCCGCTGGCGACGCTCGCCCCAAATGGGCCCTTCAGGATTTGATTCGAGCCGCAGAACAAGCTCGTGATGGTCGAATCGCAATTCTGCAATTCCATGGAGTTCCAGATACGGCCCATGATTGGGTCAGCAGCAGCCAGCAAAACTTTGAGGCTTACCTGAAGTACCTTCATCTCGAAAAATACAAGGTCATCGCATTGAGAGACCTTCTGGAGTACGTCGAGCCCCAGGTTGTTCCGGCAGATCCGAACGCCATCATCGACGCAAGGAAAGCCGGGCTGAAGAACTGAACTTCGTCCTTAACACCGAACAAATTTCAACGCGTAAATGAAAACGGCTCGTCGCAACTTCGACGAGCCGATTTCATAACGTAATCATAAAGCACCTTTAAGCGAGCGGCTTCTGCCAACATGCTTTCAGATCTTTCAGGCTGGCTCGCACTAGCTGCCGCCCGGAAGAGGTGATAACCAGCTCTTCCCCTGTTGATGTCATCCCAAGCTTCTCGAGAGTCACACCGGCAAGCAGCTCGCTAAACGCGCCTTCTGAAGAAACAGCGACCTCGACAAGAAATCGGGTGTTACTCTCTGAAAAGAGTTGCACTACCGAGCCGGCTTTCAAATCGATTTTGATACCGACTCCGCCAGCAAATGCCATCTCAGCCGCGGCAACTGCGAGGCCACCTTCGCTGAGGTCATGGCAGGAAAGAACCAGTCCCTGCTTGATGGCCTGATGCAGTGCTCGGAAGGTTTTAGGAGCACCCTCTTTATTAACAGTGGGCACTTTGCCGCCGCTGATGCCATTCACAAGGTTGTAATGGCTACCGCCCATCTCGTCTTTGGTTTCACCAATCAGGTACAGCAGATTGCCGGGACCCTTGAGATCCATCGTGACACAGGTTTCAACATCGTCGACCTGACCAAGAGCAGTAATCAGCAGAGTAGAAGGAATAGCAACCGTACGACGAGTTCCACTTCCATCTTCGTAGCTGAACTCGTTATTCAGGCTGTCTTTTCCACTGACAAACGGTGTGCCGTAAGCCACGGCCATGTCCTGACAGCCGACAGCAGCACGAACAAGAGTTCCCAGAGTTTCTGGACGCTCCGTGTTTCCCCAACAGAAGTTATCAAGGATCGCGATGCGACTGGGGTCTGCCCCGACAGCGACGCAGTTTCGAACGGCCTCATCAATGGCGCTGGCCGCCATCCAATAGGGGTCCTGATCGCCGAAGTGAGGATTGATTCCGCACGATACCACAAGACCACGACTGGAATTCAGATCGGGGCGAACAACAGCGGCGTCGGACGGCCCATCGTTATGAATTCCGACCAGCGGTTTGATCACGCTGCCAGCCTGAACTTCATGATCATACTGGCGAATGATCCACTCTTTACTGGCAACATTTAGTGAGCCTAGGATCTTCTGCAGATCATCCGTGAAGTCAGCTTTATCTGATTCAGCCCCCGAAGCGAGATAGTTTTCCTTGATATCATACACAGCTTCCCGAATGACCGGCGGTCGACCGTCATGCAGGAAGTGCATGCTGACTTCACCAACTTTCGTCTCACCGTACTTCAGAACTAACTGTCTGGTATCTGTGAACTGACCAATCGCAGTCGCTTCCACACCTTCGGAGGCACACAAATCCCGGAACTGCTCCCAGTTTGCAGGCGGCACCGAAAGGACCATTCGTTCCTGAGCTTCCGAGATCCAGATCTCAGTGTAAGACAATCCGGAATACTTCAAAGGGGCTTTATCCAGCCAGACTTCGGCTCCCGTGTCTTCTCCCATTTCGCCGACGGCACTGCTGAAGCCACCAGCTCCACAGTCGGTGATTGCAGAATACAGGTTCAGATCGCGAGCCGCCAGAATCACATCAGCCACCATCTTTTCGGTGACTGGATTGCCAATCTGAACTGCGCCTCCGCTGATATGCTCGCTCTCTTCCGTTAACTCAACGGAAGAGAACGTCGCGCCATGAATTCCATCTCGGCCTGTTCGTCCACCAACGGACACGATCAGATCACCGGGGCTGACCTTCTTGTCGCATTTATCGACAGGAATCATTGCCACATTGCCGCAGTACACAAGAGGATTGCCCAAATAGCGATCGTCGAAGCAGACGGCACCGTTTACAGTCGGAATCCCCATCCTGTTCCCGTAATCTCGAACGCCGGAGACGACCCCCTGCATCACAGCCTGTGGATGCAGAACTCCAGGCGGAAGCTGATCAGCCGGGTAATCCGGTCGAGCGAAACAGAACACATCGGTACTGCAGACAGGGCGAGCCCCGAGCCCGGTTCCCAGCGGATCGCGGATCACTCCGCCAAGTCCTGTGTTTGCTCCACCGTAAGGTTCAATGGCGGACGGATGATTGTGAGTTTCGACTTTGATGCAAACATTCTGGCGATCATCAAACTTTACAATGCCAGCGTTATCTTTGAAGACGCTGACACACCAGTCATCCTTGCCGAGCGATTCACGAATCTGCACCGTCGCAGCAAAGATTGTTTCCTTCAGCATGCTGTTGAAATGAACATCGCGAACGACTTTGCCTGCGGAAGTTTCGACGTAGTGAATTCGACCACCGAGCGTCTTATGCGAGCAGTGCTCACTCCATGTCTGAGCGACTGTCTCAAGTTCGATGTCGGTCGGATCTCGCTGCAATGATCGGAAGTAATCCTGAACAGTCTTCATCTCAGCAATACTCAGGTAGAGCTGTCCCTTTTTGCTTAGAACCATCAGCTCATCATCGTTCATGTCTCGAATCGGAACCGTCGTCAGCTTGAGTTTGTATTCGCTTCCGAGGGACAAGTCCTTAATCTGCAATGGCCCTTTCACGACATACTCAATCGCATCGTTCGATAAGACCTTCTTCGTCAATTGCGTCAGCCTTGCCGCCGCCAGATCACCAGTGATCCAATATCGTCGACAGGTTGCAACGTTCGTGACGCTCAGATTCAGTCGCGTCAATGCCTTTACGGCATTCTCAGCAACACTATCGGTGACGCCGGGATGTAACAGAACGTTCAGCAGAATCTGAGCCTGAGAACTGGCAACGTCGGCTGACGAGGCGGGTAACTGGCGAACATGGAATTGCTCAGTGACAGAGTCGACCAGCATTTGGTCAGCCGCTCGATTGATATCCTCTGGCGTTAGTTCCCCCTGGATCAGGAACGTTCGGGCCGAAATGACCGATTTCAAGCCAGTAATCCCCTGGCTTTTGGCGCTTGCCAGAACTCGCTGACCTTCGTAGTCCTTTTCGCTGCCGATTGGCAGAATTTCCACTTCCCAAAGCATGATTGGTTGAGATCCGTGAGAGGAGACTGAGTGCCGACCGGCAGAACAACAGGAATCGCATTCATTTGCCGGGTGGGCAAAGAAACGCCGAATTTCCCTGAAAACGGCCAGTCTGAAGAGGGTACCGGAAAACCTTATCCTGCTCAGGAATCAAAGTTCCCGCCGGTGCCAAAGTAATTTTGCAGACGAAGTATTTCACGGCAGGAACGCGAGTACAAGAAACGGAGCAGGGGGATTCTCAGGAAGCGGGATTCCGTTGAGGCGTCGGGTTGATGCGGGAAAACCAAGCAATCGACCAAGGAGGTCATAGCCTTAATTGACGGCGTCGGTACACTGTGGAGCGAAAATGAGCGGTTATTCAGCTCCCGAACCGAGCGGCTGCATAAGACCGCACGATCGCTCAAGTTGTCCGTACTCAGCCGCCCGGGCTGGTTATGCGTGCAACCGGTTGAGCAACCCAATCAGCTTTTTTGCTCGCACTGCGAGTCTTTGAACCATCAGGAACTAATCAGACCAATGGCCTCTCTCCCGATTATTGACCTATCTGCTCCGTCATCTCCTGCCAGCTCCTCAGAGCCTCTCGATCCACGCCAGACAAAGGGAACATATGCCTTCGTCAGCCTGGGCTGCCCCAAGAATCTCGTTGATAGCGAGAAGATGTTAGGGTCATTGTCCCTTGACGGTTATGCACTCGTTTCCGAGCCGGAGGGTGCTGATTTCGTTATCGTCAACACCTGCGGCTTCATTGAAAGCTCACGAGCAGAATCCCGCTCCGTCATTCAGGAAATGCTGGACCTGAAGAAAGCTGGCAAAACGAAGGGCGTTATCGTTGCGGGTTGCCTTCCCCAGCGCCTTGAAGCCGACGGTGGACTGCTGAAGCAGATGCCGGACATTGATCACGTTGTGGGCGTTTTTGGACGAGATGAGATTACCAAGGTTGCCGATCGACTTGTCGGAGGTGCTCGAGAACAACGTGAATTGTTCCGCCCGGCCCCAATCAAGGCGATGAACGATCAGTCCCGCCTGCGAATCACTCCGGACCACTACGCTTACCTGAAGATTTCGGAAGGCTGTGATCGCACTTGTACGTTCTGTTCAATTCCTTCAATGCGCGGTAAGCACGTCACTAAGCCTATCGAGATGATTCTTGATGAAGCCCGTGAATTGTCCGACGATGGAGTACGAGAACTGATCCTGGTTGCTCAGGACACCACTTACTACGGAATGGATCTCTACGGCAAGGTTCAGCTGGCAGAGCTGCTGCGACAACTGCAGAAGGTCGAAGGCATCGACTGGATTCGCCTGATGTACCTGTATCCGATTAACTTCTCAGATGAGTTGATCGACGTAATCGCCGACTCACGCAATATCCTGCCGTACCTTGATATGCCGCTGCAGCACATCAATTCCAATGTGCTGAAACGAATGCAGCGCCGCGTGAATAGTGAACAGACCAGAGAACTCGTCCAGAAGCTTCGTGAACGGATTCCAAACGTCGTCCTGCGGACAACGTTCATTGCCGGGTTCCCGGGAGAAACCGACGAGCAATTCGAAGAGTTGAAGCAGTTTGTTCAAGAGACTCGTTTTGAGCGTATGGGAGTTTTCACATACTCGCTTGAACCTGGCACACCTGCGGTCAAGCTTGAAGGCCATTTGCCTGAGGAAGTCAAAGAAGCCCGGCGTGACGCCTTGATGGAATTGCAGCAGGAGATCGCCTTCGAGCATGCCGACAGAATGATCGGCTACGAACTGGATGTCATCATCGACGAAGAGGTTGGTGACGGAGTCTACGTTGGCCGT
Source organism: Planctomycetales bacterium (assembly GCA_026400835.1). Classification (GTDB taxonomy): domain Bacteria; phylum Planctomycetota; class Planctomycetia; order Planctomycetales; family Planctomycetaceae; genus SXXK01. The sequence goes on along the minus strand of JAPLOA010000096.1, from coordinate 64,271 downwards.
ACCTTTGCCGACGCCCCGGAGATCGACTCTAACGTGATTGTGACCGGTTCTGAACTCCAGATCGGGGACATGGTGCCCGTTGAGATCATGGAGCGTCAGGATTACGACCTCGTCGGCATGGTGTCGATGATTGATGATGAGGGCGAGGAAGAGTAATCTGCACGCGAGGCGGCTGTAGCCGGGAATTTTGATGTCGAATAAAGGTCCAACGACAAGTGTCAGCGATGAACATGCTCGGCGGGACCTATCATCCGATCAGGATGTCCGTTGACCGCCCATTGGATTCAACTTCCTCTGACCGCAGGTTGGTACGCAGTTTTTTATGTCATCACCGGAAACGACAACTCGCACCGAAGCAGAATCGGAGCCTAAACGCGGAGCGGTCATTGGGCGTGAATCGCTCAATATGCCAAACTTCGTAACGGCGACTCGGCTGCTTTTGTCGATTGTCCTTTTTTCGATGATCACCACCGGCGGCTGGTGGATTTCCTCCGCCGCTCTATTTGTCTTCGCCGCGTCGACCGACGCGCTCGATGGTTACTTGGCTCGCAAGTACAAACAAATCACTGTTCTGGGACGCATTCTCGATCCGTTTGTTGACAAGGTGATCGTTTGCGGCACGTTCGTTTTTCTGCTCGAGAAACAGGATGCACCTGGATCTGGTGTCAACGCATGGATGGTCATCCTCATCATCGGACGTGAGATGTTTGTCTCGAGCCTCCGCGGAATTCTGGAGAAAGAAGGCAAGGATTTCTCAGCCAGCCTGTCAGGCAAACTCAAGATGTCTGTCCAGTGTGTTGCAGTAACGGTCAGCCTTCTCTCGCTCTCCACAGATCTCCCGTGGCCATGGCTGCCAACAGTCAGAGACGTGCTGCTCTGGATCGCCGTCGCGATCACTGTCTGGAGCGGATTTGTTTATCTGCTGCGTGGATTCTCTCTGCTGCGTCAGGGATAGTTCTTCAATTGTCCGCAACGTGAGCCTGATGCAGGCACGGTCGTTAAGGACAATACTGCTTTGAACGATTTGAAGCCGAAGGCTTCGCTCGACTACGGGTTTTCCCTCACGGAGAACCATCACGAACGGAGTGTTTGCATCCTCCTTGCAGTAAGACGCGTTCCCCCGGGGAATTTCACGCAAGTGAGGGTAGTGATCCTCAGATCACAGGACCTGTCTTTGCCACATGGCGGATCTACCTGGAAACTCCCACGGGAACTGCCCGTATCACGGGTTATAGAGGTACTTACTCCGGTTGGAGTTGATAAACACCGCTTCGTCAACCCGAATAAAATCTCTAACTCAAGTCCATAAAACTGACTCAGACTGAGCAAATTTCAAAAGCCTGAGCATTACGGCACACAGAAGAAAATTGGAGACGCAGCGATGATCCAGTCAGTTGCACCATCAATGACATCAGGTTCATTTTCAGCACCGATTTCCGATGAAGTCGCCTTCCGAACATGGATGTCTCGACGTGACGCAGCAAGACAGCAGATCCGACGCCTGTCACGCCGAGAACTTCAAGTGGTGCAGCTCGTCTCCAACGGACTTGCAAACAAGAGCATCGCTCAGGAGCTGCAAATCAGCGTTAAGACGATTGAAAAACATCGTGCAAATGCGGCTCGCAAACTCGGAGTGAACAGCACGGCAGAGATGGTTCGCATTTCCGTTCTTGCCGACCAGGAGCTTCAGGAACGAAATCGATTCGCTAGTCAGACTTACTTCGAGCCTGCAGAGTCATTGATATTGGAAAACTGATTTCGATGCCCATGTGAAACATCGCCTGCGGATCGATGGAACAGAAAGTGCAGATACGGTTTGGAGCGTCCCTGCACCTCCATCCGGCCCCGTGATGGCTGGTTTCTCCTCCGCAAATACCGTGCTTGGAAACTGACCTGTTGAGCGGACTTTTGATCAGTCTGGCCCCGAAAAGACCAGTTGACCATAACTCCATGCCCCTTCGACGGCAGCACTGATTTCAGAAACAACATTGGGCCGAAACTGGAAATCAGCCCATCTGATCAAAGAATCCTGAGCAGGCACTTCAGGGCTTTGAAGGGGTAGAGCTAAGACATCCCCGAATTGAATATGCCCCACCAACCTGACTCTGGCAGTCGAACCATGGGTTGGACCCTGAGAGCTTTAAACCTTGAGGGGTGCTGTGCAATTGCTTTCCCGAAGACAGGCGGAACCAACGATTTCCTGCCGGTGACTAGCCAGTATCCACCCTGACTGTACACTCTGACTGCTCAGGTTTCGCCGAGCCCCAAAATCCTGCGACATCGGGTCATTTTGGCGATTAGATGTTTCGTGTCATCGCGATTGGCTTCCAAGTAGTTCATCCATGTCGTCACCCCCATCCGTTCAATATGCCTCGCGCACGGACAAAGGGATGCGGCGCGCCATGAATCAGGATTCGTTGCAGATTAGAATGTGCAATGATGCAGACGAGTGGAGCCACTGTGGCCACCTGTTTGTCGTGGCTGATGGGATGGGCGGACACGCCGTTGGAGATCTGGCCAGTCGCATCGCCATCGACACACTCCCGCATGCCTACTTCAAGAACAACAACGCTGCAACCGTAGAGAGTCGCATGCGAGAAGCGATCGTTGCGGCAAACAAAGCCATCAATGATCGAGGGCGGGAGAACCGTGAATTCGAAGGCATGGGAACGACGTGCAGTGTCCTCAGTCTCTCCGAAAGAGGTGCACTTGTTGGCCATGTTGGCGATAGTCGTGTCTACAGAGTCCGCTGCGGCCATATTGAGCAACTTACATTTGACCATAGTCTCCAGTGGGAAATGATTCGGCTGGGTCGAGCAACGCCAGAGAATGTAGAACTCTTTCACCCGCGCAATGTGATCACCCGCTGCCTCGGGCCTGACCCTCACGTCCAGGTCGATATTGAAGGACCATTTTCGGTTGAATCCGGCGATCTGTTCCTGCTCTGTTCAGATGGTCTCACAAATCACGTCAGCGATACTGAGATTGGACAGATTGTCGGATCAATGCCGCCGACCGAGTCATCCAGGCTGCTGATCAATCTGGCAAACTGTCGGGGAGGATCTGACAACAGTACGGTCGTAGTGATCTCGATCGACAGCTACCCTCACTCGCCTACTGGGGAGGCACTGTCTGGATCCATGCCGGTCGTGCAGGTACGCACATCAGAGATAGCTTCTGCACATCGTGCTGGTCTATGGAAAACTCTTCTGGCGATTGCTGCTGTGATCTGCCTTGTGTCTGGTATCAGCTTTGCGCTCATTCAGAATAACGCCGCTGCAGCTCTTTTGGTTGCAGCATCAGTTTTTGCATGGCTGATCAGCCGACGCATCTCGAAGAATGACCTGACAGTCACTTCGACTGATGCAGAGGCAGCCCCTCTCCCGCAACTCAACAATCCAGAGGCTTCGGTGGAGCACCCGGAACCGCAACGAAGAAGAAATGCAATGCCGGATTCCTCCAGCATTTCACGATCGGCTTTTCTGCCAACATCGCCCTATCGAGTCATCAATTCGGAACTGTCGGAAGCACTCCTCTCGAATCTTGCAGAAATTCAAAGCGACCTTGTGCAGGCTGCCAGAGATAGTGGCTGGAAAGTCGACTTTGAGGAACTGACAAATCTGAATCGTCAGGCTGTTCAGTCACAGCAGGCTCAAAAACTTGACAGAGCCATCAAATCACGCGGAAAAGCAATCGATCTGCTGATGAAAGAGCTTTATCTCCGATCACGTCCAAACTAGATTCGGATTCCTATCCCTTGTAATGCAGAATCCAGAAGCTCGAATCGACCAAACACGCTGGCCACACAGGAGATACATCGACAGCCAAATTGGGGACTGGACCTCTGATCCTGGCGTGAATACGATAATCGAACCGTGGACGCCACCTGAGGGAATGATTTCCCCAGTCCAGTTTCGCATACTGAGTCCAAATCTTCGCTGGCCTGTTTCGTGATACCTCCAATGAGTACATTTCAGAAACAACCTGCTGCAGCCGCAGAACCCGATTTGCCCGAAGTGGGTGCTCCGCAACGCGCAGTGGATAGCGAAACGGATAATCAGCTGTCTCAGGAAGAAGCTGAACAACTGCAAAAGGAAAGGCTGGCGGCAATCCGCACTGCGATCGCACGTGGCGATTATGACTCGGAAGAGATCCTCGAAAAGGCTCTTTCTCGGATGCTGCACAGCCTGGAAGACGACAATTTGACTGTTTGACCGAATTTTGGGTGCTATTGAAGAACGGCTTTTCAGAAAAGAGCCTCTTCTTGGGCATCGCGAGTGACATTTAGCAGAATCCTCGCCAAACTGAACCCGATTGCTGTGTGAAATCCCAATACCGCACGGCCCAACCGCCTGAACTCATCTTATGGAATAGCTCAGGTCGGTCTATCGGTTCGGCGTTTTCTCTGAGGTTCAAAGTGAGTGATCTGGCTGTCAACGAGTTCGATCGTCAGGAAGTCGCAGCGTCGCCTGTGGAAAAGTTTCGTGAGTACCTGGCAACGCAGGGAAAACGTCTGACACAGGAACGCGAAACAATCGTTCGCGAGATCTTCGCCGAGCATGAGCATTTCGATTCCGATCAGATTGTCGCACGGCTGACTCAGCCCCGACGAGATGGTGGACGCGTCAGCCGTGCGACAATTTATCGGACCATCAGTTCGCTCGAAGAGGCAGGACTGATTCGTAAAGTCGCCCGTTCGAACGATCGTGAAGTTTACGAACACGATTACGGGTACCCTCAACACGATCACTTCATCTGCGAAAAGTGCCAGCAGCTCGTGGAGTTTCGGAACGAAGAAATCTCAGCAGTACTGGAACGAGTTGCTGCGGACCACGGCTTCCGCATGAGTGGACATCGCCTGGAAGTGCATGGCATCTGCGCCGAATGCGCAAAGCCCCCTTCACGACGACACCGCAAGCTGGACATGATCTAGTCATGGCTTTGCCATCAGTGCGAGTGCTGTCCGTCATTCCGCCGATGACACAGCTCAACACGCCGTACCCGTCCACGGCCTACTTGACGGGGTTTCTGCGTTCACAAGGCATCGACGCCGCTCAGGAAGATCTTGCGCTGGCTCTCGTACTGAGGCTGCTATCATCAGGCGGATTAGACTCTGTTCGCGAACGCATTCTGCTCATTGATGAGCAGTTGCGGACTCCCGGCGTTAATCGATTTCTTCAGCAGTTCGATCATTATCATTCGACGATCGATCGAACAATCGCTTTCCTGCAGGGCAAAGACTCAACGCTCGCCCATCGCATTGCAAGTCGCCGCTTCCTGCCAGAGGGACCTCGCTTCGATTCGCTCGATGTCTACTTAGCCGACGAGGAGTTCAGCGACGATCCCATGGCTTGGGCGTTCGGGATGCTGGGAGTTCAGGATCGAGCCCGCCACTTCGCAACTCTCTACTTGAGCGATCTGGCTGATGTCCTGCGTGAAGCCATTGATCCCAGATTTGAATTCGTCCGTTATGCAGAATTGCTGGCCCAGAGTCAGCCCACGTTTGATCCTCTCGCAGAAGCATTGGCTGCTCCCCTGAATCTTGTCGATGAGTTCCTGCAGGATCTGACACGACAGGCAATCGATCAGCACCGGCCGGATCTTGTTCTGATCACCGTTCCTTTTCCAGGAACTGTCTACGCGGCTTTCCGCATCGCACAGGCAATTCGATCACAATACCCCACAATCCGGACGGCATTAGGCGGCGGATTTGCCAATACAGAGCTTCGTGAGTTATCCGAACCTCGCGTCTTTGACTATTTCGACTTCGTGACACTGGATGATGGCGAACGCCCTCTGCTTGCGTTACTGGCCTTTCTTCAGGGCCAACGCCCGGCAAGTCAACTCGTTCGCACATACATGCGGAGTGCAGAGAACGACGACGAACCTGCCAAAGTTCGTTACATCAATTGCGCTGAGCCGGATGTGCCTTTTGCCGAAGTTGGCACGCCGACCTGGGATGGCCTTCCCATCGACCGTTACCTTTCAACGCTCGATATGCTGAACCCCATGCATCGACTGTGGTCCGATGGTCGCTGGAACAAACTCACCATCGCTCATGGGTGCTATTGGAAGAAGTGCAGTTTCTGTGACGTCACGCTCGACTATATCTCACGCTACGACACAGCGGCCGCATCGACCCTCGTCGATCGCATTGAGACGATCGTTGCCGAAACAGGTCAGACAGGTTTTCATTTTGTCGATGAAGCCGCTCCTCCAAAAGGACTGAAAGCACTTGCCGAAGAATTACTTCGCCGCAAAGTTGCCATTTCCTGGTGGGGCAACATTCGGTTCGAAAAGTCATTTACTCCAGAGCTTTGCCAATTACTTGCCGACAGCGGCTGCATCGCCATTTCCGGCGGCCTTGAAGTTGCCTCCGATCGACTGCTGAATCTGATGAAGAAGGGCGTCTCCGTCGAGCAGGTTGCTCGTGTCACTCGCGGATTCAGCGATGCCGGGATTCTGGTGCATGCTTATTTGATGTATGGTTTTCCAACGCAGACCGTGCAGGACACTGTTGATGCATTGGAGTATGTTCGCCAGTTGTTTGAAGAAGGATGTATCCAGAGCGGCTTCTTCCACCGATTTACCTGCACCGTTCATTCGCCCGTCGGAAAGAATCCGGAGGAATATGGAGTCACGCTGATTCCTCTTCCCCCGGTGACGTTCGCCAAAAACGACATCGGCTTCATTGACCCGACCGACGTCGATCATGACACTCTTGGGCAGGCACTCAATAAAGCTCTCTACAACTTTATGCATGGCATCGGGCTGCAGGAAGATATCCGCAGTTGGTTCGGAGGAAAGGTGCCAAAACCTCGAGTTGCGAGGAACTTCATTGCCAGAGCTCTTTACACCCACTGAAGCGAGGGGCTGCAAATGGACAGTCATGCGGAACGAGCTCAATGGTCAAGATTGAATTTTTGCATAACGTTGTTGGTCACCTCTTTCATTTTGCTCTTGTTTAATTTGCCGGTCGGTGCTGCTCAGACTTTATCAGAACCAGATGTGCTGATTTTCGGAGCCACTCCAGCGGGAATCTCCTCAGCAGTCGCGGCAGCCACTGAGGGACATGAGGTCCTTGTGGTTGAGCCCACGAATCGCATCGGTGGTCTGGTCACCAGCGGGCTGTCGCACACCGACTTTCATTCACGCGAAAGCCTTTCCGGTGCATTTCTGGATTTCGCCCAGCGCGTGCAGAAACACTATGAGAAAACTTATGGCCCGGATTCACAACAACTAAAGGACTGCGATGGAGGTGTTTTTGCGGAGCCCAAAGTCAATCTTGCCGTCTTCGAGCAGATGCTGGCGGAGTGGCAAAGGATCAGAGTCCTCCATCAACATGTATTGAAGTCTGTTGAAATGAACTCTGCCGGATCTCGCATTCAGTCCGTGACGTTCACTGACGCCAAGGGTGCTGAAGTCACGATCAACGCTCACGTCGTGATCGATGCGTCTTATGAAGGCGATCTCATGGCCATGGCCGGAGTACCATGGCGAGCCGGGCGAGAAGGGCAGGGCGAGTACGGCGAAACGCTGGCCCCCGAGAAACCCGACGACCAGTTGCAGGCTTACAATTTTCGTTTCATTATGACTCAGGATCCCGCGAACCGAATCACCCCGCAGGCACCTGCTGGATATCGACGAGAAGACTTCGCCGACGTTCTCACGGCCCTCGAATCCGGCCAGATCGATAAGATCTTCGATTACCCGCGCCGTTGCATTTTCAAAGCTCACCAGCCACCGCTGCCGAATGCAAAGTACGACATCAACGACGTGTCCGGCGGACTCGTGCGTCTCTCCTTGCCCGGACAGAACCTGAAGTGGCCAGACGGAACAGCGAACGAACGACAGCAGATTTACGCTGAACATCTGCGAGACCAGGTCGGACTATTGTACTTTCTTCAGAACGACGAAGCCGTGCCAGAAAAATTTCGCGGCGAAGCTCAGCAATGGGGTTGGTGTCGAGATGAATTTACAGACACCAACCATCTGCCGCCTCAGCTTTATATCCGTGAAGCGCGTCGCATGATTGGACGCCGTGTGTTTACTCAGCGAGACAGCGAACATGCTCCGGGAGATGCTCGAGCAATCCTGCATCCTGACTCCATCGCCATGGGAGACTATGGCAACAACTGCCATGGCACGTATCATGAAGGTCCGCGTTTCAGTGGGAAGCACTCTGGCGAATTCTACAACCCTGTTCCGCCGTATCAGATCCCGTATGGAATACTGCTTCCCAACGATGTTGAAAATCTGCTGGTGCCAACAGCGGCCAGTTCTTCTCACGTAGGTTTCTGCGCATTGCGACTTGAACCGATCTGGATGTCTCTGGGGCAGGCCGCCGGGCAGGCCGCCGCAATTTCGATTCAGAAACATCTCACGGTGCAGGATGTCCCAATCGCACTGTTGCAGCACAAGCTGCATGCGGCCGGTTCGGCGACTGTTTATGTGTCCGACATATTGCCTTCGCACCCGGACTTTGCGGCGGTCCAATGGTGGGGAACTGCCGGTGGACTTCATGGGCTGGCTCCGATGCCGGAAAAGCTAGGCCAACGAGGCAAGAACCTGCATGGTCAATATTTCGAAGCCAACCCGGGACACACGGCAGACCTGAACTCAATACTCTCAGCGGACCTCGCAAAACGCTGGACGGCCCTGGCGATTATCGCAGGACTGCCTGAGGATGCTGTGCCAGAAATTAGCTCAGCATCGACGCGAGGAGACTTCATTCGCGAGGCCTACAGCCACTGGAAAGCAGCAGAATATTCGACGGCGACTGAAAGATCGTTTCGGCTTCACACAAAAGCTGTCTCCAATACTCACGCCCCCGGCGAGGTCGATGATTCGTCTCTGGTCCCATTCATCGTCACGGATCTTCAGACTCTTCCGGGAATTGTACTGGACGACAGCGATGCAGAGCTAACAGGCGACTGGCAGTATTCGAGCCACACGCCTCCGTACGTCGGGCGAGGCTACTTGCATGACCGAAACACTGGCAAAGGCCAGAAATCAGCAACGTTCAGGCCATCGATCCCTGCCGCTGGAAGGTACGAGGTGCGAATTTCTCACTGCTACAACGTTCGCCGCTCCACGAACACGACCGTTACGATTCATCATGCCGACGGTGAATTTATTACGCAGATCAATCAACAGGAAATTCCCCGTCATGATCGGCTGTTTCGCACACTGGGAAAATTTTCGTTTAAGGCCGACACCGAAAGCTGGATTCGCATCTCAAATGACGGCACTGACGGAAAGTATGTGATCGTCGATGCTGTCCAACTGCTTCCAGCAGATTAAGGGAATTGAATTTCGTTTTTGATCTGAGGTTGAGGCGCAGCGGAGTTCTTGACAGTGCTAAGATGAGACTTCGTCGTCCTTGTGGGACTTGTGGATTTTCTTTTTGAGGGATCTGGCATGATGTCTTCTGAAGACTCTCTGCTCAGCGCGCGCCGTTGTTTTTGTTTGGCCCTGTTCGCTTGTATCGGAACCAGCAGCCTGATGGGCTGTGGGGCCTCTGATGCTGTCGCACCGGCTCCGATGATTCCGGAAGTGACAGTCTCCGTTCCTGCAAGTCGCGAACTGGTGGACTACGAATACTTCACAGGGCGAATTGAACCGAAAGAGAAAATTGAGCTGCGTGCCAGAACCAGCGGACACATGGTCAAACTCCATTTTCAGCCCGGAACAGAGGTCCAGAAAGACGACCTGCTTGTCGAGATCGACCCGCAACCGTTTGAAACTGATCTGGCTCGTGCAACGGCCGATCTGGCCCAGGCAGAGGCTCGTCACACGAAGCTTCAGGGCACACTGAAGCGAATCGAAGCAGCTCGAGCCAAAGGCGCGTCGACGGAAGAAGAACTTCAAACGGCGATCGGTGATACAGCCGAGGCGGCTGCGGCCGTTGATGTGGCCAAGGCGGCGAAGAAAACGGCTGAGATCAATCTTGGTTACTGTCAGTTGAAAGCGCCAATTTCCGGGAAGATCGGTGATCGCATGATGGACGAAGGCAATCTCGTCACCGGCGGGCCGTCCGGAGCTTTCAATTCAACTCTGCTGACGACAATCGTCGCCGTAGATCCGGTGACGGTTTTGTTTGATATGGATGAGAATACTCTGGTGCGATTGCAGCAGGCGATTCGCGATGGCAAGCTGGAAGTACCAGCAGAGAATTCCATCTCCGTCGAACTCGGACTGCCCATTCATCAGAACCAGTATCCACTGAAAGGTGTCGTTCGCTTCATCAACAATCAGGTCGATTCACGCACCGGAACAATACTGATCAAAGCGGATGTGCCAAACCCTAAACCCGAAACGGGAGGACGAGTTCTGACGGCCGGCATGTTCACACGAATCCGAATTCCAATCGGTAAACCACGGTCAGCGATGTTGGTTCCAGAGGCCGCACTAGGCTCTGATCAGGGAAGTCGGTTTTTGTTTGTCGTGAACAAAGACAAGAAAGCCGTTCGTCTCAACGCCGAAGTGGGACTCCTTGACGGTGACATGCGTGAGATTGTGTCGGTCAAGGCCTCCGGTGAATCTGAATCTCGACCGTTGCAGGCCGACGAACAGATCGTTGTACGAGGAATCCAGAGAGTTCGCTCCGGCATCGAAGTCGCCACCAAAGCCGCTGATCAGTAAATCCGATTCGTTTAACGGCAAGCCGCAGGCGACTGCAATCGGGGGATCCGAAACGTGACTGGATCGCCTGTAATAGGACGCCGCATCCCGGACTATCAATTCTTGCTCGAGGTCTGACGTGTCAGCTCTATCCAAGTTCTTTATCGATCGACCGATCTTTGCCGCAGTGCTATCGGTTGTCATCGTGATTGCCGGAGCCATTGCTGTCACCACGTTGCCCATTGCGCAGTATCCTGAAATCGCTCCGCCAACAGTACAGGTTACTTGTGCCTATCCGGGTGCAAACGCAAGCGTTGTTGCAGACACAGTGGCCTCGCCGATTGAACAGCAGGTCACGGGCGTGGAAAACATGCTCTACATGTCGTCGCAATGCACGAACGATGGACAGTACAGCCTGACAGTCACATTTGACGTAGGTGTCAATCTGGATATGGCTCAGGTTTTGGTACAAAACCGAGTGAATCTGGCGTTGCCGTCGCTGCCTGATGTTGTCAAACAAACAGGCGTGAGCGTCAAAAAGCGGTCTCCCAGTATTCTTCTCGTCATCAATCTGTTTTCTCCGGATGACTCCTATGACCAGCTCAAGCTGAGCAATTATGCGACGATCAATCTTCGCGATGAGTTAGCTCAATTATCAGGTGTCGGTGACATCAGCATGTTCGGTCAACAGGACTACAGCATGCGCATCTGGCTTGATCCGGAGAAGATTGCCGCTCGCGGTCTCACGGCCGCCGACGTTGTGAGTTCATTGAAAGAACAGAACGTTCAGGTGGCCGCCGGATCACTGGGACGTCCGCCGGTCCCCAATGGTCAGGCATTCCAATACACACTCAGCACATTGGGACGACTGCAGGATCAGAAACAGTTCGGTGAGATCATTGTGCGGTCTGGCTTTGAAGGTGAGATCGTCCGTTTACGCGATCTGATCAGCGAACAACGCATGGACTCATCAGGCGCACAACTCGGCGGGATTCAACTCGGGGCGAAGAATCAGGATACGTTGTGTTATCTGGATGGAAAGCCGTCTGTTGGTCTTTCGATCTATCAACAACCCGGATCGAACGCGCTGGCTACGGCCGACAAAATCCGCGAACGCATGGAACAACTGAAGCTTTCATTTCCGGACGGAGTGGACTATGGTATCGTCTACGACACGACACCCTTTATCGATGAATCGATCCACGAAGTCTTCAAAGCTTTACGCGACGCGATCGTTCTTGTCGGAATCGTCGTGCTTCTGTTTCTGCAGTCGTGGCGAGCCACTCTGATTCCATTGATTGCAGTGCCAGTAGCCATCATCGGCACGTTTGCTCTGATGGCTGGTTTTGGTTTCAGCCTGAACAATCTTTCACTGCTCGGCCTGGTACTGGCGATCGGAATTGTGGTCGATGATGCCATCGTGGTTGTTGAAGCCGTGGAGCATCATCTGGAACACGGCCTGTCTCATCGCGATGCTTCACGAAAAGCCATGGATGAAGTCGCCGTTCCGGTCATCGCCATTTCACTTGTCCTGATGGCTGTCTTTATTCCTTGTGCATTTATCACCGGGATTACAGGTCAGTTCTTTCGGCAGTTTGCTGTCACCATCGCTGTCTCCACTTTCTTTTCGGCCGTGAACTCCCTGACGCTCAGCCCGGCTCTGGCAGCCCTGTTGCTGCGTCCGAAGGCCGAACAGAAAGACATCCTGACTCGACTTCTGAACGGTGTGCTCGGTTGGTTTTTTAAGCTATTCAACAAGTTCTTTGATAAAGCCTCCAGTAGCTACGCATGGTCCGTCGGCTGGCTTTTGCGTTTGTCGGTGATTGTTCTTTGCGTTTACGGCGGGCTGCTTTACGCGACCTACTACAGCTTTACGCATGTTCCGACCGGATTCGTCCCTGCTCAGGACAAAGGCTACCTGCTGGTCAACGTTCAACTTCCTGATGCAGCATCACTGGAACGCACCAATGCCGTCATGAAGGAAATCGATCGCATCGCGCGGGGTGATGAAAGTGACAAAACGAAATATCCGGGTATCAAAGGCGTCGGGCATGTGATTTCGATCCCGGGGCAGTCCATTGTGCAGAATGCGACCGGTTCCAACTTTGGTTCGATGTTTGTGATTCTGGATGAGTTCGAAGATCGCGGTCCTGAACTTAATTCTGACGTGATCGCTCAGCAACTGCGCGGAGCCGCGTTTCGAAGTATTCAGGATGCCGCTGTGGCCGTGTTTGGACCACCGGCTGTCGATGGTCTCGGCAATGCCGGCGGTTTCAAGGTGATGATTCAGGATCGTTCCGGTACCGGCTTCGGTGGACTGCAGGATGCGGCCGATACATTTGCTGCTCAGGGAAATCAGCGACCGGGGCTGGCCGGTCTGTTCAATGCCTTCCGTGCGAATACTCCTCAGATGTTTGTTGAGGTGGATCGAGAAAAATGTAAGTCATTGGGCGTTCCTCTGAATGATGTCTTTCTGACTCTTCAAGTCTATCTTGGTGGCTTCTATGCCAACGACTTTAATCGCTTTGGCCGTACCTGGCAGGTCAATCTTCAGGCCGATCCGGCGTTTCGGTTAACGGCGGACGACGTCCGGAAGCTCAAAGTACGAAACCTGATGCGAGATATGGTTCCGCTGGCCAGCATCGCCGAGGTTCGCGACATCGCAGGTCCGGGTTTGATCACGCGCTATAACGGAGTTGTCGCAGCGACGATTAACGGAGGTACGTTGCCCGGTGTGAGTTCCGGGCAGATGATTTCCACGGTCGACGATCTGGCCGCTACAGAATTGCCGCCTGGAATGACCTCTTTGTGGACTGAGTTAACACTGTTGCAGATTCGAGCTGGCAACACGGCGATGGTTGTGTTTGCCTTGGCCGTTGTTCTGGTGTATCTGCTTTTGGCCGCACAGTATGAAAGTCTCCGCTTGCCGTTCGCCGTTATTCTTGTCGTGCCGATGTGTCTGCTATGCTCGGTGATTGGTGTCGCGTGGGCTCACCTGGACATCAACATTTTTGTGCAGACCGGTCTCGTCGTCCTTGTAGGTCTGGCCAGCAAGAATGCAATTCTGATCGTCGAGTTTGCCAGGGAAAAACGTACTGCTGGCGCGACGGCCTTCGACGCCACCGTAGAAGCCTGCCGAATGCGACTACGTCCGATTCTGATGACATCGTTCGCGTTTATCCTCGGTGTCGTTCCATTGGCTATCGCGCAAGGGGCAGGGGCCGAGATGCGAAGAACACTGGGGATTGCTGTCTTCTCCGGGATGCTGGGCGTCACAATCTTCGGAGTCTTCCTGACTCCTGTGTTCTACTTCGTGCTGGAGCGGCTTGGCAGTCTTCTCTTTGGTGAGGCAAAGTCCGACAATGTCTGAGCTGACAAATGAGCTTTTTTCTCTGGTCGACTGTCTCACTGCTGCTGGAATTGACTACGCAGTTTGCGGGGGACTTGCTGTCGCTCTACACGGCTATCCGAGAGCGACGCGAGACATAGACCTGTTAATCGACCGCAACTCACTCGAACCTGCAAAGGCCGCTATCGAATCGCTAGGTTACATCATTCCATCTGGCATCATCCCATTTGCTTCCGGAACAACTCAGGCACGAGAGGTTTTTCGTATTTCACGTATTCTCAACAACGATTTATTCACACTGGATCTACTGCTCGTCACTCCGGTTCTTCACGAAGTCTGGACATCGAAAGAGGTACTTCATCTGCCAGATCGGAAAATCAGTGTCGTTTCAAGAACGGGGCTTGCTAAGATGAAAAGACTGGCTGGACGCCTGCGTGACCTCGCAGATCTGGAAGAACTGGGATTGCTTGAAGAGAAACCATGAATCATGACCCTGGCAAGTCACTGAGCAGAGGCATGTCGATCGACATGAGTGCTAACGCTCTGTTGCGGAGACTGACACTTTGCTCTGAACTCAGCAAAGCATGCCGTGAACTCGAATCCCTGCGTCTGCTGTCCAGGACATTGGTTGCCGCTGGTTCGGAAGCTTCGCAAACGCTAACTCGCCCCGCCGTCATTGGCTCCCTTAATCATGAGTCGCAAAGTGACGCCGCCGGATAAAAGCAGCGTTGTGAAACTTTTAGTAACGCAGACGTTCGCGAAATGAGCCAACGAGCACTTTCTCTCGCCGCGAATCGCAGTGTGAAACAAAAAGTTGGTCGTCGCGAACAAAATAAAGGGCGTCCTGTCGGAACCGGCCCCCTAGGTCGCAAGCGTCTACAAAAGACAACTGGGTGGCCCATCCCGGTTCTGCATGTCCAGTCCGAGGTGAGAATCCGGTGACACGCTGAATCCAGACGCCTCGCCGCAGCAGTTCGGCGTTCAACTCAAGGTCCGCCCTCGCATTGGCTTTCGATGTCCAATTTTCACCTGTTGTGGAGTAGCCCGTGACTATCGCAAACTGACGCGGCCACGGACCATCGTAACCGGCTGAATCAAAGTGAGTTTCGAAGTATTCGGGGTGTGTTTCTCGGATCATGACGACTTCACCTGAAATGTTCAGAAGATGCAACAATCGTGATCTTCCAGAGTGTTGATGATTCGCATCTTGACGCCACAACACTTACGCGCGGTTCGAATCGAATCGATCAGAGCGACCTGATGCTTCAGGACAACATGGCAACTGAAATTCTTGTTTGCGTTCGGAAACAATTCCCTTGATTCCTGATATTGCTATCTCAGGCTCATGAGATTTTTGTCACAGGAACGTAAGGAACGCCACGCGGGCGATTTCAGACAACATACTCCAATAGCCGTGCAGTGGCCGATGGCGGGAACTGTATGCAGCGCTGCTCGCTGCCAGCCATAAGAATTGCGGCATTTTCGGAGTATTGACAATGGATCTGACCAGAAGCCTTGAACTGATTATCGCCAACGTTCAGGAACTGCTTGCAGAATCTGACGAACAAATTCATCTCGCGCCGGGAGAATTGAATGAGACAACTCGTCTGGTTGGTCAGCAGGGCATACTGACATCGCTCGAACTGGTAACGCTGTTGTTCAACGTCGAACAAACAATCAGCGATGAACTCAACACCGTCGTCACCCTCGCGGATGAACGAGCGATGTCACAGGAGAAGAGTCCTTTCAGAACGATCGGCAGTCTTGCTCAGTATGTCGACACGCTTCTGACTGAGGCATCAAGCCATGGATGATGTCATGCTGATCACCGGAGCTCGTAAGGGAATCGGTCGTTACCTCGCGGAATATTATGTTCAGCGAGGATACGTGGTCGAAGGCTGCAGTCGTAAAGCACCGGACTGGACACTCGAGGGCTACACACATCACTGTGTTGATGTGACGGACGAAGTTCAGGTCCGCGATATGCTGAACAATATTCGAAAACGCCACGGACGCCTCGATATCACTCTGAATAACGCTGGCATCGCATCAATGAATCACGCCATGCTGACCCCGATGTCGGTCGCTCAGAAGATCATCTCCACGAACTTCCTGGGGACTTTTCTGATGTGTCGCGAAAGCGCCAAGCTGATGGCGAAGAACAAGTTCGGCCGGATTGTGAACTTCAGCACCATTGCTGTTCCCCTGCAACTGGAAGGGGAAGCCCTGTACGCATCAGCCAAGAGTGCTGTGGAAACGCTGACACGAATTCTGGCGCGGGAATTCGCGGAACTAGGTATCACCAGCAACGCAATCGGTCCGACACCCATTCCCACCGATCTGATTCGCGCCGTGCCACAGGAAAAAATGGACGCATTGATTGACCGTCTCGCGATCAGACGACCTGGATGCTTTGAGGATGTTTCCAACGTCGTGGACTTCTTTATCAGTCGCGCAAGTGACAGCGTTACCGGACAAGTACTTTACCTCGGGGGTGTCTCGTGAATCTCGACTGGCTGATGGAACGACTGACTTCCTGCGAAGACAAACAGGCTGTGATCTGGCGTGATCGCCATTCGACCTACGCGGACCTGGTCTCAAGCGTCGAACGCTGGAGAACAAGACTGCCCGAACAGAACTGCGTGCCAGGCTCTGTCGTTGGCGTTATCGGTGACTTTTCACCGGAGATCTGCGGGCTGCTGCTGGCCTTGATGGAACGCAATTGTGTTATTGTCCCACTGAGCGCCGCCGCTACGACGTCACACCGCGATTTCCTCGACACGGCTGAAGTGCAGGTCGTGTTCGAGTTTTCGCCTGATGATTCGTGTCGAATTCAGCATCGCGATGTCACCGTGACGAACTTGCTGACTCACGAACTGATTGCAATAGGTGATGCGGGCCTGGTCCTGTTCTCCTCGGGCTCAACCGGAAAACCAAAAGCGGCCCTGCACAACTTCGCGAAGCTCGTGGAAAAGTTCCGGACACAACGACCGTCGCTTCGCACTCTGGTCTTTTTGTTGTTCGATCATATTGGCGGGCTGAACACATTCCTGCACACAATCTCCAATGGCGGCACAATGGTGATTACGAAGGATCGTAATCCGGACGAGGTCTGCCGACTGATTGCCGAACATCGCGTCGAGCTCCTGCCGACTTCTCCGACGTTCCTGCGACTGCTGCTGATTTCAGAAGCGTGGCGTCAGCATGATCTGTCGTCTCTCACGCTGATCACTTATGGCACGGAAGTGATGCCGGAAAGCACCCTGATTCGGCTGAATCAGGTTTTTCCGAATGTCCGTTTTCAGCAGACCTATGGACTGTCCGAACTGGGCATTATGCGATCGCGATCGAAAGAATCAGGATCGCTGTGGGTCCAGGTCGGCGGTGAGGGATTCGAGACGAAAATCCTCGACGGAATTCTTTGGATTCGAGCGGCCTCCGCAATGCTTGGCTATTTGAATGCTCCGAGTCCGTTTACCGAGGACGGTTGGTTCATCACGGGTGACCTCGTGGAGACTGATGGAGATTATCTGCGTATCAAAGGCCGCGCATCGGAAATCATCAATGTGGGTGGCGAGAAGATCTATCCGGGCGACGTCGAAAGCGTCGTCCAGCAGATGGACGGTGTGGACGAAGTCGCCGTCGCTTCAGAACCAAATTCCATCACTGGACAAACGGTGACTGCTCGAGTGAAGCTCTCTACCACCGAAACTCTGCCCGTGTTCCGCAAACGTATGCGGGAGTTCTGTAAGTCACGACTGCGCCCCAATCAGATCCCGCAAAAAGTTCTGCTGGTGGCTGACGAAATGCATAGTTCCCGCTTCAAAAAACTCCGAGCCGGGAAAGGCTGATTTATGCGACACAATCAGCGAATCGTCAGCGATGCGTATACGGACGTTTGCTACCAGCAGTTTTCGCCCAGCAAAAATCTAAGGAGAGCAATGCGAATCGCCGCGGTGCTGACATGGCCGATCGTCTGGCCGATGGCGATGCTGGCTCGGCGATCGGACTTCGCGTTTCGAACCTGTTCAGAGCTCCTGGCAGTCATTCCCTACGTGTTCGGCATTATCATTCGAGGTGAGTTTTATCGGTGGACGCTGCGGCAAATGGGTGACAACGTCGCGATCGGCTTCGGCACGATTTTCTTTTACCGCGACGTCGCAATCGGCAGCAATGTCCTGATCGGAAATTATAACGTCATCCATCACTGCGATTTCGGTTCCTATGTCCTGACAGCAGACCATTGTCAGTTTTTGAGTGGTTCGCGATACCACAACATTGACCGAATCGATACCCCCATGGCGCTACAAGGCGGTCGCCTTCGACGAGTTCTGGTCGCCGATGACTGCTGGATTGGTGCCAACTGCGTGGTGATGAATGATCTGGGCGAAGGTTGTGTGGTCGGAGCAGGTTCAATCGTCACGCGCGCAACACCGCCCTATACAGTGGCCGTCGGAAATCCAGCACGCATCCTGCGCAGCAGGCTCGATTCAGACTCCGCTCAGTCACTTGATTCAGACAAGGCAACAGCCAGGACATTCGACAGGCCACTCGTCGGGAGCAGCACTTAATGACCGTGTCAGAGAAGTCTGTCCAACCTGCGTTCCGCACGCCAGTTGCTCAATCAGCAGTGCCAGTGGATTTTCGCATGGTGGACTTTGACGAGTATCAAGCTGCACCTGTCAGTGTGCTGGCCGAACTGCATTCACGCATCCTGCCGACAAGTCCGCTTGTGCGTCTGGGCCACCGATTTATGGAGAAGTTTTACTATAACGTCCTGCCTAAAGGCGGTCTGATCTTCGGTGCCATCGCCTATGTGAACGAAACGCCGGCGGCATTCATTGTGGCAACGCATGACTCCAGTGGATTCATCCGCTCCGCAATTCGACATTTCTGGCTGAGAATGGCTTACGAGTGTGGAATGTCGCTGATCACAAATCCAAGCGTGCTGAAGGTTGTGCCCGAAGCCGTGTCGCTGATGAAAGCCAGGCTAGCGGAATGGCGGCATCGCTCGAAAGACTCGGTGCCAAAGTTCAAAGCTCCAATTCCTCATGGTGGCGAGATTTTGTCCATCGGGACTCTGCCGGATTACCAGACCCCGAAGTTTCATCGAGAAACAAAACTGAATCTGGCTCATGAACTGCTGAACTTCGCCGTGAATCGACTTCAGGACAGCGGGACCAAAGTCATTCGCTGTGTTGTCGACGCGGATAACAAACCGGCTCAGTTCTTCTATCACTGCCGCGGCTGGCGTCGAGAGTCTGCCCCGGACTCCGGATGGAAAGTGCCAGTGGTGGAGTTTGCGCTGCGTAATGAGTGACAGAACCAGCAGAAAGCCGTGACCGTTCGAAAGCATTATCGCGTTTCTGTTTCCTGAATTCCTGACACCTCTTAAATAGATCCACTCATGATTCTTCCGGACCCTGCATTCCTGAAGCAAACCAACAGCCTGGACTACTTCCAATGGAACTACCAGTTCCCGATCAAATACATCCAGCGATTTCGATTTCAGGCAATTCTGAAGATGATGGGGCAGCAGCCTGTTGATTCGATTCTGGAAGTCGGGACTGGCAGCGGGATCTTCCTGCCCGAGCTCTCAAGACATTGCCGCGATCTGCATGCCTGTGATGTCCACAACAACATGGGGGCAGTCGATGAAATGTGTCGGCTCACCGGAACAAAAGCCACTCTGAGAACCTGTCCTCTGGAGAACATGGGCTATCCAGACGCAAAGTTTGACATTGTCATTGCGGTCAGCGTACTGGAATTCGTGGACGATCTGGACCAGTCTCTCCGTGAAATTCAGCGCATCCTGAAACCCGGCGGAAACTTTTTGACCATTTGCCCTCACAAAAGTGAGACGCTCGATTACGTTCTGAGCTTCTATTCACGCAGGAAGCCCGAAGAAGAATTCAAGGATGCACGCTCAAAGGTCTGCCCGTCGCTCGAAAAGAACTTCAAGGTGATTGAGAAGCGAGTCTTCCCCGGGATCATCGGCCGAGTTCTGCCAGTCTACAACTATTACAAGCTGGGAAGAACAGCCACCGTCTAAAGTCTCAGAGTCTCAAGCTGGCCAACAGCGGTCGTTAAATCAGAGTCGCACCAAATCCGAAATCTCACATGCCTGCTTCACCTTCCTACTCGATTCGTATCCCGATGACGCTCGTCATCATCGCAGCAGCGTTACTGGTCTCGCTGCCGGGAATCACAACATCAGGACCGTGTTCTCCGGATGGTCAGCGATACACGTTCAATGGCGTGCTGGTTCACGACATGATCCGCGACGGACAGGCACTGGATCCTTACCATTATAACGTGGATTTTTATTCGCGTTATCCGGCAACGAATCTGCCATATGGTCCTCCAGTGCTGGCTGTCGTCTTTGCGGCGGCGTTTAAGCTGTTTGGCGTTTCCTTTCTGACAGCTCGCGCGATCGTGTCGCTCTACACAATCGCCACCGCGCTCATGACCAGGTTTCTGGTAGAACGGGTTACAGGACGCTACTGGCTGTCCGTGCTGGCGGTTGGGTTGCTGCTTTCGAATCCAATCATCGGCATCTGCGCTCGCGATATTGGTCCCGAAATGGCAGTAGCGCTGCATTCGTTCCTGACTCTGTGGCTGTTCTTTGAGTATGTCGAAAATGACCGCAAGTGGTTCGGGTTCTTCGCGGCCGTTGCTCTGGGTTTGGGCTATCTGAGTAAACAGTACATTATTCCACTCGGACTGGCTTTGCCTCTGTATGCGACATTGCGGTGGAAATGGAATCTGTTGAAACACCGAGAAACGTGGGTCGCGGCATTTGTGGCCGTCCTGCTGACGGTACCGTATACGGTCTTGAGTCTGAAATTCTCTAATGAAGAGCTTGGCCTGAAGCTTGCTCCACCGATGTCGCTGGATCTGCTGCTTGGCTACCCGCGACTGATGATGCAGTTCATTCCTGTCCTGCTGATGATGGCATTAATCGGTTGCATATTCGGCCTGATGCGTCGCCAGCCAATCGTGCTGCTGACCAGTCTGTGGGCGCTGACCTGGTACGGTTTCAACACGTTTTCAATGGGCTACGTCATTCATGAACGATACCTGTTTTCCTTCGTGCTGGCGCTGATCGTGCCAGCCACAATTGCTGCCGGAGAAATTCTGCTTCTTCTCAAACGAGCCAGCATCCAACCGATTGGCTTTGCCGCGATTCTCCTGTGGATGGGCGTGGAAGCCAGTCGGACACCTCGCTACTTTGTTCGCGGCTACGAAGACGCCGGACGATTCGTCGCGGAAATGCCTGAACGGGGTCGCTCGGTCCTTTTCTACGGAACCTACGATGGTTCGTTTATGATGGGGGTTCGCGAACGCAAGCCGGTGGGAGGCCCGCTGATTCTTCGAGGCGAACGACATCTTGCCGTGCGACTGTGGTTTGACGATCTTCCGAAAGAAATTCGCGTCCACACCTCGGATGACATCGTGAAAATGATGAACCAGCATCAGACTGGATACGTGGTTGTGGAAAAAGACCTTCCGGGCACGAAGAACAACTATCCCGAGTATCGGCTGCTGCTGAAAACCGCTGAGACTCATCGGCAGTTCGAAGAACTCCGGCGATTTCCCATAGAGGACGATTGCTGGTGTGGAGCCGGTTCTGAACTGATCGTCTATCGTTTTCATCCCGAAGCAACTCCGGAGAAAACAGGAACTGAATCGTCAGACGCTGTGACTCGACTTCAGCTTGAACTTCCTGCCCTGAATGAAGCGATGGACGTCGCCCTTTGATGAAAATGCTTTGCCTCAAGCCCTCTCGTTAACTGCACAGCGGAGCCTGCTTCTCCACAATTGGCAAGCAGATTGCCGCCTTTTCGCGAGTGAGGGGTCTTCCTGCCACTCTGGAGACGAATTGGCGTAATAGAAAACTGTTGATACCGGACATTCCGGACACGCAGGCATTGCAGTCGATACCTTGAAGTGAAAGTGGGAGGAAAACAGTTTCGACAGGTGGTATTCTTCGGTGGCCCAGTTCACGTCACATGAAGAAGGCTCATTATGAAACATATCGTTTTGATATTCATCGTAGCGATGCAATGCGTGCTGCTTGCGGGAGCAGAGACTTCGCCGAATGTCATTTTGATCCTCGCCGATGATCTTGGTGCAAAGGAACTTTCATGCTACGGCAGCAAAAAGCATCAAACCCCCAATCTGGATCACATGGCAGCAGAGGGAACAAGGATCGAAACGTTTTACGCGATGCCACTGTGTACTCCAACTCGAGTCTGTCTGATGACGGGGCAGTATGGCTTTCACAATGGATTTCTGGGCATGCAAAACCCAGCTTTCAAGCCGAAGGCTGATTCTCCAAAGGCCGACATTGCCAATCATTTCACTCACGCGGGCGTGATGAAGTCGAAAGGCTACGCCACAGCTCAGGCGGGTAAGTGGCAACTCAGCGGGAAGCTCCCAACGCTCGTGCGAGACACCGGGTTCGATGAGTACCTGATTTGGGCTTACGATCACAACTTGCCGGAAGGCGTGAAGCATCCGGGGCGGGAGAATGGCGAAAGGGCCAGTCGCTTCTGGAATCCCAGCCTGATTCGAAACGGCGAGTACCTGCCAACAACGCCGGACGACTATGGCCCGGACATGTTCAACGACTTCGTGCTCGACTTTGCACGGCGAAACAAGTCGAAACCGTTCTTTGTCTACTACACCTCCGTGTTGACTCACGGACCACATCTGGAAACGCCGAATCCCGGCGATCCTCGTGAACGCTGGCCGGCGGGGTTCAAATCGAATCTTGAGTACCTCGATCATTTGATGGGCAAACTTCTCGATGGGCTAAAAGCTGAAGGGCTCGATGAGAACACTTACATCATCTTCATCGGTGACAATGGCACCGGCAGCGATGGCAAAGGGACGTTGACGGAGTTGGGTGCGCGAGTCCCGTGTATCATTCGCGGCCCCGGCGTTCAGCGCGGATTCGTGTCGCGAGCAGTGACTGATCTGACTGACATCATGCCAACACTGGCTGAAATCTCCGGAGCCAAACTGCCAAAGGACGTTCCTTTCGATGGTCACAGCCTTGTCTCTGTGCTTCGTGGCGAGAAGGAAAAACATCGTGACTGGATCTACAGCCACCTCGACGACGGCCGTATCCTCCGCGACTCTCGATGGTTACTGGAGATCGATAAAGCGGGCCAGGGTGAACGCTTCTTCGATTGTGGCGAAAGCCGCGATAGCTCTGCATACAAGGATGTGACGACTTCGACGGATCCCGAAGTCATCGCTGCTCGAAAACACTTCTCGGAGATTCTCGCTACGATGCCGGAACCCAAACCGAACGCCGATGCGAATGCTCGTCCCACAGCAAATGCAGCTAAAGCGAAGCCCGGATCATCCCGCTTCGCAACCCGAGACAGAAACAACGACGGCTCCATCGATCACGCCGAATTCGTCGCCACCGCCACTACCAGGAATAAGGATTCCATAAAAACTCGTTTTGGTAAAATGGACGCAAACAATGATGGCAGGATTACCGAGGATGAGTTCAATCAACTGACGGCGATGGAGAAATAGGGTCTGGGGCCACATTGAATGATCGCAATTATAACTCGCCTGTTCGATACCCGCGTTGGTTCGTGCTTTCGAAGATCCTCGAGAAAGCGGATTAAACTATGCTGACATCCCCGCATCACGTTCGATACGCCGCAGAATCGCGATGCGATGCGACCGGCTTGAAACTCGCAGTAGCATTGGGCGATTCGGGACTGTCGACGCAGTTTTTCAGCGGCCGACTGGCACGTCCTCGGCGTACGGCTTTGATGCTGCGAGGGCTGATGTCGATTGTTCAAACCCGATTCCATATTCCCGCCGCGATGCTGGCGCGAATTCTTGCGGCGGCCGACCCTGTGGTAACGGTCTCGAGCGACAGGTTGAGGTTCGAGGGATTCTCGGGTTGTTGCGGCGTCTATGTTCGAGTCGACCTGCTGCCGGATTCCGTCCGCGATGCGAAGTTTGGACGTGGCACAACAAACGTGGACTTCAACGCCCCGATGCTGGCAGCTCTGGCTAAAGTGCGTGAGACGGACAAGATCTCGCTAAACGTCGACGCTGGTGCCGTCGAACTAAAAACCGAGTCTGGTGCCGTGGTTGAAAAGAAGGTGGATCTCCCGGTTCGCTGGCTTCGAGGCCTGACAGAAGTGCAGGCGTGTCAAAGCCGCATGAATCCGGTTCATGAGATTTCCGGTCAGGAAGCATGGCGGTTCCTGCGATCGATGCCACGAATGAAAATGAATCGTCGCGAGACCTTTGTCGTACCCTCCGGCCGAACGCTGCGGCTCAGCCAGATCAACGCAAAAGAAAGTGTGCGAGTCGGTGGTCTGGAACGGCTGCGTGTGCTGGAAGACTTATCATCGGATGCAGAAACACTTCTCATATACACCGATACACAAACGGGAGCATCAGGCTGGGTTTTGGAATTCGACGACAGCCGTTTTTCTGTTGTGATCAGCCCGGAAGTTTGGCGAGGTTTCTCTGGTGAGGGACAAGTCCTGCAGTCGCTCGCGGCTGAGAGGTCAGAGGACGTCCTTGGCCACATGCGCAAGGAACTGAAGTGGCAGTCGGTGATCGATGAAGAAGACCTGCATCGACAGATATCGAAAAAGGTGTCTGATGTCACAGCCGACCAAATCCGCGGCGCTCTGGCGATACTTGCGACTCAGGGCCTTGTGGGTTTTGATCTGCACGAAGGAGCGTGGTTTCATCGCGAGTTGCCGTTTGACTTCAGTTCTGTCGAAAAACACCATCCACGACTGAAGGACGCCAGAAAGCTGCTGGTGGAAAAGTGCGTGCGGATCTTATCGACCTCTCCGTCACGCAGTGAGGTCAGCGTGACTTCCGGAGGTGTCGACCATCGTATTCGAATCGCGGGTGAAGATGCCAAATGCACATGCCCATGGTATGCCAAACACCAATTGAGCCGCGGTCCGTGCAAACACATTCTGGCCGCTCAACTTTTGCTGGAGGAACAGGCCGATGAGTGCTGAGAAGCTGCAGAAAATCCTCGACAAGGGCGACCTGAATGCCTGCCGAAAGTTTTTCCGAGGAATGCCGGAATCGCAACGTCGTGAACTGCATCCGATCGCTGCGGCCCAGTTTAAGCAGCTGAAACGCAATGAGATCGTTCAGGTTGAACCTAACAGTTATCAAAGGAACGAGTTACTCCCCGCTACTCAGTTGGCGTATTTCGCCACCGGGACACTGTCCGAGATCAAGCAGATGGGTGTTTGGCGGCATCCTGACGAAGACGATGTTTTTGAAGTCCTGTTTGAGCGTAAGCCAGACTGGATAGAAGACTTTGTCGCAATGCTGCTCGACTCGCAATCTTTCTTTCGCGAGTGGACTTTGATCCGTCGCCTTATTGCGGCAAAACTCGCCACGAAGCCGGATGTTCCGAACTACTATCTGGGGATGATCGGATGTCTTGGATACCGATTCAGCAAGACGCTAATGATCAACCAATTGCTGGCAGAGCCGGATCTGCTGTCTGATGATATTTGGAAGCTTTTTGAAATCGAAGGTGGGGGCGACATCAGTCTCGCGAATCTGGATCGGTTTGGGTACGATCGAAGTTTCGCGAAGACCTTTATCGAGCTCATGAATCAGGGAAAGCTCCCGCGCAACCGACTATTAACTTCGTCGCTGGAGGCGCTGGAACGTGGTTTCAATCATTATCGAGCTAAGTGGTTCCTCACGTTTTTCGATATGCTGGAACCAACCGATAAGGAACTTAAGGCCGAACGAACACGGTTTCTGGGTCTCCTGCTCGCGTCTGCCCCCAATGTCGTGACGTGGGCGTTTGAAAAGGTGCGGTCTTTGGCGGGAAGCTACTCGCCCGAGGAACTTGCTCCGGCGGTCGAACCGCTGCTGCAGTCAAAAAGCAAAGGACTTGCTCTGGAAGTGATCCAGCTGCTGAATGAAATCGCCACGCAAAGTCCGAAACAGGCTCACGACATCTCGAGAATTGCAGCGACAGCTCTGCGACATGAAAAGGCCGACGTACAAAATGCCGCTCTGACTCTGATCGAAGAATTCGGCAAAGATGATGCTGAAACGTGCCTGCTCGTGCATCGATTCAGCAGCGGACTGGCGGCTTCTGTTCGCAAACGCGCCACTGGACTTTTCGGCACAGGAAACGCAGAGTCTCTTTCTGCAGCAACAGGACAACGCCCAGCAACAGGACAACGCCCAGCAACAGGCAAAGCCGTAACAGGAAACCCCGTTGTCCTGTCGACGGAACTGAAGCGTCTTTTTGCGATCGACGACCTCGAATCCAATCTTGAGTCAGGTGTTCTGGAGATTCCAGCCGTGTCGTTTGACGGCACCGATATTCCGCGGTTGCGTTTCGTCAAACCGCTTACACCAATCAAAGACATCGAAGAACTTATCGACGTCGCCGCACGCGTCATTGAAGATGGTTCACTTGTCGACGAGGTCGAACGCTGCATCGACGCCCTGGCACGGTTCTGTGATGCCAGGCCTGCCAACTTCAACTCGCTTATCATGCCGATCATGAAACGCACCATCAAGCTGATCCAGAAGGGAGCGATGCCGTTCTGCGGTGCTGATCCTGCCAGCGACATTCTGGGACTTCTGGTGGCGTTTTGCGATGGTGAAGTCATTCGTCCCGAAATCGTCCAGAAGAAACAACCTCACGGCAGCTACACTGAATTGAATTTCACTTTTCGAGATGAAGAACACACCGGCTCGGAGATCAATCTGTCAAAACCGCCTGGTTTTCTGTCTCGTCGATGTCAGGCGATAGCCGAGTTGATTGCGACAGGAAAATCGCGACAACTGTTGAGCATTCCAACTCATCAGCATGGCTGGATCGATCCTCGCGAATTCGCCCATCGAGCGAACTCCTATTCGACAGATACTCCTGACGAACGAGACCTTATTCTGGCGATGCTTCGGCTGGCACCCGAACATCGAGCCGACGCACTGAAGACATTCAAATCTGGCAAACAGGAGTGGCAAAGTGCTGTTCGATATGCTCTTGGTGATACAAAAGTGGCGATTGGCAAGTCGGCTCCTCTATGGATCGCCGCAGCCCGCGCGCGAGCACCGTGGCTGTCCGATGAACGCGTCGGAAAATCATTTCCGAAACTCGGGCCAGATGCCGCAGAAGCAGCTCAATTATCACTGGTGTTTAAGCAAAAGCAGTACGAGCACTTTACGCATATCAGAACATCAATAACCGTCAGTCCGCCGTGTCCAAAGAATCTGACAGCAGATCTTCCAACAGTCCTTTTGCATTCCTCACGTGAGCTCAATAACCCGGCATATCATTTTGAAGCTGGTGACTTCGCCGGCCGCACGAACGGGGCCATTCGCTGGACAGCAACGCTTTGGCCCATTGCTCGCGATTCATTCTGCGCAAATTCTGCGGTGGCGTGCTTCGACAACATTGATTGGTCCGAGGCGATATGGCGAAACCGGACGATGTTGGAACCTCTTCTGGATTCTGGTATGCCATTGCGTCCGCTGGCCACTCAGTTTCTGGCTGGAATGCTCAGTGCCAAAGAACCGGGAGAAGCAGGGCTGGCCACCGACATTGCTATTCAAGCGATCTCTGATGGGCGCCTGGGCACAGACAACCTTTTCGCTGCATGCACCCTGCTGCTGCCAACTGGTCTCATCAAACCAGGCCGTTGGCAAAAGACAATGACTGATGTCGCCAATGCATCGGTTGTTCATGCGGCCATCATCCAGCAATCGCTTCAGAATACACTGACATCGACGAAGGAGAACTGGCCAAAGGACGTGGGCAAGTTGCTGGAACTACTCCTGGAACTCACGGCCGGTCACTCACTGCCGCTGACATCGGAGTTCCAGTCAACGCTTCAGTCGGGGAACGCGTCAGGGAAACAGAAGAAGCTGGCAACTCAACTCTTGAACGCGGCAAAAGAGGCCGACAGTTCTGCCGTGAAGTCCGTGCTCCGAGCGGCCATAATGGACCGAAGGACGGTTGCAGCGAAGCTAATCTGAGGAGAGTCAGCCAAGGCAATCTCAGGCTGGACTTTATCCACAGAGCGGTTCCTTCTTCTCCACAATCGGGGAGCAGATGACGGCCATTTCGCGGTTGAGGGCGATGTAGTCTTTCCACTGCGGTGGTACATTGTCTTCATAGAAGATGGCAGACACCGGGCATTCGGGGACGCACGCATTGCAGTCGATACATTCCTCCGGATCAATGAACAGCATCGACTCGCCCTCACGAAAACAATCGCAGGGACAGACAACGACGCAGTCCGTGTACTTGCATCCAAAACACGGTTCAGTCACAACCATGGCCATGATAAGGCTCCTGCTCGGGAACAGATATTCTCTTGTATAACGGCAATCCGCCTCGGGCTGCTGTGAAACAAGAATGCGAAAAACAAGCTGACACATCGTGAATGCAAAGCCGTATGATTCACCGGACATGTTTTCGCGAAATTTTTCCAAGGGCCTCAACAAAACCGGGACCGACACCCTTCGCACTTAGTTTCTCCCGGTTTTCCCGGACTTGCGCGGGAGCCAGTATCGGTTTTGTCAGGCGTTCAAAGTCTCACCCATGGCGATCGAAGACGGTCCGAATGCAGAGTTACTGAAGCTCTGGAAGTCAGGAAACCAGCACGCGGCCCGGGTCCTGGTGGATCGGTACATGCTACGACTGACCTCGCTGGTGCAGAGCAGACTTTCGCGTTTGTTGGCTCGCCGGCTTGATGCAGACGATATCGTTCTGTCGGCATGGCGCAGCTTTTTCGTGGCGGCCAATCGAAGTCGGTTGCAGGTACCGGATGACGACGATCTCTGGCCGTTGCTCGCGACATTCACATTGCGAAAGCTGCAACGACAGGCTCAACGTCAACAGGCAGACCGTCGTAACATGGCTCGTGAGATGTCAATGAGTGACGACGATGGCTGGCGTGAACTCGTTTCACGGGAGCCCACTTCTGATGATGCCGCTCATCTGACATACGATATTGAGGCGTTGCTGGCAGGACTTGAGCCGACCGATCGTGAAATCCTGATACATCGTCTTCAGGGAGACGAACTGGAGGCTATTGCATCACGGATGAAGTGTTCAGAGCGAACCATTCGGCGCGCCATGAAGCGTATTCGAACGCAACTGGCCGACTATTTTGAAGTCACGGGCGATCCCGCCGAGTCGTCGATATCGATCCATGAGCCTCGTATCACCAATGAATCGGCGATGACCATTCATCTGCCTGCAGAAAATCGTGGACGATCATCAAAGCCCGGTCAGGATCCCGGACAAACGACTGCTTCAATTTCTTATCAGAAACTGAAGCTCGAAGCGCTCATCGGTCGAGGAGGACTCGGACGAGTGTATCGTGCGTATTGGATGACAACGCGCGAACTGGTAGCCGTCAAATATCTCAACAAAAAGTTCTGGCATCATGATCGCTCTGTCAGGGCGTTGATAGAAGAATCACAGAAGGCGCAACGAATTTCGCATCGTCATATTATCCGGCATCATGGCTGGGGACAGGCTCCCTCCGGAGCACCGTTTCTTGTGATGGATCTGGTCCAGGGGCCGAATCTGACGGACTGGATTCACGAATCATCGTTTGATGTTTCGGAAGTTGAATCCTGTGCAAGACAGATCTGCGATGCACTCATCGCATTACATCAGGCCGGAATTCTGCACGGCGATGTTTCGCCAGGCAACGTCCTGCGTCGAGCGCCGAATGATTTCGTTTTGACAGACTTTGGCTTCAGCCGATCAGCCAGCGAGAAACACTTAGCTCGCGGCGGGACTCCCGGTTTTCTGGCTCCGGAACAACTGTCGTCCGTGTTCGGAGCAATATCAGAACACACCGATCTCTATGGCTTTGGGGCGTTGCTCTATTTCCTCACGACACGCAGAGCCCCGTTTGAAGGGGATGACGAATTCGACGTGATAAATCAAGTACTCTCAACTCGCAGTCCTGCCCCGATCCCCGATCACTGCGGCCTGCCCTCAACATGGGTTCCGGTAATCCTGAGGTGTCTCTCAAAAGTGCCCTCGGAACGCGGCACGCTCACATCGATGCTCGAGCTGTGTAAATCGCAGAATTGAAACACAGAGACCACAGAGGAAAATCGCTGAGGAGTGGAGCGAACAACCGAGCCCTCGGGCCGACCTGCGAATTTAATAGTGTTTATTAGTGGTTTTCGAATATTCTTGAACCGCTGATGAACACTGACAGACGCTGATGTGAGAGTACGTCTTTCTCTGTGTCCTTTGTGCGCTCTGCGGTGAATCAGGCTACTTGACAAAAGTTCGCTTAATGCCAGCGCCTCGGCAAATGCGTAGGTTTGGCGAAGCCATAGCCGTTGATTACTCCCCAATCAGAACGCTGATTCTTGCAGCCTCGTCTATTATCACAACCACATGCCGACGTACGCCAGGCTGGACAGTGCGAACACTACTATGCTTGACGAAAGTTCCCGAGCAGCTAAGTTCGTGCGTATACCGGCGCAACAAAAAACGCTCACGGCTTTCGCGATGCGAATGGCGTGAGCGTTCAGTTTTGCAGCGTTTGCATTGAAGTCGAGCGACTTCAACGATGGACTATGACAGCTTCTTGGCCTTCATCAGCTTTGCGGCGTTACCAGCCTGACCAAAAGCAGTCATACGAGCGATACAGACCTGCTTCATTGCGTCGCGAGCTGGCTTCAGGTATTCGCGTGGGTCGAAAGCTCGTGGCTTTTCAGCGAAGATCTTTCGAATCGCACCGGTGATGGCCATGCGGCAGTCGGTGTCGACGTTGATCTTTCGCACCCCATGCTTAATGCCTCGCTGAATCTCTTCAACTGGCACGCCGTAGGTTTCTTCCATCTGGCCACCGAACTGACGGATGATATCCTGAAGTTCCTGTGGAACAGACGAGCTGCCGTGCATGACGAGGTGAGTATTCGGGAGGCGACGATGAATTTCTTCGATCAGAGACATCTTCAGCACTTCGCCGGTTGGCTTGTGCTTGAACTTGTAAGCACCGTGGCTGGTACCGATCGCAACCGCCAGCGCATCACATCCGG
This sequence comes from Planctomycetales bacterium, assembly GCA_026400835.1. GTDB lineage: Bacteria > Planctomycetota > Planctomycetia > Planctomycetales > Planctomycetaceae > SXXK01. The sequence continues at coordinate 33,229 of JAPLOA010000096.1, read as the reverse complement.
TCTCGGCGACGAAGCGTTCCGCTTCTTCAGGGTCAGTCAGGTGAGAAGAATCCATACCACCCGAAGCGCCGCCGGAGGCGTGTGAGTCACGATCGCCGGGTTCCTTTTCAAGATCCTTATCGTGGGCATGAGCACCGGCCGCCGGTGTGGCAGGAGCATGTCCAACCTGTCCCAAACAACCGATTTCGCCTTCGACAGAAACTCCCATGGAGTGAGCGACGAGCACGACTTCGCGAGTCACCTTCACGTTGTATTCGTAGGATGCCGGAGTCGCTGCGTCTTCCTTCAGCGAGCCGTCCATCATCACTGAAGTGAAACCATACTTGATCGCGCTGTAGCAGGTGGCCGGGCTGTTGCCGTGGTCCTGGTGCATAACGATTGGAAGGTCCGGATACAGCTCAGACGCGGCCAGCATCAGGTGACGGAGGTAGTTGTCTTGTGAATAAGAACGGGCACCGCGGGAAGCCTGAACGATCACCGGTGAATCGGTTTCGCGAGCAGCCTCCATGATCGACTGAATCTGCTCCATATTGTTAACATTGAACGCAGCAACTCCGTAGTTGTTTTCTGCAGCATGATCCAGGACAACGCGAAGAGGAACCAGAGGCATTTGAGTACTCCGAGCGCGAGCAACACTGACCGCGCGAATAAGGGCGAACGAAGGCGGACAGGAATCTGTCTGCCGAATCTTCATTCCGGGACGTGAAAACGAGCGCTATAGAGTAACGCTCCGCGCTATCCTTCGCAACGACCGGTCACCGTTGTTGCAACTTGTGGAATCTCGCAAAATCCCGGTTTTCCGGGTCAATCGGGCATAATGCAGTCTTTGCCACACACGACACTCGCCTGACGGGGCAAGTGGACAACCATCCCGCTACCGTTCAGGTCTCTTTTCCTTCTGTTATCTCGCACATCAAAACGGGCTTCCCATGCAATCAATCTTATTTTTGCTGATCACAGTTGTCATTTTGACCAGTTCGGCGTTCGCTCAGGCTCGTGCTCCGCGAGAGGTCGCGGAACAACTGGCGAACGTCTATGGTCACAAACTGGATCAGGTTGCCTACATTCCGGCACTTCCTCTGGTGGCCAAGCTCAGGTTTACGGAGATCACCGGAGACGAAAAGTACGCGGCCGAAGTTCGAACCATTGTGGAGCCGTTTCGAACAGGCGAAAAGTGGCCAGTGCCAAAGTCCGGTAGTGAGCAGGCCGGGCATCTTCTCTTTGCTGCATTGGCAGAACGTTCGTCCGGAGCAGATCGTGAACAATGGATCGCACTGTGTCGCACCGCAGCGGACCAGATCTTTGAAGATTCCGGAAAAGCGTTGGCCGTCATGCCATTTCATAACGAAATGAGTGATGCGGTCTTTATGGCCGGGCCCATTCTGGCGGCGACCGGAAAGCTGACCGGTGATCGGAATTACTTTGACGCCGCCGCCGTTCACTTTGCATCAATGCGAACATATTGCCTTCGCGAGGATGGGCTGTATCGACATTCTCCGTTGTGTGAAGCCGCGTGGGGACGAGGAAACGGATTCCCTGCGCTGGGCCTTGCCCTGGCGTTGAGTGACTGGCCGGAAGATCATCCGGCGTTTCAGCCTCTGCTGGAAGAATTCCGGAAGCACATCGCAGTCCTGAAAACTCATCAGGATCCCAAGACGAAGTGCTGGCATCAGGTGATTAATCATCCGGAAAGCTACGATGAGTATTCCTGCACGTGCATGATCGGCCTCGCGATGGCACGCGGAATTCACCGCGGCTGGCTGTCTCGCGATGACTATCAGCCGAATGTTGATCGGGCTTGGCAGGCGATCGAATCACGCACGAGACCCAACGGTGATCTGGTCAATGTCTGCACGGGCACGGGCAAGCAAAAGACCCTACAGGATTACTTTGACCGGCCCGCCATCAACGGCAAAGACGATCGTGGCGGCGCAATGGGACTGATGTTTGCCACAGAGCTTGAGCTGAGGATCCCTTAAAGCGGCAAGCCCGGGAGGTGTCATGCCATGAGATTTCGTGCACAATAATGCCAGCGAATTCAATACTTCTGTGTTTGACCCTGCGGATAGTCTCATGCTGCGATTTGCTTTGACCTTAGTGACAGTGTTCGTGCTTTATATTCACTCAAGCGCGGGCACGGCGAGAGGCGATGATGACACGACAGTCAGAGTCTTCATCTTTGCCGGACAGTCGAATATGGTCGGCTCTGATTCGAAGATTGAAGACATCGATCGCTTTCCTCCATTTGGAGGCCTGGACAAGCCGCAGACCAGCGTGCGGTTTTCTTATTGCCTCGGACGCGAAGACAAGCTGGTGTCCGAGGGCTGGGAACCTCTGCGGCCGGTCTATAACGTTGTCGGGCCAGAGCTGAGTTTTGCTCGCGAGGTGACTCGGCACATCAAGGCGCCGATTGCGATCATCAAGATTGCTGCGGGAGGAACTCACCTTGGCGGCGACTGGAATCCGGACGAGCCATCCGGGTTCAAACTCTATCCGCTGGCGCTGGAACAGATTCGATCGTCACTGGCTCTACTGGATCAGCAGGGCGTGAAGTATCGCATTGAGGGCTTCATGTGGCATCAGGGTGAGAACGACATGTTCGAAGCCGACTACATGGCCAACTACGGAAAGAACCTGGCGAATTTTATCGCCTGCTGGCGACGAGATCTGAAGACTCCTGATCTGCGATTTTACATCGGCGAATTGTGTACTAAGACAATCTGGGGAATGGACCTGCGTCCTCGAATGTATGCCATCAGCCTCGGCCAGAAGGAAGTCACCGAGTCAGATCCGCTGGCCGATTATGTTCCGACTAATCATGTTGGTGTCGAGATCGGCGGTGGCACTGGCCTGCATTATCACTATGGAACGCTGGGCCAGCTTGAACATGGCGTGAACTATGCCGAGGCGTATCTGAAGTCTATCGGGCAGTGGAAGCCGAAAACTCGCGATCTGAAAACGTGGCCTTATGCCGCCGGATCCCGAGTAAAACTGTTTGTGCTGGCGGGACACCGCAACATGGAAGGCGAACGAGCGTTCGTTCAGGACCTGGCAAAGCTTGAGGAAAGAGCAGGGCTGCTGGAGGACGATTCGGCCATTGCGTGTCGTTACAGTCTTGGTGGCGGCTACAAGGTTTCGGACGACTGGGAACCGCTTGGCCCCTTCAACTTCTACGACACCTTCGGCCCTGAACTCAGCTTCGGATCCACTTTAAAAGCTGGTGGTGTTGAAAACATTGCCATCGCCAAGTTTACCCACAGCGGTTCGCAGATTATCGACTGGACTCCGGAAGGCAGCGAAGCCAAGTCTCGCAATCTTTATCCGACTTTTTTGCAGTTCGTCAAGGACTCGGTTCAGCAGCTAAAAGATCGAGGTCACGATGTGGCACTCGCCGGCATATTCTATCACGTGGGTGAAAACGACATGTCTTGGGGACCTTTTCGAGAAGGAGCAGCCAAGCGTGTGATGTCATTCATCACGGCTCTGCGTAGCGATCTTGGACAGCCGAACCTGAAGTGGTATGTCGGTCAGCAGCCACCGACCAACGAAGAAAGCGTGAATCGCGTGGATGTGATGTCAGACATCGCCCAAGCGACGAGCGGTAATCCGAACAATTTTCACATCAAAATGCTCGACCTGCCGACTCAACGAGAACAACTGGTGATCGACGCTTCGGGCACAGTCTGGCTGGGCGAACGACTGGCGAAGGAGTATCTGCAGCACCGGTGAAGCCACACACTCGTTCAAGTGCTCCAACCGTGGAACGCATGGCCCGGAGGCTCCACACAAGCCGGAGCGGTTCTTGAGTTGCGCTCCGACGTTGGGCTTCGGAACGACAGCACACGAATTTCGAACGGCCGATCATTCTAATCACTCGCCTTTGATACGCAGGCAGTCGCCATGGTCTTTTGAGGACTCATTTTATAGCAACTCACTAATGCCTTCAGCTCGATCGACCAGTGCAACCGGGCGGCCGGAGTAATCGAGAAAGTGAGTCGTCGGATCGATACCCAGCACTCGATAAACCGTCGCCAGCAGATCATGAGGCGCGACTTCTCGTTCGACAGGATACTCAGCCTTGGAGTTGGTTGCGCCGACGACAACACCTTGCTTTAATCCGCCACCAGCCAGCATAACCGAAAATGCGTCGCCCCAGTGATCGCGGCCGGGGATTGGAATTCCCGGTTGTCCTTCGTTGATGCGAGGAGTTCTTCCGAACTCACCCATGACGATTACAAGGACCTGATCCAGCAGATCTCTCTCGACAAGATCGGTCATCAGGGCGCCCACACACTGATCCATCACTCGCATATTGGGAGCATGTCCATCGACCAGCGACGAATGATGATCCCAGTGAGGCATGTCGACCGTGACAAAGGACACGCCGGATTCCACCAGTCGGCGAGCCATCAAGGTGTATTGTCCCCACGGAGTGCTGCCGTAGCGTTCAGCAACGGCGGGTGACTCTTTGGAAATGTCGAACGCATCCATCGCGGCTCCGCCAAAGACCAGCGACAGAGCTGCCTGATGATGAGAATCCATGACGTCCATCACGCCCGTGTTGTCCACATCGCGTCGCAGACGATCCAGCGACGCCATCAGATGGCTTCGATCCTGCGCTCGGGATTGATCGAGACCTGTGGCCGATTTGAAGCAGGTGGGAGCTTCAACTTTTGTCTTGTAGGTATGGTGCAGGTATCGAATGTCGTTGTTGACGGCAAACGGATCGTGCTCGCCGCCAAGGTAGGCGGCTCCCTGATAGCCCGGATAAAGGTAAACACTTTCTGCCGATGGTAAACCAACATACGCTGGCAAGCCGGGCTTATTGGCACCTTTCAGTTTGGAGACGCAGGAGCCGAGTGACGGATATCGAATCCCTTTCGAAGCTGTCGTCGCTCCGAACCGACCGGTCAGCATCCAGTGAGCACCTGCGAAATGATCTCCGGTCCCATGACGCATGGAACGAATGATCGACATTTTGTCCGCAAACTTCGCCTGCTGCGACATCAACTCTGAAAAGTGAACACCCGATAGGCTTGTCTGGATGGTTCCAAACGGGCCGCGAAACTCAGCAGGAGCCTCGGGCTTCGGATCATAAGATTCCAACTGGCTTGGACCGCCATCAAGCCAAATCAGGATGACGCTCTTGTTGTTCTTCTTTGCAGTGCCTTCTGCAACAAGGCGCTGTTGTGTGGCAAGATTCAATCCGGCGATGCTGAGAACACCCGCCTGCAGGACAGCACGTCGGCCCTGAAGTTTTGGACTCTGAATCTTCAGCATCACGAAATCCCCAAAAGACGTGCAAAGCTGTACCAGCGGAAAAAACACCAATACCAAACCCAAAAAACTGAGCCTGAGGCGCTAGCCGATTCGAAAAAGGATCGGCTAACGCCTCAGGCTCAGCGCGGTCTTATCCTCAGATCTTCTCTTCAACCACAGGATTGGTTAGTTCCCCAATCTTTTCAATATCAATCGTGACAGTATCGCCAGGCTGAAGGAAAACGGGAGGAGTTCTTGCCGAACCCACACCGTGAGGAGTTCCTGTCAGAATCACTGTTCCCGGAGCCAGCACTGTACTGGCACTCAGGTATTCAATCAGCGTTGGCACGTCAAAAATCATGTCATTGGTATTCCAGTCCTGCATAACATTGCCATTTAGCACTGTTCGGATCTTCAGCGAATTCGGATCCGGGATTTCATCAGCAGTCACCAGGCAAGGTCCCAGCGGACAGAAAGTCGCAAACGTTTTTCCCCGACACCACTGACCGCCACCGCCATTCATTTGCCAATCGCGAGCACTGACATCGTTAGCACACGTGTAGCCCAAAACATACTTCAGTGCGTCGGCTTTTGAAACATTGTGGCACCTCTTGCCGATCACAACAGCCAGTTCACATTCGTAGTCGACCTTGTCACTTCGCAACTTGCGAGGCAGCACGATCGGATCGCCGGGGTTGGTGACGGTCGTTGGAATCTTCATGAACAGAACAGGGTGCGCTGGAATTGCCTGCTTGCCTTCCTCAGCGTGTTTGCGGTAATTCAATCCGATGCAAAGCACTGCAGCAGCATCCAGTGGCGCGAGGAGCTTCGCCGCTGAAACGGTCTGTCCTGTGGGCTGTAATCCCGAGAAGAGGTCACCCTGCAACCGATCAAACGTTCCATCTGCTTTCTTCGACGCAAAACAGATCTCACCGCCGGGTAATTCGATTCGACAGATCTTCATGAAGCTCTCTCTCACGTTTCAAAATGGTGGGCACATTGAAGCAAACCGGAAGGACTCGGAAAACCAATATCCCGAGGAGTATTCCGTGCTGTACGATAGCGAATCCGAGCTCAATATTGCACCTTGCCGATGCTGAATTGTTCAATGTGATCATCTCGCTCCACCTGAGCAATAGACTGCAACAATTCTATCCGCAGTCACAGAAGGCAAGCCTCTTCCGGCCAGCGAGTTTAAGCCGGAAACGAAATCGCTGGGCGATTCCGTTGGTTGACGATTCCTGTCGGCTCTGCCAACCTCCTGCACATGGTGAGCAAGAGCTGTTTCTCAAACTTCACAGGGGAATTCACGCATGTTGGGGACAAGAATACTGATGACGATGGCGACATTGATTGTGATGGGAGCAAGTGCAAAGGCCGAACTGAAAGACGGAGAAACCATCGTCTTTCTGGGCGACTCCATTACTCAACAGGGGGCCGGACCAACGGGATATGTCACCGTATTTCGTGAAGCCATTGAAAAAGCCCGACCGAACTCTGGAATCAAAGTCATCGGCGCTGGAATCGGAGGCCATAAAGTCCCTGACCTTGAAGCTCGACTTGATAAAGACGTCTTGTCACACAAGCCTAACGTGGTCGTGATCTACATTGGCATCAATGACGTGTGGCATTCGAAGAACGGACGCGGAACACCTGTCGAAAAATACGACGCCGGACTTCGAAGCCTCATCAAACGATGCACTGATGCGGGCGCAAGAGTCATCCTGTCCACGCCGAGCGTGATTGGCGAAAAACATGATGGTTCAAATGAACTCGACAAAATGCTGTCTGAATACGCAGACATCAGCCGCAAGGTAGCCAATGAAACCAACACAACATTGCTCGACCTGCATGCCGCATTCATGGGCTATCTAAAAGAGTACAATGTCGCCCAGCAGGAAAAGGGGATTCTGACCACAGATGGAGTTCACCTGAATGATGCCGGCAATCGATTCGTCGCGGTCCGAATGCTGGAAGCTGCCGGGGAATTGAAGCCAAAGACACGCGTACTCCGACACGTGGTTCTGTTCAAATACAAACCTGAGGTCACTCCTGCTCAGCTAGATGAAATCAATCGAGCGTTTCAGGATTTGAAGCGGCAAATTCCGGAAGTCAGAGATTTCGAACGCGGCATCAACAACAGCCCGGAAGGACTCGACAAGGGATTTACTCACGGCTATCTGATTACGTTTTCCTCGGAGGAAGATCGAGTCGCGTATCTGCCGCATCCGGCTCACAAAAAGTTTGTTGAGCTGCTCGGTGGCAAACTTGAAGAGCCATTCGTGTTCGACTACTGGACTGTCGAATAACCTCGACAGAATCGTTGCTCGGAATCCCCGGAGATTGGCCGGGGATCCGACTCTGCACCACAGGCAAAAACTCTCTCGCTATCTCGTCTGTAGCCACTCGACCAATAGGGTCACAATTCCGATCCACGCCAACAGGAGAAACACAAAGAACAAAAGACGGCCAAATGAGCCGGTCTTTTCAGGAGAGTGGAACAGATTCTGATCAGTTGCCTGCAAGTTGATTGACGGCAGTGCCTGAATCGGTGCGTCCTTGTTTTCGGGCGTCTGGGCTTCATGCTTCAATCGAAGAGCAACCTCCAAAAGCTCGTGACTTCGAGTATCCTGAGCAAAAGCTCCGCCGGTACCACATTCGGTTTCAATCATCACCAGCAACTTTGAAAACCCGTCCACATCTTCGTCATGGCGAGACGTGACTTCTTCGCTTTGCGGCACTGCACCGGCGGCCGATAAATCTTCCTCTCGCTGCAGGACATTTGGCCACGAGTCAGCGCTGTTCGTGGTTTTCGTTTCCGCTGCCTCTGTGTTGGATTTGGCGATACTCTCCGCACTGAACGCCGCCGATAGTCGCCCCTGACCCTCCGGGGGAAGACGTGGTCCTCTCTTCTGAGGACGCTGGTCAAACTCAGGTTTGTCTGCAATTGATTCAAGAAACCGGCGACAGCGTTCTGCAACTTCACTCGCCGTTGAAATCCTTCGATTGCGATTCTTTTCCATCATCGCATTCAGCATGGAATCCAGTTCTGCAGGAACATCCTGTCGGAACTGAGTCACGGGTACAGGCGACTTTGTCTGATGCGCCACAAGACGCTGCACAAGCGTTCCTTCTGTGAACGGTGGTTGCCCCGTCAGCAGAAAATAGAGCGAACAACCAAGACTATAGATATCAGCTCTTCGGTCCACCGTATGACTGTCGGCCGCTTGCTCAGGAGCCAGATAGTCTGCGGTTCCCAGAACCCGCTCATTGAATTCGCGAGTCAGATTCTCTTCACTGTCAAAATCCTGCGCAAGTCCCAGGTCGAGTATACGCAGGATGCCATCTTCAGGAACAAACAGATTGCCAGGTTTGATATCTCGATGAACAAGACCAGCCTGATGCGCATATTCAAGACCGTCGGCTGCTTGACGAATGTAATCCACGGCCTGACGACAGCTCAATGGACCGTCGATGTTGACCGTCTCAAAGAGATCTCGCCCCTGCATGAACTCCATGGCAATAAAATGCACCGCATCCTGGCCATCTGACTCGGAATAGAATCCAAACACCCGCACAATATTTGGGTGCTGAAGTCGCTGAGTCATCGCGGCTTCGCGTTGCAATCGTGGCAGATAGGACGCGGTATTCGAACGCGCTGGGGGCAGAACTTTCAGTGCATGGACCTTGCCCGTCTCTTTGTGCTGAGCCGAGTAGATCGTGCTCATCCCGCCGCGAGCGACACGATTAAGCAGTTTGTATGACCCCAGAAAAAAACCTCGAAACTTCGACTGCAGAAGTTTCTCAGCATGCCATTCCGTAATCGCTCCTTCCTGAAGCAGCCAGTCACAAACAGCTCTCGGCGTCGACGTCCGTACCGAAGCCGGGAATCTCTTTTCAACCTGCTGCAGCTGAGTTTCTGACAGCAGCCCGCTGTGGGACAGCATTTGCAGAAATGAATTGGCAGAAACTTGAAGCGACATAAATCCGATTCGCCAAATGGCTCAAAGTCATAAAACCACATTTGACAGGGTACTCAAGCGAAGCCCAATTCTGGCAACCTCAATCTGAAGGTTCGTGAAAAAAGAGATTGTTCCAGCGGAATAATCAGGGAGATTACACGTCGCAATCGGGTTTGGAACGACGGCCGCTATGCCTGGCTAACACAACATGAAAGCAATTCATCCCATGCTTTTCTCCTTTGATCCGACCGCTTCAAGCGTTTCGCCTGAGAGATTCACAGATCGGACTCACAACAGAGAATCCAGTTCTCTCTTAACCGCCCGGTTATTACACTTACGCCGGGACCTTGAACGGAATTCAGGTCTCAACGGACCGCTTCAAACAGCGAGGATCGCCTGTGTCAAACAACGCCCATGACATGCAACACCAGACAACTCCTTCCTCCGCGGCAAAATTGCGCAACATATTCAGTTGCGTGGTCGTCCTTACGATGGCTCTTTCCAACTCAGCGGTCGCCGTCGGACAGCATCGCTACGAAGAGCAGCGAGAGCACATGGTATCCACACGAGTTGAAGCCGAGGGGATCACGAACAAAGCCGTTCTGGCCGCATTGAGACGTGTGCCACGGCACGAGTTCGTACCCGGAGTGCAGAAAGCTGCTGCTTACGAAGACGTAGCATTGCCGATTGGGCACCAGCAGACAATCTCGCCTCCGTATGTCGTCGCGTACATGACAGAATCGTTGGATCCTCAGCCGGAAGATCGAGTTCTGGAGATTGGAACCGGAAGTGGATATCAGGCAGCAGTGCTGGCCGAGATCGTTAAAGAAGTTTACACAATCGAGATCGTCAGTCCTCTGTCTAAACAGGCGACGAAACGACTGAAGGAACTCAAATACGACAATGTCTTTACGCTCGACGGCGATGGATACAAAGGCTGGCCTGAACACGCACCGTTCGACAAAATCATTGTGACCTGCTCACCAGAGAATGTCCCAACGCCTTTAGTCGAACAGCTCAAGGAAGGCGGAAAGATGATCGTCCCCGTGGGCCAGCGTTATCAACAATCATTTCATCTGTTTACAAAAGTGGACGGCAAGCTGACAGATGAGAAACTCATCTCCACACTGTTCGTGCCCATGACGGGGGCATCCGAGGAACAAAGACGAATCCAGCCGGATCCGACTCGCCCTGAAATTGTGAACGGCTCATTTGAAGAAGATGAAAACGGTGACGAGAAAGTGGACGGCTGGCATTATCAGCGTCAGACAACGATGTGTACAGAATCTCCAATCACTGGCACTTACTGCATTCGTTTTCAGAATAAGGATTTTGGTTCGCTGTCCCATTGCCTGCAGGGATCAGCCATCGACGGGCGGACTATCGCAGTCCTCAACCTGAACTACTGGGTTCGTTGCGAGGGCATTGTGCCCGGTCAGGATGTGACCGAGCAGGCCGCTGTCGTGGTTCATTTCTATGACCATGTCCGCCGTGAAATTGGACAAAAGGTCATGGGAAAATGGCGAGGCAGTTTTGACTGGCAGAATGCTCGATCAACCGTCCCCGTCCCTCCCGGGGCAAAGGAAATGATCATCCGGATCGGGCTCAATGGCGCGACCGGACAACTGGATATTGACGACCTGAAGCTATCGATTATTCGAAGATGATTTGGAAACTCCATGACACTCAGTCTCGCTCAGCGGTTTATTTTCACAGGTCTCAGCGTATTGGCTGCAGCCTCAGTTTCGTCGAGTGCTCAGGCCGACGAACTGGGGCAGGCTGTAAGAGCTGCCGTTCAGTCTGCCGACGCTTCCGTCGTCAGGCTTCGTGTGATCGGAGGAGAACAATCCGTTGACGGAGATAAAGTCTCCTCGCTGGTGACCACCGGAGTTGTTATTTCAGACGCTGGAGAAATTCTGACCAGTGAGTTCGCGTTACAAGGCAAACCCGAAGCAATTCTGGCCGAAGACATCGCTGGAAAACGCACTAATGTTGAAGTCGTCGCAACAGATCATCTTCGACGTCTTGTGCTTCTGAAAGCCAAAGAAGGAAACTGGACTCCGGTTCGACCCGCTTCCAGTCAGTCGATAAAAATTGGCCAATGGTCGATTGCTCTGGGACGATTCTACGCAGCAGAATCATCCAATGTTTCTGTTGGGATCGTTAGTGCTCTTCATCGAATTCATGGGTTGGCCATTCAGTCGGATGCCAAAATCTCACCGGTAAACTATGGAGGTCCGCTCATCGATCTTCAGGGACAAGTAATGGGAATTCTGGTGCCTTTATCTCCGCGAGGGCAGGGCAGTTCGTCGTCCGGAGTTGAGTGGTATGACTCCGGCATCGGGTTTGCCATTCCGATGGAAGATGCTCTGCGAAGTGCAGAAAGATTAAAAGCTGGACGTGATTTGAAGGCTGGTAAACTCGGTGTGAAACTCGGAGCTGCAGGAGTCTTTTCTTCCCGTATCCGAATTGAACGAGTTGTCCCAAAGGGGCCAGCTGAGACAGCAGGACTGCGAAAAGATGACGCCCTGATTTCAGTCAACAACCGAATGATCGAGCGAATGAGTATTCTCGAGGAGGCCGTGGCATCCAGCTACGCTGGCGATTCACTGCAAATCGCGATCAAGCGGGGAAATGAGGACCTTTCCTTCGCTGTGACACTTGCAGAAGAAATTCCCTTGGCAAATCCTGGTTACCTTGGCTTCCTGACGGCTCGAATTGCCAGGAAGGCGCAAGAAGGTGGCATGCCAGACGCGGCAGCCATCGCAAAACTCCTGCAGAATCTTCCGCTCGAGCAAAAGCCGCCTGCCGGACAAAAGCCGGAGGAAACAAGATCTGATGAGAAATCCGATGCGGTGCCATTGCTGGTGATCAACGATACGTCTGCGGCGAAGAGTGGGCTACCTCAACGCATTGAACTGATGAAGATCAACGGGACTGCAACTCCTGACTCCGGAGATTTATTCACCGCGCTGGCTGATTTTCAGGCTGGCGACAAACTCTCGATCGACTATCGAATCCCAGGGCAGCCCGATCTCAAATCTGCCGAGATCACAGCAGAAAACAGGCCTGAAAATGTGACGCGTCTATCGGCTGAACTGCTGAAAGAGATGTCGGTCGTCAGCCAGGAGAATCCTGCTGAGATGAAGGCTGAAGATGGTGCGTTAAAAGATGCACCCTCGCACGATGCCAAAACTCCGGAAGTAAGTTCACCAGACCAGGTGGAACGACGCGAACTATCTTTTGATGAACGAGGACGTGCGATCGTCTTTGGTTCTTCGAATCCCTCTGGAGTCCTGCCGGGGATTGTCATTTTGCTTTCAGCAGATCAGGAATCGGAGGATCAGATCCTGACCAGATGGAAGCCGTTTCTCGATTCGCACAAACTCATGGTAGCTATCCCGTTGAACCCGGAGAAATCTCGCCTGACTCCCGACGATATTCCGCTGGTCATGACAATGATTCAGGGCCTTGCCGGTCGTTCCAAAGCTGACCTGCGTCGCATCGTCGTTGTCGGCAATCGAGAGCAGGCTCAGGTTGCATGGCAGCTTGTCTTCGGTGGTCCATCTCCAATCCGAGGTATCGCGCTACAGAACGGATGGATCTCTGCATCGGAAGTCAGCAGCGTCGATGGAGCGGATAAGTCTGTTCTCTTGTTGGATCAGCCCGCAAACAATCAGGCTCTGGCATTAATGTCTCAATGTCAGGAGGCTCTTCGCAAATCTGGTTTCTGGGCCGCACGTCCGGCCGATTCAGAGATGGAACGAACGATCGCCGACTGGTCCATTCTTCTGCGTTCCTTATGAGAGAACCAGCCGATCACGCTGGCAGCCGGGCATTCTCCAGCCGTCGCCAGGCTTCCGGAAGACTCTGAAGAAGGTCTGATGCAATCATTCCGCGTTCGGTAAACTGTTCAGCAGCCACATCACCAGCAAGCCCATGCGCGTGAACAGCCAGTGCCGTTGCCTCGAATGGGGGTAACTGCTGGCCCAATAGAGACACAACTATTCCGGTGAGAACATCTCCGGAGCCTCCAGTGCCCATTCCGGAGTTCCCAGTCGTATTGCGAAACAGCCGGATTCCATCGGTTACGATCGTCCCCGGTCCCTTCAATGCAACGACAAGCGAATGAGACTCCGCGAATTCCTGCGCGATCTCCTCGCGATACTTTTCAATGTCCGCGACTGAACGCCCGGTTAGCCTTGCGAACTCCCCTGGATGCGGAGTGATCACGCAGGGACATTGCCGTTCACGCGAAAACAGATGAGCCTCAGCTGCCAGATTCAGGCCATCTGCATCAACTACCAGAGGGCACTTTGCAAGCATCAGTAGAGATTCCACTAATCGCGCTGCAGCCGATACTTTTCCCAACCCTGGCCCCACTGCAAGAGCATCACGCCCCTCAATCAAAGAGAGGATTACATCCTCGGAGACTTCTGATAATCCTGATTCAGTATCATCTCTCAGACCGACGGTCATCATGCAGGGTTCATAACTTGCCACGATACTCTGAATTGCTCGCGGTACCACAGCTGTGACCAAGCCAGAACCGGCCCGAAGTGCAGCTACCGAGGACAGACAGACGGCTCCGCTCATCCCAATCGATCCGCCAATCACAAGAATCTTTCCGAACGTTCCCTTATGCCCGTCCGCAGGACGTTGAGGAACCGCGGGAAGCGTAAAGGGACGCAGAATCTGCTGCTCGGCCATTGAACTTTATCCTTTACCAGATGCCCGAATACATGAAGCAAATCGGTCAGAACAACTCATGTCAATTGTTTACTGAGAAGCCTTTTCTACGGCTCCGACAACGAGCCGCTATTTTACCGCGCGTCGCCGCAGAGTTGCACCTCCAGAAAGGTTCATCACCTTTTTGAAACCGTGCTGCACGAGAATTCTTTCGGCCACATGGCCACGAACTCCGACTCCGCAACTGACGACTGTTGGCTTTGCTTGATCCAGTTCCTGCAGTCTTTCGCGCAGTTCATCAACCGGTATCTCGATAACACCGCTGCAGCCCGTGAGTGGTGCCTTCGCGATCTCCGCCGAGGTTCTCACATCAACAATCTGATACGGAGATAAATCTGAATCAACATCCAGTACCTCACCAAGTCCATCCATCTGGTTGCAGGCCGTGAAAGCCGCCTGATGTATCAGATCTTTGGCCGAACCGTAGGGCGGAGCATAGGCAAGATCAAGACCCGTCAGGTCTCTCACAGTCGCCTTGAACGCCATGGCTGTGGCAATCACATCAATCCGCTTATCGACGCCATCTTTCCCCGTGGCCTGAGCACCCAGAACTCGCCCGGAGTCCGGACAATAGAGCAACTTCATCGTGATTGGTGACGCACCCGGAAAATAACCAGCGTGCTGGCCAGCAATCACAGTCACGCTGCGAAAGTTGATACCAGAACGCCGCGCAGCCTTGGCAGAAAGTCCCGTCATCGCTACGGTCTGTTCGAAAACTCGGACGACGGCAGTCCCCATGACAGCAGCCGTTGGCGCACATCGTCCAGTCGCCGCATGCTCACCAGCGAGTCGTCCAGCACGATTGGCAGGACCGGCCAGAGAGACTCGCATCGATTCACCGGTCGGACCATAAACATACTCGCAGGCATCACCGGCCGCATAGATGTCGGGATCGCTGGTCTGAAGAAACGCGTTCGTGGAAATTCCTCCTGTCTTTCCGATCGTCAGCCCGGCATCGATCGCGAGCGCGGTGTTTGGGCGTACGCCAATTCCCAGGACAATGAGAGATCCTTCCAGTACCTTGCCACTCTGTAATTCAACTCCAGTTGCATTGCCCTCAGCGTCGGAAAAGATTCGTCGAATACCATCACCAAAATCCATGGTGACACCATGTCGGCCAAGTTCCTCATGAAGAGGGACGACCATCTCCGCGTCCATTAACGGCAGCACCTGCGAATTCACTTCCGCCAGCGCCGCCTGGAATCCTCTCGCAACCAGCTGTTCAACCATTTCAATACCGATGAAGCCTGCCCCAATGACAACGGCCTTCTTCGATTGATTTGCGCCTGCACTAACCGCCGCACAAATCCTGTCCATGTCAGCAATATTGCGAAGGGTAAAGACGCCTTTGGACGAAACACCTTCCATAGGCGGCACAAATGGAGATGCACCGGGCGACAGAATCAATTTGTCATACTTCAATGAGTATTCCGAGTGGTCCTGAAGGCGACGAATAACGACGGTCTTCGTGACTCGATCGATGCGTATAACCTCACTCTGTGTGCGCACGTCGAGACGAAATCGCCGCTGAAGCAGTTCTTTAGTCGCAACCAGTAGTTTGCCGCGTTCCGGGATCTCGCCACCGATGTGGTAGGGCATGCCACAATTGGCGAAAGAAACGAATTCGTCCTTTTCCAGCAGAATGATCTCGGCATGCTCATTACAGCGACGAGCCCTTGTCGCTGCAGAGGCACCTCCGGCGACACCGCCAACAATCACAATTCTCGTGCACGTCTGCATCATGACATTCGTTCCTGCTGTTCTGGTGGTGTACTTGGAAATCAGTATCCAATTATCCGGATTGTATCGTTTGCGACGATCAGAAGAATCAGATCGATCTTACTGGTTCTCAGACCTGGAAGCACAGTCGCAAAGTCGGGATGCGTCCTTTGAAGAGAAAAGACATCACTTTACCTGGATCGAGATCCACACTTAGAGCAGCTTAATCCCGCTGCATTCCGACCTGAGATATCCAACAATGCCGACGTTGTCTACATCCCAAATTGTCTTTCTGGTCTGTGTGCTGCTGTTCACGTTAGTGGCTGCAATTTCTGACATCCGCACTCGAAAAATCCCGAACAAGATGACGGTTCCGATGTGCCTCGCGGGACTGATTTATCAGGTGGCGTTCTTTCAATTGAATGGACTCTGGACAGCATTGATTGGATTTGCCGCCGGCTTTGGCATCCTGTTCATTCTATGGATGGTTGGAACCGCCGGAGGTGGGGACGTCAAGCTGATGGGAGCTCTGGGACCATGGATGGGCGGCATGCTGACACTTAAAGTTCTGTTCTGCAGCCTTGTTTTTGTAACTGTTGGAACTTTTGGAGTCGTGATTTACTCGGCCCTGTCCCGGGGGATTCGCCGAACAAAGACTCAATACATCAAGAACAAAGCAACGGCAGAGACGACAGGCGAACGTCAGAAGCGACGCGTTATGGCGTTTGCAGCACCCGTCGCTTTGGCAACATGGACTGTCGTTGCGGTTCAACTTCTGACAAATCGCCCCTGGTAAGATTCTTCGGCAATTTTTTCATGAAGCCCGGCTGCTTCAGCCGAAATGACGGGAGGGAACCGTCTGCCCGAAGACGTATCCCTTCCGTTTGAGTTTAGAGTAAATCATGAAGATGCAGATCATCAAAGCCAGAAGACCCGATCGTAAAGGAGCAATCCTTTCGATGGAACTGGTGTTAATCCTGCCAATCTTTTTATTGCTGGTGTTCTCAATCGTTGAGTTCTCCATGCTGATGTCGGCTCACACTCGAGTTGCCAATGCCGCCCAAAGTGGTTCTCGGATGATGTGCATTTCCGGAGCCAATGAATCCGAGGTGAAAGAGCGTGTCACATCGCTCCTTGGTGCATCACTCGCGAAAGACTGTTTGATTCAGGTTTACCCGGCGAATTACGCTGGCGAAATCGGGCGAGTTGCTATCAGGGTTCCAATGCGGAATGCCAGCCCTGATTTATTGTGGATGACAGGCTTCAGCCTGCAGGATCGTTCAATTGGCGCCGATGCTCCGATGGTGATGGAGCGAACCGCTTCGAAAGAACTTCCAGCCCAATACTGAAAGAGTGACAAGAGATTTCAGGAATCACTGCGCAGGGATGGTGCAGACCAGTAACGCATGCCACATCGTATGGCAGGCAGATAGAACACCAACTGACAATTCACCTGCGTTGAACTGATTGCCTGGAGATCGTTGTGAAACTCACACCGTGGATGCTGACTGTGGCCGCCTTCGGCGTTATCGCCGTACTTGCGGTTGGATTCCTGTTCAAGAAGTTAATGGCTGCGCCCGTTGTGGAAGTAAAGCCGCCCGAAGCCAAAATTCTTCCAATGGCCATCACTGAGATTGATCCCGGAACAGTTATCACGCGAGCCCATGTTGGAAATGGCCGTGCGGAAGTCGGTGTTAAACTTCCAGAAGATACGTTCCTCTCTCTCGATGGTGTTATTGGCCGTATCGCAAGAGAAAAGATCACAGCAGCAGTCCCTCTGCAAGGGTCAATGTTCTATGCTCCGGGAGACTTTCCGGATCTGAAAGTGTCACCTGGCAAACAGGCCGTGGTCGTGAAAGTCAGCCAAACAACCGCCGTGCTCAGCCAAAAAATGAAGCCTGAGCAGCATGTCGATGTGCTGTTGACGGTCGATAATCTCGGTTCCGGCGACGTGACACGACTGCAGTCAACCGGTGGTAGTGTTGGAGGTGACTCCATCGGCAGCACCTCCAGCGCAATGACGGCCACTCTTTTCAAGGGCGTCAAGATTCTGGCGATTAACCGAGGCTACACAACTGCCGCACTGCAGGGCGGTGAGGCTCAAAACGTGACGCTGGAACTCGACGAAGATCAGACCCGGATCATCTCCCTTGCTCAACGCAAAGGTGAGATCGACCTTGTCTACAATGAGGGTGGAGAAGAGGGTAATGGCATCGAGATTAATCCTTCCGAGAAAGATCGCATTACTCTCAAGGAAATCCTCGGACTGAAAGATCCGCCTAACAAAGAAAAGCCGTTCAAGACTGAACACTATCGAGGGGGCGGGCACTCGCGAACCTACTTCGAAGACGGAGAAATGATCGACGGCAATGGCAATGGGGCAGGGGGCAACACTGACGGCTCTCGCCTGCAGAGCACTGGTGGTTCGGTTGGTGGCTGGTCGACAGACATGGCTCCTGCAGATCAGCAGAAGAATTTGGCTCGGAAGGCAGGGGTAAGTGCAGATCTCTGATTTTCGCTCCTGAAGAGTAACTTAGAAGCCCGGCTCCCTAAAAGAAGCCGGGCTTTTTTACGGTGAGAAGTGGATTGTCCACTCAGCGGCAGTCATCAGATACAAACGGATCGAATCATGAAGATCACCCTCAGACAAGCACATAGCTCGGCAACAATCCGAACCAGAAGTGGTGTACTGACTTCATGGACGATTCTGATCATGCTCACCGCTGGTGCGATCTGCGGTGGACTTTTTAATCTGATCTGGTTGTCGGCAATTCGAAATCAGACTCACAACTGTGCCTCCTCTGCAGCTCTGGCCGCCGGACACAGCTATCTGTCAGACGACATGTTGAGATCGTGGCAGCAACCTTTCGAATATGAAGGTCGGATGGCAAGATGCCAGCAGTCTGCCGTCAGCATGGTTGAAGACTACAGAGCAGGAACGGCTATTCCCGCCATTTCACCGGAGTCGGTTAAGATCTTTTGGCCAGAGGGCCAGGGACCAACAGAAGATCCGGCTCTGCTCGTTCCTCAGGCGATCAGCGTTGAGTTTAAAGGCGATTACTTCAGCAGTCAGTTTGACCGCTTTTTTTACGGTCTGACTGGATCTCGTTCAAATCAATCGACCTTACAATGCACCGTGCATCTGGAGCATTCTCCGAGGGCATTTAGAGCCGGGGCAGGGCAGAGTATTCCGATTCTCCCTTTTGCAATCTGTGACGACCTTTCCGGAACGGCTTCGGGCCCAGAAGTACAAACTCCAGGCTACTGGACTTCCAGTATTGAGTCCGGAAAAGGTCAGGACAAACATAGCTGGAATGCAGCGACTCATCAGTTTGAATCAGGCCCTGATGGGCTGCCTGAGATTACCGTGACAGTTTACTCAACAACCTCAGTGGGAAATCCGGACTCCTTCATTCCAATCAGTTTCTCAAACGACAAAGGTAATGTTGGCGGAAGTCACATCCCGGAGTGGATCAGAAATGGGTTAACTGGCGACGATTTGCAGTCGATGGGATATAGTGAACTGGCCTTTCCCGGCAGTGTGCCCGTGACAACATTAACGTCTCAGGATCTCCTGAATTGCCGGATCGCACTTCAGAAGAAATCCGGAGAAGCGTGCCTCATCTCGTTATGTTCAGCTCTTCCCGCCAAGACTGAACTGACGTCAATTACGCTCAAGCGTCCTGTCGCCGCCAGAGTCGTTCAGGTATCACAAATTACCAGCGGGTCTCTCAAAGTGATTCTACAACCATGCGTGATTGCGACTTCAACAGCAGTCACTGTTACAACACCGGATGCGGCTGTCAATCGCTATGTTTACAGCGTCAGGCTTTCCCATTAATGCCGTGTAGAAACCTGATCACGAGGAGTTTTATCCGCCAAAACATGCTCGCGGTGGGCTTAATAACAGATTCAGCGTTTTCGTTTACCGCAGAGCGGCTGGCGCCGGTGCTTGCCGGGGCCGTCGCCTACGGACACGCGGTAAACAGTGGTGATGCTGGTCAATGAATCAACAGGCCTCAGTCGTAAGCTCAAAAGCGAGCTGGCGACGATCGACGTCTAATAACTGGCAGCCCCATTTCAGAGCGATACACGTTCCCGCAATCACAGGCAAACATGCAATCACTGCGATAGCCCGCGCTGCAACTCGCCCTTTCTGATGACCGACAACAATCCCGCTTGCCCCATACATTGGCAGATTCTGCCGACTGGATGTATCTCACGGAACATTCAGCCTCTGCAGGCCCCCGGAGACTTTCTGGATTCCGCCGGTATCTCGAATCGATAACGGACTGAGGTCCTTGCCGTCTCGTGCGCAGTCATTGCAAGAACATTCATCAGACGATCAGCATTCAGAACCGAGAACACTCTATGGTCGCTCCTCAGAAAACAACGGATAATTCTGTCCGCGACTTCCAGCGTCTGAAGACATCCTTGCATCGCCAGATCGTTGATGTCATCGACTTCAGCAAGGCTGAGTCAATGACGGAGAATGAGTTGCGGTCGCAATTGCGGTCGCTGGCTGAATACCTTTGTGGTCGGCAGACCATCCCCGTCAGTCATCAGCAACGAGAGGCGATGGTCTCTGAAATCATGGACGAGATCTATGGTTTCGGTCCGATCGAATCCCTGATGGTCGATCCGTCAGTCACTGATATTCTGGTGAACGGTCCTGACCGAGTTCTGGTTGAACGAAACGGTGTACTGGAATCAACCAATATTCGTTTCGCGGATTCAGTTCACCTGATGCAGTTTATTCATCGCCTGGTTGGCCGAGCGGGACGCCGTATCGATGAATCCAGTCCAATTGTGGACGCGCGACTGCCTGATGGATCTCGATTCAATGCCGTGATTCCGCCGCTTGCACTTTGCGGGCCAACTGTGTCAATTCGTCGATTTGGTAATCGTCGTCTGCAAATGGAAGACATGATTAAGTACGGCTCGCTTGCGCCGGCCATCGCGGACTTTTTGATCCTTGCGATTCGGGGTCGAATGAACATTATCGTGAGTGGCGGTACCGGTGCTGGCAAGACAACTCTTCTTAACTGCATGAGCCGCTTCATTCCTGACTCTCAACGTGTTGTCACAATTGAAGAAACGGCCGAACTCAGCCTGCAACAGCGTGACGTCATTCCGCTGGAAACACGACTGCCAAATATGGAAGGCAAAGGAGCGGTAACGCAGCGTGATCTTCTTCGAAATGCACTCCGAATGCGTCCTGACCGAATCATTGTCGGCGAATCTCGCGGTGCAGAAGTACTGGATATGCTGCAGGCAATGAATACTGGTCACGATGGATCCATGAGCACCGTCCACGCAAATGATACTCGCGAAACGCTTGACCGACTGGAACTGATGATTGCATTGTCCGGTGCAGACCTGCCGTCTCGAATCGCCCGACAGTACATTGCCAATGCGGTGGATATCGTGATCCACGTTACTCGCCTGCACACGGGACATCGCCGAATCACTCGAGTATCCGAAGTTTCGGGCCTCAAAGATGGTGAGTATCGTATGGATGATATCTTCGTATACCGAATCAATGGCGAAGACAAACACGGACAACCTCAAGGAAGTTTCTTCGCCACGGGATATGTACCTGCCGCTCTGCGACGCCTGGCAATGACTGGCGTTAATGTTGAACAATACCGACCTCTGTTTGAAGCTCGTGAACTCAAAATGGAATAGTCTCGGAGTTCAGTTTCACAGTCTCTGAAGTTCTTGCATTTGAACTCCATCAGGCACATTGATTCTTTTACTGCCGCCCCTGCGAGTTGACTTAAAAGAAGCTTCGCAGGCCCATGTAAAGCATAGTACTCCTAAGACCGATTTCTCTCCTCGGATAACGCCATGATCGCCCCGAACCCTACACTCATGTCGCTGGATCGCAGACCGGAGTTTTCGGGTCTTCTTAAGGACGACACTCAGTTTGCCCGTGGAGACTCAGAAGGCATTGGAGAATCCTTCAATGGCTGGTTTGATACCCTGATGATTCAATCAGGAATTCGAACATCTCCGGCAATCTGGCTCGGCCTCTGCCTGTTGAGTTCGCTCGCGCTGGGAGGTGCCATATTTGTGGCAACAGAGCGGCCGCTTTTGACTGCCGCGGCGGCCATGATCGGGCTGAGTGTCCCAATGATCGGAGCTTCAATTGCTCGTTCACGTCGACAAAAGGCGATTATGGAACAGTTGCCCGGAATGGCGGACGAACTCTCTCGGTGTGCGCGTTCGGGTAGAAATCTGGAACACTCTTTCATGCTCGTCGCGGCCCACACTCCATCTCCACTTGGAGAAGAACTCCGCATCAGTGCGCGGCGGATGGAGATGGGCATTGATGTTGGCAGTGCCGTAAAAGACCTCGCGGCCCGAACCGGTGTTTCCACACTGACAATGTTTACGTCTGCTCTGACAGTACATCAGGATACTGGTGGTGACTTGATTTCTGTCCTGGAAAGATTGGCCACGGCTGTTAGAGATCGTCTGCATTTTGTTGCCCGCCAACGTGCAGCAACGATTGCCAGTCGCATGGGCGCAATTCTGATGGTCGTCATTCCAATCATGGTGATGAGTTTCTATCTGCTCCGGGACCCAAATTACCTCAATAGTCTGACGGGGTCATTCTGGGGACGCCTGTCCCTTTGGACTGCGATTGCCTTCCAGATTATTGGCTGTGGATTGGTATCTCGAATTTTGAGCAGAAGTGCACGTTTCTGAAATCTGCTGTTCTGGAACGCCACCAGAAAAGTTCTGCTGATCTCTGAGCACACGACCATGTGAGCAGTCGAAAAGGTTGAGGAGCACCATTTATGTACGTCATCTATGCCCTGGCTGCCATCGGTGTCCTTGCCGGCATATTCGTGATCCGAAAACTCCTGAAGCCTTCCAGCCAAAGGACGCTGAGTCCATTCCAGCAATCCCGCCCAATGCCGGATCTTTCAGCTTCTGATAACAAAGAAGATCTGTTTTCATCTCGTGAAGTGCTCGCGCATCGATCGGGAGAACCGCATGTCACGAAAACATTGATCAGCAGTGAGCCGCGTGGAAATCCTATGCCGGAACGACAAACAGTTTCACCATCTACTTCCGTCAGCCTCAAGACACCACCAGAACCGAACGAATGGGCGTCATCTTCTTCCACAATGCCCATGAATTCTGACGGAGGATTCAACCGGATTTCAACATGGAATGATCGACGACTCTTCAGTGACTTCAAAGGGATTCTGAGTGAAGGTGCTGATTCAATTCCACTTCCTGCGCCCGAAGACCTTCCGATCCGAGAAGATGCTTTCGTCTTTGGCTCCTTGACACCGTCGATCGCACAACTGCTTCCGGAAACAGATTCTCGGCGCGAAATGCAGCGCAAATCTCTTGTGGCGGCTGGGTATCATTCCCGCGCGTCATGGCTGAATCTCAGCGCGATCAGATTCACACTCTCTTTCTTTTCCCTGGTGGTCGTGGGCATTTGGCTTATCATGGCCCCTCCCACCATCGAAGCATGGCTGCTGGGCCTCCTGGTCATGGCTCCAGTGTTTATGTGGGCGTTGCCGCCATTGATTGTGGCGTTCAAAGCCTCTGAACGGAAAATCGATATCGAACGAGGACTGCCGGACGTCCTTGACATGATGAATATGGGAGTCAGCCAGGGCTTGACAGTTCCTCAGTCGCTAAAAAGAATCAGCCGCGAAATTGCAATCGCACATCCGGCACTGGCGGAGGAGCTTCGGATTGTCGATCAGCAGGCGGAAGTGGGCAGTCTTCCTCAGGCACTGAGAAACTTTGGCAATCGCATTGACTCGCCTGAGATTAACTCGTTCACATCACTCCTGGTGCAATCAGAGTCCACCGGAACGAGTATTTCGAGGGCGTTGACGGAATACAGTGACAGCATTCGAGCCTCTCTGAAAGAGAGGGCCGACGCGAGCGCCAATGCGGCCTCGTTTCAACTGTTATTCCCTGTGACTCTGTTTCTGATGCCGTCAGTTTTCTTGTTCCTGCTTGGACCGGCAATCGTTCAGATGTCAGACTTCTTCAACAACCAAGCCAAGACGCTGCAGCAGGATCGTCAGGACGCAGTACGAAGCCTCAATCAGCAACCGCAACTGGATATGCGTCGCTTCGGAACCCCAGGTGGAGCATTCAGCGGCCCTGCCCAGTAAGCCCTGGACAGAGCGGACGTACCCCAAGTTCAGGGACAAAGTTGAACCGATACTCGAGTTTCGCTTCTACGACTGAGAGGCCGCAGAACGCAACGTTGGGAACGATTTGTCGTCGTTCCCAATCCAAACCATCGGGCAAACATGCATGTGCCGCGCGTAAAGAAAGCGAGACAAGTATTACCTGTCTCGCTCAGATATTTTGCTCTCGTTTCGAGACCGCAATCAGCCTACTTTTCAGCAACAGCCAGACCCGGAACAGAGATTGAAGTCACTTTCACCCGAGTATATTTCTGTCGGTGACCAGTGTGGCGACGTGAATTTTTTCGTTTTCGGAGACGCTGAATCTCCAGCTTCGGGCCCTTTTCCGTGGCGATCACAACCTCGGCAATAACTGAGGCCCCTGAAATCGTTGGGGCTCCAACGATACTGGCACCACCACCATTGGCCAGCAGAACTCGATCGAACGTGATCGAAGATCCTGCCTCTACCTCTGTTCCACGATAGTCCACAGAAAGGAAGCTGCCTTCCTGTACACGATGCTGACGATTACCGTCTTCAATCACAGCGAACATCTGAAAACCGTCCTCAACCAACTGCTGCCAACAGGAAATCGCCAGACTATACTCAGCCCGGAACATGAACGCCCGATCACTAACTCACAGCGGCGTCCAAAATGAATCGCGGAGTGTAGCGTTGAAGTTCGGAATGTTCGAGTCGGAAATGCAGCAAGTTTCGGACTTGGGAGCAGGAATTTCAGGTTGAATCCCCGCGGGAATGCCCAGAAGGGCGAACATTTGCGGTCTGACACAGGAATTTCTGGTTGCCACTATTCAGTAGCCTGATGCTCCTGCACGGTAATCTGAGCCATTTGACCGATTGCCAACTTGGCGAAAGGCCCCGCACGTTCGGCATTCTTAATTGAACAGAACTGCTCTCGTTGGCCTCTCAGAAGCACCGTGTCATAAACGGTAACTGGAAGTTGGGCGCCATCCTGCCATGATCCCGGCCAATCCGCAATCGTGCGACTATTCCCCGCATCAAGCAAGAGGCAGACTGAAATGAAACCTGCATCCCGATTCCTCATGGCCCTGGCGTTGGTCCTCACAAGTCAACCTGGCCCGATATCAGCTCAGGAGATCTCATGGAATGCCTCGGGCAGAAACGGAGCTGTCGCGGCCGGACATCCTGATTCAGTCGCAGCTGGCATTTCGATTCTCAACAACGGCGGGCGAGCAGCCGATGCGGCCGCAGCAACGATCCTGGCGTTGGCGGTCACTGACTACGGATCGTTCGCAATTGGTGGCGAGGTCCCGGTCATTGTTTACGACGCAAAGTCAAAGCAGGTCAAAACACTGAGCGGTGTTGGTGGTGCACCGATGGATCCGGCCGCCATCGAGTGGTTCTACAAGAATGGCATTCCGTGGAAGGGCAGCATGAAGGCGGCACCAGTGCCGGGAGTCATTGACCTCGTCGTCACACTTCTGAAACTTCACGGAACAATCTCGTTCGAACAGGCAGTGACTCCGACACTGGCTCTGCTGGATCGCGGCAAAGAGCCATGGCATCCCAACCTCGCGGTCACACTTCGAAAACTCGTGGAGGCAGAACAGGCAGCGTCGGGAAATCGAGAAGAAAAACTGTCCGCTGCACGCGATCGATTTTACATCGGCGATGTGGCTGATGAACTCGAAGCATGGTACATCGCGACCGGAGCATTCCTTCGCAAAGCCGATCTGGCGGCCCAGAAAACTCTCGTGGAAGATCCCGTTTTCGTAACCTATCGAGGCTACACGGTCTATAAGTGCGGACCGTGGACTCAGGGACCAGTGCTTTGCCAAAACCTGAGATTACTCGAAGGCTTCCCGCTGAAATCAATGGGGCATCTGTCTGCCGACTATATTCATACGATTACTGAAGCCATGAAACTGGGGTACGCGGACCGCGACGAATACTACACTGATCCAAATTTTGGAGAGGTCCCCATGAATAAGTTGCTGTCTGATGACTACACACAACTTCGACGACCCTTGATTGATCTCCACAATGCATCAATGGATCGCCGCCCTGGCGACCCAATCAACATGCATGCTCTAAAAACTAACGCGGTCGCGACAAACGAAACTAACAAAATCCCCAAGCAGGACACAACAACCTGCGTCGTCGCTGACCGTTGGGGCAACGTGATCGCAGCAACGCCAAGTTGCAACATGCTTACTAACACTCCAGGGCCATCCGGAGTCAACACTGGCAATCGGGTCCGTAGTATGAATACGTCTCCCGATCATCCCAATCGTGTGATGCCGGGGAAACGGCCCCGAATCACCCTGACTCCAACACTCATCTTAAAGGATGGCAAACCCGTGATGGCCATCAGCGTGGCCGGGGGCGACGTGCAGGATCAGACAACATTGAACGTCCTGCTGAACCATATCGAATTTGGCATGATGCCCAAGGATGCTGTCACTGCTCCTCGCTTTCATACCAATCATCATCAGGATTCGTTTAATCCAGACCCCGATCGCAATTCAGCGTTCGTTGGCCGAGGTGAGTTGAAGGTCAACGAAGAAATCCCAGTGGCCGTCCGCGGTGATCTTGCGAAGCGAGGCCATCTCGTTGGCGCGGTCCCATCCCCGGTTGCTCACCCAGTCATGATTCTGATTGATGAATCAGGCCTCATGCATGCCGCAGGAGACCCCAAAGCGAAGCGACATGCCGCCGCTATTCCTTAGTACCGGCATCAACTACGGCGCGAAACATCGGATCTCCAGCGTCGACGGGCAACTCTGAATTCCATCGAAATATCAATTCCGTCAATCGAGCAGTTACGTCAGAGTGCTCGCTGGCAACGTTCCGGGGCGCTGACTGGTCAATCTGAAGATCATATAACTGAGTTGTCGTGCGGTCGTAATTGATCAACAACTTCCGTTTCTCCTCTCGTACAGCCAGAGCTGGGTTATCCTCTTCCGCTGTTCCGGGTCGATCCGGGGGACGACGCCGGAAGATTGGAGCCTTCCGCCCAGTTGCAATCCTGCCAAGCAACAGGGGCGATAGATCTTCTCCATCACAAGTCGCACCATTCTCAATCGAAGCCCTTCCAATGGCCGATTGAGATCCAGTGAACACAAAACACTATCGGCATTGATCTTCCCAGCCTTTTCCTTCGCCACGAGGCCCGGCCCCCAAACGATCAATGGCGAACGAATATCAGCCTCATAAAGCCAATTCTTCCCGCCTTGAAAAGGCTCGGACATCCCCGCACCATCTTCATGTCCGTTGTCCGATGCAACAACGATCAGCGTGCTACTGCGAAGAGCCTCGTCGTTTCGCACATAATCAAACAGAAGCCCCAACTACTGATCCATCGCTTGAAGGACCGCTTTATACAGCGATCGCTTGCTCTCGTCCGTTGAATCCGGAAAACCCCTTGGCGGAAAGAAGGGAGAATGCACATCCGCCAAGACCCAAAGAGTAGCTTGTCGTGTTTCCAGCATTTTTATGACCAACTATTTTGTGTTCAACGAACCAATCACGATATCCGTTCATTGCAGAACCAGGAGCGTTTATCCCGGGACTCCCATTATCAATCATCAACCAAAGCCAGGGTTTCGAAACTCGCTGGGGCTGCTACCGTGAAAACGCTTAAACGCTGATGAGAAAACAAATGCGTCGGAATATCCAACTTCGCGAGCAATGACCTTGAGTGGGTAATCAGACTGTTGCAGTAATCTCCGAGCCTGGGACATGCGAATCTCAACAACCATCTGCTGGGGAGTTGAATCGAAGTAGCTTCGAACCAATCGCTGGAGAGTCGCCGGAGAAACTCTCAGACGCTGACTGATAACTTTCTGTGACCAATCCTGTCGAGGAGATTGCTCAACGTCCTTCCATATCTCCTGCAGGAGATTCTCGAAAGGATCTTTGTCGGACTCGACAGGGCTAAGCATTTTCCGCAAGTACTCCGAAACCAGCTCACCAAACAAATTGGCAGCACGACTTGAGGGCGTCATCGGTCTCGGTTCGCCGGTAACCCAACCTGATTCTGTCAGAACAGACTGGCTGCGGGCATAGCCTGTTTCTGAAAGTAGTCCCTCGAACGAATGATTTAACTGTGTCGAGAAGGACGGTCGAATCAGTCGCGGCAAACTTCGATCCAGATGCTGCCAGCGTTTCAGCCCGTTGATGTAGAACCAAAGAAACGTCCACGGCTGCTCAATAGTTCCAAGCAATAATGGAACCCCAACCGGCGATAGCAACAAATCACCGCTGACCGGATGAAACTCAACTCCGGGAGCTTGATAAAAGCCGTCACCATCCAGAGTCAGCAGAACAAGATGACAGGAAGGATCTCGATACCCGACTCGGTAGTTCAACCCAAATGTACCAACACCGGAAAGTCTCACGCCCATCTTTAGCAAAGGCCCGGCAGCCTCCTGTTCCAGTTGCAGGAATCGCTGACGAGTATCTGCTGGAACACAGATTACATTGCGATATCCCGTCTGCATGGAAGGTTCTGCCATGACTCTGCCGGCCCAAAATGATGAGAAATAACATGCCGATGACGTCGGCCGCTATTCCACCGAGAAAGGACCTCCGTGAGAATACCGCCGTTTTACATTCCGACCTTTTCCCATAATTTCTCCTACTTTTCACGCAGCAAACGACCATGAGCAAAGTTGATGAGATTCCGAATCCGTCGCCGTCCCAATTAGCCGCACTTCCAAGGAAGATGACGTTTTTCCCATCGGTGAACGCCAATCCGAAGATCCTGAAACCTGAGCAGATCAAGCAGTACAACGAGCAGGGTTATCTCATGCCGTTTAACGGTCTTGATCAGGAAGAAGCTCGTGAGCTTCGTGCTTTCTTCGACGGGGTCCTGGCCGCCTATATTGAACTCGGCAAATCCAGCTACTCCATCAGCACGGCACACATGCGGTTCGCGCGGGTTTATCAATTGGTTCAGCACCCACGGATCGTTGATGCCGTAGCTGACTTGCTGGGTCCCAACGTTGTCTGCTGGGGATCGCATTTCTTCTGCAAAATGCCGCGCGACGGAAAACGCGTTCCATGGCATCAGGACAGTACCTATTGGCCGCTCAGCCCCACCAAGACTGTGACTGTGTGGCTTGCGATCGATGATGCAGATCCGGACAACGCCAATATGAAGTTTATTCCGCGATCACACCTGCACGGCCTGATTGATTACGACGAAACTCAGGACGCGAACACCGTGCTGGATCTTGCCGTTCGAAATCCGCATTCTTACGGAGATGGCGAAGTCGACGATCAACTCAAAGCCGGCCAGTTTTCAATGCACTCAGACCTGCTGCTGCACGGTTCTGAAGCCAATGAATCGAATCGACGGCGATGCGGTCTCACCATCCGTTATGCGGCTGCTGATGTGACAACCTGGTACGACTGGCACAAGAAGGGCTTCGTCGTCCGAGGAGAAAACGTTGGCGGGCACTGGGCCAACCCGGAGATGCCGAATCATTAGGCGACCGGATTGCGAAGAATCTCTTTCAGAATCTCGCCTCCAACATCTGTCAGCCGGAAGTCGCGGCCGTTGAAACGATGGGTCAGCTTCGTGTGGTCGAGACCGAGCAAATGCAGCAGTGTTGCATGCAGATCGTTGACATGCACCTTGTTCTCAACAGCCTTGTAACCAAACGGATCAGTGGCGCCGTAGTGGAAGCCTCCTTTCACTCCGGCGCCGGCCATCCAGATGGTGAATCCATTGGGATTATGGTCGCGGCCTTTGTCGCCTTGAGAATCTGACGTTCGGCCAAATTCTCCACCCCAGATCACAAGCGTTGAATCCAGCAAACCGCGCGCCTCAAGATCTGCCAACAGAGCCGCCGCGGGCTGGTCAGTATGCAGGCCGCACGAACGATGATTCGTTTGCACGTCGCTGTGACAGTCCCATGGAACATCGTTCACGCTTCCGTCACCGCCGACTCCTTTGCCTGCAAAGATCTGCACAAACCTGACGCCTCGTTCCACCAGCCGTCGTGCAAGCAGGCACTGACGTGAGAACGTGGCACATTCGGGATTGTCCATGCCGTAGAGCTTGTGGATGGATTCTGATTCCTTCGTCAAATCCAAAGCGTCAGGTGCCGCCATCTGCATGCGATAGGCCAGTTCAAAAGAATTGATTCGCGCGGCAAGATCAGCCTGCGTCGGCCGAGCCTTTGCGTGTTTCTGATTCAATTCACGAAGCAGGTCCAGCTGAGAGCGTTGCTGAGTATCCGAATGCTTTGCATCTCGAACAAGGTTATCGATCGATTCTTTCCGACGAGCATCCAGTGTCATCGCCTGATAAGTCTTGGGAAGGAACCCAGCTGACCAGATCTGGTCGTCACCACGAGGTCGCGTGTCATGCAGAACGACAAAGGAGGGGAGACTTTGATTCTGAGACCCTAAACCGTATGTCATCCATGCCCCTAACGCGGGCAGGCCTGGTCGATTTGTGCCGCACATCAGTTCGAGTGACGCGGGAGCGTGATTATTCTGCTTGAGATACATCGAATGCAGAAAGCACATCTTGTCCACGTGCTTTGAAAGATGCGGAAACAGATCTGACACCCATGATCCGGATTCGCCATGTTGCGCCCAGGCGAATGGCGACTTGAGACACTTTCCACTGGTCGTGAAAAAGCCCGTCTTGGGGTCTGAGCCTGCTAACTCCTGACCATTTCGTTTCTGAAGTTCCGGTTTGTAGTCCCATGTATCTACCTGCGACGGCGCGCCGGTCATGAACAACCAGATGATGGACTTCACCTGCCCCGGAAAATGCGGAGGTCGCTGTGCGAGCGGGTCTGACACTTCCGCGCCTCTGGCTGTTTCATTCTGAAGCATGCTGGCCAGCGCGACGGATCCGAAGCCCAGACCGGCCTGCTGCAGAAAATTGCGGCGAGCAGGCAGGGATATTTCGCCAGGCGAGTAAAATCCGAACATCTGAACATTCCTCAAACAGATTCACAACATCTAAATTCACGCGACTGCCCGGGCGGCGGCGGCGACTTTCGATCAATCGACGTAGACAAACTCATTCAGACACAACAGCACATGACAGAACTCGACCAGTGTTCGATCTGTTGCGTCGGGTGATTCGCCGCCCGCGGCGGCTCGCTGCTGATCAATGAAAGCCAGCATCATGGTTTGCTCTTCTTCTGTTGGAAGACGAGCGAATGTCAATTGGTAACCCTGCTGAACGACCGCAGGCAACGAACCATCACCCGCGGCCTTAATACGCGCAGACAGCTTTTCAGCCTGCTGTCGCACCAGCGGCGAATTCATCAGAGCCAGAGCCTGTGTCGGCACAGTTGTCACACTGCGTTCACCGATACTCTGAGTCGGCTCCGGAGCATCGAACAATGTCATGACCGGCAATAGCTCACTGCGTTTCACTCGCAGATAGACACTTCGTCTCTGAGTATTATCAAGCACGCTGGGACCGAACATCGTGCCATCCAGGTTACCACCAACGGCCAGCAACGCGTCACGTATCGTCTCCGCTTCCAGCCGATGAGGCTGATAGTGCCATAGAAATCGGTTAGCAGGATCGATGGCCAGGTTCTCTGCATTCACCTCGTGAGACTGCTGATAGGTTTCACTCAGCAGAATCGCACGATGCAGAGTCTTCAGCCTCCATCCACTTCGCACCAGTTCACCGGCAAGATAGTCGAGCAATTCCGGATGAGTCGGTTTGTCGCCCTGAAAGCCAAAATCGTTCGGCGTCCCGACAATGCCCTGGCCCATGTGATGCTGCCAAAGTCGATTCACGATGACTCGTGCCAACAGAGGCCCCGCACCACGCTCCACATCTGTCATCCAATTGGCCATAGAAACACGAGGATGCTCGGCCGACGCGGACGATACAGGCTTCGCTGGTTCGGGACTTCGCCAGAGAACCTGCAAGTATCCCGGTTCTGCTTTACCCTGTTTGTTGTCGACTTCTCCGCGACGAAGGAAGAAAACGTCCTGACCACCGGCGACAGTAGTATAAACCTCCTGCAAATTCGGACGCGGCGCCGCGGCTGCATGGTCTCGAACCGGATTGAATTTGCCGGCCGTTTCCGAATCAAACGGAGCGAACCAGCGAGCGAGTGAGACTTTGACAGGCTCCGGCATTTCGCCTTTATGCGCCGCAGCAACGGCCCGCAATTCTCCGACATGCTGTAGCGAAACATCTCCAGCCCATGTTGCAGGATTTGGCTCGATGCTGGCCGAGATTCGAAGCCGCCCGATACCCATATCAACAAACTTCAATTCGACGGCAAGTTCCGTCCCATTCGGAAAACCAGCCAGAGGAGACTCCAGTTCAAAGACCGCAGCGTTATCTTTCTTTGCCGTGGCACGCACGACCCATGCAGTGCCAGGCTTCCCATCGACAGCGTTGGTGATGGATTGCTTGTCATCTTCAAACGCGGCAAAAACTGGCTTGAGCTTCAAAGTTTGAATCCCCGTCGGATCCTGTGAATCCAGTGGTCGCGCAGTGACGGTGATCTCCGCCAGTTGAAAACTCCCATCAGCGTTCAACCCAGGGCCTCGCTGCGGCAATGACTTGTCTGTAAACGCATCCAGCCGGAGAGACTGAATATTCTTTTGATGCGTGTGAAACGTCAGACGGTACGCCTCCTCATTGCGCACATTTCTGCGTTGGCCTCGCTGACGAACATTCGCACCCGGACTCAGTAGACCATCATGTGCAATCATTCCGTGCGGAAGAACCTTGAGCCATGAACGTTCGGCTTCCGTCGTGATTGCTTCCAGAGTCTGCCAGCGAGTTGTCTCTGGTTGATTGACTAGATCCTTATCACGCCATGCGATAAAGCGAGCAGGCAGCTCCTTTGCTGCAAAATCATTGAGTGCTATGACTAGCGGTTCGTGATCAAGCTTATGTTTCTCAAGGGCCTTTTCCGTCGCGGCTTCATCAAGATCCAGCGTCCGTGGACCGTGACCTGTTGTGGCGAGCGATGCGGCCAATGCATAATAGTCCTGATGTGGAATCGGATCGTACTTGTGATCGTGACAACGAACACAGCCCATTGTCAGCCCGAGCATTGAGCCTCCGATGGTCATCATCATGTCATCGAGTTGATCGTAGCGAATACGCTCAACGGTCTTTGCAGTAATCTGCCCGGGATAAGGGCCAGCGACGAGAAACCCGGTCGCGGCTGCTCCATTGATGTCATCTGGTTGCAGGATATCTCCCGCCAACTGCATCTTGACGAACTGGTCATAAGGCATGTCATTATTCAGAGAACGAATCACCCAGTCACGGTAGTGATACGCTCCCGGACGGAACCCATCGAATTCGTAACCGCCACTCTCCGCAAATCGCGCCGTGTCCAGCCAATGTCGAGCCCAGCGTTCTCCGTAGGC
>JAPLOA010000090.1 GCA_026400835.1 Planctomycetales bacterium | reverse complement strand
GGGTTCGCCAGACTTGGGTTCGCCAGACTTGGGTTCGCCAGACTTGGGTTCGCCAGACTTGGGTTCGCCAGACTTGGGTTCGCCAGACTTGGGTTCGCCAGACTTGGGTTCGCCAGTCTTGGATTCACCAGTCTTGGGTTCACCGGACTTGGGTTCACCGGACTTGGTTTCACCAGTCTTGGGTTCACCCGGTTCCATATTCGGCTCATTCATCGACGAATTTTCGTCGGCTGCCTGAGGCGGTTCAGACTTCTCAGGCGTCGTTGAATTCTCACCAGGCTCGTCGCTATTCGACTTCGAATTTGGCTCAGTTTCACCTTCGTTCGATTTCATCTCGGAATCCGAGGGCTCTGTCGACTCAGAAGTGTCTGCAGATTTCGGCTGCGATTTCTCTGACGCAGCTTTAGGCTCGGATCCGGCAGCATCTGGCTTCGTTTCTGAATCAGACGGTTCGGACTGCGGTTCCTTATCCTCTGATGGCTTGTTTTCGGGATCCTTTTCAGATCCCGGTTCGATCGTTTGGTCAGGACGTGATTCTGTGGAGTCCTCACCGTGCTCACCGGGATTCTCCTGTCGCTGGCGATTCATCTTTTCGATCAACCGCTGTAAAGCCACATCGTCATCCGCTCGTTGACGATTCGGTTGAGTTGGCGACGTTGTCTTCCCGGGCTGAGACTCACCGTTCGAATTCTGCTTCGTCGCGTTTTTCTTACCAGTATTCTCCGCAGTGCCACTTTTCTGCTCAGCCGGATTCCCGGAGCCCTGTGGATTCGCATTTGGCTGATCATTCTTTGGTGCAGCGGGATCGGCTTCAGGCTCTGTCGGTACCTCTTCAGGTGCCGCACCTTCGGTCGGCGGCGAATCAGCCAACTGCATTTCTTCAGGATCAGTTCCTGAATTGGTCGGAGAAACATCCGGCGTTTGGCGATCCTTCAACTGTTGCTGGAGCTCCCGATCCTGGGCCAATTGCTTCTGAACTTCTTCGTCAGCGATCGGGGCGCCGATCTGCAGATTCAGATCACCCGAGCGTCCTTGATTTCCCAACGGCGGCCGGTTATCGCGAGCCTGAACATGATACGTGACGACATCGCCGGGAATCAGTTTCAGAGTTGACAGCCGAAACTCCCATGTGTCACTCCACTTTTTCGGCAGAGGAATCCCGGATGTGTCCAGCAGCACTTCCGATGGCTGAACCGGTTTACCATTAATCGAATAATTCAGCGTCACTGAACGCAGCAGGAAGTCAGGATCTTCGGCCTCCACCAATAGCGGGACGATCGCGTTGGCCGCAACCTGAAGATCACGATTTGGATCCAATAGCTTGACGATGGGAGGCTGGTCGCGACGAATCTCCAGCGGATAAACAACGGGCTCCGGATCGGAGTTTCCGTCTTCATCGGTCACTGTGATTCTGTAAAACTTCGGCACCGACTGATCCGCACGGACGTCCAGCTTCAGTTCTCCGGTCAGCGCGGTGTCTTTGATCACCATCGCGACTTCTTCACCGTGGGCAGTAAACCCGGCATCGTCCGATAACTGCAGTATCGCAGACTTTACCGGGACGCTGCTTTGAGCATGGATCGTGACGACACTACCCTCCCACGCATCAATCGCTCCCGACGTATCGACTCGATCCGATAATTGCATATACGTTGGATAAACATATTTGACTTCATTCACCTGCGCTGTCGGTGGCTGATTGACAGAAATCAAATACTCTTCCGACGATGCATCTCCGGCGACGATGCGATACTTGATATCCTGTCGTACTCCGCGGTCACCGTCGCCGATCATTAAAACCTGGAAGCGATTTTCATCTTCAGTGGCTCGCATCTGCAATGGCTCATCCACGTATCGCTTGTCGGCCGTGGTATAGAGCACCCGCACATCTTCAGGGATCACTCCGGCGATGTCCGCGACGAACTCAATGCGAGTTCCCGCCGGGACTTTCTTGTTTCCCGGCAGCACGGTTTCGACGACAGTTCGAGTCGACACATTCGCAGCGGCAAGGGTCAGAGGTCGAAGCAGGCTGATGGCTTTCGGACTGAAGACCGCGTACAGACAAGTCAACAGCGTGATCACAAACAGCGCAGTGCCGAGCCGAATAAGCATTCGTCGATCGATGGCTTCATCAACATGAACTTCAGCCAGCTTAACGGCCGCTCGCTTCTCCAGTGACTTCTGAATCGGAGTATCATTCTTACGACCACCGGACTGCAGATCGATCAACGCCAGCAGACTGCCTTCCAGCCCCTGAGATGATCGATCCAGCATTCGCGCGGCATACAGCGGATGAATGCGTCGAAACCACGGCATCGCGACATATCGAATCAAGATGGCCGAACAGAGCAGGACAACGACAATCAACATCCCCGCGCGAGTCCAGGCACCGAAGCCGCCGTCGATGACCCAATGATCAAGAACCGTAAAGGCGAACACGTAACCAATCAGCAACAGTCCAGCGAGCACCGAAGCGGTGAGCAGGTCGGTCGCCTTGATGCGGCTGCGAGCCTGCTCAAGCTGATACTGGATGAATTCATCCGGATCCGCATAACCCTGCTGAGACTTGTCGGAAACTGTTGCCACGTGAAAAATCCTGAACTGAGATTGCCGGCGTCGCAAGTTCGACCAGCGACACGATCGAACTGACGCACGAGCAGTTTTCAGATGTTCCGTCTTGCTCAAGTTTATCGGCCACGATGCTTCAGGGGCAGTCAAAATAAGCGGAACGAACCGATTGCAGGGACTTTGCTTCTCGCCCACAGGCCACGTTGCCCATGTCGCAGTCTGCCGTTCGATTTGCGATTTCTGACGAGGTGCCACCAAAACCCTGCATTCCAGGGTGAGATCCCCCCGAAAGTCTATCTTATCTAACAAAGTCTGGACTGAATTCTTCACGCAGTTTCACGTCACGTTGCCAGACCGTTTTCTCCGATCGGCGTCCTATGAACTTCCTCGAGACCTTCGCCGAATTCGGCTTGAGCGAACTGCAAACATGGGCCGCGGCCAGAAAACTGTCGTGCGGGCTCGAGCAGTCCGTTCGATTGTCGCAGGGGATTCTGGAAACTCGCCGATGCCTGCTTTCTTTTTCACTCGCGGAGGCCGGCCACGAAACGCCCAGGGATGTTCTGCATATTTGCCGGGTAATGAATGCTCCAGAAATGTTCCTGCAGAGCATCGCACGTTTTATCAACGCCGCAGCCTTCGTTCACTTTGGGTTTGAGTACTCCGGAAAAACCCGTATCGGCAAATGTTACCTCGAACTTCCTCCTCCAGACGCAACGCAACCTTTCCAATCCGGACGACTGCAGTTTCTTGGTTTCAAATGGTCGCTTCAAAATTCGTCGATCGCCGTCGTCTCGCGCTACAAGTCTTCAATCGTTCAAGACTGGTCCGAGATTAAGTCACTGCTGCTCGCAGCGACAGATCACAAAATGCGCGTCGCCGTCGACTCACTCCTGCAACAACTTCAACCGTCGTCACAGAAAGCCACGGAGATCTATCCGTTGCTGGAGATCTCGGAAGAAGGCAGTGATCGTCGCTCGTGGGA
Organism: Planctomycetales bacterium; assembly: GCA_026400835.1. Classification (GTDB taxonomy): domain Bacteria; phylum Planctomycetota; class Planctomycetia; order Planctomycetales; family Planctomycetaceae; genus SXXK01. The sequence goes on along the minus strand of JAPLOA010000090.1, from coordinate 30,077 downwards.
TCTCAACGTCTACGACGGTCAATGGAGTCTGGGACATATTCAGTCGACACTTCTGGCCGCAGTTGCAACGCTGCAGATTCCCCACGAAGATTTCTTTTCCTGGATCCTGCCGATCACATCCAGTGCTCTGGGGCACATCGCCACTGGTATCGGTCGAAACGGTGAGCCATTCCTGACCGTCTATTACGGCGCAAGGAGAGTTGAGGCACTGTAGTCGCGCCAGCTATGCTGGTGATCCAAGCGACTCATGGCACTCACTTTGCGAAACGAGTCCCGCGTTTCATAACATGAAAAAACGCAGCGTGGCGAAGACCCCGGCGGCATCCTTGACGATTCCTGCCTCGCAAATTGAGTACTGTCAGGCGATCACCGTGCCGCTTTGTGTGTTCGCCGGCCCCCATAAAAAACAACGCCCCGCTGCCGGGCTAAGATTCATCATCTAACGAAAGCGTTATGGGCAATAAAATGCTTACTTTTGAAATGCGCCACGGACGGTACGCTCGTCGGGATTTCCGGGCTTAGCTTTGCAGCGGGCCGTAGTAAAGAAAGCCCGGACTCGAGGAGAGCCGGGCTTTAGAAGATTCACGTTTTGCCGATGATCAGAGACGAAGTGAACCGTTCAAATCCGTGAGATCTCTTCGAATCTCAGAAGCGATCTGTGACAAATTCAGACGTTCTTCCGTCGTACAACGGGACAAGTACCCGTAAACCGTTTTCCATTCCTGATAAAGGCTGTCGGTTTCTTTTTGCAGCTCCTGCAGGGTCGGTTCAGAATCCAGCATACGGTGGAGTTTTTGGGTCCGCTTCATAAAAGCAGTTGTGGCGGCTGTCACTTCTGCACGATAAGTGGGACGAGCTTTAGCCAACCAGGCTCGAATATCAAACTCCATCTGGTCGGACAGATTTTCCAGCGAAGCCGCTATTGGAATCAATTCTCGCGTATCTACCTGTGAAACCGTGCCACCCAAATTCAATTCGGCCCGCAGAGCGGCGATGCCGTCCTCGATCTCACGCAACACGACGACGGCCGCCTGGCTCTTTAAAGCACTGAATGTCCGCACGAAGACGGTGCCGTACTCTTCCACATAGCGATAGCTTTCGATCAGCTCCTGGTCGCTTTCATTGCGGTCAACATTGTCCTTGAAGTTCTGGACAGTGCCATAAAAGTTGTCCGCGATCTGCAAAGTACCAGTGGCATTCTTGAAAGTCAGCAGCAGCTTCAGGGGAGTGCGGTTGTAGAATTCATCCACGTCGCGAATTAAAGCATCAGCCGTTTGCTTCAACTGTGCGCGGCTGGTGGTATTTTCAATCCACAGCAGTTCATGAATCAGGTTATCGGCATCAATTATGCGACGAACAGATCGCTCGATGTAGGGATTATTGACCGTCGCAACCTGATCCAGCATTACAGCCCAGGCACGCTCGAAGCGGTTGTATTCGCTGACGATTCGTTCGTAAGGATAATTATCGATCACAAGTTCATCGATGCGTGCAACCTGCTGCTGAAGCTTGCGAGTATCACTGACCATCAAAGAGACCTTGGTCGACGCATTCAGGTCACGGCGGAGTTCATCACTCATGTTGTACAGAGAACTGTCAAGAATGCCGAGCTGCTGCTGGAGGGCTCGACGATCCAGAGACGGGTCAACCTGAAACAGTTTTCCAACCTGCTGATCAAGACGATCAATTCGGTCGATGCTTTGCAATGTTGCGTTACTCAATCCCGCTGACTGGGCCAGTCGATGTGACAGCAGTCGCCAGTCGGCATCAATCTGACGGAAGTCTGCGACAATGTTTTCCAGAGCGACACCGGCCGCAAGATCCTGGCTGACAAGATTCGCTAGTCCTCGCAGTTTCTGAAGATCAGACAACATCGGCCGCAGGCTTGGATTTCTTCGGTAGTCGGCATCGAGAGAAGTGTATAAGCGACCGGCTTCGTCAGTGGTTTCCTTCAGCAGGTTTGCGAGAGCACGCTTGTCGACTTTGTTATAGTCAACCGATCTGGCGGGCGGAACTGTGGGACGCGATCGAAGATCCTGAAGACTTCCAATCTCTCCGGATGGCAGTCGTCGATTCAGATCATTGAAATCGGCTTCCGTGCGGCTGATGCGACTTGTTTGAGCCATCGCGGATGAAGCAATGGTCACAGTGAGCAGCGCGGTCACTATCGCGCGGCAAAATTCCGGAGTTCGCGGAGCTTGCATGGCGGGTTCCTTTCCCTCGTGGTCCTGTTCCGATTCGGTGTGTCAGCAGGTAGACACTCCCTGGCCCCCGACGGAATTCACATATCGCCCGCGATCCCGCCGTCCTCTGACGCTGGGAGTCTATGTGAGAAACCGTTTTTTGTGGAACAGCAGTTTTTGCAGGTTGCAGGTGAGACGCGCCAGTACACCAGATGAGCTATCAACCCTTCTGATTTCCGACGGAATTCCCTGATAATCTTTATCGTATAAACGCCAGCAGGGCAGTTCGGATCAAACACCCGGCGAATCGTTGCGTTAATGATGACCCGAAGCGTCAGCGAGGAATCAAAGTTCTTATGAGGGATCCCTCACTCACGTTTCGGATTGTGATTTTACCTGACTGACGTTCAGGAAACTCAGCGTATTCACTCAATTCGTTCGGTGGTCCGGTGTGTGATCAAGCCTGAAAAAGATCGATCACCGCCCCTTGCTGATGACCGACGGCAATCAAAGATTGGCCATCCGTGCTGAGTTCGAAATCGTGAACATGCATCGGAGCACGATCCTGAGCCAGCACCTTGCCGTCAGCCATATTCCAGACACTCACGAAACCACTATTGTCACCACCCGCCGAAGCCAGCCATGCATCAACCGGACCGAACTGCAGAGACTCCACAAGGCCCTTGTGCTTATTGTCTTCAATTTCCAGACGCCGCTCTTTCGTTTGCCAGTTGAAGACTTCGATGCGAGCAACACCTTCCAGATGATCGATATTGCCAACCTTTCCCATGCCTCCGACGGCCAATTGCGTTGAGTCGTTTGAGAATGCCAGGGAGCGAATCCCACCGATCGAATGGCGGCGCGCTGTGGGATCCCACGTATACATCACGGGCGTTTCCAGCGTCGCCGCGATTTGGCCATTGCTGACGTCACGGACAAGAACTCGTCCAGTACGATCGCCGGTCGCCAGCCACTTGCCGTCCGGCGAGAACGTCGTGGCATACAACATGGATGGGAAACCATGCGGCGTTTTGAGTTCATAATCTCCCCAGGTGGCCAAACATTCTCCCGTTGCTGTGTCCCAAAGTTTGGTCTTCATATCGTCGCCCACACTGACGATACGAGTCTGATCGGGATTCACTGCCAACATTCTGATCCAGCGAGCATGTGCATCGCCAACTCGACGAATTGTTTCGCCGGTCTCTGAGTTCCACCAAATCAAAGAGCAGTCATAGCTGCCCGATACCAGCATATTGCCACATCGAACAAGTCCCATCACATAGCTCGAGTGACCATTGCTGCCGATCACCGCCGGTTCCATTTTCTCGGAAGCTACGTCGACACGCACGATCGAAAAATCAGACAAGCCAGAGTAGATCAGCGAGTTGTCAGCTCGCGACGCCAGACACAAACCGATCCCAGGCAAAGAAAACTTCTTCTGGACTTTGATCACGTTGGGCAGCGAAGACACAGCCGACGCAGGGGCGTTCTGGGCTGCCGGGGATAGAGTCTCCGGCGGAGTTGTTTCCTGGTTTATGACAACCATTCTTTGCCTTCCTCTACATGACGGATCGTGGGCAAACTACTCAACGGTTCTATGCGGGTCTATTAGTGATCGGGAATAGTGATCGGGAACAGACAACGCTTGGCAGACCGGGCTGCATCGGTAGCACTATCTCAGGAGAATAACCTGACATTGGAACCGAACGAGCTCAATCGCTTCTGGAGGGTAACAAGTAAGCCGTGACTTGCCAAATTGAGACCTTGAACGCACCCGACAGGTGGAGGCTATCCGGGATTCTCCAGCAACCAGAGGAGTGGCCAGTCTCAAAATCAACACCCTTACGCAAATCCACGTGGCCGTTGATACGGAGACAATCATTGGCCGGCCTTTGCATTCCCATTGATCGATTTCCCGAGCCGGATGAGGAGAAAACAAATTCGTTAACCAATTCTTCAGCAGTCGGGACTACGCTTCGCGAGCGGCTGACAAAACATGGTGATGTTGACGTTCCGCAACACACTATGGCGTCCAAGCATGCACCGGAGGCAAAGTAAGGTGGGGCGGCCCTTCTGCGGCCGTCAGCATCAGTATGGACAGCAAAAAGTATGACCTAAACTTGACAGAGAAAAGAAACAGAATCGTCTGTGATGGAGCGTTATTGTGACGCGTCCGTCACACAAAAAGTCCATTGAATCCCGCAAAAAAAAAGATAAATGAACTGCTGCTTTCCAATGGATCGGCGTACACTACTGCCGATAGTTTTGGCTGTTTTTCATCCCTTAACTGGAGACTTGTTATGAAAAATTCCCGAGTTCCCAAACGTGGCTTTACGTTGATTGAATTGCTGGTGGTCATCGCCATCATCGCAATTTTGATCGCACTGTTGCTGCCTGCCGTCCAGCAGGCTCGCGAAGCAGCACGCCGCACACAGTGTAAGAACAATCTGAAGCAGCTTGGACTTGCGGTTCACAACTACCATGACACGTTCAATTCGTTTCCGTTTGGATACTATCTGGTCCCTCCGTTCACGAACTACAAGAACGCATTCACTCTGTTGTTGCCGTACATCGAGCAGTCAACGGTCTATGCCCAGATTGACCAAAGCGTGCCCATGATGAATGGTCCAACAGGCTACAGTGCAACTGCGCAGGCAACCAACGTCGCCATGGCTGCGACGATTATCCCTGCGTTCATGTGTGCTTCCAGCCCTGCAGCGATGACTGATGACTATCTCTATCCGGCGAATGGATTTGGCCCCACCGTTCCACCAGTCAACTGTACCTGGAAGGGTGCTCGTTGTGATTACAGCGGAACCACCGGTGTGCGTGGTGTTTACGCCAACCTGGCTTACAATGGTAACGCAGGTGGCAGCCGCAACGGTGCTATCGTAGCGGCTGGCGGCGGCGCTCCGGGGCTTAGCGGCAGCAGAACAAACATGCGTGACATCACTGACGGAACTTCAAACAGCTTTTTGTTCGGCGAGCGAACTGGTGGCGTGAGGATTTATCGCAAGAGTCAGCCGGTCACCGTTCCTGCCATCGTTGGTCAAACAAACGGAGGCAGCTGGTCAGATTCACTCCTGTTCGAACACTGGCTGCAGGGTTCTCTCTATGATGGTTCACCAGGCGTAGGCGGCGGACCTGGTGCAATGAGCACAAACCTCAGAGGCGATGGCTTCCACAGCTTCCACACGGGTGGCTGTCAGTTCGTCATGTGTGACGGGGCCGTGAGGTTTGTGAGTGAGAATGTTTCTCAGGCAGTTTTTGCGGGCGCAATTACCATTCAGAAGGGCGAAGTCCCCGGGGAATTGTAAACCGTTATTTCTGTTAACGCCCTCGCCTGTGTCGACAATGGCGAGGGCGTTTTTATTGCGATGTTAAGTTATTCGGTCATGACTACATGGAGTCAATGATGATCGCACGGCAAGCTGTTTTACTGTTTAGTTTTTGTGCCCTTGTTGGCTGTGGTGGTGACGAACCTTTCCGTAAACCAACCAGCCTTGTGAAAGGCAAAGTGACCGTCGACGGCGCTGCTCCGGGATCTGAGATCCAGATGGAATGCCATCCTGTCAATGGTATGGATACGCAGCATCCGACCGCCTCCCAGGCAGCAGTAGATGCTGAAGGCAATTTCACGATCTCCACCTATGAAGCCGGAGACGGAATCCCCCCCGGTGACTACGTACTGGTGTTTTCCTGGAGGGATTACAACGTTATGGCACGCAGCTATTCCGGGCCAGACAAGCTGAAGGATCGTTATAGTGACCCGAAGACATCGTCAATCAAGTTGACGGTCAAGGAGGGCGAACCACTTGATATGGGTATTGTCGCCCTGACAACAAAGTAAGGAGTGTCATTTGTCTTTTCCTCTTCACAGTCGCTGACACGCGATTCTTCGACTTTTGACGGATTGATTTGAATTATGCGGTCACTTATCTCTCTGTGTTTGGCATCAATTGCCTTGCTCTCGTTGCGTCCGGTTTACGGAACAGATAATGATGTTGTTTCTACGGAACACTCTGTTCCTGTGGAAATTTTTCGTTACGTGGAGCGTGCAGAACCCGACTTCGGATGGAAGAAGATCGAATCAATCACGGTCGGTGAGAACACCGTCCACCGCCTGGAACTGACATCACAAAAATGGCAGGACATCATCTGGAAACATGCTCTGATCGTCTACGAACCAAAAGCTCTGACTCACAAAGAACATATGCTGCTCTTCGTTACCGGTGGTGGTATCGGCAGCAGCCCAAATCCCACGGATATGGGGATGGGAGTTGCTCTGGCCAATCTCACCGGGGCCCGTGTGGCAACCTTGCATCAGGTCCCCAATCAGCCACTGATGGGTAATCGCGTCGAAGACGACCTGATCACAGAAACATGGCTGAAGTATCTGGCCACCGGTGATGCGACCTGGCCGTTACTCTTCCCGATGGCCAAAAGCGCGGTGAAGGCGATGGATGCTCTGGAACAATTCTCTGCAGAGCAGTTCAAGCAGCCTCTCAAGGGCTTTGTGATCACCGGAGCTTCCAAGCGAGGCTGGACCAGCTGGCTGACGTCAGCGGTTGATAAGCGAATCATCGCAACGGCCCCAATCGTGATCGACGTCCTGAACTTTCCTGCTCAGATGACCCATCAGAAGAAGACCTGGGGCTTCTACAGCGAACAGATTGAAGACTACACCAGCAAAGGCCTGGTGAGTGAAGACGGAATTCCGAAGGACGGTCGAGAAGCTGAACTCTGGAAGATGATGGACCCCTTCACCTACCGCGCAAAGATCACGATTCCCAAACTGCTCGTGGTTGGGGCCAATGATCGATACTGGTCCGTCGATGCCATGAACATCTACTGGGATGATCTCGTCGGCGTGAAGCATATCCATCGAGCCCCCAACGGTGGCCATGGACTCGACGGCGGTCGCGATCATGCTCTTCGCACAGTGGCCGTCTTCTTCCGACATGCAGCCGCCGGAGAAACTCTGCCGGAGTTTTCCTGGGAACCGAAAGTGTCTGCCGATCAGGTCGGTGTCTCGATGAAACCCTCGGGAACTCCTCGGGTCGTTCGACTCTGGTCTGCTCGCTCTGCATCCAACGATTTCCGGGATTCCAAATGGACTTCCGAAGACCTGAAGGAAGCAGAAGGAAACTTCAATGGATCCGCGAAGAAGTCCGGCGATGAACGTGTTGCTGTCTTCGGTGAAGCCGAGTATGAGTTCGAAGGAATTAAGTACTCACTGTCGACGCTGGTCTTCTGGAAGTAGTCCTGCTTGAAACAGGTCTATCAACGAGTCCGCGAACGCAAAAGCCCGACCTCCAAAAGGTCGGGCTTTTTTGCATCTTCAGGCTGCACCACCGCATCCAATCGTTGGACTGCGCAATGGCCAAAACGAAAACAGGCACGCTCAATGGCGTGCCCGTTTGGTCATTTCGGATTTCGAATCTGATCAGGAGGCTTTACGAAGCTGCCCCATGATGCGTTCGAAGTCATCGTTGTTGCCGAAGTGAATCACAATCTGACCGGAGTCATTCTTCTTCTGCTTGATGTCAATCTTTGCACCCAGCATGTCACGCAGAGACTGCTGCAGTGACAAAACATGATTCGACATCGCTGGCTTCTCGGCTGCTGGTGCCGAGGCCTCAGCGTCTGTTGGCAGAGCCATCATGCCGGCCTTCAGCATTTCTCGCACGATCTCTTCGGTCCGGCGAACTGACAACTGTTCCAGTTCGATCTGCGTAGCCAATTCAAACTGCTGAGCTTCTGACAGTGGCAGAATTGCTTTAGCATGTCCGCCGGTAATCCGGTCCTCTCGCAGCAGCTTCTGAACGCTCTCCGGCAGTTCCAGCATGCGCATCATGTTGCTGACGTTGGCACGGCTCATGCTGAGCTGACGAGCCAGCTCTTCAATCGTACCGCCAAAGCGGTCCAGATAGTCCTTGAACGCTCGTGCCTTTTCCAGCACGTTCAGATCTTCTCGTTTAAGGTTCTCTTCGAGAGCTGCTTCGCTGGCCTGACGGTCGCCGAATTCGATGACTCGACAAGGGACTGTTTCCATCCCGACCTGCTGAGCCGCACGCCAGCGGCGCTCGCCGGCAATCAACTGATAGCCCGCTTCGCCGTCCTGGCGAGCACGAACCAGCAGTGGCTGCAGCAGACCATGTTTTCGAATACTGTCGGCCAGTTCATCAATCGCGGCCTGGTCGAAGTCGCGACGTGGCTGGAATGGATTACGATCGATGAGTTCAAGTGAGATCTCATCGGACGCCGGTGCTGGCGGTGCGGATGAGGCATGCATTGGGATTGTAGCCGGCCGCGAGTTCTCTGACTCGTCCATGCCGCCACCAAGCAGAGCACTGAGTCCTCGACCCAGTCGTCGCTTCATTCCGCCATTAGCCTGATCTATTGTTTGAGCGTCCATGCTTTCGCCTCGAACTTATCTCTGCTGTGTACTGGGTGCAAAACACCGGGACTTTGTGACTCGCCAGGTGACCGTCAGCAGTCAATTGCATCGCGCATGACCGGCGTCAAATCTCCCGTCTATTGTGTCATCGGCATAATCGTTAAGGTCAATGCAGTCCGGATCTTCGAATTCTGCAAAGCGGCAGAATCTGCCGGAAAGAAGCCGGGGAGTAAGAAAACCGGGCCTGAACAGACGTCTCGGAAGCGGCATGTCGCAAGAAGGACGTTGCTCCAACAGCAGTGAATTTCGTAGTGCTGGCTTCAGCCGGCATTTATCGCTTATCTGAACAACAATGCCGACTGAAGTCGGCACTAAGATACGTACTAATAAGCACCCACAACCTGTCCAGTGCCGTTGTAGGCTCTCGGAGCTTCACCGGACGCACTTCGCCGTTAAGCTGCTTCGCCCGTTTGCCTTACAAAATCACCGGACTGATCGTCTGATCGCCGCTGATCGCTTTTGAGCTGTCCATACGACAGTTGAGCCGCGCATCCCACGTAGCGAGATAATGTTTGTAGGCGGCATGATTCTCGGCCTGCTCTTCCAGCATCTCGCGAGTCATCTGCGTCAGAGTGGCTTCTTCCTGCAGAGTCAGTCGTCCGATCAGAACTCGGCTGCGCAGGAACACGAAGTAGGTGTCGAGCACATCGCAGCGGCAGTAGTCGTTGATCTGTTCAACCTGGCCGTTCCAGTACATATCCTGAACCTGTGAGCCATCAATCCCGGACTTGCCGGGTTTATTGATCAGGCTGGCCAGCAGATTCAGTCCGCCACTCATACGAAACGCGCCGAAGTTGGACAGCAGATCCTGCAGATCCAGATGAGCCTCATGGTTGTAGCGGTTTCGGGATTGTTCAAAAGACTTTGAATCCACATTGAACCAGGCTGGCACGCTGAGCCCAAACCGGTAGGCGGCCAGTTCCATAATCGGCATGTCGTATCCGCGACCGTTGAACGTCACCAGAGTCGGACGGTCATAATGTTGCCAGCCCTGCCAAAAGCGGCGGACAATTTCCTGCGGTCGAAATGCAGGAGCATCCAGCACGGTAATTTCTGTCAGCCGATAGTCCGCGGCAACTTTGGCAATCGCGACAGAAACCGGCAGCACAAAGGTGCCGGGGAGTACGTCTTTTCCGGTCTCCTCCATCAGTTGGCGGCGATATTTGGTGACCGCTTCCCGGGGCGTCAGATTTTCATATGGATAGCGAACTTTCTGGATCAGATCCCCATCGCCGACTGTTTCGATATCAAAGATCAGATACTTCACGTCGCTCATTTTGCTTCTCTTCGCTCGCAATTGGATCGTGCAGGCGTTTCAATGCCGATTCTGAATCCGCTGCCTTTAACATTCCGGTGAGTTCACCACGCTTGCTATGTCTGACGCCGACACACAGAGTAACAATGATCCGCCCGAAGTGGCACCGACCGCAGCCGAGGAACAGGCGATCTCCGGTCTGACCAAAGCTTATGAGCAGATGCGGCAGGAAATCGGCAAGGTGATCGTCGGGCAGGATGAAGTCGTCAATCAGCTCCTGATCGCCATGTTCTGTCGCGGTCACTGTTTGCTGGTCGGAGTTCCCGGACTGGCGAAGACACTGCTGTGCAGCACCATCGCCGGGATTCTGCAACTTTCGTTTCGACGAATCCAGTTTACACCTGACCTGATGCCATCAGATATTACTGGCTCAGACATTCTGCAGGATGATCCCGAGACGGGTCGCCGAGTGTTTCAGTTTATTCAGGGACCGCTGTTTACCAACGTTCTGTTGGCCGACGAAATCAATCGAACTCCACCGAAGACTCAGGCAGCGTTACTGGAGGCAATGCAGGAACGTCATGTGACCGTGGGTTCTCAGACGTATCATCTGCCGGATCCATTCTTCACGCTGGCCACGCAGAATCCCATCGAACAGGAAGGCACCTATCCTCTGCCCGAAGCGCAGTTGGATCGGTTTATGTTCCATGTGATGGTGCGATATCCGTCGGCTGCGGAAGAACTGCAGATTCTGAAACAGACAACCGGCATATCAAAGCCACAACTAACCCCGATTCTGAATGCCGAACAGATCCGGACGTTGCAGGATGTGGTTCGTCGAGTTCCCTGCGCGGATTATGTCTTTGTGTACGCTCGAGATCTGGTCCGGGCCACTCGTCCGGGAGAATCCGAATCTCCGCCGTTCATCAAGGAACTGATTTCCTGGGGTGCAGGTCCGCGAGCCGGGCAGTATCTGATTCTCGGCGCGCGAGCGCATGCGTTGCTGCAGGGACGATTTCATGTCACAACGGATGACGTGAAAGCTGTAGCCAAGCCTGTGCTGCGGCATCGCATCATGACCACATTTACGGCCGCCAGTCAGGGTGTGACTCCCGATGTTGTGATCGAGCGATTGTTGAAGTTTGTTCCCGTCGAACTGCATGAGCGGGCCAAAAAACGTGTGCAGGCAAACGTAAAGTAGTGCTGGCCCTTGCCTCTTTGGAATGCGGCAGCCTGCTGCCGCCTTGGTTCAGGCAGCCTGCTGCCAAACCGCGAGTTTGACGTTCTTTAAGTTCCGACCGGTGTCTACAGCAGGCTGTGGAGGGAAAAGCTGCAGCGGGCTGCAGCTTTCCAAACAGGGCACCGGAAGTCCGGCGGTGTCCGCTTGTCCTACCCTGGAACTCTGGTAATGTCCGTGCTTCACTGAATTGACCGTAGCCTGGGTGAGCGGACGAATGTCAACGAGTATCCTCAGAACAATCTTCGCAATATGGTTGATGCTCTCTATAGAGGCTGGGACGGCGGCTGCAGAAGCGGATGATCATTCGAAGGAACTTGCTGAATCCGTCACCATTCATCGAGATGAATGGGGTGTGGCTCATATCCTGGGACCAACGGACGAATGCGTGATTTTCGGCATGGGGTACGCTCAGGCGGAAGACTATTTCTGGCAGGTGGAAGATACCACGATTCGTGCTCTGGGACGCTATGCTGAAGTTCAGGGGGATGCCGGGCTATCGGTTGATTTGTTGAACCGCAGCTTTGAAGTCGTCTCACGTTCAAAGGCTGATTTCGAGCGACTTCCTGCGGAACAGCAGTCCCTGATCGCGGCATTTACGAAAGGCCTGAACTGGTATCTGCAGCGTCATCCGGAAACGCCAAGGCGGCTTATTAGTGCCTTCGAACCCTGGATGGTGATCGCGATCGAACGACATCTGCTGCTCGACTTCGCCTACGGCCAGACACATGCTGGTCGTCCTCAGATCCTTTTCGATCAGGATCAAACCGCTCAGTTGGACGAAGTTCTGAGTCCCCTGGAACAGGCGGCCAGAGATGCCATCGGCTCTAATGAATGGGCGATCGGGCCACCAAAGACCGCCGATGGAAAGGCAATGCTGCTGATCAACCCACATCAACCATGGCATGGCTGGGGGCAGTTTTATGAAGCTCATATGCATAGTGAGCAGACGATTCGCTTTTCCGGCGCCTGCTTTTTCGGAACACCCATCCCAACGATAGGACACAACGAATATCTGGGATGGACCTACACGGTCAACGAACCGGATAACGCGGATGCGTGGCGTGTGGTGTTCGACCAGCCGGGTCAGCCGTTGGCGTATCGCTATGACGATGGTCACCGCATGGCTGTCGAATGGACTGAATCAATCGGAGTGATGCAGGGTCAGGAGGTTGAACAGCGGAACGTGACATTTCGAAAGACGCATCATGGGCCGCTTGTCCGCCGGGAAACTCCAACAACCTACCTGGCAGCCAACGTCGATGGCATCTTCGATCTGCGGAGAATAGACCAGGCCATTGGGATGGTCAGAGCGAAGAACCTGACGGAGTGGAAGGCCGCTGTTGAGCCGTGCTGTATTCCGATGTTCAACATCGCTTACGCAGACCGTGACGGAAACATTCTGTACGGCTACAACGGTTCGATCCCTGTGCGCGATCCACAGTTCAACTGGACATTACCCGTCGACGGCACAACATCAGCCACTGAATGGAAGGGGCGACATCCTTTCAGCGACTTGCCACAGTTGCTGAATCCCGCTTGCGGCTATGTACAGAACTGCAATACAAGTCCGTTTGGGACAACTCACGCTCAGAATCCAGCCCGCGAAGATTTCCCCGCGTACATGTTTGAGGACGCGGATTTTCAAAAGCGGCGGGCTCAGCAATCCATAAAGATCCTGAGCGAACTCTCCGGCTGCACTTTCGAGCAATTTCAGGCACTTGCGTTCGACACGCGATTGTATTGGCCAGAGACGCAACTTCCGGAATTCGCTCTGCAGCTTGATGAGTACGAGAAACAGGATCCTGAGGCCGCCAACAGGATTCGACCCTATTTGCAGCATCTGCTGGACTGGGACTGTCGAGCCACAAATGAATGTACTCGGACAGCACTTTGTGTTGCCTGGCATGAAGAACTGCATCAGGGAACCTATCCTGGCGAAACACTGAAGCCTGAGTATGCGGAAAGCCGCGCAGCTCAACTGGAAGCTCTGGCGAGCGTCGCAGAGCAGTTACAGTCACTGCACGGGAAATGGACGATTCCGTGGGGCGATGTTCACCGGATTCAGCGCGTCCACAATCAGTCGGAAGTGATCAAGGCGGCGGTGTTGCTGAATGGCTTAATGCGCAGCCAGCCGTGCCCCGGGGTTCCGGGTCCGTTGGGTGTTGTTTATACCGTGTACTCCACGCCGAGCATTCCTGTCGTCCGGCCCGAACGGTATGGCGTGGTTGGTTCCTGTTACGTGGGTGTAGTCGAATTCGGAGATCGCATCCGGGCTGCGAGCGCTGTGCAGTTCGGGGCCAGCTCGAATCCTCAATCAAAGCATTACTTCGATCAGGCGACTCTGTTTTCAGAAGGCAGGCTCAAACCCGCCTGGTTCTATCCCGAAGACGTGTTGGCGCACGCTGTGCGGTCCTACCATCCGGGGGAATGAAATGCCGGCTGTGGAGATGACCTGGAAAGCCTGATCGCTGGAAGGTATCTCTGTCCCATACACGCCAAGGCTCCCCCGAATTGATATCAATCTGAAGAATCCCATGATGCGTCAGAGCAAGAGGTTGTAACCGATGACAAAGACGATCTTTCCACTCGTCATATTATCCTGCCAGTTGCTCCTGATGCGACCATGTGCCTTGAGCGCCGAATTGAAGGTCACTTGCGCCAGTCCTGTTCATCCGATCCTGATTCGTAATGAACACGGTCCGATCGTTAAAGTGATCGTGGACCTCCCCGAGGGATTGCAGGGCGAAGTCGAGGCATTTGAGTTCTCACTCGAGGGCACGGACGAAGTTTCTGATCTCCAATCTCTGTCGTTGTATTCAACGGGCTCAGAAGACCGCTTTTCGACGGAAACTCAGTTCGGTGATACTCAGAAGCCGATGCCGAAAACATCATTTAAGGGCAAGACGACACTTCGTTCAGGGAGAAACATCTTTTGGCTGTCGGGCAAGCTGACGGAGACGGCCGACCTGTCGCATCATGTTGCTGCAGTCTGTACTCAGATCAGCACGAACAGCGGCGTCGTCAGCGTTGTGAATGAGTCGCCGGGCAAGCGGCATCGCATCGGGGTTGCTCTGCGTCGAAATCAGGATGACGGCGTGCACACCTACCGAATCCCCGCGCTGGGGACGACCGCAAAAGGAACTCTGCTCAGTGTCTACGATATGCGGCGGCGCATGGGACGTGATCTGCAGGAAGATATCGATATCGGACTCAGCCGCAGCACTGACGGTGGCCAGTCGTGGGAGCCGGTAAAAGTCATCATGGATATGGGCGAGTTTGGCGGGTTGCCTCAGGAAGAAAATGGATGCAGTGATCCGGGACTGATCATCGATCGACAAACCGGCGAGATCTTCTGTTTCGCCCTGTGGATGAATGGTAAGCCGGGAAAGCATCAGTGGGTTGACGACGGCTCCGAGCCGGGATTTGAAATCGGCAAGACGGCTCAGTTTATGATGGTCAGCTCAAAGGATGACGGACTCACCTGGTCGACGCCCGTAAATATGACACGCAAGCTCAAGCAGGAATCATGGTGGTTGCTGGCCCCGGCGCCACAACAGGGAATTCAGTTGCCGGACGGTACGCTGGTCATGCCGGTTCAGGGGCGGACTGGACGTGAACCTCTGGCGACATTTGCCACCGTGATGATCAGTAAAGATCACGGAGTGACCTGGACCGTGGGCAACCCGGGCTACGCTGGCGGCAATGAATGTCAGGCGGTGATGCTGAGCGATAATTCAATCATGCTGAATATTCGCAACGATCATGAGCGATATCGAGCCGTTGTCGTTTCGAAGGATCTCGGACAAACATGGGAGGCTCATGCCACGAGTCGCAATACGCTCATCGAACCCAACTGCAACGGCAGTTTACTGCGTGTGAACTATGAAGAGTCCGGAGAGAAAAAACACGTGCTGTTGTTTGCGAATCCTCACACGCAGAAAGGGAGAACTCATCATACGATTCAGGTGAGCTTTGATGAGGGGCAAACGTGGCCGAGTTCTCATCATCTCCTGCTGGATGAAGGACGCGGAGCCGGATATCCGAGCCTGACTCAGATCGATGCGGAGCATGTGGGAATCGTCTACGAAGGCAGTCAGTCGCATCTTATGTTTGAGCGATTTACGCTGAGAGAGTTATTGAATCCCGCAGCCAGATCTGGCTCGTCATCGAAATAAACGGCCACTATCCCAGCAGCATTCCGGCATAACCGACGACTCGACCGGCATCTCCTGAAACATCAGCACTGGTCGCGTAGCCGGTACGCACCGCCTGCTTGAGTTGCCGAAGTGATTCGAGGGCCGCCATGACGATCACAGCCGGAAGTACTCCGCACATACTGATATTTTGAGAACGAACTGTCTCAAACAAGGTTACCGGGGACAGCGTCTCCATCGCCTTTAACGCCGGCTCATCAAGGCGACGGTTCTCTGTGTCGGTCGCAAAGTGATTCATATCGCTTGAAATCACAAGAAGTGGCGGCACGGGAAGCGTACGGATCACATCGGCCAGCTGG
This sequence comes from Planctomycetales bacterium, assembly GCA_026400835.1. Classification (GTDB taxonomy): domain Bacteria; phylum Planctomycetota; class Planctomycetia; order Planctomycetales; family Planctomycetaceae; genus SXXK01. The sequence goes on along the minus strand of JAPLOA010000090.1, from coordinate 14,426 downwards.
CGACCGATCGCAAGGCATTGTTCCAGACTCGCTGAACCAATTGTGATACCGACGACTCGAGCCCGGGGGGCAAGTCGAGCCAGAAAAGGCAGCTCGACTTCGATGCTGTGTTCAGCGGCATGAGCAGCCGCATCGAACTGAAGTCCGGGGATTCCGGCAACGATCGCTTTCGCTAAAGCAATGTCGGAAGCAACAATCTGCCCGGGCAATTCCCACTCAACGTTGGGAGCCACTGCCAGATCAACTCCGTTACGAGTATGCCTTGGGCCAATGATGATCACGGATTCAGGGATATGGACTCGTCGAAAGACCTCCCCGGCAATGCGTCCGGAATACTGTAAACCGGCATGTGGCACCATCACCGCCGGCCAGTGTTCCTTCTCCTCGGAAATTATGCCCAGGCAACTGTTGATGAGTCCTGCCAAAGCTTTTGGGCTCGCAGGATAAAACTTTCCCGCGACTGCCGGCTTGCGCAGTGCTGGACCTTGTTGGGGTTGAGGACGACTGGTGACCGAGACTTCATCGCAACTACAGCAGGCAGTGAAGCGAAACAATCCGGCCTGACTGGAATCGGAAAGAGCAATATCCTGAAAAAGCTGCTGCAATGTCTGCTCAAGACATACCTTTCGCTGGAATCGCCAGGTGGTCTTGCTGCCATCGGTAAGCAGCAGCAAAGTGTCTTCGGGGTTAAGACGACTAAGGCTCTCGGAGTTTAACGACTTCAATTGCTCCGCATTAAAGAGAAGCAGGACGTCAGCGGAAATCTGAGAAGGTGCGGTCTTTGACTGCTGCAGCCAGCTGGCCGCCGACTGGGCCAGTTCCAGCAGAGTCATCTGCAACGGGACACCGCTGCTCGGTTGCAGCTTCGAGAACGTTATCCGCTGTCCGTTGGACAAGGCTAACTGTATTGCGAGCCCGTCCACTGCTCGGTCCGACAAATGACTGGGAAAACAGGCTGGAATAGCTCCCTGAGCCAGCGATCGGATATTGGCTGTCACGAACGTGGCCAATGATCGCACATAATCCTGAGATGGCAGTGTTGAACGCGGCGGCGCAGAACTTTGGATCGCTCGTTCCGCAACGGAAGTAGAAAACGGGCCTTCGATCAGTCGACCTTCAAAACGCAGGAGCTGAGAATCCGGTTGCAGCCACGCATTGGAGGACAGTCCAGCCTTGCGACAGACCTGCTCCAGAAAGGTCCGCGCATCCCATTGCTGTTCCACGGCGACGATCGGCAATAGCAGACCAGATCGCCCCTGATGAATAATCCTGAGACCGTGCTTTCCAACTTCGATCGCGGCCGTACGAGCCTCACCGATCTCGTGAATCGTTTCGAAGTTGAACAGGATTGTAACATCCAGCGTAAGATGCGGTAATTCATGGGCTGCGACAGGCGGAAAACGTTGATCCGCAACGGCTGTTCGATGGCCGGCCTGAAGCAGGGCCGGACGAATCTTCATGGGCTCACCCAGCATCCCGACACAGCCTCGAAGTTGTCCAGACTTCTTGAGCGTCACGAAGACACCCATGACCTCGAGATCTGCGAGGCCACCAAGAGATGGGTCAGAAAGGTGGGGAGCCGTGCCATTGACCGCGGCGGCAACGATTTCACAAGCCGCCAATTGCAGAGCTTGCTGTTGGGATAAGCTGAGTTCGGGGGCAGTCTTCAGCGTGTTCATGACGCGACTATTCATTAAGGTTGGGGCTGGCGGAGCATGAAGATCTTCAGGCGAGTCGTCGTTGTTCGACTCGAGTTGTGGCAGCAAACTTCGATTCAACATGGATGGTACCTGAGGCTCAGCAGCATACTCGCTGATTCGAATCGGCTGGCGCCGATTGCCCCATGAGCCAGGAGACTTGTCAAATCGTCCCGGAATCAAAGTCCTGCATTTGCGACAGACATTGCCGTCCAGATTCCATAGACCGAGCTGGTACCAGTTTCGTTCGATCAATAACTCACCACAGCCAGGGCACCATGTACTCTGATTGAAGACGTCGTTCACATTGCCGATATAGACAAACTTCAGCCCCTGACGAACCGCAATGTCTCGCGCCATGACCAGCGTTTCGTGGGGCGTCCGAGGGCGATCGGTCATGCGAAAGTCGGGATGGAACGCAGAAAAATGAACGGGGACTTCCGCGCCGACGGATTCAAGAATCCAGTCGCACATTCGGCGGAGCTCATCAGGGCTATCATTCGCGTCGGGAATAATCAGGTTTGTGATTTCGAACCAGACATCGCTTTCATGTTTCAGCCAATGCAGAGTATCCAGGACAGGCTGGAGTTTCGAATACGTGATGCGTTCGTAGAAATCTTCTGTGAAGGCTTTGAGATCGACATTGGCCGCATCCATCGCGTGAAAGAATTCCGCTCTTGCGCTCGGGGTGATGTATCCTGCCGTCACAGCAACCGGATGAATTCCCAGTTGCCTGCATTCGCGAGCCGTGTCGATGGCGTATTCAGCCCAGATGACTGGATCGTTGTACGTAAAAGCAACGCTGCGACAACCCGTTTTGAGTGCTGCTGCAGCGATGCTTTCCGGCATGGCCAGTTCGCTCAGTCGCTCAACTTCTCTCGACTTGGAGATGTCCCAGTTCTGACAGAACTTACATCCCAGATTGCAGCCTGCGGTTCCAAACGACAAGACCGGGGAGCCGGGGAAAAAGTGATTGAGTGGCTTCTTTTCGATAGGGTCGATGCAGAACCCTGTACTGCGACCGTAAGTTGTCAGCTTCATCTGGCCATCAACATTTTGGCGGACAAAGCAGAATCCTCGATCGCCGGGCTTCAGATGACAATCTCTGGGGCAAAGGTCGCAGGCAATTCGTCCGTCAGCTGCCTCGTGCCACCATTCTCCGGCTGCTTTCCCGTCGGGATCAGTGTGGCGCCGATTGCTGGAAAGCTGGCGACTGTTGATCGAGGATGTTTTGAAAGAATCTGTTGGATTCATGCGCAGCGCTCGCGAATCAGGATCTGTAAGCACGGCTGCACTGCAAGTGCAATTCCATTCCGCCGAGATCCAAATGTCGTCATGTAATCCACAGGTCAATGCAATCTGGAAAGCAGGGGGAAAAAAGTCTCGCGGCCATGAGGCCCGTGGGGAGGAACAAAAAAACAACCTCAGAGTGTGGCTGAGCTCTTTGAATTCGCATGATCCTCAGTTTGAGAGTTGCACGTGCGTTGGGCAAGATGAATCCGAATTCGAAAAATCGAACACTTTTTGAAATAACTATTACGTGGCTGTCATCCTACTACGGTAGTTGACTATCAATTCCTGATGCGTTAACCTTATCCACACGTAGTGTGTCATGTCGTTAACGTCTTAAGTTTTCAAAAAGGGGCGAATAATGTTGAAGTTGATGTGTTTGTTTGGTTTCGGATTGGCATTGTCATGTCCTTCAATATCCGCTGCGGACGGCGCGAAAGAGAAAGCTGAGTCCAAAGAGAAAGCTGAGCCCAAAGAGAAAGCTGAATCCAAAGAGAAAGCAAAACCAAAAGTCACTCGAGGTCCGAAGGCGACGCAGCAAGCTTTGAACAAGATCGAGATTACGGCCGACCAGAAAGAGAAGATTGCAGAGATCGACATGGAGTTTGCAGCGGCATTTGCCGCACTCAAGAAGGCTCGGGCCGACATCCTGACAGCAGATCAGAAGAAAGCGGAGAAAGAAGCGAACGCCGCGAACAAGGCTGCCAGCAAAACTGGTGCAGAGGCAAAAAAGGCCATTGAGACGGCTCTTAATCTGACGGACGAACAAAAGACAAAGCTCAAGGAATGGCGAAAGTCTGAAACGGAATTCAAAGCGAAGGTGGTGGAGGCACTGAAGAAGGTACTGACGCCTGAGCAGCAGGCAAAGTTGCCGAAGACCAGCGCCGCCAAAACCAGCGCAGCGAAAAACACCACGAAGAAGCCCGCAGAGGCTGGTTCTAAATAGGGTCTTGCGGCCTCGCTGATTTGATGCCGTCCTTGATGCCATCGCAGTTCGAAACACCGGGGCTTTTAAGAATCTGTAGCTTCAGAAATTAGACGGGCGGCATTTGCGACTCGCAAAAGTCGCCTTTTCCACGCGCGGAATGCAGGGCATCCATGAACAATGGGCTTGACCGCAGGGAATTCTGATTGAGACACTACGCCTTTACGTTTTGACAGAGTTTTCAGGGAAGACTGGGCCAATGCAAGGCAGTAGGTGCCCGCTGTCTCGGCGGGGATTGGAGCGTAGAGCTCTGACCGTGCTTGAGCTTCTGGTCACGATGTCCGTGATCGGAGTTCTCCTGGGAGTTCTGCTGCCTGCAGTGCAATCAGCGCGAGAAACAGCGCGCCGTGCGCAGTGTCAGAACAACCTGAGGCAGCTTGGAATCGCGCTACATCTGCATCATGACACGTATCAGAATCTTCCGGCTGGCTGGTCCGAGATTTCAGGCAAGCCAATTGCCGCTGGATGGATTCCCGATCTTCTGCCATTTCTGGAGCAGGCGGAACTGCGATCACAGGTTCAATCGAAGTGGCTGAACACTGCTTTCGTGGAAGTCGCACCTCGATCTGCATTTTCGCCGGCCTTGGGGCAGGCTGAAATCGCGGTCCTGGCTACACCCTCGGTGCTCCTTTGCCCGTCTGACGTTGCAGAAGACACATTTCAGTTGTATCTGGAAGACGACAGCCACTCGGACGGCGATCTGGATCCGCTCTCGGAAAAAGTCCTGATGGAGTTACCGCAAGCCAACTATCTTGGACTTGCCGGTTATTCGGACCCGGATGAACCGTCCGAATATGACGGCACTGGTGTTTTTGTGCATCGCCGCCGCTACTCATTTCGGGATCTCACCAGAGGATTAAGCCAGGTCGCTGTCGTTTCGGAGCGGACAGCCAGAAAGCTGCCTTCAACATGGCTGGGGTTTCATGTTCTAGGGGAGGATGCTCCGGGACGAGTGCTGGGCTTCTGCAATTTAGGCCCGAATATCGCCACCTCCGATGAATGTGAACTGGATAGTCGGCACCCCGGCTGCATTCTGGTTCTGTTCGCCGACGGGCATGTTCAGTCTGTGTCTGACAGCGTAGATCAGGCCATTTACCGCAGCATGGCGACGCGGGCTGACTGACGGTCCGGGGGCCAAAAAACTGCGAGCCCGAATCAGAATCGCCCAACCCGGGCGGTCATTATGTGCGAGGCTACGATTGAGCCGATCCGCTAAAGATCTCCCGCGAACCCTCGGACTCAATTCACAGGGTGCGGAGAATAAGCAAACAATCACTTGAATGAAGTCTTCCGAAGACCGAGAATAACGATTGCTGCGTTCACGACAGAAGTGGACGGCTCACACCCCTGAGGACCATTGAAAACGGGTCAACACGGTAGATGAGACTGGCAACTGTTATTCGTTTCATTCCTGGCGTCCCATCTTCAGGAGGATGCAGTGAAAGCTTTGACTCGGACTCTTCCGTCCATCGCATTTTCGTTGCTGTTTAATCTCGGATTCTTGTTGTCGCTGCTCTTCATTCAGCGAGCGCTGCCTTCGCTGGCGAAGGAACTGCAGCTGGAGTCGATCTTCACTGAGGAGATTCCTCAGGAAGAGATCACGCGCGAACTTGATCTGGAAACAGCACCAGCTGAAACTCTGAACGTGATTGCTGGCGGCACGCCGTCATCAAGTGTAGGTGCCTCAAGCCAGGCTGCGGCAGCCCCCGTGAATGTGCAGAAAGCGGCCGTCATGAAGGAGGTCAACATTCGACCCGTCATGAGTGAACTGGCTCTGCCGACCGACGCCCTGATTGGTGAGGAACTTGGCGAAGGTGAAATTGTCGGCGAAGTCGGTTCCATGGTGGAAGGCTATGGCGCGGCCATGGGCATCATCACTCAGGAAATCGTCCGCATGATGCGTCAGGAGAAAGTCACCGTCATCTGGCTGTTTGACGAATCCGGAAGTATGGTCGACGATCGAAAAGAGATCCGCGAGAACTACATTCGCGTCTATGAAGAACTTGGAATCGCCTCAAAGCAGGACAAGGATCTTCGGAAGGGCGGGAATGATTTGTTGTGGACGGTTGTGGCCAGTTATGGTCGCGATATTCATGAACACACATCTCGCCCGACTGACGATGTGGAGTTAGTAAAAGCCGCGATCGATAAAGTCCCCATCGACCAAACCGGGTCCGAGAACATGTGCCAGTCGTTGGCTTCGATTATTGCGAAGTACAAGAAAACATCGAAGTCACGCAAGCTTGCTGTCATCGTTGTTTCGGATGAGTCCGGTGATGACGGGGACTATGTGGAGGCAGCCGTTCAGGAAGCACGAGCCGCCAAGGCTCCTGTCTATTTTCTTGGCCGTGAAAGCATGTTCGGATTTCCCTATGCTCAGCAGCGATGGGTGGATGAGCCCACCAAGGAAGAATTCTGGATTCGAATTCGCCGTGGGCCAGAGACTCCGTTTCCTGAGTGTTTGCAGTGGAATGGATTGCATTCACGCTGGGATGCACAGTCCTCCGGATTCGGCCCCTATGAGCAGGTGCGTATGGCTCGTGAAACCGGCGGCATCTTCTTCGTATTACCTGGCGAAGAAACAACCCTTGCTGGCCAGGGAGCCAACGACAAACGTAAGTATGATTTCCTGTCGATGCGTGAGTATCAGCCGAATCTGGTTTCTCGCCAGGAATACATCAAAGATCGCGCGACAAGTGCATTCCGAGAAACGGTCTGGCAGGTGGTTGCACGGTTGAACCCCAACAGTGACAAGCTGTTGTTTCAGGAGAGTGATCCTGAGCTGAATATCCAGAGCGAACATTTCCCGTTGGAGTTAGCGGCATTTACGAATGCTGCCCAGGGTCAGGTGGCTCGTGCAAGCAAAGCCATGAATCTCACCAACGAGGCGATTGAATTGATGGAGAAGGTGAAACCAGAACGTGCTAAGGAGGCGACACAGCGATGGCGAGCAGGCTATGACCTGGCACTCGCTCAGCTTTACATCTTCCGCATTCGCCTTTTTCAGTATCTGCTGGCGATGGACAAGCATGCCAACAACATGCCGGCCCCTCAGAATCCTAAAGCCAACGAATGGAATTTCTGGTGGGACAAAGATTCCGTCGTGGTTCCTGACGAAGCGCAGTTTGAGAGACTTAAGGCGGCTTTCGGTATGAAGATGACTCGGGAAGAGTATCTTGAAATGGTGAAGACCGAGGAAACAGCCGCCATTGAAAGACTAAAGGCTATTCTGACTGAGCATCCGGGGACACCGTGGGCACGACGTGCCGAAACGGAGATTAACTGGGGATTTGGTTTCCGAGTTGGCGATCGACACTGGGACGTTTCCGGCCGACGTGCTGAAGCCGCCAAACGATTGCCGAACCTGTAACAAAAAGTTGTACGAGATCCCCGGACGATAACTCCGGGGATTTTTTTTGCTTTGGAACGGTCCCGAACTATTATCCGGTTGGTATCAAGTGGAGACCAGGCCGGTTTGACCGTTCACTGAGGCTCGCTTGTCACACCCCTGCAGCAAAGCTTGATCGCTTTGAAAGTCAATTGAGTGGCCGAGGAACTGTTTGATGTCGTCGATGCCCTGGACGAAGTGATTGAGACGTTACCTCGATCAGAGGTTCATCGTCGCAAACTGCTGCATCGTGCCATTCATGTTTTTGTGTTTCGCTCCGACGGAGCAATGCTGATTCACAAACGCTCGCCCACAAAGGAAGAATTCCCCTCTGTCTGGACGTCTTCCTGCTCCGGTCACGTGAGTGCTGGGGAAACTTATGACGAGACCGCGCCTCGCGAGATGTTCGAAGAGCTTGGCATAGAAGCAGCAGTGACTCACGTCCGAAAATTTAGTGCGTGCCCGAAAACGTCGCATGAGTTCACAGTGTTGTACACCGCGAACTCCGATGATCCGATTCTTCCGGATGCTCAGGAAATGACCGAGATTCGCTGGATGATGCCCACAGAGATTGAGGAATGGACTCAGCGAACCCCGGAAGATTTCTCTCCCGCATTCCTCTTGTTGTTCAGAGCGTTTCGTGGTCTTTGACTTGTTGTTGCGGTAATCCGGCTGAGATACAATGGTGTGCAGCGATCGGGCAGCAGAAACACCAGCAATATCATTCCGAATCGCTTGATTGAGCACTCCAGCGACTGGATCTGTTATGAACCCACTTCAAGTTCGGGATATTTTGAATCGTCGAATCTTCCTGAAGAATGGCTCCACGGCCATCGGAGGAGCTGCGTTGGCGGCACTGATGAATCAGCCCGGGCAGCAACTCTCGGCTGCAGATGCCAACGTGCAGAAGTTTCCGACTCATGAGGCGAAAGCGAAGCGAATCATCTATTTGTTTCAGTCGGGTGCTCCATCGCAAATGGATCTGTTCGATCCGAAGCCACAGATGAAAAGCCATCATGGCGAAGACTTGCCGGAGTCCATTCGTCAGGGCCAGCGACTGACAACGATGACCAGCGGACAGGCCAAATTTCCAGTCGCACCGTCGGTATTTGATTTCGCTCAGCATGGAAAATCGGGAATGTGGTTCAGCAACGCGCTGACTCATATGCCAACAATCGCCGACAAGTTCTGCATGATTCGTTCCATGCATACGGAAGCAATCAACCATGACCCGGCCATAACATTCTGTCAAACGGGTTCTCAGTTAGCGGGACGCCCCAGCATTGGTTCGTGGGTGAGCTATGGATTGGGCAGCGAGAATGCCAATTTGCCTTCGTACGTGGTACTCACATCGTTTGGGAGCGGCCGGCCTGACGATCAGCCGCTTTATGATCGTCTTTGGGGATCCGGTTTTCTTCCCTCAAAACATCAAGGCGTGAAGTTTCGAAACCAGGGCGATGCGGTTCTGTTTCTCAGCAATCCGCCGGGGATATCTGCTCAGGTTCGACGCAGCACACTCGATCGTCTGGGTGCATTGAATCAACAGCGTTTTGAAACGGTCGGAGATCCGGAAATCCAAACTCGGATTGCGCAATACGAAATGGCATTTCGCATGCAGACCAGCGTGCCCGAACTGCTGGATGTCAGTGGCGAACCGAAGCACGTACTGGAAAGTTACGGCCCTGATGTGATGCGCCCCGGAAGCTATGCGGCCAACTGCTTACTGGCTCGAAGACTGGCAGAGCGCGATGTACGGTTCGTTCAGTTATTCCACATGGGATGGGATCATCATGGCGGCTTACCGAACGCGCTGCGTGGCCAGGTCAAGGATACGGATCAAGCGACAACAGCGTTGATCAACGATCTGGATCAACGAGGTCTTTTGAAAGACACATTGATCGTCTGGGGCGGCGAATTTGGGCGCACGATCTATTCTCAGGGTTCATTGAGCGAAACCGACTACGGACGAGACCATCATCCGCGATGCTTCACTGTGCTCATGGCAGGAGCCGGCATTCGCGCCGGATTAACTCACGGTGAAACGGACGAATACTGTTACAACATTGTTCGCGATCCTGTGCATGTGCATGACCTGAACGCCACGATTCTGCATCTGCTGGGTGTTGACCACAAGCAATTGACATTCAAGTATCAGGGCAGAGATTTTCGGCTGACCGACATTCACGGAGAGCTTGTGAGGCCAGTGCTTTCCTAAGGTCTTAAAACGTGCATTGAGGCACCGCAGGGACTTCCAGGACGGGCTCAGAGACGAGGTTGCTGCGAATTTGAGAGTCCGGAAAATACCTGAAATGCGAATCCCACTCATAATTCGCCGGTAATTCCGCGAAGGTGGGAGTCTTCTCTGGAAAATCGGCCGTTTCTTTGTATCGTGCCGACTCCTTCGTGTGTCGAGGGAAAAGAAGGGAAACCGGATTTTGTCCGGCGTCCTGATGAATCGGTAGCTCAGTTGGTAGAGCAACGGACTTTAAATAGGAGTGCCCCGGTCGGAAGGCTGGAGGTAGAACCGCACCATATGCTGGAACCCCCTGAGAGCCGTCAGTACGCGAAAGCGTGACAATCTGACGGATTGGGCAATCAGCAGGAAACCTTGTCAGATGTTGCTTCTGGAGAACTCGTAAAGGGTTCAGCAGACAAAACAATTGACTGGGGCTCCTCAGAGACTTGACGTGTGGCTCCCGTTTCGGGAGATGGTAAAGTCCAGACCGCAACAGACAAGAAATGGCTGGTGAAAGCCAGTGCGGCAGGTTAATCCGTAGGTCGCGGGTTCAAGTCCCGCCCGGTTCACTAAAAGCCACCCGTTTTGCGGGTGGCTTTTTTGTTTTCAGGCGACGTCGAATTATGGATTCTGCGCGACCGTGGCCTTTGGAATCTCATCACACATCTGCAACGCCAGAAGCGGATATGCCGTGCCGCTGTAAGTGATGAAGTGCCAGGTGTCGGTGTTCAGTGATCGAGTCCACCAGCGTCCGGATTCGCGTTGATTGGCCTTGAGCCATGCGATGCCTTTCTGCACGCGAGGATCATCCGCACCAATCCCCGCTTCGCGAAGAACGATCACAGCCAAGCCTGTCATATGACCGTCGCTGGGAGGATCCGCAAATTCCGGTTCCGCCCTGAGCTTGGGGGCTCGGTTTCCGGAGCCCCATGTTTCGGGAGCCGCGAAAGTTCTAATCGACCAACCGCCATCCGCTCGCTGATGCCTGACCAACGCGTCAATCAACTCCTGTTTTTGTTCAGCACTTAACAGATCCGTCATGCGACTGTTGGCCCACAACAGCAATGTGCGACTGTAATCATGGGCCGGCTTTTCCGTACGCAGGTAGTTCTTCAGCTTTTCAATTCCCGCTTTGAGAGCCGCGTTGTCGGAGGCTTCTGCTTTCTGCAACCAGCCGGGAGCCGTCGCCGCAGCCATCGCGGCGACAGTAGCTTCGTGGTACGCATCGGATTCAAATGGAGGCCAGCAGTCGAGTGATCCCCATGTCCCGTTCTCCGTCTGAATGGAGAACATGAGTTCAAGAGACTTTTCAGTTTCCGGAGATAACTGCTTAGCCACATGAGCATCCCACTCTGACAGTCCGGCCGCAATGTAAATAATCTGAGCAGGCCGGGTTGACTGCTTAAGTCGGTCCAGCTTTTCTTCCTGAAGCTTTGACAGAGTTGTCAGAAAGAACTGTCGAGTATCCTCCGGGGGCTGACCCAGCGAGGCGCTGAGCGCGGGGCGAGTGACCATGTAAGTGCCATTGGTATGGCAGCTCACGCATTTTCTCTCGCCACTCCAGGCGAGCGAACCCTGTTCCAGATAGGTTCCGGCAAGGTCCACGGAAACGGCGTCACGCCGGGGTTCTTCAGCAGATGGCCTCGGGATTGTGATCTGTTCAAACTTGTACTGGTAGTCGTCAGCCGCAGCGCGATTCAACGACAGAAGGAGGCACAGCGCTGACAGAGGGGAGACGTAACGCACGAGTTTCGTGAAAGCAGTCTTTGGATTCATCGCAGACCCTTCGTAAAAAAGTGACAGACAACAAATGCGGAAAGAGGGAAGTCGCCGTTGATGGGCGGGGGCAGGCGGGAGATTACAAGCGGCGGTTTTTCAGAAGTCAGCCCCGGCAGGCAGCAATTCCTGCCGGTCCGCGTGGCGGATTCACGGATTGGAACCAAAAGCTGTATCGATCACAACGATTCTGTGCAATCTACTACCCAAATCCGTCGATGGATACACAGGACGAATGGGACGCGCCGAATTCAGGCACCTTCGTCATCGGGAGCCATCTGGCCAGCCGAACTGTCACTGCTGAACTAAGGTAGACAACCGTGAAGACATCCTCAGGACGACCCGGACTTCTGCTGTCACTTGCTGCTGCTGTAGCCTCAAGTGCGCTCTTCACCGGCTGCCAGACCACGATTGGTGGGCAGACGCTGCCGTCCCCAGACTATCTGACGGACGATGTGCAGTACTTCCCGGCCGGGCCAGAGAATAAGCTGACAAATCAAATCGAAGCCGCCAAGAAGCAGGCTGCCGAAAAGAAAAAGATCGAACAGGGCTTCTAAGCCTGGTCTCGATCGCTCTCTTCGTGACTGGGATGAAAAATTCCGTCAGGAACCATGAAATGGGGCACGCTGCTTTGTTTGAAAGCAGTGTGCCCCTTTTCGTTTTGAGAAAAGTCGGGGCAAACAATGAGCAGCAAATCGAAGAAGACCTGGGCCGAAAAACTTCAGAATAGTAATGGCTTGCCGAGCGTAAAGAAGCTCGATGAGAAATCTTCCAAACGTCTCCGGGCGAACACGATGCTGATCCCGGCACCGCTCGAAGTCGACACGATCATGAAGACAGTGCGCAAGGGAAAGTTGCTGACGACGGATGAGATTCGAAAGCAGCTCGCCAGGGAACACTCGGCAGATATCACGTGCCCACTAACCACCGGTCTCTTCGCGTGTATTGCTGCTCACGCGGCCGATGAAGCCGAACGGGACGGAAAGAAGCGAATCACTCCCTACTGGAGAACTATGAAACCCGGCGGGGAGCTCAACGCAAAATTTCCCGGCGGTATAGAGAACCTTCGTCAACGACTGGAAGCTGAAGGTCATACAATCGTTGAACGCGGGAAACGATTCTTTGTGGAATCTCTGCTGCCCACCAGCAAAGGCCGACCAGCGATATCAAAGTAAAATACTCCGGCGCACAACCCATCTTTTCAATCAGCCGAACAGCTCCATGATCGGTTTGCCCGTCGTCAGAGAACGAGAAATCCCACTGGCGTCCAATGGATCATTGATTGGAATATCCAGCGCGTGATAAATCGTCGCGGCCAGTTCTTCAGGGCGAACGGGCTTGCTTGTTGGATGCTCACCGTACTTGTTCGACTTGCCGTAAACCTGTCCGCCAGCGATGCCTGCTCCGGCGATGATTGACGAAAAGCACTGAGGCCAGTGCTGTCGGCCCGGTGGATCCTGCTTTAATACGTACGGCGTGCGTCCGAATTCGCCTGTCACCACCAACAACGTGTTGTCCAACAGACCACGTTCTTTGAGGTCGGAAATCAGGGCCGACAGGGCCTGATCCAGTCGCGGCAGACAGAATCCCATGCCATACGAACCATTTCCAAAGGCATTGCCCATGCCCATATTCCCGCCATGCATATCCCAACTGCTGCTCGGTGGGCCGGCTTTGTCGTGTTCAGCCTGACCAGTCCAGCCATTAACCGTCACAAAGCGAACTCCGGCCTCGACCATACGGCGAGCCAGCAATAGATTCTGACCAAGCGGATGCATGCCGTATCGTTCACGAACGTCTATCGGTTCACGAGTCAAATCGAAGGCCAGGCGTCCTTCTGATCTGGTCATCGCATCATAAGTTTTTTCGCGGAGATCAGACCAATCCCTGACCTGTTTGTCTCTGTCCAGCCGGCTGGAGTCCAGACGACTCAACAGCCACTTGCGATCGCCAAAACGTTTTTCATCGTACGTGTCATAAATTTGCGGTGGCTTGAAATCAGGCATTGCCGGATGGTTCGTTTCCGAGCCCACAAACACCGGCGCGTAGGCCGAACCGAGATAGCCGCCCAGCCCGATATTCGGAGCACAAAAAACGGGTGGCCCCACACACTTAATCAGCCACGCATTCGAAACAAAGTTGCGAGTGCTTGGTTTATGCTTCGCCACAAATGAACCAAGATAGGGCTTCTCGTCAGAGACCCCCTGCTGCACTCGTTTTTCTGATTGTCCGCTGAGCAGATTGTGCATCGCATCAAAGTGGTTACTGATCGAACCTGGATGAGACATCGAATTGATCAGAGTAAAATGATCCGTCAGCTTCGCAAGTTGAGTGTGCATCTCATTGATCTGCATGCCCGGCACTTTGGTCGCGATCGGCTGATAAGGTCCTCGATAATCCAGCGGAGCTTCAGGCTTCATGTCCCATGTATCAACATGGCTTGGGCCACCGCAAAGCAAAACAAAGATACAGGATTTCTCTGCCGCGACCGCTTTCCCCGAGGCGTCGACTTTATCAGTGCCCATCACGACGCCGGGCATCCCGAGACTCATCGTCCCCAGCCCACTCGCGATCAATGCTTCGCGCCGATTTAACTGGAATTCATTCATGCGAAGTCCCCAAACTGAAAGCGTTGACTTGAATGAGAAGGCCTGCGTCAGATCGCAGGTCGGACAGAATCTCTGGGCTGAGCGAATTGAGGTCTGTTTCGCTTCAGAGCATAACACCCGGAACTTCGCTCGGTAAGTGTATTCTGCCGTTTCACGAATCCCGACCAGAATACCGACCGCGCCCTGAGGCTCAGAATACAGCCGGGGTACGCAAGCGGGGTGTTGATTTAATCGCGTATTGATCGTTTTCGTTTAACGGCGAGCCGTAGGCGTAGTCGAAGTCCAGCGGCAACGCCTGCGGCTTGCCGTTAAACCCGGATTATTCATAACTGGTTCAAATGAAAGGGCCATCGCTGCGTAGAAGTTGATGTCAACGAACAACTTACGGAAACACAGCGAGGCCACGGATGAGTATACACACTGTTGAGGGATTTGGATGTGGAAA
>JAPLOA010000051.1 GCA_026400835.1 Planctomycetales bacterium | reverse complement strand
TTTCCACATCCAAATCCCTCAACAGTGTGTATACTCATCCGTGGCCTCGCTGTGTTTCCGTAAGTTGTTCGTTGACATCAACTTCTACGCAGCGATGGCCCTTTCATTTGAACCAGTTATGAATAATCCGGGTTAAACGATTGTCAGATTCGACTTGCCTGCTGTTTGTTCATCGGTCACTGCGATCTTGATACATCTCGGAGAACGCCATGTTGAACACGGGAAACCAGACGTTTCGCAATTGTGCCGGGATGACTCGGCGCAGTCTGCTGCAGATTGGCGCGCCAATTCTGGGGCTGGGGCTGTCGGATTTGCTGCAACTCGAATCGCAGGCGGCCGAGCCGACAAAGTCCGGTAATCGCAAATCGCTGATTGTATTCTGGACTGACGGCGGAATCAGTCAGCAGGACACCTGGGACATGAAGCCCGAAGCGCCTTCTGAGTATCGTGGCATGTATCAGCCGATTGGGACTCGAGTCCCCGGCGTGCAGTTGAGCGAGAAGATTCCGTTTCAGGCCGGAGTGATGGATCGACTGTCGATCGTTCGTTCGGTCCATCATGAGAACGGGATTCACGCACCGTCGTCACACTGGATGCAGACTGGATACTTTGGCCCCACGCTGGCACGTAATGCCGCGCAGAAGCCATCGTTTGGTTCAGTGATTTCACGTTCGATCGGATCACGAAAGCCACCGATTCCGGGTTATGTCACCATACCAAAATCCGAAGCCTTCGGTTATCAGGGAGCGGTTTATCTGGGCAAGGCATTCAATCCGTTTGAAGTCGGAGCTGACCCGAATGCGGCGGATTTCAAATTGCCTAACCTGACGATGCCCGCCGGACTGACATCGCAGACACTGGATTCACGCCGTTCGCTGCTGAAGACATTCGACACACTTCGACGCGACATCGACGACAGCGGTGTGATGGAAGGACTTGATACATTCAAAAGTCAGGCGCTCGAAATGGTTGTGGGCGATGAAGTTCGAGCCGCCTTTGACCTCAGTGCGGAAGATTCCACTCTTCGCGACAAGTACGGACGACATCGATATGGTCAGAGTGCCCTGCTGGCCAGACGACTGGTCGAAGCGGGGGCCCGCTGCGTCAACATCAATACCGGAAACTGGGATCATCACAACGATATCGCGAAGGGACTTGAAGAGCATCTGCCGCCGTTGGATAAAGCGATCGCGGCTTTGGTTGACGACCTGACGACTCGCGGGATGCTGGATGATGTCATCATTTATTGCGTGGGAGAATTCGGACGAACTCCGCGGATGAATGGGCATGCCGGGCGAGATCACTGGGCCGACTGTTTCAGTGTGCTCCTGGCCGGTGGCGGTCTGCGCGGCGGACAAGTTGTTGGAGCCAGCGAGAAGTGGGGCGGGACTGTTCAGGAACGCCCCGTTTCGCCACTGGATTTGCTCGCGACGATCTATCACACGCTCGGTATTCCGCTGGAGACTCACTTCGATGACGCGAGTGGGCGACCGATCAGCATTGTTGGCAGTGGTCGACCAATTACCGAATTGATCTGAAGATAAAGTCTGGCCGCAAATAGGGTCCACCCAAAAACCACACGGTTCGCAGTTTGGCAGATCAGGATATCATGCAAAGGCGCGAAGACGCGAAGAATTGGTGTCTTGTGGCTGCTTCCTTTGCGTCTTTGCGCCTTTGCGTGAACCTTTCCTGCAGCCGTTGATTCACGGCCGCGGAGAGGAGTTGGGTGCAGCTCGTTGACCGGTCACTCGACTCGCGATGGTGCAGATTGGAATGTCATGCGAAGGTTTGATCGCGTCCGCCTGGTTTTGCTGTAATCGAACTCGGATGATTCTTATGGAAAGGCTGTGGTCGTTCACTCACCGCGGCCTCAAGCGTTGCCCACACTGAATCACTCGCCAACGCCGCCCTTTCGCCAGAATCCGTATGATCTGCTGCCGCCTCGGACGATACAGTATGGGATGTTGTCTTTCCCTGCTTTGCTCGGCTTCACCGTTCGATCCATACACCACCCACGCTGCCGTTGCGCGCGGACGTTTGGAACTTCGAACGGGCTACGATGACTCTGAACACGTCGACAACTCGAATTGCCATCGGGCTCGCTTCGCTGACAGTGTCCGCATTGTTCAGTGCGATGGTGATTGGAGTCATCCCGGACCATCGTAACGAAAAGCTGATGGCCCGCATGCGACTGACGGAAAGCATTGCAGTCCATTTCTCCGCCACATCCGGAAAAGTCGACACCAACACCACCGGACAGATTCTGGCCGATCTGATCACTCGCAATGCAGATCTGCAGTCGATCGGTATTCGACAGCCGGACGGAAAGTATCTTGTCGAAGCCGGAGAACACGCCGGGCGCTGGGCGGAAGGGGTTCCGGAAGACCACCTTGACACTCAAATTCAATTCCCGCTCTACACCGGGCCGCAACTGTGGGGAACCATTGAAGCTCGATTTGTCCCGATCAATACTCCGTGGTTTGCAGGATATGGTCCCAGCCGGAAAACCCAGGCGATTGTCTTCGTTGGCGTTGTCTGCACGCTGTTGTTTCATCAGTTTCTTGGCAAAGTTCTGAAACAACTCAACCCAACTCAGGCGGTTCCTCGCCGAGTCCATGAAGCGCTTGATGCTCTGGCTGAAGGGTTGTTAATTCTTGATGAGCAGCAAAGAATTGTACTCACGAACTCTGCCTTTACGACAGCGATCGGCCGCACCGGGCAGGCGCTGATTGGGCAGTCGATCAACACATTCTCCTGGACATTAAAAGCGGGCACGATCGTTCCCTGGGACTGCGCATTGATGCAGGGCGAAACAGTGACCGGCGTTCTGATGCGGTGTGCAGAAACGGCAGATCGAACGTTCTCCGTCAGCGCCGTGCCAATCCTGGATGAGCACGGGACGACTCGCGGTGTGATGATCAGCTTCGAAGATGTCACTGAACTTGAACGGAACAAGAGCGAGCTGGTCGGGATGCTGGAACAGCTTCGTGAATCACGTGATGAAATCCAGCAGCAGAATCAACAACTGGAACGGCTCGCGACGACCGATCCATTGACAGGATGCCTGAACCGACGTGCGTTCTTTATGAGATTTGAAGCACAGTGGAAACTGGCGGAGAAACATAGTCGCCCGTTGTCCTGCATTCTGGTCGACATCGATCATTTCAAACAGATCAATGACAATCACGGTCACAGCACGGGTGATGAGATTCTGCGTTCCATCGGACAACTGCTCTCCAATTCCGTTGGCGAGAATGAAGCGGCCTGCCGTTACGGTGGTGAGGAATTCTGCGTGCTGCTTCCCGGTGCGGATATTACCGAAGCGGCTCGTCGCGGAGAACAACTTCGAGTAACGATCGAACGTATGACATTGGAAAAGCTGTCGATTACTGCCGGCTTCGGAGTGTCGTATACCTCAGAAAACGCCTCCGCGCCTCAGTTGATGCTCGACCAGTCAGACGCGAGTTTGTATGCAGCGAAATGAAACGGACGTAATCAGGTTGTCTGCTTTGATCGGATTCCAACGGAGATCACGGAGCCAGCCAGATCTGACCGGCAAAAAACGTTTGCCTCAGAGCCGGACAAGACTTCTGAAAAGCTGGACGTGATTCCATTCGAGGCAGTTTCTGCATTGTTGTCCGTGTTATCGTTTCGCGATGCCGCCACGGCCGAGCATAGTCATCGTGTAGCGGATCTCTGTGTTCAAATCGGTGAGAAGCTCCTGTCCAGGGCCGAGTGTTATCGCCTGGAAGTCGCAGCCTTGTTGCATGACATCGGCAAGGTCGGTGTACCTGATGCGACTCTGCGGAAATCCGGGGAGCTGAATGCTGACGAATGGCAGTTGATGGATCAGCATGAGCAAATGGGAGTAGAGATTGTCCGTAAGGCTTTCCCCTCTCAACAGCTCGCCGAGATCATTCAGAACTATCGAGCGTGGTTCAACGGGTGTTCTCGCAATCCAGCTTTGCCAGCCGGAAATGCCATCCCGATGGAAGCCAGAATTCTGGCCATCGCTGATGCTTGGGACTCCATGACTACCAGTCGCCCCTGGCGTCCTGGCCGTACGTTTGAATCCGCCACTGCAGAACTTAGACGTTTCGCGGGAAGCCAGTTCGATGCGGAGTATGTCGAACAGTTCTTGAAGATTCTTCGCGAATCATCGACGACGAAACTGGCCACTGAAGTATCAGCCGACGCCAAAGCCATCAGTGAAGATCTTGCGGAGATCACCGCTTCGCTGGAAGCCCGGAACTTCGCCCGCATCGCCACTATCACCGATCATCTTCGATCCACCGCCAGCAGGCTCGGAGCGAACAACATCACGACTGAGGCCGATCGCCTTCGAAGCGCGGTGATGTCCGACGCAGACCTTCTCAGCATCCTCCACACCACCCGCGCGTTGACGAAAGAGTGTCAACAATTGCAGCAGGCCTCGGCTTTGCCTGTGACTTGATCTTGCCGTTTTGGTAATTTCAAGGGTCTGGTAACTTCAACGGTTTGGTGCCGATCGTTTGATATCGGGCGAATCGACAGCACCGGGAGACTTAAGACAACCGGGGCAGGAGCAGACCTGGGAACAGAAAACGGCTCTGAGCGTAATCCGGACTGGACGTTTTCCGGTAATGGGAGATGGTATTCTTCGAATCGCCGCCGGGTTTAAGTGCGGGAAACGAAGTAACGCGAGAATTTTCAACCTCGCCCTGTGTGCCACATACCGCATGGGGCGAGTGAGGAGTACATTGAGGACCTCAACGTGCCCTTAAATCAAATGGTGGTTCTGTTGCTCGAAGGTAGTTAACCCGATGTTGCACAAGAAGAAAGCGGTTGTACTCGTTAGCGGAGGTTTGGACTCGGCGACTACGTTGGCGATTGCGAAGGGCGAAGGTTTCGACATTTATGCGATCTCATTTGATTACGGCCAGCGACATCATTTCGAGCTTGAGGCGGCTCGTCGAGTTTGTGAAAGTCAGGGCGTCTCGGAACTCGTTGTCTTCAAGGTCGACACCAGTATCTTTCGCGGATCCGCGCTGACCAATGACATTCCGGTGCCGCACAACCGTGATGAATCTCAGATGGCTGATGGAATTCCTGTCACCTATGTGCCCGCGCGAAATACGATCTTTCTCTCAGTTGGTCTGGGGCTCGCCGAATCGGTCGGAGCGAACGATCTTTTTATTGGAGTGAACGCCGTCGACTACAGCGGCTATCCGGACTGCCGGCCTGAATTCATCAAGGCGTTTGAAGACATGGCCAATCTCGCCACGAAAGCCGGTGTTGAAGGGCAGCGACTGAATGTTCACACGCCTCTTATTCTTTTGACCAAGGCCGAGATCATTCAACGTGGAGTCGCGTTGGGAGTCGATTATGGTCTGACTCATAGTTGTTACGACCCCCTGCCGGATGGAACGTCCTGCGGCGAATGTGATTCGTGCCAGTTGAGACTCCGAGGCTTTCGTGAAGCCGGATGTGCGGATCCTATCCGCTACAACAAGTCGTGACAGGTTCCGCTCGAATGTCGTCCGAATCATTCAACGAACGGATCCGTGCCGCATTGGCGAGGCTGACGCTGACGCATCGTCGTCGAGTTCGCCGGTGCGTGGAATCCATCAGCACGACAGAATGTTTTGTCGACGGTCATCGGTGCGTTAGTTTCGCGACGAATGATTATCTGGGACTCACCAGGCATCCTCGCGTTCTGGCCGCGTTTGCTCAGACAGCGGCGGTACAAGCCGGGGCCGCAGCCAGTGCTCTTATTGCGGGACGATCGAAGCAGAACGCCGGGCTTGAGAAAGCCCTTGCGGAATTCGAAGGCACAGAATCGGCCGTTCTGTTTCCATCCGGCTATGCAGCCAATACCGGTACCATCACCACACTTGTCGGGCTGAATGATGCGGTATTCTGCGATCGCGATAATCATGCCAGTTTGATCGACGGCTGCCGCCACAGCGCCGGGAAATTCTTTGTTTACGATCGACTTGATCTGGAGCGACTGAGCGACTCAATTGCTAAGCGGAGAAAAGATTTTGAGCACTCTTTCATCGTGACGGATTCTGTCTTCAGCATGGATGGAACTCTGGCCCCGCTTCCGCAGCTTTGTGATATCGCGGAGAGTTTTGATTCCACTGTGATCGTCGACGAAGCCCATGGAACCGGAGTGTTCGGAGTTCAGGGACGCGGCGTCTGTGAACTGCAGAATGTTCAGCATCGAATTGCCGTCAATATCGGAACGCTCAGCAAGGCCATTGGCGGGCTCGGGGGATTTGTCGCCGGATCTGAGGCGCTGTGTGAATGGCTCTGGAACAATTCCCGCAGCCAGTTCTTTTCAACAGCGCTGCCGCCTGCGGTGACGGCTGCGGCAGCCGAATCACTGCGAGTCATTATTGAGGAGCCGGAGCGGCGTGAGAAGCTGGCTGCTGCCGCCGTGTTTGCCCGGCAGACCCTGCAGGAATGCGGGCTAACGGTGCTTTTTGATCAGACAAGTCCGGAATCCAGTCCGATCATTGCGGTTCTGATCGGCGATGATGATCTGGCGGTTCGAGTCAGTCGACGGATGCTTGAAGGTGGTTTTTTTGTTCCCGCCGTAAGACCGCCAACGGTCGCTCCCGGTACTGCCAGACTGCGAATGTCGGTCTGCTGCGACCATACTTTCGAAATGATTCGGGGCGCCGCGTATCAGCTTCGAGACGTTCTGAGGTCCGAGCGATAGAGACGCTGGAATCGCGGGGGAACTCCGCATAGTCTCCCGCTCGCCGGAGGCTGTAAATCCCGCAGGGCTCATTCATTGCGGACGGATCGACAGCATCCGGATTGCGAGTCAATCGTTTCACGGCAAACCGAAGGCGACTGCGAATTCATCCGCCAACGCCTGCGGCTTGCCGTTAAACGGTGTTATCAAAGGGTAGTGCTTTTTAACGTACCGCGTCTCTTTTGCTTCTGAGTCGACCGATTCCAATGACATCATCAGAACCTGTTGCTCGACTGCTGCTTCCTGAGCAGATTGATCCGGAACTCCGCAAACGCGCGGAGAACCGAGCCGGGTTTGCCGACGAGTATCCCTTTGCGTCGAAATGGTTTGAAGTCGACGGCTACGTTCAGCACTATGTCGACGAAGGTCAGGGACGCGTCCTTTTGATGGTCCATGGGAATCCCACATGGTCGTTTGCCTGGCGAAAGCTGGCCAGGGATCTCAGTCGCGATCATCGAGTCATCGTGATTGATCATCTGGGCTGTGGTTTTTCCGAAAAGCCTCAGGACAAGAACCTGTATACGCTCGATGGCCATATCCAGCGTCTCTCCGCGCTGGTGCGACTGCTGGATCTGCAGAATGTCGTGCTGTTCGGGCACGACTGGGGCGGAGCCATCGGCATGGGCTGCGCTGGCCGGATGGCAGATCGCTTCGAACGCTTCGTCCTGATGAATACTGGTGCGTTTCGAAGTCAGGCTATTCCGTTTCGCATTTCGCTGTGTCGTATACCGTTGCTGGGCGCGATTGGTGATCGAGGATTCAATCTCTTCGCCCGCGCGGCCCTGAACATGGCGGTCGAGAAACCTCTGACGGCCGCCGCACGAGCCGGTTTTATTGCACCTTATGATTCGTGGAGCAATCGAATCGCAGTGCATGAGTTCGTTCAGGACATACCGCTTAGGGAAAGCCATCGCAGCTATGCAACATTGGCCGGCGTGGAACAGTCTCTCGAGAAGTTCCGCAATCATCCCATCCAGCTGATCTGGGGCATGAAGGACTGGTGCTTTACTCCGAAGGACTTCCTGACTGAGTTCCGGAGAATTTTCCCTGAAGCCAGTTCACTGGAAATCGCTGACGCCGGCCATTACGTATTTGAAGATGCTCCCGAACGTATTCTGAAGCAGGTCAGAGAGTTTCTGGCTTAGCTAAGGAACAGTCCCGAAATAACATCGTGTTTTTAGTGCAGCAAGAAATCACACCCCGAAACGTCAGCGAGAGATTTCTCTGCAAGGCACAGGTCCCTCGCTTACGCGTTTTGAAGTTGCGCAATTTGGTCAGGGCTGGAAGCCCGGCACATCCTCTGCCGGTGGCGTGAGCCACCGGACTTGAAAAGACACTGCGATTCAGGCCGAAGGGCCGAAACAGGCGTCCTTGTGTCGACTCTCCGGGCCTTGGATTCTTTATGTTCGATTACCGGTGGCTCACGCCACCGGCATTGGATTTGTCGACCCTCCGGGACTGAAAACACGCAACTTCAAAACTTACGCGTCGGGTTGTGATTTCGGGAACGTACTTCGGGACTGCTCCTAAGACGATCCGCCGCGAATGAGGTCTATAGATGGCGTCACGTTGACAGCCGCTTCAGAATATCCAGCACTCCTTCGACTTCGTGATGTGGCGACACGTAAGTTGCTGATTTTTTTATCTCCGCCTCTGCGTTCGCCGGGCAGCCAAACCAGGAAACACGTTCCGCAATAAACCGATCTCCCATCGTATCGCCGATTCCTGCAGTTCTCTTCGGATCAATGCCTGTCTCCGCCAGCAGGCGTTCGATAGCAGTTCCTTTGTTAACGTGCTGCAGATCACAGTTGATGTACAGCCACGTCATGGAAACACGAATCGGCCATCCCTGCTTTTGAAACTCATCCGCGATCCTGGGAAAGATCGATCGCAGATACTCCGTGTCAGGATGGTACAAGGCGACAGAAGCGGACTTTCCCGGCTGCTGAATAACGCCACGTGCCTGAAAGAGCGATCGGAGAAGCTTGCGAGCCTCATGGACGACTTCCAGATGCTCCTCAGTGATGGCAGGCTCGCACTCAAACGAGTTGTCAGCAGGTCGCCAGATCCATACGCCGTTCTCACCAATGCAGGGAATCAGTGAGTTATGAGTCAGCCGGGAAAGGCATTCAACGAATCCGATTGGCCGGCCACTGCACAGCGTGACGACTGGCCGATCCCGGTTCGAAATCGCCTGACGATTATGCTCAGCAATTTGAGTGAGAGCTGGCCCGTTGATCGGCGCATGCGACTCAGGCGACAAACATCCGTCAATATCGCAGATGACAAGATCATACATTCCTGTTGTTTGAAACGGCATGTTCGAGGCATTCAAAGAAATTCGGGGGCGGTTAAAGCAGCATGGTAATGAGAAATGAAATCGATGTTGAGACCACTCATGAACGCTGATTGACACTTCTGGTCGCTCACGGAACCCCATAGCCGTCGTTCCTTCCTCCGGCCCCGAAGTCAATCAGGTGATTGAGCCGCCGAATGAAGGCGTCGACACCCTGAACTTCGGCTGTTTATCTACAGATGTCGTACTGGATCTCGGATCGACTTTCATTCAGTCGGTGAATACGCATCTTACGTTGATGCTCAGCTCTCTCAGCACATTCGAGAGCGCGGTGGGCGGCACCGGCAGCGATACGCTGCTGGGGAATGCTGTCGCGAACCGGCTGACGGGCGGTGATGACGATGATATTCTGATCGCCGGACTCACCACGAGCGATACCGGTCTGACGAAGTCTGAGCACGCTTCGCACGCAGTGGATTTTCGGCAACGTGTATGCAGCTCGCATCACCAATCTGCGAGCTGGTGTCGGTATTCCGTTAGTTTCATTGAAATCGAAAATTAACGTGCTGAAGGATGCGGACGAGGACAATGTTTTGCTGGGGGTAACCGGGACAGACTGGTTCTTCCGAGCCGTCGACGACGTCATCGACGACGTCATCGACGACCTGTTCGCAGTTGAGTTGATCGACGTCCTTTCACTGTAACTTTCCCCGGCGAGCGCCAGGACGTAAGCCCTCCGTGTCGTCCGCACTGTTTGTTGTTGCTGTTATTCTTCCGCCCCAAAGAATCGCATGACACGGATAGCTGACGCTAGGGTGTAGTCGCGGATGATTGTTAACCTGGGAGGGCGAGGCTCCTGCCGAGCCACTGCACTGCGGAAACGCGCGGCTCGGCAGGAGCCTCGCCCTCCCGGAATTGCACTTCGTTGCGAGCTACCGAAATCCGAGACTGTACCCTGTGGACAACCTTTGCCACTGGACGTACGTCGAAGAAAACGTTAAACGACCGGATCAACGAATGCGTCTCGATCGTTTCCAGATGCGAAATTATCCGGAAAGACTTGCCGATCTTTTCTTCACTGATTATTGAACTGGCCGACTTTCCGGAGCTGCGTGAGCGAGTTCTCTCGGTACTCCATGCAATTCCAGCGCACGTGCAGCAGGATTTCGTGGAGGATCCTCGGTTTCGAGTCACGATTGATAACTTCGTGCCCGGTCAGGGTTGGACTCTGTGGATGCCAACTCCGGGACCGATTGGAAGCGGAACGCGTTGCGTGGTTTTGCGAACAAAATTGTCGCACTGCTCCGAAGCCTTTGCGCATTATGTGATCGCCCATGAGTTTGCTCATGCGTTCCTTCGCAACGGCCCGTGGGGAGAGATCCTTGACGTTGAAGAGGCCGCTGACGCTCTCGCCGCGACCTGGGGATTTCTGCGACCACCGATTTCAGGCTGACTCAGAATTACTGATCGCGGTTGATCTCTCAAACAGGCGGATCATCGTGCAGTGTAACTCACACGGAATCCGAGTCGCTCGTGCCATTCCTGTTCCTTAGGATTTGACGCGGAGTCTTTTCCGTGACAGGTGTCTCTGCGTGGGCTCGGGCGAACTTGTCACACGCTGCAAGTTGCCCCGTTTTCCTGTAGGGTTTGACAAGTGAGCCTTCGCGAACGCAGGCTCACCGATCGAGGTCCTGCCGACCGCCGCAGCATTCGTCTATCCACGCAGAATATCTCGTACCACAGTTCCATGAACGTCCGTCAGCCGGAAGTCACGGCCCTGGAAGCGATACGTGAGCTGCTCATGGTTCACACCAAGCAGATGCAGAATCGTGGCGTTGAGATCATGAATGTGAACCGGCTTGTCGACCACGTTGTAGCTGAAATCGTCGGTCTCGCCGTAAACCTGTCCGCCTTTGATGCCACCACCCGCCATCCACATCGTGAAGTTGCGAGGATGATGGTCACGACCGTAGTTCTCCTTCGTCAACGTTCCCTGGCTATAAACTGTGCGGCCAAATTCTCCGCCCCAGATCACCAGGGTATCGTCCAGCATTCCTCGCTGCTTCAAATCCTTCACCAGTGCCGCGCTGGGGCGGTCGCAGGCGGGAGCCATTCCGCGGATCGCGTTCGGCAGTCCGCCGTGATGATCCCAGCCACGCAGGAAGACCTGAGTAAACGGGACGCCTCGTTCCGCCATTCTTCGCGCCAGCAGACAGTTGTAGGCGAATGTTCCAGGCTCTTTTACTTCCGGCCCGTACATATCCAGAACGCTTTGAGGCTCGTCGGAGATATCGGTCAGATCCGGAACTGACGTTTGCATGCGGAACGCCATCTCGTACTGAGAAATACGTGACGCAATTTCCGGGTCGCCAACGGTATTCAGCCGGTCGGTGTTGAGTTCGGCCAGCCCATCCAGCATTCGACGACGAGTCGCAGGGTCGACACCGCCTGGGTTCGACAGATACAACACCGGATCGCCTGATGATCTCAGAGCGACACCGGCATGACGAGTTGACATAAAGCCACTGCCCCACAGCCGTGAGAACAGCGCCTGCGTCTGAGCACCGCCGGGAATTCGTGAGTGCAGCACAACGAACGCCGGCAGATCCTTGTTCGGACTTCCAAGGCCGTAGGAGACCCATGATCCCATGCTCGGTCGACCAGGCAACTGACTTCCGGTCTGGATGTAAGTGATCGCCGGATCATGATTGATCGCTTCGGTATTCATCGTTTTCACGATGCAGATATCATTCACGATCGAAGCGATGTTGGGCAGCAGTTCGCTCACCCACGCACGATGCTCACCATGCTGGGCAAATTTGAAAATCGACGGAGCACACGGGAGGCGAGTCTGTCCCGACGTCATTGTTGTGATTCGCTGACCATTGCGAACACTCTCCGGCAGATCCTTGTCAAAGAAATCCGCCAGTTTCGGCTTGTAATCGTACAAGTCCAACTGTGAAGGTGCATCGGCCATGAATAGCCAGATCACTCGCTTGGCAGCCGGTGAATGATGCAGACTTGGCAGCTCACCGAATGATGTCCTGACGGGCGTATTGGCCGAAAGCAGATTGGGATTCAGGACTGACGCAAGTGCAGCAGTCCCGATACCGGCCGCTGACTGGCCGAAAAAATAACGGCGAGTCTGCTGTAATGCGTGTTGTGCAAACGGATTCATAGTAGCACCCTGATATTCGTTTAACGGCAAGCCGCAGGCGACTGTGCCCGATTAGTGATAGTTGACCCAGGCATTCTTTGTGATGCCGGTGAATGGCGTAACAAAACTCCAGACCTGCCGTTTTTTATTCTCTTTCACTGGATTGTCGATGACGTATTGAATTGCATTCTCAACAGCCAGTTCAGAGTCCAAATACACCTTCCATTGTCCGTTCGACCACATCCGAGGACGCCTTTTGCCTTCTTCCGCAAACTCAACCAGCGGATGACACATGTCTTCGATGACACTTCGCGTGGCTGCCCCCTTCAACTGAACCGCGATCGTTTCAATTCCATAGTGGTGGCGGGCAACCACAAGGTGAGTATGTTCAGGTAATATGGTTGCAGCCCAAATTGTATATCCACTTTTCACTACCTGCGACGCAAATCCTTTGGCAATCGAAACAGCCTGCCCACCAGTGATTGAGACGGCGGGATACTTCAATGCTTTCTTTGCAGCTTCCCCGCGAGCCTTGTCGACTCGTGATAATTCATCGATTGATTTTCTCTCCAGTGTTGACGAGGCCTTGCCAAATCTTGCCAGCTCCCAACGCCGTACAAAATCGGACTATGAACCTCGGGGATCATTCGGAAGCCAGAAACCGTACATGGGCAGGATCAGATGATATCCGTGAATCATTCTGCCCTCCGTTGTTTAATTGATGCAAGAGTTTAGAACGAACGTAGTCGCCTGCGGCTTGCCGTTAAACGAATCACTCTTTCGTAATGGCTTCGTCCAGATTCAGCAGCAGATTCGCCATCATGGTCATCGCAGCGTGAGTGGCGGGATCGATTCCCTCCGGACGCGGTGATGCCCCGATGACCAGCAGCTTTTCGGCTTCCGCCGGATTCGTCTGATAATGGGCCAACTGCCCCGCATAGACTTTACCCAACACGGTCAATTCGTGTTCGGTCGGCACACGAGCCGTACAAACTCGGAAGCCGAACAACATTTGAGCCGCCGGATTGTCTCCACCCTCTTTGATCATGCGAGCCGCCAGGTTCCGTGACGCTTCGACGTACTGTTCATCGTTCATCAGCACCAAAGCCTGCAGTGGAGTATTCGTTCGTGCCCGACGAGCCACACAGGTCTCACGCGACGGAGCATCAAAGGCCATCAATGACGGCGGTGGTGCAGTTCGCTTCCAGAACGTGTACAGACTGCGTCGATAGAGTGCTTCGCCGGCATCCCGCTTGTAATACTGAGTCGTACTGCCCACGAACGCCACGGCTTCCCAAATTCCATCCGGTTGATAAGGCTTGACGCTCTTTCCTCCGAATTGTTCAGACAGCAGACCGCTCATCGACAGCGCACTGTCACGAACCACTTCTGCATCCAGACGGAAACGAGGTCCACGGGCCAGCAGGTCATTATTGGGGTCGATCTGAAGCAGATTCGGGGAAACTCGCGAAGACTGGCGATACGTTGACGACATCACAATGAGCTTCTGTAACGCCTTGATGTTCCAGCCGCTCTCGACAAACTCGACAGCCAGCCAATCCAGCAATTCAGGATTCGTCGGCCACTGTCCCTGCAGACCAAAGTCTTCTGCTGTCTTCACAAGTCCCACGCCAAAATACTGCTGCCAGTAACGATTCACAGTCACGCGTGCGGTCAGCGGATGAGACGGATCCGTCAGCCATTTCGCAAGCCCCAGACGATTTCGAGGAGCATCGGCAGGCAGCGGCGGGAAGACAGCCGGTACGTTCGCTTCGACCTTCTCTCCAGGCATGGTGTATTCGCCGCGTTTCAGTACGAACGTCTCACGCGGCGTTGGCAGGTCCGCCATGATCATCGTGATCGCGATCGCTGCATCGGTCTCATTCCTCTGCTTCGTCATTTCATCGATCTGCTTCTGCAGTGGCTCAAACGTCAGTCGAGTCTTAGGATGAATGAACTGCACAAAGTGATCGCGAATCAGCTTCGATTGCTCCGGAGTTCGTTTGTCGGCTTCGACCTTGATCGCATCACGAACCGGCTGAGGCACTGCGGACTTTTCGACAGACTTATCCGCCGCTTCCCAGGCAACTTGAGATTCAAACGACTGATTGCCCTGAAGAGTTTTGGTCACACTGCCGGCATGATCCCAGTAAACGGTACCGCCGAACTGAGTAAACGCCCAGCCGTTCAGTTCTGTGCCAGCCGGAAGCCCAACATGAGCCGCGCTGACTTCCAGACGAACCCATTCGCCCGCTTTCGGCAGCGGACCCATTGAGCGATGTTCAGGAGTATCTCCGGCACCAAACGCGATTGTGTCTTCACCCCAGAATGCACGATGGTTCCAGTTGCCGTCATTGAACTGCAGCATCACCGTCTTCGGTGGGTTTGCCGGATCAATCCAGCAGTAGGCGAACAATTTATCACCTTCGCCAATCTTCAACGTCGGCGCGGCACCGGTGAAGAAGTGCTGACTCATCGCAGCACCCTGACGACGAGTTGATTTGGTGCCGGCGTGAACAGGATGAGCAGGAGCCGTTACAAACTCCCACGGGCTATCGCCTTCCAGCTTAGCTCCGGCCGGAGCATCGTCTTCAATCCAGATGTAATCGGCAGGCTCAGGCGCAGCGACGACTGTACCGGCCCCGGGATCTACATACTCAACGCTCGCAAGAGCCTTGTTGAGTTCTTCCCGCGTTAAGGTGAGTTTCTGATCAAGTTCACTCAGTGTTGCCGTTTGCTCAGCCGTTGGCACCTTGATCGTCGGCGGAGGTGCCAACGCATTTCCATCCATCGCCGCATCGGCTGACGCATTGTAGAAGGCAAAGAGCTGGTAAAATTCCTTCTGCGAAACGGGGTCAAACTTGTGGTCATGGCATACCGCACAACCCAAAGTCATCCCCATGAAAATTGTCGACATGGTTTCAGTTCGGTCCACCGCGTAGCGGACAAGAACTTCCTCGTTAATCGATCCACCTTCACTGGTCGTGACATTGCAGCGATTAAACCCCGTGGCGATCTTTTGATCAATCGTCGGATTCGGAAGCAGGTCGCCTGCGAGTTGTTCGATCGTAAACTGATCGAACGGTTTGTTGGCATTGAAGGCACCGATCACCCATTCGCGATACTTCCACAAGGCACGTTCATTGTCGAGGTGTAGTCCGTGCGAATCTCCGTAGCGGACAAGGTCCAGCCAATAGCGAGTCATCTGTTCGCCGTAACGACCAGAGGCCAACAGTCGATCAACAAGCTTCTCGTAAGCATTTGCATCAGAGTCGTTGACGAATGCATCAACCTCCTGAGGCGTCGGTGGCAATCCTGTCAGATCAAGAGTGACTCGCCGAATCAAATTGTAGCGATCCGCTTCAGGCGATGGCCTCAGACCGGCTTTATCGAGCGTCGCCATTACAAAGCTGTCGATTGGATTTGCAGCCCAGTTCTCCTGACTAATTAATGGCAGAGCACGGCGTTCCGGGCGAATAAACGACCAGTGGCCTTTGTATTCGCCACCCTGCTGAATCCAGCGAGTCAATAGCTCGACCTGAGTTGCCGTCAACTTACGTTCTGTCTCCGGTGGAGGCATCATCAGATCCGGGTCGGATGTCGTGATGCGAGCAATCAGGTGACTGTCTTCAGGCTTTCCTGCCACTATCGCCGTTAAGCCGGATTCAAGCCTGGCCGTCGCTCCGGCATGACCGTCCAATCGTAGGCCAGCTTTGCGTTCGGCAGCATCCGGTCCATGGCACTTGTAGCACATGTCCGAAAGAATTGGCCGGATTTCCCGATTGAAGTCGACCCGATCATCGGCTGAAACAATATTGTGCAAGCCGACAGACAAGCTTGTCAGCAGCAGTATTGACCGACAAATTTGGAGAGAACCACGAGACATAGGAGTCCTCAGCGACTTTTCGTGAGTCATTAGGTGGGCGGAACGTGAGGGGAGGCGATTACCGCACAATTCTTTATGTTTGTCAATGAATCAGGGCATTTCCACACTAAACAAACGCTCTCCCAGGTCCGGTTCGAGCGATCACAGCGGCTCCGCTATCGCCGGTTTTGCGATCAGCCGCCCGGAATCCCTTACGTAAAGATTCTAGACAGTGAACGGCCATTGTCCCGCAATTCGGTCGGCGTAAGGGCATCGCTGCCCAATGGCATATTGTTCATTTGGGGATGTCTACTCGCATGTGGCAAAGACGTGATCTGTCCCCGGTTGCGTAGAGTTCTTCAAGCAAATGAGTCACCTCAGGGTCGTAATCAACGGACGTCATCCTGCGTCCATTATGAATGCGAATCGGTTTTTCCAGATTCAGATTCTTCAGATCCGGCGACAGGAAAATGGACACATCCGAGGGGGCTGACCTGATTCGAATCAGATTCGAATCATCGCTGAGCAGATTCAGCTCCGCCGGGCGGTACGTCCCGTTCGGCGCGGGCGTTTCCTTATCGAGCTGTGCGAATTGCGGCGGCAGGCCCTTGAGTTTGACCCAGGACCAGTGCAGATCAGTGCTTCTTAGCACGTTCGCATAAATCTTCTCCGGCGCACGATTTCGACGATAGCGAGACATCCAGTCGAAGATGCTGACGAACTCTTCGTGATAAATCTCCAGCCCGCGCGAAGGATACTTGACGAAGGTTGTGTCAAACACGACTTTCATTTCGGTGTCGCGGCGAAACAGTTTGGCGGTCAGCGGCCCCATACGGTCGAACCATCCGGCCTGAGCATCTCCGATCACAACATACCACGGCATTTGTATCGCATTGACAGCGGTCCATTGCAGATGCCGAGAACCCGTTCCGCAGATCGAGATCAGGCCGGCGAAAAGGTCCGGGTGCGAAGCCGCGAGATCCATCGCGACGTCGCCGCCGAAACTGTGCCCGGCGATGAAAAATCGATCGTCATCGATACGCAGATGTTGCTTGAGTCGCGATATCAGCCCCAGAAACTGGCGATGAAATTCGGCTGAAGTCGCATAGGTGGTCGGCGGAATATTGGAATCATCATCCGTCTTCTTTGACCAATCCGGTGCAACCAGGATATAGCCATTGTTCTCGGCCAGTCCCTGCCAGTAGCTCAAATTGCGTGCAGGATCATCGAAGGGGCCATGCAACGCCATCAGCAGAGGATACTGTCGGCTTTCATGATATTCGGGCGGCACGCGCCCAACGGCTCCAAGAGAAGACTCGGTAGCCTCCAGGACAAAACTTCCACCTGCGGCGGGATCAGAAAACTCAATCTGTAGTTCCTCAAAGGCTGGCAGGAGTTTCACCATTGCCGCGACGCGTTCAACTCCCAATCCCTCGAGCCCGGAGATTCTTTGGGCCAGAGCCTGGCGAACAGCCGCTTCATCCGGCGATGTGTTCATGTAATCAAGGATCAGTTCGCGGGCTTCGAACAATGACACTACGTCATTCAGGTTACGAACGGTGTTCTCTGCCCCGAGCAGCCAGCCAGATAACGCCATGCCAAGAATTTCATCCGGTGGGATATCTCCGGGAGTGCTTGCCACAATCTCGTACGCAGCGAAGCGGTCGATCGTGTCAGGATTGATTTCCCCCAGCACGGTGCGGCTGATCAG
The DNA here is from genome assembly GCA_026400835.1 of Planctomycetales bacterium. Classification (GTDB taxonomy): domain Bacteria; phylum Planctomycetota; class Planctomycetia; order Planctomycetales; family Planctomycetaceae; genus SXXK01. The sequence goes on along the minus strand of JAPLOA010000051.1, from coordinate 70,275 downwards.
CGTTACGGAATCCCGAAGCTGTTCATCTTCAATTCCGGCCACGAGTTCTGGCAGTGCCACGCGAATCGCTTCGATCCGCTGATCAATCGATTCATAATCTTTCTCAAGTCGTTCAACGCGAACGACGGTCTCGGGGGTCAAATTGTTCCGAGTCAAAACTCGAGCCCCATTCGCCGCCAGTTTGTGTTGGCCCTGATCCCGCCGTTGTTCCAGTTCCCTGGTAATCTGACGAGCGATCTCCTCGCGGATCTGCTTCTGCTCTTCAGAATTCGCCAGTTCGGGGAAGTTGATCAGGAGCGATGAAAAGACCGCTCCGGCTTCCGGCAATCGATCAGACTTGATCAGCATCTTGACGAGATCCAGACGAACATTGCGATCCCGGGAATTCTCAACGTGACTGAGAATGTCAGGCAGTTGCTGTCGCGGAATTGAGTCAAAAGTGATGCTGTAGCTCCAGTCGTGCGTCAGACAGGAGACTTCCGCGTACAATTCATTGACCGCGACGATGCCAACGACGATCTCATCCTTTCGGCCGTTGGGGCGGTGTAATGTTCCTCGCGAGACTCCGTTGGAATCGAATGGTCCCAGCGTCGGAATTCCTTCCGGCATGACCTTGCGTGAGATTCGCTTTTGAGGAATCACGAAGACCGAATTCGGCCAGACGAGGTTATTAGCCACGGGAGGTTCCGCGCGACGACCGGAAACATAGATCTCGCGAGCCTTCTGGTCGATCAGTCGCATTTCCAATTGTTGATCGGGGCGATCCAGGGGTCCTCCACCGCGGCGAATTGGCGCCAGCGTCGTTGCCTTGGAATACATCCCGCTGAAGATCATGCCATTCTCAACTCGAATCGAACCCGGTGCAGGGCGATCGGGCGGCGGCAAAGGGATCTCTTTGAGGACCGCTTTGGGTTCATCGACTGCATGCACGATCGCCATGGCGGTGAATGAGACCATGGCTGCAAGCAGCCACGACCAAAGACGGAAATTGTGTCGTTCAGAACTTCGCATGAACATTCCGGACTTCAACGAAGGACGAGTGAGGCCGCACTGGCAGCTGGATTGCTCTGTCAGCATGAAATCAACATCCGAGGCAGTGACTTATTTCGCGACTCAATATCAACACTCACGAACAGACAAATGACCCTTTCGCAGGCCGCTCAATTAGTCGCCTATTCGGCTTTTTCGTTTCACAGCGAGCCGCAGGCGGAGGCGAAATCGGCCAACGACGCCTGCGGCTTGCCGTTGAACGATCAAATCAATACGCCACTGCCCGGCGACGATCGACTTCCCACCAATGCAAACAGGCCGACTCGAAATTCGAGCGGCCTGTTGTGATTCGATGCATTCATGAATCGTGCGACGGTGAGTCGCTTATTCCATGAAGAAGTCCGTTGGGCCGCGAAGTGTATAGTACGGGTACTGGTACATTGCTGGCGCTGAATTCTCTGGTGGTCGCGACAGATTTGACGGAACCTGATAAGTGTGGAAGTTGCGATGCACAGGATGGAATGGCAGATTGCATCCTGCCTGGCACCCTCGCTGAGAAGGAGGGCATGAGTCGCAGTTTGGAGCATGAATCATTTGCCCGTTTGGACCAGTCGACGACTGGCACATTGGGCAGCCGTCAGCCATAACGGCTCCGTTGCTCCTGACTTCGTGAGGACTCTGGCCACGCATGACCGGAGTCGTAGAAGAGCATCCGGTGACAAATAATCCAATCGCCCCCGAAAGCAGTACAGCCAATTTGCTATGCATCGAATTCACTCCCTGGTTTTCCCCAAAACCACTCCTCTCCGTTCCATGCAGAGGAGTCAAAGGGAACTCAGTTCGGGAAACACGCGGAGCCATCTTGGCTCGGGTCTCCTGAATGAGAATCATCCCTGCTAACCGTTATCGGCAGTTCAACCGGAGAATCGTGTAAAATCCCTACAAATCCTCCAGCGTTGAGACAGGAAGACTGTGTGGTCTTGCGAAATCGGGAGACCCGGAATACAGTCCAGGCTAGGAATTCAGGTCCGAGGGGACTCGGAGGCATCGCTGTAAACGTCAGCGAATTCAGTGTTTATGACGAGAGAGGGAGCATTCAAGTGCATATTGCCGCATCAACGCGAAGTCTCTGGGATTTGGCGTTCCCGGCAGCCTGCCTGCAGATTCAGGAACTGGGATTCGACAAAGTCGAGATCTGGCTGAACGAAGATTACGATCAACTGAAGCCATCGAAGGTCGCAGTAGATCCGGAATCGTCTGCGGGGTTGCTCAAAGAAGCCAGCCGCCTGAGCCCTGCGGCGATCTTTCTTGAAAGCGAAGTGGATATGCCGACTTTTTCCGGCATCATCCGCTTTGCGAAACTCCTGAGAGTCGCTCAGCTTTCGATTCTGGCGTCTCCAAAGGGGACTCCATTCAATACAGAAATTGACCGCCTCCGTGAACGTAATGCCTTGTGCCATCAGGCTGGAATTCGTTTGTCGGTCGTGACAAAGTCCGGGACTCTGACTGAGGATCCTCATACGGCCGTTGAACTGTGCCAGTCCGTCAAGGGGATGGGGATCACCCTGGATCCCAGCTACTACATTTGTCGTCCCGGTGGTTATCTGGAGCATGACTTGGTTTATCCCCATGTCCTGCATCTCCATTTGCGCGATACATCTCCGACCGAAATTCAGGTTCTGGGCGGGCTTGGCGATGTCGACTACAATCGGATTGTTGCGATGTTGCGACAGCATGGATACCAGCGCAGCTTGAGCGTTGATCTGCTGCCGAGGACCATGGAAGGTGAAGACCGCCTCCGGGAAATGCGAAAGCTTCGCCTGCTGCTGACCAGCTTGATGTAGTCGCTGGTTGGGAGCAATTGAACTGCGTTTGCATAGGTCGTATGGGACTTATCCGACCTGTTTGCGATCGTCTTAATGCCCCGAAATCCGGTTCAGCCAGCGCAATTACGGCGTCCGCGTTCCGCTCGCAGGGCTCTGACTTTTCTTCCGGACGGGAAGCTCCTATTCTTCTGTCCCGCCTTTATCTCGATTGGCGTGCCCCTGCGTTTTTGCGTGGCTCTAAGTTGGATTGTGGTTCTGCTGAAAATATGTTTCGTCAGACGCGGGCTTTTATGCTCGGGGCAGCAGAACTTTCGGCATCCAGTCCAAAGAATCCACTGAGGAACTATGATGAAGAACTTTGCCCTTGCAGTTTCACTTGCGGCTATGTTTTTTCCAGCTTCCAGGCTGATGGTTCTGGGTGAAGATGAATGGCCTCAGTTTCGTGGGCCGAGCGGTCAGGGGCACACGGATGCGACCGATCTGCCGCTCACATGGAGCGAGTCAGAAAACGTCAAATGGAAGACGGATATTGCTGGTGAAGGGCATTCCTCTCCAGTGATTTCCGGTGATCAGATCTGGCTGACGACTGCGATCACGGCAGAGCTTTCGCCTGAAGAACAGCAGAAGCGGCTGTCGACGCTGAAGAATTCGAATGGGCTGAAGATCGTCGGCGAACTCACTCTGCAGGCCGTTCAGATTGATCGTGAATCCGGTCAAATTAAACGTCAGGTGGTGTTATTCACGATTCCCAACCCGGAACCGAAGCATGCTTTGAACAGCTACGCTTCGCCAACTCCAGTGATTGCCGGCGATCGTGTCTTCTTTCATTTTGGTACATATGGAACGGCTTGCATCGATCGTAAGTCGGGCGAAGTACTCTGGAAGAACGACACCCTGAAGTTGGAACATCAGAATGGTCCAGGAAGTTCTCCCGCCGTCTGGCAGGATCGAGTCATCATTCATCTGGACGGCACGGACACTCAGTCCATCGTCGCATTGGATGCGGCAACGGGGAAAGTTGTCTGGCAGACCAAACGCTCGGGTGAGATGGATAAGACTCCGGAGTTGCAGAAAGCTTACGGAACCCCATTGATTCTGGAGATCAATGATCGACCGTTGGTGATTTCCTCGGCGGCCAACTGGGTTTATGGCTACGATGCTCGTGATGGAAAAGAAATCTGGAAAGCGTCTTACGGCAAGCTTGGCTTCTCAACGGTTCCGCGTCCGGTGATTTCAGAGGATACGGTTTACATCGCGACCAGCTATATGCAATCTCGACTTGTCGCGGTCAAATTCACCGGCGAGGGAGACGTGACAGGCAGCCACATTCGCTGGACATCAGACCGACAGATTCCGCAGAAGCCGTCGCTGATTGCTCTGGGAGGACGTCTCTATTTCGTCAGCGACCAGGGAATCGTTCGCAGTCTCAAAGCCGACAGTGGCGAAGAAGTCTGGTTCGCACGGCTGGACGGTGATTATTCCGCATCTCCGCTGGAAGCTGAAGGCCGTCTGTACTTCTTCAATCAGGATGGTGTCTGCACCGTTTTGGAAGCCGGAGACTCTTACAAAGAACTCGCGAAGAATAAGCTGGACGGCGGATTTATGGCGTCCCCTGCTGTCGCGGGCAAAGCCCTGTTCCTGCGAACAGCGACCAGTCTGTACCGTATCGAAAAGTAAATTCTCGAATCGTCAGACCGTCGATTGTCCTTTGGACATTCTTGTCCCACTGGGGTTCGCCGGGTAACTATGCCTGCCATACCCGAAAATCAAATCCTGATCGAGCACTCGACCTTTTTTCTTTCCACCTATTCTCCCGGATGACTGACAATGAAACGCTGGATATCTTTATTGGCAATTGCCGCCATGGCGCATGCGGCTCAAGCCGACGATGATGCGAACTGGGTTCGCGTCAAGCTGGATGAGCGATTCCGTTCGGAAGGTGTCGCCGCCGCTGACATCAATGCTGACGGTTCAATTGATGTCGTCGCCGGAGATGTCTGGTATCAGGCTCCAAAGGCGGGAACTCCGGAACACGCTGACGGCACCGCGTGGAAGATTCATGAAATTCGCATGCCTGGTGAATTCGTCGCGGGCGTTGGCTACAGCAATAGCTTCGTCAACCTGGCTCACGATATGGACGCTGATGGCCTGCAGGACATCGTGATTATCGGTTTCCCGGGTGATCCCTACCATTGGTACAAAAATCCCGGCCCTGGAGAAGAAGGCCATTGGAAGGCCTTCGAAATCTGGACCAGTGCGTGCAATGAATCACCAGAGTTCGAAGATCTCAACGGCGATGGTGTGCGAGAAATCGTGCTGGGGTCGCAGCCAGAGGCCCGGATGGGTTTCAACGTGATTCCAAAGCCGGACAAAGTGACTGGTTCATTTGGCTTTCACGCGGTCAGCGAAAAGGGCAATCCCAACGAGAATGGTACCTTCAAGTACTATCACGGCCTCGGCGTCGGCGACATGAATTCAGACGGCCATCGAGACATCCTGATTGCTCATGGCTGGTGGCAGAACCCTGGAGATCTGACCAGCACGAAGACCTGGGCGTTTCATCCAGTACGAGTCAAAACGGACAACGGTGAAACACCTCTGCCGAGCTGTGCCAATATTTATGCGGATGATCTCGACAGCGATGGCGATAAGGATCTGTTCTTTTCGTCTGCTCATGCGTTCGGCGTGTGGTGGGCGGAGAATACCGGCGACGGTGCGTGGACTCTGCATGAAATCGATAAGTCATATTCGCAGACGCATGCGATGGAAACTGTTGATGTGAATGGCGACGGTCAACTGGACTACGTCACGGGCAGCCGCTTCTTTGCTCACAATGGCGGCGATCCCGGCGAGCATGATCCCGTGCGGATGTACTGGTATGAAGTGGTGCGAGAAAAAGGTAAGGCTCCGAAGATTACTCCGCATCAGATCACAGTGGGTCTGGGGACCGGCGTTGGTACTCAGTTTGAAATTCACGACATGAATGGCGACAAGAAGCCGGATATTGTGTTGTCGAACAAGAAGGGTGTGAACGTCTTGCTGCAGAAGTAGGCGAAAGTCATCTGGCTCATGAAACGAAAGGGCTTCCCGCCCTGAATAAGACTTCGACCGTCCGGTGCTGAGGAGTTGGTTCGAAATAACATCGGTGAATGGTGTGCCTTAGCGAACGCAGGCACACCTGTTGAGTCTCCACTTGATTCAAACCGGAAGCTATTTCGAGACTGTTCCTCAGTGCCGGACGGTCGTTCTTTTGGCATCTCGCTTCAATGTAATTTCCGAATCAGTGATTCTCCTGAATGGTTCGGCACATCCTGTGTTTTTAAGAGGACATTTGCTGGGCAATTAGCAAACAGACTCCTTGTGACTATACTTCTTAAAGCTGCTTCGCGGATGCTTGCCGGGGCTTGATAACAGTCTGCCCTTCGCAATTGCGTTTATGCAACGCGACTGGAGTTAAAGAATCTTCAACTTGATCACGCCACTCAAAGGATCGATGGCATGCTGCTGAATCAGATCTTCAAACCCTCAACTCTCGTCCGCAGCATAGCGGTCCTTGTTCTTGCGTTTTTTTTTGAGGGGGTGTCTGCGGGAGAAGGGAAGCCTGAACGGGAAGAGATCGTCTCCCGCGTACGAGCAGATATCGAATACTTCGCGTCTGACGAACTGGAAGGCCGTGGCATCGAGACCCGGGGGATCGAACTGGCAGCAGAACGGATTCTTGCAGAATACGAGAAATTCGGCCTGAAGCCTGGCATGCCTGAAGGAAAGTACCGCCAGTCATTTCCTGTGACCATTGGAGATGTCGCCGTTGCAGATTCCACGAAAGTAGAGCTGACTCAGCCGGACGGCACGACAGTATCACTGAAGCTCGCCGAGCAATATCAGCCGATTCGGCGCGGTGCGAACGGTGAAGCGACTGGCGGCATGGCGTTTATCGGCTACGGCATCTCATCCGACGAAGAGAGCTACGACGATTATGCCGGAATCGACGTAACGGGAAAGGTCGTTGTGCTGATCCGACGTGAACCACAAAGTCGTGATGGAGGAGCGTTCGGCGGTAAGTCCACGAGCCCCAACGCCTATATTGATCGAAAGCTGGAGTTGATCCGAAAGTCCAAAGCAGCTGCGGTGCTGTTCGTTAACAATATTGAAAGTCCTGCAGATCCAGGTGCCGACGAACTGGCTGATCCTTCAAGCTTCGGAAACGAAGGCGAGGCGGTTCCCTTTGTGCACGTGAAAAGATCAGTTGTCGATTCCATTCTGAAAACGACACCATTGAAAGTTGGAGATGAATTGCTCGGAAGTCTCGCGGCGGTTTCCGAGTATATTGATCTCAACCTCAAACCTGTCTCGCAGGAACTTCCCGGCTGGAACGCCACTGTGTCCACAGTCTTTAAAGCCAATACGATCTCGACCGACAACCTGATTGGCGTTGTCGAAGGGGAAGGTCCGCTGGCTGGTGAAACGATCGTCATCGGCGGTCATTACGATCATCTCGGCCTTGGTGGATACGGCTCGAGAACTCAGAATCGCACGGGTGAGGTCCATAACGGGGCCGATGATAATGCGTCAGGAACGGCGGCCGTGGTGGAGCTTGCTCGACGAATCGCGTCCGGTCCGAAACCAAAACGTCGCATGGTCTTCATCTGCTTCTCTGGCGAAGAGCGAGGACTTATCGGAAGCAACTATTACGTCAAAAACCCCGCCTTCCCCATCGACAGTACTGTGGCGATGCTGAACTTCGACATGATCGGCAACTTGCGAAACAATCGAGTGGAAGTGAACGGAGTGGGGACAGCCACGGAATTTGAAGCGATCGTTCGCAAAGCCGATGAAGTGACTCCGGTTGACATTACGATTGTTCCGGGAGCATTCGCTGGCAGCGATCATCTGCCGTTTTATCAGAAGAATATTCCTGTGATGTTTTGCTTCACGGGAATGACGGACATCTATCACACACCGGATGACGACTCCAGCACGTTGAATATCGAAGGTGCGGTTACGGTGATTGATTATTCCGAACAACTGCTGCGGGGAATCGACGCGCTTGAAACACGTCCGACGTTTGCAGAAGGTGGACGAGCCAGTCGCCGCCCGGCGGTCGCTCGCACTCCGTTTCTTGGTATCCAGCCGAATATCACGGCCAGCAGCGATGACGGAATTGTGATTCGCGGCGTGCGTCCGGATTCTCCTGCGTCCATGGCTGGTCTGCAAACCGGCGATGTAGTGACGACGATCAATGACGAAGACGTCAAAGGTTATCAGACGCTGGTAGAGAAACTGACGGACTCGAAAGCCGGGGATGTACTCAGGCTGAAGGTCAAGCGAGGAGCTGAACTGCTGGACGTCGACGTCACGCTGGGCGAAGCACGTCGCTGATGCCCATGAATTCTTCGCCGCTTCCTGAGAATCAGCCGCTAATCCGTATTCGCGGCGCGCGGACTCATAATCTTCGCAATGTGGATGTCGATCTGCCCGCTGGCAAGCTGATCGTTATGACCGGCGTCAGCGGTTCTGGCAAAAGTTCGCTGGCCTTTGATACACTGTTCGCAGAAGGCCAACGACGTTATCTGGAGAGCGTCTCGGTTCAAACTCGGACGCTGCTACGTCAACTTCCTCGGCCCGACGTCGATGATATTACCGGTCTCGCGCCGACGATTAGTGTGGATCAGCGAGTTTCCTCGGTGCCGGCTCGCAGTACGCTGGCCGTGACAACTGAGATCTACGACTTTCTGAGATTGCTCTACGCCCGTGCAGGGACGGCTCATTGTACAGGCTGCGGAAAGCCAGTTCAGAGGCAGTCGATCGACCAGATTCTGCAGCAGGTTCTGCAACTGCCCGAACGAACTCGGCTGATGATCATGTCGCCCATGGTCCGCGGGCGACGCGGTGCTCATAAGGAGATTCTGGAACGAATCGCCCGGAATGGTTTTGTCAGAGCGAGGATCAATGGCGAAGTGGTCGACATCGCGGAGACCAGGCCGCTAGCTGCCGGGAAGGCTCATACGATTGAAGCCATCGTTGATCGCATTGTTATCAAAGAAGGCATTGAATCACGTCTCCGCGAATCTGTAGAGCTGGCGTGCCGGGAAAGCGATGGCACGTGCGTGATCAGTCATGAGGTGAACGGAGCGTGGAATGAGAAGTTGTATAGTACTCGATTCTGTTGCCCGGATTGCGATCTGAATTTCCCGACACCCGAACCACGCAGTTTTAGTTTTAGTTCGCCCTGGGGCGCGTGTCAGCAGTGTTCGGGCCTCGGTGTTCAGGGAGTCGTTGATCTGGATTCAGAAATCGCCATCTTTCAGCAAAAGGCGTGCGAAGTCTGTGAGGGATCTCGCCTGCAACCGTTTGCAAGGCGAGTCACTTTTCTGGGACGGACAATTGCTCAATTCACGCAGCAAAGTGTCGACGCCGCGCTGGCGACAATGGAATCGTGGTTAACAGTTCTCGGAAGTACTCCGTCCGATGATCCGGGACGCTTTTATGAGTCGGCCACATTAACGCAGGAGCAACGACTGGTCGCCGAGCGAACGCTGCCGGATGTTCAGGCGAGGCTGAAATGTTTGAGTGATGTTGGCATCGGCTATCTGGGGCTCGATCGTCCTGCGCGAACATTGTCCGGCGGTGAGTTCCAGCGAGCACGGCTGGCGGCGTCACTGTCGTCTCAACTTCACGGTGCGCATTTTGTGCTGGATGAACCCACGGCGGGACTTCATCCTCGGGATACTCAGCGTTTGCTAAAGACGCTGTTTGATCTACGCGATGCTGGAGGAACGGTGATCGTTGTGGAACACGATGGCGAGATTATGCGAGCCGCCGACTGGCTGGTTGATCTCGGCCCCGGTGCCGGAGCTGATGGCGGAAGACTGCTGTTCTCCGGAACCCCGGCTGATGCCGAGAAGTTCGCGCAGTCTCCAACGGGCGATTATCTTCGTCGGTCAACTGCGGAGCGAGTCGCATCTGAGTTGCATCAATCGCAGTCGAAACCAAAGAGCGGCGTGAAGACTCGCAGGAAGGCCGTAGTCGAAGAGGCAGTTCAGAGCGAAGTGACAGAGAAACTCACAATTCTCAACGCTCACCTTCACAATCTTCGCAATATCACCGTCGACATTCCTTTGCGAAAACTCGTCTGCGTCACCGGTGTCAGTGGGTCTGGCAAGAGTTCGCTGGTTTTTGGAACGTTGTTGCCAGTTGTCTCTGCCGCCGTCCTGCGCAAACGCGATGTTGCTCTTGTGGCCGCCGATGCGCGGTGTGATGGCGTGAGCGGCGTGGAGCAGATTCAGCGAGTCCTCTCCCTCGATCAGGCTCCGCTGGGCCGGTCTGCTCGATCGTGTATCGCGACGTTGTGTGGCATGTGGGACGAAGTGCGGCGGCTGTTCGCGAAGATTCGGGAAAGTCGTTCACGAGGACTGAACGCAAAGCATTTCAGCTTTAACTCCGGTGACGGACGCTGCCCGGAGTGCATGGGAACCGGTGTGCGAAATGTCCGGATGAGTTTTCTGCCGGATGCTGTGGTGCCATGTGCCGTATGTCATGGTCTTCGTTTCAGTAAAGCTGTATGCAGCATTCGATTCCGCAATAAGTCTGTGGCTGACGTGTTGCAGATGCGTGTTGACGAAGCGACAGAATTCTTTTCTGAGTTCTCGCGTCTGCATGCGATCCTGTCCGCATTTAACAGTGTTGGACTGGGATATGTCACGCTCGGTCAGCCAGCCAATACGTTTTCCGGCGGAGAAGCACAGCGAGCCAAACTGGCCTCTGAGCTCGCGACGCCATCAAACGATCACACATTGTATGTTCTGGATGAACCCACCAGTGGACTTCATCCGGCCGACGTTGATCGCCTGATGACTCACCTCAGGACGCTGGTCAATGCCGGTCACAGTGTTATCGTGATTGAGCATCAACTGGATGTTATTCGGCAAGCGGATTGGCTAATTGACATCGGCCCTGACAGTGCGGACCAAGGCGGTGAAGCTGTCTACTCGGGGCCGCCTCTCCAAATCATTGCATGCGAACGCAGCGAAACCGCCAAGTCATTGCGACAGCGATGATAGTTGTATGCGTCAGTTTTGAAGTTGCGAGTTTGCGGTCATCACAACCCGACGCGTGAGTTTTGAAGTTGCACATTTGCGACTATCCCAACCAGCTGCGTCAGCGAGGGATTGATCTTTTGCGTTTGACGCAGTGTTTGGAAAAATCCCTCGCTCACGCGTCGGGTTATGATAATCCCCTGCGTTTTCGCGTCGTGGATCTGCCCCAGCCTCGGACAGCGCAACTTCAAAACTCACACGTCGGGCTATGATATTTCCCTTTGTTTCCGCTCCGTGGGTCTAAACATCGCAACCTCAAAACAACCACCGCGTGCTCGCGATGAATTTCAAACCCATGGAGCACGGTAAACGCGATCAGTCATGGCCTGGGCTTCGGCATCACCAGGACAGGATTCGGTGATCGGATCCCACTTGATCGGGCGACCCAGTCGCGCGACAAAGTTACCGAGATGACAAACCGTGGCAGATCGATGACCGATCTCCACGTCGCAAATCGGCAGTTCACGGCTCTGCATACAGTCCAGAAAATTCTTCGTGTGGTCGGTGCTGCGATTTAACTGAGTCAACTCAGCGGCATCCAGCGGCGTTTTGGCAAGATCAACCGGATCAGTGATCAGTTTGCCTCGATTTACGGTTACGGTTCCCTTCGTTCCTACGAAAACGGTTCCGTCCTTGATATCGCTCTGCCCCTGCCCCAAAGTCATCCTGATGCCATTCGCATAGGTATAAACCAGACGACATTTCTCAGTCACTTCATGAAACATCTGCGGATGAAACTCGGCGGTGCCTTCGACAGCGACCGGGCCACTGTTGTCCATGCCGAGTCCCCACTGAGCAATATCAAGGTGATGAGCACCGAAGTTGGTCATCTGGCCGCCCGAATAATCCCACCAGAAGCGGAAGTTGTAGTGAACTCGCTTGCTGTGATAAGGTTTCATCGGAGCCGGGCCAAGCCACATCTCGTAGTTCAGTTCCGCGGGTACGGGTTCAACCGCACCAATCGAACCCGGGTGATTCGGGTCCGGAATTCCGACGATGACTTCCTTCACATCGCCAATGAATCCATTTCGAACCAGCATGCAGGCTTGCCAGAATTCCTTCGAGGAACGCTGTTGTGACCCCGTTTGCACGATCCGTTTATGTTCGCGAGCCGCATTAACCATGCGACGCCCTTCGGCAATCGTCAGCGAAAGCGGCTTTTCACAGTACACATCTTTACCAGCCGCACAGGCTTCGATTGTCATTTTGGCATGCCAATGATCGGGCGTTGTGATCACAACGGCATCGATGCCTTTCTCTTCCAGCAGACGTCGATAATCACCATAACTTTTTGGCGCGGGGCTTTTCTCGGCGACGATGGCGACAGCATCCGCTGCCACTTTGGAATCGACGTCGCAGATTCCCACGATATCCACGCCGGCAGCAAGAAACCGCTTCACATTTCCTGCTCCCTGATTTCTCACTCCGATCGCCGCGATGGCAATGCGATCGTTAGCGCCGAAGACGCGACGAGGCAGAATCATGGGGGCAGCGAATGTCGCGAGAGTACAGGCTGACTGGCGAAGAAATGAACGGCGATTTGTCTGTGTCATGAAATGGCCCCGGAGAGACGTTTCCGTCTCCATCTGTATGAGGTGACAAGAATCAAAACGATGAGAACAGTCTGTCGATGATGTCGTTTCTGTCAGGCAAAGTTCTCTGTCGTTCTACGGAGAAGTCAGCAAAGAATCGCCTGCACTGAAGCATTCGAACAGACTGCCATGAGCGGTGTGAAGGTTCATATAGCAATCGACTCCAGGCGACAACCGCCATCGCAGAAAAACTCGGCTCACCATCAACAGAATATCGCTGACAGAACGTTACTTTTTTCCGGGAACTGGAGGGCCGGGATTCTCAGTCGACAGGAACGCAAGTCCAGTGGGGACTCCTGGATGCAGGCGGGCTCCGAATTCGGGAAGACAGACTCCTGCGTCGGAGAGCTTCAGCAGTTCGTCAGAAGTCCGAGCAGGTTCGATAAACTGCAGAGAACTCGGATTCGACTGGAACAACGCCAAAGAACTCTTCGCAAGTACTCCCACCGATGCCGTCAGAGAATGACTGACGAGCAATTCATTCGTCGATGTGGCTCTATTGATCTTTCGATTGATTCGATCGATCAGCAACTCGTCTGGCGATACAACAACTGGTTCCGCATCGGAGACGATTATCCAGATACCGTCACTCGTTCCCATCGCGAGGCAAGGTTGTTCGGAATTGATGCGAGCCAGTTCAGCCGCGTCTTCGCTGGCCGTGGGTTCAGCTCCCACAACCTGACACTGAAACTCCGCTCCCAGCAATTCGCGAAGTTGCTCGGCTGAAATCGGCGAAGGCAGGTTTCGCGAAAGCAGATGCGGCAGGAACTCAATTGCAGGGTCGTCTGACGGAATCAGGCAGGCGAGCACGGAACGAGAAGCATCATTGGGATCCGAAGTCCTCGCACGATCCGGGTCGGCCTTAGCGGCGAGATATTCTTCGTATCCGCCGATCATGCAAAGCGAAAAATTGGCAAACCGCCGCTGCAGCTCGGAGCACAGCGTCGGATTAGTCAATGGCCACACGCGGTGGCGAACACCATCGTCGCCGTGACATTCAACAGGTGGCACCTGGCGTACAACAAGTTCCAGATGATCCGATAACGATCGAAGGTCTGAGTCTGCTCCGGTCGTATCGGCCAGTAAAGCCACGACCGGGACGAGGCTGGCGCGACAAACCTTGCGAAGCGCGCTTTGATCGGCGACGCGTTGAGGATCCGCGCTGACAACGGTTGGGACAACCGAGTCTGGCACGTTACTGTCCGGCAACTGCAGCCGCGTGATGACGCTCCATCGCGTGCGTTCGTCTCCGGACGACTTAAACGTTGTTTCGATGATGTAAAAAGCCGCATCGTGTTCACGGAGCAGAATGCCTTCTCGCTTCCACAAACGCCAGAAATCATCGGCTCGCGTGCAGCGGTCAGCAGCCGAAGTGTCACCCGGCTCTTCGCGGTTCAACACCATCCGAACAGCGTTGCAGGGATGCTGGCGATAGAGCGTTCTCTGGAGTGTTTCATCAATCAGATTGTTAGCCGGAGCGATCACTTCCGACAACGCGCCGACCTGGCTCAAGTCGAATCTCCAGCCGGCGAAGGGCAGAATTTGTACCATGTAAAACGGATCACCTTTGATGAATGAAATCTCGCGCAGCAATATCTCCGTGCGGGAGTGTAGCAGGAACAAATCGCGTCAGAAACCAGTCGACGGAACCCGTACGCGGACCTACTCTGTTTTAAGTGGCCGCAGCTCCGAAGGACGCAATATCGCTCTGCGCAGTGCATTTGCGGTCGAGATGTGTGTAGCCGCCGTCGACGAAGATGATTTGCCCGGTCGTATGGCTGGAGCACGGCGATGCCAGAAACACGGCCATGTTGGCCAGCTCTTCGATCGTGGTGAATCTTCTCTCAAACGGGATTAAACGCTCCATTTCAGCTTTGGCCCCAGCCGGATCCGGCATAGCCGCGAGGCATTTCTCGTACAGCGGAGTCCACGTTTCGGCGGGCAGCACCGCGTTGACTCGAATGCCATGCGGGGCAAGGTCAACAGCCCATTCGCGGGTCAACCCATTGATGCCGCCCTTCGACGCCGCATAGCCGGACGTTCCTCCCTGGCCGGTTTCGCAAACCTTGGATCCAATATTGATGATGACTCCGCGGGATTTCTTCAGAGCCTCCAATGAGTAGTGGGCCATGGCATAGACATGAATCAGATTGCGTCGCAGCGAATCGACGAAAGCGTCGACTCCTGCGTCAAGGCCCACGCCGTCATTGACACCAGCGTTGTTGATCAGAATATCGATGCGGCCAAAGCGTTTCAGAGTCTGCTCGACGGAATTCCGGCAGGCATCGACATCGGCCAGGTCACCTTGAATGAAGAAACACTCTCGGCCCTGTGCGGCATACTCACTTTCCAATGCACGCCCCTCGGCTTCACTGCGATTCACATTGGCAACTCGAGTTCCTTCGGCGATCAGGCAACGGACAATTCCCAGTCCAATGCCTTTGGATCCGCCAGTCACCAGTGCGACTTTGCCGTCCAGTCCAAGTTTCATTGCTCTTTGTCCATCGGTATTCACAGGCTGTTGATTTAATGGGGTTTCACAACCCGAAACGTCAGTGAGGGATAAGATTTACCGCGTTTTTCGACAATAATCCCTCGCTGACGCTTCGGGTTAGGATTACATGAAGAGCCTGATTCGGTTGAGGGGTTAGTAACAACTTCGCGACTCAACGAAAGTCGAGAGTCGTCCTCGTGGGGTGGCGGATTCTGGCGTGATTCCGAAAGAAGTGGTACCGAGATTCTCGGGATCGTATTGGTTTTCGCAGTAGATGCAATTTTTCGTTTCTCCCATGATTCCCGTGGGCGACTCCTCAGTAGAATGCGCCGCAGAATACATAACGCATACCGATTCAGAATGGGACTCGATGAACGCTCCAGACGGCCCCGCACAAGGCAAAACCTCGAAAGGGCTGAGGCTCCTGATCTCGATCGTATGCCTGTTGTTCTTTTTGGGTGGCTGTACGGCTGGAATGATGGCCTATCGTGGTATCCAGGAAGCTCAGCAGTCACTTCAATGGCCAACGGTTGTGGGGCGAATCGTTCGGTCCGGAGTTGATGTTTCGGTTCATCGCGATCGCTCGACTGATCGCGATCGCCGCAACCGGGAAACGCGCTCCTACTCGGCAGGAATTGAATATGAGTTCGAGGTCAACGGGCAACCGGTCAATGGGTCGAGAATCACGGTCATCAGTGACCAGTTTGGAAGCAAGTCCTGGGCAGAAGCCACATCGCAGAAATTTCCAGTCGGAACCGAGGTTAAGGTTTCCTACAACCCGACAATTCCCGAGCAATGTGTTTTGGAGCCCGGCGGCTGGGGCGGGGTGGGATTTCTGCTGATTCTATCCGCTGTCTTCGGGCTGTTTCCGCCGCTGGTGCTGAAGGGGATCTGGTCGACAAAGCCAGTGGAGACCGGATTTCATCCGGAGACACGAGCGGAACGCATCCTGCAGGGGCTTGAGTTTCGCGAAAGAATCCTGACATGGGAACCTGGGAAACTCGTTCATCTGCAGCGTGACTCCATCAGCTTTCTGTCTTTGATCGGCGGAGCCATCATTGCAGGGCTTTTTGTTGGGCTGCTCTTCGGCCTCGTGCCCGCGCTGGTGTTCTTTTCGGGGCGTGGCCCGGTCTTTATCGGACAGTGTTATCTGGGAGCTTCCGCCCTCTGCGCTGCGGTGGGTGCTGTATGGCTCTGGCTGGATAATCGTCGCAGAGAAACACGGATCGACTGGTCGACTCAGTCGATACATCTGGCTGTTGGTTCGAGCGTTCGCGATGTCTTCTTTACCGACGTTCAGGAACTGAATGTGTCCGTGCCGAAGCCAAAAAAGCCCGGTTCCGAAAGTTCCAGTCAGCCGCCGCAGAAGCAAGCGGCTCGAATCAGCATGGTCGTGAATGGGAAGTCTTATGTCATTCTGGAAACCGAATGTGCATCCACTGCGGTCCGTGCTGTTCGCTCAAAGCTTGCGTCAATCGCACAACAACTGACGGTGCCGATGAATGTGCAGTTCGCGAAGGAAGATTGAAGATACTTTAATCAGATGTTGGGGCTTCTCGTTTAACGGCGAGCCGCAGGCGGAGGCGAAATCAGTTAAGACGCCTACCGCTTGCCGTGAATTAACACCCCCGCAGGTATCCGTTTAATGCAAATTCACAGACCGAACAACTCCATTCCGTTATTGCGGAAGATGTCTTCCACCTGTGAGTCCGTCATTCGCGTTGACATCGTGGCAACTTTCAGTGTTCTTAATGATTCATGCCCAACGAGAGCCATGTCAATTTTCCCATACGGAACATCAAGGTTAGCGTTGTCGGCAGAGATCCAGAAGAAGTTGTCGCCCAATGCGATACAGCGACCACGCAGGTGCGTTACCGGGAAGTCAGACCCGTAGAGCACTCGCTTATGCCCCATGACGTTGATAATCGCTTCGATAGCTCCCGAATCCGTCACCGCGCTGGTGTCAAACCAGACGTTGGCAAGCCCTCGCAGGGATTCGATCCCCATGATCGTGTGATGCGCATTAAAACCACGCGCAGCATGCGCGAGAATCAGACGCATGTTCGGATACTTTTCACAATAACGGCGGATCGTCTGCTGATTCGCGGGATCCGACAATGCCCGCGCGCGGACCATGTGCAGGGTGATTGATAATCCTTCTTCGTGAGCGATCCGAACCTGCTCCTCCGGCAAA
Source organism: Planctomycetales bacterium (assembly GCA_026400835.1). Lineage (GTDB taxonomy): Bacteria > Planctomycetota > Planctomycetia > Planctomycetales > Planctomycetaceae > SXXK01. The sequence goes on along the minus strand of JAPLOA010000051.1, from coordinate 53,083 downwards.
TACTCTTCGATATACGAATCAAACGTAGGACGCCGCGAAGAATAGACGTGATAACATTTCAGGCCGACGAATCCGCAGCGACGCACTGTTTCGCGAATAAACTCCGGATCCTGTTGCATCGTGATCAGCATCTGACCGCGCGACTTCGGACGCTTCTTTAGTTCCTCAAAGAGAAACGTGTTTTCTCCGTCGACATCGACATTCGGATGTGGGAATGGAAAGAACAGGCCCTCGGTTTTGCGTCCGGGCGTAATCATCTCCATCTGTCGATCAAATTCATCACTGCCTGCGACCGGCGGCCCGGACTTCACAAGGCCCGGCACGGAGTCCTCAGGAAAATGATCGGCTCGATACCAATGTGCATGCGAGTCGAAGATTTTCTCCGGAACGTAGCTGTTCAGTTCACGATCAAACAGCTCGCGATCCTGATCTGTAGCAATCCAATCTGGCATGATGAATCTCACTTGTTTAACGGCAAGCTGACTGTAGATTTTGTTCGTAGTGCCGACTTCAGTCGGCGTTGTCATTCAGTTGGCAAGAGATCGTTGGCTGAAGCCAACGCTACGAGTAGAACACCGTTACGGAGCCGTTGCGACTGTTTCTTCAAGCTGTGTCGGAGCCATCTGCAATCCCGCGCGATGCTGTTCTACAGCGGACTTAATCTGAGTGATAACATCCGGATTCATGGCCGCTCGATCCCAGCGTTCACCGGGATCAATTTTCACCTGATACAATTGCGGCGGATCATGTGTTTCGGCTTTTGGTGTGCCATAGGCCGGTTGAGTCAAAAAGTGAGCTTTCCACGGTCCCAATCGGCACGCATAAAGCGTTGCTCCGCGGTAGTACATAAATGGCGGCCGATCGACGGTGCCGGTGCCAAAAAGCAATGGTGAAATATCAATGCCATCGATTGTTGTGTCCGGCAGAGTCGCACCGCCCAGTAAAGCACACGTGGCAAAGACGTCCATCGTATTGGCCATTTCGCGTTGGATGCTTCCGGATGGAATCTTTGTCGGCCACCAGAAAATTCCTGGCACCCGCATGCCGCCTTCCCACGTTGAACCTTTGCCTTCCTTCAGCAGACCCGCACTGCCGCCGTGATCATCGAAGATCAACCATGGGCCATTGTCGCTGCTGAAGACAACCAGAGTCTTCTCATCCAGCCCCTCAGCTCGTAGCGTGTCCAGAATCTGCCCGACGCTCCAGTCAAGTTCCTCGACGACATCTCCATAAATCCCGGCCGGACTTTTCCCGCGAAAGTTTTCGGATGCAAACAGCGGCACGTGCGGAAACGAATGAGCGACGTACAGACAGAACGGAGCATTCTTCTGGTCTTTGATGAACTGAACGGCTTCTTCGGAATACCGCCTGGTGAGTTGTCGCTGATCTGGATGTTCTTCAACGATCTCCGTGCCACGGATCAACGGAGTCTTCCAGTAGTCATTTTTCTCGGCAAAAAATCGTTCTCGTCCTTTGGGAGCATCCGGTGCTGGCATCATGTCGTTTGAGAACGGCATTCCGAAGTAGCTGTCAAAACCATGATGCGGTGGCAGATGCTCGGGCAGATGTCCTAGGTGCCATTTCCCGACCATTCCGGTCGCATAGCCCTGAGTTTTCAAGAGTTCCGGCAGAGTCACTTCGTCCTTCGGAAGTCCGCCTTTGGAGTTATTGCGGAGGACTCGAAACTTATCGTGACACATTCCGTTGCGTACAGGATATCGCCCCGTCATCAGAGCCGAACGACTGGGAGTACACACTTCGGCCGTGGAATAGAACTCCGTAAATCGCATGCCCTCAGCGGCCATACGATCGAGATTCGGCGTGCGAATCGTGGGATGCCCATAGCATGCCAGATCTCCGTAGCCCAGATCATCTGCGTAAATGATGATGATGTTGGGCTTCTCGGCCGCGTGTGCAGACAGGCATCCGACCGTCATCACGAATGTTGAGAACAAGATTGAGAGTGTCTTCAGCATTCTTGTGATCCGGTTGGAGAAACGTTGCGTCGAGCGAATCAACTCTCGACAGCAGGGCGGTCGCCGTTTTCGGTAGGTCACGCCTGCCGGGCGGGACTTCGCGACTCGTCGCGACCTGTGTGCATCTGAACGATCAAAAGTGGGCCGCGATCTCTTGTCACATTGCCGAGTGACATGTTCGCCTGGCCCCACGGTTCGTCTTGCGGCAATACGAAAATCCTTTTCGGCAGGTCTTTATTTCAGATTTCTGACTGATCTGGAACTGCGATAAAAGACAAGGCATTCATCGAAGAATGAAAAAATCGACGTCGCGATGGTACAGAATTCGACACAGAATTCATCTCCGAAAAGTAGTGGAAACGTTGAGGTGAGGGAAGTGTTGCGATTGTGAAAATCGTCATAGGACTGCATCATACCCCAGTGTGCTGCGTGTCGGTTTGTCGGCAGCTTGCTGGAGGGTTTTGTCATGGCTCGTATCCCGAAGATCCGTTCTCGCAAAGATTGCAGGATGGTCCAAGTTACGCGTCCAGTGGTGATCGCGGATGTGTCTCCGGCACCAAACGGGGCTCGCACAAGCTTTGTGTACAACAAGCTCGGCAGTCAGATTCGCACGACGGGACCAACGGGAGCCATCAGCACGACGGTCTATGATGTTCTCAATCGGACGGTGGGCAGCATCGATTCGCTCGGAAAACGCTCGACCACGGTTTATGACGCTGCAAACAGAACGGTTGCCAGCGTCAATGCCTTGAATCAGCGGTCCACGACAGTTTACAACGCCGCTAGTCAGGCCGTCGCCAATATCAATGCGGCTGGCATTCGTTCGACTCAGGTGTACGACGCGGCAGGCCGAGAAATCGCGTCGATCAATCCGCTCGGAAAACGCTGGACCACGGTTTACGATCTGGCAGGGCGAAGTGTTGCATCGGTTGATCCGCTGGGACGCCGGTCCACTTCAGTTTACAACAATGTCGGAGCTGTCACGGCGTCGATCAATCCGGCTGGCAGTCGCAGTACCACGGTGTACAACATTGCTGGTCGGACGGTGGCGAGTGTGGATGCTAAAGGAGCACGTTCCACCACGACCTACAATGCGGACGGTCAGACGGTCGCTTCGATCAATGCTCTGGGATTTCGTTCGACCAGCGTCTACGACATAGGTGGGCGAGGCGTAGCGTCAGTCGATGCGAAGGGCAACCGATCCACGACAGTCTACGACAGTGTTGGGCGAGCTGCCGCGAGTATCAATCCGCTTGGGAAACGCTGGACGACGATTTTCAACAACGTCGGTCAGACCGTCGGCAGCAAAGATCCGCTGGGCAATCGCAGCACGTCAGTGTACGACACGGCAGGCCGGGTCATCGCGAGCATCAATCCGCTCGGTAAACGCACTACCACGGTCTTCAACACCGCCAGCCAGACTCTGGCGACGATCGACGCCAACGGCAACCGAGTCAGCAGCGTTTATGATACCCTTGGCCGACGCACGGTCGAAGTCAATGCTCTCGGAAACCGTACGACGACGGTCTACGATTCGCTGGGGCAAACATCGGCTCTAGTGGATGCCCGAGGCAATCGGCACAGCTTCACGTACGACTCAACAGGAGCCCAGACGCAACTCATTGACCCGCTCAACCGCCGCACGACATCGGCCTACGATGCCGCCGGACAACAGAACTTGCGAATCGACGCCCGAGGCAACCGTACGACCTATGCGTACAGCACGGTGGGTCAGTTGGCCAGCAGAAAATACCCGGACGGTAGCCGAGCGACCTTAAGTTACGATATCGTCGGCAATCGCACCTTGATGGCCGACAGCACCGGACGGTATACTTCCGTGTTCGATGCTATGGGACAGACGACGTCTGCAGCACTGCCAAACAACAAGCGGATCACAAACACGTTTGATACTGTCGGCAATCGGCGAACCAAGTCCTCTGCCGGTGGGCGAACAACATGGACTTATGATGCAGCGAACCGCCTGACTTCTGAAATCAGCGGAAACGCGAAGCGAACGACGTTCACGTACGACGATGCCGGACGACGAACTCAGCAGAAAGCCAATGATGGAAGTCGCACATCGTGGACCTACGACGCGTCGAGTCGTTTGACGAAAGTCCAGGACACAAAGGCTGACAACTCAACGATCAGTTCGTTCGATTATAGAAACGACAACGTAGGTAACCGAGTCGGTGTAACTCTGGCCAGCGGTGTTCGCGTGACTTGGGTGTATGACAAGAGCAGTCAACTGACTGCGGAACGTCGCAGCGGAGTCAGTGGCTACGCAAATACATTTGTTTACGACGCGGTTGGAAACCGTCTTGTCCTGAATGCCAATGGCACTCGCACGACGACGGTTTACGACAACGCAAACCAAATCAAGTACTCAACTGCGGCGGCTGGCAGAACAACGTACACGTTTGATGCGAACGGGAATCAGCAGATCGTTCGCGAACCCGCCGGTGGTCGAACCACTACGACCTGGAGCTACGAGAACCAGCCGACGCTGTTCCTTATGCCGGACGGCAGTCGAGTGACCATGAGCTACAACGCCAACAACCGCCGCGTCGACAAGGAGTGACACAATGCCAAAGACAACGTACGTCTGGGACGAACTCAGCGACAACTTGATTGAAGAGTACGAAGACGGCGTGTTGTCGGCTTCATACACACACGAACCGGGACTCTACGGCAACCTGCTCTCCCAAAACCGCAACGGCGTCACCAGCTACTACCACTACGACGGCCGTGGTGACACTGTCGCGCTAACCGATGACTCCGGCAACGTCACCGACACCAAAGAATACGATGCCTGGGGAAATGTCCTTGCATCAGCGGGAGGCACTATCACGCCGTTCCAGTTTGGTGGAATGAATGGGTATCAAGCGACCCCGTCGCCACATAACGTCTATGTTCGAAGTCGTCACTATTCACCTCAGAGTTCCCGATGGATCTCATTGGATATGTTTCTCGCCGCCGGGCGAAGTGGCTACGGGTATGTCGGCAACAATTCGTTGGTCCTCACTGACCCCAGCGGATGGTGGGAGCAGTTAGTACCATCATTCGAAGGGTATTGGAAAGCAGGAGCTGGCGATCAATTCTCGACTCTTGTGGAAAGGATCAATGCTCTCAAGCAGCTAAATCTTGATCCAATCAAGAACGGTGCGTGCATTCAGCCTTTAAGTGCGAGAACAGCAGGTGCCTTTTTTGGAAACTATATCTTCGCTGACCCTGATCCGATCGACTGGGCTCAAAAAACACCGACTGCGTGCGCTGTTTACAGTGTTGAGAATCTGCTGCCGAAACGCACTGCAAATCTCTTCTCAGCGTCCATCGGCACCGACAAGAACGAATACATCAAAATGGCTGGCGCGTTCTTCGATGCCACGCACTTCGGAACGGATTCAGAACTCTTCAGGAGGATGCAGACAGTATCGGAAAGTGGTTGCAAGCCAATCACGACGGCCTATTTTGTGGGACACTCTTGGAAAAGTCAGAATTTGATAGGATCTCAGCGAACGACCAACGGACATGACCAACTCAATCTGTCTGATTTCCCCAAATACCAAAAACGTCACCCACCGGGTCTTGAACTGTATGCGGGATATTTTCTTTGGCAGAGTGAACTCCCTCGCGCAATGAACTGCGAATTTTCAGTACCCTGCTGGTTTGCTGTTGACGCGAATGTGACGATGGTTGGCTGCTACACAAATGTCTTCGCAAGCAACTTTGCTGAAAAGGTCCTTCGAAACGGAGGATCGTTTGCCCGAGGATCGCTGAAACCAACCTGGTGGTCCGGGAAAACAATGGGCTGGGGAAATGACAGCGGCACGGCCCCTTCGGCTGAACCAGATTTTCAGGGCACCATTGCGGGATATCTTTCCAGTAAGAATTGGGCAACCCACGATGGTACGAATTAACGGCCTCATGTGAGATCATTTCCAGGAAATGTACGACAAGCTTTATATGGGACCGAGAAAATGCTGCGATCCATCATGCTGACGATTGGGACTTTCATTATGCCTCCCGAAACGATCCGCGTAACACAAACCGTCGCTGAGCCTGTCGTAAATGTCGCAGGGTGGCAACGAGGCTGGCTTATCGTTAATTACTCTGAAAAAGTTGTATGGATGAAACCGTTAGTCTCAGACGACTGGACGGTTTCAATTCAACAGATCTCGGTTCCTGCCCCAGAGTATTTTACCGACCTTGCCGTTCAACCTGAAGGTAATCGAGTCCTCACATCGGGGCACATGTACAACACCGTATGGTCATCATCGTTTGAGCCGATCCATACAATTGATGGCCGCATCGATCGTACAGATGCACGGAGACAGCGGATAAGTCGTGATGGGAATCAAGTACTGCTTGCACGGAGAAGCTTCGATAAAGACAGCAAAGAGATCTGGGATCTGCATTGGGTGGATTTGACCACGAAGGCCACCAAAACTTTAAATCTGGGAAACGACAGCCATGGTGTAGTCGGCATGGCATGGTCGGGGGATCGCAAGCTCGCGGTGCTTACTCACCATCAAGGACGGATTGATTTCATAAGCGTTCCAGACCTCCAGTTGATTCAGTCACTCAACACGGAGTACGGACTCAGTACTGAAGTGAATTTCACACATGATGGACGATACGTCGGCATTCTTGCTGCTTCGCAAGTTGTAATCTTTGACTGCCAAACAAGGCACGAAGTCTGGAAATGGTCAGCCAACAAAGAGCCGGATGAGAGATTCTTCCTTGATACATTTGATTTTTCCCCGGACGGGAAAAGATTCTACGTAGGCTTTGTGGACTTTCCAGCTAACACGACGCACCACATTACCTGCCTATCCATCGAAGACTTCAAACCAATTCCCAACGGTTTTCCGAATAGAGGAATCTCACACTCGCCCTTGTTTGGACGCAATACGATTCACGTATCGCCCGACGGCGAATGGATTGCAACCGTCGGTAGCACCCCAGCGGCAACAGAAGTGTCCTTCAGTCGTCCAGCCGCATTCAACGTTTGGATTCATTTGTCAGACCCTGAGGTTCCTCCCGTTGATGACAATGAAGAGTAACGGTAGTCCATTACTTCGTGCTCTTGAACATGTGGACATTACTGCTGTTCTTCCTTGGACCTCGAATCAAACAGCGTTCTTCCAAATGCCGGACGGCAGTCGAGTGACCATGACTTACAACGCCAACAACCGCCGCGTCGCCCGGGAGTGATCCAATGCCAAAGACAACGTACGTCTGGGACGAACTCAGCGACAACGTGATTGAAGAGTACGAAGACGGCGTGTTGTCGGCTTCATACACACACGAACCGGGACTCTACGGCAACCTGCTCTCCCAAAACCGCAACGGCGTCACCAGCTACTACCACTATGATGGCCGAGGCGACACCGTTGCACTCACTGACGACTCCGGCGACGTCACAGATACGAAGGAATACGACGCTTGGGGAAACGTGATCGCTTCAACGGGAAGTACCGTCACGCCGTACCTGTTTGTTGGAAGGCAAGGCTACCGGACCGGCAGCGAGGGCATTTATGTCAGGGCTCGACTCTACCAACCGAAGACTATGCGATGGTCAAGCCCCGACCCGGTTGTGCCTTGGATCAGCAGCAAACAGTACACTTACAGCTCCGGCTGTGCGGTCGCATGTATCGATCCATCCGGGTTGAAGGAAATCCGTCTTTCATTTGCAGCATTTATTCACAAGCGCAGAGGGAAGTGGCTGGATGAACCAGGCGGTGTGCGATGCGAGTTCAAGTCCGATGAACGTGGCTTCAATGAACCCGGAACGTCGCGCATTGCCAGCCATGGTCAATTTGATAGTTGCGAAATTGGGTTTCAGGAATTTGGTGAGCGGCCGATTGGAATTTTTGGCACGAATAGTGTGGGCAGTTCGCATCGTCGATGCTGGGGAGTATCTTTAACCTGTCCGTTTTCTGTGTTTGGTTGGAACTATTCGGAACTTACCGCACCGCTGAAGGAAGATGAGGTCACTTCACGCGAAACGAGGTGCGGAGCGTCGGTTCGATTTCTGGCATCTGCCGCATATCCATTCGTCGACGTGGCCCCGCGCATCGACTATGACGTCACGTTCATCGTTACTGCAGAGGCAGACAGCATCATCGTTCTTGTAAAAGGAAAGCACGACGGCTTTCCAGACTATGAAGCAATCGTTGATGATAAGACCCTGTACGAATACTTTTCGCCTTATCGCGGTCCAAGTCCTTCGAGTCTTGGAGGGGGGCCGGAAGTGCCGTTTGAAAAGACCATCCGTATCTCCGCCCCGACTCGATGCACTTGCGGCGGCACGTGCGGTGGACTTTAACATGACGTCGTCGGCAAATGGCACCTGAAACAAATTAGAGATTATCAAACCGTCTCGCGGTTGTTTTTGCGGAGAAGCAAACCTTCACAAAGCTCGTTCGTCACTGGATTCGCGATGCCAATCAGTCTTGTACCAATAGCAACTTGGGTCCTCCTTTTTGTTTTCTTAGGTGCAAGTGCATTTCGTGGAAGAAGAGCGTTCCGGAGAGCGGCGTTTTGGAGCTCAACCTTCGTCGTCGCGGTCTTCTCGTATGCCTATGCTCCGGGCGGGCTCATGTGGGTGCGTGCTTCGCTGGGTAATCCAGAGCAACAGTTTGAATATGCACGCTGGAAAGAGAATCATATAGATCAGATCAACAGGATCATGTTCTGGCCGGGAAGCCCAGATGTTGCAGGTGGTTATTATTGGGTTTCGAAGGCAGCGGATCAGCAATTTCCACCGGCGATGTTCGCCTTGGGAGTGCGACTCAAATATGGGGAACACGTGCCAAAACCCCAAAACTGGACCGACACGGGCGGAAATGTCTTTCCGCAGCTTCAGTCTGGGCAGACCTTAATAGATCGAGCACACGCGCTGGGCTTCAAAGAGCCAGTACATGAAGAGTTGTATTATTGGGAGTGTTTTCGGCGTTAAATGCATATCGGGCAATCCGAAGCGACGATTGGACAGTTGTATTGAGGGAAACATTTCAAGATCCAGAATCGTGGGGCATGCGCAGCATCAACACATGGAAGAACGAAGACCAGCCGATTCTCTTCCCGATGTTGGACGGCAGTAGAGTCACCATGACCTATAACGCCAACGATTGCCGAGTTGGCATCCTACTGGATGCAGAACAGGCTTGCGAAGTTTCGGGGATCACGCCCTGCGTCGATCCAACTACAGGAGGTCGGCGATTATTCGAGCGACTGGCCGTGTGCAGGCATTTGCCTGTATTCAGCCGGCCGAAATGCATAGTGTCCTACCGGAAAGCCTGCCTGAAGGACTCGATGCTCACGTCGCCCAAGATCGCGTTCCAACACACATCTCTGCCCAAAATCGGTGGCTTTGAACGAAGAAAAACGTCATCGCTTAACTCCCTCCGGTGAAACCGACCGACGCGTCGAAGCACCATGTCGTTCACTACTCCGGTCACATCGACCTCGGCAGCGAACGCTGTGTCGACAATCCTGCAGGTGTAATCTAATTGACGAACACCGGGGCCATCCAAACTAAATTGACAGTTCGGAGTTAGAGAAGTACCCTACGGTACGTCAAGCAACCGCAATTGAATTGGGAAAGAAGCCATGGCACGAGTCAATCGGCGTGAGATATTGTCGTCGGGTGAGATCCAGGTTGTGCATTGCGTCAATCGTTGCGTGAGGCGTGGATTTCTGTGCGGAGTCGATGAGCTCACGGGGAAGAACTATGAGCATCGACGCCAGTGGATGCGCAATCGGCTGGAGTTTCTGGCGGGGATCTTCGGTGTCGATGTGCTCGGATTCTCGGTGATGTCCAATCATCTCCATGTCATCCTGAGAAGTCGGCCGGATGTGGTGAAAACATGGAGTGACAAAGAGGCCGCTCGGCGGTGGTGGTATCTGTTTCCTCAGCGGCGGAACAAGGATGGCTCCCCGGCGGAGCCTGCTGACACGGATCTCAATCACGTTATGGCCGATGAGAAAACTCTGGCCGAACTGCGGGCTCGCCTGTCCAGCGTTTCATGGTTCATGCGATGCACTTCGGAAGTGATTGCTCGCATGGCGAATGCCGAAGACGCATGCACCGGGCGATTCTGGGAGGGTCGCTTTAAGGCGACGGTTCTATTGGATGAAGCGGCAATCGCGGCGTGCATGGTTTATGTGGATCTGAACCCGGTGCGAGCCGGTCTGGCAGCAACTCCGGAGAAGAGCGACTTCACGAGTGCTCAAGAACGCATTGTCGATCTCAAGTCTGCCCATGACGTTTCGACGGCGGATGCAAAGGACGTGCGAATCGAGCATGGCTCGAACGCAGGCTGGCTTGCTCCTGTGGAACTGGAGCCGAAACAGAAGAAGGCTCGTGAGAAATGCTCCAGTCGGCGAGCTTCAAACAAGGGTTGCCTGTTCATGACGCTGGCAGAATACCTGCAACTGCTCGACTGGACCGGCCGCCAGTTGAAACCTGGGAAACGAGGAGCGATCCCGAAGAATGCTCCACCGATTCTGGATCGACTGAATCTGTCGGCAGAACTCTGGCTGCACGCGGTCGAGCACTTTGGAAAACGCCGGTCCGCCAATCGCATTACGCCAGCTGCAAGATTCAACGCAACGGCGAAGCCTGCCCTGCAATCAGTGGCTGTTCAGTAGGCTGAAAGAGGGGCCCGAGAAATCTGGCGTAATGAATTGTAGCTTGGGTGCTGAGTGTGGATGGCCCCGGCTGCAGATGTCCCCGGCTGCATCACTGCCCCCCGGTCTGCCAATCGCATTACGCCAGCTGCAAGATTCAACGCAACGGCGAAGCTTGCCCTGCAATCAGTGGCTGTTCAGTAGGCTGAAAGAGGGGCCCGAGAAATCTGGCGTAATGAATTGTAGCTTGGGTGCTGAGTGTGGATGGCCCCGGCTGCGGGCTGCGCAGCAGCTCCGCTGCCAAAACGTATGGGCAAACACGCAGGGGCCAGACGGAGTTGCTAGAGAACTGGCAGTCATCCTGTCGCGGACTCCCGACCTAAGGACAGGTCGGGCAACGTGGATGTATGGCTCCGGGCGCGCAGTACCTGCCCACTCACCGGACGGCATGCGCCGTTACGCTTTATGGGCACAGTTTGGGTCGATGCCGTTCAGACCAAAAGATCCTTCACCACCGTTGATTCCTCAACCCCAGTAAGTTTCGAATCCAGTCCCTGAAACTTGTACGTAAATTTCATGTGATCAATACCCATCAGATGCAGCAACGTGGCATGGATATCGTGGACAGACACGCGGTTCTCGACAGCGTGATATCCGAACTCATCTGTATTGCCGTAGCTGATTCCCGGCTTGAATCCGCCACCAGCGAACCACATTGTGAATCCGGCAAGGTGATGGTCGCGGCCATTCCCCTGAGCCATCGGCGTGCGTCCAAACTCCGAGCCAAACACAATGATCGTGTCTTTCAGCATATCACGCTGCTTGAGGTCGGTGATCAATGCCGCGACGCCCTGATCCACTTCTTTCGCGGTTCCGGCCGAGTGTTCCTTCACCGCACCGTGGTGGTCCCAGTCACGATGATAAAGCTGAATGAAACGAGTTCCACGTTCGGCCAGTCGACGAGCCAGCAGGCAGTTAGACGCGAAAGAGCCATCCCCGCCCTTTGTGCCATAGAGATCGAAGATGTGAGCCGGTTCGTTGCTGACATCCATTAGCTCCGGAACACTCGACTGCATTCGAAACGCCAATTCATACTGGCTGATGCGAGTTGCAATTTCGGGATCATCGAGCCGATTATTCGCCAGGCCATTCAGGCGTTGAACCGCATCGACGACATCGCGTTGCTGCTTGGAATTCACTCCTTTTGGATTGCCGACATACAGCACCGGATCGCCGGTTCCGCGGAACTCAACGCCCTGAAACTGGCCCGGCAGAAAACCGGAATGCCACTGGCGAGCCGCAATGGGCTGACGCTGGCCATACTTGCCGGTGGAAACCATCACGACAAATCCCGGCAGGCTTTCGGATTCAGATCCGAGTCCATACAGCAACCAGGATCCCATCGCTGGTCGCCCCGCAATCATCGTCCCGGTGTTCATAAACGTATGAGCCGGATCATGATTGATCGCATCGGTATGCAGCGAACGAACAATACACATGTCGTCAGCGCATTTTTCGCCGAGCAGCGGCCAGATTTCGGAGATTGACTGTCCTGATTTTCCCCATTGCTTGAATGCGTGTTGCGGACCAAAGCAGTTCAGCTGTGCTCCCTGCAGCTGCGCGATCTGTTGGCCTTTGGTGACCGACTCCGGCATCGGCTTGCCATGGAGTTCAGCGAGCTTCGGCTTGTTATCGAACGTGTCGATATGAGTCATCCCGCCGGCCATGTACAGCCAGATAATGCGTTTGGCTTTGGGTTCGAAATGCGTCGGCTGGATAACACCCGACCACTTGGGAACTTCCTGCTGAGACGCTCTCGTCTGCTGCGCCAGCATGGAACCCAGAGCCATCGAACCCAGGCTGAGACCTGAATTCCGCAGAAATGACCGTCGCGCGATTTCAGAGGGTAAGTTCAACATCGGTATCAGTTCCTTGTAATGACTTCGTGCAGATTCAAAATCGTGCGGGCGACACTGGTCCACGCCGATAACTCCGGAGTTGGCAGATCCGCGGGCATCGGTTTTTCACCCACAGTCATCAACAACGCAGCGGCGGCAGCGTCAGCCTGATATTCGGTCACATGAGTCGTCAGAAGTTGTTCCAGAACCTGAGCTTCGTCGTCCTGAATTGGTCGCGATAATGCTCGGCGGAAGGCAAAATCCAGCCGGTCACGTGTGGAACCGTTCTGGCGAAGAATCTGCTCCGCAAAAGTTCTCGCGGCTTCAACGTAGCTTGGGTCATTCAGCAGAACGAGCGACTGCAAGGGTGTATTCGAACGAGGCCGATCGGCCGTGCATTCTTCGCGACTTGGAGCATCGAATGCCAGCAGACTCGGATGCAGATACTGACGCTGCCAGTGAGTGTAGAGACCTCGCCGATAAAGCGCTTCGCCCGTGCTGTTCTGCCATTCGCGAGTTGGAAAGTTGAGATAGGCCCAATACCCGGCCGGCTGATAAGGATTTACACTTTTTCCGCCGATCGAATTCACCAGCAATCCGCTAATGGCCAGAGCATTGTCACGCACGAGTTCGGCATCCAGGCGGAATCTTGATTGTCGAGCAAGCCAGCGATTGTACGGATCGGCTTCTCGCACAGGCGGACTGGTCAAGGATGACTGACGATAGGTTTGCGACATTACCATCGACTTGATGGTACGTTTAAGATCCCAGCCGTGGCTGCGAAAATCTTCGGCAAGATAGTCCAGCAGCTCCGGATGACTTGGCCATTCGCCCTGAGCACCCAGGTCATCCAGCTTGCGTGACAGACCGGCTCCAAAATAGATCTTCCACAACCGATTCACGACAACTCGAGCGGTCAAAGGATTTTCCGGTGAAACAATCCACTTCGCCAGATCGAGGCGATTGAGAACTTTGTCAGCGGGAGGAGCTTCAGCAAACACAGTCGGGAACGCCGGAGTCACCACTTCGCCAGTGTCATCCATCCAGTTGCCTCGCTTCAGGATTCGCACCATTCGCGGGGACACAGCTTCCGTCACGAGCGTTGACGGGATCGCGTTGTTGAGGTCTGTACGCTGCTTTTCCAGCGTGGCAAGTTGTTCGCGGGCTGGATTCAGCAGCGGAGCCACCGTGCGATAATACGTCGTCAGCTCTGTTTTCTGAGCATCAGTTCGCTGCTCCACTGGAGTTCCCAGAATGGCCAGCAGATTGGCCGGTGGAGCATCTGACGCTTTGATCGGTCGAGCGGCCGTCGCAGCAGACAGACGAAAGCAACCGAGATTGTGTCCGGGATTATCCAGATTCTGAGCCAACGTAATCGTCAGCGTCGCGCCTTCCTTCAGCGTCAGGTCACTGGCGGTTTCGAACACGGCGAAGTTTGGCTGACCGGCCTTTTCCATGATCGCCCAGCCCCACTTGGCTCCTTTCGCATCACCATCGATAGCGGCTTCCACGGCCCACTTTTTATAAGGGTTTCCATCAGCGGCCCCGATTTGTTCGTAAGTGGCCGACGCATTTTGTAGAGGAACCGCGACCGGTTCCGTTTCACCTTCTTTGACCTTCAGGATGATTTCCGAAAGGACAAAGTTTCCGTTGCCTGCTCGCCCCGGCCCTTTGTTGGGCAGCGAATCATCCGGCAACACTTCGAGTCGGAGCGCGGTCACCGCTGGCGGCAGTTTGGAGAACGTCAAAGTATATGTGTCTGTTGCGCCGTTCTTTTCTGAGACGAGGATCGCTCCGTCTGCGCGTAGCGTTAGTTTTGCACCTTCAAGCGATACCATCGTATCGGCCGTGAGCGGCGTCCAGGGAATCTGAGTTTTCTCCCACTCAAGTTGTGCGGCGGTCAGTTCGGCCGTATCGGTTTCCAGGACCTTCTTCACGGAAGCAATCTGCTCATCAAGTTTTGCCAGATCTGCGGCCTGTTGCTCCGTCGGAACTTTGACAAACGGTCCCCAGTTGCCATCACTATTTGCACCGGAATAGAGACCGCGTTCCTTGATGTCAGCGAAGAACGCCTGAAAACGATAAAAGTCTTTCGCTGTCAGCGGGTCAAACTTATGGTCGTGACATTCAGCGCATCCCAGAGTGATCCCCAGCCAGGTACCGGACGTGTTGCGAACTCGCTCTGCGATATACTTCGCCAGATACTCTTTGTCCTGCACGCCCCCTTCCGCGCTCATCATTCCAAGGCGGTTGTAGCCCGAAGCAATGCGCTGCTCGCGAGTGGCATCAGGCAGCAGATCGCCCGCAAGCTGTTCGATCGTAAACTGATCAAACGGTTTGTTCGCATTGAACGATGCGATCACATAATCTCGAAACGGTGCAACGCTCATTGGTTGATCGCCGTGATAGCCAACCGTATCGGCGTATCGGACGAGATCCAGCCACCACATCGCCAGCCGTTCTCCAAAGTGTGGAGACTGCAGGAGGCGATCGACGAGTTTTTCGTAAGCCTCAGGAGATTGATCCGCAACAAAGTCGGTGACTTCTTTCTCTGACGGCGGCAATCCAATCAAGTCAAAACTCAGGCGACGAATCAAGGTGATCCGGTCGGCTTCGGCGGAACTGGTCAGTCCGTGTTCAGCGAGGCTGTTGTGAACGAGCTGATCGATGCCGTTGGGCACCGGACCCGCTGCTGTTTCGGCCGTTCGGATTGGAAGAAAGGCCCAATGGCCTTCGAATTTCCCGCCCTGTTCAATCCAACGTTTCAGCAACTGAACATCTCGTTCGGAGAGTGATTTTCCCGAATGCGCCGGAGGCATTTTTTGCTCGGGATCTGTGGAGATGATTCTCCTGATCATTTCGCTGTCGTCAGGCTTGCCAGCCACGATGGCTCCATGCTGTCCGTCTTTGCCGTGTAGACCGGCTTCGGTATCCAGACGCAGGTCGGCTGCACGTTTATTCTTGTCGGGGCCGTGGCAGAAAAAACAGTTATCCGACAGGACCGGGCGAATATCGCGATTGAACTCTATTGTCTCCGGCAAAGCATCCTGAGCATGCAATGTCTGAGAAGTCGCCAACAGCAAACCGGCCGCAACCAGCAGCGTCTTTGAAAACGTGCGATGCATAATCAACCTCGAGCAAAACCATCACCATGAATTGATGCGTTCAGCTTACCGAGGAAGCCAGCCTCGGGAAAGTGTGCGTGAAAACGAATTGAGACCGCGAGTCAAGCCGTGTATTTCTCGATCCTCTTGGGTCTGCTGCAGCCTGCTGCAGCTTTCCCCTCCACAGCCTGCTGTGGATAACCGTTTCGAGCTCGTCAGATTCTGAACTCAGGAGTTTGCAGCAGGCTGCATGCACCAAAGCGGCAGCAGGCTGCCGAGGTCCAGGATGGGCTTGATTCCTGAGTGTGAGGCGGTCCGGTCAGCGATTCCGGCTTAGATTTTTCAGCATATCACCAATGGTGCAATGCGACTCAAGCGGATGCCGCAATGTTTTATTCAGAGTGATCTCGTAGCTGTTTCGGCGGCCAACCTTCGTGACCTCAAGGAAACCGGCTTCGACCAGCTCGGCCACGATCTTCTGCACCATTCTCTCCGTGATACCCACCAGCACCGCGACTTCTCGCAAAGTGATCTCGGCGTTTCGATACAGGCACAGCAACACATGCGAATGGTTCGTCAGAAACGTCCAGCCAGCAACTCCGGCTGGCGATGCGTTCACTGAAGTCGCGCCAGGATTCTCGATTTCGCTTTTTCTGCGTTTTTTCATCGCTGCTGTTCTTGTGTTGAACACAAACACACGATAAACAATACACGAAATATGTTTCGTGTATTGAGTTTCGCAAAATATCCGACGGGGGTTTGCATGCTGGATGTTCTCAGGATTAATCTGTGTTCGCCACTGACATTGTCCTTTGCTTTAGGGGTATTTGCCAGGCTGGTTCGCAGCGAACTGTCTCTGCCCAGAGACCTCTACACAGCCCTGTCAATTTACCTTTTGTTTGCTCTGGGTTTGAAGGGAGGCGTTGAACTTTCCCATAGTTCGCTGGCTGCAATCTCGGGCCCGGCGTTAGTAACAATTCTGCTGGGGTGCCTGACACCGGTGTCAGCTTACCTGGTTTTGCGGAAGATGGGGCGGTTCAGTATCGCGGATTCAGCCGGAATTGCTGCTCATTATGGTTCAGTATCGGCGGTGACATTTATCGCGGCTCAACAGTTTACGGCATCGGTGGGGGCGCCGGCTGAGGGATTCATGCCAACTCTGCTGACGCTGCTGGAGATTCCCGGGATCCAGATCGCTCTCGCAATTGGTGCCTTTCAGATGTCGGCGGCGGCCAAAGCAAACCCGGACGGCACCGGCCAGGTTGCACGACCGGTCCGAGAAATCATGCACGAACTACTGACTTCTCGATCAATGATGCTGCTGGTCGGAGGGCTAATCATTGGTACCGCAGTCGGTGAATCGGGATGGAAACCAGTCCAGCCTGTGTTTGAGGGGCTGTTCAAAGGGTTGCTGACAATCTTTCTTCTGGAGATGGGCCTCGCCGCTGGTAATCGACTTGGCGATCTCAAACAGGCAGGACTTTTTCTGTTGGGTTTTGGAATTCTGATGCCCATCGTTCACGGTACAGTCGGCGCATACCTTGGCTCCCTGGCAGGACTTTCCGTCGGCGGTTGCACCGTGCTGGCGGCGATGGCCGCAAGTGCTTCTTACATCGCCGCACCTCCAGCCGTACGTATGACGCTGCCGGAGGCGAACCCGACATTTTATCTCACCGCAGCCCTCGCAATCACCTTTCCTTTTAATCTTATCGCCGGCATTCCGATCTACTACGAGATCTCAAAGCGTTTCTGTAGCTGATCGTTTGAAGGTTCCACATCCCCCGCGATAGCTCTGACCGCATTCCTGTGAAGAACGAAAGCGAGTTGCCTCTTATGAAAACTGTCCCCCTGTGTCTGCTCACAATCGTTGCCGAAGCCATTCTGAAAGAACGCCTCATTGCTGATGTTCGAAGTGCTGGAGCCAAAGGCTACACCGTGACGGAAGCCGAAGGCGAAGGTATCCGCCAGAGGCGCGTGGGCGAGATTCTGGGATCCAACATCCGGCTGGAAACGATCGTTTCGCCCGAAGTTGCCGATCGATTGCTGAAGCTGATTTCTGTTGAGTATTTCGAGCGATATGCCGTGATTGCTTATCTTTCTACTGTAAGCGTAATTCGAGGAGAGAAGTATGTCTGAGATTCTGCGAAACATGACATGTTCTGGCTCTGGTTCCAGCTCTGGCTCACTCAGGTCAACAAGACGCACGTTGCTCGGTCAATCGATGCTGACCGCTGCGTGTGGGGTCGCCGGGTTCACGTCCCTGATGGCGGCTGATGATGATTCAAATTCTCAATCAGCATCCAAGGCTCCTGAAACTCCGGAGGAAGCCATGAAATTGCTGATTGATGGGAATCGGCGTTTCGCGGAAGGAAAGACGATCTCGTCGAATCGAGACATGAGTCGAGTTCGTGAAGTTGCGAACGGGCAAAAGCCATTCGCTGCATTTTTGGGTTGTGCTGATTCCCGCGTTCCGATTGAGATCGTCTTTGATCAGGGCTTCGGTGACTTGTTCGTGACTCGAATTGCAGGCAACGTAGCGTCCAGTGAGAACATCGGCAGTCTGGAGTTTGGCACGAAGATTCTTGGGGCCAAAGTACTTTACGTGCTCGGCCACACCCGCTGTGGCGCTGTGAGTGCGACGATGAAGGGCGACGAGGTGCCTGGTCAGATCAGCGGGCTGTTTCAGCACATTCGCCCCGCCGTTAAGGCAGCGAACGGGGACCTGGATCGAGCGATCTCTGAGAACGTCCGCAATCAGGCTGTTCTTCTGGCTGAGGCTTCGCCAACGATCTCCAGACTTATTCAGAGGAAAGAGCTGATTGTTGCCGGAGGGGTCTACGACCTGTCCAGCGGACTCGTGACCGCCGTGGATGTCGCAGTCAGTTAGTAACCCGCTACTCTGTTCAGATGAAGATACCCGTCCGTGCGGTGCTGGCAATTGCCAGTACCGCCGGATGTTTAATTTTTCGCTCGGCGGAGATCGCGAAGAATTGTTCGCGGACACCTAAGAGTTCCCCGATCAGTTCCACTTCATGCTGTCGGCAAATCTCATCTGAAATCGCCATTGCTCCCGGGAACATGCCTTCTCCGGTCTGGCCAAACGCTTTCATCAGAGCCGTATCATCGAACTCAGCGCGGATTCTGGGGTGGAGATCTGCTTTCTCCAGCCATGTGTCGATAGCACGCCGCACCGCAGATGTTCGTCGCGGCAGCAGGAACGGGGCTCCGTTCAGCGACGCAGGGAACCCTTTCTTGTACTTCCTTGCAATCTCTTTTTGAGCAAACAGCCCGACTGTCGAATCGCCAAGCAGGTGATTGTACGCGCGGACTTTGACAGCCGCAGTGACCGGGACATCAGAGAGCACAATGTCCACATTGTGCAACATCAGTTCACTGAGCAGTTCCTCCAGAGAGTCCTCCACACAGACGAGCTGCAGGTTCTCTGAAAGCTGCAGAGCTGGCTCCAGCAGTCGACGAGCCATCAGCTTGGGCATCACATCCACGACGCCCACCGTAAACCGAACCGGTTTACCTGCCGGATGGCCTTTAAGCGTATCCATCAGCTCGCGGCCGAGCGAGAAAATCTCGTCGGCGTAGCGAAAGACGGTCTTGCCGGTGTCCGTCAGTTGCAGATTTCGGCCGGACTTCTGAAAGAGCTTCTGTCCAAACGACTCCTCCAGACTGCGCAGTTGAGTACTGATGGCGGGCTGGCCAATATGCAGTTTGTCGGCCGCTCGCTGAATTGTGCCTTCGCGAGCGACCATCCAGAAATACAAAAGATGGTGGTAATTCATCCAGTCCATGAGTGCATTTTACTTCAATTTAATCAATGAATCAATACACAAGTTTTGATTAGTCAAATGTGATTGGCAGCGTAGACTTAAGACGATGGATGTTTGCAGTCCGCTTCTCGGGAAGTGTAACAGTCAAGGAGATTGTGTCATGGTTCGTGAAGAGCATTCAAGTGCTGTTTTGGGGCAGGGGTGGTTCGGGCCGTTATCGTCCGGCGAGCTTTTGGGCACTTCGGTTGCAGCGGTCAGGCCACCGGCCAATTCGGATCGCCGAACTCGGGCAGGAATAAGGGATTTGGACAGAGCGACCAGCAGAACTCGACAGAGCCAGCGGAGGTTGCTGATTCAACTGCAGGCAAAGTCTGACGGGGATGTCCGAGGTGAATTGCAACGATATCGAGAAAGCATGATCAACAGTCAATGGTCCGCGCGAGTTGTTGACTGGGATTAGTCGGCCCTTGAGAAAGATGCCTGAAACTCTCAAGTGGTACACATTGGCCGGGTTTCAGTGTGACCTGCAAAGTTTTAGACATCTTCTTCAACACGCTCCTGATCTCTTCCATAACTTTCCAGTCTGAATGCGTTATGTCGCAAGCCGTCCCGAGAATCTTTTAAGGCAACGAAATAACCGCAGTGGCGATTATCCGTTAGCGATCTTTGCGGGTCGCTTCTGAAACTTCAGCTAGTGCGGGTTTGTCAGCGAAGTCCATTCAAATGACGGTTTGCGTCGTTACGCCACAGACCTCTTTTTTAATTACGTTACCTTTTCAATCGCTGAATGACTTTCTGTCCTCAATTTGGAGAAGATCATGGAAATCCAGATTCTTGGCCGCAACGTTTCGTTGAGCGCTTCTCAGCAGGAACTTGTTGAACGACGTACTCAGTACGCTCTGAATCGATTCTCATCTCAGGTCCGGACGGTGCAGGTAACGTTGAGTGACGTGAACGGTCCGAAGGGTGGGAGCGACATACTGTGTCGCTTCAAGGTGCTGCTGCGGAAGAGAGGCGAGATTCTGGTCGGAGATACGGATGTCTCCATGGAGTCAGCCGTTGCGAATGTTGCCGATCGGGCAGCAAGGTCTCTTGCCCGCCTGCTGGATCGCCAGCGTGAACATCAGGGAATTTCAATGTCGGGTGCTGTAGAGGCGTCATGACTGGCAGCGTGCGAACGTTCGCCGATTTGCGTCCGTCTTTATTGGGTTTGCTGGCCTTTCCACCTCCAATTTGTCCACTACCAATTTCGACAGGGGTGACCTGTCAACAACGTTTTCGTTTCTAGACAACATTTTGGTGACTGAACACAATGGAATTCTCTCCGTGGACATGGATTGCTTTCGTAAGTTTTCTTGCGGGCATGCTGGCTCTTGATCTCGGTGTGTTTCATCGGAAAGCACATGTGGTCAGATTCCAGGAGGCGATTACATGGAGCATCGTCTGGATTGCTCTTGCGCTGGGATTCTCGTGGCTGCTCTATCAGAACTCCGGATCGCGAACTGCGATGGAGTTCCTGACTGGATATGTGATCGAGAAGGCGCTCAGCATCGATAATGTCTTTGTGTTCGCCATGTTATTCACCGCAATGAAGGTGCCTCGACACTGTGAGCACAAAGTTCTGTTCTGGGGCGTTTTCGGTGCGTTGGCCATGCGAGTCGTCATGATCGTGGCGGGTGTGGCCATGATTCAGCGATTCCACTGGCTGGTTCACGTTTTCGGTGGCATTCTGCTGATTTCTGCATGGCGAATGCTGAAAGGGCCTGACGTTTCCAAAGAGCCTGGTGATCATTGGCTGGTGCGGCTGAGTCGACGAGTGATCCCGGTGACCGATGACTACAGCGGAGATCGATTTTTTGTGAAGCAGGCTGGCCGCTGGTCTGCAACTCCGCTGCTGCTCGTGCTGATCCTCGTGGAATGGTCAGACCTTGTGTTTGCAGTGGACTCGATTCCGGCCGTCATGGCTGTCTCCAGGGATCCGTTCATCGTGTTCACTTCTAACGCGTTCGCGATTCTTGGTCTGCGATCATTGTACTTTGCGTTGTCAGGCCTGATGGAGAAGTTCGTCTATCTGAAATACGGTCTCGCCGGTGTGCTGGGATTCGTGGGCGTGAAGATGATGCTTATGGATGTCGCTCCGATTCCGATCTCGATCAGCCTGCTGGTCGTCGCGGGAATGGCAACGGCTTCAATCGTCGCGTCACTGATCTTTGCACCGACGCCCCAGACTGCAGAGTTATAAATCTCACGCACAACCCCGTAGATTTTCAGTGTCCGGTTAATCGCTGACTGCGGGGGGACGATGTTGCTCTTTTCTCTTGTGGGAGTCCAGATCTATGAGGCACGGATCCGGTCTGTCGTGAGTGATTCTGAAGATTTCACTTCGGTCGGAACTGGTTCGATTTCCTGAGGTGGTCTTCCACAATGCAGACTGTGCTGCTGTGATCCCGGATTCGAGAACGCGAAATCACGAGGCTCTTCGTGTTTCGTGGGGCGTTCAGGAATTCCACTCGCGGTTTATCCGCTGACTGATCTATCCTGTGTCTTGTACTTTGCGCGGCATGAATTGAGGCGTGGTGTTCGGGTGGCCTCGTTATTCTGATCATGACCTCAATCCTGTCCGCGCACTGAATAGCTCCTGTTGACACAGATTCTGTTCACCACAGGATTTGATCCGTGGACAGCTCAGCAATGTCCGGTGGCATTCTGAGCCGGGATAAGATTCATGGCTGTAGTAAACGTTCCTGCTCGTTCGCTGACGCGGCATATTGAGCGGGAAGATGAACCTCGCCAGAGGCCTCTCGATTTTCGACTCATCACGCGGCTCATGGAGTCGACTCGCTCGTGTGGAACACAGCGATTCTGGCTATTGCTCGTGGTGGTGATTCGCGCCGTTCAGCTGCCGGCTCTGACGTGGGTGCTGGCAGCCATTATTCGTGGGCCGATCGCCGAGCATGACGTTGCCGGCGTGATCCAGGGAGCGATGGGTTTCGCACTGCTGGCGATTTCGACTCAGTTCGTGATGCACTTTCGCCAGCGACTGGCCCTGGAGATGGGGGAGAGTGTTATCAGCGATCTGCGGACTCGATTGTTCCAGCATATGCAGCGAATGCCAATGCGGTGGTTTCACACGAATCGCATCGGTCGTGTCATCAGTCGCATGACATCCGACATGGAAGACATTCGCATCGGAGTTCAGGAAGTCTTCTACGTGACACTGGTTCAGTTTATTCAAATGGCGATCGCCGCCACGGCCATGATCTGGTACGACTGGTCTCTGTTTCTGATCGTGCTCGGACTGGCCCCGGTCATTTGGTTTATCAATCGGCACTTTCACAAACGACTGAGCGTTGCGTTAAGAAATATGCGTGAGTCGTTCAGTCGAGTCACTGCGACGCTGGTGGAGTCTGTCGTGGGAATCCGAGTGACTCAGGGGTTTGTTCGCGAGCAGGAGAATGCTGCGGTGTTCGCCGAACTGGCCGCCGATCATTCTTACTACAATACTCGCGTTCTGAAGACTCAGGGTACGTTTCTGCCCCTGCTGGAAATGAACAGCCAGATTTTCATGGCCGTACTCCTGCTAGTTGGCGGTTATCGAGTGCTCACGCCGGGACATTCGACTGAAATCGGTGATCTTGTGAGCTTCTTCTTTATGGCCAATCTGTTCTTCGCGCCGATCTCGATTCTGGGCAATCAGTACAATCAGGCCATGACCGCAATGGCCGGCGCGGAACGGCTCTACCGACTGCTGGATACGGAACCCGAATGGACGGATCCGCCCGATGCAATAGTGCTGGATGCGGTGCAGGGGCATGTCGCGTTTGAGAATGTTACGTTTGGATATGACGCTGATCGTCCGGTGCTGCATGAGATTTCCTTTGACGCGCATCCCGGGGAAGTGATCGCTTTGGTTGGCCATACGGGCAGCGGGAAGTCTTCGATCATTAATCTTGTGTGTCGGTTTTATCTGGCGAACTCGGGACGAGTCCTGATCGATGGTCACGACATTCGCAGTTTGCAGGGACATTCTCTGCATCGTCGCCTGGGAATTGTGCAGCAGCAGAATTTTCTGTTCAGCGGAACGATCGCCGACAATATTCGTTTCGCGAAACCAGACGCAACTGATGTCGAGATCCACGACGTGCTGAAGAAGCTGGATTGTGAAGATCTGTTTCTGGCTTTGCCGAAGGGGATTCAAACATCCGTCGGAGAAGGTGGTGCAACCGTGAGTTCCGGCCAGCGACAGCTTATCTGCTTCGCGCGGGCGATGCTGGCCGAACCGGCGATTCTGATTCTTGATGAAGCCACCAGCAGCATCGACAGCGCGACGGAATCGCGGTTGCAGAAAGCGTTAGAGATACTTCTCACCGGACGTACCGCGTTTGTGGTGGCTCATCGGCTGAGCACCATTCGTAACGCAGATCAGGTTCTGGTGCTCGATCACGGACGCATTGTCGAACGGGGAACTCATGATGAACTGGTTCATCAACAGGGCGTCTATGCTTCACTCTACGAGAAGTTTTCGAAGCATTGATTTACTGAGGCTCAGTTTTCTCGGCGGCTTCGGCTTTCTCGGCAACTTCGGCCTCTGACGCCGACATCAGCCCATCCTGATCTGTGTCCAATGCGGCGAACTGCGTGGAGGTTCCGAGAAACTCTCGAACAGACACGTCGCCATCCTGATTGCGATCCATCCTGCGAAACCATTCCGGCCCGTTAAGACCTTCGAGCCCGGGAAGAACAGCATCCCCGCTGTTCATGGCCATGGTCTGCATTGTCATCATGCCGGAGTTACGACGCAACTCGGAACGACCAAGCCCCAGCGTCAGAACGTATTCAGTCCCCAGTTCGGTCTCTGCAAAAGATCCATCGGCGTTGCGATCATACTTCTGCAACACGGCTGTTCCATTTCTGATTTCTCGAGCGGACAGACGTCGATCCTGATTGGCATCGAGAAGGCTGAACAGTGTTTTCCCGTCCTGCTTGACGGTGACCTCAATACGACTGGCTGCAGCCATCAGATCTCGTTCAACAAACGAGAACAGTTCGTCGCGAGTCACCATTTTGTCGGAGTTTTGATCAACGGTTGCAAAATCTCCGTTCGCTCCGGACTGCTGCATGGCCCCGACGATACCGGAGAACTCGGTTTCGTCCAAATACTGATTTCTGTCGCCGTCGATCATCACGAATGTCTGGCCGAGAAAGCCACGTGTCACCGCACGATTGTTGGCTCCACCACCGCGGGCAACGATCCTGAGAGGCAGGCCGTCCGCGACGATCGCCGTTTGGCCGAACTTATCATCTGTCGTCCGGCAGAATGACTCGGCTGAAGAACTGATCGCCACGTCGATATCACTGGTGCCAGCCCGGTCTGACAACTTAACGTCGATCGTGAGATGAAACTCGGGCTGCTGAAGAATATCGGCTAACTCATCCACGTTCAGTCGACGATCTGACTCCGGGAGTTTCTGCTGACGGAGAATCGGAATGGCCACGGTGCCTTCTGAGCCGTATCGCCCGACAATTCGTTCAGCCGCGAGTTTGCCGGACGCTTCATCAGTTACATGATAGAAAGGCAAGTTGACAACATCAGGACTGACCGGTGCATTCTGGCTGCGAGGATCCCGATAGGGCATGAGCTCCGAAACACTGAAGGTTTCGTCATTGTCGAGATCTCGAAAACGCAATGCCCGCAGTGAGTTGAGTAGTTCTGCGTCGGAGATTGATGCATCCAGATTGGCGTCAAGCAGAGAAGTGAGGCGAACCGCGTCGTCGGCGGCTTGTGGTTGAGCAATCAGGTCAAACGATTTGGGCAAACGCGTTTGCAGCCATTCGACAAACTGCTTTGTGGGAACTTCTGTGGCCCCGGGTTCCTTGACGGCCCCCGCAAGGATCTCTTCGGGGCCCGGGATATTTCCGAGGCGACGCACGTTTTCGGTCAACAGCGAAAGTTCTTTGCTGTCCAATTGGGTGTTCTTGTCGACATCCATTTGGGAAGCCACAAAACGGCTGACCCATGTTCGGTAAGGGATCTTCGCGACAGAAATTCTGAGATCCGCAACGACCGGGCCCAACGGGGCCATGATAATCATCGTCGCATGATCGGCCTGCGCAAGTGAAGGCGTCTGACGCTGAGCGACTGCTGGCGAGGCCAACACAACGCAGTGAACCGCAGCAATCATGATTCGAGAACAAGTGAGATACATCGAAAAGGTGCCTCCGAATCTGCCGGAGAAGTAAATGCGCTTCCGTTAAGTATACCGACACTCTGATCGTTATATCCATTCCGCGGTGCCACGTGCACAAGGTCGCTGATCGTTTTGGTTCAAAGACCAGCAGTCTGTGCTACGCTTCACCTCAGTTTGGGGGAAGAGCCTTTTGTGGGAAGGGACCTCGGAACCTCGACGTTTGTCTCAGGAATAAACAACTCGAATCCCCCAGCCTGCCAACTGCGACAACGAGAGTCGGCACGTTCCAAAAGATGTTCAACAATTTGGTCCCCGTGTAAT
Source organism: Planctomycetales bacterium (assembly GCA_026400835.1). GTDB lineage: Bacteria > Planctomycetota > Planctomycetia > Planctomycetales > Planctomycetaceae > SXXK01. The sequence continues at coordinate 27,177 of JAPLOA010000051.1, read as the reverse complement.
GTTGTGCGAAAGAAATATGCCTGTCAGAATTCAGCCGCGCTGCACTCAGCGAGCATACAAACACGATTTGGAATCATCTCCCCCGGATTTTTGGCTGCTTCAGGATGTTCGATATGCCAGTAATCTTGCGTCGTTTCATGGCCATGTCGGCACTGATGACACTAGGAACAGGGATCACGTCTGCTGACGACCCCAAAGTGCCTGTGTTCAAGGACGGGGAGGCTCAGGTTGTCCCGGAGTTCAAGGATCCGGCCGACTGGGTGCGGCATGATCTTTGGGTCGAAACGGAATTTGACTCTGACGGCGACGGTAAGCTGGACCGCATGCACGTGGATGTGACTCGCCAGAAACAGACCGACACAGAGGGTTTGAAAGTGGCGGTGGTCTATGAATCCAGTCCGTATTATGCTGGTACCGGAACGAATGAACCGCAGTTTTTTTGGAACCCTCGCCACGAGCTTAACGCTGCGCCGCCGATGCACGTGACTCCGACGCCAATTCCGCAGCAGAGTCTTCGCCCGACGATTTCGGAGTCTCAGGTCAGCGTATGGGTGCCGCGAGGTTTCGCGGTGGTGCATTCGTGTTCGCCCGGCACAGGACTGTCACAGGGATGCCCGACTATCGGCGGCGACAATGAATCTCTGGCGCCGAAAGCTGTGATCGATTGGCTGAATGGGCGAGCCAAAGGCTTCACCACGCCTGATCAAAACGAAGAAGTTAAAGCATTCTGGAGCACCGGCAAGGTTGGCATGACGGGGACATCCTACAACGGAACAATTCCGCTGGCAGCCGCAACAACGGGTGTTGAAGGACTGGAGGCTATTATTCCTGTGGCTCCAAACACCTCTTATTACCACTACTATCGTTCGAATGGACTCATCCGACATCCCGGCGGATACATGGGTGAGGATATCGATGTGCTGTACAACTTCATCCACAGCGGCCCGCCGGATCATCGAGCGTGGTGTAACGAACATGTGCGCGACAAAGAGATGAAGGAAGGCTTTGATCGTATGACTGGCGATTACAACGCCTTCTGGGCCGGACGCGATTACATGAATGACATGGGGCCGATGAAGGCCGCACTGCTGATGGCTCACGCGTTCAACGATTGGAACGTTATGCCCGAACACAGCGTCCGAATCTATGAAGCGGCAAAGGCGAAAGGTTTGCCGGTACAGGCCTACTTCCACCAGGGAGGTCATGGTGGTCCGCCGCCGATGAAACAGATGAATCGTTGGTTCACTCGCTATCTGTACGGCGTCGACAATGGCGTGGAGAAGGATCCCAGGTCATGGATCGTGAGAGAAGCTGACGCACGGGAACAGCCAACGTCGTATGCGGACTATCCTCATCCGGAAGCAAAGCCTGTGACTCTTCATGTCAGCGGTCAAGGTGCCCAGACTGGACAACTGTTGACAGCAGCGACGCCGGGCCAGGGGACTCAGACGCTGACCGACAATTTTTCGTTCAGCGGTGCATCGTTGGCCACGGCAGAATGGACAAATCATCGTCTTTTGTTTGCGACGCCTAAGCTAACGGAGCCTGTCCATTTATCGGGAACGGCCAGCATCAAGATTCGAGTCTCCAGCAATAAACCGGCCGCCAATCTTTCGGTTTGGCTGGTTTCTTTGCCGTGGACAAACAGTGAGCGAATTACTGACGACGTGATTACTCGCGGCTGGGCAGATCCTCAGAATCATGGTTCCCTGGAGAAAAGCCAACCACTGGTTCCCTGCCAGTTCTATGACCTGAACTTTACGCTGCAGCCTGATGATCAGGTGATTCAGGCCGGCGAACAGATCGGCCTGATGATCTTCTCCAGCGATCGTGACTTCACCCTGTGGCCAGATCCAGGGACAGAGTTGACCGTCGACCTGGACTCAACATCGCTGACACTACCCGTCGTCGGCGGCGATGCAGCGTGGGGAAAAGCTGTGCCTGTGAAATAACTTCGAATTGAATCCGGAAACGCTCAGCACGGATGTTTCAAACGCGTCCTCTCACGGCATCCAGACAAACTCCCGAATGTTGATGATGCTCCAGACGGTATCTTCGTAGACCTCTCGCCACTCGGAGCTCAGGCGAGGATCCGCCGGTTGGCCATCGCGGGCACGGCGTTCCATTTCAAGGGCCACGTGGTTGGCTTCGGTCCTGAGGTGATTTGACCAGGTGACTTTCGGAAGTATCTCTGGCGCTGATGTCGGTGGTGCCGCACTCGTTGCCAGAAGACGCGAGTCAAAACCAATCGACAGAGCCTGGACCAACGCTGTTCGTTCCGACGGCGCGGGGTATCGACTGAGATATCTCAGGAAGAGACTATCGACCAGTTCTTCGGGCGATTTCGCATCAATGGCCAGCAGAGCCAGGCCACTGTCTTTCGCTGCTCGCGTCAGCAAAACAGAAGCGGTGCTGTTGGCGAGAACGCCTGGCTGCAACACATTGGAGGATGTTTCCCGATCCGTGCGAGGACTTTGGCGGGAACCGCTCCAGCCGAACGCCTCCAGAATATCCGCGATCGCGCGGGCTTTCGGCAGACCCAGCGTAGGACGGTCCCGCTCATTGGCCAGACTGGCGAACATCCAGGCTCGATCGGGAACACCCAGAGTCAATCGGTTGCTGGCTGGTCGGCGCGCATCCGGGTCGAACGTGAATTCTTCGACGTCCATAGCCTGTCCGCCTGCGGCATGCAGCGAATCCACAATCTGCTCCGCGGTCAGACGTCGTCGATCCGGGGCCGTGAAGAATCGCAACTCGGGAGAGGCCGTCAGGTTCTTTCCAGTCGCTGCACGCTGATACAACTGCGACGTCATGATCAGACGTATCAGATGTTTCTGGTCATAGTCGTGACTTACAAATTCATGGGCCAGCCACTGTAGCAATCCCGGATGACTGGCCGGATGCCCTTCCCAGTCATGAGCCGGCTCCACAAATCCCGCGCCCATCAGACGACGCCATAAACGGTTCACCACGACGGGAGCGAAGCGAGTATTCTGCGGGGATGTAATCAACGCCGCCAGACGTTCCCGAGAATTCTTCGGAGACTGCAGCAGAGCATTCAGGGTCTCATCGTCGACACTTCCACACGTTTCCGCGAATGGCCATTTCGGTTCGAGTGTTGCATCCGGATTGAGACTCACCTTAATCAGAGATTCTCGCGTTTTCTTTTCGAAGAACGCGACCGGCACGCGACTGGTTTTGGGAACACTCACCGGCTTCTGCTCAAACATCGCCGCGAGCGAATACAAATCGCTTTGCTTCGTGCTGTGATACGGTGAATCGTGACATCGCGCGCACTGCAGTTCGATCCCCAGAAAGGCATTCGCGACAATCTGACCTTTGGCCGCGTACGGAGCATCATTGTCGCCCGCAATGCCAAAGCCTGCACTGCCACCTTCATGCGCACTGCCGCGAAGCCCGATCAGCTCGGTCACCATGCGATCAAAGGACTTATTGTCACGCAACGAATCATACAGGAACCAGCGAAACGGACCGGTGGTATTCAAACTGGAGTTCACCAGCGTTGGATTCTCCGCCAGCACATCCTGCCAATAGCTGACCCAATTGTCGGCAAAGCGATCATCCGCCAATAATCGATCCACCAGATTGATCCGCTTGTCGACAGACTCGTCATGCAAATACTCACGGGCCTCCTGTTCGGTGGGAGGAACTCCGACCGTATCCAGGAAGGCACGCCGCAGAAATTCGGCATCAGTGAGCAATGGAGCCGGAGCGACGTCTGCTGGTGTCACAGGAGGAGCGGGCCATGTGGCACCGGACGTTATCCACGATTCCAGAGTCTTGATCTGGTCATCAGCCAAAGCGGCACCGCCGGGCGGCATGCGTTCGTCCGGGTCGGTCGCACGGATGCGGCGAATCAGTTCACTCGCGGAAAGATCGCCGGGCACAATGGCCGCCACGCCCGAATCTCCGGCTTTGAGAGCGGCGTCGCGGGAATCCAATCGCAGTCCACCGTTCGCTTTGTCGCCATGACAGCGTGAACATTGATCTTTCAGAATTGGTAGCACGGTCTTATGGAACACACGAGCCTCCTCGACGGGATTCCTCGCGGACTCGGCCAACGCCTTTTGTACCTTGTCGGCCAGAAAAGCATCGATGGGATTGCCGGTTGTTGCAGTATCTGCGTTCCCGTCTGCCACGGCCGGAATCTCAGGAGCCGGGTTGTTTTTGGCCCATTCACGAGCGATGTCGTGACGAGACTTCCAGAACGCATCCTGGCTCGCCGCTGCCGTGCGGCGATTCGCTTTATCAAGTTGTGAAAACGCCAGCTCGGTTCGCTTGAGCAGAGCATCGACGCTGGTATCCGTCAGCAGGAGCGTATGATTCTCTGGATCTGTCTGAGGAAGAATCAGGAATGAGCTGCCATCATTGTTCTTCATGGCGACACAGAGCTCTCCCGGATCTGTTCGAAAGTCCTTCCCTCCGACCAGCGTCTCAAGAATGACTCGACACACACCAGATTCCCCAACAGCCGCATCGCCAAAAACTTCCTGCTGACGATGTTCGGCAATACGAGCCCCGGGAACAGGCGGTTCTGCCACCGGAGTCATCGGTTCTTCACCGCTCGGCGAACCCTTCGACGGTTCTGCCCGCGCGATGACTTTGCCGTCAACCCAGAGACGACTCAAACCACGCACTCGCATGAGAAAACGATGGTGACCGGGCGACAGCTTTACATCAGCCGCCATCCGCAGCAGAACAGGAGCTTTCCAGCTGTCTCGAATGCCCCATGCGTCATGACGCAACGGAAGTCTGTCGAGCATGAAAGCTTCAGGTTGCCACCGCAGGATCTCCACCGGCAGGTTTTCTCCCTCGTTCAGCCAGCGATTGTGAACAGGCATGCCCTCGAGCAGCGCTGCACTGACTACTCCCGGTTCCAGTGGTCCCATGTCCGGCATGACTTCTGCCAGAGGTCGGTCAACAATTTCTTTACCCGTAAAATTGAAGCGGCTTTTCAAAGCGGCATCGTCAAGAATCCGGCGATGAATCGCGATGGAATCCAGGGAGCCTCGAAAGCTGCTGGAAGCCGCTCCGCTCTGAGCCGAACCAATCCAGACCGCATCATCGTCGACCGCCGGAGCATCATTCGTTGCGCCCCCCATGTCCCATTTTCCGGTCTGAAGTTTTCCATCGATCCAGCCACGCAGGCTGGTGGCATCGCCGAACTTGTAAGTGATGGCTATGTGATGCCAATTGCGACCGGGCTTGAATCCCGAGTCGGACGTCCAGCGATGCCAGGGGGATCCGCCTTTCGCGCTGTTGGTTTCCGGAGATGAGGCAAACAGGAAGCCAAGTCCCGCTCTGCCCTCTCGCTCGGCAATTCGCAAAGCCCAGTTCTGGTTCTCCACGGAGAAGCCCGGTGCCCCGGTTCGTCCTTTGCAGATCACATAGAGATTTTCACCGCTGCGAATGTCATCCACCTGCACCCAGGCTTCCAGTGTAATGGCGTCGCCCAAAGCGAAGTCGAAGGCGCTCTGCGGTCCGCTGTCAGCGACCGACAGGTGGGCTCCTTTGCCGTCCAACTTTACGGCTGTGTTTCCGGAATCGAAATCCGGATAGTCCGGCGGTCGTGGTCCCGGGACATCTCGATGCACGCCATCACTGGCCTCCAGGGGAGTCGTTTCTTCAGCACCGAAGTTCCAGCGAATCTCTGCAGGTGGATCAATGGCCCAGACGCTATTCAGAAGCAAGAACCAAAGCGTAACAGCAAGACTATAGCGAACAATCATCGGAGTCTCCGACGTGATCAGAATTCAGACGCAACCACTTAGCCTAAGTATACCATACCCAGGGTGCTGGACAACTTGCCAGTGGTTCTCCAGGTCATGTACGGAAACGCATTTGTGAATGTTCGTGTTTGAAGTCGTTGATAAGCGGAGAACACGCAACCCGTTTCCGCAAGCCAGTATGCCTGCACGTTGCGTGTCAAACAGATCGCTTTGAATCGCAGGTCGGGGCCACTCAAACTACAATCGCTCGGTCGAGGTATGATGATCGCTCTGAATTTCCGAGGAGTCTGCGGATGATGCCGCTGGGAATCAAAGTGTATGTGGACTTTGTATTCAAGAAGATGTTTGGCAGTCCGGAGAATTCTATCGCCTTGATTGGACTGCTGAACGCGATTCTGGAATTACCACGAACGATCACGGATGTCACGATTCAGAATCCGTTTTCCTATCAGGAATTCGACAACGCTAAGGTAGTCGTTCTTGATGTTAAGGCCAAAGATTCTGCTGGCCGGATTTTCAATGTCGAAATGCAGATCGCGATTCATCCGGGACTGCTGCAGCGAATGATGTATTATGTCAGTGAAATGTATACAGATCAGCTTGCCGAAGGGGACGACTATACTCAGTTGAATACGACCATTTCGATCTGCCTTCTGACAAGGACTCTGTTCTCCGATTCCGGCAAGGCTCATCATCGCTTCGAGATGATGGACGCAGAAAGTGGTCGAAAACTGGATAGAGCCGTGGAGGTTCACACGGTAGAATTGGGTAAGTTTGATTTTGAAGAGATGACCATTTCGAACGCCAGCCCGATGGCTCAATGGGCCTGGCTGATTTTGAATGCACACAAATATACGGCGGAAGAACTCCGCCACTTGTTTCCTGAACTGGCATTTCAGCGGGCCATCGGCTGCCTTGAATCAATTTCATCAAAGACTGAGGACAAGACCATGCACGACCAACGCGAGAAAGCTCAGCGAGACTACGACTGGATGCTGTCAACGGCTCGCAAGCAGGGAATCAAAGAGGGCATTGAACAAGGCATCGAACAAGGCATCGAGCAAGGGATTGAACAGGGACGCGAACAAGGCATTGAACAGGGCATCGAGCAAGGGATTGAACAGGGACGCGAACAAGGCACGATCATTGGTGCGATTCAAGCATTGCAGCAGATCCTGGGTGACCCGATTTCTCCAGTAGACACACTGGTCGCTGAACCCTTCACACAACTGCAGGAAAAGCTTGCCGATCTGCAGTCCAGAGTTCGCTCGCGACTTGATTCGTGAGTCGATGAGGTTTTCAACCGGACGCCCAGCTTTGGCAGATTGTCAGTTGATCCCGTGGGATTAAAACGCCTGTCCGTCAGTTGTGCAGGGCTTGAATGTACGGGACAGGATTCGCGAACCTCGAACAAGAAAAGCTCGAGGCGACCAGGAAGATGATCAGTATTCCCAGGCCAGCGGCCGCAGTGCACCGTCGGGTTCAACGTTCCCGGGAAAGCACTTTTGCAATTGTCTCCCCGGACGTCTGCATTCCATGATGCGTCAGGCAGTTCTGTCGCAGGATATCACCGCGTGATGTCCTCGTGTCCTTGCGAAGGCTGGAAAGAACTGTCTCGAGGGACCTTACCACGGAAGGATCAAACAGAAGGCCACCCCCGACGGACTGGATTCGTTCCGGGAATGCACCGTGATTCGGCACGATGGAAGGGACTCCAGCCAGAGCGGCTTCAAGCACGTACAGACCTTTGGGTTCGTGATAGATCGTCGGGACACACAGCCAGTCGAAGGACCGAATCAACTGCATCTTGCTTTCACGATCGGCGGGACTGCCAGCCCAGTGCAGACGATCTCCGAATGCTGATTGAATTGGCTTTAGACGCTTTTCAAAGGCTGCTCGATGAAGCTCCGGCAGAAATCCACCGATCACAAAACGCAGGTCATCCCGAGACTGCAATGTCGCGGCAGCCGCATCAAGAAATCGAAAGGCCCCTTTCTCCGGACAGATCCGGGCAAAGTAGCCCACGGTGAGCATGGAGGCTGATGCCCCTGCTTCTCGGTTGCCTGCGTGCGAACCCACTACTTCGGCATCATCGATGGTCAGAGGAATCGTCGTCAGCTTCGATGCGGGCAGAGACAAGTAATGCTGCATGAATTGCGAATAGTACCGACTGTGTGTGAGCACTTGATCAAAGTGCGACGTGTTGCTGCGGACCAGTTGCATCGCCCGAGATTTCCAGGGTTCGGGCAACGCATCCAGAAAAATATCGTCCCCTTGAAGCAAGCAGAATAACCGTCCGGAAAACTGTCGCCGCAACTCCGGCACAATTCCTGACAACAGTGCATTGCTGAATAGGATTACGTCTGGTCGCAGATCGTGAACCAGATACTGAATCAGCTCCTGAATCTCCTGACGCTGCGGGCCCTCATTGCCTTTGAGCAGATCAACTGTCAACGAGCCCAGATCCACAGCATTGGTGCTGCTGCTCCGTTTAGACAACCATTTCACTATGCTCGGACGATCAAGCCAGCTTTTCATAGACCTTGGCAGAAATCTCCAGCCGGGCAGTTTGGAATCCAGATAGACGTTGATTCCGCCAAGGAATACTCGCGAGTCGCTGGCGTTCTCCTCATCAACCCGGATGGGCGTGTATGTCGGCAGCAGCAAAGCATCCGTGCCGGCCATTCGCAAAGCGCGAACCAGCGTGTTGTCCTGCATGCACGAGCCGCAGAACATTCCGGCCCCACCGGCGGTGATGATGGCGATTTTCATAGCGGTTGAAGAGAACTCTGATCATGCCGCTATCAGCGGCACGACCTGCTGGTATTTGAATCAACTGACGGTCTGGAATCTACGTTCATCGAAATAGCGAGAGCATGCTGCTGGCGGTTTAGCCCGCCGGATCCAGCAGCCGCTTTGTGCTGTCACCGAACTGTTCGACTTCAACGCCCATGCGATCCAGCATCGAAACATACAGATTGCACAGCGGCACATTTCCCTTTGACTGAAGATGCTGACCAGATTGCAGAGTTCGACCGCCGTGACCGCCAAGCAGAACCGGCAGATTATCGGGGTCATGGCGATTGCCATCCGAAATACTGGACCCGAACAGAATCATGCAGTTATCCAGAAGCGTGCCGTCGCCTTCCGGAATTGATTTCAGCTTCTTAACCATGCCTGCAAACTGTTCGACATGCCAACGATTGATTCGTTCGTACTGCGCGATCTTGGCTTGATTATTCTCGTGATGCGAGAGTTCGTGATGGCTGCCACTGACGCCTTCAACAAACGAAAAATTGCGGCCCGAGACATCGTTCGCAAACATCATCGAAGCGACTCGCGTTGAATCCGTTTGAAACGCCAGCACCATCAGGTCCAGCATAATCGCGATATGCTCGCGAAAATCCGCCGGAACACCGGGACGGGGAGGCATTGTTTCGGCCAGAGCCACTGATGGCTGCCAGTCTCGTGGCTTCTGCTGCATAGAAAATTCAATTCGCCTCTCCACCGCGCGGACCGAGTCCAGATACTCGTCCATCTTGAACTGGTCATCACGTCCCAAACGCGGACGGAGTTGACGAGCATCCTCAAGCACGAAATCCAGTAGATTGCGGTAAGACTCTGATCGAGCGGGATCGTTGGAGACTCGTTGACCAAACAGGCGTTCGTAGACCAGACGTGGATTAATCTCCTTGGCCACCGGGCGCGTTGGAGATTGCCACGAGACATGCGAACCATACAGCCGCGTGTAACCCACGTTGCTGTCGATGCCACTGATCACAGGCTCCGTGCCCAGTTCAAGTGACGGCAGTGGCGTAAACTGGCTGGTGTGTTGAGCCATCAGTTGGTCAACAGAGATGCCTCCACTGCTGATGTTCTTGCCTGTGGTTTTTGTGACGGGCATCCCGGTCAAAAAATTGGCCGTCTTTGCATAGTGCCCGTCGCCTCCGTGGCTATGCTTTTTATCCAGCCCGGTCAGAACCAGAACGTCGTCCTTCACCTCCGCCAGTGGCTGAAGGGTGGGGCTCAACTCGTAGTCGCGACCAGACTTTTCAGGTGTCCATGATTTCTCCCACACGCCGTTGGGGAAATAGATGAACGCCGAGCGAACCGGAGGTCGACCAGCGGGAACTCCGGTCGCTGATTCCGCAGCCTTGTCCTCAGCGCGAAGCGTGCGGGGAATTGCGGATTCCATCCATGGCAAACCGAGAATGGCTCCGCAACCCCTGAGCATTCTACGCCTTGAAGATCTCTGAGGGATCAGGTTTAGTACTTTCATGGTTTGGATTCCTGCAGGGCATCGGCCTGTTTTTTTAGTGCGTTCGCCTTCCGGGCAATCTGCTCCAGCCGATCAAACAGAACCTGGCTGGTCGTTGGTGGCTCCGGAGCCTCAGTTGGCTGTTTATGGTATCGGTACTGGAACGGATAACTCAAAGCGATTTCTTCGATCAGGATCTGGCTTTTGAGTTCATTCTCACTCAGCTTTTTGAGACATGCCTCCATAATGCACTGGTCGAACTTATTCAGTTCGCGTCCCAGTGCGAAGCCCAGAAGTTTACGGACGAAATGCTGCTGGAATTCTCCGCTGCGTGTCATCAGCACGGACTTGAGTTCGTTTGGCCCCGAGAAAGAATCTCCGGAAGGCAACTTGCCCGCATTGTCGATCGGCTGCCCATTGTCTATGTCTCGCCAGCGTCCGATCCCGTCAAAATTCTCGAGGCCAAAGCCCAAAGGATCCATCCGGTCATGGCACGAAGCGCATTCCGCCTTTTGGCGATGCAGATCAAGCCGTTGCCGAAGCGTCAGGCCTTCCGTACTGGCAGTATTCTCTTCCAGAGCCGGAACGTTCGGTGGAGGCGCTGGCACGGTTGAGCCCAGAACTTCTTCCAGAATCCAGCGGCCTCTCAGAACGGGACTTGTGCGGCGAGGATACGACGTTGCCGTCAGCACGCTTCCCAACGTCACAACACCACCTCGACGACCATCCGGCACAGAAACCATTTGCCATGCACTCTCCGCGGGAAGATCAATCTGATAATGCTGAGCGAGGCGACCATTCACAAATACATAATCGGCCGCTACCAGATCTGTCAAAGGTCGGTTCTGTTGGAAGACATGAGCGACAAACCGTACAGCTTCTTCACGCAGGTCGGATGCAAGCGTCTCGGCATACTCCGGGAACAGTTCTCCATCCGGATGAACTTCGCCGAAGCCTCTCAGGCCCAGCCATTGCAGTCCGAAGTTTTCACCCAAAGCCCGCGACTTTGGATCTGCCAACATTCGCCGAACCTGGAGGCGAATCTGATCATCGTTCAGGATCGCTTCGGTATCAGCGACCTGCAAAAGTTCCTCGTCGGGTATTGATGACCAGATGAATAAGGCGAGGCGGGTTGCGATCTGGTGCGGAGTCAGGCGAATCACTCCGTTTGCGTCCGGTTCTGTTTCCACGACGAACAGAAAATGCGGCGACACCAGCACAGCCTTCAGAGGTTCTCGTACGGATGCCAGAAAACCGCGACCGCGATCAGTCGATGCTTCATACAGCTGCATCAATCGCAGTTTCTCGTCGTCAGTGACCGGCCGCCGCCAGGCTCGTCGTGCGAACTGAGCAATAATTTCTGCGGCTGCCTCGGCATCGCTCCTTGATGATTCCGACTGCAATGATTGCGGAAACACGATCAACAGGCGATTACGAATCGCAGCTTTAGCGGGATCGTCAGAAGTCTGCGCGTCAGGCAGTGCGTCTTCGATCACTCGATCGGCAATCGCAAGGTATGATTCGAGATGAATCGTGGAGGTGAACAGAGCATCCCCGACAGTGTCGAAGCCTTCTCCGCCAGCGCCGTCGGATGGCGGTTCTTCATCGGGCTGCAGAGGAACCCCGACGATATCTCGTATGGCGTTCCGATACTCCGTCTGAGTCAGCCGACGGCTCATCACAAAACCGCGATACCAGCTTTGCGTTTCTTCCGAGGCCAGTTGTTTGCACAGATCCTGATTCGGTCTTGAATCGACCCACCGGTGAAACTGGCCCTTCTGTTCATCGCTCAGGCCGGGACTTCCCTGTGGAGGCATTTCATTCAGGCGAATCCGCTTCGCCACTCGTTCCCACGCATCACCGGCATCAGCTGCAGCCTGCCCATTGGGGAATTTGCCAAAGTCAAACTCTCCTTCGATTTTGTCCCCGCGGTGACATTGCACGCAGCGAGCTTCCACGATTGGCAGAATCTCTTCCTCGTACGTCTTCTTCCAGCTCTCGACCTTCTTTTCATGTTCGTCCGCCTGAACGTGGACGAGCATGCCACTCGACACAGCAATCCCTATCGCCGCGAACAGGCTGGAAATGGGTAAGCGTCGACAGTAACGTCGGGCCAACAAGTCGAAGGTAGCATTCATCAACAGTCACTCGACAAGAACAATACAGGAACAAAAAAGGCTCAGGCATCTCGGCTCTGTGACGGGCGCTTCCGACACATCATTAGTCTTTAGCGTCCGGGGCATTCAGCAGGACAATCGCATTTTCGACGTTTCCCGTTGACTTCAGGAATGGCTGTGCAATCCTGATGGCTTCAATCCATTGAGCGGCCACGACTTCGTTCACGTTTGCTGTCGGCATTCGTTTGATTACCCGCCGAATCGCAGAACTCTTGTCCTTCATTGGATCTTTATACTTCGGTGATTTCTTTGCTTCCATAACCACATCTCAGGTAAACTTCGTTCGGAGCCTGAACTTCCAAGCTTACCCTCCGATTCACCCATGGTCAATTCGCATCACGCATCCGCTGCAACCCGGTCACATCTCACGGGGCCACGGCATGGCAACTGAATTTTTGGTCGAGTGGAGGGTTATGGCATGACGGGATGGCTCTGTAATTTGAGTGGCATTCTTGTCGGCTTTAAATGCTGCTTCTGCCGGAAACGATCCCTTTTCTGAGGTGAATCGTGGGAGCACATCTCAGAGCATCAGGATCGGAGTCATCGCAGGAATTGCGGTATAGTGAAAGGTGCCCAATGCTCGGGCCCATGTTGTCAGGTTCGTGTAGTTCGGCAGGCATTTCCATCGGAAACCGGGCTTCGAGAAATACGGGGGCTTAAGTATACTGCAAGTCTAAAAACTTGAGGAGAACAGTCGCCTGCGGCTTGCCGTTAAACGAGAACACAACGCGACAGATAATCAAGAGCCCAGCATTTCCAGTTCACCAGGAGTCCAAGCCATCGACCGTCAAAGGATTGAACTCGATGCCAGATCAACGCGCTCTTTCATTTTCGATGTCGCTGATCATGATGCTGTTCGCGGCGGGCTGCGGTTCCCAGCCGCAACATGCCCCCGAGGCCGATGGAACAACCGCCCAGTCGTCACCAGTGGAAGCACAGTCGACGGAAGAATTTCCCGAGCAACAGATCGCCGATCTTCCCTCGGACATGCGCCAAGTCGGATCTTCAGACACATCTCTTCCAAAAGTGCCGCCAAAGAAGAAACCTGAAGATTCGGACCAGCCTGAATCAGAACCACGCGACGGCGTGATCGAGTCCACCGAAAGCAGCGTTGACCCTTCGGGGAGTGAATTCGAGCAACCAATGACTGACGAGGAACCGAGCTCTGAGGATCCTGTTGCGGCGAACACCGCCGAAACGGGTAACGGTGGGGCATCCGCATCACCGCCACCGCCGACACCAATGCCGGCCGGCTCAGTGCCTGTCACTCCCGATCGAAAGGCGAATGCTTCTGCTCAATCTGCCGTCACCAGCAAAACGGTTATTCAACGGGATGGCGTCTCTCAGAAGCACAAAGGGTTCTCATCCGAACTCGTTTACTTCGCGACCAATCGTGAGCCCTCCGCGGCAGCCATCGCGTTGAAGGATCCCGACCTGTTCTTCGGTGACGAGCCTGGAGATCTGTCCTATGGTGTCTGCGAGGTCAGCATTCCCTACAAACGAACGCCCGGAACACTACCCGAGCCGTCAGTCTGGTCACTTGAGTTTACTCAGGACCCTCAGAAGCATGTGGTGCTGATGGAAATTCAGCGTCTGCCGGATGCAGATTTCTGGATGGCATTGAGAACGAAAGTCGACGCCTCACCCAATCGCCAGCTTATGCTCTTCGTGCATGGCTATTGTGCCACCTTTCGAGATGCCGCCAGACGTACTGCGCAGATGTCCTATGACATGAACTATCAGGGGCCGGCGATGTTCTTCAGTTGGCCAGCCGGGAGTGACCTGGAAGGGATCCAGGAACGAGCCAACTATTTGAAGGATCTGCGTCGCGCGGAGGAGTCCGATGAAGATCTGATTGCCGTCATCGAGAATATCAGTCGCTTGTCCGGTGCAAAGCGAGTCCATCTGGTGGCTCACAGCATGGGCAGTTTTATTCTCACCGAAGCATTGAAGACGATTGCTGATCGCAACGGCAAAAAGGGGGATCCGCCGAGATTCTTTGATCAGGTTGTTATGGCAGCTCCGGATCTGGATGCAAAGGGGTTTGTTAAATCATCTGGCAAGCGCCTGCGAGGTTTCAGCCGACGATTTACGGTGTATGCGTCCAGGCAGGATAAGGCTCTGAAGCTTTCAAAATCCGTGAACGGCTTTGAACCGTTAGGGCTGCTCAATGAGTTCTCGCGGCAGGGAGCTGAGGCGAAATTGTACGAGCTGGTGGATGCGTCGACTGCCGAAAGTGGCTGGTTCGATTCTGGCCATGTCTACTACGGAGATATGCCCGAGATGCTGGTCGATCTGGCCTTCGTCTTTCGCGGTATCCCCGCGTCATCGCTGCAACGCGGACTTGGCGAAACCCCGCCCTTGTTTCGCCTGACGTCGCGATCTCGATAGCCTGCAGAACTCTATACGGACACACCACATCGACTTCGGAAGGACGCCACCCCATCGGCTCCAGTGGCCGCCCGAAATGCTGGTCGTTTGCTAGTGCTTCGTCAACGGTCGTTTGAGGAGTTGAGCTCAAGCGGACGAGACGTCCGCGCTCCCGGAGCGCGGGCGTCTCGCCCGCTGACCATTCCTCAATTCATCACTGACAAAGCACTAGGCCTGCTCAATCTTTCGCAGGCTGTCCGTGATATGCTTCATGCAGATCGGGGCCATGCGATTGAAGTACTCCCACGAGTGTTCGCCGCCAGTGGTTTCCAGATCTCGCTCATGCAGAATTCCCGATGACGACAGCTTCATTCCCAGGCGAGCGGCCCCGTCGAACCATTCATGATCCTGGGGATCACAACAGAAGAACTGATGCCGTGGCCACGCCAGCGGATGCAGGTTCAAAACGACAGTCGCCTGTCGAGCTGCCTCGGCATCCGGAAACATGGTGTCCAGAGGAATCCCGGAACCGTAAAGCTGAAAGAAATCCACTGCTGGAGAAATCGCCGCCACAATGGGAAAGTTCGACGCCTGTCGAAAGGCCAACTGCAACACTCCCTGACCGCCCATACTGATTCCCAACAACGGAATTTGCGGCGGTTGAACACCGAACCGTTGTTCGATAAACGGAACGACAGAATCCAGTAGCCAATTCTGAGCTGTCATCTCGGGATGAAAATCTTCACAGACCACATCCAGCCACCAACTGTGTCCGCCATCCGGACAAACCGCAGCAAGACCGTGCTGTTGAAAAAGATTACTGAAGACAGTGTTGTCGTTCAGCATGATGCGACCATGTCCGTGCAGAAACAACACGACAGCGCTGGGGGGAACGTTTCCCGATGGAACGAATATGTCGACACGTCGACCGTCCAGTGACTCGGTCGTCCATTGCTTCAGACAATCGCGTTCATCCGGTTGCGGAGCCGCGGTGGTCTGATCCTGTGTGGAATCGCTGCCGAAGAGTCGTTTTAATTGATCGAACATGAGAGACCATCAGCGGTTAATGCAGAGGAATTTCGGGGTTGTCTGTTCCCGGGCGACACACACCCTACAATCCAGCGTCTGCTTCGTTCAACCACAGGGACCATCGATGTGAACAACAAACTCAGGTTCGGGATTTTGGGGACGGCTCGTATCGCCAAATCCGTGACTCCTCATTTGCAGGCGTCGGCGGCCGCGGAAGTTGTTGCGGTGGGAAGCCGCGATAAGGGGCGAGCACAGAAATTTGCGGATGAACTGCAGATTCCTCAGGCTTTTGGCAGCTACGCCGAGGTCCTTCATTCTCCCGATATCGACGCCGTTTACATCCCGCTGCCCGCATCTCTGCACTGCGAATATGCCCTGCAGGCGGCTGCTGCCGGAAAGCATATTCTCTGCGAAAAGCCGCTGGCCGTTTCGGCCGAACAAGCCAAACAAATGATCGACGCAGCCAAACGACATCAGATCGTGCTGCTGGACGGAACGATGTGGTACCACACGTCCCGCGCGAGAGAAATGAAGACGCTGGCGGAGAATGGCTCCGTGGGAGAACTACTTCAAGTTACCTCCGCATTCACTTTTCCCGGAAACGTTCTCGCGGCAGACAATGTGAGATTCTCGAAGGATCTGGGCGGAGGCAGCCTGCTTGATGTCGGCTGGTACTGCGTGGGCGCCAGCCTGTGGATGTTTAATGATGTTCCCCAGCGAGTTTTTGCTGCAGCTCAGTGGCAGAATCCTGAGAATATCTCCGACAGTGTCGACATGCATATGAACGGTTTGATGTGGTTCTCGGGGGATCGAGTCGCCTCATTTGAAAGCGGTTTTACGGCAATTCGGCGACGCTGGATCGAGATTGCAGGTTCTCAGGCGGCATTGGTCTGTGACGACTTTACTCGCCCGTGGAATCCCGAAAAGCCTCGCTTCTGGATTCATGATGCCAACGGTGTTTCTCATCAGCAGGTCTATGAACACCCACCAATCGAACGCTGTCTCGTGGAAGCATTCTGCGACCTTGTTCACGAACGACAGATTGAGCATCCATGGCTCATGCTGTCATTGAACACACAACGAGTCTGTGATGCTCTGATGAAGTCTGCTCGATCAGGATCTGTGGAGAACGTTTGATCGCCGGAATCGCAACCGGAGATTAAGCCAGCAATCGTTGAATCTGAGTGTTCTGTAGGGTGTGACAAGTTTGCCCTGGCGAACGCCGGCACACCAAGCTGGCTATGAAACCGGCAGCAGTTCTGAAATCGGATCACCGAACGGAAGGATCGGCATGGGGCGGCCACTGTGGTCGAGAAATGACTGTGTCCAGTCGATGCCCAGATGTCGATAGACTGTGGCCCAGAGATCGTTCGGAGTCAGAGGTCGCTCTTTGGGTTCCTCACCCTTGGCATTTGTCGAACCAACAACTTGCCCGGTACGCATCCCGCCACCAGCCAGAAGCATGGACATCGCCTGAGGCCAATGGTCGCGGCCGGGTTGTGATACGCCGGTCTGAGTTCCCGTCTGAGAATTTACACGCGGAGTGCGTCCGAATTCGCCCGTAACGACCAGCATGACTTTGCGATCGAGTCCTCGATTGTAGATGTCTTCCACCAACGCCGTCACGGCCTGGTCATAAATCGGGAAGCGAACTTTGGCATCTGCGAAGATATCACAGTTCACCGCATGAGAATCCCAGTTATACGTTCCGGCCTTCAGCCATTCGACGCCCGACTGATACGGATTCTCCATCACCATTGTCACGAAACTGCAGCCCGCTTCGACAAGGCGCCGCGCCATCAAGGCCCGTTGGCCCCATGCATGTCGACCGTAGCGATCTCGCAGAGCATCTGACTCCTGTGACAGATCGAACGCATTGCGAGCCTGGTCGCTGGTCAGCATCGTCAATGCCTGCTGATTGAACTGATCCATCGCGTTCATGACGCCGCTGTCATCAACACTCCGTCGCAGTCGATCGAAACCTTTCAGCAGCGAAGTGCGGTCATCAAGCCGTTCTGAAGCCGATTGATCGACTGAAAGGTTTTTAACGGAGAACCCGGCTTCGCTGGGATCTCCGGGAACATTGAACGGTGTGTAAGAAGGACCAAGATACGCCGCACCAAAACTGTAAACATCCACGCCGGCTCGGCCGGGTTCTGTTCCTGAGATGTAGTTTGGCAGGCCTGTGGCATAATACTCGCGGCACTTCGCCACAATCGAACCCACAGCCGGCGCGTCGTTGACGAAGCCGTCGGGGCGAGCAGGCATGCGGCCGGTGAGAAATCGTTTATGACCGCCGCCATGGTCGGCAAACTCATGAGCCACCGAACGCACGATCGTGTATCGATCAGCACACTTCGTATGCAGTGGCAGCAGCTCGCAGACGTCGATCCCTTTGACGTTCGTCGGCACCGGTTTGAAGAGTCCTCGATACTCCTCCGGCGCATCCGGCTTCATGTCATACATTTCCATATGCGGCGGCCCGCCCGGCAACCAGATGAAAATGATCGAGGTATCGTCTTTTGCGGTTTTTCGGGACGATGTTTCTGCCGCTGCAGCTTTGAGGCGCAGGATGTCGCTAAGACCCAGCATCCCGAGGCCCAACGATCCAGCTTCCAGAACGCTTCTCCGCGAAACAGGACCGGGACACATGGAAACCGTCCGACGGGCTGGATTGGCCATGGCTGAGTTACCTCGAAAGCTGCGGAGTACACATCGGGCGGGAAAACACGGGGCTAAACGGATTCTGGGCCACTTTTGGCGGGGAGTCAACAGTTCATCATCTAATGTCGGCAATTCGTCGAGTGGCTCATGATGATCGTTCGGCTCGGGAGTCTCCCGTTAATCGATTTCCTCTGAGTCGTTGAGGCATCGCAAACCCGCCGCTACTTCGGCTCCTCGTGATTCAAAATCGACTCCGCTCCCGACGCCAATAGCTGGCTGGCGACCAAAGCCCCGACCGCTTCCGGAGAACTCAAAGCCCCTTCAGCGGATTCTTCAATTCGAGTCAGGCCGTCCAGACTTAGCAGCACGCCGGTAAGATGCAAGGTTTCGTTCTCAATCTGACACCATACGCCCAGCGGTGCATGACAGCCGGCTCGCAGAGTTCGTAACAGAGATCGCTCGGCAAGTGCTTCCGAATGGGTCGTCGCGCAAGTGATGGCACTCAGCAGATGCATTGTCTCTTCGTCATCGTCTCGACATTCAATGCCCAACGCTCCCTGACTGACAGCGGGGAACAATTCCGGCGGTTGCAGCAAAATAGAAATGCGAGCTTCTAACCCGAGTCTCCGCAGGCCGGCCTCCGCGAGAATGATTCCATCGTATTGTCCTTCGTCCAGTTTGCGAATTCGCGTATCAACGTTGCCGCGAATCTCCAGCAACTGCAAATCAGGTCGCAGGTTCAGAAGTTGTGCCTGTCTGCGAGGGCTTCCGGTTCCCAGCCGCGCATTCGGCGTCAAGTCGCGGAGAGACTGGATCGGATCGGCTCCGCTCGGAAGCAACAGAGCGTCAAATCGAGGTGCTCGTTCGGGAACACAGGCCAGAATCAATCCATCGGCGGACTGCGTTGGCAGATCCTTCAGACTATGAACTGCCATGTCGGCACGCTGATCGAGCACCGCCTTTTGCACTTCGCGAGTAAAGACGCCTGTCCCGCCAAATTGCCGCAGGGCATCGGTCTGATTTGTATCGCCCGTCGTCACGATTCGCACAAGTTCAACGGTGGGCGACTCGGGCAGACTTCGCAACCGATCGGCCAGATAATGCGCCTGCCACAGCGCCAATGCGCTGGTTCGAGTAGCGATTCGGAGTGTTCGTTGTGACATGGAAGAAACAGAATGCAGAAGTTGTGGGAGGAATCAGTCGCAATGAGATGAGAGAATGCTAGCAGCACGCCGCCCGAATATCCCGCATCCCGCCCCCGTCCCTTATTGTTCCTCGCAAAGTTTCGTTTTCTGACCTGTGGATAGCAAAAGTGGCGGAACGAAAATTTGATTCAGGAAGGCTCGCATGAGTGATCCAGCCGACTCAGTTTTTTCCCCGTCGCAAGCTCATTCGCTGACTATCAACAAGCAGCCGTGGTGCCATTCAGGCGTTTCTGAGTGGCAGGTGGACATCGATGCAAGCACGCGACATCTTCCGCCCTCGTCCATACAGAACTCTGCACTGCGAGAACAACGTACTGGGTACTCGCAACCACCGGCCTGATAAGCCCGAGTTTCATCGCGACGTGAAGGAGAACAGCAACCGCCTCGTTCCTGGAAAGCACTGACGGGTCCGACAATTACTTAGCAAGATTGCGCAGTCGGTGGGCAGTGTGTGTCGCATGGCCATGTCTGACTACGTGACGTTTCTCGCAGCCAAATTGAATTCAGCGCGTGTGGTACAGCGATTGCGGTCCGGCGTGGGAGGGCGTCGAAAGGTACCGGATTTGGTGGTTGTCGTTGCTGCTGCGAGCATTGTTTTTTATAAATTTTCAGTTAAGATCAGGCGGTCGCTGAGCAGATGCCAGCAAAATTTCGAAACCGCTTGCGAAGCGGCGCCCCCAAGTGAGTGATTCGGAGTCCTTTTTTATTGAGGAGACAATCGTGAACAAGAAACGTGGATTCACACTGATCGAACTGTTGGTTGTGATCGCGATTATCGCGATCCTTATCGCCCTGCTTCTTCCTGCAGTTCAGCAGGCTCGCGAAGCTGCTCGGCGAACGCAGTGCAAAAACAACATGAAGCAGTTGGGACTTGCGTTCCATAACTATCACGATGTATTTCTAAGGTTTACAAACGGAAGTCATCCGACGCCGTCTTATCTGGGCGGTGGTTACCACATGGGATGGGCCGTGAAACTGTTCCCGTACATCGAACAGGCAAATCGCTTCAGCCGTATGCAAACGTTCTCGCCGAACCCGACCTCCGAACTGGGCCCTTGGCGTCTCGCCGCAGCCCCACACAACGGTGCTGATCCTGTTTGGGGACCGGTACCGGGGCTGAGTTGTCCTTCCTCACCATTGGGCGACCGAAGCCCGGATATCATCGTGGCCGCCGCGCCGCACAACAAAGATCATGGTGCACTTCACTATCGAGGCTGTTCCGGACGAGTAGAAAATCTGGCGAATCCTACAGATCCGGTGAGTCATCAGTGGGCCAATTCCGGGATCATTTTTCCTCACAGCAACGTCAGAATTGGTGATGTGATCGACGGCACCAGTAACACGATCCTGCTTGGTGAATCATCGTCTTCCCTCGGCTGGTCGTCTGCCATGAAAGTGGGTTGGGGGGGCATTCAGCCGTGGACATGGGGGATGTACTGGTACGTCGACAATCGTCGATTGACCGTCGACAGCAAGCACATTCAGTTTCCGATCAACTTTAAAGGCAGCTTCGGGAACAACGCAACGCCCTATACGAGTACTCACACCGGGGGTGCTCAGTTCACGCTGGCAGATGGCTCTGTGAGATTTATCAGCGAAAACGTCGACCTGAATATGCTCAAAGCACTCGGGACTCGCGATAGAGGCGAAATCATCGGGGAACTCTGACAGTGTCTGCGTTTTCCGATCAAAGAAAGATCATTGACAGTCAGACACAGGGAGTTCACATGAAGAACTGGTTGAGCGATCGTTTCACAACATGGTGGCTTGTGGCGAGTGTACTTGTTGTGCTGTCTGTGGGATGCAATTCCGAAAACCGCGTCGAAACCGGCACGGTCTCTGGAGTTGTCACCTACAACGGTGATCCACTTCAAATTGGTTCGTTGTTGTTTGTTCCAGTCGGT
This sequence comes from Planctomycetales bacterium, assembly GCA_026400835.1. Taxonomy (GTDB): domain Bacteria; phylum Planctomycetota; class Planctomycetia; order Planctomycetales; family Planctomycetaceae; genus SXXK01. The sequence continues at coordinate 5,820 of JAPLOA010000051.1, read as the reverse complement.
GGCGGACCTTCTGCCGAAGCCAACATAGGAACGGATGGCAGTTTTGAGATGGGAACCTACGATGATGATGATGGTGCCGTGCTGGGCGAACACCAGGTCATGATCACCGCTTTTACGTCACCCGGAGGTTCAGGTTTGCCGGAAGATGTGATCGATGGCGACGGAGCACCTGTTTCCGTCATCCCTGATTTCTACGGTGACCTCGAAAAGTCCGGACTGAAAGTTGACGTAAAGTCCGGCGACAACAAAATTGACTTTGTGCTCACCAGCAAAGCCGGCGAGGTAAAAGTCAAATAAGCTCGGGCCGCGTTTGGCGGGACGTACGAAACAACGTGGCCGTAACCACAGCAAACACTGCAGGAACGCATCAGCTTTCCTGCAGTTTTTTTATGGAATGAAAAAGGACACACTCTACTTGATTGAAAAAGTGGACTGCTTTTTTTTGAGGTCGCCTCAGGTTCTCAACACGCCCGGAATGACGTCCCAGCTTTGAGCGACTCCGGTGAGGCGTTCCTGACGGCCGTTGGTTTCGAAGAACAGGTCATCAGGGTTTATCCCCAGAGCCTTTAGAATTGTCGCGTGCAGATTCTTGATCGGCTGAGGATCCTCTTGTGCACGCAACCCAATTTCATCGGTGGCTCCGATGACGTTGCCGGCCTGAACTCCCCCGCCCGCCATCCAGACTGTAAAGCCATACGGATTATGATTGCGGCCCTCAGCTCCTTGTCGCATTGGAGTTCTTCCAAACTCACCGGCCCAAACCACCAGAGTCGTCTCCAGCAGACCTCGCTGCTTCAAATCATCCAGCAACGCGGCAATTGGCTGATCGGTCTGAGCCGCGTTGCGAGTGTGATACGCATTGCTGTTGTCGTGGCCGTCCCAGCCGAGCTTATCAACGGCGTTATAAAGCTGGACGAAGCGAACTCCCTTTTCGATCAATCGCCGCGATAAAAGGCACATTCGGCCATAAAGAGCTTTATCTTTCGCCTCATCATGCAAACCATACGCATCCCGAGTTTCCTTCGTCTCCTGCGACAGTTCACCAATATCAATCGCTTCAGACTGCATGCGATACGCCAGTTCATAAGACGCAATGCGACCATCCAGATCCAGCATCCCCGGTCGCTGCGCCGCATGGCGACGATTCATCGCCTGAGCGAAATCAATCGTGCTGCGTTGTGAGGATGCATAAGCCGCGGGAGGCTGCAGATTCAGAACCGGTGAACCTTCATGACGAAACTGAGTTCCCTGGAAAGCGGCTGGCAAAAATCCATTGCTCCAGTTGGCCGATCCTCCAAGTCCTCCGACTTTATAGAGCAGCACATAACCCGGCAGATCCTGATTCTCTGAACCCAGTCCATAGGTGACCCATGACCCCAGGCTTGGCTTACCTCCCAGGATCGCTCCGGTGTTCATCAAATACGTCGCCGGGGCATGATTAGAACTATCACTGTACATCGATCGAATCTGACAGAGTTCGTCGATATGTTTCGCCGTGTGCGGAAGCAGATCGGAAACCCATTGGCCAGTTTGCCCGTGTTGACGCCATCGCCACGGGCCTGACATCAGCTCGTCGTGGCAGTGATTGAAAACACCTCCGACTTTATCCGGATTCGCCTTCAGCGATGGTGGAACCGGCAGGCCATGCAGTCGAATCAGCTCTGGCTTGTAATCCAGCAGGTCGATCGTCGCCGGACCGCCATACTGGAACAGAAAGATGACTTGCTTTGCACGCGGAGCAACGTTCGACAAACGTTCGGCCAGTGGATGCAAAGGATCAATTCGTGAGCTGACGTTATTGGCTCGCAATTCTTCCGAAAGCAAAACGGACGCGGCCAGTCCGGCGAATCCGCCGCCGGTTTGACTCAGAAAATCTCGTCGAGAAGCAGGGCTCATTGAAAGCTCACACGAACGAACAAAAACATGTGCATCGTCAGATGATGCTACCCTGCTTCAACGCAAGAGAAAAGCCGGTCTTCTGAACAACAAGCGATGATACGTAGCAAATTAGCGCCGACACCGTACGCAGGAACAGCGTTGGTCGGCGACGGGAAAGGACTCGAAGTCTTTTGCTACTGGGATTCGCTGGCGGCAGGAATTGCCGCTGCCGGCGAGGCATCGCCGCTTTCGGGGTCATGAATCATTGGCAGACCTGTCGTAGAGGCGGAATCCGCATTCCCAGCGGCTGCACTGAGGCTTATCTTCCCGCCATTGTTGGATTCTGTCAGGAGACGTTCGTTCATGAAAAAAATCGCCCCTGTCTTGTTATTCCTTTTTGCCACGGGTTGCAGTTCGATCACGCATGAACTTCAACCGCACCGTCTTTGGCGTTGGAATTATCAGGAAGCTCCCAACCGCACTGATGATGCTCTGTTCTCGATCGACGATCCCAGAATCCCTGCGATGTCCACTGCCGATCCTGCGCCCGAGAGTTTAAGCGGACCTGCAGCCGACGCTGATTCGTCGCATCATGAATAGCTCATTGACATTTTTAAGCCAAAGCGGACACGAGACTGACCAACTGGGCCATGCGTTGGCGGCTGTGCTGACACATGGTCTTCCCATCGCCCTCAATGGACAACTGGGATCCGGGAAGACTCGCTTTGTTCGAGCGCTTTGCAGCGGACTTGGCGTCGACATTGCTTTCGTCAACAGTCCGACGTTTGTGATTATGCAGTTGTATACGGACGGAAGAATCCCGGTCGCCCATTTCGACACTTACCGGCTCGGTGATCTGGACGAGTTCCTGTCGATCGGTGCCGACGAGTACCTGCTGTCCGACGAATGGCTATGCCTGATCGAATGGGCTGATCGCATCTCCGAAGCGCTGCCGGACGATTATCTGGACATCCGAGTTCAACAGGTCGCGGAAACCTCACGAGAATTCCAGTTCCGCAGCACGGGTCCACGCAGTAGCGGAATCGTGGATGCATTGCGAAATAGACTCAGCAGCAGTCCAAGCGGCTGATATTCAGCGACGTAGTCTCCCGGACGGTTGACAGGTTCATGTGTTCCTGATCGTCACACGATTGCCGGCCGCACACCTGTGGGATAACCGAGCGCATCGTTTCCGCACATGCGGCATTCCTGGACTGAGCCGTGTGCACACGATTCCGAGCAGAGGAGAATCTCCTGACTTGCTGCGGTTCCTGTCTTTTGGTCGAGCTGAAGGGGCGGAAAACTACGAGCGGAACTCAGTGGTTTTTGCGAAAGACCTGCGGACTGTGACACGTGATGTGTTTCCCTTGACCTTGTTCCGACTTCAGATTGTTCTGTCTCGGCACACTGATTGCCATCGTGAGGATTGTGCGTCGTCACACGCCGTCAGATCCCCACCCACGAAGGAGCAGTCATGAAAACTCAGTCCACGCCATTTCGGTTTCTCTCCAAACCAACAATCCTTTGCACACTATGCCTGGGGATGATTTTGCCTGTGGCTCTCGCCGCAAAATCTCAGGATGAACCGAAAAAGGGGCCGATCCAGGTCAGCATGCGTTCCAAGCTGGAAGCGACTTCGAAAGTGCTGGAAGGCCTGGCTTTGGAAGATAAGGAGCTGATTCATGAAGGCGCGGAAGCGTTGACTGCGATCAGCAAGTCCGAAGTCTGGCAGGTCTTGCGTGACACCGAATATCGTGAGCATACTCAGTCATTTCGCAATGCTATTCGACGCCTGGACGAGGCTGCTCAGAAGTCTGAATTCGCATCCGCGCAACTGGAATGGCTGTCCGCCAACAAAAGTTGCTTCGATTGCCATAACCACATTCGTGCGACGCGGAAGTAATCGATGGCTAACTCAAAATCGACTCGACAACTTTGCCATGGATATCCGTTAAGCGGAAATCTCGGCCTTGGTAGCGATAAGTCAGACGCTCGTGGTCGAACCCCATGCAGTGCAGGATGGTCGCGTTGATGTCGTGAACATGCACAGGGTCGCGCACGATGTTATAGCCGTAATCGTCGGTCTGCCCGTGCACATGTCCGGGGCGAACTCCGCCGCCGGCAAGCCACATAGAATAACAGCGGCCGTGATGATCGCGGCCGTAGTTTTCCTGAAGTCCTCCCTGGCCGTAAACCGTGCGGCCAAATTCACCGCCCCAGATAATCAGAGTATCCTCCAGCATCCCTCGCTGCTTCAGATCAGTAATCAGAGCCGCCTGTGGCTGATCGATATCATGGCACTGTTTCGGCATATTGGTCGGAAGTCCGCCGTGCTGATCCCAGCCACGGTGATAGAGCTGTACGAATCTCACGCCCTTCTCAAAAAGTCTGCGAGTTAACAAACAGTTCGCGGCAAACGTGCCCGGCTTTTTTGCATCTTCGCCGTACAGCTGAAAAGTGGCTTCCGACTCCTTCGATGTATCGATCAGGTCCGGTACTGACGACTGCATGCGAAACGCCATTTCGTACTGAGCGATCCGCGTGGCAATCTCCGGATCTCCGGATTCCTGCAGTTGCTTTTGGTTCATTGCGGAAATACTGTCGAGCATCTTCCGGCGCAGACCACGATTCATGCCTTTGGGGTCCGACAAATACAAGACCGGATCGCCCGAACTGCGAAGCTTGACGCCCTGATGGCTGGATGGCAGAAAACCGCTGCCCCAGAGTCGTTCAAGAAGTCCCTGATTGGCATCGGCCCCGCTGCCGTGAGAAATCAGGACAAGGAAGGCTGGCAAATCTTCCGCTTCACTACCTAAACCATAACTGGCCCAAGCGCCGAGTGATGGACGCCCGGGTTGTTGTGAACCTGTCTGAATAAACGTAATGGCAGGATCGTGATTAATGGCTTCGGTGTGCATCGACCGGATCACACAGATATCGTCGGCGACTTTTCCGGTGTAAGGCAGCAGTTCACTGATTCGCAGACCGGATTGCCCGCAGCTCTTAAAACCAAATTTCGGCGCGATGACGGGAAAACTGGTCTGGCCGGACGTCATTCCGGTGAGCCGTTGCCCTTGACGAATTGAATCCGGCAACTCGGTTCCGTGCAGCTTCTTTAGTTCCGGTTTTTCATCCAGCAGTTCCAGATGCGATGGCCCGCCGGATTGAAACAGGTAGACGACACGCTTAGCTCTGGGGGCAAAATGAGTCAAACCAACATCTGCGCGGGCGGAGGTCTGCATCAGCGAAGCCAAGGCAGCCGAACCGACGGCCGATTTTAGTAATGTTCTGCGAGTTGTCATGAATGCTCTCCAGCCCTGCAAATCGCGACACGGTCGTAATCACCGCGCCTCGCATGTCTCGTGGCATCCTCGTTGATAAGTGAATGAGCATGACGCTGACATGGGTTCAATTGAAAGAGTATACACAAGTCTCAGCCAGGAAAAACACCTCGTGGCGAATCACGCACCGCCGGGTGCAGAGTGCAGGCGGCAAGGGGAGCGATGTTTGGCGGCAGTCGCGAGCGATTTTAAAGCTGGCATCCACTCTTAATTGTGATTTGCCGACATTCAGCACTGCCCCCACGCTATCGGGTGTCGTCGCGAACGATTGTGAAAGCAGGTCCTTTCTGCCGGACTCATCTTTACCCACATTTCTTGAGTGCAGCATGATATCCGCGGAGGGCGAGGATCAAAGTTTCCACACCACGCCAGATGGTTTGCCAGCCGGGTTGGCCGTCGGACTTGCGGCCAGGAAAGCCGCCGAGTCCAGCCAGAGCCCTCATAAATTCTCCCACCGTACTGATTGCTCGCGGACGACGTGTGATCTTCCCAGGGACTTCGACCCATTCCGTCGGCACCAGCTTCCTGGCGGATGTCTCCGGAGCCTGACGAGCCACATCACGAAGCTGCAGCAATCGCACGGCCTGCACGCAGATCACTC
>JAPLOA010000103.1 GCA_026400835.1 Planctomycetales bacterium | reverse complement strand
CGACTTCTCGTAGCAGCCGCGAGTGGTTTCGGCAGGCTTTTTTTGACAAGAATGACTCATGATTCAGGTTCAGCTTCCGGACGGTACAATTCTCGAACATCAGGACTCAGCCAGTGCACTGGACGTCGCCGCTGGTATCGGCGAGCGTCTGGCCAAGGCAACAATTGCCGCCAGTATCAATGGCACGGTTGTGGATTCCATGCGACCACTGGCAGATCTTACCGATCTGCGACCGGTCCCATTGAAACTCATCACAGAACGTGACGCCGAAGCGCTCGGTGTCATGCGCCACAGTTGTGCACATGTGATGGCCCGAGCGGTGATGCGACTTTATCCGGGCGTTGGTCTGGCGTTTGGCCCGACAACCGGCCACGGATTTTATTATGACTTCGATCTCAAGACGCCAATCAGCGAAGAAGACTTTCCTCGCATTGAAGCCGAGATGCAGAAGATCGTCGACGCGGCAGAACCATTCGACCGTTTTGAAGCCTCTCGCGATGAAGCCATTCAGCTCTGCAGTGATCTGAGTCAAACCCTGAAGACCGAACATATTCGAACCGGCCTGGCGGAACATCCAACGCTCAGCTTTTATCGCCAGGGCGAGTTTGTCGATCTGTGTCGTGGCCCGCACATTCCTCACGCAGGCAAGATTAAAGCCTTCAAGCTCACAAGCGTCGCGGGCTCTTACTGGAAAGGCAATGCCTCCAATCGTCAACTGCAACGTGTGTACGGGATTGCATTCTTCGACAAGAAGGATCTGAAGGCACATCTCGAACAAATTGAAGAAGCCAAAAAGCGTGACCATCGCGTGCTGGGTAAACGGCTCGGGCTGTTCACGATCACCAGCGATGTCGGGCCGGGACTTTGTCTGTGGTTGCCCAAGGGCGCGATGATCCGTGCGACTTTGGAAGAGTTCATCAAGGCCGAGTTGCTGCGTCGCGGTTATCAGCCGGTGTACTCGCCGCATATTGGTCGCGTCGAAATGTATGAGACCAGCGGACACTTTCCGTACTATCGCGATTCACAGTTCGCACCGATCTTCGGACATACCGCTGGGCAGCTCGTCGACTACTGGATTCGCTGTCTCGACCCACGCGAAGCGGAACCAGCGCCGCCGACTCCGGATGACGAACGACGGTTGCTCGAAGCAGCTCGCGTACTGGGATTCGACGAAAAAGACTTTCCGATCAACGGCACCAACGATCAGAAACGTGAAGTTCTTCGTCGCTGGGAAAAACAGCAGGAACGCTTCCTGTTGAAGCCCATGAACTGCCCGCATCACGTGCAAATGTATAAAGCCATGCCGCGCAGTTATCGAGATCTGCCGGTTCGCCTTGCTGAATTCGGAACGGTCTATCGTTACGAACAGTCCGGTGAATTGAACGGCCTTCTGCGAGTACGCGGGCTGACTCAGGATGATGCTCACTTGTTCTGCACCCCGGAGCAGGTGGAGCATGAATTCAAGGAGACGCTTGGACTCGTCAAGTTCGTTCTGGAAGCGGTCGGTCTGCAGGATTATCGCGTCCAGTTGTCGACTCGCGATCCAAACTCCGACAAATACGTTGGCAGTGAAGAACTTTGGGCGAGTGCGGAAGGCATTCTGAGAAAAGTGCTCACGGAAGAAAAAATGCCGGTCGTCGAATCACCGGGTGATGCGGCGTTCTACGGTCCCAAAACCGACTTTATGGTCAAGGACTGTCTGGGCCGCGAATGGCAGTTGGGGACGGTTCAGCTCGACTATAACCTGCCGAATCGTTTCGAACTCGAGTACACAGGTCCGGACAACAAACCTCATCGCCCTGTGATGATTCACCGCGCCCCATTTGGTTCGATGGAACGCTTCACCGGTGTTCTGATCGAACACTTCGCCGGAGCGTTTCCGTTGTGGCTGGCACCGGAACAGATTCGCGTGTTGCCTCTCAGTGAAAAGTCGGACGACTATGCGACTGAGGTTGCCGGCAAGCTGCGTCAGGCTGGCTTTCGTGTCGCGACGGATCTGCAGAGTGCTCGCGTTCAGGCCAAGATTCGCGAAGCTCAGATGGATCTGATTCCTTACATGCTGGTCGTTGGACCGAAGGAAGCAGAGACAAACTCGGTCAACGTGCGATGTCGTATCGACGGCGAACTTGGCGTGATGACGCTCGACACGGCCATTGCGAAGCTGTCCGAAGAACGCGACAAGCGTACGATTCGTCAGATTGCAAAACCCGCTGCACCAATTGCGGCGGCACCAACCAGCGGTGAGCAGAACGAGTATTGATCGGTGGAGTAATCACCATCGGCGAGCGGCAGGGCTTCAGCCCTCCGAGTCGGCTTCGAGCAAGAGCACATCATGCGAATCACGTTTCGGGGGAACATAGCCCGTGTTCCCCTCAGATCCTTCGCCTGAGCCGGCCTTTTTTGGGGGGCGTCGCTCATTTTGTAGTGCTGGCTTCAGCCGGCATTCCCACGCGACTGTCAGTGCTTGGGCCGACTGAAGCCGGCACTACAATGACTCCAACAGACAAATTGTCTGGTGTCGAGTAAAGCCTCGTGTCCACTCACCGGACGGCTCGCGCCGATACGCCTCATGGGGAACCCGACGGGATCTCTGTCCCCTCGGGTTCTTATGCTTCGATCAGACCTTCGCGAATCGCCCAGCGGCAGAGATCAACTCGATCTGTCGCTCCAACGGCTCGCATGATTCGATACTTGTGGCTTTCCACAGCCTTTTCAGAAATCGAAAGAGCTTCGGCCACTTCGGAAACTCGCCGGCCTTCCGCAATCTTCAGCAATACGTCCCACTGACGATCGGTCAGCTTCTGCATCTGACTACTGGCGCAACTTTGGAAGCGTCCGTCGCGCTGAAGCTGAACACGTGAAGTCAAATTCTCTGAAAGTACCGCCTGGCCAGCGGAGACCTGACCCAACTGCTCGCTGATCTTCTTCATCGTATCCTCGCGAGACAGAAGTCCGGTCACACGGTTGTTCACGACCAGATCCAACTGTCGGTCCGTCAAGCCGTCACCGAACACGGCAACGCGTGTCTCACCGAGGCGTACGGCGAGTTCCGAAAAGACATCTCGCAGAGCTTTCACGATCAGCTTTTCACACACAAGTACGGTCTGAGGTCGCTGGCTGCGAATAGTCTGAATCAGTTCGGCTGCTGTCGAAACAGCGGTCACGTTTCGAAATCCCCCGTAGGCCTTAAGGCACCATGCGATGGATTCTGCGTTGAGCCGATTGGAGTCTGCAATGACCGCATCACCCGGCTGGATTGCGGAAAAGTCCATTGCGGCGTTGTGTCGATCCGTCTGTGCCTGCATGGAACCCTCACTTCTTCCTGATCGTGAAGAGCCGAAATATTTCGGCGGTGTTGAACTGCCATCAGAAGATTCAGAAGCCTCATCGCGTTGGTCAGGTTTCAGTCGGATTCATTCCGCCTCAGAAAAGGGGTCAGGAACCAATAGTGCAGAGCACCCTTCGGGCCATTTGGCTATTGGTTCCTGACCCCTTTTCTGAGCCTTGACTGAGGACTACCTTCCAACGACGGGGAAAACTCCTGGTCTCGTTCCCGCATCCATGCGGGGGAGCAATTGCTTGCGAGGGGTTCTAATCCAGCTGCGAATGTTTTTGAGAGAGGAGAATCCCGCGTAGGATATACCCGCACTCATGCCGCGTGAAATCATTCATCGCGAAGAGATACCATCCAGTGACGAGGATCTCTCTGTGCCCAGTTCCTGGTAGCCGCTCTGCATGAGCAGAGCACTCTGTTCGAAGAGTCTTTCTACAAAGAACAGAACTCTGCAACAACTCCGACTGAGCAATTACCTGCATGCAGTGATGTCAAGTAAATCGCTCGACTCACTTACTGGCGTGTCGTACTATTGTGCTAATTCCCGCACAAAGAATGCGGTTCTGCGCTTTGAAGCCCAGGGAGTTTCACAAGCTCCATGCCCCGCGGCGGGGACCAGCAGGAACTCAAAATCCTTGCCCGCATCGATCAGTTTCTTTGCCACTTGAGTTGTCGTGGCGGGGTCAACATTCCGATCCAGCTCGCCAACTACAAGCATAAGACTTCCCTGAAGCCGATGAGCATTCTCCATGTTGGAGTTGTCCTGGTAGTAATTACCCTCCGGCACTCCCATCCATTGTTCATTCCACCAGATCTTGTCCATGCGGTTATCGTGACAGCCACAATCGGCGACGGCGGCTTTGTAGAAGTCACCGTGCCAGAGCAGGGCGGCCATCGCATTCTGACCACCAGCTGAACCACCATAGATGCCGACTCGGGCGAGGTCGATCTGGGGCACCTCCTCCTTCAACGATTTCATCCAGAGGATTCGATCCGGGAAGCCGGCATCACGCAGGTTGCGATAACAGACATCGTGAAATGCCCTGGATCGCCATGCGGTTCCCATGCCATCAATCTGCACAACAATGAACCCGACATCCGCAATCTGATGCTGATGCCCAAAGCTCGGTCGAAACGCCTTGGGGACATGATGATCGTGCGGCCCGGCGTAGATGTTTTCAATCACCGGATAGGACTTCGACGCATCAAAACTCTTTGGCCGATGGACGATTCCCCAGATGTCAGTCACGCCATCTCGCCCCTTCGCGACAAATCGTTCCGGATACGAACCACGTTCCTTGAGAACTTCAGAGGCATCGGCTGTCTCCAGCGCACAGAGCAGTTTGCCGTCAGCTGATCGCAATTCGATCACAGGCGGCAAGTCGACTCGAGAATAGCGGTCAATAAACCAGCGTCGGTCCGGCGACCATTCAATATCGTGAGTCCCGTCACCTTCGGTCAGAATGGTCAGCTCACTGCCATCCAAACGAACACGGCAGAAGTGTTCATGATACGGATCCTGATCCGGACGAATCCCAACGGCGAAGAACCAGAGCGTGTCGCTATCTTCATCGATATGTTCAATGCGACGCAGATTCCATTCGCCGGATGTCACCGGATTCATTACCTGTCCGGACGAAACATCGTATCGATACAAATGATTCCAGCCGGATCTTTCGCTGGCCCACAACAACTGGTTGTCCTGCAACCAACGCTGCTCATGCTTGCCTTCGGACGAGTAATGAATAAATGTCGGGCTGTGTTCATCTACAATCGCACGCACCGCACCAGTTTCGACCGCCACCTCCAGAATACGCATTCGCTGATGGCCGCGTTCGTTGTACATCATCCAGAACCGCGCACCATCGTCACTCCAGCGAATCAGATCCAACGACCAGGGGTTCGGAAACAGCTCGTTTGAGACGGGAATCTCTTCGCGATCTTCGATCCGAAACAATCTCGGCCGCGCAATGGGAATCGCATCACCCGGTTTGAAATAGGGGTACGATTGCAGCTTTGGTTGCAGTCGATCGGCCGGCGTTGATTCAATGTAGTACGTGATCCGCTCTTCCACGCGAGTCGTCTGAAACGCGACCACGGCTTTCGAATTGGGCGCCCAGTGAGCATCAACGCTGTCTTCAGGGAAATCGGGCAGATCGTATTCCATTCCCATTCCTCGAGCCCGTGATGCATCGCGGCGAAACGTGTTTTCGGCCACTGCATCAGTCGTAAGCTGCACCTCGGAGTTGTCCGCTGTTGTCTTCAGCCAGAGATTATTGGACCGCGTGAAGACCGTCACCGAACCATCCGGCGAAGTTGAAGCTGCTGACTCAGGAGCTTGTCGATTACGACGTCGACGACGAGGCAGCTCATCAACTTTGATGTTCTTGATCACGGTTTCATCAATGATCACATTTGAGCCACCAGACTCCGCCCGGACGCACCCCAACTCTTTCCCGTCGGAATCGCTGAAGAGCCAAACATGCCCGGCAAACGTATGCTGGTTGCGAGTTTCACCGGGCTTCACTGTTCCGTATTCTCGCCGGCCGCCGGACGAATCAATCCAGTCCATCGTCAATGTCCGATCCAGACGATTCTCGACCACAATCTCTGTGTCCTCTTGTCCGTCAGCGGATGGCCTAACTGGCAGAAACAACGATGTGACGTTGTTTGATGGTCCAATGTTCTCCGCAGTGACTTTCCCTGAATCGCGTTGCAGACGAAATCGCCCCTCGGGTCCGATCAGCAGAATCTGAGTCTCGTCTTCACTGAATTCGATCTCGTTCACGGGGAGCCGCTCACCCGAGACGTCTCGCTTCAGCAGTTCCGCCAACCCAGCCGCAACAATCGCATGATCAAATGCCGGCGTTCGAGTCGCCATGTTGGCATCGACCAAAATGAATTCGCGTTTGGCATCCGGAAGATCATTGCGGTACCAGAACTGCGATTGATCACCAAACCACTTCGGCTGGACTCGATCACGATAAACCCACTGTGCCTCGGCTGTTTGCTCGAATGAACAACTCGCCAGCAAAAGCAGAACGCACTGAATCAAAATCAGGCCGTGTCGTTGACGAAAACGGAAATTGGTAGTCATCAAGTGCTCCAAATCAGAAGCCTGGACGCAAGGGGAACGATAAATCCGTGAGCCGAATGGCGCTAGCCACGGGTGTTTGTCTTCGGATTTCTCAACGACACCGGCGGCTAGCGCCGATCCGCTCACATTGCTGCACGACAGCTTGTTCAGCCCAGCGATGATGATCCCAGCCGCTTTCGCAAATAATTCGCGCGGGCCACATTGCGGTCAGCGGTTTCCAGTTCTGCACCATGCAGCTTCTGGAGATGCGCGGGCTGAGTATGGATGAACAACTCATTGACGGCGGCGACATCCAGATTCGACACCAGCCCCAGCCGAATGCCCATCCGCAGGCTCGACAGCAACAGCATCGTTTCTTCGGAACTGATCGAACGAGCGCTCGTCAGTGTTCCAAATGCGCGCGCTACCTGGTCGTGGAGTTGTGACTTGTTATCACGCAGCAACAAGTCGCGAACTTTTCTTTCCCAGCCAATGATGTGCGAGACGACTTCCTGAACTTCAGCGATCAGATCTGTTTCCGACTTACCAAGCGTCATCTGATTCGAGATCTGGTAAAAGTCGCCCATCGCCTGGCTGCCTTCACCGTAGAGACCTCGCACAGCCAGGTTGATCTTTTGTGCCGCCTGATGAACTTTCTGAATCTCGCGCGTCACACGCAAGGCCGGCAGATGCACCATCACGCTGACTCGAATTCCGGTTCCGACATTGGTCGGACAGGCGGTCAAATAGCCAAGCTGCGGATGAAACGCGAACGGGACCGTCGATTCGATCTGATCGTCCAGGGCATCACATTCCTGCCAGCATTCATCGAGAGCCAATCCGCTGTGCAGCACCTGAATTCGCAGATGATCTTCTTCGTTGATCATCACACTGTGACGTTCACCTTCGCTGATCGCGACCGCGCGAGGACCATCTCCGCGAGCCAACTCGCGGCTGATCAACTGGCGTTCCATCAGCAGTTGGCTGTCCAGCGGAGCGAGCGTTTCCACGTTCACATGATGCACGGAACGGCTCTGGATTTCCGACTTCAGAGCCGCCTGGACCTGCTGCACAATCTGAAAGCGGACGTCGGCAGCGGCGCGCGTGATAAATGGAAAACCGGCCACATTGCGAGCCAGCCGGACTCGGCTGGAAATCACAATATCCGACTCCGGTCCATCCCCGCGCAGCCATTCGCCACTGGTGCGAGCCAGCTCAGCCAGACAGAAGGATTTGTCCTGACGATCTGAACTCAACGAACTATTCCTTGCAGAAAATCGGGGCAACAACATTACGAAACAGACTGTTTACCACGCTCGCGGTCTTACTTCCGGCGGAAGCCAACGGAGCAGCGGGGCGGAATTGTAGACCGCTGACTCCATCCGGTACAGGCACGCGATTCCGACACGCGAATTCAGGTAATTCGCAGATTTCAGAGGGTTCGCAGGGAAACAATCTCGGAGGGCTGACGCCCTGCCGCTCGCCTTAGTCGGCGATCGGCATGCGGATTCTATTACCGCGAAGTGACTGCAGCCTTGCGATCGCGGCATCAGCAGATCGTAAACGGCCTTCAGTCGTGCGATGAGTCATAATCACCAGGCGAGCCACCCCGGAGAGATCATCAACGTCGGCCGTCTCATCCTGGCGAACACTGCTGATGCTGATCTCGTTGCGCCCCAGAATGTCGGCGATGTCCGCCAGCACGTGAGGTCGGTCAGCAACAGTGAATCGCAGGTAGTAGCGGCGACTGAGCTCTTCCTGTGGCTGCAGCGGAATGGATTCTCGAGACTGAAGTCGCTGCAGAGATTGAAAGGTGATCGCTGCTCGACCGGTGGCATAATCGATCACATCCGCCATCACAGCGGACGCTGTCGGCATCTGCCCCGCGCCAGCTCCGGAGAACCGCATCAGGCCTACTGCATCACCCTCAATACTGACGATGTTGTCCGCTCCGTTTGTCAGAGCGGCTGGACGATCGGCTTTCACCAGCGTCGGCTGAACGGCAATCTCAAGCTGGCCCTTCGACAAGCGCGATGTCGCCAGCAACTTCACGCGATATCCAAGCTCAGCAGCCACCAGCAGATCGAGCAATTCGATGTGCTGGATTCCCTGACGAACGATCGCATCCAATGGCACGGATGTTCCATAAGCCAGTTGAGTCAGAATCGACAGCTTCTGCGCGGCGTCAGTTCCATCAACATCCATCGCGGGATCAGCTTCGGCGTATCCTCGAGCCTGAGCTTCCGTCAACACATCTTCATAAGTCTGGCGACGATCCAGCATTCGACTCAGAATGAAGTTACTTGTGCCGTTCAAAATCGCTTCGATGGAAACAATTCGGTTCGCGGTCAAGGCCGTCGTCACCGCGGAGATGATCGGGATACCACCAGCTACGGCCGCCTCAAAACAAATTGTGCGTCCCAGCTTATGAGCCAGCCCAAACAGCTCTGCGCCATGAGCATACAGCAGGGCTTTGTTGGCGGTGATCACGTCCTTGCCGGATTCCAGCAGACTGGTCACATCGGCTCGTGCAGGATTGATCCCCCCCACGACATGAATCACAGCCTGAATGTCCGGATCGGCAATCACGGTCTGGATGTCATCAGAAACCGGGATACCGCTCAGATCCACATCTCGCCTCTTCGCGAGATCTCGCACGACCACACGACGCAGCCGAATCGGCCGACCCGTTCGCTGAGTCAGCAGTTCGCTGGCCGTCTGCACAATCCGCACAACTCCACTTCCGACAGTGCCGCAGCCGACAATTGCGATATTCAGTTCCGAGTTGCCCGGCATAATGAACCCTTTAGAAGTCAGCCAACAAACGCATATGACGTTAACGACATCGCTGGATTCCGGTTGGATCGGA
>JAPLOA010000048.1 GCA_026400835.1 Planctomycetales bacterium | reverse complement strand
ATTGTGGAAACAGGATTGAAGAAGTGAAATCGGGTTGGGTGCAGTCTCGGATTTCGGTAGCTCGCAACGAAGTGCAATTCCGGGAGGGCGAGGCTCCTGCCGAGCCCCGCGTTTCCGCAGTGCAGTGGCTCGGCAGGAGCCTCGCCCTCCCAAGTTAACAATCATCCGCGACTACACCCTTGTCCACAGCAAGCCAACTTCGATTGCCCATCATTGGCGAAGTCTTTGGCTCAGGGGACTTTCCGGCTCAGTGAACGCGAAAATCGCAAAGGCAGCGTCAGAGTGAAGTCGATTCGCCGCAGGGCAACGTCCAGAACAAGCAGCAGTGCGGAAAATGTCAGCAGCCATGGCCAAAGTTCCGTCGGGCGAGTTGTCATGATTCCGGGACGATCAAAAATGTCTTTCGCTGACGGGTTAAAGCGGCCGCCGGAGATCGTGGAGATTTCCTGGAGCAAGGCGTCATTCGTCGCCTGAATTCTCAGCTCATCGTTATACCCCACCATGAGCCCTCGGCTTTGACGAGAAATCACCTGACCGTCCTTCTTCACTGCGATCTCAAGATTGTACGCGCCGGAAATCGACGAATCGAATTCTCCGCTATATCGCCCCGGAGCCATCTGCGGCAGATTTAGGGGCGTGCGTTTGAGTTGCGGGTCGATAATCGTCACGTCCACTTCTGACTGATTCAGGAATGCTCCTGCTTCGTTCACCGCATCAATATTCAAGTGCGTTCTGAGACCGTCTCTCACGGATTCGATCTGGATTCCCTTCGTTTCACTTTTTCGCATGGTTTGGCGAACAACCTGAGTCCAGAACTTTCCGTAGCCGGGCCATGTCAGCCATTCCGCGGCCCAGCGGCTTTTGGCATCAGATGTGAATGCGGCCGTCATTCCCAAACCGTAACGCCACCACGCCAGCAGAGGGTCGCCTTTTTCGGTCGCCAGAATCACTTCACAGGTCGGCTTCGGGCGAGTCGTCACATAGCCCAACAGAAACGGAGCGGACTCCATATCCAGTTCCGCCAGAGCGTGAGTCGCACGGATGACCTGCGGAACAAACGGCTGCTCGTCGATCGCGGACTTGCTGGCTGTCATGGTTTCTTTAGCGAAGATCTGCGGCACCTGTGATGGATCTTCAGCAAGGTAATATCTCCCCCTGCCAATGCGGGCAATCGATTCCAGGATCACCGGATCCGTCGCGCCTTCTCCTCCAATGGCCACCGTCGACAAGGTAATCTTTGCGGCCGCCATCTGTTGGGCGAGCCCTTCGAAATCGCCGGTATTGGAGATGCCGTCGGTGAGCATAATGACGTGCTTCAACTTGGCTGATGTTGAGTTGAGCATTTTAAACGACATCTCCATCGCGGGATACATGCTGGTACCGCCTCCGGAAGTTAGTTGAGAAATCTCATCGCTGATTTTCCCCTTGTTGCTGGCCGACTGCATTTCGCTCAGAATCTGCGTTTGGTCATCAAAAGCCAGGACAGCAATTTGATCGCGATTCCCCAGCAGTTCAACGGCCGACCGAGCTGCCGTCTTGGCCATTTCGAGCTTATCGCCGTCCATGGAGCCGGACCGGTCGATCACCATGATGATCGCGAGCGATGGTTTTTCCTTCTCCTTTTCGAAATCACTGCGAACCGGCAGAATTTCTTCCAGCGTTGTTTTGTAATAACCGCCCAGCCCAAACGATTGCTCCCCGCCGAGCATAATGAAGCCACCGCCGAGGTCCTGAACCCAGGTGCGTGCAATCTCCATCTGCTGTTGACTCAGTGCGGTGGCTGGCACATTGGACAGCATCACAAGCTCATAATTTTGCAGGCCCTCAAGAGAATCCGGCATACCCTGCGGTGGGCGAACATCGGCCTGAATGCCTTCATCTTCCAAAGCGTACGCCAGATCACGAATCAGATTCGGATCGCTTTCAATGATGAGCACTCGCGGCTTACCCGCCATGTAAACCAAACCCGCATCCGCGTTATTGTCGAGCAATGTGTCCTGCTTCAAGCCGGAAACCCGAACTTTGAAGGCTGCCATGCGATCGCCTTCAACCGTTTGCTGAAAGCGAAAGCGATTTTCGCCCGCTTTAAGATCTCGCCGTTCACTGATAACTTTGTGATCGCCGCGAAAAACTTCCAGCAGTCCGGCGTCGTCATGATTTGATGTCACCGTGACATCCACAAAGAACGGTTCCCCTTCACGGACTTCCGGAGGAACTCGAATCTCCGACACCTGAACTTCCGGCTCAGATCGAGCCGGCAGTGGAATCGTGGAGATTGGAATTGAACAACGTGCTGCCGCGGCCGCCGCGTTCCCCTGAGTCTGATTGCCATCGGTCAGAATAACAATCTGTGGCACATACCCCTGCGGAATCGATCCGGCAGCCGCTTCAATCGCGGCGGCAAGATTGGTCGCAGGGGATTCTTCTGAAGCGGCAAGCGGCAATGAATCAGGGTCGTTGTCCGCCGGTAAGGAGTCGCCAGTAACACCGGATTTTTTTGCTCCACTGAGAGCACCGCCGACGACTTCGAGAGGGATCTGATCGCTGATCTCTCCCGGTGCCGCGGCAAACGGAAGGTACGCGACGCGGTGCGAGCCTTTGGATTCTGCAGCAAGTTTCAGAAAATCGTCGGCAGCAGTACGAGCATTCTCGCCGACGCTTTGGCTTTGATCGATCGCGAACAGGACGAATTGTTCGTCGGTCTGATGTCGCCACGTGAGCCCCGCCAGTGCCAGCACCATCATCAGCGCGAGCAGTGACCGACTCACCAGCGAAACGATACGCTGGGAACGAGGAAAGTCGCTCAGACTTTTTGCAAATCCGATTCCCAGCACAACGGCCATGGGCACAATCAGCAGCAGGAAGCCGGGCCGGATGAATTCAAACGGGAGCATAATTAAGACGAAAATGTGCGGGACCGGGGATCTTTAAGTCCGGGTTGATAACACATCCGGGCCATTGTTTCGACGGGAGGGCGAGGCTCCTGCCGAGCCGTGCGTTTCCGCAGTGCAGTGGCTCGGCAGGAGCCTCGCCCTCCTAAGTTTACAATCATCCGCGACTACACCCATTATTCGGTCATCCCCGGCCTATCGTCGTGGTTTTAAGGACAAATACTTGATCAATCCTTCCGTCATCTCATTACACGCCTTTTCGGCATCAGGAGCGCCGGAATTGACGACGGCCAGAAAGGCCGTCTTTTTATTCGGAGCCATCCAGATTGTGGCATACCACATCTTATTGGTGCCCGAGTGCATCAACACCTTTCCGGCTCCCCATTGGCGATCTGCGGTATCCCACCCAAAACCATAAGGGCCCTCCTGCTTAACGAACTCAGGATCAAATTCTTTCAATGGGGTGTGAAGATGCTCGATCGTTTCTGGCTGCAGCAACGCCTTCTTTTGCTTGAGAGTCCCCAAATGCAGTGAAGCGAAGCGTCCCCAGTCATCAAGTGTCATGTGTACGGTCCCCGCAGGACAAAGAACAGCAGCATTATCGACCTGGATCGGGACCTGCTGGTTTGATTCCACGATATGTCCCCACGGCTGATCAATCGCTCCGTTAATGCTGGGCGGACCGAAACCAGCGGACTTCATTCCCAGTGGTTCGAACAGTCGCGACGTGATCAGTTCTTCCCACGCTTCACCGGTGATCTTCTCCAGCATCGCTCCCGCTGCAACGAAGCCCACATTTGAATAGAGGTATGTCTTTCCCGGCGGATGATCCGGCTTCTGGAAGAACACCTGTCGCATCATGGTCAGCCGCTGTTCCCAGGCTGAATTCTCAGCTCCAAGTTCACTCCAGGCAACGCTTCGCGGAATTCCCGCATAGTGCGATACGAGGTGCGAGATTGTGACCGAGCGATATTCCTCATGGATCTGATCAGCGAACTCCGGAAACACGTCCGTGATCTTTGTGTCCCATGTCAACTTTCCATCATCAATCAGCATCCCGACAAGAGTTGCGGTCATCGCTTTGGCGCAGGAGCCGATATGAACCTTATCGTTGACGGTAAAAGATTCTGCGTCTCCTTGTTTTCGAACGCCGGACGCGACCTTGAGTGTCACTTTTCCATTTTCAACGATCGCTGCAGCACCACCGGGCATGGCATACCGCTTTATGATGTCGTCAACTCCAGCCTGAACAACCTTTGGGGCTTTTTCAGCGGACGCAGTCGCCGAAAGCAGAGCCAACGAACACACAAACAGCAACAGATTGCGTTTCATCGAGTTCTCACAGACACAAGTGGGAAGTGGTTTCAGAACGCGACAGATGCCTTTGTAGATGCCAGTCAACCAGGCTCTCCGCGAAATCAAGTGCCTGAGCCTGTAGAGATGCTTTCATCGCTGTGCTCGGGCTTTCACCGAGTTCGTTGCGATTTACAGCGAATGCGGTGCCAGACGGTAGCCGGTGGTCAGCGCAGCGTTAACCACCAGTTTGCGTCGAATCCTGCGACTGTACCCTGAAATGGGTGCCAGAATCGCGGTTTCTTTCATCCCTTCAGGATGAGTTTGGTTCGCGTTCGGTCACCGGTGGTGCGCCTGTCGGCCACCACCGGCTACTCTCTGCCATCCTTTCAGGATTAATCGCAGGGATTACCACCGCCCATGCTCGCGGACATGATTTCGCGTTGAATCGTCAACCATCGGCCTGTTCCCTCAGCCAGTTCGCATTCCTGTTCTTTGGCCTTATTTGGAACGCTTATCGCGACGGTAGGGCAGCATATCCGAGTTCGCCCGCTTCGTGTGTTCGTGCAGACGATTTGTCTGGTACGCTTCGATGAGGCGTTCGAGCATTTCGAGACGATAGCGAATTCTTTGACCTCGCTCGGTGTCTCGCAGGCAACGAGGATGATTGAAGACGCGAATCTCCTGGACGTTCGGGACGATGTCAATACCATCGCGAACGGCCGCGTCGACAGATTCGAAATGGTGATGTTCCGCCAGCACGATGCGGTTGGGTTCCAGCACCAGCGTATAACCGTAGTCGCCATAGGCTTCCGAGAAAGCACCGTCGATCGTGATGGCCTTCCCGCTGCGTTTCAGAGGTGACTCGCCCTTCTCAACCTTCACGGGCACGTGGCCGTTAACGATCAATCCTCCCTCTGCAGCCATGCCAAATTCGGCCAGCACTTTGTCGCAGAACTCGGCTTCATGAATCAGTGCGAAGTACGGATCTTTGGACTCATGATGAGCTTTCCTGTCCTGAATAAAGTCGCGTTCAAACGTCGTAATACGATCCTTTCCGAACAACGGGGAACGAGGACCACTCCAAAGATACCAGAGGAAATCCAGATCCGGCTCGGCCGCGTTCACGACTGCTCGGCGCACGACCGTTTCGATGCTTTCGAAAAGCTTTCGGCCCGCCGGCAATTGCCCGTCGACGGAGAGTGGCAGAAAATTGCCCGCCGCATCGACCGGCACGCAGCCATGAAAAATCAGACACTCGTCGCGTCGCAGGTACATCGAACCGTGGCCGACCATAAACCGAATCTGCTCCTGCAGTTTCTGGCTGTTCAGGAACGAATGCTTCAGGACCGCCAGACAGGAGAGTTCTTCGGGCGTCAGCCTGTACGGGTCGGTCGGATCAATCGTCGGAAAGAGCTGATCGCGAAGATCATAGACAGTCCCATCAATCTCGATAGTTCCGTGAACGTGGTCGATGCGGTGCAGCAGGCGTCGATGATCCAGTTGCCATTGCGGATTCCGTTCCAGCAACTGGCCTTCCAGTTTAAACTGCATAATCGCTGCGGCCTTCTGCATGCGCGCGACCACCTCGTTCGGCCGCATGCCATCGCTTTTCGGCATGAAGTACTGCGCTGGATCGTTGGCATAAACCGTCCGGGCCAGATGTTCCAGCGGTGTGAGCGGAATGCTGTAACCTTCGTCAAGCTGGCCAATGCGGCGATATCGCAGCGACACGCGGAGGACCGTACAGATCAATGCTTCGTGGCCCAAAGCAGCCCCCATCCACAGGGCGTCATGGTTGCCCCAGATGAATTCCACGTTCGGCTGCAGACGAAGATACTCGACAACTTTGTCGCCTCGCGGCCCGCGGTCCCAGCAGTCGCCGCCGATGATCAATTCGTCAACGGCGAGGTTGCGAATAAGTCGACCGACCAGATGAATCAGATGCAAAGCTCGTCCGCGTTTGACCAGTTCATCCAGCATCGCTCCAATAAACTCCGGCCCGCGTTCGGTGGATGGAGAATGCAGCAGCTCCAGCAATAGCTCGCTGTACTCCGCCGGAAAAAGCCGAGTCGCCAATCGCAGACTGTAGTTCGACACGAGATATCGCAGCAGTTCCAACTGAGGCTGCAGGGTTCGCGTCGCGTAGGCCAGAACTTCCTGAGGCTGAGTCAATGTTTGGCGAAGGCGTTCGGTGACTTCCGCAGGATAGAAGGTGAGTTTCAGAAACTCAGCCATTTCTACAGCATTCATACGGCCGGCAAACATCTCTTCCACCAGAGGTCGCAGAGTTCCCGAAGCGTTGTTGATCACATGCTGCAGCTTCTTGTCTTCGCCATGAATGTCACTGATCACATGCACCGCGCCTTTGGGCAGCGTCTGCACAGCGGCCAACCGAGCGACCTCGGCAATCGCCGCGTCAACATTCGGGTACTCGATCGCCAGCAATTCCAGCATGGCGAGATCGGCTTCGGGGCGTTTAAAGGACAAGGATGCGTTGGACATTGGGGAAATGGACTATGACAAAACCAGGGGGAGTGATCAGGAAATGCTGAGCATATTGATTCACCGCCCGCCTGAGAACTCCGCAGAGGCTCAGGAACAGTCCCGAAATAACATCCTGTTTCTACTACGGCTAAAAATCACAACCCGAAACGTCCGTGAGGGATTTCTCTACAAGACACCGATCCCTCGCTTACGCGTTTTGAAGTTGCGCGTTTCGGCGCTGCGGTTGTTCGCTTGCGGAGAAACACCGGGATTTATCATAACCCGAAGCGTCAGCGAGGGATTTACGCAAACACTGCCTAAAACGCTAAAACACAATCCCTCGCTCACGCAGCGGGTTGGGATAGACGCAAAATCGCAACTTCAAAACTTACGCGTCGGGTTGTGATTCAGGGAACTTATTTCGGGACTGGTCCTAACTGGACAGCGCCATGTTGCCCCCTCTCCCCCGATTTTTTGCGGATGCAGCTGGGGTGTGACGTGGCAGCTTTCTTGCAAAAATTGGGGGAGAGGGCTGGGGTGAGGGGGTCGTTTTAGCACGCTGCCCTCTGCGAAAGCCCCATCCGGCCTAACGGCCGCGCGACTTCACGCGGCTGTTTGCTGTCGCCCGGTTGTGAGAAGCGAAACCACAACCAGCGTCAAAAAGCCCAGAGGAATCGTCAGGATCCCAGGCTGGCTGAAGGGCACGATCGCGGCAGCGGCGTCGAGGCCGTAGACCTTGGAATACGCTTCACCGCTGAGCAAGATCCAGGTCATGGACGAAACCATGCCCACGACAATGGCGGCCACGATTCCCTGCTTCGTGACCTTGGGCCAGAATAGAATCATCACCAGCGATGGCAGGTTCGCAGATGCCGCGACGCTGAATGCCCAGCCGACCAGAAACGTGGGATTCATTTTCTGGAAAAGGATCCCGAGAACAATGGCGATGGCTCCTACGACGACCGAAGACATCTTCGCAACTCGAACTTTCTCCGTGTCGGTCATCTTAACTCCGAAGGCACTGCCCAGCAGGTCATGAGTGACTGCACCGGCGGCCGCCAGAATCAAACCGCTGACCGTGCCCAACACTGTAGTGAAAGCAATGGCAGAAATCGCCGCGAACAGCCAGGTGTTCATGCCCTTCGCCAACAGCGGAGCCGCCATGTTCTCCTCGCTCACATCCAAAGTTCCGCTGGTCATTGCTCCCAGACCCAGATACAGCGTCAACACGTAAAACAGACCGATGCTGGTGATACCAACAATCGTGCTCTTGCGAGCACTACTCGCGTCCTTCACCGTGTAATAACGAATCAGAATGTGTGGCAGCGATGCCGTGCCGCAGAACAGAGCCAGCATCAGCGACAGAAAATTAACCTTGTCGAACATCTTCTCACTGCGAATCCCTTTAAACGTGGGATGCTCACCCGGTCGCAGAACTTCCGCTCCGGTTGTGATCTTCGGATAGTAGACGGTCGTTTCAGTCTTGTCCGCATGCACAACCTTTTCGTTTCGCCACAGCACAACTTTGCTTTGCTGCAGAGTTCTGAAGAAATCAATCGCTGACAGAGGACCTGTTTCTGTCTTTCCATCAGGCAGCTCGACAACGTGTCCGACTGCAAACAGTTCCGGTTCGCCTTTCTTATCGCCCTTCTTCTGGCCGTTCACAAAGATCGTTCCGTCTTTCGCTTTGGACAGCGTTTGAACTTCAGTCAGTTCGAGATTCGGGCCGTCTTTCTCCGTCAGCTCCTTCATCATCCAGACAGTGATCAGTTGAGTTTCCCGGTTCTGCAGCCGAACGTACTTCTTGTCGAACTTTTCCCAGCCGTTGTCGGCCGGAACCACATCAACCTTTTCAAGGCTGCCAACCTTTCCGTCGCCGTTGGTCAGATCATCAGTCGTAATGCGGAACGTCTGGAACTCATGTCCGTCGTTCCCGCCTTTCTCCACCTTAAATCCTCGTTGCAGAATCATCCATGTCAGGATCGCACTGAACACAACCAGCAACGCACCTTTAAGGAACTGCACCCACGTGGTGGAAAGCATTCCCGCTGTGACCACAATCAGGATGACAACAGCGCCAACCATCACAACACCAACCCATTGCGGAAATCCCAGCAGTGGTGTCACCAGAGCACCCGCACCGACCATCTGCGGGATCAGGTAAAACACGCTCACGACGAGCGTACTAATCCCGGCGGCCAGCTTGATGCCTTTTGAGTTGAACTGCGAATCCAGAGCATCCGCAAACGTGAATCTTCCCAGCCGCTTCATCGGTTCCGCGACAACAAACAGCGCGACAATCCAGCCAGCAAGGTATCCAATGGAGTACAAGAACCCGTCGTAGCCGTAGAAGGCAATCATCCCGCAGATGCCGAGGAACGAAGCCGCAGAAAGATAATCTCCGGCGAAGGCAATGCCGTTGACGAACCAGGGGATCTGACCATGAGCCGCGAAGTAGCCTTCTGATGATTTGGCTTTGCCACCCAGCCAGAAGCTGAGTCCCAAAGTAAAGCCAACGAATGCAAGAAAGATCGTGACAGCAAGAATTGATGATTCGTAAATCACGCTTTTGGCTCCTGCTGGTCTGAGGCCGAGCTGTTGCCAGATGCGTCCCCACAAAGAACTCCGTAGATCGCCGACAGTACAACGGCCCCGATGATCAGGCCAAACCCATATAGCACGGCGAGGTTCAGCCCGGCAATCGGCGTTCGCTCCATGCTGGCCGGATCAAACGCATTGATAAAGACGAACCCGCCATAGAAGAGCAGGTAAACGGCGAATAAAATCAAGCCGTTGCGGGAGTTGCGTGAATTCATGGTCACCTCAGAGAAGAATCAGGATCAGGCAGGATACAGTCCCGGTCGCCCCTGTAAAGCAACGCCGTGAGGTGATGTTCCAGAAGGCGTCGCCGCGAATCTCTGTAGGTCCTGCCTGCCGGGCAGGACTTCGCAGCGTAGGGCAGCACGTAGCCCCACGCTTCAGCCTGGGGTGGGAGCCGAAAACGCGATCCATCAGCCGTGAAACGGTGACAGCGATGGTTTTTTCAACGATGGCAACACACTGCTGTCGCCGTTTCACGGCTTCATGTTGATTTTCTAACGTCTTCCCCAGGCTAAAGCCTGGGGCTACCTGCTGCCGCCTCTACGAGGCGAAATCAGATCGATAGTGGTCTCACCGAATCTCGTTGCAATTCCAAAGTTTTGACAACTCAGGACACGCCCCATTGCGGCAAGTCCGGCCTAACTCCACGCCACCCCGGCGTACCCGGTAGCGGTTGCGGCTTCAACGTTACTCAAACCTACGGCACCACATGCACCATCATCAGGTCGTGAGTTTCCCCGAGCCAGTTCGTATGCCCCACGACGATCAGCTTGCTGCCGGATTTCAGCAGTTGATTCTTCTGCCCCCAACTGATGACGAACTGCAGCAGAGTATCGGCTGATTGCTGGACTGCTCGATTCAGTAACGGCGTCACACCCCAGTACAGGCACATGCGACGAGCCACATCTTCTCGATCGGTGAATGCAACAATCGGCACTTTACTTCTCATGCGAGACAATGCGAGTGCGGTTCTGCCCGTGACCGTGGCGACGACCATCAGGTCGGCCTGCAGATATTCGGCAGCCGCAATGGTCCCCCGAGCCACCGCTTCCGTGATCGGGCGTGCTCGGCGAGTTTCGTCGTCGCGCACGTCGCTGAAATTTGCAGGTTCAATCAATGTTTCCGCTTCTGACGCGATGCGATCCATCATACGCACACATTGCGTCGGATGAGCACCGATGGCCGTTTCGCCGGAGAGCATCACCGCGTCCGTTCCATCGAGCACCGCGTTGGCCACGTCGGTCACTTCGGCACGAGTCGGCAGTTCATTCGACTGCATGCTGTCCAGCATCTGCGTCGCGGTAATCACTGGAATACGCAATTCGTTACAGCGACGAATGATCCGCTTCTGCAGGATCGGGACACGGCTGATTTCCGCCTCGACACCCAGATCTCCGCGAGCCACCATGACGGCATCGGTCGCGTCAAGGATGTTCTCCAGATCATCAATCGCTTCCGTCTTTTCGATCTTGGCGACAATCAGCGGGGTGACCTTCGGATGATGCGACTCAATCAGCTTATGCAGGCTGCGAATATCTTCCGCCTGCCGCACAAAGCTCAGCCCGATAAAGTCGAGATGATTGTGCAGAGCCCACTCAAGATCTTTGCGGTCTTTTTCCGTCACGCTGGGAGTGCTCAGAGCCACGCCCGGCAGATTCACACCCTGTCGACTGCGAATCTTCCCTGACTGAAACACGGTGCAGCGAATCCATTGCAGATCCGGATCTTTCTCCATGACAACCATGCCGACGGTACCATCAGCCAGCAGAATACGATCGCCCGGCCTGACGTCGTCGATGAGTGGCTCGTAAGTACAGGTCAAATCTGTCGGAGACGTCGATACCTTTCCGCGGATGAAACGAAATTCCGCACCTTCGTTGCAGAGAACTTCTCCGCCTGTGACTTCGCCCAGACGAATCTTCGGGCCGGAGAGATCACCCAGAATTCCAATAGGACATTCCAGCTCCGCCGAGACCTGACGGATCTTGTGAACCAGTTCTGACAACCACGCATGACTTCCGTGCGCGAAGTTCAGTCGAAAGATATCGACCCCCGCGATCACCAGTTGTCGCAGCATTTCGATTGATTCACTGGCCGGACCTAACGTGGCAATAATACGCGTCTTCACCAGCTTCTGACGGACAAGCGAACGCAACGGAACCGAACCCGACATCAATGACCTCCTGATTCAAAAGATATCCATCAACCAAGTTCACAAATTCGACGACTCGCGGACGGAGAATAACGGCTGCGGGGCCATTTCGTCCCGTCATTGGTTCCGCGAATTCACTGAAAAATCACGTTCGGCCGGCAAAAGATAACCTGCCCAATATCCGCCAACATCGCGAACTACGGCAAGAAATCCAATCGGTTCCAACCGAAAAGATTGTCTAAATCCGAGTCTGAACCAGCCAACAACGCTGCGAAAGCGATAGAGAATAGCGATTTCGTGGACAGAACTCTTGCCAGCGCTGCGAATCCACCCGGTCAGGGCTCGACCAATGCTACCGCCCTGCGCTACCATACACGATTGCCGCGATAGGCCGTTTCTCGCCAAATTGCGCCGGAAATTTGTGTCGGTGACCAATTGCGTCAGGGCCAACCTCCCGAGCACCGACAAATGGTTTCCAACCCGTTGATCGGGTCAACAAAGCGTTCAGTTAGACAAAGCATTCTGTTTCTGATTTGCCCCTCCCTCTGAATTCGTGCTTGTACACTTATGGATCCTAAGTTCATTCGCAACTTCAGCATTATTGCTCACATCGACCACGGCAAGAGTACTCTGGCAGATCAGTTGCTGCTGAAGAGCGGTACGATTACTCAGCGTGAATTTCGAGCCCAGATCCTGGATGATCTCGATATCGAACGAGAACGCGGCATCACCGTGAAGGCACGGTCGGTGACGATTAACTGGAATCAGGACGGTCAGGTTTACGAACTGAACCTGATTGATACTCCTGGGCACGTTGACTTTCACTACGAAGTCAACCGCAGTCTCGCCGCCTGCGAAGGGGCCTTGTTACTGATTGATGCATTTCAGGGCGTTCAGGCGCAGACTGTGGCGAACGCATTCGCTGCGATTGCTGTGAACCTGGAAATCATCCCGGTCGTGAACAAGATCGACCTGCCCGTCATTCGCGTCGACGAAGTTCTGGAAGAAGTGGAAACTGTTCTCGGCCTTGATGCCACGGATGCTCTGCGTGTCAGTGCCAAAGTGGGTCTGAATATCGAGAGTGTTTTCGAAGCGATCGTCAAGAAGATCCCGCCGCCCAAGGGAACTCCCGACGCACCGCTCAAGGCTCTTGTTTTCGACAGTAAGTACGATAATTACCGCGGCGTGATCACGTACGTGCGAATTTTTGACGGCAGTGTGAAGAAGGGCGACAAAGTCCGCTTTATGCGAGAACAGGTCGTCAATGAAGTTCTGGAGATCGGTCAGTTCCGTCCGAACATGGTGGCCTGCGATGAGCTGGGGCCTGGTCAGGTGGGGTACATTCTGACGGGCTTGAAGGAGCTGAGCAAAGTCACTGTCGGCGACACAGTAACATTGTTCCACAACCCGGCGGCCGAACCGCTGCCTGGTTATCAGAAGCCAAAGCAGATGGTGTTCTGCGGGATGTTCCCGATCGACGCCACAGACTTTGAAGCTCTGCGAGAAGAACTGCAGAAGCTGTCGATGAATGACTCCAGCTTCTCGTTCGTGCCTGAAACCAGCGATGCTTTGGGATTCGGTTTCCGCTGCGGATTTCTCGGCATGTTGCACATGGAAATTGTGCAGCAGCGTCTGGAAAAAGAGCAGGATATGGACCTGATCCAGACTGCTCCGAACGTGACTTATCAGATCGTCAAACGCGATGGCGGCATCATGACGATCGACAATCCCCAGGACGTTCCGGATGCAGGGATCATCGAAGAGTTCCGCGAACCGATTGCCAAAGTCAGCTACATCGTTCCTTCGCAGCACGTGGGAACAATCATGCAGCTGTGTCAGGATCGACGCGGTATCTATCGCAGCACTGAGTATCTTGGCCCAACTCGTGCACAGATCATCTATGAACTGCCTCTCAGCGAAATCGTGTACGATATGTACGACAAGCTCAAGAGCGTGACTTCGGGTTACGGGACGATGGATTATGAGATCATCGGTTTCGCCGCCGCCGACCTTGTGAAGATGGATATTCTCGTCAAAGGCAGTCGTGTCGATGCGTTGTCAACAATCGTGCATCGTTCCAACGCGGAACGTCGTGGTCGAGCCCTCGTGAAGCGACTGAAGGAAGAAATCAGCAAGCACCAGTTCGAAATTGCCATTCAGGCGGCCATTGGTTCTCGCGTGATCGCTCGCGAAACCATCTCTGCTCTCAGCAAGAACGTGACGGCGAAGTGTTACGGCGGTGACATTACCCGAAAACGTAAGCTGCTGCAGAAGCAGAAAGAGGGTAAGAAGCGCATGAAACAATTCGGCGAAGTCGAGATCCCACAGAAGGCGTTTTTGACAGTGCTGGAATCAGCGAAGGACGATTAACGTTCTCCTGATTGCTGCTCAATGATTTACTCAGGCCCGAAGCAAACACTTCGGGCCTGTTTTTATTGGACAACTCCGCACCCCGATTTGAGATTTCGAATCTGCAATTTCAATTGAGCCCGACTGGCCCTGTTGGCCCGCCGATGCCCAGAAACCTGCGATCGCCCCGTTTTAACGCCGAACGAGCCACACCACATCCGGAAGACCGGGGCTCGCCGTTAAGCGAAAACTCTCAATACGCGACTTCAGCAGCAACCCGTTTGTTGGAGTCCTTTCGGACCGGGCAAATCCCAGCCGGACGCCAATTCCTTACTACGCAGTCATCCCAGGCTCCGCAGCATCGCATAGATTCTGGCGAATAATGCACATGCATTCAGTTCTTTTATGGGAAAAGTTGGCCAGAATGGACGGGGAGTCGTGAGACGGTTTGCGGCTATGACCTGCTTCCCTATGATCCCCCGTTCACGCGACCGTGCTGACCGGAAGAGTCTGGCAGCATTGAAGAAAAGTCCGAAGGCGGGTCGCCAAAGGATGCACGTGAGTTGGCACTGCCGACCTAAAAATGGATTTGGGATCGGGCATTTCAAACAAGTCACACGAGATTTTGCTGGAGTCACACGAAGGATGGCTGAACAGAAGGCGACTAACGTTACATGGCATGCACACAACATTACTCGCGAAGATCGACAGAAGCTGAACGGGCATCGCGGTGCGGTTCTGTGGTTTACCGGTCTGAGCGGTTGCGGAAAGAGCACGATCGCCAATGCGGTGGATCAGTTGCTCCACGAACGCGGAGTGCATACTTTCGTTCTGGATGGCGACAACATCCGCATGGGACTGAACAAGAATCTTGGTTTTACACCGGAAGACCGCACGGAGAATATTCGCCGGATCGGTGAAGTTTCCAAGTTGTTCGCCGACGCCGCGACAATCGTTTCGACAGCCTTCATTTCTCCTTACAAGGCTGACCGGGACCTCGTGCGTGCGTTGCTGCCACAGGGTGAGTTTATCGAGATCATGGTTCAGGCCAGCTTGGAAACCTGCGAATCTCGTGACCCTAAAGGTCTCTACAAGAAAGCTCGCGCTGGCGAAATCAAGAATTTCACCGGCATCAGCGCTCCTTATGAAGCCCCTGAGAACCCGGAACTCGTTCTGGATTCTGACAACAAAGGGATTGAAGCACTGGCTCGGGAAGTTATTGCTTACCTGACCACAAAGGGCATTCTGCCAGCTTAGTCTGGTTGACTGCAGGGATGGATTGATGCCTCAGGCCACGCCTGAGGCATCAATTTCGGTGGGCGTAGTTCTGCAGGACAAACGCAAACCGTTGAAATGGAAACGGGCATGAGGCCCGTGTTTTACTCCTGAGACCACATTGGTCTCTGTCGATCGCGGGGCCTTTCAGGACGGAAGTGCCGCGACCTTCCGATAGAATGAAAGGATGCTGCGGATGATCTCCGTGAGTACGCTGATGGCTCTGTCCATCACGATCTTGACCTTTGCGCCGGACATGGATGTTGTGGAGATGCCAATCGCCGGCATGCCCGATCCGATGGCCGCTGCCAAAGTATCTGCTGTGAAACAGTGGATGCACTCATTTGAAGAAGCGAAAGCAATCGCTCTCGAAAAGAAACTGCCGCTGCTGCTGCATTTCGAAGCTGACTGGTGCGGAGCTTGTCGCACAATGGAATCGTCAGTGATGAATCAGGACTCTGTGCTGAACGTCCTGGGGACCGAAGTCATTGCTGTCAAAATCAACGCAGATCACCATCCCGAACTCATTTCGCAGTACGGCGTCTCATCGTTGCCGACTGAAGTGTTCGTGGGTGATGATGGCAAAGAGCTGCGGCGCTACGTTGGCGGAACCTCATTGACTGATTATCTGGCTCGCCTGCAGAACGTAAAAACTCTGTTGGGCTCCGCGAATGAAACTGCCAGTTCCGATTCTCTGGATGAGAACCTTCGCCCATGCCTGCTGGTGAAACGTGAAGGCTATGTCGTTGGGCTTGGCGGTTACTCGCCGGTTGCCATGCAGAAAGAACAGAAATGGGTCAAGGGCAAGGAAGAGTTCGTCGGCAATTATCTGGGAGTTGATTACTTCTTCCAGTCGCCGGAAGAGCGTGAACTATTTCTGGCCAGTCCGGAACAATACATTCCTCGTCTGCATGGCTGCGATCCTGTCGAGCTTCAGATCGCTCGTCGCGCTGAAGTCGGGGCGATTGAGCTGGGCTCGATCTATAAAGGACGACTATTTTTTTTCCAGAATGAAGCCAATCGTCAACGATTCCAGAGCAATCCTGCCTGGTACGCCGAAGGCCTTTCCACAGACGGTCTTCAGAACGCGGACCAATTTCCGTTTCTGAAGTCCATGACTCTGAACTAGTGTTTTTTCAAACCCTGAATTGCAGGTTGGACATTCTTATGCGACTGCGTTTCAACGGGCAGGAATTCCCATCCTGCTCGACAACCAATCCTTAACAGAGCACTTGTTGCCTGCTGAACGATACTCAACGGGGCCATCGGGTTCATCTCGGTGGCGACGTTGAATTTTTTGTGTTTGAAACCTGACGACGCAAACCGTTTCGATTCAGACTGCTCCACTTTCCTCTTACTACAGCTTTCTTCCGGCTTTTGTAATTCTTTGCACGGTATTTTTTGAGGCCGAGTGTTCGCGCAATACATCGCCGGGAACATGGCCTCAATTCTAACCGAGCTCAGAACAGTCAAAGGTAACGGGGTCGTCCATGCCACTGCCAATCCTCCTTGCCAGCAGCTCACGTTACCGGCGTGAGCTGCTCGGACGACTGCTCCCCAGTTTTGAATCCGTTTCGCCCGATGTTGACGAACACGCATTCCATCATCTGGAACTCTCGCCCGACAGCCTTGCTCAGCGGCTTGCGACGGAGAAAACTCTGGCGGTGTTTCGACGTTTTCCGGAAGCCATCGTGATCGGCTCAGACCAACTGGTTGACCTGAACGGCACTGTGCTTGGGAAACCAGGAACTGTCAGTGCAGCCGTGGAACAGTTGCTGTCAATGTCCGGGAAAACTCACCGGCTTCTCACCGCAGTCTGTATCGCCGCACCCGGGATACCGGCAACTTCGATCATGAATGAAACTCAGCTGACGATGCGTCACCTGACGGCCGATGAGGCCTTGCGTTATATAGAACGCGATCAGCCGCTTGACTGTGCCGGCAGCTACAAGATTGAGAGCCTCGGAATCTCCCTGTTCGAAAGCATCGAAACAGAAGACTTCACTGCGATCATGGGACTGCCGCTGATTCAAGTTTCGCAAGCCCTGCGAGAACTCGGTGTGACAATTCCGTAGCTATTTGTCACCTGAAAAGTCTGTTCGACATTCTTGTCCGACAGCAAACGCGACGGGCAGGAATGCCCATGGTACGGCTCAAATCGCTACGCCAGGATCCCCTGAACCACATTCCCATGCACATCCGTCAGGCGATAGTCACGGCCCTGAGAACGGAACGTCAGACGCAGGTGATCAAATCCCAGCAGGTGCAGCAACGTTGCGTTCAGGTCATGTACATGCACCGGGTCGTTAGCAACGTTGAAGCCCAGTTCATCCGTCTGCCCATGAACATGTCCCGCCTTGATTCCGCCGCCGGCGAGCCAGAGACTAAAGCAGCGATTATGGTGATCACGCCCATCGTTGCCGCCCTGAACCATCGGAGTTCGCCCGAATTCTCCGCCCCAAATCACGATCGTATCTTCCAGGAGTCCTCGTTCCTTAAGATCCATCACCAGAGCCGCACTGGCCTGATCGGTATCCAGAGCATTCTGTTTGACTCCGCCTGTCAGATTGCCGTGCTGATCCCAGGCTTCGTGAAATAGCTGGACAAATCGGACGCCCCGTTCGACCAGTCGTCGAGCCAGCAAACAGTTACGAGCAAAATTCGCTTCCTTTGGATCTTTGATGCCGTAGCGATCGAGCATTTCTTTCGGCTCGCTGCCCAGATCCATCAATTCCGGCGCGCTGGTTTGCAGGCGATAGGCCATTTCATAACTCTGAATACGTGCGGCAATCTCCGGATCGCCTACAGTCTGCAGTGACATTTCATTCAGCCGATTGAGCGAATCCAGCGAGGCTCGCTGAGTCTCAGCATCGATACCTTTGGGATTCGACAGGTAGAGCATGGGATCTCCAGCACTGCGGAAAGGAATTCCGCCGTACATCGTCGGCAGAAATCCGCTGCCATAGTTGCTGGCCCCGCCACTTGTTCCTTTCGCGCTGGTCAGTACCACAAAGCCAGGCAAGTCAGCCGACTGGCTGCCCAGTCCGTACAGAGTCCATGAGCCCAAACTTGGGCGACCGAACTGCTGTGATCCGGTATTCATCATAATCTGAGCCGGCGCGTGATTGACGGCGTCGGTCTGCATGGTGCGGATAAGGCAAAGCTGATCTGCAATCTTTGCGGTATGCGGCAGGACTTCGCTGAGTTCCATTCCACACTGACCGTGTTTCGCGTACTTAAACTTCGACCCCAGCAATGCGGAGTTTGGATTGATGAACGCCGCGCGATAGCCTTTTAAAAGCTCGGCCGGTGGCAACTGACCATCGCGTTTGGTGAGTTCAGGCTTGTTGTCGAACATCTCCAGATGGCTGGGAGCACCCGCCTGGAAGATATAGATGACTCGCCTGGCCTTGCCCGGAAAATGCGGTTGTCGCGGAGCAAGCGGATTTGCAATCGCATCGGCCTGAGCCTGCTTCAAATCCGACGACAACAAAGATCCGGCGGCGATCGCTCCAAGTCCGACGCCGCAATCGCGCAGAAACCAGCGGCGGCGAAGATAACTGGCTTGAGCCGTGTGAAGATCATGTACATTCATGGCAGTGTTCTCGTCAGGAAGGGTTTTAAGAAGCCCCATGATACTGAGCAGGAAATGAACTGTTGGTAGTACCTGTGGAGTGTAGCCGGATTCGTGAGAATTCGGATGTGTTTCTGAGCTCTCACGAGCCCAGCTACGGATATGTCAGGCGTTCTTAATTCTTCGCCATTGTTTCATCAAGATTCAATAACACTCGCGCGACCAGTGTCCACGCCGCAGCATCCTGTGGCGTCGTGTTTTCAGGCAGGGCCGGCAACGTGCCGGGTTCCCCCGTGATGACTTCGCGAGGATTCAACCAGCCATCGGCCAATCGTTGCCTTCGTGACTTCAACAGGGCCAGAACTTCATTGCATTCAACGTCGCTCGGTGGTCGCGACGTACATAACAGGAACGCATATTTCGCCCGCTCGGTGTCATCACTGCCAGCTTCCTTGAGAACTCGCATGGCCAATGCACGAGCGGCCTCGACGAAAATCGTTTCATTCAGACCGGTCAACGCTGCCAACGGAGTATTCGAACGAACTCGGCGAGCACAGGAGAAGTCACCGTTCGGTGCATCAAAATTGGACATCACCGGATCTGGCATGGAACGCTTTCGAAAACCGTACACGGTACGTCGATAACGTTCCGGTCCTGTGGCCGGAGTCCAGTATCCCGGGTACACATAATTGTAATCCAGCACGTTCTGGGGAACCGGAGGAATCACTCCCGGGCCACCAATGCGATGATGAATCAACCCGGCTGCTGTCAACGCAATGTCTCGAACGACCTCCGCGTCAGCCCGAAAACGCGGCCCTCGAGCCAATAGTTGATTGCGAGGATCACGTTCCAGCCACTGCGGCGAAGCACTCGAGGCCTGCTGATAGGTCGCACTGCTCAGAATCGTGCGAATCAAATGCTTGCGACTCCAGCCATGCTCCATAAAGTCCACGGCCAGCCAATCCAGCAATTCACGATACCGAGGTACCGGCGCACGCGTGCCAAAATCTTCAGCGGTTTCGACAAGACCAATTCCGAAGATCGCCTGCCAGGCCTGATTGACGGCGACTCTCGCTGTCAATGGGGCTCGG
This sequence comes from Planctomycetales bacterium, assembly GCA_026400835.1. Taxonomy (GTDB): domain Bacteria; phylum Planctomycetota; class Planctomycetia; order Planctomycetales; family Planctomycetaceae; genus SXXK01. The sequence continues at coordinate 170,964 of JAPLOA010000048.1, read as the reverse complement.
GAATCTGCCAGCCACATCGCAAAGCCCAGTCGATTCTTCGGAGCTTCTTCCGGGAACGGATTGAGTCCTGTGGGCACATGCGGCTCGACTGGTTTCAGAGGCTGATCCCAGTTGCCGCGGTCGAGAAGATGAGTGACTCGCTGATAGGCGGGCTCACGTTCGGCCATATGCAGAATCGAAGTCGAGGCAGCAGGTAACGATTTGTAGAGAGCGTCGATCTCATCATTGATCGGCTTGAGTTCCGGAACAGACGATCGCCACGCCGCAAACATCGCCACTGACTGATCGCGCGTCCGCTCTGCCGGGGGCGTCTGCAGTGCGAGGATCGCGGCATGATCGATGGCAGAGGCCGCTGGAGCTGGAGCTGTTGTAAGACTGAACCGACCGCATCCGAGCATGTCGCCCATTCGCCACGCGATCTTTATCTGTGAGCCTTCAGGAAACTCCAAAGGCTTCTCAAACTGCAGGACGGCAACGCCCGCCTGATTTCGACGACCGATTCCTCGGTCTGCATTCCAACTGGTCGCATCATTACCATCAATGAGATGAGCGACCGGGCCGGTTGCTCGTTTGCCTTCATCGTGTTTTGCTTCCGGTTCGGAAAAGTCGGCCGTGGCGTTGACCAGCTTTTGCTTTTCCCAGTCCTTACTGTCGGGCTTTCGGACAAAGACTTCCAGTTCATTGATCACCCAGGTTCCGTTGCGACTTCGGCCAGGACCGCTATGAGGAAGATCGCGATGCGGCAAAGCCTCCAGCCGTAAGCCTGTAATTCCCTTCAAGGCTGGAGCAGCAATCATAAATACGTCGTTGCTGGTATGGCCCTTCATCAGTAACGACTTGTCGGCCTCCTGAGTCGGGTGATTCAGGCCGCTGATGCTCCCGAGTTCGATCGCCTCCAGAGGTTGCCAGGCGATCGCGGCCGATGTCAATGCCGCGGACCAGGCATTCAGTTCGTCCTGCCACTGAGGTCTCTCGGTGCGAATTCTGCCCTCTGCCGTTCGGATCTTTTCCTGAATCTCGACGGTCTGCCGCAACTGATCGTCAGTGTAAATCCAGGACTGGGCTTCGTAGGAGTTATTCAGGAATGCGAACATCCCGTAGTACTCGTCGTGTGTAATCGGGTCAAACTTATGTGTATGACATTGAGCACATTGAGTTGAGAGGCCAAGCACCGCCTTGCCGATGCAGTCGACACGATCAAACATTTCAACCATGCGGAACTGTTCCGCCACAATGGCTCCTTCTTCGTTGATCATGCTGTTGCGGAGGAAACCTGTGGCGATGATCTGATCCTGGGTCGCGTCCGGAAGCAGATCTCCGGCAATCTGTTCGATCAGAAACTGGTTGTAAGGCATGTCACGATTGATGGAATGAATGACCCAATCACGCCACGCCCACTGTTCGCGCTGCAGATCCTTTTCGTAGCCGTTGGTGTCCGAGTAACGAGCCAGATCGAGCCAATGCCGAGCCCATTTCTCGCCGAAGCGATCACTGTTGATCAAGCGATCGACCGTTGCCTCCAGCCCATCCCGTTCGAATGCGGCCAGTTCCTGAGGAGACGGCGGAAGTCCCGTAAGATCAAGATACACGCGTCGACAGAGCGTATAATTCGCGGCCTGAGGTGAAGGTGTTAAGCCTTCGGCTTGCAATCGGCTCATCACGAACGCATCGATCGGATTCTTTGCAGCAATATTTGGCAGCGACGTTTTCGTTGGCGGCGTGAATGCCCAATGAGCCTGATACTTCGCGCCTTCTGTGATCCATTGCTTCAGCGTCTGAATCTGTAACTCAGAGACCGGTTTCTTCTGATCCGGCGGAGGCATAATCAGATCAGCATCATGAGTCATGACGCGGCGAAGGAGTTCGCTTTCGTCAGGCTTGCCAGGCACGATAGCCGCAACGCCCGATTCACCGCCCTTGATCGCAGAATCCTGAACGTCAAGCCGAAGGCCGCCTCTGCGATCCTCTGCGTCAGCACCGTGGCAATGCCAACAGTGTTCGGCCAGAATGGGCTGCACATCGCGCTGAAAGTCAACGTCGCTGAATGCTGGTTGACTGAGAAGAACGAGGAAGACAAACGCACACGATGCGAAGAAACGCGCAGTGGGAATGTTCATGAATAGAGATCCGCTGGTGGGTCAATGCGGAGGCAGGAAGATTCGACGGCAATCTCGTCTCAGCACGCCGAACGCGATGAGACGCAAAGACCGACAAAATATGATAGTCTCGTTTATACCCAAAGAAATGCCGTAACTTCAATTCCCCCGGATCTGAACGTGACGCCGCAAAGGATCTCGATTACGAGACGCCGTTTCATGCATCCTGCGCGGAAGAAGCCTCTTTTCCGTTACTGGCCGCAGGATTGTACGGAGATCGCACTCGGAAAGGGGGCATGCTACGGGCTGCCGGCTTGGCGTTCAGGTTGAAAGTCCAGTCCACTAAAGCCCGTGAATTCTGTTTTTCCCGTTTGCGTCCCGGCGTCTTTGCGTGAAAAAAAAAACAGTTTCACACAGAGACGCAGAATCGCAAAGATGCGAGATGGAATTTTTGCGACGAAAACAAGAAGAAATCACCGCTCTGCTTTCCAAATCAATATCCCGCTATCCGCTGGTGTCTGATCGCTGAAACCGCCGGGAATTCGAGACCGGCAGTGACACGATAGAAACACATCCGTTACAGTTCCGCCGCAATCGAATCGGCAGGCGGCCTGAATTTTGAGGAAAGTCATCAACGTGGTTGGTCAGAAAACTCCCTGTGAGTGGCTCCGGGCGGAGCAGACGGACGACTCACGTGGTGAGCGACGGCAATCGTGCAAAGGATTGTCATGAATTGGCTCGTGAACAATCGCAATTGGCTGTTGCTGGCCACGGTCGTTTTGTTGCTGGGAGCCCTCCCGGTGGCGAATCGGCTGTCGTTCGACCAGACAATCGAGTCCTTTTTTCCTCCAGCCAACCCGGACATTCAGGTCTTGAAGAAGTCTCGAAAGGATTTTGGCGGCGACGAGTTTGTCATTGTTGCATGGCATCAGCCCGGACTCCTGCAGACCAATCCTGAAGGCGAATATCTGGAGCTCACTCCTGAAGCGGAGCAACGTATAAAGACGTTGTCCGCAAAACTTGGAGAACTGCCGGGAGTTGATGGCGAGAGAACTCGAGACCTTGCCCGATTCCTTCAGAAGACACCCCGAAACCGAAACACTCGCAGAGCCCTGCTGAGTCTGTTTGACGGAATTCTGATCGGCCCGGATCAGGAAACAACAGCGATTGTGCTCCAGCTTTATGCGGGCGATTCAGACAACATGGCACGAGTTGACACGATCCGTGCGATTCGAGCAGTGGCCCGGGAGTTTGATGCGAAGACCTCAGTGGCAGGGGAAGCCGTTCAGATTCAGGACATGTTTGATCTGGTCGAGCGAGACGGCAATCTTCTGTACCTCGCTTCGCTGGGTGTGTTGTCTTTTATGTTGATGATTATCTTCCGAAGCATTCGCTGGGTGCTTGTGTCCGTCGGAATTGTGATCACCTGTGTCGTTTGCACTCGCGCGATACTTGTTCTGGCTGGTGCTCAGTTAAGCATGGTCAGTTCTATGCTGAATTCGCTGGTCACCATCATCTCCATCAGTACCACCGTACATATCATCGTTTACTATCGTGAACTGCGAGGCACCCTGAACGCACGCGACGCGGCCGTGCAGACACTGAGGGAACTCTGGCATCCGGTTTTGTGGACCGTCGTCACAATTGCCGTTGGCTTTGCCGCGTTGCTGGTTTCGGAGATCGTGCCCGTCCGCAGTTTTGCGATCATGATGACTCTGGCGACGCTGCTCGTCATTGTGGTCACATTGGCCGTACTGCCAGCGGCCTTTGCTTCGGGCAGCAACGTTCCGATCCCGGGGCGTGTGCGTCTGGAGGATCAATTGGACGCGGTCCTGAATCGCATGGCTCATCTGATTGACCGGCATCCTGCAGGAACGGCTGTTGTCTGCCTTGCCCTGACAGCCATCACGGCTCCAGGTCTCTGGATGATGCAGGTCGAAACAGACTTCAGCAAGAACTTTCGTGAGTCATCTCCGATCGTGCAGTCCCTGCGATTTGTGGAGTCCAGTCTCGGACCGGCTGGAACGTGGGATGTCGCGTTTGATGTTCCTGATCCACTGACCAGTGAGTTTCTGGATCAGACCAAAGAGCTGACGAATGTGCTGAAAGACTTATCAACGGAAGATTGCCAACTGGATGTTCTGTCACTGAACGATGCAATTGACGTGCCCCCTCGACTCGGGAACGCCAGAGCGAGACTTCAGAAAATCGATCAACGGCAGCATGATTTGGTGCAGAGCTTCTACAATTCCGAGCGACGGCGGATGCGAATCGTTCTGCGATCTCCGGAACAACAATCCACTGAAGCCAAGCTGGCTCAGATTCAAAGAGTCCGGGATGCCATTGCGGCCCATTTTGAACGCACTCAGACTGTAGCAAGCGAGGCGACAAAGCAGGCGGAACCGCCGGTCGCGTCGGGACTTTTTGTTCTGATGGCTCGCATTATTGACAGCCTGCTGGAAGATCAGTGGAAGAGTTTTCTGTGGGCCTGCTTTGGAACATTTGCCTGCATGGCGATTGCCTTTCGCAGCGTTCGCATAGGATTAATCTCACTGGTCCCAAACGTGTTCCCGATCGCCCTGGTCACGGGTTCCATGGGGTTGCTGAATGTCCCCGTCAACATTGGCACCGCGATGATCGCAAGCGTCTCGATGGGCTTTACCTGTTCGGTCCACTACATCGAAGTATTCCAGAATGCGTTACCGAAAGTTGGGCTGTCGCAAGCGCTGATGATTGCTCAATCCAGCGTCGGCAAGGCTGTCGTCCTCGCTCACTTCGCCCTGGTGGCGGGCTTCATGGTGTTGACCGCCTCCGAGTTTATCCCGCTGGTGTACTTCGGCGCGTTGTTGAGTTTATCAATGATCGGTGGCCTGATCAGTGATCTTGTGCTGCTGCCGCTGCTGCTGCGGTGGACAACTCCGGCCCGTGAAGAAATGAAGCAGGAGATCTCTGAAGTCTAAAAACGCAAACGCCCCCGTCGCGCGTGAGTTCGACGGGGGCGTCTGCAGAACGATGGCGGAGAACCATCAAGACATCAGCATGTATTTGATCGCGGCAGCAGAGGTGCCGCGGCATTCAATCTTAGTAACCGCCTCCGGTGATTTCCGGAGTGCCCTGACTACTGCTCAGATAATAGTCGTTGCGAGAGGTGTTGTTATCGGAGTTATTGTTGTATGTCTGATCACACGCCTGAGCGACGTCATTGAGTTCGTGAGTCACCGCTGAAGAAAGTGACGCCAGGCCAACGATTGAACCCAGCACCAGGATCGTACCCACCAGAACGATCTCAGAGGAGATGATAATCCCGTTCTGGTCTTCGATAAGCTTCTTCAGTAATTGACGCATGAGCCAGGCTCCCGCGGCGCGACAGGCCAGTGGACAATTGGGGGGATTCATCCTTGTCGAAAGCGATGTTTCGTTTTGTCAACTTTACCCCACAAACGACATCAGGCGCAAAATCGGCGCGGTTCGGGAGCGATTCCGCAGTGCCAAACTCCGGTTAGGCCGGTTGTGACACAGGTGTCATCTGAATTCCATTGTGGCCATGTTGTGCGATACCATTTTTACTGAACGTCAGTATGCCAAACCTCAACAGGAGTACATGCCCTGCGTCGGGCGTGACTCCGGCAACGAAGTCCTGATGGCTGCGGTTCTATTCGTGTATCAAGTCATGCTCGGCTCCTGAAGGTGAACTTTCTGCTCTGAATATGTGTCCACGTTCTCATCTTCTGGCCAGACCGCGAATCAGATTAAAGTTCGTAATGTCCAATGTCAGAGCTGCGTCGAGGTTGGCGCAGACCGCGCGAGACACTTTGGAAACTTCAGGTTCAGCATGGCCGCAGCAGAGATGATCACAATTGACGGATCACAGGGCGAAGGCGGTGGTCAGATCGTTCGAACGTCTATCGGGTTGTCGGCAGTCTCCGGCAAAGCGATCCGAATTGAACGAATCCGGGCTGGACGCGAGAAGCCCGGCCTGATGCGACAACATCTGACGGCGATGAAAGCGGCCGCCGAAATTTGTGATGCGGAAATGATCGGAGCCGAACTGCAATCTCAAACGCTGCAGTTTCAACCCGGTCCAGTGCGTCCCGGGTCTTATGAGTTTCGAGTCGGTACTGCCGGAAGTGCGACGCTGGTTCTCCAGACTGTTCTGCCGGCGTTGATTCAGGCCGAAGCCCCCTCAGAAATTGTCATCGAAGGAGGAACTCACAATCAGTGGGCTCCCCCATTTGATTATCTCCAGCGAGTCTTTCTGCCTCTGCTGAATCGTATGGGACCAGCCGTCGAGGCAAGTCTGGAACGCTATGGATTCTTCCCTGCAGGCGGTGGGCGAATTCATGTCACGATCCAACCCGCAAAAATGCTGACAGGATTCAATCTTCTGGAACGCGGTGCGGCAGTCTCCCACTCCGCAAGAATTCTGATCAGTAACCTGCCGTTGAACATTGCTGAGCGAGAAGCTGAACGTCTGGCTCGTCGACTGAATCTGCAGCCGAATGAAATCTCAATCAATCCCGTCACCGCTCATGGTCCCGGGAATCTTGTTTTCGCCGAACTGGCTTATGAGAACGTCACGGAACTGGCGACTGGCTTTGGCCGCGTCGGTACTTCGGCGGAGCATGTAGCCGAAGAGACGGTCCAGCAGATTCGCGAATACCTGAAGTCACCCGCGCCGGTTGGAGAATACCTGGCCGATCAGATTCTGCTTCCACTGGCGATGAGTGCTGCTCAACCTTACACCGTCCGAACAAAGCGAGGCGGGTCATTTCGGACCCACAAATTGTCACGTCACACGACGACGCATATCGACCTGTTGCGAACGCTGTTGCCCGTGAAGATCGAAGTCATGGAGCTGGAATCAGATCACCTTGTCACAGTGTCTCCGGTCGATACGAATCAGGTGAACAACGCCGACGTATTGGCTGATGATCCTCTTTCGGAGAATGAGTTTTTCTCGTGGAAAGAGGAACCGCCGAGTTCCAGCTTGTAGAATCCTGACGCAGTCTGGTTATTCTTTGCACGGTAAGAACTGAGGCCGGGTGTTCGCGGGGTTCATCATTCTGAACACTGCTTCAATCGTGAAGGCTCACGGAATAAGCTCCGTCGCAGGGAAGCTTCGCAATCGCATTGAGGGCATTGAGCAATGGACATCAGCACCACGCGCTGCCTGAATCGAATTCTGGCTGTCAGCATTCTGATTCTGTCGGTCGGTCATCCAACAGCGATGGCCCAGAAATCGCCGGGATTGGGATATGTATTTCCTCCGGCTTTGAAAGCCGGAGAAGCCCACGAGGTCGCTCTGGGTGGTTACGATTTCACCGTCGACATGCAATGGTTTGTTCTCGATGAGCGCATCACGTTGCAGACGGATGGAATTCCCGGCGACTACCATGTACCTCCTCCACCTTATTGGTTTGGTCCCAGAAGCGGCCTCCCGGCCATGCCGATTCCCAGAGAGGTCCGCGGGCTGATTAACATTCCGGCGGAGACTCCCGACGGACTGGTTCGCTGGCAAGTCGCGAATGCCAATGGTTCGTCGGAGACTGCCGTCTTTTACGTAAGCCATGGCGAAGAAATCATCGAACATCGTTCGCGAGATCTTCCTCAGCGACTCGCATCTTTGCCGGTCGCGGTCGCCGGCCGACTGAGTCGCCTCACCGAAGTCGACCGATACGAATTTGTCTCAGAACGCGATCAGATTGTGTCTGTTGATTTGATGGCAAGGCGTCTGGGCGTTGACATGAATGCTGTCGTGGAAGTCCGCGATGAGTCAGGACAGTTGTTAGCCAATGACACGGATACGCTGGGACAGGATGCTGGATTGTACTTCTCCGCTTCTGCAGGCAAAGCATATACAGTCAGTGTGTTCGATCTGGATTTTCGAGGTGATCGGGCGTTCGTGTATCGCCTCGCGTTGAGCACTGGGCCGAAGATACACGACACGATCCCGGCTCGCGCGCAGCGTGGAAGTACTCTGGAACTGGAAGCACTCGGCCCTGGACTGCAAACCGGCACTGCAAAACCTGAATCGATAAAGTGCACAATTACGATTCCCTCGGACCCGGTGGTCACACATTTTCACCATAGGTTGCCGACACCGACCGGAGACGTTTCTGTCCAAATCCCGATCTCAGATGTGCCGGAGAGGATTCGTAACGAAGAGGTGACGGCAATCACGGGATCAGAAGCAGTCACGGCCGTAATTCGCCGCGAGGAAGCCCTTCAACGATACTCGATCGCCGTGATGAGCGGCGAGCAGTGGTCTCTCAATGTGGAATCGTCAGGCGTTGGCCCAGTCGCGGATTTGTCGCTGGAAGTTCTCGACGAGACCGGAAAGGTTATCGCAGAGAACGATGATGGGGCCGTCGATTCCGATCCAGCACTTCAGTTCAAGGCCGTGATGACAGGCACCTGCACAGCTGTTGTAAGAAAGGTGTCGTCAACATCAGACAATCATGTTTACCGACTGCAATGCCTGCGACAGAAACCAGACTTTATTCTGATAGCGCCTCAGACGGTGTCGCTGCCGCTCGCCGGCAAGTCCGAGGTGGCCGTGCAGGCGGTTCGCTCCGGCGGCTTTGATGGCGAGATCGTTTTAAGTGTCGAAGGGCTTCCCGCTGGAGTGACCGCCACCGGCGACTGGAAGATTCCGGCCGGCAAATCGGACGCAAAAGTGATGCTCGAATCCGCAGCAGACGCAGCCGTAGTCGCAAAGCTTACCACGATTGTGGGCAGTTCAATGGTGGGATCGACGGAGTCACGTCGCATCGCCACAGCCAATGCCGGAGGAAATCTTACCCCGCGAGAACTCTCTGATCGCCAGGTGAATCAAACACTGCTGGCCATGACGATGGCCGCGCCGATCGAAGTCCTTGTGGTCGACAAAGAACGGCAGCGAGATGTTCATCGAGGAACCACTTATCTGGCGGAACTGGAACTGGTTCGTAAAGATGGCTTTGCGGGAGAGATCCAACTGGAGATGACCGCCAAACAGGATCGCCAGCGTATGGGAACTCGTGGAGGAATTCTGACGGTACCACCCGATCAGAACCGCGCGTGGTATCCGTGCTTTCTTCCCGAGTGGCTGCCGATGGACCTGACTCGCCGCATCATCGTACATGGGGTTGTGGCGGTGCCGGACCCGAAAGGCAATGTCCGATATCTCACGAAGCCAGGAAATGCCCGGATCACCATGATTATGGAGGGCGCTTTGTTGAAGCTGTCCACAGAAAACTCCGACGTGGTAACTCCCATGGGCGAGATTCAGGAGATTGCCGTCAATGTCGCCCGGTCTCCCAAACTTCCGCTGCCAGTAAAGGTGGAACTCGTTGTACCAGAAGAAGCGACAGGGTTCATTTCCGCAACACCGATGTTGATCGAACCGGACAAAACCAGTGGAGTGCTGCAAATCTTTTCGAAGATCGACGAACAACTGCGAGGCCAATGGAATCTGACCGTGCGTGCAACCGCCCTGCAGGACGAAAAATGGCCGGTCATTTCCGAATCTGAAATTCGTATCGAGTATGTTTCCGCACCCTGATTCCGGCTGACCAGCGGCCGTTTAATTGAATCAATTCCTGAGTGTATTCGTTTAACGGCGAGGCGGAGGCGAAATCGGGCAACGACGCTTGCGGCTTTTAATTAAACACTCAAAGCAGGAGCCGATCTGAGTGCCTCTGCTGGAAATTGTAAGAAAAAAGCAGGCAGAAGCTCACTGTGGCGGATTTCGTGTGATCTGATATAAACTTCTCGACGTTTCAATGTCTTCGTCCGGATATCAATACATCAATCGTCAGAATTCAGCGACGAAATCGGTCAATCAGCCGACGCTGTTACCATGGAAATCTTTTTGGGGAGCCCGTTCAATGGGGTTGTTTGACAAGCTGCGAAATGAACTGATCGACATCATCGAGTGGGTTGATGATTCTCGACATACACTGGTCTGGCGGTTTCCTCGTTATCAGAACGAAATCAAGAACGGCGCGCAGCTGATTGTTCGTCCAGGGCAGAAAGCGATCTTCGTTCATCGCGGCCAGATTGCCGACATTTTCGAACCGGGCAATTACGAACTCAAGACAGACAACCTTCCGATTCTGAGCACGATTGCCGGCTGGAAATATGGCTTCAACAGCCCGTTTCGCGCGGAAGTTTATTTTGTCAGTACGAAGCAACTGACGGATCTGAGATGGGGTACTCCGAATCCTATCATGATGCGTGATCCGGAATTCGGGCCCATCCGAATTCGCGCGTTTGGAACCTATGCTGTCAAAGCCGTTGAACCAAAGGCATTGCTGACGGAGTTGGTTGGTACCGACAAAGAGTTCGGCGCTGACGCGGTGACCGAACTTCTCCGATCGATCATCTCCAGCACGATTGCCGAAGTTCTGGCGAAGTCGAATGTGGCCGCTCTGGACCTTGCCACAAAGTATGGAGAATTCGGAGAAACGTTGAGGAAGGCTGTGCAGGAGAAAATCGACGACGAATACGGTCTCGAGATTCCTCAGTTAATTATCGTCAACATTTCGCTGCCCGAAGCCGTCGAGAAAGCGCTCGATACTCGCACGAGCATCGGTGTTATCGGCGACCTCGGAAAATTTCAGCAGTATCAGATGGGCCAGGCGTTGACTGCCGACAATGGCCCCGGTGGTGGTGCAGGGGCTGGACTTGGTCTGGGCATCGGCGTTGCCATGGCCGGCCGAATGATGCAGCCGGGAATGTTCCCCGGAGCTGCTCCGGGTGGAGCGGCGCCGGGTATGGCACCACCAGCTCCGCCCGCGATGTGGCATGTCGCGATGAACGGACAATCGCAGGGACCTTACGGCGCGGAACAGGTCGCTTCCGCGATTGCTGCGGGACAAATCACGCCGGCAACATTGGTCTGGACGACTGGTATGGCGAGTTGGGTTGCAGCTGGTCAGTTGCCTCAACTGGCTGGTGCTTTTGGGCCGCCGGCCCCGCCTCCGATGCCAGCTCCGTAATTGCATCGGGAAGAGCCTGGCAGCCAGTAGTGAAACGAGGCTTGTGCCGCGTCCAGATGTGTTTTTGGGGTACGATGGGCATTCTTGCCCGTCGAAACCCCGTCGGACAAGGATGTCAAACCTACACACCACGGGATGACAGGGCACTGAAATACCTGTTGCTGTCGGTCACCGCTCACTTTTTGAGGTCTTGTCAAGGCCCTTCCTTCTGCCATCGCGTTCAGGCTGGATTTCTGATCGCTCACGCGTGTCGGAATCTGTTGTTCCCAGTGACTTTATCAGACTACTCATCGGGTCAATTCTTTCATGCCGCTTGAAACAGACTCACAGGATGACTCTGCGGATCTGCCGTATGAGACCGACCCTAATGGCCCTTTGGATATTCATCGTCGAGACGTGCGGACCGGTGAAGTGGGACGCACTTTTGACTCCGGTGAAGGGCGAGTGTTTCCCTGTGAATCATGCGGAGCGGACCTCGAGTTCCACATTGGCGAACAGTCTCTGAAATGCCCGTATTGCGGTCACGTCAAAGAGATTGAGAAATCCGGCGACGAGGTCCTTGGGGAGCAGGATTTCCATGCCATGCTTGAGCAACTCCGGCAATGGCGAGAGGAGGCACGCAATCGGAAGGTCGATCAGGATCCATCCCTTGCAGCGACCGAGGAAACTCATCGGGAACTGCGGTGCGAGTCCTGTGGTGGCAATGTCGAGTTCTATGGAACGTTAACCAGCACGCTCTGCCCCTATTGTGCGTCTCCGGTGCAGCTTGAGAATGCTCACAAGTGCGAGGAACATCGGATCCCGGTCGATGGTGTCCTGCCGTTTCAAATAGACAAAGATGATGCACGTCGCAATCTGCAGCAGTGGGTGCGTTCACGCTGGTTTGCACCAAACCGATTTTCCAGGGAGGGAGCAGACGGGCGATTTAACGGCATCTATCTGTCGTACTACACGTTTGATTCGATGACCTTCACTGCCTATGCAGGCCAGCGTGGGGAGCACTACTACGTCACGGTGGGAGACGGAAAGAATCGACGCACCGAACGAAGAACTCGCTGGTATCCTGCCAGTGGCACGTTTCAGCGATTCTTTGATGATGTGCTGGTACTTGCCAATACAGGCCTGCGCCGAGATTACATGCTGGCTCTTGAACCATGGCCGCTGCTTAAAGTGATGCCATTCAATCAGCAGATGCTGGCAGGCTTGATGGCTCGAACTTACGACATTGAACTTGACGCCTGCTTTAAAGAAGGTCGAGACCGTATCGATGCGGCGATTCTATCCGAGGTTCATCAGCGAATCGGCGGCGATACGCAAATGGTCAGCAGTGTAAAAAGCCAATACGACGCGATCACCTACAAGCATCTGCTGCTACCCGTATGGCTTTTGGCATACCGCTTTAATGGCAAGACTTTCCAGGTCTTCATTAATGCAGCAACAGGCGAAGTTCAGGGCGAGCGACCATACAGTGTCTGGAAGATCATGTTTGCCGTGATCCTCGGACTGGCTGCTGCGGCCGGAATCTACGCCGCGACACAGCAATAGGTGTGTGGCTGAAGACCTATTCTGAAATCATTCACTTGGTGAAATCGCTATTCAGGTGTTGGTCACTTATAACACCAATGGAACTCGTCGCGTTCGCGATGTGGTAGACTCACTGGCCAATTCCAACCGCTTCGCAACTCATAGTTGATCGCGAGACATTCCTCGCAGCCCTGAAAGTCTCTGAACCCGCTACCCGGGACTGGTTCTCCGGGGACTCAGATTCAATGACAGACATAGCACAATCAGAGTTGTGCGTTTTCCCCGGAACGTGGGCTGATACCGTGGTTTGCAGGCAGTCATTCGGTGTTGGCTCATTCCTGTTCTCGATCGAAAGAGGCACGATCGTATCTGGACCGAATTTCTATTTCAGATCCGGCGATGTTTGGTACACGCGTTAGACGCCCGAGAAGAACTTGAATGCAGACAACACGCCGCGGAATTACCGTCGGCAGTTTCTCAGATGACAACCCATTTACGGACGCGGTCTGAATCTATTTTTTTCCGCGGTGCCTTAGCGGTTCGTGGGACACGATTCACTCCGGCGACACGTTTCGAGGCAGATCTCTTGAAGTTGGAACAGGCTCGCCACACGAGGCGTGCGACAGGCTACGGCCGTGGATTCCGGCATCGTCGAACTGAGTCGGCCGGTTTTAAAACGTGCCTTTCCGCAGTTTGAACCTCCCCGACGGCCCTCCATGAACCCCAAAAAAGCTGCATTTCCGGGAAGCAGACCTTTGTGCTTGGTAAGATCTTCCCAGTGCGGTGAATTGTCCGAAAAAACGACATGGATAGATTGGGAATTCTGCAGCAACCATGAGAAGATGCACAGTTGTATGGATTTTCATTGTTGGTCTGCAAATTCACAATCTGCCAAATGTTCTCGACGATACAGGATGTGTGTCGTCAGCAGATTGCCATTGCAGGCAAGTTGTAAAAGGAAAGTGATCATGTTCTTGGGACTGCACAAACGATCGATTCAGCGAGCGTTGGGCGTTCTATCGCTGGCTGCTGCTATGCTGGCCATTTCCGCGTCATCGCCTACTGCACTTCAGGCGACTCAGGAAGAAACTCAGGCGGTTATCGAAGCTGCCCTGACGATTCCGGATGACCTCTCAGCAGAGTCCCTGGAAGCGATTGATGCGGAACTCGCCAAGTCGTTGAATCCAAAGCTGGCGATTCTTTTCGATGCCACTCAGCCTGCAGATGCTCGTAAGGTTGCTGCAACTGAACTGGCGGAAGCAGCTGGAAAAATCAATGGCAGCACACTCCCGCTCGAAACACTGAAGCGGCATTTGCTGCGTCGCACTGCTCTGATGCAGGCCGCGTTACTGGCTGGTGAAGCAGGCGATCTGACCGCTTCTCAGGATGCAACGGCCGAAAAGCTGACGGAAGCTGTCGTTGCTGCAGAGACAATGCTTACGGCAATGACAAATGGAGCTGGCTGGGTCGCATACCTTCATCTGGCAGAACTTAAGGCCGGCAGCGCTGACGACGCGATGAAAAAACAAGTACTCGCTAATTTGTCTGCCAGTGACACCCTCAACAGTGATCAACTCCTGTTTTTGACTCGACCAGCACTTCAGAAACTGAAGGCTGCTCTTGAGACTTCATTGGCTGCAAGCTCAGTCAGTGGTGATGAAGCAGCCGTCCGCGCAGCTTTGAATGCACAGATCAATGTGCTGTTGACTTCGATTTTTGCGTGGGAGAAGAACGCACTTGCAAAGGATGCCGAGAGTACTCGCACCGCATGGCGTTCCCTGCGGAGCCGCTTTCCGGCAGCGTCCGAAATCATTCGCCCTGTCGTGAATGAAAACTACTTCAATCACAATGTCCACTTTACAGTTTCAGAGGATCTGCTGTCGCGTTTAATCTCAGACTACCGCACTGAGAGCGGCTGTATTGCAGACTGTATCATGGGCGCATGGGTCACAGGGTCACAGACGACAACTGTCGACGTCCGAGCCGACATCCGACCGTCGCAGAATACGGCCGCTTTTGATCTGAATGTCAATGGGAACACTCAGTCCAACACAAAGGCTCAGAAGAGTCCTGCAACCGTCTGGACGAACGGCAACCATTATTTCTGGATGAATCGATCAGTGCATTTTGATGGTCGACATGTTAACGCGTCAGGAGCCAGCTTTAACGTTGACACAAACAGCCGCACTGTTGGTTTGGCGACCGAATACGATGGAATCCCGATCATTCGCGGCATCGTACGGAAGATGGCTGCTCAGAAGATCGCCGAAAGCAAGCCACAAAGCGAAGCTCTCACAGCAAGCCGTCTGCGAGATGAAGCGTTGCCGAAGTTCCAGTCTGAAACAGATAAGCAGTTTGCGACCGGCAATGAAACGCTGACGAAGATGCTGGATTCTCTGGAACGCCGTGGCGTTGCTCCGGACAGTATCAGTGCTCGTTCCAGCAACACTCACATCGCAGTCAGCTCTCGCACGATTGGTGT
Source organism: Planctomycetales bacterium (assembly GCA_026400835.1). Lineage (GTDB taxonomy): Bacteria > Planctomycetota > Planctomycetia > Planctomycetales > Planctomycetaceae > SXXK01. The sequence goes on along the minus strand of JAPLOA010000048.1, from coordinate 155,881 downwards.
GGCTCGACTGGGTGGTTCAGTTCAGCCTCCAGCGGCACTGGTTGCCAGGGGTGCTGCCGCTCAGATTCATCAGTCGGCACTTAATAATGCCATCGACGCTCTGGGATTCCAGGGACGTGCAGTTCCGGAGAAGGATTTTGTGACTGAACTGGAAGCCGCTCTGAGCGATCTCTTTCAGCGTGAAATCAAATTGACCAATGGCGAGCCTGCTCCACCAGCCGAAGGCGAAGAAGCTGAACCGCCGACGATCTTCCTGTTCAGCAAGACGGACCCGATTCGAGTTCGCTTCGATAATGGTCAGATCATTCTGTCGCTGCGAACCGGGATTCGCCAGGAAGGCAAAGAAGAAATTCCTGAAGAGACCGTAACGATTCCAATCGCGATGTCTCTCCAGAACGGCAAAGTTGTTATCGAACCAGGCAACATTGCAGTGACCGGACGCCCGACTCGCTCGGTTCAGATCAAGCGAGTTCTTGCTCGACGAATTGTCCGCAAGGAACTTAGCCCAACCGTCGACCTTCAGGCCGCTGGGGATAAAACACTTCCGGTGACGATTACAAACATCCAATTGGCAGACGGCTGGTTGACGGCTGAGATGGAGTAATTGATGATCGGACTCCGATGAGTCGGTCAGTACAATAAGCTTCGAGTATTCGAATAACGGAAAAGCCCGGGCTCATCACGAGTTCAGGCTTTTTCTTTTGAATTGTATTTGGACATGGACCCCTCGAGTTGTGCGAGACAATCGCTGCATTGGGCCCCTGAAGGCGATCGGGCCATTTATAAACTTGAGTGTTTTTCAGAGCTTTGTCAGACATTCCCTGTCGAGATGCTGACCCTGCCTGTCTGATAACGGGCACAGATCCCGGACTCTGAACGCCCCGGCCGATAACCACCTGGCCGACGCTCGAACAGCACCAGCCCGGGATGCTCCGGCTCATTTTGAAGATTGCATGGCGATCGGAGCGAAACGCATTCGCATCCGCTGTAGGGCACATGGCAGATTTCAGCGTTTCTTCTTCGCTGGCTTTTCCCAAAACGTCGCCTCATCTGACAGCGGACCGGCCAGAGGTGGCGTTTCGTAATAGACGCCGTCGTCGATTATGCGAGGATCCCCGGTCCGATTCAGCTCTGCGAGAAGCTGCCTTTCCAAAGCGGCCTTCACTTCAGCATACTCGGGATCATCCGCGACATTCTTCGTTTCATGGGGATCCTTGCGGCGGTCGTAGAGTTCATACTTCGGGCGCTTTCCATATACCCAGTCGTAGTGCGACTTCCACTCCGGTGAATTTCTGACTCCCACAAGCCACGCTTTTGTCGGACCTGCGTCTTCGTCAGGATGAGTCACTCGTGTTGAGTTTATGATCTCTTCCGCTGGAGGAACATCGTCGCCATCCAGCCGATAAGGATCCCCCAACGGCCATCGCTCAGGACGAAAATTAACGATCAGCAGATGGTCGGCCGTATGGATCGCTCGTTGTGGATAAGGACTGTAATCCGCGCGAGCAATTTCGACATGCCGTTCACGACCAGTCACAACCCACGTGCGTTCAGGATCGACGAGACCGCTTTCCTCGGACTTTAATACAGGCCACAAACTGCGTCCGGTCATGACCTCCGGAATCGGCACGCCCCCTGCTTCCAGAAACGTGGGTGCCAGATCCGTCAGATTAACAAAGTCATCGACAATTCGTCCGCCATTCACACCCGGACCACTGATGGCCAGTGAAACGCCGGTCCCAAAGCCGTACAGATTGCACTTCCCATGAGGAAACCCGGGGGCACCATGGTCGCCGCTGATCACAATCAAAGTGTTTTCAAGCTCGCCGGATTCTTCCAGTTGCTTCAACAGGACTCCAATGCCGGCATCCCACGCGGCAATCTCTCCGAAGTAATCGGCCAGGTCTTCTCTTACCTCAGGGACATCCGGCAGATAAGGCGGCATCCTGCCTTTCAACTGATCGGGATCAATGCCCCACAGATTCTTACCACTGCCTTTCGTCCATGAACGATGCACGTTGGTGGGACCAAACCAATAACAAAACGGCTGATCGGCCGGACGAGCTTCCAGGAAGGCAGCAAAGTTGCCCCGAATCTCACTATAGAGTTCCTCTTTGGCATCGTCAGGTTTCACTCCCTGAGCAACTAGCTTCGTCACGTTCCGGGAAAACTGATTGAAGCGACCACCAGATTTCTGGTACGAAAACTCCTGGCCTCCGTATGGTGCGTCAACGGGCGAGCCAGGACTCCAAACCTTATACGTTTTTCCGATGTGATAGCCGGCATCTTTCAGAAGCAACGGATAAGCCGGAATCGTTTCATCCCACACCGCTCCCCGCAGAATCGCCCCGCGACCAGTTCGCCAGAAATACTGACCGGACAACAAAGAACTGCGACAAGGCGTGCACGACGGAGCATTCACGTGAGCATTGCGGAAGAGAACACCAGACCTCGCGATGCGATCAAAGTTCGAAGTTCTCACAACATCGTTGATGCCTCCGGCTCCATTCGCATCAGCATAAATACTGGCGTAACGTCCCCAGTCGTCGGCGAAAAAGAACAGGATGTTCGGCCGCTTCGGTTCCGCAGCAGGCAACTCCTGAACGAAAGCGAGTACCACGCCGGGCATCATCAACGTCACCAGGGCCGCAACGAGCGAACGGCTTTGAAATCTGTCACAAACGAACACAGCAGTAATCCCCCGGCTGACGGAAACGATTCGACGCGGGGAATACTTTAGCGATCAAGTCGGCTGTGACACAATCGGTGCCGCGCTGAGTCTTGAGCAGCCGTGCTGTGACGAATTCTGCTGAGATCGTTTCTTGTGTTGTTGACGAACTCCACGACGCAGAAGTCAAAGCCATTCCGAATTCGCCTGCCCTGCAACTCACCGCCTATGCATCTTCTGTGCAACGATAGCGAGCAACTATCTTCTTTGCGGCACGCAGGCCATCGACGGCGGCGGTGACAATTCCGCCTGCATAGCCCGCTCCTTCGCCGACTGGATAGACTCCTGGCATTGCCGGAATCTCCATCGTCTGGTGATCTCGATCAATGCGTACCGGCGAACTGCCTCGCATCTCCGGCCCGGCGAGCACTGCGTCTTTGAGGTACTGACCTTTCCACTGATGATCCATGAGCGGTAAGCCGGCCATCATTGCCTTCAGGATTGGCGGCGGCAAAACGGCAGACAGATTTCTCGCGGAGGTTCCTCGTTCATAAGACGACGGCAAGTGTTCGTTCGGTGACGGTGTGCGGTTCGCGAGGAAATCGCGGGCTCGTTGAACGGGGGCCTTGTAGTCGCCTCCGGTCATTTGAAAGGCGAGAGATTCATATTGCCGCTGCACATGCACGCCCGCCAGGGGATGAGAACTGCCGAATTCATGAGGTTCCAGGGTGACGACCAGACCGCTGTTGGCAAATGTCGAATCATGACGGGAGTTGCTCATGCCATTTGAACAATACATGTTCGGCTCAGACACGCTGGGAATCACAACCCCGCCCGCGCACATGCAGAACGTGAAAAGATCCTTCTGGCCTTTCGCGACAATCGAATAATCCGCCGCACCAAGCAGAGTCAAATATTCATCGCGACCATACTTCCGGGCGTTGACAACTTCCTGCGGCTGCTCAATACGCAATCCAAGCTGAAATGCTTTTTGCTGCAACGGTAAGCCAGTCTCCAGCAACATTTCGTAGGTGTCGCGAGCACTATGGCCGATCGCCAGCACGCAGACTGAGGTTGGAATAAATCCCGACGAAGTTTCAATTCCGGCCAAACGGCCATCTTCAAACCTCATCCCCTCCATTCGACAGCCAAAGCGATACTCGCCTCCAAGTTCCTCGATCTTCCGTCGATAGTTGCGACAGATCATGGGCAGCTTGTTGCTGCCGAGATGGGGACGATGCTCATAAACCAAAGACGATCGACCGCCGCAATCAACAAAGCTCTGCAACACCCAGTCGACATCCGGACCGGTGATACGGCAGGTTAGTTTTCCATCGCTGAAGCAACCTGCTCCACCTTCGCCGAACAGGTAGTTGTTTTCGTTATCGTGTTCGCCACCCGAATCGAATTTTCGAATCGCAGGCACGCGTTCTTTCACCGCCTGACCTCGTTCGATAATCAGAGGTCGGTAACCCTCCAGAGCCAGGAAGTACCCCGCCAGCAAACCGGCCGGACCAGAGCCGACGATGACCGGGCGATGCGGCAGCGGCTGATCTCCCGGAACTGGATGTTCGAATTCCGGAGTTTCCCACTCGGACACATCAATTCCATAACCATGGCGAAACCGATCAATATCCGCATCCGCAATCGTCAGACTGAGCGAGTAAACATACTCCAGTCGAAACCGGTTCCGCGCATCCATGCTCTTGCGCAGAATCTTCAGGCCCTGAAGATCAGCCAGCGGAACATCCAGACGGTTAGCAACTTCACCGGGCAATTCGTGCTCGGGCAGTTCAACAGGAGTTCTGAGATTTGTAATTCTCAGGAGCATACGTACATCAATTCTGAGAGAACATTAAGACTGAAAGCGTGGTCGGGGTTCAGCATGGCGTTGCACCCCCATGAACGTGTTTTGTGTCTTACCAGGCAAATTCTCAGCGTCAGGCCAGAAATCTTACCCGGATACAGTTCGAGACAAGATCTTCCCGGGTAAAAGCGAATGATCCCGCTGAATTGCCAGAAATCGGGCCATAACGATCTCGCGCGAGGACCTTTCTCGCGCAAAGAACAGGGCGAGAGGGTGGCAGTCTACTGAGCAAAAGTCAACGAGCGACCTCGCCGTCTCATCAACAGGGAGCCAGGTCGGGGAAAATGAGTGTTTTCTGCGTCACGATCCGCAGGTTATTCGTTTGGCCGGAAGGAATTGCGACATTTATGATTGCGAGGCTGGGGGTGGAAAAGAGATGATTTCAGAGTGAACACGGAACTTATTCTTCAGGCGGCATAAATTGAGGCTGGGTGTTCGCGGAGTACATTATTCAGATCATTAACTCAATCTTGGCCGCGTACAGAATAATTTGACTTTCCTCGCCCCAGGGTAACTCCGTGCGATATCAAATTTTAAAAGACATTCAACAGTTCGTATTCTCACGCTGGCAACTATCGTTGCTGATCGCAGTCCACCTGCCAATCGTTGCGCGTTATTACGTCGAGTTATGGCCGAGGCAGCACTACCAGTTCTTCCCCTTCGCGATTATCGCATTCATTGCGCTTTTTGCGACTCGGAAAAGTCCACAACCGGAACACTGGAATTGGATCTCCTCAGCGTTGCTTGCGGCTGATGTCTGCTGCCTCGCTGCCGGTAGTTATCTCATGTCTCCATGGTTCTTCGCAGCAGGGCTTGTCTGCCTGATGACAGCATGGTGCCTGGCGAGCCTTGATGAGGGCTATCAGCTTTCGTTGCTTTATCTTGCGACTCTGCCGCTGGTTACCATTCGGCTGCCCCTCAACTATGACGAACCCGTCATCATGTGGCTTCAGCGAGTCACGACTTCTGTTGCCAGCAGAGTTTTACACCGAACCGGCATGTTGCATTATCGGGAAGGCAATGTCCTGAGTTTTCCGGGCAAGAGTTTCCTGGTTGAAGAAGCCTGCAGCGGCGTACAGTCTCTGTTCACAATTCTGTTCCTCGCCGCTCTGGTCTTCTGCCTTAAGCGTCGCTCATTGATTCACGGGGGGCTATTGCTGGCAGTCGGCCTGATTCTCTCCGGCATGATGAACATCCTGCGAGTCGTCACGATTGCTGTGGCCTGGAACCGCAACGCAGCCGATCTCTCCACGGGCTGGCCTCATGATGCACTGGGATATTTGTGTTTAGCACTGGCTGCTGCTTTCCTGATGAGCGCTGACCGGCTGCTGGAGTTTTTGTTTGCTCCAGTCCTCGACGTACGACGTCACGGCGGCGGGAGTCTGTACTTCAACCCGCTGATCGCAGTATGGAACAAACTTTTTGCGGTGCTCCCGACAAGCGACAACAGATTTGCTGCGATACAGACACCAAAAGTTCTGGATAGCCGAGTCACTGAAGCCGAGCGTCGTGAATACGCACCATGGAGCGCGCTGATCAGCCCGGTGCTTTGGTTTCAGTTTGGTGTTGGCTGGCTGGAATCGTGGTTGTTCTCTCGAGGTAAAAGCAAGCTCGTGGCCGGATTCCCGTTTCTTCTGCTGTTGGTGGCGGGAACGATCATGGTTTCGTGGCAACGGCATTCTTCGGTGGATACGATTCTCGCGCAATACGAAGAAGCCTTCAATACCGCCGTAACGGCCAAAGATGTCGCCAGACAGGAAACCTATCTGAGAGCGCTTGCAAGCCTTCGACCAACAGAATTGGCCTATCGCTATCGACTTGCACAATTCATGCTCAGCCACGGGAAGACAGCGGAGGGATTAAGTGAGATCGCCGGGATGGCACCGGAAAATCGACCGGGACATCTGGAGGCTCATTTGTGGCTGGCCAATCAGGCTATTCAGCCGAAACCAATCCTGCCACTCTCGAGCGAGCAGATTGAGCGACATTTGAAGCATGTGCTGGGTCAATCCCCCCGAAATCTTCAGGCGCATCTGATGCTTGCTCAGATCTATGCCGGTCGCAGAGAATGGAGACTAGCAGAACAGGCCCTGTCTGAGGCCGCGGCCATTGATCCCGAAAACTATCTGGCCGTCGCAAAACTCCGGAAACAGCTAAATCGCGATCCTCAGGAGATTGCAAAGGCGACCCAACTGGCGCTGGAGCATTTGACGAAGCAACTATCCTCCGATCGCTCCAATGCGAAGACTCGAATAGCTTTGGCAGAAACTCTGATTGTTGCTAATCAGGAGGCACAGGCTCGCGAACTACTGTTGGCAGGGATACAGCAAAAAAATGATCCGCAGCTAAGTCGAGCATTGAATGATTTCGAACTGATGCAGCTCGAACGTCGACTTGGTGCGTCGGTCTTGAATCGAGACGCTGGAATTCCGGTTGTGCTACAGTCGCTGCAGCGAGACCCTTTACAGGTTTCCGCGGTGCAGATGCTCTCCAAACTTCAGGCGCTTGGGGCAACTTTTCCGCCTGAGTCTCTGCGGGAGGCTATTCAGCAGTGGGAGAAATCACTTCAAGAGACACCCGACGATTGGGGAAAGCGAATTCTTCTGGGAGAACTCCTCATGGCCGCCGGCGATGAGGCTGGAGCCATTGATGTTTTCACTCCAGCAGCGACGCAGAAGCCTGAGCTTCGTTTGGATTTGGCTCGACTAAAACTTCGTAACGGACAGATCGAAGAAGGTAGTAAACTTGTGGAAACCCTGGTGTCCGAGGCCAAAGTAAAGCTCGCAGAGCAACCAGATGACGTGGCTGCAAATGCAAGGCTCGCCCGCGCGCTGCTTGTGGCAGGGCGATCTTCTGAAGTGAAGACTCAGCTGGCCCGGTTTGCTGTTTCCCCGGAAACCAGTGCCATCCCTGAACCGGCCGAACTTGCAGCGTTGTACGGGCAAGCCTCAATCGCCGAGTTTGACCAATTAACCGGCTATAAGAGGAATCCTCTTTCGGGGGACCTGATCGCGCCCATCTCTGCAGAGGGTAGTGCCGCGGAACCGCAGAAACTTCTCGAACTACTCGACGATGCCTATGCCTGTGCCGCGACTGCGAATCAGGCGATAGACCGACTTTCACGTCTTAGCCTTTCAAATCACCCGGCAGCTTCCGGTGCAGATGAAATGTTGCGGCAGTTGCGTCTCGAGGGAACTCACGGAGCGACCGTACTGAATCTTCTTGGCATGCATGCGTTGATGATGAACCGTTGTGACAAAGCCAAAGTATGGCTGGAACAAGCCAATCTGCAGACTCGCGGCCGCGACCCGATGGTCCTCAATAACCTTGCAACGGCGATTGTTCGCGGCGGTGGAGATTCGAAAGATCGAGCGTTGCAGTTGGCCAATGAAACTTTGACTCTATTGCCGGATCATCCCGATGCATTGTCGACTCGCGGCGAAGTTTATGTGGCCATGGAACGCTGGCCGGATGCGATCGCCGATCTGACACAATCGCTGCATCACCGCGCTAAAAGTGCTGAGCTGCATCGATTGCTGGAGAAAGCTTATCTCGGTATCAACGATACTCAAATGGCCAACGACCATCGCAAACGCGCGGAAGAACTCGAAGCCGCCGGAGCACTTCCTTAGGCCTGTTCAGAAACAATGACCCACAGGCGGCTCGTCGGGCGGTTCATAGTGAAAGCAAAACTCTGTAAGTAATGCCTCTTCCAGCGCGAAAAGCATCGTCTGAAATCGCTCAAAGGCCGCTTTACCGTACATCCGTGCGCCGTGGATTCTGATGTGTGTGGGATTTCCATCGCATACTCGTGCGATTGGATCATGTTCCGGGTACAACTCGCGTTCCCGCGACTCAAACTGGAGCCGTGCGAATTGTCGGAAATCCCAAAACTGTACTGACCCTGATGAACGAACTTACCACGAAAACGGCTGAACTCGTGCGCCTCGAACAGGAAGAGGCGCGGTCGGAAGATGCAAACTGGAAGCGCTGGGGGCCCTATCTCTCAGAACGGCAATGGGGCACGGTCCGCGAAGACTATTCGCCCGATGGCACGCCATGGCAGTCGTTTCCTCATGACCAGGCCCGCGGTCGTGCGTATCGCTGGGGCGAAGACGGTCTGCTGGGAATCACGGATCGTCAATGTCGCCTGTGTTTTGCTCTGGCCCTTTGGAACGGTCGCGATCCGATTTTGAAAGAGCGACTTTTCGGCGTCAACGGGCACGAAGGCAATCACGGCGAAGACGTCAAGGAAGAGTACTACTATCTGGATTCTACGCCGACTCATTCTTACATGAAGGCGTTGTACAAGTATCCACAACTCGAATATCCCTACGCGCGGCTGGTGGCGGAAAATCAGCATCGCAGTCGGCAATTGCCGGAACTGGAACTGGTCGACACCGGAATCTTCGAACGCAATCGTTACTTTGATGTGTTCGCGGAGTATGCCAAGGAGAATACGGACGATGTTCTGATTCGCATCACGATTGCCAATCGAGGGCCTGTGCTGGCTTCGTTGCATGTGCTGCCCACATTCTGGTTTCGCAATACGTGGACATGGGGCTGCGAACATGAAGGCTGCTGGCCGAAGCCCGGCATGCATCTGGATGAACACGGGCGGATTCTTGCGGAGCACGCCACGCTGGGGAAGTTCGTCTTTACAGCCGACCATGCACCGGATGGGAAATCTCCGACGTGGTTGTTCACAGAGAACGAATCCAACCCGAAATATCTGCACGATCCATCGTTGTCGGGCAAGTATTTCAAGGACGGTTTCCACGACTACATCATCGGCCGCCGTGTTGATGCAGTGAATCCAAAGTGTACCGGTACCAAAGCCGCTGCGCATTATCGAGTGACCCTGCGAGCGGGTGAACAGGTGACGCTGCAACTTCGACTATGGGACTACAATAGTCCGCCGAAGTCTGTGTTTGGCGAAGATTTTTCTCGGACGTTTGAGCATCGAAAGGCGGAAGCAGACGCATTTTACGATGCCAAAATCCCGACAAGTCTGCCGCCTGAATCGCGACGAGTTCTCCGGCAGGCGTATTCAGGCCTGATGTGGACCAAACAGTTCTATAACTACGTGGTGGAAGACTGGCTGAACGGCGATCCGAACTTTCCGAAAGCTCCTGAGTCTCGCAAATCGATTCGCAACAGCGAATGGCCACACCTGTTCAATCGAGATATTATCTCGATGCCGGACAAGTGGGAGTATCCGTGGTACGCCGCATGGGACCTCGCGTTTCACATGGTGCCCATGGCCGATATCGATAATAAGTTCGCGCGCGATCAACTGATTCTGTTCCTTCGCGAATGGTACATGCACGCGAACGGACAGATTCCCGCTTACGAATGGAACTTCAGTGACGTGAATCCTCCGGTTCATGCGTGGGCGTGTTGGCGAGTTTACAAACAGACCGGACCGCCGGGGCGCCGCGATCGCTTATTCCTCGCGCGGACTTTTCAAAAACTTCTGGTCAATTTCACGTGGTGGGTGAATCGTAAAGATTTACTGGGGAAGCACGTCTTCAGCGGCGGCTTTCTGGGGCTCGACAACATCGGCGTGTTCGATCGCTCGAAGCCTTTGCCAACCGGTGGCCACCTGCATCAGGCTGATGGCACCGCGTGGATGGGTTTCTACTGCGCGCGAATGCTGACGATGGCTCTGGAACTGGCCAGCGAGAATCCTGCCTACGCCGACATGGCCAGTAAGTTTTTCGAACACTACATCGAGATCGCCGATGCCATGAATTCGATCAGCGATGTGGGTCTGTGGGACGAACAGGATGGTTTCTACTACGACCATCTGTATAACAACGGCGAACATATTCCTCTGCGAGTCCGCTCGCTGGTCGGCATCATCCCGCTGTTCACTGCGATTATTCTGAGCGATGTGGTCCTGCAGAAGCTGCCCGGTTTTCGCCGCCGCATGGAATGGTTCGTGGAGCATCGCAAAGATCGCATCAGGAACATTACCTTCATGCAGGTGTCCAAGGAAGCCGACGAAACTCGTCCGGCCCGCGGACTGCGTCTGCTGGCGATTCCAACACGCGAACGCATGGAGAGAATGCTGAAGTATTTGCTCGACGAGAACGAATTCCTGTCACCGTACGGTATTCGATCGCTCTCAAGAATTCACGAGAAGCATCCGTTTGTGTTTCATGCGAACGGTGTGGAACATCGTGTCAACTATGTGCCGGGGGATTCGGATTCGTCCATGTTCGGCGGTAACAGCAACTGGCGTGGACCGGTTTGGTTTCCTATGAACTATCTGCTGATCGAAGCCCTTGAACGTTACGATGAATTCTACGGGGCAGACTTCAAGGTTGAATGCCCAACGGGTTCAGGGATCATGATGACACTGGGGCAGGTCGCCGAAGAACTGATGCGGCGTCAGATTCGCCTGTTCCTGCCGGACGAGAATGGAAAACGTCCGTGTCATGGCGAGGATCCACGTTACGCCGAAGATCCTCACTTTAAGGACCTGGTATTGTTCCATGAATACTTCCATGGCGAAGATGGGCGCGGTTTAGGAGCCAGCCATCAGACTGGCTGGACAGCTCTGGTCGCAAAGCTGGTGAAGAAACTTCATCGCCGAGGCATCGAAATCAGCTGACGGGTTGGTAGACTGTGGCCTGAAGATTCGTTCAGTCGAAATCAGTGCCAGAGTTGAGGCCATCCCCCATGAAGATGTTTCCCTGCGGAAATTCCCGACGCGAATTCGTCTGGCAGATGGGCGGCGGATTCGCGGGCCTCGCGTTGACGTCGTTGTTGGATGGAGATGGCTTCTTTGGCCAACAGGCCATCGCCAGCGACAACAAAGGTCCTCTGGCCGTTCGCCCCCCGCAGATTCCGACGAAGGCGAAGGCCTGCATTTTCCTGATGATGAACGGCGCGCCGAGCCAGGTGGATACGTTCGACTATAAGCCATCGCTGGAAAAGTATGCGGGCAAGCCATTACCAGCCGGAAAAGATTACATCAACTCCGGCGGTCGCAAGGTGGGTTACCTGACCCCCGCATTTCGCAGGTTCCATCCGGGCGGTGAAAGCGGATTGCTGGTCTCGGACTACTTTCCAAACGTCCGCAAACATGCCGACAAACTGGCGGTCATCAGGTCGTGTCACACCGACAGCCATGCTCACGGTTCCGCGCTAGTGGCGATGAATACTGGTAAGACGTTTATTGGTCGGCCTTCGCTGGGCTCATGGTGCGTGTATGGACTTGGCACAGAAAATCAGAGCCTGCCCGGCTACGTCGTGATTCTTGATAAACGCGGAGGTCCGATCAGCGGTCAGCCGAACTGGTCCAGCGGTTTTATGTCGGCGGCGTACCAGGGCACTCTGTTTCGTCCTGTCGGTGATCCGATTCTGGACCTGCGAGGTCCGGACTATGTGACCCGCGAAGTTCAACGCGAACAACTCGATCTGCTCGCCAGGCTGAACGAAAAGCATCTGGCCCAACGTCCCGGCGGGGATGAACTGGCATCGCGGATCAACTCGTATGAACTCGCCTATCGCATGCAGACAGAAGCACCTGAGGCGGTTGATCTGACTCAGGAGACCGAGCAGACGCTGGCGATGTATGGCGTTGGTCAGCAACCAACGGATGAGTTTGGTCGCAACTGTTTGGTGGCTCGACGACTTGTCGAACGAGGTGTTCGCTTTGTGCAGTTGTATTCGGGAGGCGGTCATCTGGAAGAGACCTGGGATGCTCATGAAAGCATCGAGAAGAATCATGGCCGGCATGGAGCTGAGGTGGATCAGCCGATTGCCGCTTTGCTGGCGGATCTGGAAGAACGAGGACTTCTGGAGGAAACTCTGGTTGTCTGGGGCGGTGAGTTCGGACGCATGCCATTCAGCGAAGGCCCGAATGCTCCCGGGCGAAATCATAATCCCTATGGTTTCTCAATGTGGCTCGCGGGAGCTGGCGTGAAGGGCGGTATCACTTATGGCGAGACAGATGAGTTCGGCTTCGAAGCCGTCGTTGATCGCGTCCATCTGCATGACCTGCACGCAACGATTCTGCATCTGATGGGACTGGATCACGAAAAACTGACCTATTTTCATCAGGGCCGAGACGAAAGTCTGACGGATGTTTTCGGCAACGTGATCAAAGGCGTGCTGGCGTAATTATTGGTATGGAAGAGGGATAAGATCAGTTCTTGCAGAGAGCTCTGTCTTGAACAGAACATGCGAACCCGCACGACCCGGTGAGGGATTGTTCCAGGTTAACTTCCGGATATTTCCATGCCTTGAAATCTCAGTTAGAAACATCAGTGAAGGCTTTTGCACAACAACTCGGTCCCTCGCTGACGCTTCGAGTCGGGATAGACGGAAGCTCTTTCGGTCAGCCAGTGACTCTGCCATTCAAAGCGGCCGCGTTGTTGGTATTTTGTCCGGGGGTGTTGCCCGAAACATTCGGCGAAAGCCTGAGCTGAAGTGTATTCACAAAGCGGCACGAATCCGCGTTCCAGGCAGCCCATCGCAAAGATGCTGCGGTCGCCTTACGAGTGCCATGCACAGTGGGCGTTTATGTTGATTTTGTCGGAGAAGTGAATTCTTTAGATCTGGCTCTTCACCAGACTTTGCATCTGCGTGTTGGAACAGATGGTGATTGACAACGCGTCCGTCAGGGAATCGCAAAGATTCGTTGTCTGGGAGTCGGATACCGAATTGAATTTCCAGAAAGGATCGAGCTTCAGCCATGCTGACAACACCGTCCGAATTGGGATCTGCATTTCCATAAAGCTCCTGGTCGATCCCGTGGCGTAAACTCTGCGTAAAGATCCCCGGGGCGAATTCAATCTTGTCTGTATCTGCAGCCTTATCAGTGGCTCGCTTCTTGACCACGTCCAGCAACCGATCAATCATTGCCGCAAACGGATCCGGGATTGAACCGCGGGAGACTCCGCCAACAGAAGGAATCGCCAGGAACTCGGTTTCAGACAGTAGTTGGTCTGCATTAAGATCAAAAACGATCCAGTCGCGAACTACTTCTTTCGACTCACCCCGCAGCGTCTGATACTCGGCTTTCGACAAGCTCATGTCACTGTCCTGATCGGCCTTGAGAAAGACCGTGGCTGCTGAGGAAGTGTTCTCGGGAGTTTGCGCGCAGACACTTATCGAAGGCAGCGCTGCAAGCAGGCCAAGAGCACAGCACAGATTCTTCAGCCGAGTTTGCATCGAAGATTCTCCGGGAGATTCCGTTTCATCAAGGACGAGCGGTGACTGCACCGTCGCTTTCGCACCCGTCATGAAGACCTCTTGTATCACAATAGAGGTCATTTGTATCCTCCATGGGCACGTGCGCGGGGGAGCGTACGAATTTCTGGCAGTTCTGCAAAAATGGAGTTTTGCATGTCGAGATGCCTACTAGTCATCGTGGCCGTTGTGTCAGTGGAGATGAAGGTTTGCTTGACGTTTCTGCAAGCTCAGCAGAGCAGCGAGACGCCCACGCCGGGACTTCAATCGTCTGAAGACATCCCGTTTCGAATGTTGCACCAAATTGCCTCCGGGCTCACTTACGGCCAACTAAAAGAGGACATCTCGATTGCTCAGAAAGATGCCATGAAGAAAGCGCAGGCGGAGCAGACTCCGGCAGAGATGAGCATTGCTCAACTTTCTCGAATGCTCAGTCAGTCGTCACTCAGGAATCGTCGCTTTCGTGTCGCAATCGAACAAATGAGAGCAGAAAAAGAGAATCAGCTTCACGCTGAGTGGATGAAAATCATCACACCAGAGCAACAGAGAACGTTACGGCGTCGGAATCGACACGCGATTCTGCAGGCCAGCCTTGAGAGTCAACGTGGCGACCGTTCTCTGCTCGATCATCAGGAATCGATTGATCAACTCATGATCAACGAAGATTTGCTATCTGTCGTTGAGCGACCGGCAATTCAGGATCTGCTTGAAATCACGGACGAACAGTTTTCGCAGGTCGACGATCTGCGCAGGGAGGCTGAGGCGGACGCAATGACGGTATTGCTGAATGCCTCAGAGTTGGCGAAGCAGTCTACAGAGTCCGCTGCTGGACCAAGTCACCAGTCGGATGCCCGGGGGCAACTCAACGAACGCACGATGAGGGTATTGAACGCACAGCAGACTGCGGCCTATCGGGAACTCGGTTCTCCGGTCAGTCAGCGAAAGCGTCTTAGCAGGGAGGCTAGACTTAGCCTAATGAGGCAGCATGGGGAGACTCTCGACATCAGAACAGAAGTTAAAGATGGGCAAGTGACGACGACGGTCGTTTTGCACGATGCGTTTGAGCATCCAGAATTGGTCAAAGAGTTGAAACTCAGCGACGCTCAGCAGAAAGAAATTTCGAAGATTCTGGACGAACTGCGGCCTGAGATCGTTGCTGAAATTGCGTCCAGCCGGAAGGCCTATCACGATCGCGAAAGCAAGAAGCGGGCAGCCTTTGATGAGTTGCTGAATGCTCATAATCGACAGTTTCATACAAAAGCCGTTGGTCTTCTGACGGCCGCACAATCGTCAACTCTTGGAAAAGAACGATTTCGAGGTTTGGGTTTGGCAGCATTGCAGAAACCGGAAATCAAGGCGGCCCTGAATCTGACCGAGGAACAATCAAAAGCGATCGCCGTTATTCAGACACGTCCAGCACCTCAGGTGGAAATTCCAACAGTGCAGGAGATGACACCACCCGTTTCGCAGGAGGAATTTCATAAACGCGCCCTCGAGAGTGGTCAGAAGATTCGCGAGTTTATGGATCGGCAAAGTAAAGATATTGGGGCGGTTCTAAGTGACGAACAGCGAATCACATTTACCGGAATGACGGGGCACCAGTTTCCGCGTGACCGAGGCATCAGAATGCCGGGCACTTCGCTTTGATTCGTTTCCGCCACATGTAAAAAGGTAATTTGCCGATTGAAATCCCGGATTCATCCCCCATTAAGCTTTGACCGCGACGTAAGCACCATTAGCATATGGTGCGTCAAGACGACGTACATGCGATTTCTTTCGTGAAGCTGCACTGACATACTATGCGTTGGGGTTCTGCACAATTCCTTGGACTGATGCTGGCTTGCTGGCAGTTGGTTCTTCCGTCGAGTGCACCGTGGTTGCATTCTTTGATGGAAGATTCCTGCTGCGTGGGTGGTACCACCAGTTCTGTGCATGAACACTCGCATGGGAAGTGTCACCATCACCACCAGAATCCTGCCGAAAAGGCGGGATCGGATGCGCCAGAACGCTCGCCAGTTTCCGGTCATGATTGTTCCGAATGTGCCTTGTGTCAGGCTATCTCGGCTCCTCGCATTATGACGGGGCCAATTGAACTGCCGACTCTTTCCGAAACCGCACCGCTTGTTATGGTTGCAATATGTGCAGACCCTCAATTGGGTTTTGGTCTGCCGCTTCAGGCCCGTGCTCCGCCAGTTGCGTGAGCTGATTTCCGCATGGACCGGGCTCTTTGAGTGTCTGCGTGATTCTATCGCAGCTGGCTTCGTATTGTTCGTTTTGCTTGTTGGATATGAATATTTTCTGCTCGCGCAGAGGATTCACAACAACGCAACTGAACGGGCTATTCGTCACCAGGCATTCGAGTTCCAGCGCTCCCCAGTTTGAGTGGTCTCCAGTTCGCGCGATTCTTCGGCTCGTTTCTCATCGTCTGGTTCAAATCTCGCCGTGCTTCTATGGCAGAATGAAAAACCGCGGCTGAGCCTCTGGAGATATCCGGGGCACGCCCGTCGCATCAGGCCTGAGTCCCCGGTGTGCTTTAGTCGCTTTTCGCAGCGATTCAGCCACTCGACTCGGGCCCACTGGAAGCATCTCGTCTGCGGTTCGCGCGAAGCAATATACGGGTCCGACCAGTCCGTGCTTCGCGCGACCGCGACGAGGTGTCATTCGAATCGATTTGAAGGCAAGAAGCGAGCGAAAATGCGGCACGACGACCGTGGCAAGCAAGAATTTTTGAGTTTTCTATTGGCCCGAATTTCCTCATCCTGCAAGCTCTGAAGAGAAACATGTCTGTCGAGATGATCGCACAGCCTGCTGATGATTTCTCCGCTCATGATCGCGCAATGCCCTTGCTGCGTCGGGCGGACGCTGCGTTGCATCACGACTTTTGCCCGTGGGCGAATCGCTGGGTTTACTGGCTGAAACGCCCATTCTGGAGCATCTTTCTGGCCATGGTGCTTTCGGGGCTCTGCGGAGTCTTTCTGAGTGTTGAAGCGTTCTTTATTACCGGGATCCTTGGGATCATCGTCGGCGTGGGTGTTGCCATGCCGTGGCTGGCGATGCGGGGAATTGACCTCCATGTCACGTTTGATCTGCGACGTGGTCGAGTTGGTCAGCCGGTTTTAGTGCGGCTCAGGATTCGCAATCGTTGGCCATGGCCCGTATGGGGACTTTCGCTTGTTCGAGGATTCGCACTGAAGGATTCTGCTCATACTGATGAAGGCGTTTCTTTGGCACGAGTTCCCGGCTGGTGCACAGCGGAGTATTCCTGGACCTTTGTTCCTCAGGTACGCGGGCTTTATCCGCTGGTGGCTCCTGAAGTGGAAACTGGTTTTCCTTTTGGACTATACCGAGCCACTCGCAAAGCCACCGTCGACGGTCATGTTGTGATCTGGCCTGCGACTGTCATGCTAAGCGGCCTTCCGGATGCGGCTGAGATTCGTGAATCCGATGAACATCTGGCCGATCGTCGTGTCGGTGATTTTGGCGATATGCTGGGAACTCGCCAGTTTCGCCAGGGAGATTCCCTGCGAAGAATTCACTGGGCTCAGACGGCTCGACAGCAACAGTTAATCGTTTGCGAACGTCAGGCACCAGCGACTTCTGTCGTGCGAGTGACCGTTGATCTTGAGGCCGCCAGCCATCCCGGATGTGATCCGCAATCCCGTTCTGTCTCTGACACAGTGGAACTGGTGGTTCAGGTCGCGGCCAGCGTCTGCGAATCTCTTCACCGGCAACATTGTCGCGTGGAGCTGCTTCTGGATCAGAAGATTTATGTCGCGGGAGATTCTGCCGCGGGATTTCAGCGCCTGATGGATGCGCTGGCTCAGGCGACGTTGAATGAGTCAACCAGTTCCCTGAGCCGGCGGAGATCAGCGGGTAGTGCGTTTGGAGTTGTCGTGACAACTCCGATGGGCCTGCGCTGGCGTGGCCGACAACTTGCGGATCAGCATGTGGTAGCGGTTTCTGACGAATCCACCCTGCATCAATCCGTTCCAGTAACGGGTGCCTGGCTGACTCTGCGAGGCGCCGCGGATGTGCAGACAGTGCTGCCTCGGAGATGGAAGGGAGCCTGCGATGCTCGGTGATCGTCAGTCTTCTACAGTGCGCCGAATTGAAGGTGCACCTCGCTCACGCCGTGGGAATGCACAGCGATCTCACGCGGCCAACATGCCTGCTGACGATTCGGGTCGGCATCGAGTCACTGCCGGTTCACTGCATTGGATGACGGTGACCATGGCACTTCTGGCAGGAGCGATTTTTGTTCTGGCCGATGCCGACGGTGGACGCAGCCGGGCTTCGATCTGGATGCAGCTGTCGGTGGAGGTGGCTCTGGTCGTCTCTGGAACTCTGATCGTGCGTCGCAGACTTGCTGCCGGCAGCGAAACACCGCTCATCATGCCTTTGCTCGTGCTTGTTGTCGTGGCCACTTTGCTTTGGGAACCGTTTCAGCGAATGTTTCTACTCGCTGGCCGACCTTTCGAAATGATGGTCATGCTCACACAGAAGAATCTGATGCTGGCTGCGGCGGTACTGGGATATCAAATCGGCTATCAGCGACTCTCGATCCTCGCGGGCGTCGCACTGACAATCTTTTGTGCAGCCATCGCGCGGCAGAATCAGGTCCTTTGGCTGACGGCGATCTATGGCTTCGCTGCTGTGAGCTGGATGGTAGCGGGATACTGGGACAGTCTTCGTGGGCGACTTTTGCATGGTCAGTCTCGTCAGATTCCGTTGCGATGGCTGATTGTCGGACCCTGCATTCCATTGTTGTTGCTGTTGGCGTCAGCCTCGGGCGGTCAAAATGCGATTACAGTTCTCCGCGGATTCCTGCCGGGATCCGGCGGTGACGGCGAATCAGATCCGTATGCTCGCAGCGGAGCGAATGATGGCGAGAATCTCGTGGCAGGCTCCGACAACATTAAGTCGTTCGGTCCGATTGAAGATGCTCCGTTTGCCGAAGACGACAAGCCCAGCCTCTACGATGTGTTCAATGATGCTTTTGACGAACCCGTGCGCAAAGTCAAAGATCAGGATCGTTCGATTGCTCTTCCGCCGGAACTTCTCGCCGACATCAATGCTCGCATGGCCAGATCCGCGCAGAGTGGTCGTGAGTTCACGACGCTCCGCAAGTCGACTCGCCCGGACCAGAAACGAATCAAGGATCTGAAGAGTCCGGCTTTGTTGTACGTCGCGGGGCGAGTTCCGCTGCATCTCCGAATGGAAATCTACGACGTATTTGATGGAATCGACTGGATTCCGGAACAGCTGCTGGAACATCCGCCGGGAATGGCGATCGTCCCGACACATGGAAAGCCGTGGCTGCGAGTCCCCTGTAGCAGTCGCAGTCTTGGACTCTATTCGGATCTTGAGACGCATGCCGTCAAGATCATTAATCTCAAGTCAAACGTAATCCCCGCTCCGTTGGAACTGAGAGCTGTCCATATTGATAAAGTTGATCAGTCAGACATGTATGGATGGACGCAGGATTCAATTCTGAAATTGAATCGAGAATCATTGCCTGAGTTTCTCACGATCAATCTGTCTTCTGAATGCTTGCAACGATCAAAACTGCTGCATCATACCGAGCTAACATTCAATGCCCTCGGGGACAAACGCAGAACTCAACTTCCTCTGCTTCCGCAAATGAGCGATGTCAGGAATCTGGCCGAGCAGATTACTCGAGATGTGCCGAATGGGTTTGCTCGTGTTGATGCAGTGATTAACCATCTGCGATCCAATTATGAGCTTGACCGTGCGGCTGTAGCTCCGGAAAGCAGTGAGTTTCCCGTGAGCCATTTCCTGTTTGAATCCAAACGCGGCCCGGATTATCAATTCGCAACGGCCGCTGCGTTGATGCTCAGAAGTCTGGGATTCTCAACGCGAGTCGTCTCTGGGCTTTATGCTCACCCGGAGAACTACGATCCGCAAAAGCGACACACATCGGTCCATAATGCAGACGCTCATTTCTGGTGCGAAGTCTACATCGGCTCCTCCACGTGGATTACGCTGGAACCTTCGCCAGGATATGAAGTCCTGACTCCGCCACCGGGATTTTTTGCTCGTTGCCTGATCGGCCTGCAAACCGCTCTCAAGTGGCTGTTGAGTCACTGGCTTCTGACGCTGACTGTCGTAGCCGTGACAGCCGCCGGAATGATGAAGCGGCATGCAATTCATGACCGGATTTCAACGGCGATCTGGGTGCTTAGTGCCTCTGCTGAATCACGAGTTCGAGTCGTGCGAACTCTGCAGCTGCTTGATACGCGTCTTGCCTCGTCCCGGTTGGCTCGCCCCGGCGGAATGACATTCTCACGCTGGATAAAACGACTTCCGGATTTGTCGACAGAGACTCCCCATCTCAACGATTTTCTGCGCCTTGTGGAGTTGGCGGCGTATGGTACGAGAGAATCGTTCGCCTCAATCGATCGACAACACATCGTCGATTGCTGTGCCGCCATTCTTCGTGAGATCAGCCTTGCGAAGTGTCAGAAAACTGCTGAGCGACTGCGGGCTCGTGAGAAGTCAACGCTGCTGGAAGCGGATCGATCAGCGAATTTCCCTGTCAGCCCGGATGAAACGTTACCAACCGGGACTGGTTCGAACTTAGTAAGTGTCTCCTGAGACTGTTTAAAAAGAACATTTGATTCATGACGCTGGCAACAACATCTCAATCGATCGACGTGAACCACACGGCGCTGTCAGAACTGCGCGATCGACTTAATCATGCATTACGCGGCAAAGCGGACGTTGTCGAGTTGGTCCTGGTATGCTTACTGGCCAACGGACATTTGCTTTTGGAAGACAAGCCGGGGCTGGGAAAAACGACGCTGGCCAAAGCACTCGCTTCTGGACTTGGCGGCCGGTTTGCTCGCTGCCAGTGTACGCCGGACCTGCTCCCCAGCGATATCACCGGGTTCAATATCTTTAACCAGAGCACTCGCGAGTTCGAATTCCGCAGCGGGCCAGTCTTTGCGGATATTCTCCTGGCCGATGAAATCAACCGCGCAACACCGCGTACGCAGAGTGCCTTGCTGGAGGCGATGGCCGAGAGACAAGTCACGGTAGACAATCAGAGATTCCCTCTCAGTCGTCAGTTCTTTGTCATCGCGACGCAGAATCCGGTTGACCAGCATGGCACTTATCCATTGCCGGAAGCACAACTCGATCGTTTCGCCATGAAATTGAGTGTCGGTTATCCGGAGCATGCCGATGAACTGCAGATGCTGCAGGATGCTGTTGGCGGCATGGATCAGACCGCTGATCAGCATCCGGTCCTTGATGCTTCTACACTCAGCAGAATTCAGTCACAAGTTGCAGCGTTGTCGGTGGCTCGCAATGTTCAGGATTATCTGGTGAGACTGGGACATGAAACTCGCAGTCATTCCAGTATTGCTCTGGGCTTGAGTCCTCGCGGATTACTGACGTGGCAGCGAGTTGCTCAGTCCTATGCCTGGCTGGCCGGACGGAATTTTGTCACACCAGATGACGTGCAGGACGTCGCCTGTCCTGTGCTGAGTGTTCGGCTGGGTCTTGAGCCGGCGGAAGCGCAAACTGTGATCGAAGAAATTCTGAGTCGCGTCGCCGTTCCGAAGTATCAGGAATAGTCCGGCGTTGATTCTTTATTGATGAGGATTCCCATGATCAACGATCTGGAGCTGCCAATGCACAAACAGATTTCGCCGCAACGCAGCGTCGAGCAGAGATTGGTCCGCAAGTTGAATCGCATGCTTCATCTGATGGCCTGGTTGGGATTGTCGCTTGCGATCGTCGGCTGTGGATCAAATGACGATCATCATGAAGATGAACATCTGGAACACTTTGTTCCAGCCCACAAGCCGGTCGACTATTCGGCTCTTGTGGAACAATTGGAGAAGCGGATTGCTCAACAGACACTCGCGTCTGGTTCCGCTGAAGGAGCTGCGGATGCCGCTCCGTCAGCAACTGCGCGACAGGAGTTGATCGATATCCTTGGCTGGATTCCAGAGCTTGCTGCCGACAGCGAGCTGCGAAAGCAGGATTTTGAAGCTGCGGTCTCGGCTGGAACGCGGCTCAGTATCGCGCTTGGATTCACGAAGCAGGGTGATGGCACTATGCCGATTGATCAGTCAACGATTCCAAAACTTCTGGAAGAGCTGAAGGCTCTTGTTTCCAAATCACAGACTTCCACGGAGCCGATGTAATCATGGCGGAAATGATGTTCTGGGGATTCGCGGTCAGATTTACCAGCAGCCTCGTGCAGGCGTCACCCTTCATCCTGTGCGGTTTTGCAATTGCCGCAATTCTGCGACGGTTTTTCGGCTACGAGGCGACTCGTCGCCTGTTTGGTGAAGGCACTCGCTCCGCTTTGTTTCGGGCGTGGGTGATCGGGATGTTGCTGCCGGTCTGTTCGCTGGGCGTCATTCCTGTCATTCGGGAACTCCGGCGGGCTGGTATCCGAGGTGGAACGATTCTGGCCTTTGCGATGTCCGGGCCATTGTTCAATCCGCTCTCGCTATTGTACGGGCTGACGTTGTCGGAGCCGATTGCAATCCTGTCGTTCGCTGGTTGTTCATTAGTTATTGTGACCGTGATTGGGATCATCTGGGATCGTCTGTTTCCCGATTCCGCATTGCCGATGGCCGAAGAAAAGCCGGTGGCCTATGGCTATCGACGCATGCTGGCCGTAGCGACAGCTGCCGGAAGAGAAGCGACTTCAGGTTCGCTGATGTATATCCTGATCGGGCTCGTCGGAGTGGGCTTGCTGGGGGCGATCATCCCGGCCAACAGCCTGCAGCATACATTCAACCATGACAATGCACTGGCTCCCTTGTACATGGCTGCCATCGCGATACCTGTGTATGCCACCCCGATGTTGGCGATGTCGCAACTGGGTATGATGTTTCAGCATGCAAATTCCGTCGGAGCCGCCTTTGTATTGCTGGTCCTTGGTGCCGGCATGAACATGGGCATCGTGATATGGCTCTATCGCGAATACGGAATGCGTCGAGGCACCACGTGGATGGTTCTGCTGCTGGGCATCGTGTTGGCGCTTGCCTACAGTGTCGATAAACCGTTATTTCCTCGAGATATCGAGCCAGCCAATCATACCCATGCCTTCGATATTTATTGCCAGCCGTTCTCTGGCGCCGCTGGAGGTTCCTGGCTTCAACTGGTCAGCCAGAAACTGCAACGTGATATCAATCCATTTGAATGGCGAAACCTTTGGCTGTTCGGCGGTTTGATCGGATTCGGCGTTGCCCTCCGACTGGTTGATCGAGCATCAAAACTGGAACGCTGGCTGGAGTCAGAAGTCCCGGCTTCGGCTCCTCGTCGAGGTGATATCATCGTGCCCGGTCCGGTGCTCGGATTCCTTTCACTCGCCGGTTTGGTCGCCTTCAGCATCGTGGGCTGCTTTGCGTACTATCCTGCTCCCGATGAATGTCTGGAGGCGATGGTAGACGCCAAAATCAGTGCGCTCAGCGGCGCTCTGGCAATGAATCATACCGAGACAAAGTACTGGGCGGAGCGTTACGACGACTGGACTCGAAAACTTGAGGTCGGAGCCTATCTGCGACATGGTGAACTCAGCGACTACCATCGCTGGAAAGCTCGACTGATTCGTGAGCAACTGGAATTGCTTGAGCATGAAGTTGAAGACAAGGAGCGTGAAGAAGTGACCCATCTCGTGCCAAAACTCTCGAGAAGCCACAATCGGATGAAGCACGCCTTTCTGCAGGAGCTTTAAATCGCGTCGCTTCCAATCTCAGACTGAGTTCAGCAGAATCCCGGTCGCCCACTTCAACCTTGAACCCCGGGGGAACTCTGCGATGCGAATTGCTTGTGCTGCGATGATCGGTGCGACCATTGTTCTGTGTGAAACGCTGCCTGCTGCGACCATTATTCATGCCGGACGATTAATCGATGGCCGCAGTGATGAGTTGCAGACGGAGATGTCCATCGTCATTGAGGATGGAAAGATTACCGATGTGGTTAAGGGATTCATCAATCCGGCCGACGGCGATCGCCTGCTTGATCTCAGCCAGCTCACAGTAATGCCGGGCCTGATGGACATGCACACGCATCTCATCGGCCAGCACTCCAAAGAGGCGTACACCGAAAAGTTCTTCATGGAAGAGTCGGACTATGCTCTGCGATCCACCATGTTCGCTCGCGCTACGCTGATGGCCGGGTTTACGACAGTTCGCGAGTTGGGCGACAACGGCATTAACTCAGTGTCGCTGCGTAGAGCAATCACGGAAGGCTGGATCGTCGGGCCTCGGATTTACACAGCGGGAAAATCCATCGCCACGACGGGAGGTCATGCAGATCCGACGAACGGACTGAAAGGAGATTTTCGTCGCGATGCCGGTCCAATGGAAGGAGTTATCAACGGCGTCGACGATGCTCGCAAAGCCGTTCGTCTGCGTTACAAAGAAGGAGCAGATTTGATCAAGCTGACTGCGACCGGCGGGATTCTGAGTCTCGCGGCGAATGGTCAGAATCCGCAGTTTACCAAAGAAGAACTGGAGGCCATTGTTGAGACGGCTCGTGACTACGACATGGTAGTGACCGTTCATGCTCACGGTGCCGAAGGCATGAAGCGTGCGGTATTGGCTGGCGTGGATTCCATCGAACATGGCACGTATATGACCGACGAGATCATGGAACTGATGAAAGAGCGAGGAACCTATTGGGTTCCGACTAATATGGCGGGAGAGTGGGTCGCAAAGAAGGCCGCTGAGCCCGGATATTTCCCCGAAGTTGTTCGTCCCAAGGCGGTCGCAATCGGCCCGGCGATCAAGCAGACGTTTGCGAAAGCCTACAAAGCTGGCGTTAAGATCGCCTTCGGCACGGATAGCGGAGTATCAACTCACGGGGAGAATGCTCATGAGTTTGAGCTGATGGTTGAAGGCGGCATGCCTCCCATGAAAGCCATCCAATGCGCAACAATTGAGGCGTCTCGATTACTTCGTGTCGAGGACAAACTAGGAACAATTGAGCCCAACAAACTAGCCGATGTTGTTGCGGTGTCAGGAAATCCTCTGGAGGACATCAGTGCGATGAAGCATGTCGTTTTCGTGATGAAAGAAGGCGAGATCTTCCGGCAGCCGTAGAGATCCGGCACGATATTCAGCTTGCAATATCTGCTACGTCAGGAGAACGTCCTGAACAGGAGACCGGCCACAACCGCGTGGAGACCGGCGACAGCGTTGAGGTTTCGAAGCAAGCATCACGCGCCGCAATGCGTCATTGAACTTATCGATCCACGTTGGCCACATGTCGATCGGTCGCATCTTTAATCTGGTTTAGTCCATCGCGAAGGTGCAACAGGAAAATTGTCTCCGGGACCACCGTCAGTGTTGATTCCGGAGCGAACTCGTCGTGATAAAACACCGAACCGCTTAACCGCACTTCTCCGATCCGCCCCGCGTACTGAAATCTCGCCTGAGTGTCGGACTGCTTCAGGTGGCCCACCAGAAAGCGACTTCCTGGCCAAAGATCCTGAACGACGAGAGGGGAAGAAAGTTGTCTGTCCAGGGTCTGGTATCCCATCCGAGAGGCTGCCGGGATTCCAAATTCGTTTGTGTTTCATGCTCTGAGTCAAACGCAGGCATCACTGATGCTGGCTGCCCGGGTTGATCTGAAAGTGATTCAGAAGCGACTCGGACATCGAGATTTCGCAACCACGGCCGACACGTACTCGCATCTGCTTCAGGGGGCTCAGGGGCAAGCGGTTAAAAGAATGCACGAGCTACTCAAGAAACGTGCTGCAAAACTACCGCCAAAATCCGTTGAGAACACAGGGTGAGTACACTGTCAAAATGAAAAAAGCCAGTGCTCCGCGAAAACATCGCAAAACACTGGCTTTTTCTATTGCGCCCGAGTGGATTCGAACCACTGACCTACCGCTTAGAAGGCGGTCGCTCTATCCAACTGAGCTACGGGCGCTTGTAGTAAAAACATTGGGGTTCTATACTTTTCGGCAGCGTTTTGGAATGTTACGACAACCGCAACGACAACCGAGAGAGAGAACCGATGGCCACAGTATCGGACACAAAGCCAGCGAAACCGTATCAAGAATTTCCTTTGACTGCTCACCAGAATGGCCAATGGTGCAAAAAGATCAAAGGGAAAGTCTGGTTCTTTGGCGTTTGGTCTGATCCAGACGCGGCGCTGCGGAAGTATCTCGATGAAGTCCACGAAATTCAAGCGGGGCGAGATCCGAGAAAAACGGTTGTCGCCCGGTTGTCGTCATCAGAGCTTTCAGTATCCGATATGTGCGGGCTCTTTCTGGAACGACAGGAAGCCAAGTCAGAATCTGGAGAGATCACAAAACGGCATTTTTCTGACTGCCTGAAATCGTGTCGACGGCTGATTGATCACATCGGAAATTTTCACCGCGCCAACGCGGTTGGTGCTGCGGATTTCAAAGCCTATCGCAAGTCGTTTCCCTCGACCTGGGGACCGTCGATGGTTAGTGGCGAGATCCAGCGTATACGCTCGGCGTTCAAATGGGCCTATGAGTCTGATCTGCTGCCAGCGATCCCGAACTTCGGGCCTGACTTCCGCAAGCCTTCCAAAACGGTCAACAGACGCGACCAGCAGCAGCGAGCAGCGGAACGCGGCGGAAAGCTCGACTTCACATCAGAAGAGATCCAGAAGTTGCTGGAGGCGTCGTCAGGGTGGTTGCACGCCTGTATTCTCCTGGGGATCAACGGCGGCATGGGGAACGCCGATTGCGGCCGACTATCCACGACTTTTCTGAATCTGGATTCCGGCTGGTATGACTTGGCGCGTGAGAAGACTGGTATTCCTCGGCGGTTCCAATTGTGGCCGGAGACGATCGACGCGATACGGGCTGCGATGCGACAGCGACCAATTGCAAAGAATGATACTGACGATCCTCTTTGCTTTCTGACTTCGCACGGGCTGCCGATCTGGTGGCAAGCGAGCAAGCCAAACGGGGAAGTCTATCTTTGTGACAACGTCAACAAAGCATTCTCGAAGCTGGTGACCAAATGCAGCGTGGATCGGTCGCAGCGTGGATTCTATTCACTTCGCAGGACGTTTGAGACGGTCGCAGGAGCCACGAAGGATCAGGTTGCGGTTGATTACATCATGGGACATGCAGACGCTTCAATGGCAGCGGTTTATCGCCAGGGGATTGAAGACCAGCGGTTGATTGATGTCGGCCAGCATGTTCACGCGTGGCTCTATCCGGTGAAGGAAACGGCAGCGGCGGAGTAAACTCGAAACACGACGCGCCTACCCTTTGGCCGGGGGAAAAGTAGTTCCAGAAGCTGCCTGGCGCGTTGTTCTTCTCTTCTGGTTGCGACTTTTCTGGAGTCGGCACGATGCACAGCAAAAATGATATTGATGAGTTTACGGCAGTCTCTGAGTGGCTCGAATATTTTCTTAACAACTTCGGGTTGACGCTTTACTACGTGGGCGACCCAAAACAGCCGTTACAGGACGCGACGGGAAAACTTCTATTTCGTGCCGTGACAGAGCAGTACGGTATTGCTTCTGTAGTTTCGTCTTTTGAAGAAACGATCCTGCTGACGCTGGGTGACAGGGTTGCTTCCTGCGGGACAGTCTCAGGATTAAATTCTCACGATGTTGCGTCAGTTGTTCTCATGAACATCGGAGAAGAATATTCTCCCTGGCTTCGAGATACGCTCGGAAATCCAGATGTGCCCCCACAATGGGATGACGTTTCACCAGCGGTGCAACATGCAATTGCTGAGAAAGAGCGATCGTTAAACCAACTTCGCGGCGAAGGGTGGCTCAAACTTGGCGCTGCATTGAGGACTGAAAGAGTTCTTTTGCTACGTTCTATTACGCCAGTTTCGGCAGGCTTAAAACATTCGTCAGATTTACCATTCGGTCTTCAGCGATGTGATGTTCCTCAGACTCTGAAACGCGATGGCTACGAGCCTGTTTTGATTCAGAATGATGATTACTGGAAGCTGATGGAAGCACTGATGGCGGCACATCCAAATGCAGTTTTGGAATCGAAGCTGAAGCACTTGTTTTCATACTCGAACGACCGAAAGAACAATCCGAAGAAACTTCGTGAGATCATAAACACGATCGGTTTGACGGTCGAAAAATGGGTGCTGAAAGAGCGGAATCCCTGAGGATACAATTTGTATCCCAGGAGGATACGAACCGTATCCCGACAATCTGAATACTTCCTTCAACAGTTCACGGAATTGCTTCCAAACTCTTGAAGGATTTTTTTATGCAATGGTATTCAGCAAAAGAGGCCGCAAGGCTCAGGAACGTGGCGACGGCCACAATCATCGGCCACATAGATGACGGCGAACTCGAAGCCGTGAACGTGGCGCGGCGTGACTCAAAACGCCGACGATTCCGGATCAGCGAAGCAATGCTCGCAGCATTCGACGAGAAGCGAGTCAGCAGGCCTGCGACAACCCCCGAAGCAAAGTCATCCCGCCGCACGATCCAGCGACCGACGAAAGACTATTTCGCGAAGACTGGCGGTGCGAAATGAGCGGAACCCCCTACATCGACGGCGCAACACTGGATGAGGCGGCTGAAGCAATTCGACAGGGCAAGAAACTGGAAGCACTTGCCGGAATCCTGAAATGCAGTCCAGAGCACTTGGCACGGCTGCTCAATCTGCCAGCGAAATCATCGGCCAACATGGTCGCGGAACCCTCGGTTGACCTTTGGGCGGTCGAGAAGCTGGAGGGGCAGTTATGAAAGCAACAACACTTTATCCAGCTAGCTCGATAAAACGGAAACGACGAACGAAAGCCGAACCGACGCTATCGGCCGTCTGGCAACGCTGATGCGGCGATCTGGCGAACTGCCTTATTCATGGATGGCAGACAATACTCGCTGGATGCGAAAACCGCAGTCTCACAACTCACTGGAAGGATTCCTGAATGAGCAGCAGACGTTCTATCGGCGGGACTTGTGGCAGGACCAGGACGCCTACGTGGAAATCTGGTTAGAGAAAGACGCATTGGCAGGGGTGTTGATGGAAGCTACCCGAAAATGGGATGTTCCGTTGATGGTCTGTCGTGGTTATGCGTCAGTCAGCTTTCTACACAGCGCAGCAGAAACTATTCGCGACGTGAACAAGCCGACGTTTCTGTACTACTTTGGCGACTGCGATCCGTCAGGGCGGGACATTCCACGGGCTGTCGAAAACAGTCTTCGTGAAATGGCTCCTGAGGCAGATATCAGTTTTGAAGTGGTGGCGGTGACTGATCAGCAGATCGAGGAAATGAATCTGCTTACGCGACCGACCAAAAGCACGGATTCGCGATCAAAGAACTTCAGTGGTGAATCGGTGGAAGTGGATGCGATCCCCCCGAAGGAACTGATCAGCATTTGTCGCTCGTGTATCGAGCAACATATCTCAGGGCCGGAACTGGTGCGCCATCGTCGCATTGAACAGGCCGAACGCGAAACGCTGACGCAAATCGTCGCCAACATGACATAAGAAAAGCCCACTACCAGTGGGAACCAGTAGCGGGCTTTCTTGCGACACCATTTTCAATTCAAACGCCCTGGCAGGGGCATCAACAGGAGCAGACATATTATGGTCAACAGTGATCAGGATGACCAGAGGCATTCCCTCGACGATCAACAGATAATCGACGCAAGGCAGGCACTCGGATGCGGCTTGTCAGTTAAGCAGGTTGCCAGGCACTTCGGTCTGAGCGAGGAACGGTTGCGAACTGAACTCGGAATGCCGATCTGGAGATCAGAACCGATGGACAGACAACGGACGTTGTTTGAGATCGGCGGTGCAGAATGAGTACTGCCGAAGTCGCAACGCCCGAAATTCAATTGATGGCATCCCTCGATTGGCAGTTAATGCCGATCGCGGCGAAACAGAAGAATCCTGGAACCCTGCTTGGAACTGGCTGGCAGGATCAGGCATCAAACGATCCTGCTCAGATCGAGCGGTGGATTGAACAACACGGCCAATGCAATTGGGGTGTGTTGCTCGGAGAAGCCAGCGGCATCATCGACGTTGAAGATGATTCGCCTGAAGGCCGAAACATTCTTGAGACCGCAATGGAAACATGTGCGGTGCAGACACCTTGCTACACCAGCGGCAAGTCGATTCATCGGATATTCCAACACGACGAGCGGATGGCCGAAGATTCCTGCTCAGTCATGCAGGCATTCGGAACTGAATGGCGATTCGGGAAAACTCCTGCTCAGTCAGTCGTTCCGCCGTCGGTGCATGAAAGCGGGAAACGATACCAGTGGCTTCCAGGGCTATCGCCTGACGAAGTTGAAGTCGCAAGGCTTCCAGATGCCATGTGGCAGTTGTTTCTGGATCTGCGGATACTGGACGGCAAACGCAAGGCCGAAGAACGCGAAAAGAAACGGTCGCAGACGAAGTCGGAGAAGAAGCCTGTCGCGGCTTCGATGCAACTCCGAATTGGCGGTCACACGACGCATGTTCCAGCGGCTGAAGAATTGATCGAGATGTATCCGTGGGAAAAGCTGCTGACTGATCAGGGCTGGCAGGCGTTTGAAGATGACGATTGGACGAGACCAGGGAACGATTGGAGTAACGCAAGATCCGCAACGCTCCTGCACTCAGACAACAGGCTTCACGTCTGGACCAATGCGGCTCCAATCGACGAAGGCCATTATTCAAAGTGGCGTTTCTGGTATCAGTCACATGGATTTAACGACCATGAACAGATCGACGCTGCAAAGGCTTTTTTGGGTGACGAGCGAACGCGACAGATCGACGCTGCTTTTCGTCGTGAGCATAAACTGAAGGACAGCACGGCGGCTGAACAGCCTACAGGCCAACAGCAGGCATCTGCTCCAATCATTCGGTCATTCGCAGGCATCGACGCATCGGAATTAACCTCCTACGCATCGCAGGAGCCCGACTGGCTCGTTCAAGATGTTTTTACGATAGATGAACCCCTGCTTGTCGGTGCTCGTTCCAAAGGCTGCAAGACGCTGCAATTGACTGACATGGCGGTCGCGGTCGCTAGTGGTACGCCGTGGATGAATATCTTTGATGTTCCAAAACGTCGCAAGGTGCTGTTCATCACGGGCGAAGCCAATTACAGGCGGATTGCAAAGCACATCGAGAAAGCCTGTAAGGTGCGCGGGCTCGAGTTTGGAGACCTGAAAGGATATCTGCGGATTGAAGCGGTTGAATTCCCGTGTCTGCCTCGGATTGCAGATCAGAACGCGATTCGTAAGGACATCGAGACGCATGGATTCGAAGTCGTTATTGCTGATCCGCTATATCGTGGCTTGTCAGGAGTCGATTCGGCTCGGCTCGGTGAAATGGGCGATGCAATCAAGTCGTTCCAGGCTGCTTGTGCTCCTGCTTGTATGGTGCTCAGTCATCACGTTGTCAAATCTGCCGCGCGGGAATACGGCACTCCCCCCCAGTTAGAAGATATGACTGGGGCCGGCATCGCTGAAAGTTGCGGCCAATGGTGGCTGGTCGGTCGCAATGAACCCTACGCATGGGACTGGAAACACGACTTGTGCATTCAGTTTGGCGGTCGCGAAGGTCAGGGTGGCGGTCGCAGGATCTTATTTAACGAGCATGACTGGACGTTCCAGGTGGATCACTGGCACGAGTATACGGAGCAGGCTCAGGCCGATGAACAACAGCGGCGGGATGATGCTCGTCGTGAGGCTGACGAACAGAAACGAGGACGGGCACGAGCACTTATTCTCAAGGCTGTTCGAAACGTCAAAACACCCCAGTCTAAAAACGCGATTGAGCAGGCTGCAGGAGCGGTACAGGCTGACTTCCGATTCGTGTTCGCTGAGATGCTCAGAGAACAAGTATTGATTCAGCGACCATATCGGGACGCACTTAATAGGCTTCAGGCAGCAGGGTATCTGCTGAATGAGTATGTCGCGGAATATGACAAATCAGAGATGCTCGTTGATGTTCGTTGATGTTTGTTAAACGAGGACCAACGACCATCAACGATCATGGGGGGATGATGTTCGTTGTTGGTATACCTTTAGGTTACCAACGAACACCATCACCATGATCATCACCAAAGACGAAGACAGACAACCACATGGCACAGAATCCAGATCCATCGCCGGAAGAGATCGCAGCGGAATGTCTGCTGATTCAAGCAACGTGGTCGGCTCGTGAGAAGCTGTCACGGCTCAGGAGCGATCTGCGACCGCATTACCAGCGATGCGACGGCATACAGGAAGAATTCGACGCTGAAGACTACGACGCACATCACAGCGAACGTGCGGAGCTTTTGGAGCGAACCAGATGAAGTTGCTATGGAACCTGAAAGAAGTCGCGACGGCACTTGGTGTCAGTATCCGGCTGGTGCAACATTGGTCTGCCATCGGGCGATTGCCTGACTGTATTCGGCTCGGGAGAAGCCCACGATGGCGAGTCTCGGAGATTGAGCAATGGGTGGCGGACGGTTGCCCAACATGCACGGACACGCAAGAGGACGCAACTCAAGAGTCTGCTGATGACGACGATTCCGAAGCTGATAACGTGTGATCTGAATCAGGTTTTCAAAACTCAAATCAGGAATCAGGAACATGGCAAAAGTCAAAACGCCTACAATCGAAGGATGTTCAATGCGGGCAGCGGATCAGGAACGGCTCCGCAACGTGGAAGCAACGAAACAGGCATACCGCGATAAAGCTGCAGAGGCTGATGAAGCCCGACGACTGGCCGATCGGGGGGAAGGACACTATCGACGCGAATACATTCTTCGCGAAGAAGCTGTTTTGATTGCGAACGATCTGAATCACGTGATGAATAAGATTCCAGGCAATTTGTTGAACGACTGCAGAGATCAAGCATTGAAAGCGGCGTGGAAACATTCGATGACCATCCGGACGTTGCGACAAAACGCATTCGTGAAGGCTGATTCAGAACTGACTGAATCAAAGCGGCTTCTTCAGAAAGTCGAACAGGACCTGGACAGATTTTTCCCCGCTGACGGCTGGACGAAAGTTGTGGGTGCCGATGGCATCTGGAGACCGAAATTGACACGCGAATTCAACGAGAACATGCGGGATGAATTGGAGAGATCAGCGGTCACGTTGCAGCATTCTTTGCAGATTTTGCAACGGGTTGCTGATGATGCGGCGGCCGAATTGAATGCGGCAACGGCGGCTTATGATGAGGCTCGGCAAGCCCTGATCTGGTCGCCAATCTGATTGGAACAACAGCGGTCTCACAATGATCGGGCTTCTTTGTCGTGAGTCGCTGCACGGTGGCTGGTTGGTTCTGGGTTTCTTCCTCGCCAGTCACTCTCCCCGCCGTAGTTTGAACGGCTACCCGATTGGCTCAAAAGAAGTGCGTCAGCGGCCGGTCGGGATTTCTTTACACACAATCGAGGTGTTCAATGTTTGGTTGGTTTAGAAAAAAACGAAAATCAGATGATCCCGCGGCGATGCTGGCAGAGATGCGAAGAATCCGTTTACACGTTGAACGCCAGACGCTGATTCTCGAAGGCATCGACCGAGATATCCTCGCAGATGCGGCCAGTTGCTCAGTCAGTTATTCCGACTGCCTGAGACTGGTTCGCGAAGAACCATCGGCAGCAGCAATGATTCTGCATTTCACTGGTCGCGGTTGGCACAATGCAGCACAGCTATTGAACGCACAGGAAGCCGACAGAACGCCAGTCAGGCAGAGCGACCGTTGATGCGGATTGATGAAATGAACGCGGCAGGCGTTGAATGGTGCGACGTGGCGAGGTGCTGGGTGGAATTACAAGGTACTCCGGGAAGGTAGGGGGTGCCGATCAGGTTTCCTAATTCCCTAAATCTAGACGTTCGAGATACCAAAATGTCAAATGCAACACGCAAGGCGTCACGCTCTCGCCAATTCGGGCGGGCGATCGACGTTTCCCGGATCATCGGTTGCGATCAAAGCACGGTTGCAAGGTGGAAATCACAACCAGATTTCCCCCAAGTTGCTGCTGATGGCACGTTCGAATTGTTCGCGGTGCTGAATTGGTATATTCGAAAGCAAGTGCTCGCTGAGCAGCAGGCGGAATTGATGCCGGAACTATCCGGTCCGGTGGATTCCGAAGCACTCGAACGCTATCGGGCGGCACGGGCGGGACTGGCTGAAATTGAACTCGCACAAAGACGTGGCGAGGTGATTTTGCTGAACGACTTCGAAGAAGTCGTGCAGGCTATCTTTGGGCCGTATCGCTCGCTGGCTGAATTCGTCAAGCGGCTGGAGAACGCGGAACTTCTTGAGCGAATCAACGAAGCGAATCAGCAGGTTTTACGCGGGCTGGAAAAGTTGTATCAGAACCGTGAAGACACTGATTCCGCAACATGACGTTGGAAGTCATCCCGGCGGCCGATCACTTCCAAAACGGTTGGAAGTCAATTTTTCACTTCCAGCATGTGGCCAGTGGTCGGACAGATGCGGCGGCCGTCGATGGCATCACACTGCTGGCGCTCACTGACTGGCAACGCAGGGTCGCAATCGAACGCAACACTAGCGGCATCCAGTTGCTGCTGAAGTCGCCCGCCGGCGAGTAGATTTGTAGACCAACGCTGTTTCGGCCATAATTGAAACGCCGGTGCGGCCGCTACCAACGAACCACACCAGCTAACCGGACAACCTGACGTGACCAAGCTGAAAGGCTCGCGGCCGAATAAGCGACGCCAATCCTAAAGGGGGAGCAAAACGTGGCAGAGCAGAAGCCGACAAATGAGCTGCAGTGGAAGTATACCAAGGACCAAAACCGAGCAACCGGAAAACTCGGTGAGTGGCGAATATACAATCGACCCCCGGGATATTTATATCACGTCTATCTCAATGACGTCTTGCAACTTCACGCATGCAGTCGTTATCTGCCGGAAGCAAAATGCCGCATTCAATGGATTGAGTCCGGACGCTGGGAGGCGTGGGAAGACATCGTAGCTCGTGAAGGCGACACAGAAGAAACGAAAGCAAAGTACCTGAAAGTGCAGAAACTGCCGGAGCCTCTGCTTCAGTGGGAGCCTGGCGGACTGTACTGGCACACCAGTGGCAAGGGGATTGTAGCGACTGGAAAACGCGGTTGCTGGTGGATGCGGAAGCATACCCCCCCGAACGACTTTGAACACGTCTTCCTTAACGATGAGCTGCAGGTTCATGCCTGCAGTGAGGAACGCAGGGAATCAATGCGCCGCATTCAATGGATTGAGTCCGGACGCTGGGAGGCGTGGGAAGACATCATAGCTCGTGAAGGCGACACAAACGAAACGAAACGGAAATATGTCAGGCTGATGAAACTGCCGGAGCCGTAGGAAGTCGAGACCGTCCAGGACAACATTGAAAGCCTGATCGGCAACCTTGAGGTTGACCAGGTGGCAGCAACGGAACGACACAAATGTAGCAGCGGACAGCGGGCAACAGGTCTGATCGGATTGCTG
Organism: Planctomycetales bacterium; assembly: GCA_026400835.1. Classification (GTDB taxonomy): domain Bacteria; phylum Planctomycetota; class Planctomycetia; order Planctomycetales; family Planctomycetaceae; genus SXXK01. The sequence continues at coordinate 120,761 of JAPLOA010000048.1, read as the reverse complement.
CGGCGGATGTTCGGCTGACTTGGAAGTCAATTGTTCACTTCCAACGGCTCGCCAGTGGTTGCACGGATGCGGTGGCCAGCGAGTTGATTGAGATCGTGAGACCCGCGCCATTGTGATGATGGATGCGGGTTTTGTTTTGCGCCGTGCGTTGTCGTTTGAGCGGTTGTCGCGACAACCGCAACGAAGATTCTCAGAACTTTTCCTGCAATGTTGAACGATGCGGAAACCGCATAAAACACTGGAAAAGGTGGCTCGCAACGGCTTCCGTTTTTCGCTTAGAAGGCGGTCGCTCTATCCAACTGAGCTACGGGCGCGGATTGGAATTGGTGTGCCGGCTGGATGACACCTTTTTCAACCGCAGGTTAACAAAAAACGGTTCAGAATTGGAAGCGGAATGCAATTTCGTCAGTCTATGGGAACTATCTCTGCTGTTTATGGTGACTTTGTTAAGTACGGACGGACCGTTTCACTGGTACATGGATTCTCGTAATTGCTTGAGTGGATAGAACGAATCCCGCCATTTGACTCCGCCCTGACGAAGTGTAATGAACGCTGATCGCCAATAGGCGAACGCCATGAGGCTGGGGCCAAACATGAACAAAGGCATCAACTTCCATGAACCCGGTAACGGATAAACCATGAAGGCGAATGCCAGGTGCCAGATGCAGGCCGTAGCAATCCAGCCCGCCGCTGTTGATAACGGTAGTACAAAAAACGCCAGGCACGGATAGAGCATCGTGACGCAGAATATCAGCGTCGTAAACAGCAAGGCTCCTACCGAGTAATTCAGCGAAGCAAAGCCGTTCTTCTCCAGCCCCGTCACAACACCCCAGAGCGACGGTTGCCAGCGGACAGATAACCACTCGTCGGCCATCTGAAAATCACTGGCTCCGCCGTTCTTCTTAATCATCTTCCCAAGCTTGACGTCGTCCAGAACATCCATGGCGATTGGCTGATGGCCACCGAGAGAACGATAGAACCCTGCATTCACAAGATTAAACGCACCCACACCGGCATAAGCGAGGGGCCAGCGTGTTCGGATGAGATAAATCTGCATGCCGGTCGCAAACGCGAGCCCGAAGAAACACACCAGAACATTCTCCAGCACACTGCCCGGAATCATCTTCGGCAGCAAACAGAGATGCTGCAATTTTTCGCTTTGAAAGTGCCGAACGGCCGCTTCAATGGCTCGCGGTTCGTACAGAATATCTCCGTCAGTAAACAACAGCAGTTCCCGAGAAGCGGCCTGCGAACCAAGATGCATCGCATGATTTTTTCCCAGCCATCCCACCGGGAGTTCTGTTACATGGACGACTCGCAAACGAGGATCGGTTGCAGCGACCTCATCCATAATCTGCCCGGTGCCGTCCGTTGAACGATCATTGACCGCGATGAGTTCCAGCCGAACGCCTGTCGATTGCAGTAACGTCATCAGTGCGTTGCGGATCTGAGCCTGCTCGTTGCGAGCCGGAATGATCACGCTCACGCCGGGAAGTTCTGACTCCAGACCAGAATCCAACGGCATCCTGAGACGTTTAAGCTTCAGAGCGATGACGGCCGGAATGGTCGTCATCGCCACAAGGCCGCAAATAATCCAGCCAAGCCAGAACATGGTTGATACTTACAGCGGCTGAAGACACAAAGGGGATTTGGCCCGAATGCCCCGCGAAGCCAAACCACAGAACCGCTCGCTGTGAGATCGCTTCGCTTTCGTCTCCTCGTTCCACATGAACGAGAAGACGTAGCGTGATCCGCATCGGCGAGATTCAGACAACGGTCAAATCAGGTGAAGTCTGACGGATTGCCAAACATGCCGCGTCCGCTGGAACTGCCCGTTCCACCACGCAGATTTGTATTGCGTGGCTTGCGTGGTTCGACCGGAGCCGGCTCTGGTTCTTCCTGCCTTTCAGACTTCGGGGGTTCCGGGCGTTTTTCAAGAGCCTTCAGCGACAGGGAAACTCGCTTCCGTTTGGTGTCGACTTCGACTACCTGGAAGTCTTTGGTTTCGCCAACCTTCAGGATCTCCGCAACGCTGCCGACCCGACGCCAGGCCAGCTCACTGATGTGCACCATGCCTTCCAGCCCGGGCTCAAGCTCAACGAACGCACCGAATTCTGTAACTCGTGTCACCTTGCCGGAAACAGTGCGGCCCTGAGCATACTGTTCAGAAGCATGCGACCAGGGATTCTGAGCCAACTGCTTCATGCCAAGGCTGATTCGCTTCTTGTCGGCATCCAGCTTGAGGATTTTCACGTCGACTTCCTGACCTTCAGCCAGAACGTCCTTCGGATGATTGATGCGAGACCAACTGATTTCGCCGATGTGCAGGAAACCATCGACTGGTCCGATGTTCACAAAGGCACCATAGTCCTTCAGAGTCTTCACGACGCCCTTGAAGTCCTGGCCAACTTCGACGCCGCCCCAGAACTCGCCCTCGCCCTCAGCTCGCTCAGCTTGCAGAAGTGCACGGCGGCTAACAACCAGATTGCGTTTCTTAGCATTAACTTCAGTGATCTGCACGGTCATCTTCTGGTTCAGATAACCATCCAGATTCCCGGCGAATCCAATTTCAACCTGACTTGCGGGCAGGAACGCTCGCAGATTACTGACGGTGACCTGCAGACCACCTTTGTTGACAGCTGTCACAAGGCAATCCACAACCTGGCCCACGGCCAAAGAATCCCAATTCCCACCCGCACGATGGCGTGCTCGCGGAATTCGGCCCTTGATCAAGCCGTCTGCATCGACACTATCAACAATCACATCCAGTTGATCGCCGACCGCAGGAACTTTCCCTTCCGCAAACTGAGTGACCTGCAGAACGACGTTATGACGCAGCCCGGCATCCAGAAAAATATCGCCGCCGTGAACCGCCTGAACAACCCCCTTAACCTTGGCCCCCGGACCAATCTCTTTGGCGCCTTCTGCAGGTTGCTCTTCAGCGTTTGCTGACAATTCGATCGGAGTTGAGAGATCACCACTGTTCATCGCCGCAGAGATTTCCTCTTCCAGTGATGAATCCAGATCGTCGGCTGCAGGGATTTCAACCGCTGATGCTCTTTGTGGAGTCCGCGGCACGTTTGCCTCAGCCGCTGCTGGACGCTCAGAACCGCTCGCCATTTTCTCACGGACACGAGCCGCTGCGGAAGAAGCCTCTTCGAGCGCTGCTTCCTGAGCCGCCGCAATCGGGTCGGCTGCAATCGGGTCGGCTGCAGCAACGGGCTCCATCGGAGCCTCCGGGGCTGGAGCTGATTCCATTACGGAGGCAGGCGCAGGTTCTGGTACTGCTGGAGTTAGCTGAGGCTCTGGTTGTGTAGGGTCCGTTGTCATCGCATCATGGTCCTGTCAGAGCCGACGTTGTTGAAAATATCTGAAGATAACATGATCAAAAATCCTCGAAAGCCTGTCTGACTGCAGACTTCCGAGAATTGCATGACGTGAGGATAGCTGAACAAATACACGTTCGCCAAGTGATCAAAGGAAATCGCCCGAGTTTTCACCTGGCCTTAAAAAATCGGCTGCCTCCAAAGGCTCAGCCTTTGATCTCAAAAATCGCTTCGACTTCGACCGCGGCACCGGTTGGCAGAGCGGCAAAACCCAGAGCACTTCGAGCATGGTAACCGTCGCCGGTCTTTCCAAAAATCTCGTGCAACAGGTCGGAACAACCGTTGATCACAAGATGCTGATCTGTGAATTCTCCGGCCGAATAAACGCAGCCCAGAACCTTTAGCACACGCAGCCCGTTCAGCGTTCCATGAGTATTAATCACAGATCGCAGAATCTTTTTTGCACAGTCTTTCGCCGCTTCATAGCCCTGCTCGACCGTGACACCCTTTCCCAGAACTCCCTTGAGATCACTCACATGGCCGGATGTGATCAACTGATTTCCCGATCGAACACAGAGGTTCAGGTAGCCCGGCGTCAGTGGCTCAAAACTTACACCCAGCTCTTTGGCTTTGTCGTCAGGTTGCATTGTCTCAGAAAATCCTTTGAATCTGTTGAACCGTTTTTAGCATCGATACGTTACTGGTGCTGGCTGCAACCAGCATGTGATCACGAAACTCATTACCAATGTCGACAGAAGTCAGCATCATGAATTCAGACCAACCGACCGAGATGGCCAATCGAAAATTCAAGTCGCGGCTCAGCAATGAGCTGGAATAATCGTCGCGCCCATGACGTCTGTCCACAAATCTCAAGTCTCGCCTACGGCGAGTTGTAGGGGCCTGCCACCATCATCGCAAGCGGTTGAGTATTTTCACGCTCTTTGGAAGTGCAGTCATGGATTCCGCAGACCTTCTTCACGAGTAAAACTTTGCGGCTTCCCGGGACATATTTGCATCTGATCCAACATGCATCCTGATGAGCGCAGCCATCTGACACAGGTTGAGACACTCCGCCGAGATGATCGTCGTGCGATTCCCGTTCTGTTGTGCGGAATAGTGTGCGTGATGGAACACAGACGACCGCGTCCATGACGCTCTGATGCGAGTCTGTGAGAAATCAGCGTGGCTGGTTCCTCAGCCGTGGGCCGGATTCAAGACGTCGTTCCGACGGGGCGAGACAGCGACAGACACAGTCAAAAACGGCAGTTAACAGCGTCGACTTCTGACTCACACACCGGATCGGCGGACCGAACTGACAATGCGATATTGCCATCGCGAGAAATGGGCTGTGGTGTCCCGACACTGTACCAGAGAAGTCGTTCTAAAAGAGTGCACTGTCCGAAACTTCCATTTCTGCGCTGGTTCGCCAAAAAAGTTGTCATCAAGACATCAACTCAATGGATGGAGAAGAGTACATCGGAGGGGGGCGAAAAAGCCGGCCGAAAAGCATCTCAAGATGCCCCTGAACTATGATGGATGTAGTTGCTTGTCAAAGAACATTCAGCTGCTCCACAAATTTTATTTTCCAAATCAACGAAATTCAGAAAGGCCGCGTGAACGATTTCACGAGAATTCACGTTCTGGTCGTCTACAGTCGATGGAGTGAGAAACCGCCTCTTGATTCTGTCTAACTCTGTGCGCGGCCACGATTGAGGTAATGGTCGCAATAACATTTCCCGGGAACAATTGGCCTCAAATTGCGTCGTCCGTGGAAAAACGAGAATTTATTTCAAGCACACCAGAGACCTCACGATCCCGATTCGGACCCTACTATGGCTGACCCTGCAAAAATCGACAGAGCCAGTGAAGCCGACCTTATGTCTGCCTCGTGGATCTTTGAGCAATTGGCATTACAAGAAGGACTACACGTCGATCGTTCGAAAACTCGCCGTGCGGTCGATGAGGCCGCGGAAACGTATTTCGGAATTCAGGACGGCGGGTGGTGGCGTTGGATCATTGAAACGGCTCATAGTCTGGGGCGGGGCTGTCGCGTCATCGACGGGGAGCTTCATGACCTGATCCAGATGGCTCGCAACGGCCTGACGGTCATTCTGCGAAGCGGCGACGGCAGCACCTGGCACTCGATCATGCCCGGTAAGGGTCGGAAGCTGCAGTTTGGTTCTCCTCGTGGAGTGCTTCCCGTCCGCAACGTTTCGGGGAGTCGTGTGGCCGGCTTACTCCGGCTGAGCGGCTTTGAGGGCGTGGTTCGCTGTGTTGTGATTGAACCCGCATTGTCACCACAGACTGCCGAACCGGCGTCTCATGGCGAAAAAAAGCCGCTTGAGCGCCTGATTTCGCTCCTGGTTGCGGAGAGCTCCGATCTTTGGGTGATCGTGATTTTTGCGCTCGTGACCGGCATGCTGAGCATGACGACGCCGCTGGCCGTTGAAGCGCTCGTCAACACGGTCGCATTTGGGCGTTTTCTTCAGCCGGTCATTGTGCTGTCCATTATGCTGCTGGCCTTCCTCGTTTTTCAGGCTGCGGTAAAAGCCCTGCAGACGTTTGTGGTTGAGATTATTCAGCGTCGACTTTTTGCACGAGTCGCGGCAGACCTTTCCTTTCGGTTGCCGAGAGTTCGTGTAGATGCTCTTGATGACGAATACGCTCCGGAACTTGTGAATCGCTTCTTTGACGTGGTCACGGTTCAGAAAATCAGCGCGCAGTTGCTGTTGGATGGCATCTCCGTGATCCTCAGCATCTTCGTGGGCATGGTGGTGCTCGCATTTTACCATCCTTATCTGTTGGCATTCGACGTTGTCCTGATCCTGCTGCTGCTGTTCAACATGTTTGTGCTCGGACGCGGTGCCGTGAAGACCAGCATCAAGGAATCGAAAACAAAGTACGCGATGGCCGCATGGCTTGAAGACCTGGCCCGCTGTCGTAACACTTTTCGCTACGACGGTGCCTCGGAATTCGCTCTGGAGCGCTCTGATCAGCTGGTCTTCAATTATCTTTCCGCGCGAAAAAAGCACTTCAAAGTGCTGATGCGACAAATTCTGTTTTTGCTGCTGCTTCAGGCGCTGGCCAGCACCGCTTTGCTGGCCATCGGTGGCTGGCTTGTGATAAGCAACCAGCTATCCCTTGGACAGCTGGTGGCTGCGGAATTGATCGTGGCGGTGGTTGTTGGTTCGTTTGCGAAGCTCGGAAAGCATATCGAGAGCTTCTATGATCTGATGGCATCGATTGACAAGCTGGGTGTTCTTCTGGACCTGCCAACGGAGCGAACAGATGGCCTGCTGACGTTACCCGAGTCCAGTTCAGCAGAACACTCGGGAATCATCGTGGATCAGGTCTGTTATCAGCTCTCGGATGGCAGGGAGATTCTGCACAAGGTGTCGCTGAAAATTGCTCCGGGGCAACATGTCGCGCTCACGGGAGAAAGTGGCACCGGCAAGAGTTTGCTTCTGGATCTGCTGTTTGGACTTCGCGAACCAGCCTCGGGGTCAGTTCGCTTCAACGGAGTTGACCCACGCGATGTACGCCCGGATGTTCTGCGGCGACAGGTTGCTCTGGCCAGAGATGTCGAGATTTTTGACGGAACGATTCTGGAGAACATTCATCTGGAACGTCCGGACATCAGCATCAACGATGTCAGAGCTGCGGCTGAAACTGTGGGTCTGATGCCTGCTATTCAACGGCTTCCTGATGGCCTTGAGACTCCACTCAATGCCACCGGGTCGCCATTAACATATGCGCAACTTCGTCGGATGATGCTGGCTCGCACGCTGGCCGGTAATCCCGGAGTCCTGCTGATTGACGAACTTCTGGACAGCATGTCTGATGACGAGGCGGAACGAATCCTGAAGACACTGCTTGAGTCGGATTCTGAACGCTCAGTTGTCCTTGTCACGAATCGCGATAACCTGAAAGCCATGATGAAGAACGTCGTGATGCTGACCTCAGAGTATCAGGAAAGGGAAGCACAATGACATCTCCTGCGAAATCACAACGCCGATCGATTCTGACACCAGTGGCCTACAGCGAGGCGCTGATGCCTTCGCTCCAGCTTGCTCGCTCTTCTCGGCAGGCGCGGCGAATTGCGGTTGTTCTGCTGATTATGCTTCTGGCCACAATTGGGCTGATGATGTTTGCCCCATGGCAGCAGACAATCACTGGAGAAGGCTACGTTGTCGCCTACGCACCCAGCGAACGCCAGCAAACTCTGGAAGCGACGATTAAGGGGCGCATCGTGCGCTGGAACCCGGACCTCGTGGAGAATTCCCGAGTCGCGAAGGGCGACTTTATTGCCGAGATTCGTGACATCGACGATCTTTACGCCGACCGTCTCCAGGGACAATTGGAGAACACGACTGCGATTCTGGAGTCTTCCAAAAAGATCGTGGAGGCAACAGAGGGCCAGCTGAATGCCTATCGTCGAGTTCAGACAGAGATCGAAGCCGCTCAGAATGCGTATGTGCAGTCGGCGATGGAGAAGGTGTCCGCTGCTGAGCAGAAACTGGCGATCGCTGAAGCCGCAATTCCTCAACTGAAGGCAGCGTTTGATCGCGCGAAAGAACTGCACGCCGCTGGCAATATCGCCCTGGAGAAGCTGCAGGAGATCGAAAGGAAGTTGCTGGAATCTCAGGGCAAAGTGAAAGAAGAATCGGCCAACCTGTCGGCAGCCAGGGCGGAACTTATGGGCAAACAAAGCGACCGTGAAGCCTATATTCACAAGGCGGCCGCTGACGTCAGCTACTATGAAGGTGCGCTGGACAAGACGAAGGCGGAGGTGTCCAAGGCGGACAAAGAACTGCACGACATGGAGAACAAGGTGGCACGGCAGAATACTCAACTGATGATTACCGCGCCGTTCGATGGCTACGTTGTTCATATCAGCTCCAATGGGGGCTCACAACTGGTCAAGGAAGGCGATCCAATCTGCACGCTGGTGCCATACACGGAAGATCGAGCTGTGCAGATCTGGCTGGATGGTAACGATGCACCGCTTGTTGAAGCAGGACGACACGTGCGTTTACAGTTTGAAGGATGGCCCGCAATTCAGTTTGCCGGATGGCCGTCTGTCGCTGTAGGAACGTTTGGGGGAACTGTTGTTTCCGTGGACATGGTTGATAACGGCAAAGGCAAGTTTCGCTGCCAGATTCTTCCCGATTCAACGGAAACCGTGGAATGGCCTGAAGAACGATTTTTGAGACAAGGCGTTCGCGCAAATGGTTGGGTCCTGCTGGAACAGGTGCCACTATGGTTTGAAGTTTGGCGAAAGCTGAACGGCTTCCCACCAACCGTGGAAGTGGACTCGACAAAGAACCAAAAGGCCGGCGTCAAGGAAGAAGGCAAGTAACAGGCCGTCAGGTCATCGCGTCAAAGAAACCAGGTCTGCACCCTTCATTGGCTAAAGAATTAAGGCCATGTGCCAACCGTGCGGGACGTTTCCGCTCCTGCTTCGAACTATAGTAGCTACAGAAGCAGAAACGTTCATTCTGTCTCCGCCCGGGTTGAACTCTGACGGTTCTGCCCTGCGTAATGATTCCGGTCAGCGCAACTCTGAATTCGAAGAACCGGGTCACGCCGGGAATCAGCAACGCTGTCGCCGCATCCGAAGATACAGGAGAGCCCTTTTCGCTCGAACAGACCTGTCACGGATGACGATCGTTCATGAGCAATTTTTGCCGAATCACAATTGTGCTGTTACTGCTGCCGGGTTGCGCTGGTAGCAAGAACGTTCGCCTTCCGCTGGCTGCGAAGGCCTCTCCGAAAGAGTACGCGCCGACTATTCAGTCGGTTGCTGATACGGAGGAGGATTCGGTCTCGCCTGCTGTAGCGAGTCGCAGTGAGAACAGCCCCGCATCGGAGGCCGCCGATTCGAACTCTGGTGCCGTCGCTGAATCAACCGTCGCCGCGTTGGAGAATTCTGCGGCCTCGGATAGCACCGCAGGGGAGAATGAGTCCGTCTCCGACGACGCGAATTCTGAGCTGATGCTGGTGTCGCTGAACTCTCCGGAAGAGACGCCAGCCTCCACTGACACAACCAATGACGAAGACGTCGCCTTCGATGAAGTGCTGGCATCGGTCTACAGTAGCTACCCGCTGCTACAGGCCGCTCTCTATAACCGTAATATTGCACTGGGGCAGCAGATCGGTGCCTCGGGCGCTTTTGATACCAAGTTGAAGGGGGCCAGTGAGAACGGGCCTCAGGGCTTCTATGAGAACTATCGTCAGAGCCTTGGGATCGTGCAGCCAACCTACTGGGGTGGCGAAGTTTTCGCGGGCTATCGTATCGGTCGCGGAGATTTTCAGCCGTGGTATCTGGAACGACAAACCAACGGTGCGGGTGAATTCAAGGCGGGGGTGCAGGTTCCTCTGGCCCGCAATCGTACCATCGATGCTCGTCGTGCTGAGCTGTGGAAATCCGGTTATGAACGCAGCATGGCCGAGCCGGATATTCAGGCTCAGTTGATCGGCTACGTTCAGGACGCTTCGTATGGTTATTGGGACTGGGTTGCTGCCGGCGAATACCATCAGATCGCCACGCGAGTTCTGGTTCTGGCGGAAGAACGCACGAACAGGATTGAATCACAAGTGAACGCCGGACTTGTAGATCCTCCTGAACTGACGGACAACCTGCGACTGGTGGCGATTCGAAAGGCTAAGGCCGCTGATACTCGACGCAAGATGGAACAAACTGCGGCCAAGTTGTCAGTGTATCTGCGTGATGGCTCAGGAGAACCGATTGTTCCGACGGAGAAGCAACTGCCCGGATTTCCTGACCCTTCTCCTGTCGATGAGCTGCAACTGGATCAGGACATTCAGACAGCTCTTTCGAATCGCCCGGAACTTCGCATGCTGGATCTGCTGCGACAGCAGACGCAAATTGATTACAACGAAGCCACCAACCAGCTTCAGCCGGAACTCAACGCTGTCGTCTGGGGATCGCAGGATATCGGTGAACCGACAAGCTCCAAGCGAGATAAGTCTCCTTACGAAAGCGAAGCCTCGGTCTATCTTGATGTTCCCATGCAGCGGCGAAAAGCTCGAGGCAAGATGACGGAACTTCAGGGCAAGTTGGCTCAGCTGTCTGCCAAACGCCGGATCACGGGCGACAAGATTGGCGTCGATGTTCAGATGGCACATGCGGCATTGAGATCAGCCTGGGACCAGGTTGTGAGTTCTCAGGAATCGCTTAAGCATGCCGAGGATCTGGCTGCGCGAGAACGCACGAATCAGGAGAAAGGTGCCTCTGACCTTCTGAAAGTGACTCTTCGCGAGCAGTATGCTGTCGAATCGGCTGAAAAGTATGTTGACGCGTTGAAGCTTTACTTTGAATCGCGAGCCGACTACCGAGCCGCCATGGCACTGGACCAGATTGGTCGATAAGTCGGAGGGTATTGATTTCGTTCATGGGGCCCACTCCAGTCGGCTTTATGGTTCAACGGGCTATTTGTTTCAGTCGGCCTGGTAATTTAAACTACGAACGGAGTGCTGGCTGGCTCGGGGACGACACGCGGAACTGCGACGGCATCAACAGGCATACACAGTGTGTCATGAGAGCGGTCTTGTCTGGTTCATCCTGGCCTGAAACGCCGGAAGAGGGATCATACCGTCTGGAGATCCATTGTTTCCGACCGGTTTTGTTGTCAGATTTCTCGAACCTTGCGGTGATGGTCATTCCCCGTCTGGTGAGTGCTTGACGGTGGCGGCAGCCAGGTTTTCTCAGGATTTTTTTTCCGGGCGGGCGGTCTGGAACCAGTTTCTGCAGCATTTTCCAATGATTACGTTGATTTTCAGTGGGAAAAGTCGCAAAGGCGTGGTTGAGAAGCGGATGTTTTGTCGATACACTCCCCAACTTTCCCGGACCGATGTTGTAACTGTTCGGACGTGGAACTGGGACAATTTTTCGATACCCGGTCTTCGAAGCAAGGATTTGTTTCGAGGCAATTTTGAATTCAGAGTGCGATTGGAGCGTTCACGTGTCAGTTGACAAGACTCTCAGGACTCGACTTGGCCTTTCTCGATCTCGTAACGTGCTGACGCGCGGTGAGCGAATTGCAAGGTTGATTGAAGAAGACCGCTTTGCCACCGGACGTAGTCCTCTGGGGCTTCCGAAAGTTCGAGTCGCGAAGGCTCTGCTTGGCAAGAAGAAGAAGAAGACCGCTGAAGAAGGTGCAGCAGCAGCAACTCCAGCGAAGGGTGCGGCCAAGGGAGCCGCAAAGGGCGGCAAGAAGTAGTCTTACCTTGCCTGCTTGGATGACACACTGGAAGGCATTTCTGAACGTATCGTTCGGAGATGCCTTTTTTGTTGTTGGCCGTTTCATGTTTAAGGTAAAGATCGCTGGATTCGCAGCCCAGGGACCGTGATGAGTAAGATTCCGCTGGCTTATCGAATGCGTGCTGCGGCCGGAACATTTCTCCGTCGCCGAATGCGTCAATCGCAGCGCGAGTTCCTGGCGGCGGCCAGGGTGGGTTGTCGAGACAGTCAGCAGGCAGTGCTTCGTGGCTTGTTGCAGCTGAATCACGACAGCCAGTTTTCACGCGATCGTCGCCTGTCCTCGGGAATGTCGCTCAGCGAATTCCGAAGTGCGGTCCCTGTTGCTGACTATGAACTCGTGCGACCCTACGTTCAGCGTGTTGCTGCAGGGGAGCATCAGGCGTTGCTGGGAAGTGCTAACCGACTGCAGATGTTTGCCGTGACAAGCGGTACGACATCTGAGTCAAAGCTGATCCCGGTTACGGATCGGTTCCTGCATGATTATCGCCGTGGCTGGCAAATGTGGGGGATCGGGACGTATTCAGAGCATGCTCGACTGCAGAAACTGAACATCGTTCAGATCAGCAGCAGTCATCGCAGATTTACGACGCCGGGTGGGACTCCGTGCGGCAATATCAGCGGACTGGTTGCGGCCATGCAGAGCACCATCGTCCGTACGTTGTATACGGTTCCTTCTGCTGTGGCAGAGATTGGTGATGCCGAGGCCAAACGCTATACAATTCTCAGAATGGCGTTGGCTGATCCTTATGTCGGAATGCTGATTACTGCAAATCCCAGCACCTTACTGCAGTTGCTTGATCATGCTAATCAGCACGCTGAGTCATTGATTCGTGACATTCGCGATGGTGGCCTCAGTGGCTGTGAACTGCCCGAGTCTATTCGTGGTCTCATGCGAAAACGCCTCCGAGCGAATCGTGTGCGAGCCGGTGTCCTTGAGAGTATCGTTCAAGAGCACGGTGGCTTTCGGCCGCGATCATGCTGGCCAATGCTGGGAGTGCTTGGGGTTTGGTGCGGCGGAAGTGCGGCCGCCTATATTCCTCGGTTGAAACAGCAGTTTGATGATGTGCCTGTCCGTGACCATGGACTGCATGCCAGCGAAGGGCGAATGACACTTCCTCTGGAAGACAATAGTTCGGCCGGCATCCTTGAAGTTCAAACGCACTTCTTCGAGTTTATTCCGGTCAGAGAATCAGAGTCGACTCAGCCTGTTGTTCTGGAAGCCCATGAACTGGAAGAAGGGCGTGAGTACTTTATTCTGCTGACGACCAGCTCCGGATTGTATCGTTACAACATTCAGGACGTTGTGCGTTGCGTTGGCTTTTATGGCACCACTCCGATCCTTGAGTTCCGCCACAAAGGCGCGCATATTTCAAGCATCACTGGAGAAAAGATTGCTGAGTCGCAGGTCGTGGAGTCCGTGCGAACCGCGTGCAGTCTGACTGGCCTCAGTCCTCAGATCTACACGCTGACACCGTGCTGGGGAGAACCACCGGGGTATACTCTTTATGTGGGACGATCGAACGACAAGTCTGCGAGTCATCGAGCGGTTTCAGCTGTAGGGAGAGATTCTGGCGGAAGCGATGGTAGCGGACGCGGGCCGCTACCCTTGGCCGCTCAGAACAATGCGCAGAGCCAGTTTGCGATGGCGCTGGACGAAGATCTTTGTCGCAGAAACGTCGAATATGGTGAGAAACGCCACACCGGACGGCTGCAGATGATTCGCGTTCAGGAGCTGTCTCCGGATGCATGGAAGTCATTCACAAGTTTGCGTCAATCCGGCTCCGGAGGCAGCGCGGAGCAGTACAAACATCCGTGCCTGATGCCTGATCCTCAGTTTGAAGAGAAGTTTCTGAAAGCCTGCGGACTGCGATGATTCGCAAAACGGTGGCTGAGCAACCTTGCAGACCTTCCCTGTGAATCGCTAGATTTCAGGCGGTTCCGGGAGACTATTTAATCTGGGGGAGCAGCGTGGTCTTCATCGCTGCATGTCAAACAATCAAGGCAGGAGGCCCGCTCGCATGACATCATCTCATGGTCGGCGGATTCAGGGACGACGTGCATTGGCTATTATGGCCTGGGTATCGCTTGTGGTTGTGGCGTGGCTGTTATGGCGCGGTCAGCACTCTCGGATCATCCGAGTTCAGGCTTGGGAACCTGCCGCGTTGCTGCTATCCGCGTATGCAACTTTCCTTGCGATTTTTGGCTGGTTGTTGTTTTCTCCGGGGAGAACTTCTGCAGAAGAATCCCCTGGGTTGTTCTTTGCTGGCATGCTCACACTGCTGCCGCCGTGCTTCATCGCTTACAATCTGATGCCTGTTGGGTCGCCGCTGAAGCCATGGCTGACAATCGGCGTATTCGTATTTGGAATCATCGCGATCATGAGTCCGTTGCCGGATGAGGTTTTTGCGATTCCGCGAGATCGCAAGTCTTATCTTCAACCGTTGACTGATGCGTATCTGACCGAACTCGACATTGATGCGCCGCAGGTTCACTTTGACGATGTCGCACCGCGCACGGAGTATTGGCTTAGCAGATCGGCACCAGCAACGACGGGCCCATCCGGAACTGTGGAAGCTCGAGATCCGTGGGTGGATCCGTTCTATGGTACCGGTCGGCAAATGAGTCGGATCGGTGTGTCGCAGTCACGTCGAGCAGAAGAATTGCCGCGTTCCGAACGTCGGCGTGTCGTCGACGAGCAGTCGGAGTCTTCGAAGCGGGCGTCCGAACTAACGCCTCCTCCGTTGCCACCCATGCCTGTTGGGTCGCCTCCAGATTCGCAGCCTTATTGGGGTAACTTGACTCCTTTGCCAAAGCCGGCTGCAAGATCTTCAGAGGCACCGTCTACGTTAGGTGGGGCCACGGGGAATGCAGCAACTGGCAATACCGTTGCCGGCACCTATTCAACGTCTTCACGGCGACCGTTGACGGAACCATCCGGCAAGACGTCTACGCCAGTGGGATTTCAGACCCCCGTCGGCTTCCAGACTCCTGTTCAGTCTCCAAAACCGACGTCACCTCCGCCATTGCCTTCCTCTGCGCCGGGGAACACAGCATTTGCGAACTCGGGGCACGGTCAGGGTGTTGTGAGTCTTCCGCCCGTTTCATTGCTACCCGTGACGATACCTCAACCGCCGGTCGCCCCCGTTCATGCGGTCTCATTGAATACGGCGATGAATTCAACTGCTCTTACAGCACCGCTTCCGTCAACGATTGCCCCGGGTTTTCGACCTCGCCCGCTATCGGAGCCGGATTCGGCCGTGCCGTCTTCGCCAGGATCCCGGGAGAAATCGTTACGTGAGATGGATCGGGAGATTCGTGAGCAGGAGCTGAGGTCCGAGCAGGACGAATCTCCATCGGAAGATCTTGAGGAATCGGTGATGGAGGCGAGTACTCCGTCGGTCGGAGCGGGAGTTACTCGGACCGTGCAACAATCAACCGCCGACATGCGTCTGGAGCGTATTCGTGACGATCATGGTGGAGAAATGGTTGAAGGCACGATTCAGGTGTTCTTCGAAGTGGGGCAAAAACGAGCTCATCTGCATGTTCCCTTTTCGCCGCCGTTAGCAGGTCTTCCCGAAGTTGAATGCGAACCTGCAAGTGATGACCAGGTTCGACTGAAAGTCGCGGTGCGACAGCCTTACGGCGTTCGCATTGAAGCTCGACGAGCTGAAGCAAGCGAATCATTGCGGACAGAAATCAGCTTTGCCGCCGTGTACACTCCTCCAACGCGACGCGGTTGATATCATTCCCCGCCTTCAGTAAGCCCCTGTCCCGACGTCAGTTAACGACAAGGTACGAACAGAGGTGCTCTTCGGGCGGAGGAATTGAGGCCGGGTGATCGCCGGATGTTTTTTCCGGACCATCACCTCAATCGTGGCCGCAGACAGTAGAACAAAGGCAACGAACGACTCGCAGATGCTTGAACGTCGTTACCTTCGTTGGCTTCTGATCAAAAGCACGGTTTTCAATGTGGATAGGTTCAAAAGGGTTTAGCTCGCGAGAATTTAAATGTCGTTTGAATTGGAACTAAAAGCTGCTCTGGAAGCGGTTCGACAGGCAGCCGTGGCGTGTCGCTCGGTGCAGTCGTCAATCACCACAGAGTCTCTTGCAAAAAAAGACAATAGCCCCGTGACCGTCGCTGACTATGCGAGTCAGGCCCTGGTCTGTCGCGTTCTGCAGCAGCATTTTCCTCAGGACCCGGTCATCGGAGAAGAAGGTGCGGCCGAGTTGAGGCAGCCAGCCGGGGCAGAGTTTCTCCAGCGAGTTGTCGAAGAATGTGCCAAGGCGGGCGTGAGTGGTTCTCCGGTCGAAGTTTGCGACTGGATCGATCGTGGTAGCGCGTCAGAGTATAGCCCGCGATTCTGGACTCTGGACCCTATCGACGGGACGAAAGGATTTCTTCGCAAAGAACAATATGCCATTTCCTTGGCGCTGATTATTGACGGCGTGATCGAAGTTGGTGTGCTGGGTTGCCCGAACATGCCATCCGGAGATCCCTCGTCCCCCGACGGAGTCCTCGCCTGGGCCATTCGCGGTCACGGCGCATGGGCACAGCCATTGGATCGTCCCGAAAGCGCGGCGACGGCGATTGAGGTTTCTGCCACCGATGTGACTTCAGAGTTGATCTTCTGTGAGTCCGTTGAATCCGGACATAGTTCTCATGATTGGTCAGGGTTGATTGCCGGAGATCTGGCGATTCACAAAGAGCCCGTACGAATGGACAGCCAGTGTAAATATCTTGCCGTCGCCCGGGGCGATGCAGATCTGTATTTGCGACTGCCGACTCGCAAAGGCTACCAGGAGAAAATCTGGGATCACGCTGGCGGCGTGCTTCTCGTTCTTGAGGCCGGCGGACGGGTGACGGACATCAAGGGGGCTGCTGCGGATTTCAGTCAGGGTTCCACGATGGCGGTGAACGAAGGCATGGTCGTGACGAACGGAAAGGTCCACTCATCGGTCGTGGCGAGCATCGACCGTCACGCACCGAAATAGCGTCTAGTGGCAGTTTTTGCCGAAGTGGTCTGGTTGTGCTTCTGGTGATTTTGTACAGTTTTGGTGCTTTTGTACAGTTTTGGTGCTTCGGGGGTTTTGGACCGCCGGCAATGCTGGTTGAAAAGCATTTGATTCCGATGCAGGGAGGCATGGATGTCGACAATTCGTTTTTTGCATACCGATCATTTACGGCTGGCATCACCGGTTGCAGGATTGTCCGATAGTCCCGACTGGTTGCGTAAGGTGGCGTCTTCAGCAGTTCGCACAGCGGTTGTGAACGTGATTGAAGCGGCAATTGCTGGTCGTTGTCAGTTCCTCGTCGTCGCTGGGCGACTCACGGAATCCGATCAGGATCTGGACCTCGCTTTGGCATGGCTGATGTCGCATGCGGCATCGCTTCGCGAGCATGGAGTCAGTCTGGTGCTGGCGGGCTATCCAGCGTCCGAACATTCCGCTTTACGTTGCCTCGATGCGATCCTGCTGGCCCCCGGTCAGAGATTGGATGTTTGGAATTCTGCGTCCGGCACGACCGAGTGGATGGTCAGTTCCCGGCTTGTCCCCACGCGGTCGGGAGCATTGGGCATTGAGTTCGCCGGTGCAGAATCTGTTCGTCCGTTGTCAGATCTGGCTTATGTCGTTGTCCCATCAACGTTGCCGTCGTCGATGGCCAATTCATTTGATGGCGTCGCGGTAGCTCATGATCGACATCTGCGAATGTCGGCTGGCAGCCCGCAGTCGTTGGGCCCGGTTGAGCGTGGTCACTTTGGATGCCAGATGGTTGAAGCCGATCTGCATCGTCAGGCAATTACTTCTCGTTTCTGCTCGACGGATGTTATTCGCTTCTCGCAGGAATTGATCTCCTTACCGGCCAGAATGCCTGCGTCGCAATTGTGTGAAATGTTGTGTGAGAGAAGTCGCGCGATCGGGACTTCCGGTCGATGTACCACCGTTGTGGAATGGGTCATTGACGGGCATCTCAGCATGACTTCTGCCGCAGCGAAATCGCTCTGTGAGATTGATTTGCTGCGAGATCTTCGCGCAGGTTTGAACGCGGGACATTCGGGAGCCTGGCCGTGTCGCATACGTTTTTCGGACAGTAGTTCTGTGGATGTTGTCGGGCATCATTCGGCCGTGGCCAATGAATTCTCGGCCGTTGTTCGCGAGCGGTTGAATCGCGAGTCTTCGCGGCGCAGCATAGCAGAGTCGCATGTGATTGGTTTACCGCTTGGATGTGGCAGTGAAGCTGCGGTAGGGCTTGATCTGCTGCGCCGTGTGGCCTGATTCAAGTCGGGCAGAAACCGGGAATTTTGAGGCTTTTTTCGATCCGTTGAAATTCGGGATAAAACAATGCAACTGACGGATGTACGAATTGACCGATTTGGGTCGTTGTTGAATACCGCCGTGGACAACCTTTCTGGACGAATCACGGTGTTGTACGGTGCTCACGACTCCGGAAAGTCGACTTTCGTAAGGTTCCTGCGGGAGCTTCTGTGGGGCTCCCCGCGAAGCTTCAACGTGGATGCTCCGCGGACGACTTCAGAGTCTGGCATGATTCGAGTGTCGTCCAGTGCTGGAGTTCGAAATGTTCGCCGGTCCTGGGATCCATCAGGCCTGCAGCAGTTCAGCGTGACTGACGAACAGGATCGCTCAGAGTTTGTTGTCCAGGACAATCAATTGCCGGCTTGGGTCACCACCGACGTGTACCGTGAAGTCTTTGCTCCCGGATACGAAGAATCTGCTCGCTTCGGCCCACTGACACGTTTGTGCCTGGAGACTCGTTCCGCGACGGATGTCAGCGATATCGAGTTTCGACAATCGGAAGCGGCATTGCTGCAGACCGTTCGAGATCGTGATGGTAATGGTGTGCAGGGAGGAGTTGTTCATCACATTTCCGAATTGCGTCGTCGACAAGGCGAACTGCAGGGAGAAATCGCGTCATTGCGAAAGCCAGCGGCTGATCTTCCTGGCCGTATTGAACAATTGCTTCGCGAAATTGAAACGCTGACTCTTTTCATCGATCGTACCGATATTCGGTTACGCGAGATTGATGCAGAGATTGCTCGCCTTGAACTGCTGCTGCCGGAGATTCGTCGTCGAAATGTGCTTCCCCTGAATCGTCAGAAGCTTGAAGACAACATTCGCGTCTTAACCACTCGTCTGGAGCGATGGAGAGAAATTCGCGGCTTGATTTCTCACGAAGCGGATAGTCGACGTGTTGCTAATGTTCAGACATCCGGTGCCGACGAAGATGTCCGCTCGATTCGCGCGATTGTGTCTCGACTGGAAGATCGCGTCACGGTCCTGACTGATCGTTTGAATGCTCCGGGTGCGGTTGTTTTTGAATCCGGTCGCGACGCCGATCTTGCCCGGGTTATCCGCGGCGAAGTCGCTGCGTTATGTCGATATCTGGGGCATCACGAAAAAAGCCTGGCCAGTTATTTTGATGCTCAGGAACTCAGGATTGCCGACGGGACTTTGGCCGAGGCGACTGAGATGGAGCGTCTGTTGGAGCAGCAGATCGCGTCTCTTCGCGCGGATCTGGCTCGATCAGAAAACATTCTGCTGGAATCCGTCATTCCGCAGATGCAGGGGGCCTGTGATTTCGTCGGACACCGTGATTCATCCGCCAGTGTTATCATGGCCGGGGCGGAACTCCGATCTGCAGCAGAGATTGAAAGCCAACTGCAGCAGTTGCGAGCCGAACGTACTCCCCTGGTGAGTGAGCGTACAAATGCCGACGGCGAACGAACTTTAAAGCGATCACTGCTCGAACGACTTCGTCAGGAACTTGCCGGAGCCGCCAGCCTCGAACAGCTTGACGCACTCCGCGCGCAGATTGCGGGACTTGATGCGGAGATCACGTTGCTGGAAGAACAGCGACGACAGCTTGATCGAGCAGAAGTTAGCCTGCGGGAAGTCATGGAGCGGCTCAAGGGGCGTAATCATTCGCGAGTTTTTGAACTCGCTTCTTTGTACGCTCAACGACTGAGTCTGGGTGAGGTTCACCGAGTTTCAGCGATTCAGACGGACCGATTGTTGTTGAATACTCTTCACTATGTCGATCCACAGACCCCGGGACAGCTAAGCCACGAATCTCGCGAGGCTGTTGCGCTGGCACTTCGGCTCGCGTTGATTCAGGTCCGCAGGGAAACTCACGCGCATGTGCCGCTGATACTCGAAGAAGTGCTGATTCCGGCTGACGAGGGGCGTCTGACGGCGGCGGTAAGATTACTGTCTGAGTTGGCACAGACGGGGCAACAAGTGATCGTGCTGACAAGTCGAAAGGACGCTCGTGATGTGTTTGCTCAATTCGATGCGGATGTTCGCCCGTTTGCGTCCCGCATCGAAGTTCCCGTGATCCTGGCTCCCGAGCCACCGGCTCCACTGCATGCCTATGTTGAACCTCCGGTCGAAGTGAAACGTCCTGTTGTCGAACCGATCGTTTATCTTCAGCCAGCCCCTGTCGAGACGATCGCAGCGACGCCGACAAATATTTCAACGCCAACAAACTGGCTGTTTTATCTGGAAGTTGATCACGGTGTTGAAGATCTCGCCGGAATTACGCTTGGTGAACTGGAAGCTCTGCGATCGGCCGGAGTGCTCACTATTGATGATTTGCTGAGCCGCACGGTTCCGCAACTGGAAGAGGCGGCTCGACACAAGGGCTTCTTGCTTTCTGTCGATCGTCTCCATGCTCTTCGTGGCCAGGCAGAATTGACGACTCGCGTCCCGATGTTGCGTCGCAGTGATGCCGCATTGCTGTTTGCATCAGGGATTACGACTGTTGAAGAGCTCAGTCGGCTGCGACCGGAAACTGTTTACGATCGAGTGAGTGATTTTCAGCGTTCCGAAGCGGGAAGTCGATTTCGACGCGGTGGACGCCTGATCGATCGTCAGCAGTCCATCAACTGGGCTCGATTTGGGCAGTTCACTCGCTCGCTCGACGATGCTCGGCACAGTCGCAGTCGCTTCTCCGTAAAATCGACTCCGCGAAGTCTGGTGCATGCTGTGGTTGAAGGTGCCGTCGCGACGGCCGCTTCCCCGGAAGGTGACCTGCGGCTTCGCAAACGAAAACGAGTTGTCGGTGACCTCAACTCTGATGAACGTCGTGCCCGGCGCGAAGCGCGTCGCAAACGACAGGTGTCTCGCCAGCGTAGTGCGGAGCCCGTTGCGGTTGATGAGGAGGCTGTCCCCGCGGAACGAACCGGCGGTATGCGATTCTTTTTGAGTCGCACCAGTGAGGTGGAAAAAGCCCCTTCGATCGGGCCTCGAACCGCTCAGATGATGGAAACGATTGGTGTGCGGACGATCGAAGACCTGCTGAGTATGGCACCGGATCGACTGGCCGAGAAACTGAACCATCGACGAATTACGTCGTCCGTAATTCAGCAGTGGCAGGCCCAGTCGCGACTGATGTGCCAGATTCCTGAACTGCGTGGCCATGACGCGCAGATTCTGGTTGCCTGTCGAGTAACGACGCCGGAGAACCTCGCATCTCAGAAACCAGCGGAACTCTTGGCGATCGTGGAGCCGTTCTCAAGTAGCAAAGAAGGCGAACGGATTATCCGCAATGGCCGCAAGCCTGATCTGGCTGAAGTGACAGATTGGATTCAATGGGCCGCAAATGCTCGGTCTTTAAAGGCTGCATAAAGACAAATCGGTGTGCCTGCGTTCGCTGAGGCTCACTTGTCACACCCTACAGGAAATGTTTGAATTGGTAGGGTGTGACGAGTTCGCCCAGGCGAACGCAGGCACACCAAACATAGGAATGATATCGAGCCAATTCCCGGGCCGCGACTGAACGGACCACGCACCTACTTCTTCTTGCGTTCGATCTTACCGAACATGTGGCCGCCCACCGGGCCATGCTGCCAGGTTCCGGCGTATCGATCTTCATAGAAAAGCACTCTGGCAGAAAAGCCTTCGCCAAGTCCTGGCAGACTGGCATTTGTCAGCGTGACCATCGGCGTGTCGCCCGCCCATTCCATCGGCACTGTGATCGGCAGTTTAGTGTCCAGTTTGCCGTACTTGACGCGAGCGGTGAAGATCCAGAGATTGTCATTGGCCCTGGCAACGCTTTCAATTTCGTACCTTTCGGCCTTCAGAGGTTCGCCGTCTTCCTTGCCGTCGACCGTGAAGGATCCAACGAGCACACAGTTCTCCATAGATTTTGAGAACGCTTCTTCGCGAGCGTCTGTTTTGGATTCATCGCTGCCGTGAAGCAGGGACGAGGGCACAAGGCAGCAGGCAACAAAGGTGAAAAACAACAACGAACCGGCTGTAAGCTTTTTCATTGATTATCTCCAGGAGATGAACTGGTTTACGCTGAACAATTGACGACTGCGACGGAACCTGTTTGACTTCGCGGCATCATACGCATTGCTTGGCGGGGCGTACATGGTTGAGCAGATCAATGTTGTCGTGCGTCGGCCCCATTCGACT
The DNA here is from genome assembly GCA_026400835.1 of Planctomycetales bacterium. Taxonomy (GTDB): domain Bacteria; phylum Planctomycetota; class Planctomycetia; order Planctomycetales; family Planctomycetaceae; genus SXXK01. The sequence goes on along the minus strand of JAPLOA010000048.1, from coordinate 98,717 downwards.
GGCCGGTAAACGTAAATGCTGCCAATACGCGATGCGACGTCTAAATGGTACGAATTGAGTGGTGTCAGTTTTGACAGAAAGATTAGGGACCGAAAGATTAAGGACAAGAAACACTCATTGCTCTTCAACTCATCTTTCGGTCCATAATTTTTCGGTCGAATGCGTTTCTGCTGTGTGCAGAGTTGATTGAACTTCGAGCGATGTTTCTCGAAAGAAGAAAGTGTTGCTGGCGCCAATTCGAACAACGGCGTCTGAGTGAAGCGGCTTTCGTTTCGACAGAAAGATTAGGGACCGAAAGATTAAGGACAAAAAAGGCGATTGTTCTTCAGCTCATCTTTCGGTCCCTAATTTTTCGGTCGAATGCGTTTCCGCTGTATGCAGAGTTGATTGAACTTCGAGCGATGTTTCTCGAAAGAAGAGAGTGTTGCTGACGCCAATTCGAACAACGGCGTCTGAGTGAAGCGGCTTTCGTTTTAACAGAAAGATTAAGGACCGAAAGATTAAGGACAAGAAACGCTATTGTTCTGAAGCTCATCTTTCGGTCCATAATTTTTCCGTCGAATGCGTTTCCGCTGCGTGCAGAGTTGATTGAAGTCCCGATGTTGTGTCTCAAAGGAAGAGAGTATTCCCCATGCAGATCGTTGTCACTGACTATACCTTCCCCGACCTTGGTGTTGAAGAATCACTGATCACTGCGGCTGGCTTCCGGCTGAATGCGTGGAAGGAAAAGAAGTCTGCGGCCGAGCTGCCTGCGCTGGTTTCCGAGGCGGATGCAGTCATCACGCAGTTTGCTCCCGTGAATGCCGACGTTATTCGATCGATGAAACGGGCTAAAGTCATTGTTCGCTACGGAATTGGCGTCGACAATGTTGATCTGGCCGTTGCAAAGGAATGCGGGATTCCTGTTTGTAATGTCCCGGATTACTGCATCGACGAAGTCGCCGATCATACGCTCGCTTTTCTGCTCGGGACTACCCGCCAGGTGGCGACCAGCTCCAACTATGTCAAAGGCGGACGCTGGGGATTGGCGACTCCGCTGGATCGCATTCAGGTGCTCAAGAATATGACGGTCGGAGTTGTGGGCTTCGGTCGGATCGGTCGGGAAGTCGTTTCCCGACTGCGAGCCTTTAAATGTCGAATCCTCGTGAGCGACCCGATCGCTGCTGCGGCCGACATCACAGCCTCCGGAGCGGTTCCGGTCAGCCTGAGTGAACTGCTGGCACAGTCAGATGCGATAACGTTGCATTGTCCATCGACCGCTGACACTCGGGGCATGCTCAATTCTGAATCCCTCGCACTCACCAAGCCCGGAGTCATCGTGATCAACCTGGCTCGTGGAGATCTCATCGATCCCTCCGCGCTGACAGCCAGTTTGCAGTCTGGACATGTTTCTGCCGCCGCACTGGACGTCTTTAACCCGGAACCGATCCCGGCTGATCATCCGATCCTGAAGATGGACAATGTCATCGTTGCGTCGCACATCGCTTCTGTAAGCGTAACGGCCGTTCGAAAGTTGCGAGAAACTGCCGCGAACCTCGCCATCATGGCCATCAAAGGTCAGCCATTGCCAAACGTTGTGAACGGAGTGACAAAGGCCCGGAGCTGACCGTCTTCTGGTCATTTTCACTCCCGTCATCGACCTGTTTGGAATCATCAGGCCGACAAGTTATTGCCGGAATCACGGGCTCATGATCCGTAATCTTAAATCTTTCGAAATCCCTTGAGGCGCGGCGGAGGGGTTTGACGCATCTCCTGGAGAAGTTCATTCTTTCAGGAGATCACCCATGTCCCCATCGCAAGATTCCGAGCTCCCGGAGCCTGATTCCATGACCGTCGACCCTGCCCATCCGGGAAGTGTCGATCCTTATTCGGTCGAGGGAATCTTTTTCGTTTCGCTACGCAAATCCGGCACGGAGCGGGAGGCTTTTCTCAGCTTGCAGTGTGCGGATGCTTCGCAAAGGCAGCGAGTTGAGGCGTTACTGCAGGCCTATGAGCAGGCCGGTAACTTCCTTCAGAAGCCGGCCGTGGCAGTGGAAGTGACTCCGATCGCCAATATCTGGATCAGTGTTCTTTGCTGGGCACGTTGGGCAAGCTTGGCCCTTATGAGATTCTTGAAGAGATCGGCCGCGGCGGCATGGGGGTCGTTTTTCGGGCTTGTGATCCGAAGCTGCAGCGAATCGTTGCTGTGAAAGCCCTGGCTCCGGAACTCGCACGGCTTCCTTCCGCGCGACAGAGATTCCTGCGAGAAGCTCGTGCGGCGGCGGCTGTCAGTCATCCGCATGTGGTGACAATTTTTGCTGTCGAAGGGACAGAAGAAGCGCCACTCGGTACCGAGCGAACAACGCTGCCATTTCTGGTCATGGAATGTATTGTCGGCCAAACGCTGCATGACAAGATCAAACGAGTCGGCGCGCTCAAGGTGGAAGAGATCATTCGCATCTCAAGGCAGATCGCGGAAGGACTGACGGCAGCTCACAAGTGTGTGACTGATTCATCGTGGGAACGCTTGGGATAGCGAACATGTCGAGTTTGGGATTTTCGACCATTTTGATCATCAACGAATCGTCTATCATCGCCACTCTTGATCTCACCCCGTACCAGCTTGCCTTGCACGAGCAGAAGATTTTTCATTGAACAGGCCATCTGCCGGCTCGCCCAGCAGGAGCCAACGTTTTACTGTTAGCAAACGTCGTCCCCAGTCACCGCCTACACGGTTGGCTCGTCCGACCGGAAGGGAAGTTTCAAGCGATGCCGACATCAATTTACGATTCCCAACACATACAGCCTGCATTCCACCTTCGTTACACATGGACAGGATGGCCGACAGATGGGACCCTATTTCCTACGCAACCTGATGAGCCGTTTTTTCAGGAACCCGATAAGGCGTGGGCAACTGACTACCTAAAACGCATTTCCACTCGGTGGAGTGCTGACAAGATTCAGCTTGCGTTCTCAACCACTCCGTCAGTCTCACCAACACTGTTCGTCGCTCGAGCCAAAGGTCGTCTGCAGCATGCACTGCGGCCGGCCGGCACTCCTGTGAAATTCAGCCGCAAGGTTTCGTTTCGTTCGATTGGCGACAATCATTCCGCTGACGTCCAAGCCTACATTGCTCAGCAGGTCGACAAAGAACCATTCGTAGATCCTCGATTTGCGGCGATGCTCAAGAGGTTTACAGTCATTGATGAGAGCGTCACGCTGGGACAGCCGAGCGAATCGAATAGCGGTCGATATTGGTACAACCTGCATGTTGTTCTGGTTGTTGCTGATCGTGCTCGATTTCGGAATGAGGCCGATTTCGAGAAACTTGATCGAGCTCTGGCTGGAACGGCAGTAAAGCATGGTTATCAACTGGCTGCTCGCGCATGGATGCCCGATCATGTTCACATGGCTCGGCGAGGCAACATCCAGTAAAGTCCCGAGGAGATCGCTTTGGCAATTATGAATAACACAGCTTATGCCATGGGCCAGAATTCGATTTGGCAGCGGGGCTTTTACGCGGGAACGTTCAGCGAATACGATGCTCGGGCCTTGCGTGGCCGAGTTCGAAACCTTGCTTCCTGCCGGTCGAGCCGGCGAGGGGAGTCAGGTTGCGTGGTTCCCTTTCTAACTTGAAAGCTTACGCTCATGTTGGGCAAGCCGACATGGGGCATGGCGCCGGAACGACAGCATTAATCAAAGGGACCTCTTGAACTCTGAAGAACACTCCGCCGACCTTCCTGTCTCACGCATACTGAAACACGTGTCTAAAGGCGAAGTCCGCGCGGCGGAGGAGTTGTTGCCATTGGTGTATGAGGAGCTTCGGCGACTGGCGGCGGCTCGCATGAAGAATGAAGCGACCGAACATACGCTGCAGCCCACGGCTCTTGTTCACGAAGCTTACCTGCGACTTCTGCGCAGCGAGCCGCAGTCGTGGGAGAAGCGGCGACACTTTTTCTCAGCGGCTGCTGAGGCGATGCGAAGAATTCTGATCGAACATGCCCGCAGTCGAGATCGGATCAAGCGCGGCGGCGAACTGCATCGTGAACCGCTCGCGGACATTGCCATCAGTCCTTCCGTTGATCTTTCGGAGATCATTGCGGTGCATGAAGTGCCAGAAGAGTTCGAACGCGAGATGCCGGACAAAGCAGAACTCGTCAAGCTACGATACTTCGCGGGTCTCGATGAGGCCGCGGCTGCCGAGACACTGGGGATCTCTCGCCCTACGGCATCACGCTGGTGGACCTTCTCGCGTGCGCGGCTGTTCCAGAAACTGTCGGAACGAAAAGCTGGAGAGTCGAACCAATAAAAAAGCCCGGCTCGAAGATTTCGAGTCGGGCTTTTTTTATTTGACTTCATCCGTCGCGCCAGATGTCGCACCAACGCGACGGCGAACAGCGTGATCAGTTGGCTTCCACAGGAACTTCGACTGGAACAATGTTGATGCGCCGGCCGTCGCGATCGAACAGGACCTTGCCGTCGATCAGCGCGAACAGAGTATAATCTTTGCCCATGCCAACGTTGCGACCTGGATGCCACTTTGTGCCGCACTGTCGAGCCAGGATGTTACCGGCCAAAACAGCTTCGCCACCAAACTTCTTAATCCCCAGTCGCTGTGCTGCTGAATCGCGTCCGTTGCGGCTGGAACCCTGACCCTTCTTATGAGCCATGACTAAATGCTCCTATCGTTCTAAGCGTGCCTGAATTCCAGGCTGTCAGCGAAATGATCGAGAATGTTTTCGTAAGATCCGAAACGCAGCACAATTCCTCAGGCCGAACTTCGGAAAGGGCGGAGTTTGACGAATCCGCCCTGTTTTTCAAGAGTTCTCTTCAGTTTTCCGGTGATTGCTCGGTTTCTCGTCGAGCATTACGGAGAACCGTATCGAGATCTCGGATGTCCATTTTCACATTTTTTGGCCGATAAGTCCACATCGGATACCGAATGTCGATTTTCTTGTCCCCGTCAACATCCTCGTCGTCGACCAATTTGAGTTCCTGCTCGTCCTGCAGGAACTCGTCGCCAGGACGCTGGAACTTCTGAACAATCACCTTTTCTTCGATCGTGCGAACGTCTGCGGCTCCGGAAATGCGATAAGCATTTGTGAATCCCGACATTGTGACCCGCAGAAAGTCGGCTTTAGGATCGACATTTCGCCACACAGCGACTCCGTAAAATGCCTTCAGCAGGGCATCCGGGTCGCTGGTCGGAACCGGCTCGCCAATCTCAGAAATCGCCTCGACGCTGTTCAGCAGCTTCAGATTTGATCCGCGACGGCCCATTTCTCTGGCAAAAACAGCGTTTTGAATCTCTACACTGATTTCGTCGGTGTAAGTCTGAAGAACCTTGCCACTATTATCCTGTGTTTCCAGAACAAAACGAGGCATCTGCAGAGGCATCATAGGCTCTGGGTCCAGCACGTTGGATGGATCAAGTTCGGGATCCGCCAGCTTCTTTTCTAAGCCAGCTCGGTCGTTGCCAGCCAGTTCTGTGTAATCACGACGAATCACTCGGTAAACCATATACCGGACCAGTTCCTTCTGAACTTTTCCAGTCTTCGGGTCCTTCAGTTCCAACCTCATCAAGCGAATGGGCTTGTATTGAACTTCAGCAATCCACAGATCCGGGTAACCAGGCCCCAGAATTGGCTCGTCTGCTTTGCGTTCCTTGCTGGTTCCCAGCATTTCGTCGACTGTCACGGCAATCGAAGAAGTCCGGGCAAAGCCGTCCGTCAGGGGGGCTCGCACAACCTGAGCCTCTGCCGAGGCAAGACTTCCGAACACCGCTGCAATTGAAGCGGCTGCCATAAGTCGAAGTGATTTCATGCTTTGCGCCATTGGGCCAACCTTGAGTTGAATCCGGAAAACGAGCGATCAGGCCGGATTCGAAATACGTCTGTCGATGACAGGCCGCGCGAACCGCCAGCGCTCGGGTTTCACGCAACACTTTGGTTGTTATCGGCGGAGATGTACATCAGTTTTTGCCTGCATCCGCCGATTTGTGCCAATTGTGGTCAGGCTGCGCGGACAGGCAAGTCCATCACCCCGGAAATTCCTTACATGTCGATCCGTTTTGCTCGCTCTTCGATCTGTTCCAGGCTGAAAAACGCTCCTTCACCCGCCCCGGGGCAGGTGTCACAGATTTTCTTCCACGATGACGGACTTTCCAGATGCGAGTTCCAGAACGGCCAGGTTCGACATTGGACCGGCCTCGCCTTGTAGACCGTGCAATTTCTGGCCTTTGGGTCAAAAAACGTGCAGTCGCCGTTCGCGAATTCAGTCAGTGAGACTCGCCCACGCACAATCCGAGTATGAAAAAGGCGGATTTCTCCGATAGGCTTGTCGAGATACTCGGCAATCTCCAGCAACTCGTCATCCGTTACCCAGACGACTCCTGGGGCACCTGTACAGCAGTCCCCGCATTGAGTACACGTGAACTGAAGCCCATCTTTGAACCAAGGGCCTGGGGTTTCGCTGGACACTGCGTTGCTTGATTCCGTCACTGGTGTTCCTCGAACTGCTTTCGCGATACGAACCTGGTAGCTCAGTGTAATCGGCCTGCTGCTCGTGAACCATTTCATCCCCCGGTTTTAGTTATTTTCTCGGTCACCCGTTACTTGGACTCCCTTCCGGTTACCCGAGACGATAGCGACCACGCCGCGAATTCACGGCGAACCGGACTGTCAACGACGCTATTCGACGCGAACTATTCTTTCGCCATTCAGAACCTGGCCGTTGGGGTTTGTGGCTCGTACCTGAATCAAATGCGTGCCGGGCTTCATCGACTCCGTCAGGTTAGCTTTCCACAGGTGCGGGCATACCAGCGGCTTCGCCAGAGTTCGCCAGGCTGGTTTGCCCGGTAGATATGTCTGCTCTTCGTTATACAAAGCCTGGAATGTCGGATCGGTTTCGTTTTCGGTCTTTGTCATCGAAACCCATTCACCGCCTTCAGTCCGCCATTCAACAATTGCTCCGGGGATGGCGTTAAACACATTCGCGCGGAATTCGGTCGTTGCAATGTCCACAGGTTTCACGACTTCGGGAGCCGTGATACGAATCTGCTCATCCGCCCCGCGGCGAGCCGCTCGATAGTCAAGAAGATACTTGCTACCGTCGAAGTGCATGATCGTATAACCATTCGGTGTGCCATCGGCGCACATCGTGTGAGGTATCCCGTGTTCGTCCGGTTTGCCCGACCACCAAGCTCCGGAAACTGTCACATTGATGATGTGATGGTGAGGCTTTGAACCGGGCCAGCCGTCCTCTTTACCCATCAGCACATGTTCATGGTGATGAGTATGCCCCGCGAGGGAAATGCAATGCTCACGACCTTCCAGAAGCTTTAACAAACGTGCTCTGTGAGGTTCCAGCCACGGTGTCGACTTCACCAGAGGGATATGCATCATCGCCACAACCATACGGTCCTGAGGAACCAGTTTGAGATCATTCTCGATAAAGTCGAGCTGCTCTTCACTGAGCCCGGAACGATAGAACTTCTTCTCCCCTTCCTTCATCCAATGAATATCATCGACCACCACAAAGTGGACCCCACCATAATCGAATGAATAATAAGGCGGACCGTAAACACGCTCGTATGTCTCATCGCTCAGCTCATCATTCTCTGAGGCAAAATTAATGTCATGATTGCCGATCACGTTGTACCACGGCACTCCGATCTTCCCCAGAGTCCTGTTGAAGCTGTCAAACAGACTTAAATCATCAAACAGGATATCTCCCAGAGTAACCCCGAAAGCGGCTTTAAAACCCACGAGATCTTCAACGACATCATGCGCGATGTAGTCGATCTCCTTCTGGTCGCGCGGCTGTGGATCTCCGAAAAAGATTACATCAAACGCATCCGGTTCTTCGACAGCATACAGGGGAAAGTCGATCGATGCGGGCAGCGGCCCCGTGGGTTCGACGCCGGGGAAATCCAGCTTAGGCGATCCCTCAGGTTTATGGATGTAGTAGAATCGCGAAATATGATTCTCATCCTGAACGGTGCGATACCCGCGAGGCTTGATCACAAACACAATCGTGTCATTGTCCACCGGCAGGGAGTATCTGCCGTCAGCGTCCGTCGCCACGACATCTCGACCATTGGAGACTTTGACATCCGGCAGTGGCTTTTCATCCGCGTCCCTGACGTGATTCTGATTCGAATCCAAATAGACGACGCCAGATGCCGTCCTGCCCGCGGCATCCTGTGCTGCGAGGGAGTCATTCGTCGTAAGACCAGCGCCAATCGCCGCAGTTGTGAGAGCGAGTAATGAAGTGGGCAAGTATTTCGAATTCATATTGGGCTTTCTGCGAAGGCGGGCCGTTCCGGGGCCAGCGAGTGTCTGATTCTGCTCTTTCCTCGATCACTCCAGGAATGAAAACGAGGGGAAAAAACGAATTCAGAACCGAACTATGGGCGTATTGTGTCCTGCATTAAAGTTCTTCACATGAGAATTCCGTTAAGACTGCGAGCCTTCATCATTGGGCGGAAGTTCATGTGGCCACTAATCAAGTGGTCAGAGAGAACCAGTAGTTTGCGGTAAACTTTGTGGCCGAAATGCACGCCGGATAAACCAGGACTGACTCCGGGGCATCACTGAGTCTCCAGAAACGAAGCACGTCTGGACGGTTTTCCGTTTTGGCCTGAGCCTCTGCATCAAAAACAGAAGCCCTCTCGAACCGTAATCGGATCGGAGGGCTTGCATAAGGTTCACTCAGAATCAGAGTTCGTAATCTTCTTCGCCTTCTGATTTTGCTCCGATGGCGGTTCGCAGCGCGTCAGCCTGAGCTTTCACGGTGGCATCCGGACCAGTCAACTTCAGGAAGTAAACCCCCTTGCCTTTGACCTGTACGATCATACCGAGCATTCGGTAGCCCTTGGCAGCAGTTGTCTTGCGAAGAATTGGTGGGCCAACCGACTTCTGATAAGTTCCAGAAATGTCTGCGACGTGATAAGCGTTCTCGCCGACCATGCCCTTCTTAATCGCCACTTCGCGGCCTTCGGCATCGAACTGACCAACCCATCGCTCAAGGTTGGCAGAGACACCACCACCATCACCGCCGAATGTGGAAATTGCCAGTTCGCCCTTTTCCTTATCGCCTTTAATATTTGGAATGTCGTAGGTCGCCAAACGCATAGAACTCACCGTATCTGAAGCTGCCCAGTCCTTCGGCAGATTCAGGACCAGATCTTTCAACTTCACTTCGACAGTCTCCGCCTTCTTCGCCGCTTCGTCAGCAGGCAGGACTGAAACTGAAAATGCAAAAATCGCACACAGAGCGAAACTTACCAATCGATGAAACACCATATTGAAAACTCCTGAAACGTTGATCCCTGAAACCAGATTTTAACAGACCACGGGTCTCTCTAACACATTGTTTGCTGTCTGCGGCCGACTTTCAATCCTTTGCCGATTTTACATAGCGGTCGAACCACGTCACCATCTCCCACAACGTGTGTTCAATCGATTCGCGAGCCACATATCCGTGAGATTCGTGCGGCAGAGTCACGTAGCGAACAGTGCCCCCATTTCCGCGAATGGCGTGATACAAACGCTCACTCTGGATTGGAAAAGTCCCAGGATTATTGTCGGCTTCACCGTGAATCAGCAGGATCGGGCTCTTGATTTTGTCAGCCGCCGCAAACGGAGACATCGTCATATAGATCTCCGGTGCTTCCCAGAACGTGCGACGCTCATTCTGAAAACCGAATGGAGTCAGCGTACGATTGTATGCTCCGCTGCGAGCAACCCCGGTGCGGAATAACCGGGAATGCGCCAGCAGATTGGCTGTCATGAAGGCCCCGTAACTGTGACCACCGACACCAACACGACTGCGATCCGTCACGCCCATTTCGACGGCCTTGTCAATCGCGGCCTGTGCACTGGAGACCACCTGTTCGATAAACGTATTGTTGGCCACTTCAGGAGCACCTACGACGGGCATCGTGGCCTCATCCAGAATGGCATAACCCTGAGTTAACAGGAACAGGTGCGAGATGCCTCCGATCGTGGTAAATCGATTGGTCGAACCTGACACCTGACCAGCCGTCGCCGGATCATTGAACTCCCGCGGATAGGCCCACGCAATCGTCGGCAGCGGAGTCCCCTTCTGATAACCCGGGGGAAGATACAACGTGAACGACAAAGCAACGCCATCACTGCGCTGATAGGTGACCAGTTCCTTGGTGATACCTCGCAATTGTGGCATCGGGTCCGGAAAGTTCGTCAGCGGTTTTCGTTCGCCACCAACTGTGGTCAAAAAGAAGTTTGGCGGTACCGTCGGTGTTTCATGTTGAGTAATAAACTGAGTTCCGTCATCCGCCAGAATCGCCACGACAGATTCGTAACTGTCATCACCGCAGGCGAATAACCGAGTGGTCACTTTTGTGGCCAAATCAAAGCGATCCAGAAACGGCCGATCACCCTTCGGAGTCGCTCCGGTGCTTTCAAGAAACAACGAATTCTGATGCTGCCAGACGACACGACGACCATTCGACAGCGGCCGAGTCATCGGAGTTCCCGGATCGGCGTAGCGATCGTTAACAGAGCGTTCCCAGATCAACTCCGGAGCAACATCCGACTTCTCGGAATGAATGCGATAAGTCCGCATCCAGCGTCGGTCTCGATCATAGTCGCGAACAAAAGCCAGCCCGTCACGTTCGCCCCACATGATGCCGGTGCAACGCTGGCCAGTGCGAGTCATCTCGACGGCATCGCCGGAAAATGGAGCCGCCAGCTTTAAGACTCGATCACGAAACTCAACGGTCTTTCGCGGATCACCTTCGTCCAGCGCTTCGAGCCATACCAGAGTCGCGGGAAGTGTCGGCTGCCAGCCAGCCGATCGAGGCCCCGTCGGAACGCCTTCAATCGGAATTCGATCCTCCAAAGGCAAAGCAGCCACCTGATACTCGAATTGACCTTCGTCCGACCAGACTTCGACCTTCTTTGGAAAGCGACTGGCCGGGAACAGATAAGAATACGGCCGTTCCTGACGCACAATCAGAATGTGCTGGCCATCGGGCGAAACGTCAACATTAGAGAACACTCCGGGTTTGCCGATGACGGTGAGTCTCAGCGTCGCCAGATCGACCCGCATCAATTGTGAAGACGTGTAGTACTCAAAAAGGTCTTCGTCATGTGAGTTCTGCAGCAGGTCCTGGTAAGTTCGTACCGGCCCTGAATTGCCGGAACTCTCTTCAATCGTCGGACCAGACGGAGTCAACGGCTTGATCGGCGCGGGGCCTCGATCGCGAACAATTGACTGCACCAGCAGACCGCTTGAGTCCGGTAACCATTGGATCGGTGCCCCATAGCAGCCGTTGACCTGCAGATCTGCAAACTGCCGCGCCGTCGCGTTCTTAACCGATGCAACCCATAGCTGAATTGAATCCCGAGTCGTGATCGTAAATGCGATCCATTGTCCATCCGGCGACCATCCCTGATATCCGAGATTCGCTCCCGATGGCACTTCGATTCGACGTTGTTCACCGGTGGCAATGGACTGCAGCAACAGCCCGATACTGCGAGGAGCCAGATGAGGTCCGTTTGTCAGCGGGTTGATGCGATAACCGGCCAGCCTTAGCATCGGGGCGGCCAGATCTTCGATCGGAGGATAACTGGATCGTTCGATCAGCAGCAGATACTCCCGAGTCGGGCTCAGCGACACACTGGGCGTCGGCTGAGCGTTCAGAATGTCTGTAATCTCCTGAGGAGGTCGGCGATAGCCGCTGGTCGTCAAAATTTGGTCTGCCTTTTTCGGTTGGGGAGCTTCATCATTTCCCAATGTTGTTCTCAGGCCTGTCATCAACAGCACGGTCAGAATGATGGGCCGCAGGAAATGAATGCTGAGCATAATGGCCCCTTATCCGTTGTTCCCGATCAGGAAGATGTGGCTGTCCGTTCGCAGGAGAATCTTGCCGTCAACAAAGACGGGCGTCGCCACAGTATGTTCTTCAGCGACGGTGTTCCTGGCCAGCACTTTGAATTCATTCGCAAATGCATCCAGCACAAACACAGTGCCATCCTGACGAGCCATATAAAGTTTTCCGTCAGCAATCACCGGTGACGAGCGAAACGTATTGCGATTCTTTTCGAGCTGACCGCTCCAGATGGTCTTGCCGGTTGTGAGTTCGAGGCAATCAATCGTTCCGCGAGCTTCCCCGGTGTCACGGCAGATGAAGACTCGGCCGTTCGCGATGGCGGGAGTTGGCACGTCGCCGGATGTCGCTGTGTTCGCCCAGAGAATGTGCGACTTTGTGATATCACCTTCGCCGCCCATACGAATGGCCGTCAACGATTCACCTCGAGCATACGGCGCGATCACAATGCCTTCCCCCACAGCAGCCGAAGCGATCGAACGGAAATACTTGTGCCCGGTGGGATTCAATCCGCCAAGTCGCCAGACTTCTTTGCCATTGGCTGCATCATGAGCCGTCACATGGTCAGCCCCCAGCACAATAATCAGCTCACCAGCCCCATCTTCGACCACAACCGGTGTCGCGTAACTTTGAGCCGCCTCCTCCGGCGCGCCAAGATCGCGATCATGCTTCCAGATGATGTCACCAGTCTCTTTCGCGAACGCAGCGACATAGGAGGGACCGGAATGCATACAGGCGATCACAACGGCGTTGCGAGTCAGGACCGGAGACGTCCCCAAATCCCACCAAAGGGTATCCTCGCCGAACTGATCCTGCAGATTATGATGCCATTTCTGCTCGCCCTCGACGGTGAAGCATCCGAAGTCCCCACTCTTGAAGTAGGCAAACACAAACTTGCCATCCGTGGTAATGGATGGGTTCGCTCCGGTACCGTCTTTCCCGGGTTTTCCGTCTACGGCTGATCCCAGAGTTTTCGACCATTGAGCAGTCCCGTCCATGCCGACGCAATGAACAAGATTCTGTCCCTCGTTCGTGGCGGTGACGAAAATCCGGCCACCAGAAACTGCTGGCGTCGAAGCACCTCGTCCAGTCAGAGCAAACTTCCAGTCGACGTTTTTCTCCGCCGACCATTCCGTTGCGTAACCAGTGCCTTCCGCCACCCCGTTCCCATGAGGACCTCGCCAACCGGGCCAGTCACCGGACAACACCGAAGCGGGGGTCAGCAGCACAGCGGGCATCATCAGCACGGCCAGCAGCGTCATGGATCTCATGGCAGGAGTTTCCCGATCAGGAAGTCGAAGGCAGGGTGAGGTGTGGTGAGAAGGAAGATCGCGGGAAAATTCCGGAGCATTCAACAAGTGGATCAGAACTCTCAATAAACCTGAAAAGCCCGGCACTCAAATGAATGCCGGGCTTCAAACTTCATTCTATATCAATGGGCGTGTGCCGCGTGGCCATGAGCATCATGCCCGTGGGAATCATGACCATGTGTATCGTGCCCGCCATGTCCATCATGGCCGTGCCCATGCTCATCATGGCCGTGCCCACCATGCCCGTGGTGATCATCTTCTGGCTCTTCAGGAAACTCACAGAGTTTTCCAAACGCACCGGACAACTGAGCGGACCCGCAGAGCAGAGCGATACATGTGAGCATGGTCACATAGATAAACTTGCCGACGTAGTTGCTGACGGAGAGGCCGAACATGAAGTGTTCGCCACCCACAGGCGGAGCTACTGAGCCCCAAACCAGCACACTGACAAACATCATCAGAAAGACACCAATCAGCCCGCCACGACGGAGAATTGGAAACGCCTTAGCCCAGTTCACCGCAAACGTCCAGAACCCAATCCAGCCCAATAATGGCAGCCACGGCACAACCACCCGTACCAGACTGACAACTACATTCAACAAGGATCGCAGAACGTCAATGAGACTGAAGAAAAGATCAACCAGAGCTTCCATTGGGAGTCACCAGAAATCCGTAAGAGTTCAGAAGGGCTCGCGCAGCACCCACAATGCCTCCTAGTGTACGAAACTCACACTGAAAAGTTCCAGCATCAGCCGCCCCGGAGTCGCACACATCTCTGCTTTTGGAAGCGTTTACGGAGCAACAGCCCCGCCACCGCCGTTCGCTGATTTCAACGCGGCGTCCAGAATTCTCTGAGTCTTCAGGGCGACTTCCGGCCAGAAATTGTCACGGTGTCCTGTGTTCACCAGCTCCGAAAATTTGCGAAATAACGCGGTTTCCTGAGCATTTTTCGTATTATTGCTGTATTCACGCAACTGCTGAGTTTTCAGGAACTTCTCCATGGTGAAGTAGCAGCCGTCCGCCGAAAAGTTGTGGTTCCCCACGTCAAAGGAAACTTCATTGCCATAGTATGGCAAAACAAAGTCATTCACCGCGAGGTAGCCTTTGCTACCGCTGATGTGAGCCCACTGCTGATGATTCGTGCGGAAGGAGTTGAAGAAAGTGGCCGAGACGCCGTTCGCAAAATGCATCTCTCCCTGAAACTCCATCGGCACCACATCCGCACTGTCCGCTCGCTTAACGCCATTCAGAATCCGCCCTCGTACCTCGACGGGCATTTCATACTTCATGGCGAACAGAATAATCCGGATCGTGTACCAACCAAGGTCTCCCAAACAACCGGCGGGCTCCAATTGACTGCTGGCACGAATATTACTTTCCACCCAGGACTGATCAGCACAGAAACTGAACTGGCTGGCAATTCTGCGAATCTCGCCCACGCTCTTTCCATCATCCAGCACAGCACGCATGGCATTCATACGTGCACTGTGCATGAACATCACGCCGTCCATAAACTGCACTTTTGACGCATTACAGGCATCAACCATTGCCTTAACGTCGGCTGTGGTGACGCCGCAGGGCTTTTCAACCATCACGTGCTTGCCAGCCTGAGCCGCCTTGACCACCCACTCAGCGCGAATTCCGGTCGGCAATGGCACATAGACCGCGTCAATATCGCTGCGACTCAGTAACGCGTCATAGCTTCCGACGGCGTCGACTGAATGGGCGACCGGGACTGAAGCCTGACACGCAGAGATAAACTTCTGAGCCTTCTCGACTGATCGACTGGCCACCGCAATGACTCGACCATTTCCCGAATTTGCGATCGAGGCCCAGTTCTTCTTTGCGATCTCTGCTGTGCTCAAAATCCCCCAGCGACAAGTCTTCTCGCCCATCTTCACTCACCCTGCCTGTATCAAAAAATCACATTCAACCCGGTGGAAACTCACTCTCGCCTGAGCAGATCGCTCAGCGGGTGCGGATGGTGGGCGATTCCGAGTGAATCCTCAAGTCTCCCAGGATGCCTCACAGAGAATTTGGGAGTGGCGACTGAGAATAGTTTTTGAGGGATGCTTCTTCCACGTGGACTGCGGCAGCCTGCTGCCGCTTTTGTTCCGGCAGCCTGCTGCCGAGGACTAACGGAAGAACGGCGACGTGAAGTTCGCTGATTTAAGAAAGGCCGTCCACAGCAGGCTGTGGATCCGAAAGCTGCAGCAGGCTGCAGCAGTCCAAAGACCTGCTAAACCCTGACACCCAGTGGGTCAGTCGATTCCAATCGCTGGCTCAGGTTCTGGATTTCATCCAGCATCACGGAGCGGCGATACTCATCGTCGCGAGTCGGATCGCGAAGTTCCAGCATGATCGCACTGCGGACATAACGAAGTCCGCGTACCAGCATATCACGTTCCTGAGTCGTCAGTTCGACCTGAAGCATTCCGTCCATCACGTCTCAAACTCCACAAGCATCTTACCGTCAGTGTCGGAATCCTCCTGAATCCTCACTGAAAAACCGCCATTTTGTTGCGGCCAATCTGCGTCTCGATCAACAATCCTGATCGACGCCTGACAGCACGTTAAAAAAGGTGTCCAGAACTTTTTTGGAAGCGCACCAAATCACGGAAACATGAGTCGGTCGAGAATTCCACACGCCTTTTTCAACTGCCTGCCAAGTGTACGCCTCAAATCCAGCGGGCTCAAGCGGTCAAACGGAAACCGGCCGCTTTCACGAAGACTCGTGCGCCTTCCACACCGCCTGACGAAAACACGCAGAACAGTTCAATCGTGCGCTTGTTAGCATCGACGGCCCGCGTTTTTGCTTTGCGGTCCGGAATCCAGAAAAAGTCGCTCAAGTCGACGTCCAGAATGCCTGTCAACACTTTTTGAAGTTGTGATGTTAAAGACTTCCGTAGATCAACGGGCGAAAATAAGGGGATTTATCTCAACCCGACGCGTCAGTTTTGAAGTTGCGCGTTTCGGCGCTGAGGTTGTTCACTTGCGGAGAAACACTGGGATTTATCATAACCCGAAGCGTCAGCGAGGGATTTACGCAAACACTGCCCAAAACGCTAAAACACAATCCCTCGCTCACGCAGCGGGTTGGGATAGACGCAAATGCGCAACTTCAAAACGCGTCAGCGAGGGATTTACGGCAACACTTAAACAACGCTGCAGCTCAATCCCTCACTGACGTTTCGGGTTGTGATTTACGCAAACTTCAAAACGCGCCGGCGTGGGGGCTTCTTCGTGAGTCACATTCCATGAGTCACGCCTCCGCCGCTCGAGCATTGGCCTCAGGCAATGATCTCGCTGACCACTTCGCCATGAACATCAGTCAGGCGGAAGTCGCGGCCCTGAAAACGATAGGTCAGCTTCTTATGATCCATCCCCAGCAGATGCAGGATCGTCGCGTGCAGATCGTGCACATGCACCTTACCTTCGGTCGGTCCAAACCCCATCTCGTCTGTAGCTCCATGAATGTGCCCGGCTTTGAGTCCTCCGCCAGCCATCCACATCGTAAACGCATCCACATGATGGTCGCGGCCGGTGCTTTCGCGAGGTTCGCCCATCGGCGTTCGACCGAATTCTCCGCCCCAGATGACCAGCGTATCTTCCAGAAGTCCACGCTGTTTCAAATCGAGCACCAGAGCCGCCGACGCCTGATCGACTTCCTTCGCAACGGAGTCCAAAGTCAGATCCAGATCCGCGCCCTTGCCTCCGTGATGATCCCAGTCCGTATGATAAAGCTGCACGAATCTCACACCACGTTCCACCAGCCGTCGAGCCATCAGGCAGTTCGCTGCAAAGGACGCCTTTCCCGGAACGGCTCCATAGAGGTTGAGTGTTGACTCGGTCTCATTCTCGATCTGAGTCAGTTCGGGCGCAGAGATCTGCATGGCAAACGCCGTCTCATACGCATTGATGCGCGTTGCTATCTCCGGATCATGAACTTCACTCAGACGAATCTGATTCAACTGCCCGATGGTCTGAGTAAAATCCTTTTGAGCATCTCGGCTGATCCCAGGCGGATTAGACAGGTTCAGAATGGGGTTGCCTTTGCTGCGAAACGGAACGCCCTGATAGGCCGTTGGCAGGAAGCCGCTGGACCACAAAGTGTTTCCCCCCCGTGGTCCGCGAGGTCCCGACTGCAACACGACGTACCCTGGCAAGCTGCTGGAGTCACTACCCAAACCATACGTTACCCAGGCTCCCAGACTCGGCCGCCCCGGCGCCTGAAATCCGGAGTTCATAAACATCTTGGCCGGACCATGATTAAAAACATCCGTTGCCACCGCGCGGAGCCAGCAGGCGTCGTCGACGATGTTGCGATGAAACGGCAGGACTTCACTGAGGTCCATGCCGCATTGACCCCACTGGCTGAAATGACGATTGGTCCCCATCAGCTTCGCGTCGGCCGGCAGGAACGCAAAGCGGCGGCCTTCCGTCATATGCTGCGGCGGTGCCTGGCCATGATATTGCTTAAGCACAGGCTTGGGGCTGAAAAGCTCCAATTGGCTCGGGCCACCGGCCATAAACATGTAGATGATGTTCTTCGCTCGAGCCGGATACTGGCTGGAACGGGATTGCATCGCCCGCTCTGCTTTCGCGTCGTCGGCCAGTAGATTCATCAGGGCGACGCTGCCGAGACCAACTCCGCTCTGTTCGAGAAATTCTCGTCGACTGGTCACACGACTTCGCGAATGAATGCCAGCCTCAGCCTCAACGTTGCGTTTCATCAAACACCTGCATTGAAAAGTTTCGACTTCATGACCGATAGAGGGAACGTGTTCGTCATCTGATCCGGATTTAACTTGTCACAAGCCGTTTAAAGAAGTCTCCTTCATTAACGGTCGGTCGTTCTGGACGACCTTTGTAGAACCAGGTCAGCTCACGATGATTGAGTCCGAGCAGATGCAGGATTGACGCGTGCAAGTCATGCACGTGCAGACGGTCTTCGACTGCTCGCAACCCCAGATCATCCGTCGAGCCAATCGTCTGAGCTCCCTTGACTCCGCCGCCAGCCATCCACATCGTGAAGCCTGTTGGATTGTGGTCGCGGCCATTGCCTTTCTCCGACATCGGAGTGCGTCCAAACTCACCGCCCCAGATCACCAGCGTCTGTTCCAGCAATCCGCGTTGCTTGAGATCCTTGAGCAACCCGGCGATTGGCAGGTCAGTTGCCTGGCAATGTCCGGAATGATTGGCTTCGATGCCTGAATGGGCGTCCCATTTGCTGCCAGCTCCGTGATAGAGCTGCACAAATCGCACTCCGCGTTCGACCAGTCGACGTGACAACAAACACATGCGACCAAACGTTGCTGTTTCTTTCTTGTCCATCCCGTACAGGGCTTGAGTCGCCGCGGACTCTTCTTCAATGGCAACGGCTTCCGGTGCCTGAGCCTGCATGCGAAACGCCAGCTCATAAGCAGCGATGCGAGCATCCAGTTCAGACTGTTCCGGATGCCTTCCAGCAAAACTGCGGTTGAGCTTGTCCAGAAGGCTGAGCTTTCCCTGCTGTTGCGATCCGCCAGTGCCCTCGGGAGGATTCAGATTCGGAATCGGCTCGGAGCCTTCACTCAGACGAACCCCTTGATACACGGCCGGCATAAATCCCGCGCCCCAATTGCGAGGACCATTCACGACGGATGATTTGTTATCCTGCATCACGAGAAACGACGGCAGATTATTGTTCTCGCTGCCCAGCCCATAAGACACCCAGCTTCCGAGCGACGGTCGTCCACCGATCAGCGAACAGGTATTCATCTGGCAGACACCGGACGAATGATTAATCCCTTCGGCCCAGCAACTGCGAATCACTGCTATATCGTCAACGCATTGTGCCGTATGAGGCAACCAGTCAGAAACCCATGTGCCATTCTGCCCGTACTGCTTCCATTTGCGTTTTGAGGCCAACAATGGCGATCGAGATTCCCCCATCGCTGTAATAATGTCGCCGTAACTGTCCGGCAGCGGTTTCCCGGCGAGTTCATTCAGCAAAGGCTTGGGGTCGAACAAATCGATATGACTTGGGCCGCCCTCCATAAACAGGAAGATGACGCTCTTCGCGGTCGGAGTAAAATCCGGTCGAGGTAACTCCGGCGATCGCGACGTTTCCGCTCGAGCCGCATCAGCCAGTAGTGCCGCCGTAGCCGTTGCGACGAATCCCGCCCCGCCCGTATGCAGAAACTGCCGTCGATGCTGTGCATCTCGAAAGAATGAATTCATTGACTTTGTCCCCATGACTCTTGCTCAGCGCACATCTCGTCCCCTCCGGACCCCAATACCTCCGTGAGAAAAACATTACCTCTCACAGAGGCACTCAGGCACAAAGAGAACCACATCCAAACAATCACCACACCCAAATTCATAGACGGATATTGTTACTTACTCTGCAATACTCATGACTCACGCCCACCGTCACTCTTGTACACTTTGCGCCTTCGCGTCTTTGCGTGAAGAAAATGTCTCACGCAAAGACGCCAAGAAACCCCAATTCAGAAATGCTCTGACAACGACACAATCTACGGGTCTGAAAAATTGAGTAATCCGACGCGCCCCATAATTCAGGCTCACCGTGATTCCCGTACACCTTGCGCCTTCGCGTCTCTGCGTTAAAAAAATCTCACGCAAAGACGCGAAGACGCCAAGAGAGCGGCATCGGCAGTATTGTGCGGATTTTCTGCCGGAGTCTCAAGCTCCTTTGGTCGCAGCCGGCAATCCGAGTCGATATTCTCCGCCCAAATGACGGAATCATCGGCCTCCCTTCCATCGCAGTCTACCCCGACGTCCGCTGAAAAGCTGCTGACGCCGGTGCAGTACGTCCGTGCCGTGGGGCCTCAGCGTGCAGAACTCCTGAAGAATCTGGGAATCACAACGGCGCAGGATTTACTCTTTCACGTGCCGCATGCTGTCAATGACTTCAGCGATCTGCGGCCCGTCGAAAAGCTGGAAAAAGATATCGAACAGTCCGTGCATGGTTATGTGGTCGATCGAGATGCACGCGAGCTTTCCAAAGGACGATCTCTGGTCGGTATCCTGTTGAATTGCGACGGGCACTTTGTCCGCGGAACGTGGTTCAACCAGCCGTGGATGTTCAAGAAGTTTCGCGACAACGAACACGTTGTCTTCAGCGGAAAACCGCAGCGCAAAGCCGGACGCTGGGAGTTCAACGGCCCACGCTTTCACATCATGGCCCCCGACGATGACATCGAAGCGGCCGCCGGAGTTTTGCCGCGCTACGCGCTGACGGACGGCATCAAGATGGATGCCATGCGGCGCATGATCCGTGCGGTCGTAGAAGACTTCGCGGCCCTGGTGAGCGACCCCATTCCCGAAGCCTATCGCGAACATCATCGTCTACCAGCTCTCTCCACCGCTCTGCGCTGGTTGCATCTTCCGGAATCAGTCAAGCAATGGCAGGCCGGACGCTATCGAATTCTGTTGGATGATCTGTTCGAATTCCAGCTCGGGCTGGCTTTGCGTCGTCGAACGTGGGGCCGCACACTGCGAGCAGATGCGATCGAAGTCACCGCGAAAGTCGATGCGAGAATTCGGCGACTCTTCAGCTTTCGCTTCACCGAAGGTCAGGATCGTTCTATTCGAGAAATCACCGGAGACATTCTGCAGCCACATCCAATGCATCGGCTCCTGCAAGCCGATGTCGGCGCGGGGAAGACGGCGGTTGCGGTCTACGCAATGTTGTCGGCGATTGCCGCTGGCAAGCAGGCCGTTTTAATGGCTCCTACAGAAGTCCTGGCGACCCAACACTGGGAGACATTTGAGGAACTGCTGTCAGAGAGCCGCGTTCAACGCGGTCTGCTTCTGGGTGGACTTCCCGCCGCGAAACGACGCGAGTTGCTGGAAGGTATCAGCTCCGGGACAACGCAACTGATTATCGGTACTCAGGCCGTGATTCAGGAAAGCGTCAAGTTTAAAAATCTCTCTCTGGTGGTCATCGATGAACAGCATCGATTTGGTGTTCGCCAGCGTGCCAGCTTTACAACTCAATCGACCAGTCCGCATGTGCTTGTGATGACGGCGACACCGATCCCGCGCAGTCTTTGTCTGACGCAGTTCGGTGATCTTGATGTTTCGGTGATTCGTGAGCTGCCGCCGGGACGTCAGAAAGTTGTCACGGCCAGAATTCTCGATCAGCCCGAACAGGCACGAATGTGGTTGTTTGTGAAACAGCAGATCGCCAAAGGTCGGCAGGCTTATGTGGTGTGTCCACGCGTTGAAGAGAAGAACGAGGAAGATTTTTCATCGGCTGAAGCTGTTTTTCGCAACTTATCAGCGACTGAACTTGCGGGACTGCGGGTTGACCTGTTGCATGGTCGAATGGATCGCGAGCAACGACATGCGGTGATGGATCGTTTCCGAAATCATGAAACGGACGTACTGATTTCCACGACGGTGATTGAGGTGGGTGTCAATATTCCGAATGCTACGATCATGATTATTCAGGAAGCCGATCGCTTCGGGTTGGCTCAGTTACATCAGCTTCGCGGTCGAATCTGTCGCGGCAGCCATCAGGGCTACTGCTTCTTGTTGTCCCTAACAGAACTTCCGGAGGCGATTGAGCGATTGACAGCTCTGGAAAAATCATCAGACGGATTTGAGCTGGCGGAGAAAGATGCCGAGCTGCGTGGCCCCGGTGACATTCTCGGTCTTCGACAAAGCGGGGCGATGCCGTTGCGAGTAGCGGATCCCGTGCGAGATCTCAGCATTCTCCAGGCCGCGCGGCGTATGGCTCAGGACCTGGTGGACGAAGGACGTTTCGATCAGCCGGAGTTCTCCGCATTACGCACGATCGTGTTGTCGAGATTTGCAAACCTTCTCGATCTGCCACAAACGGGATAGCAGGCCGGATCTTAGGCCGGAATGAACGGAGCAAGTTCCGGCAATTCCAAACGGCGCCGGAACTCGCGTGGTTCTTTCTGGCCTGCGGTATACTGACATTCACGAGATAGAGATTCATAATGCTGACAGTGTTTCATACGGCAGACTGGCATCTGGGGCAGTCATTTTTTGGCTTCGACCGCGACTTCGAACACGCTGCGTTTCTGGAATGGCTGCTGCAGGAACTGCAGTCACAGCGACCCGACGCGCTGCTGTTGGCCGGGGATGTCTTCGACACCATCAATCCTTCCGCGCAGTCACAGCGGCGATACTATGACTTTCTGGCGCGAGCCCATGCTTTGCTGCCGGAACTGCAGATTGTGATCACGGCTGGTAATCACGACGCCGGTGCTCGACTGGAAGCGCCGAGCGAACTGTTGAATTCTTTAAACGTCTCTGTTGTCGGGACTGTCAGTCGTGACGCACAAGGGACGATCGATTTCCGGAAGTTTCTGGTGCCGTTAAAGAATCACGCAGGAAGCATTGAAGTCATTGTTCTGGCGGTTCCATTCCTTCGACCATCGGACGTGCCGTTATTAACTGAGGCTTCAGATCCCTATCTGGACGGCGTTCGAGAACTCTATCGTCAGGCAACGAATGAAGCTTTGCAGTTCAAGTCGGAACATTGCCCACACGCGGCGATCATCGCCATGGGACACTGTCATTTGACGGGAGGGCAGGAATCATTGGACTCGGAGCGTCGTCTGGTGATTGGCGGAGCCGAAGCGTTGAATGCTGATACGTTCGCACCAGAAGTCGCCTACGTCGCCCTCGGACATTTGCATAAGCCACAGCACTTTCGCGACGGGTCCATTCGTTATTGCGGCAGCCCAATCCCTTTGTCGTTTGCGGAAACGGGTTACGATCATCAGGTTCTGCGACTGAAGTTCGATACCGGGCAACTCCACTCTATTGAGGCCATGGAGATTCCTCGTTCAGCCAGTCTGAGAACCATTCCCAGTCACGGAGCGGCATCGATCGACGACCTGTTGCCACAGTTGACGAGTTTGGAATTGGATGGCTCGTTACCTCCGGAACAGCATCCGTTTCTGGAAGTTCGAGTCGTTGAAGATCAGCCGGATCCGACGCGACGGAAACGCATTGAGGAAGCTCTGGAAGGCAAGCCAGTGCGACTGGCTTCGATCAAAATCGAATCGGTTGCTCGTCGTGCTGACGCCAGCGATCAGTCCATTGAACAGGATAACTGCGATCTGAAGACGATCAATCCCGAGGAAATCTTCCTGAGTGCTCATCTGGAAAAATACGGTACGGCGGCTGATGCTGCTCTGATCAATGCGTTTCGGGAAATCTTACTGCAGGAGGTTCAGGCGTAATGAAAATCCTCCGCATTACGGTCAACAATATCGCGTCGCTGGCGGGAACTCATACCGTCGATTTTACTCGCGATCCTCTGAGATCAGCCGGGCTTTTTTCCATCAGCGGAGCTACCGGCGCTGGCAAGAGCACTTTGCTGGATGCGCTGTGTCTGGCCTTGTATGACGCCACGCCGCGATTGAATGGGGTTGGACGGCTCGCCGAACTGGCGAACGGCGAAAAGCAGAATGATCCGCGGAATCTTCTTCGTCGAGGAACCGGCGAAGGATTCGCAGAAGTCGCCTTTATCGGTGTCGACGGTCAGGCGTGGACGTCGCGTTGGCGTGTTCGGCGAGGTCGGCGCAGTGCCGACGGGGCACTGCAGAATGTCGATATCACGTTGTATCAGGGTCATATCCCTGCCGGCGGTGAGGGATCAGTGGCCGACGGTGGCAAGAAGACGCAGGTTCTGAAATCGATTGAGGAAAAGATCGGGCTGACGTTCGAACAGTTTACTCGCGCGGTCCTGCTGGCTCAGAATGACTTCGCCACCTTCCTGAAAGCCGACGATAAAGAGCGAGCAGAAATCCTGCAGGCGCTGACCGGGACGGCTCAATTCGAATCCATCTCCCGATCTGTGTTTCTGCGTTGCGGAGTCGAACAGAAAGCACTGGAGTCACTGGGATCCCTGCTTGCCGTTAATGCCCCACTGACGGAGGCCGCTCGTGCCGAGGCAGAAGCTGCGCGAGCGTTGGCCGAGCAGCAACTGGCGACCATCGAAAGCAGGTATAAGGAATTACAGTCACACGCAGGCTGGTTCAGCACTCGTTCAAAGCTGATCGCAGAAAAATCGCGTGCCGACGAAACTCTGCAGCAGACTGTGACTCATCGATCGGCCGCCGAACCGCGGCGCAGCGAACTCGCGCGCACCGAAGAAATTGCTCGAGAAGCCCGGCCACTTCGCACAGCAGAACGAGCCGCCGCGGCACAGGCTGCAGCCGCTGCAACTGCGGTGGAACATGCGAAGACTAAACGCGGCGAACTCGAACTGGCGTTCAAAGTCGCGGCAGATCAGCATCAGGCGACGGTTGAAATCCATACCACACTGCTGTCCGAACAGAAGGCGAATGAGCTTCCTCTCCGGAAAGCCCGTGCGCTGGATGAGACGTTGTCGATCGTTCAGGCGCAGTTCCAGAAGGCCAGCGCTGATCTTGAGGTTGCGAATGCAGCCCTGAAGGCGGCCGCGGAGAATCTGAAAACCGTTGTTGATGGTCGCAACGTTCGACTGCAGGAACAGCAGTCTCTGGAACGAGACCGTGAACGTTTAAAAGCCTTCGCACCGTTTGTTGCGGACTCCGCGAAATGGCTGGACCGCATTGATGCGGCCATTGCAGGAGGGCAGCAGGTGGACGTCGCGAAGACTCATGCGAAGTCACTGGCCAGAGAACTGGCGGAGCTTGATGAACGGCTGAAGCAGGAAGAACAATCCCGAACTCCTCTGCAGACGGCATTTGAATCAGCCTCGGCGGCACTGGCCACCGCGACGGAAGTGGAGAAGAAAATTGACACAGATCAGCTTGCCGCCGATCGCACGAAAAGAGAATCCTCGAAGAGCGTTCTGACAGGATTGTTTCATCAGTTGAAGAATGCCGAGGGTCTGCGGGAACGCGTGAAAACCGAAGCCGAGGCGCTCGAACAGCTTCAGGCGGCTCAGGGCTTTGATGCGACCGCGATCGAACAGATTCGAACCGTGGAGATTCCTCAGTCCGAGCTGGCGATTGAAGTCGCAAAGACGCAACTGGAGTTCATTCAGGCGGCCGTGGACGATCATGCAGAACGCCTGCGACTGACTCTGCAGGAAGGCAAGGAATGTCCGGTATGCGGATCGACCAGTCATCCTTACAGCCAGCACGCGCCCGAGCTGGAAGCAACGGCCGTGAAGGCTGGGAGAAAATCCGTGAAGGACCTGGAAAAGAAACGTGACGATGCGCTGAGCCGAGAAGCTCGCCTCCGCGGTTCCATGGAAACTCGCAACGAGCAGATTGACGCGAAGACGGCGGAGCTGGCCGCGATCAGCGCGCGGGTGGTCGATATCGTTTTTGAATCGCACGACCATCCGGAAGTTGCAGCCGTGCTGGCGATTGAAGAAGGCGCGAGGCTGCCGGTGATGGAAGCTCGCTTGCTGGAGCTCAACGGTGAGCTGCGCAGCATCGAGAAGAAAGAACAGAGTGCTCGCAACGCAGCAAAGCTGACATCCGACTGCCGTGAGGCTTTGCAGACTTATGAGCAGGCCTTGAAGGAATTGAACGATCGTCTGCAGCAGTTGTCGGCCAGTCGCGGGATCCTGAATGAGACGCACAATAACGCCGTGACCGCTTTGCGAAAGGCGGAAGAACAACGCGAGGAAAGCAATGGGCGGTTGAGTGATCTGTGGTCAGGGCTGCCAACGGCGAAGCAGGATTTTGAAGCGGACGCGATCGCGTTTCGCCGGGCGTTCGAGAAATCGGCGACCGAATGCGGCGACATCGAGACGGGGATTGGCGAATTAATTGGTCTGATTCAGCAGGCTGACGCAGCCATTCGTCCGCTCGAACAATCGGTGATAGATGCGAGAACATCAGCCAACGTGTGTGCCGCCACATTCGCGGACATTTCGAAAGATCGAGAAGAACGTCTGAAAGAACGCAGTCAGTTATTCGACGGCCGCGCGGCGGATGTGGTCGAAGAAGAGTTTGCGCATCGTCTGACTGTCGCTGCGAAAGCTCTGGACGACGCGACCAATTCGAAGACTGATGCCGACAGACTACTGGTTGCTGCGACGTCGGAGTGTGAAACGAAAACTCAGGCTGCGGAGCTGGCTCAGGCGGACCTGGCTGCGGCAACTGCATCGCGAGAGTGCTGGAGGGACGCCTTCACGGTGCGAACGGGAACGTCACTGACTCTGCAGGAGCTGGATGGTCTGCTGGCTCGCGATGAACTGTGGATTCAGACGGAACGGGATGCTCTTCGCCAGCTTGATGAAGCCGTCACGGCGGCTGAAAGCGCGTGTCAGGTTTATGCTGAGCAACTTCAGCAGCACGTGAATACTCAGCCGACGCAGGACGAAGAACAAACTGTTCTTACCGCTTTGCAGGTGATGAGTGAAGAAATGAACGGAGCGAAAAGCAATCTGAGTTCTGCGCAGGCGGTGATTTTGAGCGACGACAGTCGCCGAGTTCAGAATGTGGAGCTGCTGGAACAGATCCGAAAGCAGGATGCAAAGGCCGATCCGTGGCGAAAGCTGAATGAGCTGCTGGGTTCTTCCGACGGAGCGAAGTTCCGCATGATTGCTCAGCGAAGAACTTTGGACCTGCTGTTGCGATACGCGAATCATCAGTTGAATAACCTTGCCGTTCGATATCGTCTGGAGCGTTTGCCGGAATCATTGAATCTGATCGTGATTGATCGCGACATGGGTGACGAACGTCGTTCCATTCATTCGCTTTCCGGCGGCGAATCGTTTCTGGTCTCTCTGGCCCTGGCGCTGGGGCTGGCTTCGTTAACATCGAATCGGCTTCGAATCGAATCGCTGTTTATCGATGAAGGTTTTGGAAGTCTGGATCCCGAGACTTTGAACACAGCGATGAGTGCTCTGATGCACCTGGAAGCTCAGGGACGAAAGGTAGGCGTGATTTCTCATGTGACCGAGATGACGGATGCGATTCCGGTGCAGATTAAAGTCGTCAAAGGCCGTGGCGGATCGTCCAGAATCGTTGTTCCGGGAGATCAGACTTCGGCTCAGGTGAATGTCTCACGAGACGCTGAAGACGCATTCGCCGTGGCTGTTCGAAGTGATTCCCCGGAGTCGCTTGGCAACAAAATTGTTGCATTGCTGCAAAAAGAAATTCAGGCAGGAAAAGATCGAGTCTCTTCGAAGTCGTTGCGTGAGGAACTTGGCTGCGATCCGAAATCCTTCAAGGCCGCTCAGGCATGGCTTGGTGAACGCATCATCGTGGACGGGCGAAGTCTGAAGTTGAATGAATCGCATAGAACATGAAAAAGTGGACCTTCGACTTTGTTGAAAAAGTAGAATGTCCCCTTTATCTCAGACCGCATCGAGGCAGCTTCTCGCAGGCAGACGCAATGCATGCTGCGTTAGCGTATGCTCAGAAGTTGATGTCTGGATCTTTAGTCTGTTGCCGCTGGGTTGCTTCAGAAATTCATGGCAGCGCGTGCCGAAGTATAAATGGGCGTACGGTGGCATCTGATGGGACTGCTGCATTATCCTCCGCAGACAATGTGTCGTCACTGTCACTTGAGCCATCATTTAAAGTTGCTCGAGTCAAGGGCGGCAATTCCCGCATTCTCAGTTCCCGCCTCAACGCCTCCAGGAGATGAACCGCATGAAGTTCCTGCTTCCCAAAGCACTTTTGTTCTCCGCTGTCGCCGCGACGATCTTTTCGTCGATGACTACGGCGCTTGCTCAGGATCAGAAAGTTGATCCGAATGTTGCCGCCGCTAAAACTGCTCAGGCCATTCTGGATTCCGCCACATGGGCCGATCTGTTCAACGGCAAGGACCTGAACGGCTGGACCGGAGATCTCAAGGGCTACGCCGCTCAGGATGGTGTTTTGATCTGCAACAAAGGTGGCAAGCATCTTTACACTGAAAAGGAATACAGCGACTTCGCACTGCACTTCGAGTTTAAGCTTGAAGAGAGCGGAAACAACGGGATTGGAATTCGAGTTCCCAAGGACGGCCACCCCTCGAAGGATGGCATGGAGATCCAGATCCTGGATCACGACGGCAAAGTCTACAACGGCGATGCGGTTATGGCCGACGGAAAGACTCAGAAGTTGAACTGGCTAAAGCCATGGCAGTACCATGGTTCAGTCTACGGAATTTATCCGCCCAAACTTGGGTATCTGAAGCCCGTCGGCGAATGGAATACTCAGACAATCGTCGTCATCGAAGATCATATACTGATCATTCTGAACGGTGCTGTGATCGTGGACGCGTTTCTGGATGACATCACACCAGTGGATGGGAATCCTCATCCCGGCATGAAAAACAAGAAGGGCCACATTGTTCTGGCCGGGCATGATGATCGCGTGGAGTTTCGAAATCTGAAACTCGCCGACTACGCCCCTTCGCCAACGAAGCCACTGACCTCCGCGGACAACACTCCGCCTGCGGGCTTCACCACATTCTTCAACGGAAAAGATCTGTCCGGCTGGAAAGGTCTGGCTCATGATAACGCGAATCAGCGTCGAGCACTTACAGGAGATGACCTGAAGGCAGCTCAGGAGAAAGCTGATACTGTGATGAAGGAGCATTGGAGTGTTGCGGAAGGCATTCTGACTTACGACGGAAAAGGCCAGAGTCTCTGCACATCAAAAGATTACGGCGATTTCGAATTCTACGTCGACTGGAAGATTCCACCCGGAGCAGACTCAGGGATCTACCTGCGAGGAACTCCGCAGATTCAGATCTGGGATCCGTGGGATCCACGAGTGAAGCCTGGTCAACCTGATCCTTCGAAACCAGAAGAATGGGTCGCTCAGTATACAAACGGCCGCAATCTGGGTTCGGGCGGTTTGTGGAACAATCGCCGTTGGCGCAATGCTCCCACATCGCTGGCTGACAAGAAGCCAGGCGAATGGAATACATTCCTGATTCGCATGGTGGGCAACAAGGTCACAATCTGGCTGAATGACAAGCTGATTGTTGACCGGGTTGAACTTGAGAACTACTGGGATCAGTCCGGTCTGGTTCCGCTGGTTCGAGCCGACCAGATCGAATTACAGCATCACGGCAGCGAACTGTTCTTCAGGAACATGTACATTCGAGAATTGCCGTATTGATCATTGGCTCACAGAAATTGGCTCAAAGTATCGAAGTGTTTCCGGTGCGAGTCGATTTTTCTGTTCAACGCGAAATCATGTTCGCGAGTGTCCCAGGCAGAAGTCAATGCGATGAATCCTGAAAGGATGTCAGAGAGTAGCCGGCGGTCGCCGACAGGCGCACCGCCGGTGGCTGAACAGAAAAAACCTCATGCTGAAGGGATGACAGAAACCGCGGTTCTGGCACCCCTGTCAGGTTGCAATCGCAGGTTTTGACACGAACCGGTGGTTGCGCTCCGCTGACCAACCGGCTACCTTCTTGAACCGCTTCACGTTGAATCGCAGGAAGCTTCATCGGAGTTCGAAAACTGCAGTGCCACCTTGCTATGCGAGGTCGCCCACTTCATTTCGCGCAGAGTCGATTTTTCTGTGAGTGGAAGGGGCGGAGGCCATCGTCTTTAAGGTCTCCCCCAAACACCTTGCCTGACGACACAAGTGGCAAAGAATTCAGCACCATCGAGTTCTTCTCGATGGTGCTTTCTTTTGCGCTCGTGGAATCTCATTCTCAGCGAAGGACGGCGTGCTATTCTTACCCCGGCTGGATATCAGGATGCACGTCGTTAAACGTCCGGATCGGCGAGATCTCCAACGTTGCGAGCACTCGTGCCCGGCGGCAGCGCTGGCATACTGATATTGCCGCACACGACGCAGAAAGGAAACGGCTCTTCACCACCAGCCACATCCGCCGTTCGTCTCCACGGTTTCAGTTGTTCAGCCATCTGAAACTTCCTGAAAGCAGGCAATCACGGACGCAACAGTCTGCGGATCATGAATGCAGAGCCCAGGTCACCACCAATGACGGATCTCGGCTCCAACGATTCAACCTGACGACGAAGTCGACCGGCAGAATCAGCAAGGACGCCTGTGCGTTGACAGCCCCTGACGATCCGTCGCCCAATGACCAATGACCAATGACCAAACTATTCTTTGGCTGCGACCGGACGTTCTCCCAGGATCTTTTCGACAGCTTCACGTTCGAGATCTTCAGACTCCAGAAGAGCATCGACCAGTGCTTCCAGCTTGTCACGATACTGAGTCAGCAGTTTGATGGCAGACAGTTCCGCTTCCTTAATAATGCGCTGAACTTCGATGTCGATCTGGCGGGTCGTTTCTTCACTGAACTCACGGTAAGTATGCATTTCCTTGCCGAGAAACGGATGTTCTTCTGACTGGCGGAACGCAACCGGTCCAATGACTTCTGACATGCCCCAGCTTGCGACCATGCGGCGTGCGATCTGCGTCGCCTGACTGATGTCGCCCTGAGCCCCGGCAGAATACTCGTTGAACTTCATCTTCTCGGCAGCGCGACCGCCCATCGTCATGACGATGCGAGCCTTCAGGATACGTTCGCCGAGGTTGTTGATTTCACTCTCAGGCATCAACTGGGTGACACCCAGAGTTCGGCCACGAGGAACGATGGACACCTTATGAACCGGGTCCATGCCCTCCTGAGCCCACGCCAGAACAGCGTGTCCGGCTTCGTGCCATGCGGTGAGAGTTTTCTCTTTCTTATCCATGATCTCGTCGCGCGGAACACCCATCGTGACGATGTCATATGCATAGCGGAAATCGCTCATTTCAACAGCGCGTTTTTCCTCGCGTGCGGCTTTCAGAGCAGCCTCGTTCACCAGCTTTTCAAGTTCTGCACCGCTGAAGCCCATGGTCGTCTTCGCAATGCTCTCCAGATTCACATCATCAGCCATTGGCACTTTGCGAGTATGGACTTTCAGGATCCCCAAACGTCCTTCCTTAGCCGGCAGGTCAACTGTCACATGGCGATCAAAACGGCCTGGACGCAGCAACGCCGGGTCGAGTACATCGGAGCGATTTGTGGCGGCCAGCACGATGACAGTATCGCCCTGCTGGAAGCCGTCCATTTCACTCAGAATCTGATTCAAAGTCTGCTCGCGTTCATCGTGGCCACCGCCGACACCGGCGCCGCGAACTCGACCGACCGCGTCAATTTCATCAATGAAAATAATGCATGGTGATGATTCACGAGCCGTTTTGAACAGATCGCGAACACGAGTCGCCCCGACGCCCACGAACATCTGAATGAACTCGGAGCCGTTGATGGAAAAGAACGGAACGCCCGCTTCTCCCGCGGTCGCTCGTGCCAGCAAAGTTTTGCCGGTTCCCGGGGGACCAACGAGCAGCACGCCCTTTGGAATCTTGGCGCCAAGTCGAGTAAATCGCTTGGGTGTTTTCAGGAACTCGACAACTTCCTGCAGATCCTGCTTTGCGGACTTGAGGCCGGCAACTTCATTGAATGTCGTGGAGTGTTCACTCTTTTCAAATCGGCGTGCCTGACTGCGAACGAATCCGCCCATCATTCCGCCGCTGCTGAACGGGTCTGAGGAACGTCGCATCATGTTCCACATGATCAGAATCAGACCAACCGGCATCAGGATCCACAACAGCATCTCCGTCCCTGTGGAAACAGACGTCGGAACGTTGTTGTAGAGCACTCCCTGGCGAGTCAGCTCATTGTTCAGTTGCTGATTGTGCATCAGCATTGGCGGAAGAACGGTATTGAACTTAGCTGCCAGAGTGCCGGTCAGCCCCGGTGGTTTTTCTTCGGGGATCTTGTCCCAGTCGCCAGTGAGGATTTCACCATGCACCGTAACAGACTTAACCTTGCCACTTTTCAGATGTTCAAAGAAAAACGAATACGGAATTGTGGTGCCGTAGTTCGACGGGGACGTGCTATACGAGAAAAATGCGATCGCGATCGCGATCAAAACAAGGATCATGGTCATCGAACCAAAGTTCGATCGACGTGGTTCGCCACCTGCAGATCCGGACGGCTTTTGAGCGGGAGGATTTGGTGGAGAATTATCTGACTGTTCACTCATTCGATGGTAATTCCTGCCTTCTGCTTTCCCTTGCGTCCCAAAATCAATTCACAACGGATCCGCCCAATGGAGAAGTGATGACTCTTCCTGAGTGCACACATCGCACGACGTCCCGCCGCAGTGTTGAATGGTGCAGGTTATCGCAGCCCCTGGCGTCCCGCAAACCACCGTAAAATGCGAGAAACACGGAAATCGCAACATAGCCTTTGCTGCGTCGACAGGATTGCGGAATCGCTGCTCCCCACAAAGCCTGTCCCCGAAACCTGACATCGTTGTCCCGAAGGGGTGCGCGAACGGTGGGGATGCTGTGGACGGTGGCTTGGCGGCAAACGCACGGGAACCAAATCCGGAGAATGACAGCCCGCGAAGTTGGATTCACCAGGTAGAATGAGATTGGCCCTCCGAGTTCCTCGACCCTGCCTTTTATAAGTCGACGTCAGGCAGAACCGAGTCGGAATTCTCCAGCAGTTCAAGTTTGGCAGGGTGAAGAGCAGAATTGGCACGATCTGATGCCAAAGTTGCGTTAAATCGCGAGTAATTGACAGGGGTGCGCGATATCTTTTCTGCCAACCTGAGCAGAAACCGGCGATGAACCTGACGTCTTCTCCGAGTGACTGTTCGTGTCCGTCGTGTTTGGATTCCCACTTCATCGTCGCCAACGGAACGAAATCCATGAAGGTTGTCCTGGAGCTGCAGGAGCAATTGGCCAATGTCCGCAGAGTCACCGTACGCCACGATATCGTGATCGGACGCGGATCCGACTGCAATTTACGCCTTTCTGCACCGCAGATGAGTCGTCGACATTGCTTCCTGCGAGTCGGACGCGATGGCGTCTCTGTTACGGATCTTGACAGCAGCAACGGCACCTATGTTGACAACAAACGAATAAAGCCCGGGGAGCGAGTTGAACTGAAGACGGGTTCGATTCTCACGTTGGGCCCCGTCAACTTCATCGTGCATCTCAAGGAAGATTCCGGATCCACGACGAAAAGCGAAGGGGAGCGTTCGCGTAAAAGCACCAGGTCAACCAGCGGTGCCTCTGAATCTTCCACAGTCGTTGGTTCCGCCGCTGCAATCATCGCTGAAGAATTCAAAAGTAAACCGCCTCTTCAGTATTCTGTCGAACACGCCGGAGCATCCGCCGAGGCGCATGAAGAAACCGCTCGGATCAGGAAAGATCCCACGAGCGACGCCATTGGCAAGCCAACATCAGCGAAACCGGCGTCTTCGCAAAGCGGCGATGAAATTGCCGACATCGCCGCCCCCGCAGTGAAGAAAGCTGCTGCGGCAGCGGTGATCGCGACAGTTGTTGCTCCGGTTGCTGAAGGGATTACGAAGGCAGAATCTGTCAATCCGTCATCGTTTGAGGACAGCGCGGCTGAAAGCATTGACACGGATGATTATCAATCAGCGGCACCTGAATCCTCATGGCTCACTGACGACTCACCGGACGACATGTCGTTCCTGGGTGGAAATCAAAGCGACGAATCCATTGTGCCTCCTGAAGGTCCATCTGGCTCTGCCGCTGCCGGAACTATTGACGACGTCGTGGAAGAGGTCGTGGAGGTTCTGGATGAAGAGGACATTTTTGCTGAGGAAGTCGCTGAAGCAGTCCTCGCTGAACAGCCTGTCGAAGCTGTTGAGGTCCTTGACGACGAGCCTGTTGAAGTCCTTGACGAAGTGTCTGTCGAGGCAGTCGAACTGCTGGATGAAGGGACTCCGGCCAATGCACTCACCGCGGATTTTGAAGAGGCTGATCTGCTGAACAACCAATTCGTGGAAGTGCTTGAAGAACCTCAGGTGCTCGCGGAAGAACTGGTTGACGCCGATTTCGTTGAAGAAATCGAAGAGTCGGCTGAGCTCGTCGAAGTTCCGGATCACGATGAGCCCTTCAACTTTTTCGAAGAGTTGGGCATCGTTGACGACGAGCCGAAGCAGACGATCGAACAGGTCGCTGCAATTGAAGCGACTGGTTCGGTCGAGGAATGGTTGGAGGAACCTGTCGCAGCAGAACCTGTCGAAGAGCTCGTTGAGGCCGTTCAGGTTCTTGATGACGAAGCGGCGGTTGAAGTATCGGAAGAACCCTCCGATTTCTTCGACATGCTGGGTATTGAAGTCGACGAGCCACAGCAGGTGATCGAACAGGCTGATTCTGTTGAAGCGACTGGTTCGGTCGAGGAATGGTTGGAGGAACCTGTCGCAGCAGAACCTGTCGAAGAGCCCGTTGAGGCGGTTGACGTTATTGAGAATGAGGCGGCGGTTGAAGTATTGGACGAACCCTTCGATTTCTTCGACATGCTGGGTATTGAAGTCGACGAGCCACAGCAGGTGATTGAACAGGCTGATGCTGTTGAAGCCGTTGGTGCTGAAGAGAAATCCTCTGAAACTGACTGGTTCTCCGAAGCTGTTGAAGACGCGGTGGACGTGGTTGAAGAGCAACCGGCGGAGGCAGTCGTTGACGATATCGAACTACTGGAAGATCCCGGCCTTAGTGATCAAAAACTTACTGATAACGTTTCGCCACCAGAAGTGGCGTCCTGGGAACAGGCTGTCGTTCCGGCTTCCACACCTTCATGGGACGACGTGGAGCTTTCTGAAGTTGCCGAACCGAATTCTGGCGGCGGGTTTGATTTTCTCAACGAAGATCCTCAACCTGTCGCGGTTACTGAGGACGCTGCAATTGAACCTCTTGCCACGCTACCCGTTCATGGGACGCAGGACAGCTCAGTTGTCGAGGAATTCGCCGAGTACGAAGCCGAAATTGAGGCCGCTCAAGAAGTTGAGGCTGTTGAAGAAGTTGAGGCTGTTGAAGAGTTCGACTTCTTTGATGAAGTGGAGACCGTACAGCCGGTTGCGACAGTTGAACAGGTTGATGCAGTTGATGAATTCGATGCTGAACTGGAAGAAATCGAACTGGTCGAAGACGTGGCCGAAACTGAGATAGTCGCAGAACCTGAAACAGTAACGGAACCGATCGCCGAAGTGATCGAAACCGTAATGGAAGAATCTGCAGTCGTAGAGGAAGTAGACGATGTTGAAGAGGTGTGGGATTTTGCCGAGATTGCTGCTGACGATGTCGCGACGGCAGATTATGAGAGCCCGGACGTAGTCGCGGGAGAAGAAGTAGCCGCAGAAGAAGTCGTCGAGGTCGTGGAGGAAGATGAAGCGTCAAATTGGTTTGACATCGGCGACGACAAGAGTGAAGACGATGACGATCCGGAACTTCGAAAGTTTCTGAAAGGCTTCTGAGATGCAATGGAACAGCATCGTTGATCAGGCCGCACGGATTCATCGGCGAGATCTGGTCCGTGTCGGTGGCGCTGGCCTGTTGGGGCTCAATCTGCCGCGACTATTAAAAGCTCAGGAGCGGCTGCCGAAACAATCTCGCACGGCAACGGCGAAGTCCGTGATTTTTCTGTTCCAGTGGGGCGGGCCCAGTCATGTTGATACGTTCGACATGAAACCTGATGCTCCGGACGGCTATCGTTCCTTTTATCAAGCAATCCCTACGTCAGTGCCCGGAATGTCGATTTGTGAGCATCTGCCGGAGACGGCGAAAGTGATGCATCGAATCGCTCAGATTCGAACGGTGCATCATACCATGAACAATCACAATTCGGCTGGTTACACCGCACTGACAGGCTTTGAACCGCCGATCGACGATCAGCGCCTGCGTGAATCGCTGGATCTGTTTCCTGGTTACGGTTCGGTTGTGGATGCGGTCGCTCCCAACTCAAATGGAATGCCGACATTCGTCTCCTACCCTTATCAAATCTCTGATGGATCAACGACGCCCGGACAGCGAGCCAGCTTTCTTGGTAAGCAACATGATCCGCTCTTTTTTCGTGATGATCCTAATCAGGCAAACTTCAAGTTGTCTCAGCTCAGTCTTCCATCAGACGTAACGCTGGGCCGTTTGCAGGACCGCCGTCAACTTCAGGAACTGATTAACAATCAGGCCCGGACGCTCGATCGATCCGCAGCCGCTCGAGGACTGGATGCCTATTACGACCGCGCGCTGGCGATGCTGAATTCGGAGAAGGTCCGAGATGCCTTTGATCTGTCGAAAGAGCCGGAAGTTGTGCGAGATTCTTACGGCCGAACGACCTATGGTCAGGGCTGCCTCCTGGCTCGCAGACTGGTCGAATCAGGGGTCAAATTCACAACGGTGTATTTTGCTCAGAGCATCGGTGGCCGCAGCAAGACTGACGGCGGTTGGGACACTCACGGATTTGACAATACCCGAATGTATGAAATCCTTCCCGAGTGGCATTTTCCATCGACAGACCACACGCTGCCGGTGCTGCTGAATGATCTGAGTGATCGCGGATTGCTCGATGAGACACTTGTCATCTGGATGGGTGAGTTTGGCCGAACCCCGAAGATCAATACCAACATCAGTCGCGACCATTGGCCGAAATGCTACACCGTATTGATGGCGGGCGGTGGAGTCCAGGGAGGCGCAGTGTATGGAGCCTCCGACAAATACGGAGCCGTCCCTGACCGTGATCCTGTGACCACCGGCGATCTGGCCGCCACAATGTATTATGCACTGGGGATTGATCATACGATTGAAGTTCATGACAATCTGAATCGCCCCTTGCCAATCGCCAAGGGTCGCCCAGTGACGGAAATTTTCGGCTGAATTCAATCTCAAGGAAAAGCGAACGATGCACGGCGGCAGACAGACTTTGAGGCCATTCTCCCAGCAAATCGTTCCTGCATTTTTCACGACGCTGCTGGCCGTGTTGATCCCGGGAATGAGCCAGCTGAAAGCTCAGGAATCCAGCCGCCCTGATGTGGTGTTGACTGCCGAAGGTGAAGCTGTCCATTTTAGCGGCATGCTTTTCGACGGACACAATGATCTGCCGTGGGAGATTCGCGACAAGGGCAACTCCTCGTTCGATATTCTGGATATCTCCAAAGACCAGCCAACTCTGCACACGGATATTGCAAGGTTAAAAAAAGGAGGCCTCAAGGCGCAGTTCTGGTCCGTGTACGTTCCGGCCGCTGCCGACAAGAACGGCGATGCGTTATCGCAGACGCTACATCAGATTTCGATCGTCAGGTCGATGGTGAAGCGGTATCCGGAGACGTTTGAGTTCGCCTCGACAGCGGACGATATTGAACGCATCGTCAAAGCCGGGCGGATCGCATCCATGATGGGAGTCGAAGGCGGCCACAGCATTGAGAACGAAATCAGCAATCTTCAGCGACTTTACGACGAAGGTTGTCGCTACATGACACTGACGCATTCGAGGTCTCTGACATGGGCGGATTCCGCAACGGATGAGCCGCGTGTCAACGGTCTTTCAGATTTCGGCAAGGACGTTATTCGAGAAATGAATCGTCTGGGAATGCTGGTTGACCTGTCCCATGTCTCCCCGGAAACGATGCGACAATCGCTGGCAATCACTAAGGCTCCAGTGATATTTTCGCATTCCAGCGCGAGAAGTATCTGTGATCATCCTCGCAATGTGCCCGACGATGTGCTGCTGCTGGTGAAGCAAAACGGAGGTGTCGTCATGGTCAACTTCTTCTCGGCGTTTGTGGCACCGACGGAAGTTCTGAAAAAGAACAAGGAAGCTCGCGGAACGCTGCATGACGTGGTCGACCATATCGACCACATCGTAAAACTTGCCGGAGTTGATCATGTCGGGATTGGATCGGATTTCGATGGAGTCCCTCGACTGCCTCATCAATTGGAAAGTGTCGCGACCTACCCGCTGATCACTCAGGAATTGCTCAATCGCGGATATGATCGTGCATCCATCCACAGGATTTTGGGTGGAAATATGATGCGTGTTCTGCGAGCTGCAGAGCATGTCAAAAATGAACTCAACGGCCCCTCGAAATAGAGTCGCGTGATATGGCAAGTCTGGACCTGGCGGATGCGGCGACGATTGTTCCGGGACAATCTGCCGAAGTCGTCGCCGATGGAAGAATCTTCGCTGTCTACAACGTGGACGGTGTGTTTCATGTGATTGATGGCATCTGCCCGCATGCTGGCGGACCACTCGGAAAAGGCACGCTGCGAGGCAATATCGTGACGTGTCCGTGGCATGGCTGGCAGTTCAATGTTTCCAGTGGCCAGCATTGCCTGAATCAGAGAATCTGCCAGACCGCCTACGCTGTTCGCATCGAGAACGGGCGGGTGATCATCGACATGCCGCAGTCCTGATATCAGACTCAACACGCGATCATCAGCAATGATTACTCGCCGATGATTTTAACCAGCACTTTCTTGGAGCGGCGTCCGTCGAATTCTCCATAAAAGACCTGCTCCCACGGTCCGAAGTCGAGCCGTACCTGCGTCACGGCAATGACAACTTCGCGTCCCATAATCTGCCGTTTCATATGTGCATCGGCGTTGTCTTCGCCCGTGCGATTGTGAGCATAACGCTGCGGTGAAGCATCGAACGGAGCGAGTTGCTCCAGCCACTTGCGATAGTCGGCATGCAGACCCGACTCGTCGCCATTGATGAACACGGAAGCTGTGATATGCATCGCATTGCACAGCATCAGGCCTTCCTGAATCCCGCTAATGCGAAGTATTTCCTCCAGCCTCAAGGTGATGTTCAGGAAGCCCATTCTTTCCGGAATACTGAATGTCAGATACTCGGTAACAGATTTCATGAATCGCCTGCGAATACACAAAGTTATCGAAGAGAGACAGGGAACAACTGGCCACATATTCAGTCGCCCTGAAAGCAATCACAGACGACTCTTCCGGGGCGAATTGATGACGCCGAGTTCGAAGTGTGTTACTTTCCGCACTTCCCTGAAAGTCGCCCACGTTGCTTTTTTTTTCGATTCTGAAGTTCTCCGGGGGCAAATGTCCTCGCATTGTTTTTCACGGAGTATCGCATGAGAGTCCTGAACATTGTTCTGGTGTGGATGGCTGTGGTTTCGACCGCCAATGCTCAAGCAAAGTTGGCAGGACACTGGCCGTTGCAGAGTACCGCAGACGATCACTCACCCGGAAAGCTCAAGTCGATCGCCAACGGTGTTAAGTTTACCGATGACGGTCCGACGAAGAGTCTGACCAAATCGGCCGTATTTGATGGAACAAGTTCGTTCATCGATATCGAAGCAGCGGGCGGCTTTAACCCCGGGAAACAGGATTTTTCTATCGCAGCATGGGTCAAGCCGTCCGACGCCAGCGACGATGTTCCGGGCGATATTCTGAGCCAGTTTGATTTCTCAGGACGTACTGGATTTCACCTCGGGCTCTACACTCATGGCGGCGTTACGAATTCTCAATCGAACCATCGCCAGCTTCATTTCGGAATTGATCAGTCTCGCATCGAACCAGAGTTTTCCGATCATGGAAAGCTGGGATCGGCGGTCTATGTTTTCTCGCTGTGTGTTCACAACGGCAAGCTTTATGCATCCACATGCCATGCGGGAGCAGAGGAGGCAGGTCGAGTTTTCCGCTTCGAAGGCGGCGATCGCTGGACAGATCTTGGATCCCCCGACAAAGCCAACGCCATCTCAGCGATGACGGTCTTTGCTGGTTCGCTGTATGTCGCTTCCAGCAAGTATCGTTTGGCGGGTTCATCACTGGCCGAGTCTGAAAACAAGAACTTCGGTGGGAAAGTGTACCGTTTGGGTGACGGCGATCAGTGGATTTCCTGCGGCACGTTGTCAGCAGAAACAGAAGCCGTTTCGAGCCTGATTGAGTATCGTGGAAAGCTCTATGCCGGATCGCTCTACAAGCCCGCCGGATTCTTCCGTTACGAAGGCGGGGAAACCTGGACTGCCTGCCCAAATCCAGGCAAGCGAGTCGAAGCCATGACGGTCTTCAATGGCTCGTTGTTTGCATCCTGTTACGACGAAGGAGCTGTGTTTCGTTTTGATGGCGAACAGTGGCACGACATGGGCCGCATTCCGAACGCGACTCAGACTTACGGCTTTGCGGTACATCAGGGGAGTCTGTTCGTCAGCGAGTGGCCGCAGGCTCACGTATTTAAGCACATTGAAGGGACCAACTGGGAAGACGCGGGGAAACTAGGAGAAGAACTCGAAGCGATGCCGCTGGTTGTTTACAACGGAAAAATGTACGGCGGCACGTTGCCACTTGCAGAAGTTTATCGTTACGAAGGAAAGACCGACTGGGCGAAGGTTGGGCGAGTCGACCTGACGCCGGATGTGCGTTTTCGCCGAGCGTGGTCGATGGCAGTATTTCAGGGCCGTTTGTTCGTTGGAGCATTGCCATCAGGGCGTGTTTTATCCATTGAAGCGGGCCGTAATGCCACATGGGACAATTCGTTTCCGTCGGGCTGGCATCACGTTGCTGCCGTCCGTGCGAAGGAATGTTTGAAGCTTTATGTCGACGGCAAACTTGTATCAGAGTCGGCAGCGTTGCCGGACGAAGCCATCGATCTCTCCAGCGAGTCGAAACTTCAGATCGGCTTCGGGGCTCAGGATTACTTCAAAGGGAATCTCGCCGATGTCAGGATTTATCGAGGATCCCTGGCTGCGGACGATGTTGCCAGGCTTGCGGTGGGTGAGTCTTCTCCGTCGACAAAGACTCCTTGAAAAACTTAGACGAAATTGACCTCCGGAAGTCTTCCAGCGGACGGTTGATTGAATCGTTGAACGGCAAGTCGCAGGCGTCGTTGACGGATTTCGCCTCTGGCTCGCCGTTAAACTTAACGCTCAATACACTTCTAAATTAACAGACCGCCAGCCTTCTGCCGTGCATCCCTTCTGCTCTGCATCGCAGTTGCTCTCGAATTCAAGTGAAATGAGTCTTTATGCCTCTTGTTCTCCATATGCACGGTGTTTCTCGCACATTTGACTCGCCAGGCGGTCCGGTTTCGATTTTGAAAGACGTCAGTCTGAAAGTGCTTTCCGGCAGCGCGATTGCGATTCGAGGACCTTCCGGGTGCGGCAAGAGTACTCTGCTTTATCTGGCGGGGACTCTGGATCAGCCGACTTCCGGGCTGATTGAGATCCTTGGTGAGAACCCGTGGCGAATGAGTTCCAGTCGGCTCGCATCGTTTCGCAATCAGCATATTGGGTTCATTTTTCAGGACCATCAATTGCTGCCACAGTGCAGCGTTCTGGAGAACGTACTCTTGCCAACGCTGGCCGGGTTTGACTCCGAAGCCAACATTCGCGTGCGAGCTGAAGCATTGCTGGATCGAGTCGGGCTGGCTCATCGTCTGCATCAGCGTCCGGGAAAACTGTCCGGTGGGGAACGTCAGCGAGTGGCCGTCTGCCGCGCGTTGCTGCACAAGCCTTCTCTATTGCTGGCCGACGAACCAACGGGAAATCTGGATCCGCAGACGGCGGAAGAGATCGGGACACTGTTGCTTGAGATGGCCGCTGAACACGACACCGCATTGTTGTGCGTGACTCATAGCAACGAACTGGCAGAGAGATTTCCGCATTCGGTTTCACTGGCTCAGGGACGTTTGATGTTTGATGACGCCGTGCTGGCGAAACAGCAGTAGCTCTCGTCGCGTTTTTGAAGTTCCGCAGGATTCGGCAAAAGGCGATTCTCCACATGTCGACGATTACCCGCGACACTGTTCCGGCCATCTCCGTCACAAACCTGTCGCACGCCTTCAAAGGCCATCAGGCGCTGAGTCAGGTGACCTTCTGCGTGATGCCTCAGACGCTGCACGGCTTTGTCGGGCCCAACGGTGCAGGGAAGACCACAACGCTCAAGGCCATCTGCACACTGCTGAAACCGAACTGGGGTGAAGTGCAGGTTTTTGGACAGAGTGTGCGAAATGATTCTGTTGCGGTGCGTCGCCGCATTGGCTTTATGCCGGATCATTTCAGCATGTATCGCCAGATGACAGTCTTCGAGTATCTGGACTTTTTCGCAGCAGCTTATGGCTTACCAGTTCGGCAACGAGACACCGTCATCCATGACGTGCTGACGTTGACCGACATGGAAGGCCGTCGCGATGATCTTATCAGCGGCTTGTCACGCGGAATGCAACAACGCGTCAGCCTGGCCCGGGTTCTGGTGCATGATCCGGATCTGTTGTTGCTGGACGAACCAGCCAGCGGCCTCGATCCTCGCGCAAGAATTGAGCTGACAGAGATCCTTCGTGAACTGAGGCGGATGGGGAAAACGGTGTTTATCAGTTCGCATATTTTGAGTGAACTGGCGGAACTCTGCGACAGCGTGACAATCATCGATCGAGGCCAGATCAAGTTCAGCGGGCCGATGGATATTCTGTTGGAAAGCCCGGACGAGAGGCCTCTCTATAATCTTAAGCTGGCCACAATCTCCGAAACGGCGATGCAGCGAATCAGGGAATTGCCCGGTGTCGAAACGGTTTCTGAACCGGAATTTGCGACAGGACGTGATTACAACATTCAATTGACGCCAGCGACATCGGCCAACGAGTTCCTGCGACAACTGCTCACGCTGGATCTTTCGATTACGTCATTCAGTCAGCAGCGACGGCATTTGAATCAGGCGTTTATGGACCTGACGACTCGCGGGGTGCGCACGTGATATCCGGAGTCACAACGCTGTTCAATTGGACTCTGAAGATGGACTCCAGGTCCATCTACCCGCACATCGTGCGCGCAGGATTTGCGGGAGCGATGCTGTTTGCGATTTCGATGTCGTTTACGGATGTGTTTGGCACTGGCAGCATGGGGCTGAGGTTCTTTGAACTTGTCTGCACGCTGAATGTGCTGATCATTACGGTTTCGGGAATCAGCTATTTTGTGACGGCCGTCACGGAAGAGAAAGATGCTGGAACCTATGCCCTGTTGCGTCTGGCCGGTATGAATTCGCTGTCGATTACTCTGGGCAAATCGACATCGCGACTGGTCAGCTCATTGATGCTGCTTGTGATCCAGCTGCCGTTTACGTTTCTCTCGATTACTCTTGGGGGCGTCCTCTGGAATCAGATCGTGGCCGCTTATTTGGCGTTGGCGGCGTGGATGATTCTGGTGGCCAATCTGGCGCTGTTCTGCAGCGTGCGGTGTGCGACGTCGGGGCGAGCAGCCGGGTTGGCAGCCACAACCATTGGAGTCTTCGTGTTCCTGCCGAGGATCAGCTCGGCGTTCCATGGAGCCATTCCACCTGGAGTTCTGTCTACTGGCACCATCGCGTTTCTGGAATTGATCCCGGCGGTGTGTTCAAAGATCTCCGTATTCGACCGCCTCGCAGAAATCCTTGGACTGACCAGTGGATTCACCATGCTGGGAATCGACTTTTCGACCGGGCTCACCACGAT
Organism: Planctomycetales bacterium; assembly: GCA_026400835.1. GTDB lineage: Bacteria > Planctomycetota > Planctomycetia > Planctomycetales > Planctomycetaceae > SXXK01. The sequence goes on along the minus strand of JAPLOA010000048.1, from coordinate 55,391 downwards.
CTCCACGGCTTCCATCAGAGGCGAAGTGTCAATCGTTGCTGGTCAGTTCTGGTCAAGTCTGCTGACGGCTTTTGTCTTATTCGTAATCAGCACGGTCACATTGGATTTTTGGTCTGCTCCCGCAGACACGGCAGGCCCCTCGGAAAACAAATCCGTCCGGCGCTGGGCTGTCGGACGGTGTTGGAATCTTTCAGTCGCATGGAAAGAGTTTGTCTTCTTCACCGGCGGACAAACATTCGCTATCGCTAAGTTTTTGGCCGGAGGTCTTGTCTTTGCCGGCTTCCGCATGTTTCAGGAAATGGATGGCTACTCAAACGGATTGGCCCTGCGTGGCGATTACAGTTGGTGGGCTTTTCTGACATTCATGATGACGCTGACTGCGGAGGTCTTGCTGTACTCGTCCGGATGTTTGTTCTATGAAGTTCGGCAGCAGACACAATCAACGCTGGCGACCGTGCCCATAAGCATTGTTCGAGTTCTTGTCGAAAAATTCGCCGGCTGTGCAATCGCTCTGATACCGGCCATCGTCTGGATCTTTATTACTTTCGTCCTCAGCGACGGTACAATTGTCCGAAACTGTTCAGCAACAATGGTGAGCAGTTATCTGATCATGTTGGGTTTTGCCAGCCATCTGGCGGCTCTGTTATCGTTGTACACGCGTTGGGCGGCGTTGCCACTGACAATTCTGCTGGCCACGCCAGCCTTCTTTTGTATGGCGGCGCCGATTCTTGGACTGACGGCAGTCACTTCCGTTTTTGCACGAAGTCACAATATCGAAGTTACGTTGCTTCTGAGCAGTATTATCAACGTATTCTGGACGTGGATGTTTGTTCTGCTGCCGCTGCAGATCTGGATTCGCGATCGCTGGATTGCACTGAGTCAGCAGTGATCTTCCGAGGGTGACTCCGTTGAGCGATTCCGGACAGGTCAGCCACAGGGCATTGTTCCGGATACCCCACTGGGGGTCACTGATGCCGGAAAGCATCAAACCGCACGAATCACTGCAATCGACCCGAAGCGTCGTACCCGATGCTGATGCGAAAATGCAGCCATCTGAAAAATCCTGTTCGACGATTACCCCCGTGCTGTAAGCCGCCACGACTTCGCCGGGTTTGCACCGCTTCAGGCATCCTTGAGGTTACATTTAAGCAGTCATTGATCACTGAACCACAACGGATCAACATTCACCACATCGCACAGACCGGCCAGCCCGCGCAGGAGTGCTGCTATGCCCTTTATCAATCCTTCCGACCATTCCTCGCGGCCGAATCTCGTCGGACTTGACCACGTTCGCGTTCTCGCGATGAGCCTCGTGGCCTTGCAACACACGATGAGCCTTGCCGATCGAGAAGATTTGACTTCGCTGGCTGGTCTGTCGATCGGCCAATTGGGTGTCGCCATGTTTCTGGTTGTCAGCGGATTCCTGTCGTTCGAAAGTCGACGGACACCAACATACTGGCTGTGGCAGCGTCTGTGTCGAGTTTACCCGGCGTTCTGGATTGCGATGATTGGAAGTTTTAGTCTGACCACACTGTCCGGCTACAAGAATGCATCCGTTGGCCAGATTGTTTCACAGATGCTGGGAACCGGGTTGTGGACCCATCCCGACAAGCTTGTGAACTTACCGACCTGGTTTGTTTCTTTCATTCTGGCATGTTACTTCGCAACGTTCCTTTCCCGACTCATCAAACGCCCGGGTCTCATCGCCGCAATCAGCAGTATTGGCTTGACGTTCCTCGTCGCTCGCGATGCCGCTCCATGGCTGCTGTCTCATTGACTGACCTATGCTGTGGCCAGTACAATCGCGGCTTATGGTTTGGGCAATCATCGCAAAGTCGCCACTCTGTCGATTGCAGGAGTGTTGACCATTCTGGCTCTGCTGATTCAGCCCGCTTTTGCATACACAGCCATCAGCCTTGTCATTGTCGAGCTATCATTGCGGTGGCAGGCTCGATCGCGCACCGTCAAACTCGCGGCCGACTACACTTATGAGTTCTTTCTCGTGCATGGAGTTGCCCTTGCAGGCGCAATGACCGTCATGAAGAGTTCTCCGGTGCTGGCTGCGATCGCAGCTTTGCTTAGCTCTGCGGTCGCGGCGATGATCCTGAAGCATCTGGCCGCGTTCATTGTGCGTCAGTTTCGTCCGACGGAGCAAAGCACTGATGCAAAGAACTTTCGAACCGAGGCCGTCAAGGCACTCCCGCCAATCAAGGCACTCCCGCAGATGTGAAGCTGTATCCTTCGCCGCGGCCACTGCAATTCAGGCACCAGACACTCATTGGACAGCGCCATGTTTGCAGATTCGGATTCACCGAAGTTGCCTTTTGATTAATGTTTGCCGCGTGAACGCAGTCCCTTCTCCCCCTCGGAGAGAAGGTGGCCGACAGGGCGGATGAGCGGTTTTCGTGAGGGGCCGCGTGCTAAGAATTCCCCCTCACCCCAGCCCTCTCCCCAAATTTTTTGCGTCCATCCTGCCATCTAACAACACGCTCTCTCTCCGCAAAAAATCAAGGGAGAGGGAGCAAAATGGCGCTGTCCAGCTCAGCACCAGGCACCAAGCTACCCCCCGATCGAATACATCGGGCGATCAGGTTGAACAAAGCGGGCCGTGTTGATCTCGTGACCCTCCTTCTTGGCCGCAATACTGTTGAGCATCGCCTCAGCAATCAACTCGTCAGCGGAATCTGATCGCAGGAACTCCTTGATGTCTGTTTCGTCGTGGCTGAACAAACAGTTGCGAAGACGACCGTCGGCCGTCAGACGAAAACGATTGCAACTGCTGCAGAACGGTTGACTCACGCTGGCAATCAGACCAACCCGGCCTTTGCCGTCGGCGAATTCATAATCCTGTGCAGGGGCATGAGTCGCAGCATCGGCCTGTGTCAACAAACTGGCCGTCGTCCCGGCATGAACAAGAGCAGACACCGGCGAATCTATCGCTCGTAAAGCACCGAATTCTGCTTCAAGCCTTCCCATGATCTCATGCGCGAACAATACCTTATCGCGCTGCCATTGGCTGTCGGCATCCAGTGGCATGAATTCAATAAAACGCACAACAGTGTCAGTTTCGCGAGCCAGCTTGCCGAACGGAATAATCTGATCCTCGGTCAATCCCCGTACAGAAACGGCATTGAGTTTGATCGGGGAAAAGCCAACGTCGCGAGCCGCCTGAATCCCGGCGAGCACTCGATCGTAGCCTTCGCGGCGAGTCACCTTGCGAAAAATCTCAGGATCCAGAGCATCAAGGCTGATATTCAATCGCTTCAGCCCGGCATCGCGCAAATCCTGAGCTTGCTCCTCCAGCAGAATACCGTTGGTCGTAAGTCCGATATCGATGATTCCCGGAATCGCGGCGAGTTTCCGAACCAGCACATGCAAATCGCGCCGCACCAGCGGTTCGCCGCCCGTCAAACGAACACGATCAATCCCCAGCGTAGTGCCAATACGGACAACTCGTTCAATCTCTTCGAAGGAAAGCAGATTCTCCTTCGGCATGAACTCCACATTGTCCGCCGGCATGCAATAGAAGCAGCGAATGTTGCATCGATCCGTGACACTGATTCGCAGATTGTTGTGAACTCGACCGAACGAATCGATCAGTCTTCGCGTTGACACATCTCCGGAGTTCATGGTTTCGCGCCTTTGGTATTGGCCTGTGGAGTCATTCCCGGATGTTGCCATTCTTTACGGCCGTCCGCAAAGTGTTCCTTCTTCCAGATGGGTACTCGTTCCTTCAACGTATCGATCAGCCATCGTCCCGCCTCAAACGCCTGATCACGATGCGGCGAGCTTACAGCAATGGCCACGCTGATTTCGCCCAGAGCCATCGTGCCCGTACGATGAGAAATCGCGATCCTTGTCACCGTGAATTTCTGAAAGGCTTCGGCTTCCAGTTCCACCATCGAAGCCCGCGCCATATCGGGGTAGGCTTCATATTCCAGCCACGACGTTTGAACGCCGCGAGTAAACTCCCGCACGGTTCCCAGAAACAACGTCACAGCACCGGCGGCATGATCCCGCACGGATTCCGTGAGCTGATTGTAGTCGATTGGTTCTGTTGTCAGTTCAATCATGATTCAGCCTCCGCTCACCGGAGGAAAGCAGGCGATCACATCAGAGGCATGCAGTACCTGATCACATCCGGCGTAGCGATTATTAACGGCCCACAGTAACGCCACAGACCATCGTTCAAGTTGCGGGGTTCGCTGAATCATTAACTGCTGCAGTTCACCTACGGTACTGCCATCGGGAACGTCGACAGTCACGGTGTCGGTCCCGACCACATCACGAGCCGCTGCAAAAAAGAGTACATTAAGATTCATGAGCACAGGATTCTGTTCAGGATCATGACATGCTCAATCCGGAAGGTCGAGCTTTCAGTCGTTCTGCCAGCCGTGGCATCAGTCCGTACGAAAGTGCCAGCAGCTTGATCGGGTGAATTGTAGGGATCCGGCTGGCTTGTTCCATCTGCATTCTGCAACTACTGCAGTCCGTCACGCCGGCGTCCGCGTCAATGGTCTTCATTTCATCGATCAGTTCCGACCCGATGCGAAGCGACTGTTCAAAGTTCTCTGCCGCCAACCCGAAAGTTCCAGCCATCCCGGTGCAGCCTTTTTCTATCATCCGGACCTTCAGGCCGGGAATCAGTCTCAAAATTTCCAGCAGTGGCTGCCCGCGTCGCATCGCCCGAGTATGACATGGTGTATGCCAGGCAACTCTCATCGCAAGAGGCGTAAAGTCCTTCTTCAGTTTTCCTCGCCGCTGCAGATCCAGCAGGAATGAGCCTGCATCAAGGGTTTGCTGAGCCACCACTTCGGCATCGTTGCTGGACAGAAGCATCGGATACTCCTGAGTCAAACACACCGCCGCCGAGGGTTCTGTACAAACGATCGAATATCCTTCGCGAGCTGGCTCGGCCAGTTCACGGATATTCTGTTCTGCGACCACTCGCGCGGCGGAAACATCGCCAACGGTCAACATGGTCATTCCGGATACGGTTTGTCCACGAGGAATGAACACTCGAAATCCGTTATGCTCCAGCACTCTCACGAACGCTTCGGCTAATTCCGGATCGTGGTTGTTGGCAAAGTAGTCAACAAAGTAAACGACCGTTGGCCGTGGGCTTCCCGGATTTCCCGAATTGTCCTCACGCTGTACTCGCAAAGACGCAAGGAACGGAGTTCTTGCGAACTTCGGCAGACGTCGAGCAGACGCGATGCCCACGAATCGCTGCAAAAGTTTTCGAAACCATGTGTTCTTCAGCAGACGATTAGTCAGAAACGAAAAACGAGACGCCATACGAGCATATGTATGGACTCGCGAAAGCAACCACGCCGTTTTGCTCAGTCCATGTGCCTGCACATGTTGCGCGCGAGCTTCGAGCACCAGATGCGGGATGTTGACTTCCGACGGGCAGTCGAGCTGACACTGTTTGCAATTGAAGCAGCTATCCAGAATCGTCTTTGTGGAATCATCCGCCAGCAGTTCTTTGCCCGAGATTGAACAAATCGCCCGACGGAACAGATCCGCTTTGGCTCGCGGCGATAACTCTTCGTTGCCGTCATTCTCAACGAACGGACACATCCTTGAAGGTTCGTTCTGCACGCGACAAGTGCCGCACCCATTGCAACGGCTGGCTGCATTGGCGGCTTCATGGGCATTCCACGCGAACTGCATGATCGGAAGCAGCGAGCCACCGGTGGAACTGGTCCCGACCGTTTCGCGAGGTCGAATTCGGCGGAGATGTTTGACCGTCAACTGAGGATCATTGCTGATTATCTTCTCCGGATTCATCAATTTCAGAGGATCGAAGATTTCCTTCAACTGCTGAAACGCACGATACAGCGGGCCATATTGCGTTCTGATAAAGGCGGTGCGAGAAAGTCCGTCGCCATGTTCTCCGCTGATCGAGCCGCCGACCTGGACAACCTGTCGATAAAGATCTCTGGCGATGGCTTCGATCTTTGTGTCTTCGCCGTTGTCAGGCACGGGAAGGATCGGACGAAAATGCAATTGCCCGGAAGCCGCATGCGAGTACAACGTCGCAGTGACTTCATGCTTCTGAAAAATTCGCTGGGCCGACACCAGAAACTCAGCCAGCTTCTCCGGAGGCACCGCGACATCTTCGACAAACGGCAACGGTCGCGACGAACCTTTCAGACTGGCCAGCAAGGACACCACCTGCGAAGGCAAAGCCCAGAGCAGTTCCACATCTTCCAAAGTCGTGGCTTCTCGAGTAATCTGAAAGTCGATCTCACGATCTTTAAGCAGGGTCTGAGCATCTCTAAGACGTTCCCGAATCTCTCGTTCACTGCCTCCGGGGAATTCAATGATTAGTCCCGCCTCGGCTTCCGGCAGAATCATATCTCGAAAACGCAGATCTGATCCTCGTCCCAGGCTCAGAACTCGACGGTCCAGCAAATCGCAGGCACTGGGCTCAAGCGGCAGAAGAAGTTGCATAGCCCAAACCGCTTGCTCAAGCGTTTTGAACATCAGGCAGGCTGCAGCCCGAAACGAAGGCAGCGGCATTGTGAACAGAGTCGCCTCGGTGAACAATCCGAGCGTGCCTTCAGAGCCCACCAGCATACGAGCCAGATCAAGCTCCTGCATCTGGCGAATCCCACGCAGCATGTAGCCACAACAGTTTCGCAGCAACGGCGGCTGATACTGCTTGATGACCGGCTCAAATTCCTGTAGCAGCGCGCCGACTCGCTGAATCAGATCCGCGCGACGAGTGGCGGGCGTCAGAGCTGACAACTTTAACGCATCTGATCTGACCGCCGTGCTGACAGTCGCACCAACAGAAACTCCACCGCCGGCAATACCGCCGACAGGTTCAAGATCGACCATGCGAGGAAAAGCGGACGGATCCAGTTGCAGCGGTTCACGCCCCAGCTCCATTCGCTGTCCGCCGGACAGGACGCATTCGATGCTTTCAACGTGGTCCCGAGTCGACCCGTAGCGAACAGAATGAGATCCCGCCGCATCAACACCCAGCATTCCCCCGATGGTTGTGATACGGCTGTTAGAAGGATCCGGTGCAAAGTAACGACCGTGCTTGAGAAGTTCTCGATTCAACTGTTCCCGCACAACGCCCGGCTGAACTCGAACACGATCTCCATCCACCCACAACACACGGTTCATGTGGCGAGAAAAATCGATGACAATTCCGCGTCCAATCGCGCCTCCCGCAAGCCCGGAACCAGCACCGCGAGCAATCAGCGGAATATTATTATCAGCCGAGTAAGCCGCTATTACTTCCACATCGCGGGCCTGACGCGGAAACACGACGGCAATCGGCTCGATCTCATACAGACTGGCGTCGGACGAAAACACAGCGACAGCCGCCCGATCGACTCGCAATTCGCCTTCGATCGTGTCGCTAAGATCCTCAACCAGTCTTCGACGCAGTTCTTCCACAGATGCTGTTGTCCAAAGCGCTCCGACTACGGAGCGACAATCTTCGAGGCTCAACCCGGCTTAGACGCCTGTCGCTGCCGGAGATCCTGCTGACGATAACGTTCTGCGGTCTCCAGGTCGAACCTGGGATGCTCATCCGCCATCGCCGTTTGTCGATGTCGCGCTCCACACCGGTAGCAAACCAGCATGTCGCCCATAAACGTGTAAAGTAACATATCAATCAACGCGGCCACCATCAGAATCGCCAGCGTCAGGAGCGGTTGATAATTTGCGTAGGCGATACAGCTGAGAATGGCTGCAGTCGCTACAAGTGCCAAACCCATCGCCGGCGGAAAATCTTTCTGACGCCACAAATCCTCGCATCCGCAGATCCGACAACGGCACAATTGGCCTTCCGAGAAATCGCCGACTCCTTCGTTTCGCCCCCACTGGCATTCGTCGCACTTGACCGGACCGTCAGCAGGTTTCGGACTCGTCACGCGTCTCTGCTGACAAGCTGGACATTGAAAGATGATGTGGGTGGCCATACCGTTAGATCTCGGCTTGAATCAATCAGGAATCACAACACACTTCGCCGGGAGATTGCGGCAGGTTGAGGCTCTCACTATGACCATTCGCATCCCTGTAACAAACTGTTCCTGCGGGGATTCTCATTTGCAGACGACTCCCGGCATCAGAAACGCGTTTGCCGAGAATCTGAACATTGCAACTTCGGAACTGACTCGCAGGGGGGGATAGACGGAAAATGCAGCCCAGTGGTGAGCCCGCGTTCGCCATCGCTCACGGGTTACACGCTACAGATTTTTCGAGTGTTTCTCTGGCGAAGACATCCCAAGCTGAATCAGCGGTGTCACCTTGATCGCCGCCGCCGAGTTTCCTCCTGAGCAGCCAGTACACGATCCGCATCCGGAAGCCGATGACTTCAAAAACGTCTGCTGGAATCGACGCCAGAAGATTGCAATGGCCACAAAGACCATCACTGAAGTTGCCAACGTCTGAGCATCCATGGGACTACATCCTGATACCAATTTGATATGTCAGGAAAGCACCGAGCCACGCCAGAGCCGTCATGTAAACAAACGAAAACACCGGCCAGCGCCAGCTGTTGGTTTCGCGACGAATCACCATCAGCGTTGATACACACTGCGCACAAAGCGCGAAGAAAACCATGATCGACAAGGCCACAGGAATGGAAAACACTGGAGATCCATCCGGCCATGTCGCGGCCATCAGGGTTCCTCGCAGGCCTTCGTCCTCTTCACTCACGTCACCTCCGAGACTGTAAATTGTACCGAGTGTCGCGATCACAACTTCTCGTGCCGGAAAAGACGCCAGAACGCCGACACCAATGCGCCAGTCCCAGCCCAGTGGCTTAAAAATCGGCTCGATGGACTGACCGATCCGCCCCAGCACACTGCCTCGCAGAAGATCGCCGTTCACCTGATTCAACTTCTCTGTCAGCCCGGTAATTTCCGCGCTTTCGGGATCAGTTCCAGAAGCTTCAAGTGCTTCAAGTTTGGCCGTCAGTTCATACCGTTCGCGTTGATCACCGGGGAATGATCCACCAGCCCAGACCAGAACGCTGGTCGCAAAAATCAAGGTGCCGGCACGAGCCACGAACGACTGACCACTCTCCCAGACTCGTTCCAGCACAACGCGTACTGAAGGAACGCGATAATCCGGCAGTTCCAGGAGAAACGGCGATGGTTCACCGCGAAACAACGTTCGTCGCAAAATTATGGCGACAGGAATTGCGACCACCAGGCCAAGCGTGCTCATGCCGAACAACACCAAAGCCTGCAGCGATATCCAGCCGCCCAGAAATTTCGTATCCGGAATGAACGTGTAAATCATCAGGACATAAACCGGCAAACGAGCAGAACAGCTCATCAACGGGGCGATCAGAATCGTCACGAATCGGTCGCGGCGATCATCGATAACTCGAGTTGCCATGATCCCCGGAACAGCACAGGCGAACGATGACATCAGAGGCAAAAATGAACGCCCGCTGAGCCCCAGAATCCCCATGAAGCGGTCCATCATGAACGCCGCTCGCGCCATGTAGCCGCAGTCTTCCAGCAATCCGATGAACAAAAACAACAGGCATATCTGCGGCAGGAACACGATCACCGAACCCACGCCATTAATCACGCCTTCCGTCAGCAAACTGCGTAACGGACCGGGAGACATGGATGAAGAAACCTGATCGCTGATCCAGCCCAGCATCGATTCGACACCGTCGCTGAGTGGTGCAGAAAACCAGTTAATCGTCGAAAATACCATCAGCAACACTGCGAGACAGATCAGGAACCCAAAGAAGCGATGCGTCAGCACCGAATCAATTCTGTCAGTCAATCGCGTGCGCGAATTCGGAGTTCGCGCCTGAACTTCTGCCAGAAGCTCTCCGATGTAGTGGTACCGCTGACTGGCTTCGGTAGCCGGTATCTCAAGATGCAGGTCGGACAGTTTCCGACGCGATTCCTGCAACGCAACCAAGTAATTCTGACCAGCGGCTTCGGTCAGCATCAGTTCTACTGATCCACCAGGATCGAGCAAACTGCGAGCAATCAGGAAGCCACAACGCTTTTCCTGAGAAACGTTGGCGGCTTGCAGTACTGCTCCGAGACGACTAACTTCTTCCTGAATTGGTGCTGATAGCAAGGAGTGACCGAAGCTGTCAGAGGCCAGTTGAACCGGACCACCTCTGGCCGTCAGTTGGTGAACCACGGCATGCTTAAGCTCAGCAAGCCCTTCACGACGACTGGCCGATGTGGGGACAACAGGAACTCCAAGCTTCAGCGACAGTGCAGAAAGATCGACGCGGACTCCGGAACTTTTCGCCGAATCCCACATATTCAAACACAACACAACCGGCAGCCCGACTTCCAGCACCTGTGTCGCCAGATACAGATTTCGTTCCAGGGCCGCGGCGTTACAAATGCAGATAATCAGATCGGGGCGAGGTTCCTCGGAGCATCCCGTCAAAACCTGCACTGCGACCATCTCGTCGGGCGATTTTGGGGAGAGGCTATATGTTCCGGGCAGGTCGCTAAGTTCAATGTCGTGACCGTCCCACTGGACCCGACCAATACGCTGTTCGACCGTCACACCCGGATAATTGCCCGTCCGAACCCGCATTCCGGACAGCGCGTTGAACAGAGTACTCTTACCCGTATTTGGGTTGCCAATCAGGGCAACTCGCAAAGGGCGATCATTCTGCACGGCATGAGTTGGTTGATTCGTCACTGACGACCCACTAACCGGCAGCCAATTCAAGCTGGCTGGGAGTTCTGCGAGCCGTTCGGTTCTGCAGCGAATCTGTTTCAACTGATACGCAGGAGGCTTCCGCTGATCTCATGGAGACCGAGCAGCCATGCACGCGATACTGTACAGGGCCCCCAAACGGAGCACGTCGCAGAACTTCTACGATGGTTCCGGGCACGAAACCCATTTCCATGAGTCGGGAGGCAACACGGCCTGCCCCGGAAATAGCCGTGACAACTGCCGATTTGCCAGGTGTTAAGTCAGCCAGACGCAACGTGTTCACAGCAGCACCGTCCATAAAAACGTGAGGAACGACGAAACTGAAAGACTCGGACCACTGAACCCATGATCAAAAACTGCCTGCTGAATTGCAAGCGTGGAGTGAGACTCAATCTCACATTGCCTGAAAACAGTATCGCAGGTTGCGGAGAGTCCGCCACATCGCAGTTGTTCGTTTCCTCAAAAATTCGAAGGTTTTCTGTTTCTGAGACCCCCGGCATCAGTAATGCGGTGGCCGTTCCGAACCCGGATCGAGTCGCTCAGGGCTTTCGCTGAGCAGTTCCAGAGAACCCTCAATCTTACCAAATCGCGACTCGTACTCCTGCAATCGCCGAAAATGAACCAATAGTGAGGTATTCAAGCAGTCAATATCGTGCTGCAGGTGAGCCATCGCGGATTCGATTTTCTCGAGCCGGGCTTCCAACGAAACAGAATCAGGTTGCGTCATGATGTTCAGCTTTCAATTCTGATTGTTGCTGATAAAGAAATGCCGAACTCCGCAGCATGTCAGGGCAAGAGTGTAACCGGGGCGGACTTGACCGATGACCGCCGTCGGTGCAGATTCCAGTTTTTCACAATCACCGGATCAGGCTTCCCGGAACATACCGAAAGCTCGATTCTGATTTTCGGGCCTTAAGCATTCGCGGATTATCAGCAGGACAAAATAGAAAATGAATCATCCTCAGGTCATTGAACTGAATCACTCATTAGCACGGCATCATCTGAGCCGACTGCGCAACAAGAATACGGCCCCGGCTGAGTTTCGGCAGCACATTCGCAGCCTTTCGACGTTGCTGGCCGCCGAGGTGACTCGCCAGCTCCCGCTGGAAGCGGTTTCCATTTCGACACCGATTGAGACCACGGAGTGTCAGCAGCTTGCGGGACGCATTGCCGCAGTCCCAATTCTGCGAGCTGGTCTCGGGATGGTGACTCCGCTAACAGACTTGATTCCTCACCTTGAAGTTTGGCACCTGGGACTTTATCGAGATGAAGCGACGGCCAAACCCGTGCACTATTACGACAAACTTCCGGCTGATAATCCCGCTGACGTCGCGATCGTTCTTGATCCCATGTTGGCCACGGGTGGTTCCGCATCGATGGCGATTGAAGCATTAAAACGCTGGAAAGTTCCTCGAATTTATATGCTGTCGATCATTGCGGCTCCCGAGGGGATTCGGCATGTTCTGGATCAGCACAACGATGTGACAATTCTGACCACCGCCATTGATCGCTGCCTGAATGAGCGGAAATACATCGTGCCGGGGCTTGGTGATGCAGGAGACAGAATGTTCAATACCTGACCTCGCAGGGGGCGACCCGGGCTTTCCGGATTTGGAAAATCTTACGGGATACAATGTCGCCACCTCGCAGCCACGTTAGTTGTGACAATTCACCACGTCGTTGCGATGAGCATCTGCTCGTCATCCTGATTAAGGATCCTCTGGTGATCCGGGAAAGCGAGAACTGAGCAGTCTTGCGAGCTGGGAATTTTTCGGGAAAATCCGTAGGTGCTGGTATTTGCCCTTGAATGAAATTCCCAGGGATTTCCGTCACTTCTGCATCTTTAACCAGCAGACGTTTTGTGGATTGCTCCAATTCAGCGTACAGTTGAAAGAAATCTTTGAGGAGACCTCTCAATGGCGAAGAAAGCCAGCAAGACCAAGGAACCGAAACCAAAGCTCAGCAGCGCCTCTGAGTTCACTCAGCCAAAGAAGCGAAAGCCATTTTCGGTGTTCCTGGTAATCGATGATCGCAATACTCGGGAAACCGTAGCAGCGGCTCTGAAAGAACTTCAGATAGAAGTTCACGATTACATGACTGCTATGGAGTTTTACCGTGACTATCGGAATCCAGTTCCCGGCTTGCTGCTGACAGAGATTCATCTCCGCGGCATGAGCGGTCTTGAACTGCAGGACAAACTGGCGGCCGATAAGAATGATCTGATGATCGCCTTGATTGCCGGGCATGCGGAAGCACCGACGGCAGTCAAAGCGATGCAGGCCGGTGTGGTTGATTTCCTGCCAAAGCCAATTCAAGTGGATGCACTCGTCGAACTTGTCGGCCGCGCGTACGCCATGTACTACGATGTCGACTGGGACTTCGTTGGGGAAGACCTTGACGATATCGAACGCAACATCAATCGCATCACAGGTCGGGAACGCGAAATTCTTGATCTGGTGGTACTTGGGCTTTCCAGTCGCGAGATCGGTCTCAAACTGGACATCAGCGTCAAGACCGTTGAAGCTCACCGCGCCCATATCAACGATAAGATGCGAGCAAATGATCTCGCACACCTTGTGCGAATGGTAATGTCGTATCAGGAAGATTCAGCCGGCTGATTAAAGTTGCCAGCTTCAGCTACTTTCGTGCATCAGGCTCAAAAAGTGCGTCTGGCGACTGAAGAGATTTGACCGTTGAGAGATCGGGTAAGGCAGAGATCGCGTCCAACTGACATCGCTGACTCAGCGGTCACTCAATCAGAGATCCCGAGGACGTTCGCGGCAGGCTGATCGGCCGATCAGAACAGCAGCCCGCCATCCTCGTCAGATTCCTCTTTTGCAGCCTTGCGGGTTGTTCGAGCAGCATCTGCTGCAGTGTTCTTCTGCAAGGTTGAGGTTGCGTCGAACTCGGCGGTCTCAATGTCGTCCGTGGCTGTCAGCTTAGTCACAATTTCGATTCTCTGAGCCGCGGCATCCAGTTTCCGATGACACACTCGCAGCAAAGCCATGCCTCGTTCAAACTGAGCGAGGGACTCGTCCAGTGTCTCCTGGCCGGATTCCAGGCGAGAAACAATCTGAGCCAATTCGGCCATCGCCGGCTCCAGCGCGATCTCGCTGTTGTCACTGACTTCAGACTGTGATTTCCGTTTGGCCATGGGCGGTCGTTTTTCGTGCAGGAACTTACTGGTGGTCTTGTGAAACTGCGCCGTTCATCATCGGCCGTCTAATCGTAGTAAACTTTGTGCAAAATGGTAGACGAATTGAGTTGGAGCTCTCGAGCACACTCCCTGTGGTCTTAGCGATTCCTGATTCCACGAGGCGAATATTCTTCCTGACAAGTTCAGCTACGACTACGACGCATGATGACGAGACCGCTGATGATCATGGCCCCGCCGATGGTTTGAGCGATCGAGATCGATTCACCTCGCCATAACCACGCAGAAACGATGGCGACGATGGGACTCAGATTCTGAAACATCGTCGCTTGTGCAGCTCCGGCATGTTTCACCCCATAACTCCACATCGCCAGCGCGAGACCGGTGGAGAGAATACCGGAGTAAAGAATGCATAATTGCAGCGACGTTTCCTGCAGCAGAGGAATGCAGACGGCCAGCGTTGGCCAGGCAAACAGCACATGAAACGGCAATCCGATGGTCGCGGAGCATGCCGCCAACTGTACGGGAGAAATCAATCTCAGCATCGGACGACTAAAGACCGTTCCGCTCGCCCATGTCAACGCGGCCAGTAACGCGATCATGTTGCCGGAAAACCGAGTCGCAGCATCAAGATCTGTCTGACGAGACTTCAATTCATCAATGATCGGGCCGGGAGCCAGCTCTGTAACGGTCGCGGTCTTCTCACTGCCGACGACTTCTGAAACCGTCACCTCCGCCACCGGAGTGACCTGTTTCTGGACCGTCACGATCATTGTCCCGGCGAATGCGATCAACAGCCCAACCCACGCCATTGCCGGCAAAATTTCCTTCAGGAATAAGCGAGCCCCCAATGCCGTCCACATCGGCACCGTGGCCATGATCAGGGCGACGTTCGCCGAAGTCGTGCGGGAAACGGCCATCAGAAACAAGTATTGATAAGCGACCGACACAATCAGGGCATAGATCACGATTCGGATGCGCGAGATCCCTGCTACCGGGCGTACGCCTGAGCGATATTCCCAGCCTGCACAACCCAGGAGCACAATCGCGGAGACGACCAGCCGAATCGCGTTCAGCGAATACGGAGTAATCCCGGATTCCAGAGCAACCTTCATCACCGGAATGTTCACACCCCAGATCACGGCCACTGCCAGCAGCGCGAGATCGGCCAGCAGGAGTTGTCGCAACGACAATCGGTGGGATTCGGACGTCGAGTTGTCGCTCATGGAAAATCGATCGCTGGAGAATGATGATTCCCGATGACTGGATGAGCAGTCTGCAGGAATTCTTTGAAGGATACGCAAAACTGCCTGCAGCGACCTTCCTCATGGAGCCTGCGTTCGCTCAAAATACTGCGACTTCCTGTTTTTGGTCTCGATTCTTCACGGAGTGCAGGGATGTTTTGCTTGCAAAGTTTAATCGTCGTTTCATTATGCTGCACCAGCCTCGTGGCCTGCGCTGACGATTGGCCGCAGTGGATGGGCCCTGAACGGGATAACGTCTGGCGCGAAACCGGGATTGTGGATAAGTTCCCGGACGGGGGTCCCAAAGTCCTTTGGAGAACGGAAGTCGCCGGTGGTTACGCGGGTCCCGCTGTCGCCGGCGGAAAGGTCTTCATCACCGACTATGTGTCTCAGCAAAACGTCAAAGTTGACAACTTCGATCGCAAGGAGTTCACTGGCGAAGAGCGTATTCACTGCCTCGATGAAGCCACCGGAAAGATTCTGTGGACTCATAAGTATCCCGTCAAATATACGATTTCGTACCCGGCCGGACCGCGATGTACTCCGAATGTCGAAGAAGGACGAGTGTACACACTGGGAGCTGAAGGCGATCTGATCTGCTTGAACATCGCGGATGGAAAGGTTCTCTGGTCACGCGACTTGAAAGCCGATTATGGCACCAGGGCAGCGTTGTGGGGCTATGCGGCACATCCGCTGATCGACGGCAATAAGCTGCTCTGTCTGGCCGGCGGAGAAGGCAGTCACATCGTGGCGTTCGATAAGCTGACAGGCAAAGAAATCTGGAAGAGTTCAACGTCTCCGGAACAGGGATATTCCCCTCCGACGATCATCGAATTCGGCGGTGCTCGACAATTGATCCTCTATCGCCCGAACGCTGTTTCTTCAGTCGACCCTGAGACCGGAAAAGAGTATTGGTCGGTTCCTTACGAGGCTTCCAATGGTTCTGCGATCATGTCGCCAGTCATGTCAGGCCAATACCTCTACGCGGCAGGCTTCAGTAATCGCAGTCTCCTTTTGCAGTTGGACTCCACAAAGCCCGGCGCAAAAGAAGTCTGGCGTGATAAACAAAACGTGATCTGCGCTGTGAACGTTCAGCCGTTCGTGGTGGGAAACATTCTGTACGGCTTTGACCAGAAGGGTGTCATGAGAGCCCTCCGGATTCCTGACGGAAAACGGCTGTGGGAATCGACTGCACCTATTGGCAAGCGACCAGCAGATTCCAGCACGGCCTTCATTGTTCAGCACGAAGATCGCTTTGTGATGTTTAACGAGCTCGGTGAGTTGCTGCTGGCGAAACTCTCACCGGAAGGATACACCGAGATCGATCGAGCGAAGGTCATTGATCAGACCAACAACGCGTTTGGTCGGGAAGTTGTGTGGAGCATGCCGGCGTTCGCAAACAAGCATGCTTACATTCGTAACGACAAAGAGATTATCTGTGTGGATCTCGCGAAGTAAATGAGTCGTGGAAAGCTTTGCTCGGCATGTCAAAACCTGTTCATCTGATTGGTGTGCTGGGCAGCAAACTGGATGCAGGTCGCTCACAGGATCGCTGGTCACGCTGGCGACCTTCAGTGGCGGCTTGTCAGTACGAAGATCTGCTGATCAGTCGCTTTGAACTCCTGCATGAACCTCGCAATCGAGATATGGCTGAGCTGGTCGCCAGCGATATCCACAGCGTGAGTCCCGAAACAATCGTGACTCTGCATTCGGTCGCTTTTCTGGATCCATGGGATTTTGAAGAAGTATTTTCCGGCCTGCACGAGTTCGCTCGCGCGTATCCATTCGATACGGATCAGAATGAGTATCTGATTCATATCACGACAGGGAGTCACGTTCAGCAGATCTGCCTGTTCCTGCTGGCGGAGTCGAGACATCTTCCCGGCCGGTTGTTGCAGACATCGCCACCGCCCCGGGAAGGAATGCCCGGCAGCGCGTTTCGGATTATTGATCTGGATCTGTCGCGCTACGATGCTCTGGCGAGTCGATTTGCTCAGGAACAGCAGGAGGGTTTGACGTTCCTGAAGTCCGGCATTGAAACTCGCAATGCCGTCTTCAATCGACTGATCGAGCAGATTGAGAAAGTTGCGATCGCCAGCCGTTGCCCGATGCTGATCACTGGCCCCACTGGTGCCGGGAAAACTCACCTGGCCCGCCGCATCTTTGAACTGAAACGGCGGCGAGAACAGTTGTCCGGCAGCTTTGTGGAGATCAATTGCGCGACTCTGCGAGGTGATCAGGCCATGTCCACTTTGTTTGGACACATTAAAGGGGCCTTCACAGGAGCGACCGTGAATCGGCCGGGCTTGCTGATGTCGGCGGATCGCGGCTTGTTGTTTCTGGATGAGATCGGTGAACTGGGTCCTGATGAACAGGCGATGTTGCTGCGTGCGATTGAGGAAAAACGATTTCTCCCCGTCGGTGCTGACCACGAGGTGCAAAGTGATTTTCAACTCATCGCCGGGACAAATCGCAATCTGCAGGAGGCTGTCCGGAAGGGGCGATTTCGCGAAGATCTGCTGGCTCGAATCAACCTTTGGACTTTCAAACTGCCTGGTCTTGCCGCGCGACGGGAAGATCTGGAACCAAATCTCGACTTTGAGCTGCAGAAGATTACCGACGAAACCGGGCACCGAGTCAGCATGAGCCGGGAAGCTCGGTCAGCGTTTTTGAAATGGGCCCAGTCGTCGGACGCGAAGTGGACCGCCAATTTTCGAGATCTGAATGCTGCGGTTGTGCGTATGGCGACTCTGGCGGCGGCTGGAAGAATCAGCGAAGCCGACGTCAGGCAGGAGTGCGAGAGACTGAAAAGACTCTGGCAGCCGCAGGACACAAAGGATCACTCCACAAGCGAGGACGCCCTGCAACAGGTTTTGTCGATAGAAAAGATTGAGCAACTGGACCTGTTTGATCGCGTCCAGTTAGCGGCCGTACTGACAGTTTGTCGAGAATGCCGCTCGATGGCAGAGGCAGGTCGTCGACTTTTCGCAATCTCACGACAGTCTCGAACGTCGCACAATGATTCGGATCGTCTGAAGAAATACCTTGCGAGGTTTGGGCTGGGCTGGGACGACATCCATTTTGAAGCTGACTCGCCATCTTGATTGCAAACATGAACTCGGCACATCACTATCCAGCGGAATGGGTTCTTAATGTGCCGAGAGCCGTCCGTTTGGCCAGTTCTTTGATCCTGTTTTTGAGCATCAGTCTTCAGGCAAGTTGAAAATGAACGCAGTTAATCCTCCCGAAGTGTCCGTTATCAGGTCTGTAACAGTAATCTCCCCGGGAGCGGATTTTTCAAATCTGTATGAGAGCCTGATTGATCAGCTGGGGATGTCGCCGCAGTTTCTGGAGGAGCTGAATCCACCGAAGTTGCTCATCGACATGAAGCATGTAAAATTTGTGGGATCAGCGTTTCTCGGTCGGATGGTTTTCGTTCACAAGACCCTGTCTGCTCGCGATGCAGGGCGAGTTGCGATGTGCGGACTGAATTCCTTCTGCCGCGCAGCGTTATCTGTATCCAGGCTGGACACTGTGCTGGAAGTGTTTCCTGCCGTGGAAGATGGCGTGGCTGCGTTTGAAGCGTGAAGCCTCATCAGGCAGCAGGTGGCATCAGGCTTCACGCAGCACCGAAGGAGTTCTCCGCTTGACCTCGACTGCACAATCCTCCGCTGAAAAGTTCTGCCTGGATCCTGCCGACATCCGTCAGGCGGCCGAACGAATTCGGCCCCATGTGCTGATGACGCCCGTTGTCGATGCGTGGCACTTGCACCAGGCACTTGGCTGTCGCCTCAGTTTGAAGTGTGAAAACCTGCAGTATGGGTTTGCATTCAAAGCGCGCGGGGCCTGTAACGCTGTCTTTAGTCTGTCTGATGACGATGCGGCCAAGGGTGTTGTCACACATTCATCCGGAAATCACGCCGCAGCACTGACGCGCGCGGCCGTCCTGCGAGGGATCAAAGCTCATATTGTGATGCCGCATAACTCCGCTCGAGTTAAGCTGGAAGCCGTCAGAAGTCTCGGCGTTGAGCCAATCCTGTGCGAGCCCGATTCGGCATCTCGTGAAGCCACCGCATCTGCGGTTCAACAGCAGAGCGGGGCGACGATGATTCACCCGTTCAACGATGCCCGAGTGATCGCAGGGCAGGGAACGGCCGCACTGGAGATCCTGCGTCAGGTTCCTGATGTCGACACCATCGTCGTGCCTGTTGGCGGTGGAGGACTTCTTGCGGGAACGCTGATGACCGTCAAGTCGATTCGTCCGGATGTGCGAGTGTTCGCGGCAGAACCTGCCTGGGCCGACGACGCTTTTCGCAGTCTCAGGGCGGGAAGTATTCAGCCGGCACTCAGGACGGATTCCATCGCCGATGGTCTGCGTACTCCGCTCGGCACATTAACATTCCCCATCATTCAACACTTCGTCGACGAGGTCCTGTGTGTGGACGAAGACACTATCATCCGCGCCACGGCTCTGCTGGCGCAACGATGTCGCTTAGTCGCTGAACCTTCCGGTGCTGTGTCATTGGGGGCGATTCTTCAGCATCGCCACTTATTCTCGAGCTCAAAGACTGTGGCTCTGATCTCCGGCGGAAATCTTGACGATCTTCGATTGCTGGGGAAGATGGTTTGAAGAGTCGCGGTTGATTGTCAAGTTGGGAGGGCGAGGCTCCTGCCGAGCCAATGCACTGCGCAACGCACGGCTTGGCAGGAGCCTCGCCCTCCCGGAATTGCACTTCGTTGCGAGCGACCGAAATCCGCGACTGCACCCAGTCCCGTGGAACGTGATGATCGCACTTGCGTTTTGCGGGCGATCGAGCGAAAGTGCCTGGCACAACGTTGCTCCACCCGTTCGTCCTGTTGTCGTTTCGAGGAATCACATGAGTCAGTCGCCGGAAACTCCAAAAGCGAAACGCAGTCCAATCGTGGCCTTTCTGGATTTGATTGAATGGCTGGGCAACAAGCTGCCCGATCCGGCAGTTCTGTTCATTGGAGGCATCCTGCTGGTTTGGGTGCTGTCAGCGATGTGTTCGCCAATTCCGTTTACCGAAACATTGCCTGGACAGAAGGATCCGATCCGCATCGTCAATCTGCTGACACTGGAGAAGTTTGCCGACTTTCTTGCGAAGATGACCGAACACTTCGTCGGCTTTCATCCTCTGGGCGTGGTGCTGGTGGCGATGTTGGGAGTCGGCGTGGCCGAGCATTCAGGCTTCATCAATGCCATCCTGAAAACCATGCTCACGTTTACACCGAAAGCATTGTTGACCCCGATGGTGATCTTTGTGGCCATCATCAGTCATACGGCCGCCGATGCTGGATATGTGGTTGTCATTCCTTTGGCCGGTGTGATTTTTTATGCCGTCGGTCGACACCCGCTGGCAGGAATCGCCGCCGCCTTTGCCGGAGTCAGCGGCGGCTTTAGCGCCAACTTTGTCCCGTCGGGAATTGATCCGCTGCTGGCCGGGCTGACGACTTCCGGAGCCAGACTGGTCGACGAAGCCTACATCGTCAATCCACTTTGCAACTGGTACTTCACAGCGTGCTCAAGTCTGTTGATCATGATCATTGGCTGGGGTATTACAGATTACATCATCGAGCCAAAACTGAAGTCATCGATTGTCGACGGTGACCCGAATGAAATGCCGAAGCTGCCGGAACTTAGCGGCCGTGATCAACTGGGAATGGTGCTGGCGCTTCTGTCGGTAGGCATCTGCTTCGGACTTCTGACCTGGTGGGCCTTGATGCCTGATTCTTCCCTGCAGGCCAGGCCGCCGGCCGGAGAAGAGTGGGCTCTTTATCAGCGGCTGACCAGTCTTAACAAAGCGGCACCGGCCCGGCTGATGGGTTCGATCGTCCCGCTGATCTTTATCTTCTTTCTGATTCCCGGCATCGTGCACGGTTTTGTTTCGGGCACGTTTAAGACTCATCGTGATGCGATCAAAGGCATGAGCAAAGCCATGGAGTCCATGGGCTATTATCTGGTTCTTGTGTTCTTTGCGGCCCTGTTTATTGCATCGTTCGGTGAATCTGGTTTCGGGGCGTTGCTGGCAGTGAAAGGAGCCGGAGTGCTCAGGAGCATGAATGCATCACCGTCGGTGACGATCGCCGGAGTGATCCTGATTTCAACCACGGTTAACCTGCTGATCGGTTCTGCGTCGGCCAAGTGGGCGATGTTGTCGCCTATCTTTGTCCCCATGCTGATGCTGTTGGGAATCTCCCCGGAGCTGGCTCAGGCCGCGTATCGCATCGGGGATTCATCCACCAACATTATTACTCCGATGATGCCCTATTTTCCTTTGGTCGTCGTGTTCTGTCAGCGATACGTCAAGAATACGGGTATCGGTACGGTGACCTCATTGATGCTGCCATACTCCCTGAGCTTTCTGGTACTCTGGACGGCCTTTCTATTTCTTTACTGGTCGATCGGAATTCCGCTCGGTATCCAGGGACATTACGAGTACGTTGTTCCAGCAACAGCCGGGGCAATGTGATGGTCGGGGCTCGTTCGGGCATCCTGGAATTGCTGCCGAAGAGACGTGTTGTGCTTGAGTGTTCCGGGACAATTGACTGAAATGTGGGTTCGATGGATCTGTGAGAATGCTCACGGGGCATCTCCTGCCGTAGAATAAGCCCGCCTG
This sequence comes from Planctomycetales bacterium, assembly GCA_026400835.1. Classification (GTDB taxonomy): domain Bacteria; phylum Planctomycetota; class Planctomycetia; order Planctomycetales; family Planctomycetaceae; genus SXXK01. Next base: position 33,672 of record JAPLOA010000048.1, on the reverse strand, counting down.
AATCAGTACTCCCACGAACTTCACTGAGTCAATTCGTGTTTCGAGCCACACTTCTCGTGATCAACGGAGCCAATCGCGGCAGCCGGTACGAAATTTCGTCCGCGCTGGATGTCGTGATCGGGCGGAGTGTCGGCTGCAATCTGCGACTGGATGACAGCGAAGTTTCGCGGCATCATGCCAGAATCACTCACAACGGCACTGATTTTGTGCTGAATGATCTCAAGAGTGCGAACGGCACGAAGGTGAACGGGCAACCAGTTGCAGAACGAGCGCTGGGAAACGGCGACAGTCTGCAGTTTGGTTCAAGTGTGATCGCGTTTCAGCTTACAGAGAGCCATCATCCGCCGGTTGTGTCTGCTAATCAGATTCGATTTATTGAAGATGGTCGGCCGCTTGATTCATCCGTGTTTGCTCAGACTGTCGGAGTCAACGGTGTTGACGCAATGCCGCTCCAGGGCGCTCCCAAGTCGGGCCTTGAGCTGCTGTACCATGTTGCTGAAGAGCTTGTGACTCCGGTTCATTCGCTGGAAGAGCTTCTCCAGAAGATTCTGGACCTGACCATGAACGCGGTCAACGCGGATCGAGGTTGTGTCCTGCTGAAAGATCCGGTTGGGGTTGATTTGACCGCGATTGCATTCTCACGCGGGAAGAGTCCCACGTCGGATGCTCAGCAAATGCCGGTTTCTCGATCCATCACGGATTACGTGCTGCACCATGGAACGGCCGTCAGAACATCTGATGCCAGTCTGGATAATCGCTTCCAGACAGGGCAAAGCATCGTCACGGCAGGAATTCGCGAAGCCATTTGTGCGCCGATGCGAGGTCGCTCGGATCTGCTGGGAGTTTTCTATCTCGACACAACAACGCCGTATGATCAGGCCATGTCAACCGGCGTACCGATGCGGCTGAATGATGAGCATCTGCGGACTGTTATCACGGTGGCTCGACAGGCCGCATTGGCTCTGGAATCGCGACAGTTTCAGGACGCGATGCTCAAAGCTGAACGCTTTGCCGCAATGGGCCAGACGATTACCGTGCTCAGCCACCACATCAAGAATATTCTGCAGGGCGTTCGCGGCGGAAGCTATTTGATTCGCATGGGGCTGGATAAAGAGCAAACAGATCTGATTCGCCAGGGCTCGGACATTGTCGAACGTAATCAGACGCGAATTTACGATCTGGTGATGGATATGCTGAGCTTCAGTAAGGATCGAGTACCGTCTTTGCAGTTGGTCGACCTGAATAAAGTGATCGGCGAAGTTTCTCAGCTTGCGGCCGCTCGTGCCGCCGAATGCGGCGTCGCGATTGAGTTTCGCAAGGGCGACGATATTCCAACCTCGTTATTCGACGCGGAGGGGATTCATCGAGCGGTGCTCAACATCGTGTCGAACGCGATTGATGCGGTCGAAGGGACCGAAAACGGTGCCGTTGTCCTGCAAACTGGTTACGACAAATCAGCCGACATGTTGCTGGTGGCGGTGAGCGACAATGGACCTGGAATTCCGGAAGACCAGCGAAACGCGATCTTCAACGTCTTTGAATCCTCGAAAGGGGCTCGCGGCACCGGAATCGGTCTGCCGGTCAGTCGAAAAATTCTCCGGGAGCATGGAGGGCGAGTTCGCGTCGAAGGTGGACCGGGGCAGGGAACTCGTTTCGTGCTCAGCTGGCCACGAGGGAACGTCACGTTGCAGGATATTGGTGATCTGATTCCCCGGGAAGATCCAATTTCGCGTCCGACGTCGACTTAACGGGATCGATTAGCCCAGTAGTTCCACGCCTCGTGTGGCACGACTGCTGACAGGCCACATTTCATAAAGCCGAAATGTGGCAATCAGAATCAGTCAACGGATCCAAATCCGTCTGCCTGGGTTGCTGATGGCCCTGAGCAACTGCGAGGGACCGTTCTTTCCGATTCCATCGCAGAACGAGCTCGCATCCACTTCCGCCAATCTTCCAGTCGCGCGTCCACGGCACCCGATGGGACTTGTTCGGTGATCGGGACGGCTCGGTCGTAAACCGCATTCCGAGTTTCGGTGAGATGCTCGATCTGCTGATTGACTCGATCCTGAAACTGCAACTCCATGACGGCTTTGGAGATGTCTCGGGAAAGGCTTTCGCTGGTAGATTCTTAAGTCTGCAAGGACCGCAAAGAATCGTTCGATGGTCCATGGCGATGGCGGCTCGCCAGAAGATCCGAGCCAACGGCTGAGTATGTGCGGATCTGACGAATCGCAGTGAGCAGATCGAGGAGCAGACGCAGGAATGACGATCGTCACGCTGGGGAACGGTGATCTTCGACCACAATAATAAGTAATTTACCGCCGAGTCTGTCGGCCCTCCAAAATCAGCATCAGGGAAGAGGCTGGACTAAGTTGTCTTCGGGGAGCTCCGCAATGCACGCATTTGGAAGCCTTTTTTGAAATCATGCCATGGCAGTCAGAACAAGAACAAAGCGGCTTCTGCTGTTGAACAAGCTTCGCTTCATCTGTCTCTTTGGCATTCCGAATTCACTTCAGTATTTCAGGCATGACTTTCGTTCTGTTGAAACGAGCGTAAGGCGGCAATATTCGTACTTCAGCCCCGGAAGCTTCTCAATGAGATGCTCTTCAAGTTTACTTTCGGGAGTTGTCATTGATTTCGGTTCAGTGATTCGATGTCGATGCGACACCAGCTTTACGCAGATTTGATGAGCCGCGGCGAGGAAGTCTGCATACGTCTGCATGCCACGAACGGCCACGCACTGCTGCATTACGGACGAGACAGCCGGTGGACCACGTCAGGGAAATAAAAACAGTTTCCGAATCCATCTCGAATTCCTGAAACATGAGTGTCCTGAACATCACATCGCGACGTGCAAACGGATCGTTGATCACTCGGTCTGACGGTGAATCTTCGGAATCAACTCCGGTCTAAGCTGAATTTCAGCGGGGTATGATGAATGTGGCAGGCACAACTCATAAAAGCAGACTTCAAGATCGCTCAACAGTCGTTCCACATCAATTCCGCCCACTGACGGAGCGAAGCTGCTCATATAGCCGCGAGCTGAAATGCTCATGCGACGCGCGCCGCCAGGATTTCCCTCTTCAAAATGAAACAGAGCCACGGCCGCCTGAATCAAGCCCTGAAAGAATGGCTTCTCCGGGCAGGTCAGTTCGCTCCAGAAATCTTCCAGCACGTCATGACATGCAAAGTACTCGCCCGCATTGAAGAGACGAATCCCTTCGTCGATGCGAGGATCAGAAAAGTCGCAAGCGGCCATACTCAATCTTATCTGTCAGCGTTATCGGACTGATGATCTGCCTGGCTTTCAAAACCGGAAACGTCAGTGAGGGATTGCTCTGTCGCATTTTACCAATGTCTCAGTAAATCCCTCGCTGACGCGTTTTGAAGTTGCGAGTTTGTGGTCATCCCAACCCGAAACGTAAGTGAGGGATTGAGCTTTTGCGTTTTACGCAGGGTTGCCGTAAATCCCTCGCTGACGCTTCGGGTTGTGATAAATCCCAGTGTTGCTTCGCAAATGAACAACCTCAGCGCCGGAACGCGCAACTTCAAAACTGACACTTCGAGTTGACGATTAAGTCATCAGCCCACTACTCAGAATCTTTCTTTACCGCCCCCTGAGGTTGGGTCACATCATCCAGCCATTTTCTCAGTTGTTCGCGAGTCGGTGATGGCCGCAGGATCCATTGGTCGGAATGGTTAAGAAATCCCGTCGATGCGAACGTGATGTTCTTCAATTCAAATGATTCCAGATACTTTCGCGTTTGTTCGGTCTGATCTCGTTCGCCGCAAATAAACTGGGGACGTTCGCGGAGTCTCTTCAATCGAACGGCCGCTGAAGCAGCATCACTGTGAGGATACGGCCAGCGGCGCACGCCGTCGTAATGACTGCACGGAACAAATGCTCGCCACAGACGAGAAGTCTCGTCATCAAAGAGTCCCAGATAATTGCACGCGATCGCGCCGCGAGAAAACCCGGAAAGGATGACTCGCTCTGAATCGCCGCGGAAGTTTGCACAAACATCCGCCAAGGCCGCTCGACAGAACTTCAGCGTTGGCTGTGGATCATAGCCTAACGCATCGCCCCACCATGTCAGGGCAAGATCGCTGCCAGCGTCGTTGAGATACGGCAGACAGATCCAGATGAATCCCTTGCCCGCCGACATGCCATAGCCCAGATTGCAGTGTTCAGGCCGACCGCTGCATTCATCCCCCAACGCATCTCGGTAGCCGCCGTTGCCTGCATACTCAACGATCACCGGATACGATTTACCCGGCTGCCAGTCGGATGGCAGGTAAAGAGCGTAATACACATTCGAATCGTACTGCGGCAGGTAACGACGAACACGTTGACCGGCCGCGGGCTCTGCTTTCATCATCTGTGGAACCTGCAGGTCTGCCGCCGCGGTTCGATAATCCGGCCAGTCTTCAACCTGCCCGAGAACAGCACGCGACGCAAGGAGAACGCAGATCACGCACGCACGAAACACAGTCATCAGGAAGCTCCTGTTACCCGATGAGCCACAACGATTGCACCACGGCCCGCGACTTTCGCAAAGATAATCACCCGAGGCGGTTCTGGACCAGTCGGAAGCTGACGTCGAACGACATCAGCTTCTATCGAAATACGGCGACATTTGACTTCGTAGTGCTGCGAAGGACTCTGGCGAAGATAATGTTTTAGTTCTTTCACGCTGTTGGAAAGAACGGCCTCAATCCTGAACGCTGTCACAAACGCCGTTGAAGGAATCTGATCAGCCGTGAGGTACTCCTCTTCCGCATCCAGTCGCAGTAGACTGTTCTGCTCAGCCATCACGTCCAGCAATCCCGATCGCACAATGGCCGGATCCGGATCGAACAAGTAAGCCCCAGGCGTCGGCGTTGTGTTTGTCCAGGCCGACAGCGGATCTTCACTCAACGATTCTCCGGCGGGAAGCACGGTGGCTCGAAACGTGTGCGGGCCGGACATGGAGCCAAACCAGACCGTGGCTTCGCGACATTCTCCGTAAAGACTAATCAGCTCGATTTCGCAGCCGGGAAACTTCTGCAGGAAGTTGCTGGCAGGCCCAATCTTGATGCCGCCACCAGCCGCCGTGCGAGTCAACTTCTGCATCCAATCCAGATTTGGCTGATAGAGCTCCAATCGTTTCGTAGGCCGATCACTGCCTGCTCGCCGATCCGGATCAACATGCACAATCTTATCGGCCCATAAATCGCCCGATACGTCCTGACAGCGAGATTCCATGCGACCGGCATGTCCCCACACGTCTGCGTTCCATGTGGTTCGCAGACACATCGAAGGCTCATTGTCGACTGCGACGACATTCGTATGAGCCGCGATGTTCCCGGCATCGACTCCGACACCGCAACACAAATCAAAAACCTGGCTGGCCCCGGCAAATCGCTGTGCCTTGTGTCGAGCAACTTCCCAGGCCGTTGATTGTTCAAGGCCTACTCGCGTGAGCCACAATTGCTCCGCTTGCGGCAGCGAACCCATGGCCTTCGTTCTGGCTTCATGCAGCGACAAAGCGGCACGGACCAGTTCCTGATCGAAATGCTCACGCAGTTTTCGCTGGCCGGAGAGTTCTGCGGCGGAACAATCGGAGATCATCTTAAAGATCTCTGGTGTCGCTCTCAGTCGCAGCAGAAGTTCCGTCTCTGCATCAGCCTGATCAAGATTGCAATGAACCATCAGCTCGATTTCTTTTTCATGCGAACGATTCCGTCCCAATCTGCAGGTGACTTGCGATCATGCTGCGTAATCAACATGGACAGGTAATCCTGAGCCCTGTCTTCTGCCGGCATGCGATGCAGAAACTTCCATGCATCCCCCCACTGCCCGGCGATAAATGATGTGACACCTTTTTCAAAGTCCGCCAGATGCTGATCAGTCAGCAGCGGCGACCGATGTTCTGCCGGAACCAGTTCACTGACCAGCAGCGGGCGATCCATCCCGTATGGTAGCACCTGCAGGAGCCGGCGAACACGCCCTTCCGTTGGTGACATCTTCTGGCGAATCTGTTGATCCAGAAACTCGTCGATCAAAACAGACACATGCAGCTCGCGAGTCATGCTTTCCAGACGACTCGCCAGGTTAACAACCGGCCCAAAAACCGTGACTTTGACCTGTTCGCGAGTTCCAATCTTCCCCGCGACCGCTCGGCCATGAGCAATCCCGATGCTGGTTTCGAAATCTTTCAGAGGATTCTCGGGATCCGCCTGAGCTTTGCTGAATTCTTCGCGAATCGCCAACGCTGCCCGGCAAGCATTCAGCGGACTCTCCTCTGAGCTGATCGGCCAGCCCCAGAATCCCAACGCGGCGTCTCCCTGGAAATCACCGGTGACACCGCCAAACCGCAGTATCTGACTGGTCATCACTTCCAGAGCCAGACTGACACGTTCCAGCAATCCGGTCAGATTGTCTGATTCCTCTTCGGCCCGATGGCTGAACCCGCGAAGGTCACAAAACAAAACAGTGACATCGCATTCACGTGGCTCCAGCAGCGATGTGTCCAGATCACGGCCGAGTGCTTCCAGAATGGGCGGCGAGAAAAACTGACGCAACCCGGATTGTTGTCGTTCCAGTCTTCGTTGCCTTTGCAATGATCCGACGATGTCCGCGATGAATTCGGTGAACTTGATGTCAGCGTGCAGTCGTCGCTCACCGGCCTCCGGATTGTCGGGTTCACTTCGTCCGGTGATATACAGCGCGCGATCGCCGCTGAGATCTGCGAAGGGAGTGCAATACGCCCAGCCAAAGCCAGCGACCTGAGTATACTGCGAATCCGCTCCGGTGCTTTTGTCCCAAACATGAAGCACTGTCGTTTGCTGCTCCATCGCATTGGAGATCAGACGCACACTTGGCTGCATCAGAATGCCGGTTTCGAATCGTTGCTCCTGATGGAACACCCGCGGCCGCAGATTCTCCGACAACCCCACGATGGCAACGCCATCTGCATTCTGCACTCCGGCAAGCAATAAACTCGCCAGCCGAACGTGCAGATCACGCTCAATCCCCGATTCCCGAATGACCGCCGGAAGGCTGGTCAGCACCTCAATACGCTTCGCGGCATCATCGTAGCGAACTCGCTGCAGTTGCTGACGATCAATCGCCAATTGCTGCACGATCTGATGGCCAGGTGAATCCGTCTGAGTCACCTGTTGCAGTTCAAACCGCGATGAACCGATCACAAACGACTGTCCGGAAGACAACGATGAGTTGCTGACTTCCGCACCATCCACAAAAATCGGATTCGAGGCATCAGACAGGCGAGTCAACCGAACGCCAGTCGCATCGACGGTGATCTCAACGTGTCTCCGGGAAATACGCTCGTCCCACGTTGTTTGCAGCCCCGCATCATCCGCGCGACCGAGCACGTAACTGCTGTCACTGACCAGCAGAAACTCGCGATCCAGTCGTCGTCCATGATGAAAAGCCAGAAGGCGAAACATGCGGTTAACTTAAAACCAGGGTGCCAACCAATAGCCGCCGGCGCTAGTCACGCAGGCCGGACTGAACTCCAGCGAGTTCCGGAAATTCAACACCGGTGCACAAGCCGGAACTCGCTCCGCTCGGTCCGGCCTGCATACGGACCACAATGAGTTTCAGATTGCTTATCCCTCCGCCACATCACTCACAAAATCAAACAACAACTGCAACGAATGTTTCGCATCTTCGTCCGTCATGCACATTGGAGGACTGATGCGGATCACACAGTTTGCCAAAGGTCCCAGCAGATGGATGCCATCGTTGTCTGAGTTGCCTCGATAGCAGCGTTCGACGATTGCATTGGCAACCTGATTCGGCGTTTTGTCGCCATGTGGGCCACACTCAATGCCGAACACCATGCCTTCGCCACGCACGTTGACGATCAGCCCAGTCTGCTTCAGGCGTCGCAGACCTTCAACAAAGATCTTATTCAGGTGCTGAGTTCTCGCGATAATGTCGGTCGTTTCGAACTCATCCAATGTCGCCAGCACTGCCGCTGAAGACAGAGGATTCGCACTCCAGGTGTCGGAGGTTGCTCCATAACCCATCGGATCGCACACATCACGACGACCAACCGCCGCACTGACCGGGACACCGTTACCGAGCCCTTTGCCGAGACAGACAAAATCCGGTTCGATCCCGTAGGCTTCGAACGCATACATTTTGCCGGTTCGCCCGAAGTTGGCCTGCACTTCGTCAAGAATGAAGAGAATGTCATGCTCATGGCAGAACTGCTGCAGCAATGGCAGATAATCTTTTGGCGGATGATAACTGCCGCCGCCACCGAGATACGGTTCCGTGATCAGGCAGCCAATCGTGCCTTTGGACTCTGCCCAGATTCGTTCAAGCTCCGCTCGATACGGAGCCGGATCAAATGCCTTTTTCGGGTTGTCGATGTCGGAACATTCTTCGCGTGGAAAAGTAATGAAATGGACTCGGGGATCACGTTCCGGATCAGATTCTGATCCCGTCACCGCGCCGCTGAGACCTTTCTTGCCGTGGAAGCCAAAGCGAGTCGCCAGGATGCCCTCGCGTTTGGGGTCGCGTTTCATGCAGGCCCAAAGCGCTTTCTGGACTGCCTCAGAACCAGATGCTGACCAGATCACGGTTTGGAGTCGATTGCCGCCTTCGCTGGCCTGAAGATTAGCAACCAGCCGACGACTGGCCTCAGCTTCCAATTCGGTGATCGCATTGTAGGCCGTCAGAGAAACAGCCTGAAAGAACCCGTCTTCATAAGAATTGAAGTGCGACGGGTTCCAGCCGAGATACTCCGTGAAGCGAGCCATCCAGCGTTTGGGGTTATGGCCAAGATTGGCCACCAGCACACCGGAAGTGAAGTCGAATAATCGTCGACCTTCCGGAGTCCAGTGGAAGACACCGGCTGATTTCGCCAAAACGGCCTGGCTGGGCGTGAACGTTCGCAGCGAGTGCGGCTCACGAGTCGCGATGACGTCACGGACGGAATTGGAACGATCTTCATGATCGAAATGGATTGAAAAATTGGGGGCAGTCTGCGGCATGTTATTCTTGTCACACGAAACGGAGGCTGAAAAACAGGAGGGACACGAAATGCGGTGGCGGGTTACAGGAGGATGTGATTGAATAAGAATTGCGTGGCTCAGAAACGCTGGACGACTCAGAAGATATGGGAAAGCAGCGTGTTGATTGAAGTGACTTTCATCACCCGAGGCGTCAGTGAGGGATCAGTCTGACCGAGGTTAAAACCCATGATCCCTCGTTGACGCTGCGGGTTGTGATTATAGCAACAATCTGCCTGCCAGTATTCAGGACACACCGGCGATCGCAAACAGGACGAACCTTCAGGTACGCAGAATTACCCTGGGGAGGAGTCAATCTCAAGGCCGCTTTCCTTCCAGCCTCGAAATCCTCCATCCATGGAAACAACATTTGTATATCCCATCAGTTGCAGGTTATGGGCGGCCAGTGCCGAGCGATAGCCACCTCCGCAGTAAAGGACCAGCGGAGTCGCGGGATCGGGAATGATTTCTTCGATATCACGCTCAATGACCCCCTTGCCGATGTGTTTCGCCCCGGGAATTCGCCCCGCGCCGAATTCACTTTCCTCGCGGACATCAATCAGGACAAATGAATCCCCCAGGGCCTGTCGTCGCACCACATCCGGAATCGTACACTCTTTGATCAGGGGACGTACTGAATCCACGATATTGACAAACTGAACGCCGTGACTTTTGGCCATATCAAGCCGCCTCACCTGTGACAGAGTCATAAGAAATGGCCATCGGATTCTGCCCCGCCCGACTTGGGTTCATCGCAGCGCGTCCTGCCATTCGCGAATGGTAACTCAGCGTCACAGGAACTCAAAACGAGCCGAATCGTCTGGCCAGCGGTGTGGCGTGAGCCCACCGATTGCGTTTTGTGGAACAGACCGCGAACAAAAGTACAGAGCGTTTTCTCAGCTGGAGCTGCAATTCAGCATTCAATCAAATCCCTCGGTGGGCTCACGCCACACCGCTCGCCCTTTCTGCGTTCCCTCGCCCTTTCTGCGTTCCCTCGCCCTCTCTGCCTTCATTTGACAACGGAACTTCCCGGAATCCTCAACGGCCGGCTTCAAGATTGCGACAGGCACTGTTCGGATGCAATCTTCGCGGAGGATTGCTTTAATTCTGGCAGAGGTCATTTTGCCAAGCCGTCTCAGAAAGCCAGGATGTGGAGGTCGCACTTCAATCTGCTGGTTTTGTGACAGTGCGTCTCGGTCCCACCTTCCCATTTCTCACCATTGGAGGATTACAGTGAAAATTCGGTTGTTCACAGTGTTGGCCGTGCTGACCGCGGCGATCAATGCTCAGGCGGCTCTGAAGGTTCCTAACGTGTTCGGCAATCACATGGTTGTCCAGCAGAAGGCTCCGATCAAAGTCTGGGGCTGGACGAATCCCGGCCAGGAAGTCACCGTTTCTCTGGCCGACCAGTCGGTTTCAGGAAAAGCCAATGCCGATGGGCGATTCGACGTATCTCTGCCTGAGCTGACCGCAGGTGGGCCTCACCAACTGACAATCAAGGCTGATGAAACTGTCACGTTTGAAGATGTTCTGGTTGGCGAAGTCTGGATCTGTTCCGGACAGTCCAATATGCAATGGAGCGTCAATGCCTCCAATGATCCGGATCTGGAAAAACTGACGGCGAAGAATACCAACATTCGCATGATCAATTTTCCTCAGGTTGGTTCACAGGAACCAATCCTGACTCATGATCGTCAGTGGCAGGTCACGAGCCCGGAAACTGTCGGTTCATTCTCGGCTGTTGGATACTTCTTTGCTCGCCAGGTCCAGGAAACGACCGGCGTTCCTGTGGGCATGATTAACAACGCGTGGGGCGGATCAGCCTGTGAAGCCTGGATCAATCGTGACGTCCTGAAGGCTGACGAAAAGTACGCACCACTTCTTGAACGCTGGGCCGGCATGGAAGCAAAATTTGCGGAATTGTCAGCAAAGACAGAGCTGACCGAAGACGAAAAGAAAGCCCTGCAGCAGCTCAAAGGTCAAATGGGTGGCAACAGCCGTCCTGCAAACATTTACAACGGCGTCCTGAAGTCTCATCTGGGATACACGATCAAAGGAGCGATCTGGTATCAGGGAGAAAGCAATGCCAGCCGAGCATATCAGTATCGCGATCTGTTCCCGTTGATGATCTCCAACTGGCGAAGCGAATGGGGCCAGGGCGACTTCCCGTTCTACTGGGTCCAGCTGGCCGACTTTAAGGCCGAACAGGCTCAGCCAATGGAAAGCGACTGGGCGGAGCTGCGTGAAGCTCAGACGATGACCATGAGCAAACTGGCTCACACCGGCGAAGCTGTCATTATCGACATCGGCGAAGGCAAGGATATTCATCCGAAGAATAAACTTGACGTCGGTCGCCGCCTGGCACGCTGGGCACTGGCGAACGAATACGGCATTGATGTTCCATTCCATAGTCCTCAGTACAAGAGCATGGAAAAGCAGGACGCAAAGATTGTGCTGACGTTTGACTTCGTGGGTCAGAGCGACAAGGGCTGGCGTCCATTTGATGTGGCGGCCCCGGTCGGGTTTGCCATTGCCGGTGAAGACAGGAAGTTCGTTTGGGCGGATGCGAAGATCCTGCCGGACGGCAAGATTGAAGTTTCCAGCAAAGAGATTCCGAATCCCGTCTCTGTTCGCTACGCATGGGCTGACAATCCAGTCTGCAACATGTTCAGCGCTGCGGGCCTGCCGTTGACTCCGTTCCGCACGGATGACTGGCCAGGCGTAACGATCAACAGCAAGTAGTTCAGGAACGCGGGGCGTCGAATCACTTCCGTGTGACACTTTGTTGCCGGAGTCATTTTTGCTTCACCGGCTTCCGTAAGTACAATCAAAGCCCGACGTCTCACTGGCGTCGGGCTTTTGGTTTGTGCAGACTGCCCTTACATTCTTTTCGCGACGACATCGAGGTATCCGGCAGAGAAGTCCCCGCGAAGCCCGCGCCTCAATTCACACCATGTCAAGCAAAGGCACGTCCTTTGTTGTTTGCCGGCGAGATCATCTTTTCATGACGCAACTTCGACAAAAAACTTCTTCGAATGCCAGCCGCAGGTTGTGGGTGCAACTACTGGCATTCGCGGCCTTGGCGTTGTTGTTCTATTTGAAGCCTCGTATCGAATCGTGGGGACAGGCACAGCAACGCGGGCCGGTCTCTGCAGAGTCAACGGCAAATGATACGGCTACGGGTACTGAAGATGCCGGAGAGACAGCAAACTCGACTGAAGAGACTTCTTCAGCTTCAGTCACCGCTGCAGAGGCCGCATCAGATTCAGAATCATCGCCAAAAAGTTCCGCGCCGGTGATTGTCGCATCGGCCGAAGAGCAAAAACCAGCGACGACAGAATCCAGGCCCGCCGCTCCAAAGAAGAAAAGCAGCAGTGGTTCTCCCATCAAGAAGATGGAACGCACGCCGGAAAAAAAGCGACCGGAACTTTCATCACCGGAAAAGAACAATCCTCCTCCCGAAGATCAGGGCAAAGAGAAGTCTTCTGATTTAGGAAAATTGAAAGAGGTCGATGACAACGTTTTCGAATCGACGGCTGGGTTATTGTACGTTCCGGGCGGAGCAGAAGGCCATCGACTCAAACATGTCATGCAGCACGCGAAAGATAACCCGTCGAAGCCGGTTCATGGCGTTTTCGATGGCGATCGCGATGACATTCTCGCTGTGATCGATGAAGCGTTCATGAAGGCAAAAAAAGGCGGATCAGACGTTCGCAGCGAAAAGCAGAATGGCCGTCGCATCTTCACGGTGAATCTTCGCCGACGAATTGGTCAGGTTGGCGGCGGCGAGGGAGAACGTCAAGGCCATCCGGATTGTCGTTTTGTGAGGATTGTTCTGGAAAATGAAAACGAAGTGATCAGCGCTTATCCTTCGAAATCGTTTTGATCGCCCGCTGGTTGTCACGACGCCCAACGCCTAAACTACATCGGCGTGGACTCAAGGCTTACTCTGTGGGCAGTATGGCAATAACGGACTGTTGATTTCATCGTTTAACGGCAAGCCGCAGGCGTCGTCGCCCGATTTCGCCTACGCCTGCGGCTCGCCGTTAAACGAAAACGCTCAATACGCGACTAAATCAACAACCTGCTAGCGCCATGCCTCTCAACAGGGCTACGCGATCGCGCCAAACGGCGTAGAGTCGCAATGGAAATAAAGGATGTCGCTGGAAAGTAACAGGATGAAGATGGAGACACAGGAGCATCCCTACGGCAAGGCCGTGGCAACGCTGATCGAAGAATTTGGACATTTGCCCGGAATCGGCCGTAAGTCGGCTGAACGGCTGGCTAATCACATTCTGTCGTGTACCTTGGCTGAAGCGAATGCACTGGCGGATGCTATTCGCAATGTGAAGACCAGCGTCAAACGCTGCAGCATGTGCTTCAATCTGACCGAGGACACGCTGTGCCGTATCTGTCGTGATCCACGCCGAGATCAACACGTGGTCTGTGTCGTGGAACAGCCCAAAGATGTCGTGGCGTTGGAATCGTCAGGAGCATTTTCCGGGCTTTATCACGTGTTGGGAGGACGAATTGCCCCATTGGAAGGCGTGGGCCCCGAGGATCTGACGATTCACCAACTGGTTCATCGCATTCGGAAACAAGGGATCACGGAACTGGTGATGGCGACAAATCCAACTCTGGAAGGAGACGGGACTGCTCTGTATATCACCAATCTTTTGCAGAATGACAAAGTCCGAATTACCAGACTGGCTCGTGGAATTGCTTCGGGAAGTGTGCTGGAATTTGCGAATCGTGAGATGCTGGCGGACGCTTTGAGAGGCCGTCAACAGTTCTGACTGGTGTACAACCACTGTCGCGTGTAGCGATTTTTCTGGTATCAGCTTCGACAATGTGAGGCATGGCGGGCAATCCCGTCGACTTAGACGGACGTAATAGAGTAGATTTCAGCAGGTCAGCTCCCACAAATTGTAATTTTGGTGTGTTTCGGTCCAAATCATGCATCTGAATATTTCCCAGCAGATGAAGATGAGCCAGCAGATGAAGCTGGCTCCGCGGATGATCCAGTCAATGGAGATTCTGCAGCTGAACATGATGGCACTGAACGAACGTATCGAGCAGGAGCTGGTTGAGAACGTCACGCTCGAACGAGTCGAGAAGGAACGGGATACTCCGGTTGCCGAACCTGATGCGGCTGATTTTTCAGCGCCGGTTGACGACCGTGAAGCCAGAGAGTTGCGGAAGGATGTCGAAAACCGCGAACTGGTTGCTGGGAACGAAAAGAACAACGAGTCTGATTTCGAGCGATTACTGGAGATCTCTTCGGAGTGGCCCGAAGACAACGTTGGCTTCGGCGGCCTACAGCGTTCGTCGAATCAGATCAGCGACGACATGGACCGCCAGCACGACGTCATGTCGAACATGACAGCTCGTCCGCAGTCACTGCACGAATATCTGCTGGAACAGTTTTCGTTTTTCAGCATCGATCCTGTGCAGCGGCAGTTTGGCGAATATCTGATTCAGCACCTCGATCATAACGGCCGTATGCAGAGCATGTTGCCCGAGATTGCTCAGCAGTTTAATCGCCTGTACGAGCACCAGTTGACCAACGAACAGGCGGACGACGTGCTGAAGATGATTCAGCATCTGGATCCACCCGGCGTCGGCGCGAGAGATCATCGCGAAATGCTGTTGTTGCAGGTCGATGAGCACCTGCCGTTTCATGAGGTTGTGGAAACACTGATTCGCGATCACCTGGAAGACGTGGCGTTCAACCGCTTGCCTCTGATTCAGAAAGCCACCGGGTATTCTTTGGACCTGATCAAGGTCGGCATCGAACAGATGCAGACTCTGAATCCGTATCCAGGGCGTGGCTTTGAACAGCGTCCGGTTCAGCGAGTGACCCCGGATCTGGCTTTGGAGCAGGATGATACCGGTCGTTATGTCGTACGACTGCTCGACGAATACGTTCCTGAACTCCGCATCAGTCCACGTTATGCCAGGATGCTGAAAGAGAACCCAACGCCGGAAACCAGGGACTGGATTCGTCGCAAGATTGAATCAGCTCGATGGCTCATCGAATCGATCGAACAGCGCTACAATACTCTTCGCAAGGTGGCTCAGGAGATCATTGATCACCAGCACGAGTTTCTGGACAAAGGTCCGGAGTTCATTCAGCCGCTGAAGATGCAGCAGATTGCCGATCGCGTCGGGGTCCACGTAACAACTGTGTCGCGAGCCGTTGACGAAAAATGGATCCAGACGGCTCGCGGATTATTTCCACTGAAGCGTTTCTTTGGCGGGGGAACACAGTCGTCCACAGGCGAAGATGTGGCGTGGGACACAATCCGCATCAAGCTGCAGGAACTGATCGACAAAGAAGACAAGAAGGATCCTCTGAGCGACGACGCTCTTGTCGATTCTTTGGCAGCCCAGGGAATCACTCTGGCCCGCCGCACGATCACCAAATACCGCAAGCAGATGCAGATCCCCAGCTCCCGCCAGCGGCGTGAGTATTAGTGCATTGCCCAACCCTGAAATGTAGGTTGGACATTCTTGTCCGACTGCGTTTTCTTAGGCAAGAATGCCAATCCTGTTCGAAGCTTGAATCTTAACGCAGCAATCGTTACCTGAATACTTTACAGCTTCGTAGGCCGGACCGAGGGGGGCAGTCGCGGATTTTGGTAGCTCGCAACGAAGTGCAATTCCGGGAGGGTGAGGCTCCTGCCGAGCCGTGCGTTTCCGCAGTGCAGTGGCTCGGCAGGAGCCTCGCCCTCCCAGGTTAACAATCATCCGCGACTACACCCCGGACCGAGCGCCAGCGAGTTCCGGCAATTCACCGCCACGTGCACAAGCCGGAACTCGCTTCGCTCGGTCCGGCCTACATCAACCACACCTTGACAGAGCACCCGGTGTGATTCAGAGCGATCAGCAGCGACTGTTGTTATCTCGACGTCGTATACAGCAGATCGCCAGAACTGCCACTGACAGCAGGCTGACGATCCCCCCCCATTGAAACGACTGCGGTCGATACTGCCAGCGGATCACGTGCTTGCCAGCGGGAACCATCACACGACGGCTGATTCCGGACAATTGAGATGCCTCGACATGAATCCCGTCGACTGTGACGTTCCAGCCGGGAAACATCAGCTCAACCAAATGCACTTCCGCAGCCTCACGGAGATCGACCTCAAACTCGATATCGCCGGAGTTACGACGCAGATAACGCAACTGAGTTAATGCGGCGGCTGGTTCGACAGCCACGCGTCCGCCCGCGTTCTTCAATCGATACAAAAAGCAGTCAGCCGTTCCTCGCCCCCAAACGCGATTGAGAAATGCATCGGGGCCGGAGCCAAGCAACTCACACTCTTCCGAAAGATTCTGCACCGGTTCTGTGGTCAGGACATGAGTCACCGCAAGTGACTTCAATCGCTGCAATTGTTCGTGGCCCGGGAAGACAGAGTCCGCAGACTTCGGTTGGGTATCAACAGCGAGTTCCTTCGAAAAGTACTCCGCCGGTCCCAACCCAAGGTACTGAGGCACACTGCTGACACCAAACAAGTTGCCGATATTCGGCCCGCCTGACAGAAGTCTCACGGGCGATTTAGCATCATCCTCCTGCAGTATTTTTGCCAGCCAACTGTCAGCAAGACCTTTCAACGGCGGGTACTCAACGACCTGAGCATCACAGACGGGGTACTCGGCTGACTTCAACAGATCAGGCAACGTGAACACGGCAATCAACGCGGTGAGCGTGATCCTGACTGTTGAACTACGTCGACGCAAAAGCCCGTCGAGCCCTAGTCCGGCGATGATCGCAAAGCCCAATGTCGTGATGATTGTGTAACGTCCCGGCCCGATGAAAAATCCAAAACCGGGCAGGTGTCGAAAGATCGGCACGAACCAGCCGAACGCATACAGAATTCCGGCCACGGCCAGAATTCCCCACGTCTTCCAGTTCGTCGTTCGCACAAAACGCCTCACAGCAGGACTCAGCAAAGACGTCATCAGCAATAAAGGAATCAGCCCCACATACAAATGGGCTTCGACGGGGTTTGTATCGCCAGTGCTGAGCAGAAATGGGTGCTTGAGACTTTCGCGGGACGCTGCCATTTCCGGCGTATGCCAGTACCACCAGGACGCGACAAGCTGAGTCAGATACATGGGTGGCATGTGACCATCGGACGGGTTGAACACCGCATGATTTCCAGCCCGCTGGCTTAGCTGTCGCAGCTCATACGTTGGCAGAAGTTGCACGGCAGCGAGAGCAACTGCCATCGCGATTGCAGCAGCCACACCAGCCGCAGCACGCCATCGATTCAGAATCATCGTCGGAACGAATTCCGCTGGAGGCGACTCAGTACCCAATCCAGTTGCCGCGTAAGCAACGCTATGCCGAGGCCGCGTAAGCAACGCGTAACCCAGACAAGTCAGCTGAGTAATAAACGCCAGGGTAAAGTGGCCTGCGAGCAGGTGTGTGGCAAGACTCAGCGAAAGGCACGCCAGTCGCTGACGATTCGGCTTCTGCAGAAATCGCTCAGTCATCCACAGGCAGAACGGAAACCAGACACCACCGATAATGCTCCATTCGAGGGAAACTCGAACGGGAAACCAGCCATACACAAAAACCATCGCGGCCAACAAAGCCGACGGTGCACTCAATAGTTGACTTCGACAGAATCGCCAGGCAAAGACAAACGCAACCGCATAGTGCACCAGGATGCTGGCGTGGTAAGCCGAATGAATATCCAGGAGACGATAGAGAATCTGATTCGTCGGATAAAACACCCCGGCCTGGCTTTCTGCCAGCAGCGGGTATCCCAGCGAAGTGCGGTGATGCCAAAGCGGAATTTCCCCGCGAGCAAACGATTCGGCCAGTACTTGCTTCTGAGGAAGAAAGTAGGGGTACGTGTCGCCGCCGACGAGTCCGCCCCCCGCAAGAAATCCTCTCCAGACGTACAGCGAAAGACCGCAGCCGATCACCAAAGCAACCAGCCATTCACGCCATGACGTTTCGCGGCAATTCGCTGTGGCCGGTCGACTCATGTCACGTCCGCATCAAAGACGCGAACTTTTTCCCAGCTCTCTTTGTGATCCGCGATAAACTTCAAATGATCCGGAGCCGTCTGATACACATCATGCGACGCGCGGGAATCAAAGACAACGTTCAGGCACACATGAAAGGCATGATCATTGACCGGGCGAGCATACTCTTTGGCCAGCGTACCAGCACCAAAGTAGACAACCCCTGGGTGGTCCTTCAGATATTTATGGCAGGCGTCCAATAATGTCTGAATGGCTGCGTCTGAAGAATCCTTCAGAGTAAAAAACACGACGTGGGACAATCGCTTCTCGGACATGAGCCGTTCTTGATCCTTATTGAATTTGGAAACCAGTAAAAGAGGTACTTGCTGCAGCAGTCTAATGTTCCGTCCAGCTGCGGAAAAGGCGGCACGATGTCTTAGTCGAACTGCCATTCGAACATTGCTCGTTGCTCAGTTTCGTTTCTCAGTGTCCTGTAGATATGCTAATCGGGTATGGCGAAGCTCAGATGCATTTCGGCATGGCGCAACTGCATCAAAAGCCATTCTTCATGAGTCATCCTTCCAAAAGCCGGATGATCAGCCTCCATGCGTTCTGTGAGTGCTCGGGAGAACGCGGCCTTCAGATCAGCCAGTGCTTCGTGTGCTGAATTACCGGAAGGGAACGCAGCCTGGACAGCATTCGCCGGCAGTTTAATCCCCGGGCTTAGTTTCTTTCCGTAGACAACGCTCCGCTTGATCAACGGCCCAATCAAACGAATCAGAAACGGGGCTTTGGCGGAAAATCCATCGATCGACGAATGCATCGTCATAGTCAGATGATTGATCAGGACTGGCAGCGACCAGTTGCCAAGCATTCGACAGTTACGAGAAGCCACCAACTGTTCGACGTCGGTGACCACATCGTGAAAAGTTTCGAAAGTCAGATCTCGACGACCTTTCACCGTTTTGGGATTCACTGGCATGCGGGATTCTCTGTCGCTGTAGAAATTCGAATTTGAGACCACCTGATTCGAAGCACAACTGAACCGAACCAGAGTGTAGCCAGGTCGGGCGGCGCTTCCGGAAAACGGTCTCTGACCGGCCTCCGATGAGTGACTCCAGGCTGTCAGCCGGGAACAGGGTGCGGACAAACGGTAGTATTCAAATCCCGTCGCAGAATTCAAATTCACAGCCGGAAATTCAAAGCGATCGGCGTTGGACATGGGAAACAAAGCCGCGATGAGATAGCAATCAGGCCCTCTTTGAATTCTTTCTCAGGCACCCCGCCGATTTGATTCAACATCTGTGGAGAATCTGCGAACATCGCGACGGCTAGAGGAGATGGTAAGTGATCAGGAAGAAGAGGACCTGCGGATGCGCTCACAGTCATCATTCAGAATCGCAATCCGTTTCAGACTCGAAACTTCCGGAGCATCAGCAGCATGAACAAGCTTCTCTCCTGTCGTTGCTGTGGCCTGATCCACGAAATCCCGACTCTCCAGGTGCAGCAACGCGCGGTTTGTACTCGTTGCGGCACTGCCTTTGCGCCGCCGGGGTGTCGACGGACGACCTCCAGCCGAACTGCTGCGGCAACAGTGGCGGCACTGGTCTTGTTCTGGCCGGCGGTCCTGTGTCCCATTCTGGAAATCGAAAAGATGGGGATGCGGCAACAATCCAGCATTCTGGGCGGAGCGATTGATTTGCTGAAGCAGGGCAACTGGCTGGTGGGCGGAGTTGTTCTGCTGTTCTCTGTCATATTTCCTCTGACGAAAATTGTCCTGTTGCTGGAACTGAGCCTGCTGGAGTTTCTGCACAGACGACACAAAGCCGCATCTCTCAAACTGATGGAACACATGGGACGCTGGAGCATGATGGATGTCATGCTGCTGGCGTTTCTCGTCATGCTGGTCAAACTGGGAAACATCGTGCAGTTTAATTTTGGACCGGCTGTTATTGCTTTTGTGCTGTGTGTTGCGATGAGCATGGTCGCCTCCATATCCTTTGATCCTCACGCGATCTGGGAGGACAGTGAATGACACCTCATGCTGCTTCTGAGTCATCTCCCTCAAATTCTGCTGCTTCAGAGAAGAGTGCACCGAGGAATATCGTGGACGCACAAACTTCGAACCACAATCAGCAGCCACCGTCTCCGCAGATATCTCATGAGGCGAATAGTTCGTTTCCAGTGGCTGATATTCGCGAAGTCCGCGCGGTGACGTCGGCATTGTTCCTGCGTTCAAAGTTGTGGTGGGTGACCGTTGCGTGCTTCCTGTTGGCTTTCTGGCTGACATGGACGTCGATTCCGTCCGTGGGTCCGTCGATCACAATTCGTTTTCCGGATGGACATGGTTTAAAGGCCGGTGATGCTGTTCGTCATCGAGGAATCGAAGCGGGGATCGTCGAGAGTGTGGCATTGAGTGACGATCTGTCTCAGATCACCGCGACCGTAACTCTTACTCCCGGCGCAGCAGGGTTGGCTCGTGAAGGAGCGAGGTTCTGGATCGTGCGGCCTCAGCTGAGTCTGGCTGGAGTCAGCGGACTGGACACCGCTGTGGGAGCAAAATACATCGGCGTGAGTCCCGGCGATCCCGATGCACCGCAGCAGAGTCGCTTTGAAGGGCTCGGCGCGGCACCGCCGGATGAGAGTAGTGGCGAAGGAATTGATGTTGTTCTCCGCAGTGACTCAAAGCATGGCGTCACAGTCGGTGCTCCGGTGACATGGCGCGGAGTTGATGTCGGACAGATTCTTTCCATCAATCTGTCCCCGGATGCGAGGTTTGTCGACATCCACGCGCGGATTAATTCTGAGTATATGCGTCTGTTGCGTACGTCGTCGAAATTCTGGGTCACGAGTGGTCTTGGGATCGACGTGGGGCTGAGCGGTGTTCGTCTGAATGCGGATTCGCTGAGCACGATTGTTCGAGGGGGCGTTTCATTTGCCACGCTCGCAGTCGGCAAAGAAAAGACGCCGGTCACGACCGGGCAAATGTTTCAGTTGCATGATAAACCAGAAGCCGCATGGCTCAGCACCGCGTCTTCGCTGCCGTTGATCGATTTTGATCTGCCTCCGACACTGATCATCCAGGGATCTCGTCGAACCAGCCTGCTCGGAATTTCACGAACTCAGAAATTCACCGTCAACGGAGTGCTGATTAAGCGAGACGATCAGACTTACATCCTGACCGCGACAGACGCATTGCCCGAAGCGATGGCAGAATCGACCGATGCTTCCGAAAAAGGCGGACTGGAATACGTTATCAGTTCGCCACAAAGCACAGTCAGCCAGACAATCGTGATGGTGCCACCGGCTTTGCCACTCAGCAACGGTGAAACGAATGACACAAACAAGCAATCCGGCTCCGTGATGTTTCCGTTTGCCGACAAAACCACGGAACTGCCAACGGTGAACTACGCCAGTTTTCGAACACCGAAGGAACCCGAAGAATGTTGCCTGTGCCGCAGTGTAAAAACTGACGACGATGCCTCGACTGTGATTCAGAGCATCAGCCTGAACCAGCTCAAGCTTGATGGAACAGACTGGATGGTCAATATGGAAGGCGAAGATCTTTCGTCGTGGAACGGAGCCCCGGTGATTTCGCTGCAGGATGGAAAAATCATCGGCTTATTTGTGGCGGGAAAGAAAGGAGCAATGATTGTCCCACATCATGACACTCCGTAACCGAACAACGCCAAATTCTGTCGCAGCGGTCACACAGCATCAGGCACGCCATCAGGTGTAGTCGCCGCAGGCGAAGATTGTGCGACGTGCCAATGAGACGGCAAGCCGATACTGACGGTTCACATGCACAGAGGTCGCGGCAAGCCGCGACTACACCCCCGATGGGTAAATGATCGGCCGATGGGTGTAGTCGCGGATGATTGTTAACTTGGGAGGGCGAGGCTCCTGCCGAGCCACTGAACTGCGGAAACGCGCGGCTCGGCAGGAGCCTCGCCCTCCCGGAATTGCACTTCGTTGCGAGCTACCGAAATCCGAGACTGCACCCTCGGCCGATGGTAGACCGTGGCCCGGGTGCGGGCGTAAGCTACTCATTGTTAGTCACAGTTCGTTGAAAACGAGAAGACTCTGCTGCGACAGGTAGCTCGATAAACATGTCATCCGCCGACCGGTCTATTTCGTTGCTGCCGCTGGTCACTTGCCCCACCTGCTGGTTCAAGTTCCCGCCGGAGGACATTCTCTGGGTAGCGACTCACAGCAGCCTGCTGGGCGATTCGCGTGCGGGCGATGCGGAGTATCGCAGATTCCTGCCAACGCTGTTCACCGTCGACGGACGAGCACTCGACGAGAAAAATGAGCCGTGCCATGAACTGGCTTGTCCTCGCTGCCATGCGGTGGTTAATCGCGGCCTGTTGGAAATGGAGCCTTTGTTTCTGTCGATTCTGGGAGCCCCGTCGTCCGGAAAGTCGTTCTATCTGGCCACGATGATTCATTCTGTGGGAGCGATTCTCAGCAAGCAATTCCGCCTCCGATTCGAAAACGCAGCACCGCGGGCCAATCAACTGATGACAGAATATGTCAAAACGTTGTTTGATTACGAAGACCACGAGAAACTCGTCAAGCTGGAAAAAACCGACCGCACTGGCAAATGGTACATTGAATCTCACGTGGGTGGTCAGGACCTGCTGTTGTCGCGTCCCTATTTGTATTCCGTCCAGCCCGATGAATCACATCCGCTGTATGCGCAACGCCGCCAGGTCTCTCGCATGATCTGTCTGTACGATAATGCGGGCGAACACTTTCTGCCGGGTGCAGTTACTTCCCAGACTCCGGTAATTGACCACATGGCCAGGTCGGAGGCTCTGCTGTTCATTTATGATCCAACGCAGGAGTCCGCGTTTCGGCGAGCGTCTCGATCCTGCAATGATGCCAGCCTGGATCCTCAACTGGAAACCGTGATCAATTCGTATCCGCAGGCTGACGTGCTTTCGGAAGCGGCGTCAAGGGTGCGACAACTGACCGGAATGTCGGCCACTGATAAATTCGATCGCCCCCTGATCGTGATCGTCCACAAGTTTGATGCATGGCGGCCGTTGCTGAAGAAGTCTCCAAAACGGCTTGATGAAGCCATTCAGGTGTCGTCCACTGGTGAAGCGACGCTTCAACTGGAAGTACTACGGGAAGTTTCAAAGAATGTTGAAGAGCTGCTGATGGAATACGGTGCGTCCATTGTGACGGCCGCCCGTGGCTTTGCTAAAGAGGTGATCTTTATCCCCGTAACGGCGACCGGGCGTAGTCCGATCGTGGCCGGGGCCGATGCGAATGGTCGAGTCGATCTGCGGTTTGATCCCAGCCAGATTTTTCCTCGCTGGGTTGAACTTCCGGTGCTTTACGCTTTGCATCATGCGGGCCTGCGATCGGGCGATGATGCGTTTATTCCCGCTGAGAACGCCGCGAAGCCCCCAGCCCCCATCCGGGAGCCCGTCTCATGATGCAGGAGATTGTATTCACTTCCGCGCGGCGAGGATTGCGGTCCGGAAGCACCGGATTCTGTACCGTGCGTAGTACTCGCGGCATGCCGGGAAATCTCGCGCAATTGCTGGAACGACTGACCGGCTACGCTCATGCCTTTGATGCGTACGGCTCGGAGGCGAGCTGGAACCCGGTCAGCTATGCCCATTATGTGGCACGGCTGGGCGGGCAACGCTTTCACATCCTGTCCCGAATCAGTAACGCACCGCTGGATCATACGAATCGATCGAACAAACTGGCTCATCTGCTGACCACTGACAGTGCTGCACTTGCGCTGGAGTTATCAGAAGGGCCAGCGTCGGAGTCTTTGCAGATTCCCTGGGTCACGGCGTGGTCCAGCGACAGCGAACCGTCCGTTTTACCAGACGATCGACAGCTCACACTTCCGATGGCGGCTCAGGCCAGAACGGGAGTTTGTGAAGCGTGGAAAGAGGCCACCGGAGATGCTGGCTGGGCCGCAATTCTGGCGTCGTATGCAGCCGACAGCCAAACGCCGCTGCAGATTATTTTGCCGCGTGATGTGGGAACTCGTTCAGAACACTGGACATTGCGTCTTGTGAACGAAGCGTTATCCCTGCTGCCGCCGGAGTCCCGTTGGGACGTTTCTTACAGCACATTCTTTACCGGTAACCTGCCCGTTAGTATCTCTTGTCAGTGGCAGTTCGTTCTGGATGGCACAGATCTCGCGAAAAAAGCACGACTCGATCCACGATCGAGAACGATTGATTTGCCCGCGATTCTGGAGAAGAAGGTGCCTCCTCCTAAAAATGAGCTGACGGTCTTCGCGCAGACTGGAGGCCGTCCGTGGAATCAGGAAGCGGAGGCTGTTCTGATTGCTCGCCGCGGGAAGCGAGAACTTGAACGAACTCCGTTTGGTCCGATGACCTCTGAACGTGATGCAGAGGCCACTCTCCATGCGGATATTTATGCCGTTCCCAAGGCAGACGTTGAAGCTTACTCGGGACAGGACAATGCCGTTTCTGCCAAGTCTCCACCAGCGTGGAACTTGCCAACTGGAAAAACGGGCACTCGCAAAGCAGGGGCTTCGTCGCAAAAGAAGCCTACTCCACTGCTGCTGCGCCCGAGCAGTCTGTTGCTGATCGGTGTGCTGGGAATTTCGGTGGTGCTGGCCATTTTTTCAGCGATGCAGCAGCCGAAGCCGGTTGATAAAGCTGCTCAAGTGATTTCGTCTGCCAAACAGAAGGCAGAGCGACGTCGTCTGGACAAAGAACAGCGAGAAGCTCGACGGCGCGAAGCAGAAGAAGAACGTGCGGCGGAAGAGTTGCGACGGCGAGCAGAGAACGCCGTTGTTCAGGTCACTCCGAAGGAACAAACGCCCGCGGAGATGGTAACGCCGGATCCTGAAAGAAATTCCGTATCAGTTTCTCCGTCTGCCGAAATTTCTTCGCCGAAAAGCCCTCAGTTGTCACCGTTACAGGAAATACGAGACAAAGGAAGAAAACTGGAGTTGCGATTGCCGTCGTCCGGACTTCAGGCCAGTAACGATGGCCCGATTCGACTGGCAAAGATTCATGTGAATTCGCTCGACCATGTTTCACTCAAGCGGATCATCGGAGGTCAGTCGGTGCTGAAATCCGGATACGACTATGCCATCGTTCCTCTACCGCCAGCTAACCAGCCATCTCGCAGGTGGGAGGTAATTAGACAGCCCACGGCCGGTGGTGGACTTGACGGAAAGAAGGATATCGTCGGGACGTTTCATCTGAATCAGAAATTCGAATTGTCTTTTAGCTGGGATAGGTCGAACAAAAGCCATGAGATGATTAACTGCCTTCTGGAAATTCAAGCTGGTGATCCGGATCAGAAACCAGAGACCGAAAAATGCGTTCTAAGGGAAGTTGAACATATAAGCCCGATTCATTTTGATCTTTCCAGGGCTGAGCGTTCAGTGCGTTTGGTAAGCCGCTCGCTCATCACCGACACTGCCGCTCTGGAGCTGCACTGTGACTATGTTAATCTCCCCGAAACAGTCATTCCTCCAGGGACAAACTTTCGAGCGGTCGGTCAGTCATTAAGCTTTCTTGTGAGGCCGCCCACAACAGGCAAGTATGCTCGTACAGCGACCATGACCGTTTATTTTGACGAGACGGAGCAGGATGTTCAGGTCAGGATCAAAGCCGTTGTCGATATTCCGGTCATTGACAAGCAAAGCGGTGATGTCTCGCTGGGAAGCTTCGAATGGAAACCCGGTCTTTTCGACAAGGTGGACGAAGATATAAAAGCGTACGAGAATAGAGTGAATCAGATGCGTGAAGAATTGAGGGAGCAGGAGATCGCCGTTGAGTCAGGAAGATCAACCCGCAATGTTGAGAAACAGAAGAGCGTCGACGCCGCTGTCAATGCGTTTCGGACCGTTGTCAACGAGAACGGTAATCTGCTCAAAGAAGTCAAAACACATTCTGCCGACCTGCAAAAGCTGATGGCGGATATTGCAGAACACGGTCAACTCAAATGTTCGTTAAGACTTAAGGTCCCGGACGCGGAACCAGGAGGAATCGAACTGTTGGTGACGGATGGCCCTGATGTGACTCAGAAGGAATGAATTCTCAGATAGAGCCTCGTAGGTGTTTGTTAAGTTGTTGGTCCATGCGGCGCAGGGGGGAGGATATTTCGGGAAACGCCTTTTGACGTCGCGCTATTGGTGAGTGCTGGAAGCCCGGCACATCGTCAGCCGGGGGCGTGAGCTACCGGATTAAGGAAGTAATAAGTACAAGGCCCTTTACTTTTGCTAACCGGTGGCTCACCGGCGTGTTGATCCAGTCGTTTAACGGCAAGGCGAAGGCGTTGCTGCATTTCACCCACGCCTACGGCTCGCCGTTAAACGAACACGACCAAGACAAGGTTGAATCAACACGCCGTCACGCCATCGGCCATGGATTTGTCGGTCTTCCGGTCCTGAAAAATTTGAAATGTCAGGAAATATGCCGCGCCTTTGACTTCGGTTCAAACAAGGGCGATTTTCATAGAACTAGTTGTTCCAATGACCAATCCAAACTCACAAATCGAAAGCTTTCCGTCTGAAGGCAGGCAGTTTTTCACGCCCGTGAGCGTGGGAATTCTGGTGCAGCTTTTCTGCGCGGGGCTGGTGATGGCGGTCACGGCAGCGATTTCACTTTCATCATCGCCGGGAAGTTTTCCGACCGCGTCCAACGAGACTTCAACTGATGCATCCGATGCATCCAGTGCTTCGACATCTCCGGACAACTCCAGTAACGCGAGCAATCCGATCACTTCAACAGAACCGACTGCAGAGAATTCGACAGAGAACTCAGCGGCTGCGAGCAATGCAAGCACAGCATCCACGACTCCGGATGCTGGCCATGCGGCCGAAATGACCGCAAACAGTTCCCCCGCACCGCCACTTGATGCGGCGACGGGGTCTACAACTTCTTCTTCAACGTCACCTCCGGTCACGAATGTGCGGGCTCTTGATGATGTCCGACAGAAGAGCCGAAAACTTCCGCTTGCCGGTGAAGGGTTGTCCGACGAAATCGATCTCTGCAAAATCTTTGCGCAGGATCCCGCAACAGTCACACTGCAACTGATCGGCGGCGAGTTCACTGTTCCCGAGCAGATGACGTTGACTCTGAAACCGTTTCCAGTGGATGCAAAATCGTTCCTCTGGAAGGTCTCCCAGGAATCCACAAGCGGGCTCGCCCGTAACCAGGAGATTGGTGAGTTCATTTTGAAGGAGCAACAACTCAGTTTTCGTTGGTTCAGAAATATGGATAAAGGCAAACTGCCGTTCTGCCGTCTGAAGATCTCTGTCGGCCCGGATTCTGAAATCTGTGATCTGTGGTCTGTTGCTCGATCCGGCGCGGCGAAGGTGCGATTTGCGAAGTCTGAACAGCTGATGGATGAATTTGTTCCTTCGGGCATCCGGCTGCCACCGTTCGAAATTCTGGAGCTGGATTTGACGCTTGAGAACTGGCCGGAGCACAAGGTCAGCGGGGAGAAACTCACATTTAACGAAACCATTACGGTTACATTCCCGGACGATGAATCGAACAACGATTTGATAACTCTGAAGCTCTCGCTGGACAGGAAAGAAGGACGCTACGCTCTGCGCGGTGAGTATCTCTTCAACGCTCCTGTCGTATCAACACGAAGAAAAAAGACAGAAGTCCACTACGAAGAAGAAAAGTTGACTGAAGATCAACTGAAGAAGACATCGGACAGTTTGAAATCATCGGCTTCGAAGGTCGAAAAGGACCTCGACAGCGTTCAGCAGATTCTGACAGCTCTGAACGACAGGCGGGCGGGCCTCGTGCAACAGATTTCCAATGGAGCGGGCAACGCTCAGCGAGCTGCTCTCCAGCAAGTCGACGCTCAAATCACTGACAAAGAGGACGCAGAAACGGAACTGCAGACAGCACAGGAAGAGCTGAATGTGGCAGCTATCACCGTAGAGAAAGTAAAATCGCTCTGTGAAGACATCGGAAATCAAGGCCGGATTCAATATCGCTTGTACCGTCCATTTGCCGGGGACGGACGAGATATTGTGATCGCAGCAACAGTCACCGAGCCTGCTTCTGTCAACCGGCCTGCAGCAGTTCCCGAGCCTGCAGCAGTTCCCGAGCCTGCTGCAGTCACCGAGCCTGCTGCAGTCGAGGAGAATCGCTGATGGCCTCAATTCGCAAAGACGAAGTTCAGGAAATCATTGCTGACATCCGCGACATGCTGGAGCTGCGTGGTGATCCCGCGGCATCGGAACTGAAACGCCTCGCTCAGCGATACACGACGACGATTCAGCAGGTCAATGGGCTGCTCAGGACTTGCCTGGAGCTGGTTGAGCGTGGCCTGAAGTCCGAAGCCATTATGCGAGCGGACGAAGCGGGCCTTCTGGAGACTGTTTCAATTCTGGACTTTCCAGAGCAGCCCGTTTGGGTCGACTATCTGACTCAGTTCGGATTCCCGACTCCGCCTGCCATCGATCAGTATGCCACTCGACAACTCAACAGTTGCTACGCGCCGGCTCGCAGGCTGGAGCCTTTATATCGTCTGAATCGAAGACACGCGCTGGCCAACAGCCCGCTGCGAGTTCGTCTGGGCGTGATGCGGCGAATCCACAAAATGGAAGAGGCGAATGCGAAAGAAGCATCCGCGAAGCAAGTGGAACTCTTTGAACTGGAGCGAGTCAAAGGGATTCGGAAAGAGCTGGCCGAAGCGACAGAGACTCGCGATCTCCGCCGGCTGACTCTGCTGCATTCAGAACTCAACAGCAAGGATTGGTTCAGGGCTCCGGAAACCGCGCTGCTTCGCAACGCCTCACGAGTGCTCAAACAGGAAGAAGCTCGACTCGCGCAATTGCGGATGCAGTCTTTGGCGGCCGAATTGCAGAATGTGTGGTCAGCTCAGGATGTGGCGGCGGGCCGACGAATTCGTGAGCAATGGGATGCCTGTCAGACGAAGGCTCTGTTAACCGAACAAGACCCGCTGATGATCGACACCAGAGCCGCCTTTGACTGGATGTTGGTCATCGACAAAGAGGAGCAGGCTCAGGCTCATTACGAACAGCAGATTGCGTCACTTCGTGAGGCTCTTGATCAGCGTCAGCCACGTGAGGCTCTGGAACTGCTCGAACATTCCATCGAAATGTATGGCGACGGAGTTCCTGAGCCACTGTTGAACCGTCTGCGAACTCGTTACGACGAGCTGGACACAGAGGCTCATCGTCGGAACTCTCGTCGACTTGTGATGACGGTGGTTTCAGTCATCAGCGTGGCTGCTCTGGCATTCTTCGTCATGCAGCACAGAAGCTTCAATAGCCGGGTCTCCGAACACGTGGCAGCGATAACTTCTCTGCTGGAACAAGGCGATGTTGAATCAGCGGAGTCTTACGTTGAGTCTCTTCAGACCGCTTGAAATACAGGCTCAGATCGACACTGATTTCGCGATGTTGCTGAAGCTGGCTGCGGAAGAACTCAGGATCTACGAGGACAACGGCGTGATGGACATCGCCAGCCTTGTGGCCTTCAAGAATCGGTTCGAAGCTCTGGCCGCCAGAAAAGATATCAGCCCGGAACTACTTTCGGGGGCTGCCGGGCCGAAAGAATTGTCCGCTCGCTGCGACCTGCGGATTCAGGGTATGTCCGAGCAAACTCGTCGCGAGCAGATGTTTGCGTTGATCAGTGACGCTGTGGGCTCCGTCCCCAATTTTCGAGCAGCCCTGGATGCCTTCGCGAAAGCGCTTCCAAGAGATCCAGTGGCAATTCGATTTGAGAGTTTGCTGCAATCTGATGCCGATCTGTGGCTTCAGGTCGATGTGCAGAATCAATTCGTTTCAACTCATGCGATGGATTGCACGACTCTGTCGCCGCTGGAAGCCCGGAAGTATGTCACGGAAGCCGACGCGTTTCTGGCATCAAATCCAGCGTTCCCGAAGAAAGACGAACTGCTGAAGATTCGCAATTATCTGGAGTTTGTGGGGGCTCGAATCGATGACGCTGGTGAGCCGATCCTCGCAAATATCCAGGACATGATGGACCGATCCAGGATGGAGGGAATCTTCGTCGTCCGCTCGAAAGATGGTACCAGATACTACACCAGTGAGACGCCGACCGTGATCGGGCAGGGGAAACGAGTCACTCTCAAGGCGCTGCCGGATTGGACTGTTGCTATTGGCCTGCGTGAGCCCGTGAATCCGTCCCTGGGCTTCGACCTGGCACTCGTCGATGTCCAGTTGAACAAACCTGGTGATGAGTGGAAAAGTCCCGAGTGGATCCTGCTGCAGGAAATGAAGGATGCGTTGCTGACCATCAACGATCAGACGTGGGAGCGTGTGCTGCTTCAGTTGCTGGAACGAGTCGCAACAGAGCAGCGGCAGGATCCCATCTTTCGCTACGTTTTTCTGGACGGTCTTCTTCGAACACTGGCTGCTGGAAGCCCGGCAATTCAGGAGAAGCACGCCATTACACTCAAACGCATGAGTGATCTGCAATTGGGGGCCATTAATCCGTTTGATCCCAAAGATTCGGCGACCAATATGCGTCGTCGTGATGCTGCGGAACTACTCTTGAAGTTTCCTGATCCCCGGGAAATCACCGAGGACGTGATCAAGGCCCGAGATGCCGCCGGCAAGTTGTCGATCGGCGGACGCTATCGGTGGGTGGGCTGGCTGCATCGAGAAACCACCGGCTGGACCTGCGCGGCAAGTCGTTCAATCAATGTTCTGCCGGAAGGTGAGTTGTTTGTGTTCACGAAGGGCAATACCGAAACTGCTCAGTTTCACAGGATCGGGACAACTCGCGGGATACCGCCCGTCACAGAAACGGCCGCGTTTATGGTGGAGGGGCTGCCGATCTATTTTTATGAACCATAGCTTCCCTTGATGAGAGCATAGGTCGGGATTTGAGTGATTCGTATTTCATTCGACTGGGACTGACAGTTCGCGGGCCGTATAGCCGCAGCGACCTGCATGAACTCGCCGCGCGCGGAGGATTCAGCAGGGCTCACGAAGTTTCGTCTGATAGGAAATCATGGTCTGCGGCCACCAAATTTCCCGATCTGTTCCCCACTGCGCGAAGGCCGGGGACCGAAAAATCGGACGCACGGAGCGACATTGAGTCTGCAGACGACGTCGTTCCGCACGCTGGTGAAAAATCGCCTTCCGATCGTACAGCTGGCCGACAGATACCAGCGGATCATGGAACAGGCTCAGGATTGAGCTTGCAGGTTGCTGGCTCATCAATGACCACTCGCCCCATGTCACCTCAGACGGTCTGGGCCATGGTTGCGGGACCGTCAGGCTTCGTACTTCTGTTAACGTGTACGGTTTTAGTTGTGTTGACTTTGCGAACGTCAAAGTTTGCACCATCGCAGAACATTGGCCTGCTGATTTTGCTGCCCATCACATGCGTGCTGGGCACGGCCGCGTTGATCCTGGGGCACCTGTCCATTCGGAAGTATGAACTGCTGCCGGGATCACTAAAAGAACGCAATCTGATTGTGATTGGACTCAGTTGCGGTTACACGATCGTAATCCTGTCTGTCATGTATTCGTTCGTCTTACTGGTCAGCTCTTTGACGTAATGTTGGTTCGTGTCATTTCCTTCGGATAACCTCATGAGTACGTCAGATCCATTACCGCCACTTTGCTGGAATCGCATGGATATCGAGCAGCGACTTTATGGTGGCGGCGGGCGGTTTACGCGAGTCAATATGCTGCGGTCGTCCATCGTCGCTTTATTACTGACGGTCCTGTTTTATCTGCCCCTGATGGCGTTTCCGAAACTGACATTCTCACTGATGTTTATGGAGCGTGGACCAACCCCTTATGCGATCGTTTTCCTGTCGGCATGGGCAGTCGTTGCGCTACTCATCAAATCGCGTAAGCTGATTTTGCAGCGAAAGGCATTGCAGGAAGAATATCGAGTCGTCCCGTCAGCAGCCAATTTCATTCTGGCGGCAACCACGGTTGACGTGGTCATGAACAATATCCATCGCACCGTTGACGATCCTCGCCATTTTGTGCTGTTTAATCGTATTCAGATTGCTCTTTCCAACCTTCGTAATCTCGGGCGTGTCGGTGATGTGGAAGACATCCTGCGCGCCCAGGGTGGACACGATGAATCATCTTTGGACACCAGCTACTCGGTGCTGAACAGTTTTGTTTGGGCGATTCCTGTCCTGGGGTTTATCGGAACCGTGCTCGGGTTGTCTCAGGCCATCGCTGAGTTTGGCGGTGTACTGCAGGGCGCTGGCGAAATGGATGCGATCAAACAATCACTGCAGGGCGTGACCGCGGGGCTGGCGACAGCCTTTGAGACGACACTGGAAGCGCTCGTCGCGGCACTTCTGATTCAACTGTGGCTGACATTTCTGAAGAAGAGCGAGGAAGAATTTCTTGACGAGTGTACCGAATACTGCACCCGGAACGTCGTGAATAAACTGCGAATCATGGTCTACGAAGCCGGCGCGGAGTAACAACGTGAACGCTCCGAACATCACCGCGAAGACACTGACAACCGATCGTTCGGCGACAAAACAGTCGTCGGGGATCTCCAGGTCGCGTCCGCGGTTTCTCGTTCCGATGGTGGCATCGATTGCCGTTCAGATGACTTCTGTGCTGACACTCATCATGCTGTTGCTTCTGATGATTTCTGCACGGCCCGGCGACGGCGGAAATGATGGCGGCGGCAGCGGAAATGGAAGTTCGGGACAGGATGGTCAGGGCGAGTTCGCCATGGCCGCAACCGGCAGTGGTTCCCAGACTAATGTTAACGCCGCCGGTGATGCAGCCTCTGTGGCTCAGCCTGTTGATGCGGCGGAATCCGAGCGAACAGCGTCCGCTCCACCTGCAAACCCCGGGACTCCGCCACAGAACGCCGGACTTCCCATGACCGCACAGACGGAGAATCGGAAAAAGTTCTTTGTGATGCCAGACTTTCCCGCTCCGGCTGCGAATCTGGAGCCTGCCGGGGCAGGTGGAGGCAATGGCTTCTCGGACCTTGAGGAGCGTCTGCGTCGTGCCGGAGCACAGACGGGGGATGTGCAGATTTCACTCGCCTGGAACAACGGCAATGATCTTGATTTGCATGTTGAGACACCGGGTGGCGAAAAGATCTTTTTTAATCAGCGTGAATCGTCCTGTGGTGGCGAACTGGATGTCGACATGAATGCCGCAGGAGCAGAATCGAATACGCCGGTCGAGAATGTCTTCTGGCCAGCGGATGGTTCACCGACGGGGCGATATCGTGTTCTGGTGCATCACTACGCAAAACACGGCGGTCCCGATCCGACTCGGTATCAGATCACAATCAAGGTCAAAGGCGATGCGAAAAAATACAACGGTTCGGTAAAGGATGGTGATCCTCTGCAGATGGTGAATGAGTTTGAGGTGGAATAATTCTCTGGCAAATCATTGGGACTCAGTCTCAGATTAACTTCCCGATATTTTCGTGCCTTTAATCACAACCCGAAACGTCAGTGAGGGATTTTGCATAGCAACCTTGATCCCTCGCTGACACTTTATGAAGTTGCGCATTTTCAGGCCCGGAGGGTCGACAAATCCAATGCCGGTGGCGTGAGCCTTAGGTTTAGGCACATTTCCGGGTGGCTTCTTGGGTTCTTGCTCCGTCGATCATGGCCTGAAGTTTAGTCCATCCTTTCCAGAGGACCAGCCACCCGGGGTGGCTGTCATGTTTTCGGTTCATG
>JAPLOA010000017.1 GCA_026400835.1 Planctomycetales bacterium | reverse complement strand
AGCGCGAATCATCTCAAAGGACAGGCTGCCTGACCCGATTACGATCGAAGCACGAAACTCGATCACCTGAGGATGGTGTGCTCTCAAAGCATCACCTGTCTCCTGTCGACTGCGGAGATGCTTTGACAGCTCATGGTCCGGATTTCCAAGTCCACCGAGATAAATGATGCGGCGGACTCCAGCCGCAGCCGCAGCCTTCGCAAAATTAGATGCAGCGATCAGGTCTTGCTGTTCGAAGTTTCCATGAGCACCCATCGAATGCACGAGGTAGTACGCTGTATCAACACCTTTGAAAGCGTTGACAATCGATTCGGCATCAAGCACATCTCCCGCCACGATGTCAGTCGTCGGTGAACGTCGATCTTCCAGTGCGTCAGGTCGACGTGTGAGACAGCGGACGTTCTTGTTCCGCTGCTGCATCATTGTCAACAATCGACCACCAACGTAGCCCGTACCGCCAGTCAGCAATATCAGTCCAGACATCTTCAAACTCCCTCGATCCACGTTTCAA
This sequence comes from Planctomycetales bacterium, assembly GCA_026400835.1. GTDB lineage: Bacteria > Planctomycetota > Planctomycetia > Planctomycetales > Planctomycetaceae > SXXK01. The sequence goes on along the minus strand of JAPLOA010000017.1, from coordinate 1,490 downwards.
ACATCTGAGGTCCTCCCGGCGCGTGAGTTGCCTCGGGCATAAACGAGTTGGATTGCGGAATGACTCGAGCCATCCAGCAATCCAAAGTCGAGTATCAAATGGATGGAGAGGTGAACCATTCGCTAGTCAACTCCTATCGCCAGCGGTGATTGCTACAGACCCATTTCAAGATCCAATGGGCCAGTTCGGTAGTCATCAACATGATCCTCAAAACCGACGCCAGATCCAACCAACGGATCCAGCATAACGAGTTTGCTTATCAACAGTGGCACACAGAAGCTCCCCAGCACTCACTCGTCCGACTTATCACTCACCAGCAGAGTCATAAACGTCGATGTGAGGGCAATCGCGAACACTGCGCAGCCCACGGCGAAAATCATCACGTCACTACTCATGACCACCGCTCCCGAGAATTAGAGTCCCGAAACTCAGGATCGACGGCACCCACAATCCGACATACAGCCCTTCTTGTTTACTGCCTGTAAACCAAAGCGAGACTGAAAAAACAAAAGATGCTCCCGCAGCAGCAACGTACCCCAGCCTCGCCAATTTTCTTTTACTCATTTTCAGTTCCTCAAAACGAACTCGGCACCTCAACGCCCAACCCGAAACGCAAATCGTTCAAGACGTTCAATTAGCATTCCGTGACGGTCTGTGTTTCTTAACGGTAAGTTCCTAGCGGCCTTGATCTTTAGCTTCTCGCAATCACAGAGGTCATCGATCGTGGGGCCAAAATCGTCCGCAATATGTCAAAATGAACGGAATTCTGCACGATTCTGATTTCCTTGAATGCACTCCCTGAACGGCACGAGGCTTTCTGTGTTTGGGGTAAGTGGGGTGTTTGTGGTGTTCTATCGAGCGACTCAGGCCGCACTAAATGCGTATCGAACAAGGTTTTCTCCCTGATTTTTGAGTGATTTGAGCGGGAGGCGGTTTGTTTCCGCGATCTTCAGTCTTTTCGAAAAGAACCTGTTACACATGAACGTTTATGCCGGATGCTGGCATCGGGTGAACGTTATGAACGTTTGCGTCAGTGTTCAAAAGATAGTTTGAGGTTTGAGATGAAGAAGTTGATCACCACGTTAGCAATGGGTTTGATGGTCCTTTCTGCAACGGCAGAGGCTGGTTCAAAGTGTAAGGGGACCGTGACGACCAGTCGCTCGGTTGGCGGTCATGTGCTGACGACCGCAGTCGCCCATCCGGCAGAGCAGGATATCGTAGATACCGCCGTTGGAGCGGGCTCATTCAAGACCCTCGTAGCGGCTGTGAAGGCTGCAGGCCTTGTTGAAACTCTGAAAGGTGAAGGACCATTTACAGTTTTCGCTCCGACCGATGAGGCATTCGCCAAGCTTCCAAAGGGGACTGTTGAGTCACTGCTGAAGCCAGAGAACAAAGCGAAATTGCAGGCGATCCTGACATACCATGTCGTGGCCGGCAAGGTGATGGCGGCTGATGTTGTGAAGATCAAAGGTGCTGTGTCAGTTCAGGGC
>JAPLOA010000062.1 GCA_026400835.1 Planctomycetales bacterium | reverse complement strand
GACTTCTTCCACAGCAGAATCTGCGAATGTCTCATCAACTCGCACCGTATCTTCTGTCACAACAGCATCGGACTCGACGACTGTCTCACTATCCCATGGTAACTCAGCCCCGTAGAGACTTCTGAGCGTCTCATTCCAGAGTTGCGAAAGTGCGGCGGTCTGATCCACGGTGCTGTCATTCAGATCCAGCCCGGAGATCGCATTCGACCATGCAGCAAGAATCGCATCACGATTGTTGGAGTACCACTGGTCGAAGTCGCTGCTCCCCACCAGGGTCGTTTCAGAACCTTGCGTCACTTCCCCATCAGTCAGCGAAGTCGGGACATCTTCCGCGACTGGCTCAATGACTGACCGACTTTCTGAATCGCCTTGTTCCTGAGGCAAATCCGAAACATCCTCGACAGCTGAAACAGCTTCCACGCTGTCAACCAAAGGAGTTGTTGCAGAAAGCAGAGATCTGATTTCACAACTCTCAATTTTCACCCCGAATCGCGACGTATACCTGTGTTCAGTTTTTTTTCGTCGAGGAAACAGCATGACAAACCTTTCTGGCCGCCGAAGTATCAGTTGACATAAAGCAGGAACACACCCGACGCCGTTACCGATCGTAGAACAGAATTTGCGACTATCAATCTCCAAAGTGTGCCTTAATACTCCGAGTTGGGACAAGGACGTCTGTCAGTAACGCTGAATCCGTTGAAGCGCTCCGCAAATGGCAAATCCTCCGCTGAAAAGCCCGGTTTCCCGCGGATTCAAGTCCCGGCTCAAAAGTCGCCATTTGTCCCGCCCTGGACCTACAACAGATTCCCCAGGGGACGTTGGTTTTTGGGATTAAGCGTCATATTTAGTCATATTCCGAATGTTTTTCGCGTTGTGGAAAACGTCAGCAAATAGAATCTCATCGCCCTGATCGAGTATTCTTAATTGCTTCGGCCACAGAATTGCCTGACTGGACGGGGCGTCTGTTTCGAACCAACGAACGCCGCTCGCTTCCAGCAGAACTTGATCCGATGCTTGAGTGACTGCCCTGCAGTTCGGAGAGACGGTTGGATCTCGTCAAGAACTCTCGCAAACGCTTTCGAGTCGAGATCGGACCGCCAGCAACTCCTCAGTCCATTTCATCCCGCCGCCGCTCCCATCGCATCACCGCTCAGGGGTGACGTGAATCCTGACAGTTGCTTGAAGAAACAGTGCGGGCGTCTGTTCCTGAAGGTGCATTTTTTAATGATTGTGGGAGCTAACTTCGGGGGCTTTTTCTATCCCTCTTCGGTGTGGTAACTGCCAACCATGGTCTTCTCATATGCCGACTGACTTGTGGTGATTCCCGTAGGGCTGGGCGCTGTTGCCGCAGGCTCGCGGTGACCGCGTTCGCAACGTCCCCACCAGAATCAACATCACACCGACGCGCCCTCATCGAGGATCCCCAACATCCCCGTCAATCGCGCGAACCTGGCACAACTTTTACGACGACTTCTTTACCTTCTCGAGTTACCACCAGTTCGACTTCCTGGCCTGCTTTCAAAGCTTCGATTGCATAAGTGTAGTCGTAGATGTTCTCGATCTTCCTGCCAGCAAGTTTGACGATCACATCGCCGCCTTTGACTCCCGCTTTCTCCGCCGGGCCACCTTTGGCAACTCCGGACAATTGAACACCCTTCACATCTGTCTGAGCATAATCCGGAACGGTGCCAAGGTAGGCTCGTAACAACGCACGACGCTGGCCATCTTTGGGGCGTTCCTGAGCAACGTACTGCGGAGGCTGCTCATCGGAGATCAACTGGCGACAGATCAGCATCATCAAGTTAGCAATCTTCGAAATGCCTTCGTAATTCAGCTTCTCCGGCGTATCGCGAGGTGTGTGGTATTCGCCGTGATTTCCCGTGAACGCGGACAGAATCGGAACACCGTGCATAAAGAACACACTGGCATCCGTAGGGATGTAACTGTCGTCCTGCAGAGACAGCGACAGCCCCATCGGGATGTTAGCTCGTTCCACAATCTTCTGCCAACTGGCCGATGACCCAGTGCCCTGCAGGACAAGCCGCTCCTGCAACCGCCCGACCATATCCATATTCAGGCAGGCAGCAATGTAAAGATTTAAGCCCCCGGTATTTGGACCAGTCAGATCTGATGCAGCCTTTTCTGATTCCTTCGCTGGCTCTTTTGTTGGGTCAGCTGGTTCTTGTTCCTTCTTTTCTTCTGCGGGATCGCTGCCGCCTACGGCCGCTGCATGCTGCGAAAACAGAGTTTCCAGAGTCTTCACATAATGACTGGAACCCAGCAGTCCGATTTCTTCGCCAGACCACGCAGCAAACACGACGTCTCGCTGACCAGCCAGTTTTCCAGCATCCTTAGCTTGCGCCATCGCTTCGGCAATCTGCATCATCGCCGACACACCGGAAGCATTGTCGTCCGCTCCATAATGAATGTTGGACTGTTCGTCGCCACGAGCCAGAGAATTGCCGTTCGGCCCTGTGCCAAGATGATCCACATGAGCCCCGACGACGACAATCTGTCCGGCCTGTTCCTCATTGACCTGCAGACGGCCAAGAACATTGCGACCTTTTTTCTTCTCCTGACGAATATCAACACTCGCGGCAATCTTAAGCCCGTCGAGTGGAAAGCCCATCGCAGGCTCGCCGGAATCCATAGACTTCTGAATCTTCGCCAGATCTTTCTTTCGTTCGGCGAACCACTTCTCTGCAGCAGCATCAGTCACGCTGATCACGGGCAGACCGGAGCCAGCCAGAGAACCATCAAACTGCAACGGAACAAGCTGCTCCTTTACACCGGAAGTCGGGCCGCTGACGATAATCAGACCTCGTGCACCAAGGTCGCGAGCCTGCATCGCTTTGAAACGCAGACTGGAGAAGCGACTGAAGTGCTGACGCTGTTCGGGAGTAAAATTCTCCGGCATAAAGCGGAGCACAACAACCCACTTATCCTTCACATCCAGATGGACGTAGGAGTCGTATTCTTCGATGCCTTCTGCAGCCGGGGCCTTCAAGCCATAACCAGCAAAGATTACGTCGGACGCATCAACCTTCATGGAGGACGAAAATGCCACTGGACGCCAGTCGGTTTCCAGTGTCAGTGCCTGATCTCCAACACTCATTGTGTTTTCTGGACCAGCGGACACGCCAGAAGTGAATTCAAACTCCTGAAAGTAAGTGTCGTTGTCGCCGGCCGGAAGCAGTCCCAGCGTTTCGAAATGCAGAGCCACATAATTCGTTGCAAGGATTTCGCCTTTTGTCCCGGTCAGTCGTCCGCCCAATTGTGGTCGACACAGATACTCCACGTGTTGCACCGCATCGGCCGGAGCAAAATCACCGCGTGCGGACGGGGCCTGAGCCATCACCGACGGCTTCGTACCATTCGATCCCTCAACTTCGGTTGCCGCTTCTTTCAGTCCAAGCTGCTCCAGAGCCCAGGCGTGGTTCCATTCAGAAAAGAAAATCTGAGATTGATTATTGGTTGTTCGATTCGTGGTCCAGGCCAGATGTTCGCCGTCGGGACTAAAAACCGGCAGGCCGTCGAAGCCTGGTGTGTGAGTGACTCGAACAGGCTCATGCTTGCCGGCCGCATCGACCAGATACAGTTCAAAATTTGCGAACCCATGTCGATTCGTCGTGAAGATCAGATACTGACCGCTAGGATGAAAATACGGAGCCCACGACATCGCGCCCAGATGCGTCAACTGCTGCTCGCCGCTTCCATCCGGATTCATCGTCATGATTTCTGCTGTCGCGCCGTTTTCGGAGAATCTTCTCCAGCAGATCTTCTTTCCGTCCGCACTAAAAAACGGACCGCCATCATAACCGGGCGATGTCGTGAGACGTTTCACATCAGAACCGTCAGCCTTCATCACATAGATCTCATTGGCCCAGGCTGGATCCAGTTCAAACGCCTTTCGTTCTTCGGGATTCAATTCACGTTCATAGGCCGAACGATTTGACGCGAAGGCGATCAAAGAACCATCGGGAGACCACGAGCCTTCCGCATCGTAACCACGAGCCTCCGTCAGTTTGCGATATTGTTTCGTTGCGAGTTCATATTCATAGATCTCGTAAAACTCGTCGTAGTCCCACGAGTAACGACGTTCTTTGCCGGAAGCTCGCAACTCCAGTTCGTCTTTCTGTTCCTGTTCGGCCGCCGGATCATCCTGTGTTGACGCGAAGAGCACTCGTTCTCCCGACGGATGAATCCAGGCACAGGTCGTCTTGCCTTTGCCGGGAGATACTCGTTCAGTATCGCCCGTCTCCAGATCCATCAGATAAATCTGAAAGAACGGATTTCCCGGTTCCCGTTCGCTTTGGAAAATCATCTTCCGCCCGTTGGCGCTGAAGTAACTTTCCCCGGCGCGGCGGCCTTCGAAAGTCAGTTGTCTCGTTCTGCTGATGAATCCCGCTTCCAGTTTTTGAGCTTCTGCCGGATTGGCTTCCGTAATATCCGCATCCGCAGCGGGAGCGGCGTCCTGTGAATTTGCAGAACCAGTGATGCCGATGCAAACGCCGAGTGCAATCGCGAGCCACCACGCTTTTCGAAAACTTTGACCGGTAACAAAGCTAGTTTCAGTCACAGGAGACCTCAAGTATCAAATAAGAGAACATATTTGCTCGGACACGGTTTCAGCACGTGCGACATTATAGCCCTGAGTGCCGGTTGGAGTAGTGCACGGGAAATCTGGACTCGTCGTGCCCAAAGATGCGACGATTGGCACCCCGGAATCTCTGAGTCTTTGCTAATCTGCCAGTAGTCACAAAGACCGTTATCCAGTTCGCACAGAAGACCGAGTCCGCTCCTATGAGTCGTCGAGCAATGACTGTGATCGTGAATCCTCGTGGAGGAATTCGGCGCGGCGGCGACGTGCTGAAACAGATCCAGCCTGCTCTGATGGCAGCCGACATCGATCTGAATGTCTTCTTTACGACTCACGCTGGTCATGCATTCCAATTCGCTCAGGAAATGGATCTGCGACACTGCGATGGAATCTGCATCGTCGGCGGCGACGGAACTCTTCACGAAGTTGCCGACGGACTTCTCCAGCGACGCGAACCGATTACTGTGCCTCTCGGGATCATTCCCGCTGGCACAGGCAACACGGTGGCTCAGCATCTGAAGTGCGACACCCCAATGGAGGCCGCCCGCAGGATTGCGCGCGGGCAGGTGCTTCCGCTGGACGTCATTCAGGTGAAGCTCAGTAGCCGAACTGTCCACTGCATCGACATGGTGGGCTGGGGAGCCGTCTCAGATATCAACGTGAATGCCGAGCGATGGCGAATGCTGGGGCGTCAGCGGTATGCAATCGCTGCCCTGTGGCAAATCGTGCGAGCACGTCGGCGGCAAGCAACACTCGTACTTGACGGGCAATCACACTCAGACGATTTTCTATTCATCATCGCCTGCAACCCAAAGTATACGGGAGCAGGCATGCAACTGGCCCCGCGAGCAGAACTCAATGATGGCCTGATGGACGTCGTTGTGGTGAGAAATGCCAGTCGGTGGCAAATGCTGAATCTGTTCTCAAAAGTCTTCGACGGATCTCACATTCATCTGGAGTGTGTCGAATACCATCAGGTCCGATCGTTTGAAATCAGGACAGAGGGAGAAGATCTGATGAATCTCGACGGCGAAATGAAAGGACTTTCACCGATCGCCGCCGAGGTTTTGCCATCAGCATTGAGCGTGTTTGCCTGACAGGCTCAGACGCTCAGCCCATTTGCAGAGCTGCAACCTGCTTCAATGCCTGAGCAGCAACGTTGGCATCGCCATTGCAGTGCATTAACAAGGCTTTGGCAGCCTGCAACAGGCTGATATTCACAGTCTCGACCGAGGTTGATGTGACGACCGCGGCCTTTGGGCCGATAGGACGGTAGGCAGACTTCGTGGCGCCGACAGGACGCTTGACAACTGTTCGAGTCAAACCGAGTTTCTTGCGAGCATTCGCGAAGGCAACCTGACAGCTTGCGGAATTAAAATCCACTTTGGGATACTTCTCACGCAAAGCCGTAACAACCTCCGGACCTTTGATCGAGTTATTGCTCTTCACGAGGTTAAAGATCTCCTGGGAGATAACAACTCCGCCTTTTGCTGCTGCGCGTTTCGCCATGTCGTGTGTTCCTTACTCTCGTAACATCATAAATCAAAATGAATGTACTACGTAAACGTAGCCAGGGGTCCTAAGGCTGATCGACGAACTAATTGATCTTCGAACGGCCGCATTGACGTCGTTATTAACAGTCTCAGGCGAACGTTTCAACGCTGAGCAACGGCATTCTCTGGCTCTTACGCAGAATCCCGCACTAAACTATATTGCGGGAAACCATCAGTACATCCACCCAGCCGTCAAAGGCTACTCTGCAGCAAGTCGCTGAAATGTATATCGATAACGCGGCAACAAGTTTTCCCAAGCCTGAACGTGTTTATACAGCCGTCAATGACTGGCTGCGGAATGGCATGGCTGCCGGTAGAGGCAGCCATCAGGGAATCGATGACACGGGGCGAATGATTGATCTGGGCCGCTCAAAACTGGCTCAATTGCTGGGCCTGAGTTCACCATCTCGAATCATCCACACGCTGAACTGCACCGACAGTCTGAACATTATTCTACAAGGATTTCTGAGTGCCGGGGATCACGTCGTTGCATCACAACTCGATCACAATTCAGTCCTGCGACCTCTGCAGGAACTCAAGCAGCGCGGCATCACAGTGGAGCTGGCCAATTTTGATCCGGCTAGTGGTCTGATCGACGTCGAACAATTCACCAGACTGGTGTCATCACAGCCGACACGTCTCGTTGTAATCACGCATGCATCCAATGTGACGGGAACAATACAACCCATTCAGGATCTAATTCGGATTGCTCACAACGCCGGAGCCGCTGTACTGCTGGATGCCGCTCAAACCGCTGGTCACGTCCCGATTTCGATGCATGACATGGGAATTGAGTTCCTGGCAACGGCCGGACACAAGGGACTGCTTGGCCCATTAGGTACAGGGATTCTTTGCATCGGAAATGGCCTGGAAAGCTCGGTACGCCCGCTCCGTTATGGTGGCACAGGAACAAGCAGCGAACTTTTAGAGCAGCCTCTCGAAATGCCATCACGTTATGAAAGCGGGAACGCTAACGTCCCCGGGATTGCCGGACTCGGTGCCGGTGCAGAGTGGATCCTGAAAGAGTCTGTCGAGCGAATTCATGAGAAGATTCAGGCATTGACGCAACGGCTGATGGAAGGACTCCAGGAAATCCGAGGAGTCGAGTTATTATCGCCGAGACATACCCGGAATGTGGGAATCGCGACGTTCAATATTTACAATCAGGACTGTCGAGAAGTCGCGATGATTCTTGACCAATCATTCCGGATTCAGTGTCGAGCCGGGCTGCATTGTGCTCCTTTGGCTCATCGAGCACTTGGGACTTTCGAAAAAGGCGGGGCAGTTCGCCTGAGTCCCGGAGTTTTCACAACCGAAGACGAAATTCAGGCCGTCGTGGAAGCGGTCCATGCAATTGCTCAGCTGTAATCGGCGTTCTTTATTCTCAGGCCGAAGCTCCGAGCTGACTCGACCAGAATGTCACGTGCATCACTCTGCATGGAATGAAAATTCATCTTGAATCACTCATCAGCAGCACCGTCGTCCCTCGAGGACTATTCTTCAAAGGCCTGCAATCGCTCAATAAAGTCATCTGTCAAACCCGCCTGCCGGCGAGCTTCGCCTTGAAATAACTCGCCGCGAGCTTTCGAAGGGCGGAGAGGCCAGTGCAAGGCTGAGATCCAGGCGTCCCAGTCGGAATCATCCGGGTTCTTGAAGTTCCGCAGCCATTGCAGACCAAATTCAACGTGATGAATTTCGTCCTTGTGGATCGCTCGCATAATCGCCGCGCTGCGACGATCTCCGGCCGCCATAAAGTACTGTTCGAATTCAACGGTGTGATCCAGATTCGCACCTTCAAAGACAAGAGGGAGACCTGCCACGTATTCCAGAGTCGACTGATACTCCTGAGCTTTCTTCCAGATCCAGCCATTCACCGGCAGATCCCCAAAGCTCAGCCCCAGTTCCAGGCATCGCTGAGCATGCATGCGAGTATGCCGTTGCTCGTCCAGCATGATTTTGGCCATGCCCATGCGAAAGTTTGACGGCGCGTCGGGGAACGCCAGCAACACCATCGCCATGACTTCCAAAGCCTGCAGCTCATGATTGGCCATCACATGATGCGCGATGGCACGCTTCTTTGGGTCCTTGAGCGACTCAGACTTCGGCATCGCCGGAGCTGTGCGACGAGCAGCAAACTGAAGGTTGGTCGGCCGCGTGGGCGTCTGGACGCGTACTGCATCCCCGGGCCGTTCATCGGTCAAAGGTTCATCAATGCGACGAACCTTCGCTTCCAACTGGTCAGAGTACAAAACACGTTCAGCAAATGTGCGAAGTTCCATCCCCGCATTTTACCGCATGTTGTCTCTTGCGCCCACAGAGCGGACCGCTGCTAAATCATCCGCAGTCAATCGACCATCGTGCAGAGCCGAAGCGATCAGCAGGCCATCAAGCTCAGCAGCCTGAGCCTGCAAAATACATGCGCGAGAATACACACCTCCGCCAGAAATGATTCGCAGATGAGGCCAGCAACTTTTCGCCTGTTGGCACAGCGACAAAGTCGGTATTCCGGTTCCGGTGCCAACAGCCGCCAGGTCCAGCACAATGATCTGCTCAATTCCCGCTTCCACAATGCGAGCGAGAAGCTCTTCCGGATTCGTGGATGAGTATTGTGGATCGGCCGCCCGAAGCTGCCCGTGCTTCAGATCAACACTGAACACCAGCGATTTCGAACCGAACAGTTCGACGAACGCCCGAAGCTGATCGATTCGCGGCAACGACTCCGAAGCCAGAACAATCTGACTTGCGCCGCAGTCCTGAAGTTCGTGGACATCTTCAGGAGAAACGACTCCGGCATCGACAATCAATCGGACTCCCGTCCGAGCCATCTCGGCCAGAGTACAGCGATTCCGACTGCCACGTTCGATAGCATCCAGATCGGCCACGTAGCAAGTGTCGCAATGAAACTCCTGCCGAAGCGCATGGAGCACTTCGGCAGGTTCAATGCTGTCTGTCAGGCGACTTGAAACGGGCTTATATCTTCCGCGTTCCCCGGCCACCGCTCGAACCGCCACGCCATTCCGGATATCGATGACGGGGATGATCTGCATCAACCGTTCTTTGAATAGTCACGATACTGATACACAAGAGCGAACAACGCAAACAAAACTGATGCCAAAGCCATCAGGGCGGTGAAGACCCAGAAGAAATTCTGCAATGACAGACTTTCGAACGTACTGAGGAACGCGACCAGGATGTTGCCCAGAGAAACTGACAACAGCCAAAATCCCATCACCGTCGATTTCATCGATTTTGGTGCCTGAGTGTAGGCAAATTCAAGACCGGTGATCGACACCATAACTTCGGCCTGCGTCATGATCAAATACTGCACGACCTGCCAGAGTACCGGAATCTTTCCATCACCAGACTTATCGATCAGCAACTGTAGAATTGCAGCCGAGGCAAAGGCCAGACTGGCGGTTCCCATCCCGATGGTCATTTTCCGCAGCGGAGTCAGCTTGAATCCCAGAGCCTCAATCCATTTGTAGAAGAACATATTGTTGAGCGGAATCAGCAGCATCACCATCAATGCGTTCATTGAGGAAATCTGGCTCGGGTCGAGCTCGACACCCCAGACCATCAGATCCATTTTCTGAGCCTGCCGAACCCAGCTTGTCGCGTGCTGATCAAACAAAGCCCAGAAGACGCTGACGAGAAAGAATACGCTGATGATTCGCAGGACCGCCAACGGCCCTTCTGCAACTTCGCTCCCGTACCTGCGAGCAGCAGAGGCAAAAAACGAACTCCGATGAATGGGGTCTGCGTTCGGTCCTGCCTCGACAATGGCCTGTTTGTTTTGCCCATTCACTGTCGCCTGCACAGAATGGATCATGATGGCCAGAAATCCCGGATCCTCCTTGAGTGCCTGCCGATATCGAAAAACAAAGTATCCGCCAATCAAAAACACGATCATCGCGGCGATTGAAACAGGCACTCCGAGAATATCGAGAAAGAACATCGGCACGCCGATGAACCCGAGGAACAGGAGCAGCGAACTGACGGTATCAAGCAGTCCCAGCTTTCCTCCAGGGCTTGGTGGGACATGCACAAAGTTTTTGCGTCCCAGCCAGAACATAATCGTTGCGATAAACATCAGAATGCCGGGAAGACCAAAAGCAACGCTGGGCCCGTAGTATCGATTCAACAAAGGAATAATCAACGTCGAAAAGAACGAGCCAAAGTTGATGCTGAAGTAAAACCACTGGAACACTTTTTCAACGAGGTTTCTGTTGCCAGCTCCGAACTGGTCCCCAACATTCGCCGACACACACGGCTTGATGCCACCAGAACCAACCGCAATCAATCCCAGTCCCAGAGACATTCCGCCGATGGAGTTCTCAGCAACAGCCAGCACGGCATGACCAGCACAGTAGACCAGTGACAGCCACATGATTGTTCGGTACTTGCCCAACAGCCTGTCGGCAACGATTGCCCCGATCATGGGCGTCGCATATACGGCCGCCATGAAGAGATGCCCCATGTGCTGGGCACTGGAAGCGGCAACTTCCGAAGCCAATCCTGATGCTGCAAACAGAATCGTCAGATGCGCCTGCAGAATGGCCTTCATGCCATAGAAGCTGAATCGCTCACAGGTTTCATTGCCGATGATATACGGAATTCCCTTCGGCCAGCCCGTCTCATTCGGATCTGCCGCAGTCCGAAAACCGTCGTTAGCTGACGTGTTTGCCTTTGATGCTTCCACTTCGTTAGGGTTTCCTGACATAGTTGGTCAACTTCTCCGTCAACTCACGGGTATCGCTGCTGGCGAGTGATTCATAACAAAGCCGGTGGGAGCCGACGGGGAAGCTTAGTGTGGAATCCCGGAGAGGGACAACCGCAGCGCACGCCAAAAAGTGGAAACAGTCTCGGCTTCCCGACTTCCGATGCAACCAAGGCACTTTCGCAGCACGGCCAGGGGACTTTGCAGACACGCTTCAGACAGGCTGATATGAACTCCGTATGAGAACAGCACATTCAGCGGGCCGCTTACACGAGACAGTTGCATGCCTCTCACGGAGCCTCTCACGGAAGACCAACACCCGTCGGCTGCGTCAGCGAGGAACGATTGGTGTCAGCAGTGGGGCTGGACGAATCTTCAGACGGAGACGTGGAGTTCACCGTCTCCGCAGGCCGCGATGGGGATGCTGAGATGCCTCGCGGAAATGGCGGAAGCCCCTGAGCATTCACTCCCGGCACCAGGCCGTCACGAGCTTTCGGAAGACTGAGCGGTCCCGAGTTAAACAATGCGGCATCGAGTTCAAAAGCCGACGGCGTCATATCAGGCAACGAAAGTTTCGTAGTCGAGGTCCGCCAGACAGGTCTCTGCCAGGCCAGTGGCGGCATCACCGAGCCATTTGTATCTTCACTGTCGGCACGATTCGTCCAGAACTGATTCCACTGACTGAAGTCCAGACGTCGATTGGAATAGTCCAGCGCGGAAGATTCAATATCCCAGAAAACGCTGTACCCGTCGTATAGATTCGTGAAGCCGTTCCAGGTGACAAGAGATTCGATATCTTCGAGATACGAATTTCCTTCCGAGGACAAGAGTTTGGCATCCATCCCGATCCCGGCAAAGACCGACGCTTCACTACGAATCGAAAGTCGAGGCAGCGTTCTCTGAACGGCTCCCTTCTGATCATCTCCATCGTTCATATGAATCATTGGAGCCGCATGGATGCAGGTCACGTGATCAAAGAAGACTTCCAGAGCACCGCGAGTCGGTTGCATTGAGGAATCTCCTCGCAACTCCATCAACGATCCGTTCAATGCGAAACCGCAGTCCTTGAGCTGAATGCGGCCACGTGGCTGACAGGCGATACGAAATGCGTCCGCGTCCGCCCGGCAGATGACTCGCGTCAGACTGAAATCTGATTCGGCTCCGACAGCATTATCGATCGGCCCCGACGTTTCATCGGCCATCTCAAAGATCGAAGTGGGCTGTCCATCCGGATTGATGCACTCGATCGAGACGTTTTCAAGGTTAACTCGATTCGAACCTTCGCAATGAAACAAACTCCAACGGTCAGTATTGAGATCGTCGCGCACAACCAGCCGCAGGTCAATATCTCGCATCGTGAGCGAACCCTGACTGCGAAGATTGAACATCCGCCCCGGAGAGACCGCCCCCTCAGACACACCATCAAATTCAAGAGTCGGTCTAAATCCGTCAGCCGCGCGAATGATCAGGTTCATACCCACGATTCGCACGGGCGGCTGAGCTGTCAGATCATCCGGAAACCCGTTGTAACGCAGCAGCACAACATCGCCTGATCGCGCATCGGCAACAGCGGCTTTCAGAGTCTGAAATGAACGAACGTTTCCGTCTGAACTCTGAAGAATAAATGGATTCGACTGCTCGGAAGCGATCTGATTCTGAGACACATTGGTGGCTGGCTGAGAGAGCACAACGTCGAGAAACGATGAACTCACAGGCCCGGTCGTTGGTAACATCGGAGTCGGCCTCCGCGCTGATGAACTCAGCAGCGACGCAACTGAGCCTGTCGTTAGCCCCGGGACAGTCGTTCTCGTCTGGAGAGTTCCCGACTCCGCTAAACCCGACACGCCGGGATCCGAACCAGCAGTCATCTCAGTTGGGGTCCCGGCCACATCGGTCGAGCCTGCTTCATACTCATCAGGATTCACTTCAACCCCGGGCGTATCGAGGTCATTGACCGAAGAGTCGGCCAGCTTCTCAGACTGCGATGACCGCTGCAGGAAAATGGCCGTCATGCAAATCAGGGCCACGGAGACAAGAACCCAGACCGCTCCCAAAGGCTGCCGATCCGAGCCCGCATGCATTCGTCGCCAGACAATACCTTCGGCCGGAATGCTGCGAAGCCCCAGCCGTGCGGCCATCTGGATCAGATCGTTCAATAGTAAACCAGGCACCGCGTAACGATGCTCCGGGCTGTTCGCCATCATCTTGCGCAGAATCGCCGACAGCTCCGGTGGAACACCTGCGTTTAACTGACGAGGATCGGGAGGAGACTTGCCCTGATGATCCAGCAATTTCTGCAACGCGGTTCCTTCCGGATATGGCGCTTGCCCGGTCAACATGTGGTACATCGTGCAGCCGAGCGAATAAATGTCGCTGCGGATGTCGGCATTGCGGGGATCCCTCGCCTGCTCGGGGGAGATGTAGTCGAATGTCCCCAGCGTCGTGCCCGCGACCGTAATGTCACCGATGGAATCCGTCGTGTCGCGCCGTGCGAGCCCAAGGTCGACGACCTTCACGCGACCGGAGTTTGTCAGCATGATATTTGAGGGCTTGATATCGCGGTGAACAATGCCAGCAGCAGCGATATGATTCAGAGCCAGTGTCACCTGAATTGCATAGTTAACCGTATCTTCAATACTGAGCTGGCCTCGCTCAATAATCAGATCACGAATCGTCTTACCACTGGCGTACTCGTAGGCAATGAAATAAAGCCCATCCTGACTGCCTGCATAAAAGACTCGGGCAATGTTGTCGTGATTCAACTGAGCACAGGCGCGGGCTTCATTACGAAACCGGGAAATCATCGACGCATCCTGGGAAGACCCCGGATGCAGAATCTTCAACGCCACATCACGAGCCAGTTCCAGATCCGTGGCCTTGAAAACGGCCCCCATTCCTCCGGAACCCAGCCGCGAAGTAATCTCGAAATGGGCGAGGCGAATTCCGGCCTCATCACCGTCAAACTGACCAATCGCCGGAAACAGCCGCTGTCGATAGGACTCGCCGACCGGGGTCATCTCATTGCGAGCATCGACGCGAGACTGTTCGGGAACGGTAATCACCGTCCGTTCGTCTTCGGCCACGAGCGGACGCTCGGACAAAGGCACATGGGCCGTTGTCGTCAGTTGCTCTGGCAGGTCGGTGGCGTTGTGCTGCGTCATAACTCGCCGAGTTCTACAGCTCTGCAATCGAGCAAATCAGCCGCCACCGTGACGACGCCCATCAGAGTCATCTTAGTCCCCCCGGTCCACCGAGTCAAAGTGTGTCAGAACATCCGTTCAGTGGTCTCTCGAAAGTCAACTCTGCGCGATCCTCAGGATCCCCACAACCGGCGAACGAACCTGTAGGGCGCGGTTTCTGCCAATTTGTGATGAAGACTCGAAAAGGCCGATGCAGACGTTGACCGGAAGATTTTGCAGGTCGAACGAAGAGAGATGCGGACGGGCCCCTTGATCTTGAAGGAGACTCGTAGCCTCGTCCACGACCTCAAACGGCGGGATAGATCGTCAATATTTCCGGTCACGAAGAATGGCTAAAAAGCGAAGAATAAAAACAAAACAATCATTTCCATTCACTTAGTGACAGGTTTTGATTGAAAACACCCTTCGGTTGCACCATATTAAGTGAATGAATCTGATCAATGTTGGCGGAAAATCGATGATTGTGGACGAACGCCGATCAAGAATCCTTCAGATCGCCGAAGAATCGGGGTTTGTTTCACTGCAACGTCTGGTGACAGAAGTTGGCGCAAGTGAGTCAACGATTCGACGGGATTTGGAGTTTCTTGACAGTTCGGGGCAAATCCAGAGAACTCGGGGTGGCGCCTCTTATCTGGGTGATTCGCTGTCGGATTTCGATTCACGACGAAGCCGGGCTTCTCAGGAGAAACAACTGATTGCTCGACGAACAGCAGATCTGATCGCTCCAGGCGAAACGGTCCTGCTGGACGGTGGAACGACGACTTTGGAAGTCGCCCGACACCTGACTGGAAAAACATTGCAGGTGCTGACGAACTCTTTGCCGATCGCATCTTTGTTGATGAATCGGCCGGAGATCGAACTGATCTTCATTGGGGGGTATGTCTACCCAAGAACCGGAGTTGCTCTGGGAGAGCAGTCGGTGGAGGCTTTGAAGAAAATGCATGCGTCTCGCCTGGTGATGAGCACTGGCGGGATTACCGCAGACGGGCTGTTTAACAGCAACGCTTTACTGGTAGAGACTGAGCGTCAGATGATTCGTGCTGCAGATCGGGTCACTTTGGTGGCCGATAGCAGTAAGTTTGGACAAAGAGCGTTATCGCATTTGTGCCCGCTGAGTGATGTGGACGAAATAGTGACAGACGATGGAATGTCAGAGGAATGGCGCCTGGTGATTGAGTCTGCGGGACTAAAGACGGAAGTTGTCAGAACATAAGTTTTCAGGATTTTTGGTTCAGCGTTCACCCGAACATTCGGCCGACTTTGCTGAATGAAAACACATGGGTACTGAAGACCGGAGCGGAGTAACAGTGACTGCGACATTAAACCCTGCCGACGTGGAACGAGTTGTTCGTGATGTGCTGAATCGGCACCTCGGAGTTCGCCCAGCCGAAGACGCTGCCGGTGGAATTCCTGTTCTGCGTTCAGCGGCTCCTGCGGAAACTTCCGTTCCGGCTCCCGTGGCCGCCAAACGCAATCCGCTGCTTGTGAACATTTCCGCGCGACACGTGCATCTGACTCAGGAACACGTTGAGATTCTCTTTGGCTCAGGTGCAAAGTTGACTCCGGAAAAGAATCTTTATCAGGATGGCTATTACGCCGCCAAAGAAACAGTCGCCGTTGTGGGGCCTCGGCGACGAATGCTGCCGAGCGTGCGCGTACTGGGGCCTACTCGCCCTGACTCACAGGTTGAGCTGGCCTTTACCGACGGAATCTCACTGGGCATAGATTTGCCTGTTCGAGTCAGCGGCGATGTGAAGGGAACTCCGGGCTGCGTTCTGGTTGGTCCGAACGGAGTTGTTGAACTCAAACAGGGCGTCATCCGCGCGATGCGTCACGTGCATATGGGTCCGGCAGATCTCGAATACTACGGCGTCAAAGACGGCGATCACATGCACCTTCGCATTGAATCCGAAGGCTGCACGACCGTTCTGGAAGATCTTGCGGTGCGAGCTGGCAAGGGAATCAAACTGGAAGTTCATCTGGATACCGATGAGGGCAATGCCTGTAACCTGGAGAAGGCCTCAAAGGTTGAACTGGTGAAACCAGAGTTGTGTAAGTGTCAACATTAGGGGTTTTCGGTTTAAGGGTTTCAGTTTTCGGACAGGCTTCCACCTGCGAATTCTGAAAACCGAAAACTGAAAACCGAAAACCACACCGCAATGACTGCGGCAGTCCTTTTTTTAGCCTTGTTGCTGCAGGATGCAGGCGACAATCGCGGAGTAGTGAAAAATGGCAAAATCAACGGATGCGTTGGGAATGATTGAAACGAAGGGCTTCGTCTGTATGGTCGAAGCCATCGATTCAATGCTGAAGGCTGCCAATGTGCAGCTCGTTTCATGGGACAAGATCGGCAGCGGTCTGGTCACTGCATTTATCGTCGGTGACGTCGCGGCTGTTAAAGCTGCAATTGACGCCGGTGCTGCTGCGGCCGCAAAGCTGGGCACTGTGATCAGCGTCGAAGTCATTCCTCGTCCAAACGAAGAACTGACAGCGATCCTGCCAAAGGGCAAAACAGCTCCTGCGCCTGCCAAGAAGTAGTCGGGCGTTTCGCGCATTTCAAATTTGAAACCTGAGATTTGAAATTACGTGGCCCATGCTCCCAAATCAACTCGATCTCTTTTCGGAACAAATATCCATGAGCGAAGCATTAGGAATGATTGAAACCAAGGGCCTTGTGTCCGCCGTACAGGCGTCCGACGCAATGCTGAAGGCTGCCAACGTCACGCTTGTCAAGCAGTTGAACATCGGTGCCGCTTACATCACCACGATCATCAAAGGCGACGTCGGCTCCGTCCGCGCTGCCATCGACGCTGGTGCTGCTGCAGCTTCTCAGAGCGGCGAACTCGTCTGTGCTCACCTGATCCCACGACCAGAAGCGTCGTTGCTGGATTCGATTCTGTAGTGTAGCCCTCTCGCTCCGCGAGAGGAGCCTTGCAGAGTGCATTCACAAATGACTGTGCAGGTTCCTCCGGGAACGCTCCCACTTCAAGGCTCATCACGGCGGAGCGTGATGGCTACTTTGGGTAAATGTCGCATGAAAGTTCTTGTCGCCAATCTTGGTTCGACCAGCTTCAAGTATCGTCTGTTCGATCTGACGAACGAATCCCAGCTTGCCAAAGGTGGGATCGATCGCATTGGGCAGAAGGATGCAGAAAGCTCCTGTTCGGTGCAGATCGGAAGTTACAAAGCAGAGACCAAACAGTCCGTGCCGAATCATGCGGCCGCTGTGGGAATCTGCCTTGAACAACTGACGGATGCTGAGCATGGCTGTCTGAAGTCGGTCAACGAAGTCGGCGGCATTGGATTCAAAGCGGTCTTTGCAGGAGATCTCAGCGGCGTGCGAATCGTCGATGAGCCGCTGCTGCAGAAGATGGAAGCTCTGTCGGATATTGCTCCAGCTCATAATCCGCCATACGTTCGGGCGATGAGACAACTGCAGCAGGCTTTCCCTCAGATTCCTCTGGTCGCCGCTCTGGAAACGGGCTTTCACGAAACGATCCCGTTCGAACATCGAGCTTACGCGGTTCCCTACGAGTGGTACACGGACTTTGAAATTCGCCGCTGGGGATTTCACGGTGCGAGCCATCGGTTTATCGCAGGCCGCATTGCTCAGGTGCTGGGCCGCAACGATCTCAAGGTCATCAGCTGTCATCTCGGTGGCAGCGCGTCGATCTGTGCGATTCGCAATGGTGAAAGTTTCGCCGCTTCGATGGGCATGAGTCCTCAGGGAGGCCTGCCGAACAATAATCGAGTTGGTGATTTCGACGCCTACGCGATTCCTGTAATCATGAAGCGAACGGGGCTTACGTTCGAACAAGTTCTGACCGAGATGTCTTCGAAAGGTGGCCTGCTGGGAATCAGTGGACTTAGCGGCGACTGCCGCGACCTCGAAGAAGCGTCGGCTAAGGGACATGATCGAGCCGAGAAGGCTCTGAAGCTGTTCGAAGCATCGATCCGGTCTTACGTCGGATCTTACATGGCACTGCTTGGCGGTGCGGATGTGATTGTTTTCACCGGCGGTATTGGTGAAAACAGCGATCGCATTCGAGCCAACGTCTGTCGCAACATGGAATGGGCCGGTGTTGAACTGTGCCCAACCAGAAACGCGGGCGTCAAAGGCGAAGCATGTCTCAGTAAGGACGGCAGCAAGGTTCAGGTCTGGACGGTGCCAACGAACGAAGAACTCGTGGTGGCTCGTCAAACGAGAGATGTTCTTTCCAAGTAAAATCGTCGGGTGTGACAAGCGGCGATCAACCGCGAGGACACACCGGACGTGAACTGATTTTGGTGTGCCAGCGTTTTGCCTGTTACGCGCAACGTTAAAGGTCGACTTCATGTTTCTCGCACGCATCACCGGCAGCCTTGTGGCCACTCACAAAGTTGAGTCGCTTATTGGCCAGAAGCTGCTGCTCGTGGAACCACTGCGAGTTGACGAGAAGGATCAGAAGAGCCTGAAACCAACGGGGCGATCATTTGTTGTGGTCGACACGGTCGGAGCTGGTGAAGGCGAAGTCGTGTTGTGCGTGCAGGGCTCGAGTGCTCGGTTCACACCGGGAACAAAGGAACTGCCAATCGATGCGGCGATTATTGGAATTGTGGACACGGTGCAGGTGAAGCAGAAGACGGTGTTCAAGGCGGGGGAGTAATCGCCTGATGAACCAAAACCCATATTCAGTCAGCGAATTTCAGGCGTCCGATGATCTCCAGTCACTGGGACCAAAATTCGACCAGCAACTGCGAATCATGCAGATCATTGCCGGTGCACTGATGATGGGCGTGT
This sequence comes from Planctomycetales bacterium, assembly GCA_026400835.1. Lineage (GTDB taxonomy): Bacteria > Planctomycetota > Planctomycetia > Planctomycetales > Planctomycetaceae > SXXK01. The sequence goes on along the minus strand of JAPLOA010000062.1, from coordinate 10,183 downwards.
TGATGTTTTTTGGTGTTGTGTTGGTGAATACGCAGGGGGACATCTTTGGGCAAGGAAATCCGGGGATTATGACAATGATCGCCGCCGGTTTTGCGGGATTGATGATTGTCAATCATCTGATCATTCCGGACCTTGTGACGAAGGCACAGTTGAACAGGTTCAAGTCAGAGGACCCTGGTCCGAAAGACTCGGATAGCTCAAATGATTCACTTTTGGCCATCTATCGAATCCAGTTGATTATTACGCTTGCTCTTCTGGAAGGAGCTGCGTTCTTTAACCTAATCTCGGTGATGATCGAAAGGCACATGATCTCCGTAATTGCTGCCGTTGTACTCCTGGGGCTGATGGTTGCACGATTTCCAACGCGAACCAAAGTGTCGTGGTGGATTCAGGACAAGTTAAGGGAATTGAACATGTAGGCGAGCGGCAGGGCGTCAGCCCTCCGAGTCCATCACTGTCCGAAAATTCGGTGGACACAACCTGTGTTGACTCGAAAACAAATTGAGATTGTCCTGGTGATTTGCTCGGAGGGCTGACGCCCTGCCGCTCGCCGGGATTCAAGAATAGGAAACGAACATGCAGGCAACTGCAAACGAACAAACCATCCGTAACATCGTCCAGGAAGTGCTGACACAGCTAACCGCTCGAACGGGCGGTGCTCCAGTTTCCAACGGTTCAGCCGGCCCGGACACACGATGGGGCGTATTCGGCACCGTTGATGAAGCGGTCGCAGCGGCTCAGAAGGGTTTTGAAAAACTCAGCCACGCATCGCTGGAAGATCGCAAGAAAGCCATCAGCATTGTCAAGCAGATCTGCGACGAGCAGGCTGAAGAACTCGGTAAGCTTGAGTTCGAAGAAACGAGGATCGGTCGACTCGAGCACAAGATCGCCAAGCTGAAAGCGATCAAGGATGTGCCGGGGGTTGAGTTCCTGCGGACCGATGCGATCAGCGGTTCACATGGTCTGATGATCACCGAGTATGCTCCGTTTGGAGTCATCGGAGCGATCACTCCGGTGACCCATTCGCTGCCAACTCTGGCTGGTAACTTCGTCAACATGGTTGCGGCAGGCAACACGATCGTCTGCAATCCGCATCCAAGCGGAGCAAAGATTGCAAGCGAAGGCGTGCGTCGTTTCAACAAAGCGATCTTCGCAGCGACGGGTCTTGAGAACCTCGTCAATATCATTGGCACGCCGACCATCGAGACAGCTCAGCAGGTCTTCGATCATCGCGGAGTGAAGATGCTGGTCGTCACCGGTGGTCCTGCGGTGGCTCGAGCAGCTCTGCAAAGCCCAAAGCGAGCGATCGTGGCTGGTCCCGGCAATCCACCGGTTGTCGTCGATGCGACGGCCGACATCGACAACGCAGCGAAGTCTATCGTCGCCGGAGCAGCCTTCGATAACAGTTTGCTGTGCATCAGCGAAAAAGAAGTTTTCGCGGTTAAAGAAATCTTCGACCCATTGATGACAGCCGTTTCTAATCATGGCGGCTATCAACTCAATGCGGCTCAGGTTGCCGCCTTCACAGCCAGGGCGTTTGGTCCTCCGAAAGAACCGGGCGGGCACTATCAGCTCAACCGCGACTTCATTGGCAAAGATGCAGCCTGGCTGGCGTCCCAAATCGGGCTCAGTGTTCCTGCAAGCACACTGATTCTGTACGGTGAAACCGATGAGCACAATCCGTTCGTGACCGAAGAGCAGATGATGCCGTTCATCCCCTTCGTTCGAGCCAACTGCAGCGACCACGCGATCGCTCTGGCGAAGAAATACGAACACGGCTTCGGCCATACGGCGATTATTCATTCTCGCGACGTTCATACGATCACAAAAATGGGTCGCGTGATGAATACAACATTGTTCGTCAAGAATGGTCCCTGCATGGCAGGTCTCGGACTTGGCGGCGAAGGCTATCTGTCATTCTCCATCGCAACTCCCACAGGCGAAGGCGTTACGAATCCAATGACGTTTACTCGTCAGCGACGATGTGTGATGGTGGATGATCTCAGGATTATTTGATGTGCCGTAGACCGGTCGCTCTGCCGACCGGAATTCCCGTCGGCGGAGCGACGGGTGTACGGTAAAGGGACAACGATGCAGACTGCTCGAGTGATTGGCTATGCAACAGCAACGATGAAGCATCCATCCATGACAGGATGGAAGCTGGTTGTGCTGCAGCCTTTGGATATCAACGATGAACCGGATGAGTTTCCTCAACTGGCCATTGATCCACTGGGTGCTCGCCAGGGCGATCATGTGTTTTTTACGAGTGACACGAAGTACATACAGCAATTAGTCGGCCGAAAGGATTCGCCGATACGGTTCTCGATCCAGGGGATTATGGATGAGCAGCCAGAATTGAAGAAGAAACGCAGATAACAGCTCGTGGGCCGGCGATTTGCTCATCCTGTTCCAAATAAAGACTCAAATGACTGTCGACGCAGCTTACATAGACCAGATTGTGCAGAACGTGATGCGAGAAATGAAATCTCGCGCGACAGTTCCCGCCGTGGCGTCTGCGCTGATGGTAACGTCTCAGACCAAACCTGCCACAGTAACAGAAGCTTCGACATCATTAACGATTGCGGCCAAGGTTGTCAGCGAAGATATCCTGATCGCAGCTCGAGCGGCGGGAAGAACGATCGTGCTGCAGGCCGGAGCAATCATCACTCCGTCTGGAAAGGACTATGTCCGGAAGAATAGTGTGACGGTCGCTGGATCGGCTTTGAATAAGCCAGCGACTGTTTCTACTGGAAGCTTTGTTGTCGTTGGCAACAACGCGACGTGTCAGTCGGCAGCATCCACCGCAGGCTGGAAAACATCGGCGGTAAGTAACGAACACGATGCGGCTTTGGCAGCATCTCAATCGCTGAAGAACGGCGTCACCGTGACCTGCGGCGGAGAACCATCCGTTGTGGCGTGTTTGTTGAATCGCAATCCGGATGTGAGAGCAGCCGTGATTACGAAGGCGACGAATTTGATCACATTGACCACTGTGATGAGTCCTCAGGTGGTATGCCTGGATTCTTCCGGCTGGTCGTTCGGAGATGTTTTAAGGCTGTTGAGATCTCTCTCGGCAGCGAACCGGCCGCAAGGCTGGAAAGAGATTGTTTAGCGGCTTGCCGGTAAACGAGTGGACAAGATTATGAGAATCATGGAATGCATCGGAAGGGTCACACTGTCCAAATGGGACCCGACGCTGACTGGCGCGAGCTGGAAGTTGGCGGTGCCATTGATGCATGCCGGATTGAAAGGCGACGCATCGGGACGAACAGAACCGATCGTCATTTACGATGACATGGGAGCGGGCATCGGCAGCTTGATGGCTGTCACCGAAAGCGCTGAAGCGTCCACTCCGTTTTATCCTGACTCAAAACCGATTGATGCTTACTGTGCCGCATTGCTGGACACGGTAAGTGTGGAATAAAGAAAACTCTTTTTCGCAAAGCAGAACTCATGGCCAACAAATGGAACAGCGGAATTAACGACCGAGCCCTCAAAGAAGAGATCTGTGAGATCGGGCGTCGTGTTTACAACAAAGGCTTTGCGGCTGCGAATGATGGGAACATCAGCATTCGAGTTGGCGAGAACGAAGTGTTGTGTACTCCAACGATGATCTGCAAAGGCTTCATGAAGCCGGAAGACATCTGTGCGGTCGACATGGAAGGCAAGCAGATCGCCGGTGTTCGCAAACGGACCAGCGAAGTGTTGCTGCATCTGGAGATCATGAAGAATCGTCCGGATGTAAAGTCCGTTGTACACTGCCATCCACCACATGCCACGGCTTTCGCTGTCGCTGGTGAGCCGATTCCTCAGTGCATTCTGCCGGAAGTTGAAGTCTTCATGGGCGAAGTCCCAATCGCTCCTTACGAAACTCCGGGCGACCAGCGATTTGCTCAGACGGTGACTCCGTTCCTGAAGGCCACGAACACCATTATTCTGAAGAATCACGGCACGGTGTCGTTCGGCAAGAGCCTGGAAGACGCCTACTGGAAGACTGAGATTCTTGACGCTTACTGCCGCATTCTGTTGCTGGCCAAGCAGATCGGACAGCCTCAGTATCTGAACGAACAGAAGAGCCGTGAACTGCTCGACCTGAAAAAGAAATGGGGCTTCGACGATCCTCGTTTCCACAACGAAGACTGCGACCTCTGCGGCAACAGTGCGTTCCGCGAAGGTTACAAAGAAAACATCCCTGTGCAGCGAGCCTTCGACGCGGCTCCATCGTATCCCGGTATCCTCCAAAAGCCCTGCGGCACAGCCTGTGAAACACCGGCCGCTGGTGTGAGCGAAGATCTGGTGAAGATGATTACCAGCCAGGTTCTGGCGGCATTGGGGAAGGCGTAGGCGGACGTTTTCGGTTTGAGGTTTTCGGTTTTCGGAAAAACGCATTACCGCGACCTCTCGAAAACGGAAAACCTTTCCTGCGAAAACCCAAAACGTCCTGTCTGAACACCGAAAACTTAAAACCGAAAACCCGAGAATCGTATGAAAGTCAGCATTATTGGTGGTGGTGGATTGGTCGGTTCCTGTGCCGGGTTTGCGTTGCAGGCGGGCAAGATTGTCAGTGAGATCAACCTCATCGACGTCAATCAGGAACTGTGCGAAGGTCAGGCTCTGGACCTGCTGCATGGAGCTTCTTTGATGGCTCCGCAGAAGATCACCAGCAGCGGCACCGAAGGCGCGAAGGATGCGGATGTGATCGTGATCACAGCCGGTCTGCGTCGCAAGCCGGATGAAAGCCGACTCGACCTGATCAACCGCAACGTGGCTCTCTTCCGCAGCATTCTGGCGGACCTGAAGAAAAACACGTACAAGAAAGAAGCCATCGTCTTTGTGGTTTCCAATCCTGTCGACGTGCTGACTTACCTGGCAGTAAAGGAACTGGGGCTGCCAGCTTCACAAGTCATCGGGCTCGGTACTGTGCTCGACACGACACGGTTGAGAAGCATGCTGGCTCAGCGACTGGCTGTTCCTCCGACGCAGGTCAACGTCACGATCTTCGGTGAGCATGGCGACAGCATGGTTCCAGTCTGGTCCGCTGCTCAGATTGCCAATATCCCGCTGGAAAAGTTCCCCGGCGTCAATGCGACTCTGATTGCCGAAGTCGAAAAGAAGACTCGTGGCAGCGGGGCGGAAGTCATCAAGAAAAAAGGCGGAGCTGGCTTCGCCGTCGGTGTCTCTATCGCTGATGTTGTCCACAGTATTGCTCTCGACGATCACCGAATTCTGCCCGTCAGCAGCCTGATGAATGGAGCCTATGGAGTTCGAGATGTTTGCTTCTCGATCCCAACCGTCGTCGGCCGCACGGGCGTGAAGAGCCATATCGAAGTCGAGCTGTGGTCGAAAGAAAAGACCGCTCTGCTTCAAAGTGCAACAGTACTGAAGGAAACAATCAGCAAAGTGCTGAAGGGGTAAGAACACCCTTGTGAATTTGAGATCTCAGACTCGAAATTTGAAATGAGGCGACCACTTCTGCAAGGAAGGGTCGCCTTGTTTCGTTTCTGAATCTTCCCTTCCGCTGAGCATGAATCTCTGACTGATTTCAGCGTCCCGTGCCAAATCCATGCCGTAAAACCCCGAAAAACCTGCACTTTTTCTGGAAGCGGGGGAGTTCTGAATCGCAGCTTTCCAGAGGAGAGGGAAACTTTGTATTTTATAGCTGATTCTGAGCTGTTTCGCAGGAAGAACCTGTGTCGCGGCAACGTCAGAATCTCGGCAACTTTGGAAGACCTCGATCCGCCGCAATGCAGGACAGAGCGTTCTTGAAACCGGAGCCGCCGAAATAAGAGGATCTTTCCCAATGGGCCGCACGGTGAATTCGTCGCATGTGGCTCAGGGGACACAAGACCTCCCGGACTTAACTCTTCCTCTGCATTGATCGAGAACAGACCTATGTCACCGTTCCGAAAGCTGCTTTTCAGTTTTTCGCTGGCTGTGGGAATACTCAACAGCGTCCTGCCGTTGGCTGCTCAGACTTCGGACAAAGTCTCCGGAGGTTTGGACTTCGCACCGCTGACGTTTGGAGAACCATCGGCGGCAAACAACGTTGATGTGGACGTCACGGCAGTGCTCAAGAAAATTGATGACCAGACGGTCGAGCTGCAGGTCACGATGACTCTGCCGGACGGTTACTACACTTACTCCATGAGCCCGGACTTTGGTGGCGGCACAAAAATTAAATTGACGGGACTTGGGGAACTGAAGGAAGAAGGCGACTGGAAGGCCGATCATGAGCCCAAGTCTGTGCTGGATGACGCTCTGGGGCAAACAGTCGAAAAATTCTTCAGCAGAGTCACCTGGTCTAAGACGTTGAAGGGATCTCTGGCTGGAGACATTTCCGTAAGTGGTCAGCTCACGGGGCAGTATTGCGGCTCAGGCGAAAACGGAATCCCTGGAGAATGTCGCCCGATTCGCAATCGGAAATTTTCGGCCAAGCTGACATCCGCGACCACCGAAACAAAACCAGTGACGACAGAGACGCCCGCTTCACCAGAAGCCGCGAAAGCTGTACCGTCAAGTGGGGAGCAGTCCGAATCGACCGACAAGAATCCCGTCACGCTGACTCCGAAGATCGGCGGTGGAAAAGCAGGCAAGACAGGATTGATCGAGTTTGAAATTGGCCTGACGCCAAAAAAAGCTGCCGTCGGTCAGGAAGTTACGCTGTCGATCAAAGCAACCGTCAAAGAGCCGTACCATACGTTTGCGTTGGATCAGAATCCTGAGATGGCGGGCGTGCCAACTACGATTGAGATCGACACCATCACGGGGCTTGAGGCCATCGGAGAAGACTTCGTGCCTTCCGCTGAACCTCAGGTTGAAACTCACGCTGAGTTTGTGCAGCGAGTCCACTACGGTGGTATCACCTGGACTCGCAAGTACGTTGTGTCGGAGCCAAAAGTCGCCGTCTCCGGAAATGTGCGATTTCAACTTTGTCGAGAAACCACCTGCCTTCCGCCGACGAAAGCTGCGTTCGAAGTCTCGATGACCTCCGGCACAGAATCCGGGAAGCCGCCTCTGGTCACCGAAACTGGCGAGCCAAATGGCAGTGAATCCGGACAAGTCAAACCAACGGCCTTAGGCTCTTCCGAAAAGGGCCTCGCGAAAGACGGGCTGATTGCCTTCGTCCTGACAGCGATCGGAGCTGGCTTCGTCGCACTGCTGACACCCTGCGTCTTCCCGATGATTCCTGTGACTGTGGCTTTCTTCCTGAAGCAGGAAGAAAAGAAGGCCGGAAGTTCACTGAAGCTGGCGGTTGTCTACTGTCTGAGCATCATTGGGGCCTTCACAATTCTTGGCTTGTTGGCTGCGATCGTGTTTGGCCCGACGGCGCTGAATAACCTCGCGAACAATCCGTGGCTGAATCTGGGGTTTGCCGGCCTGTTTCTGTTCTTCGGCATCATGCTGCTCGGAGTCATCGAGATTCAAATTCCGTATTGGCTGCTGAGCTGGAGTTCATCGCGGGAATCAGCAGGTGGCATGATCGGTATCGTGTTCATGGCGTTGACGTTTACGCTTGTGTCATTCACCTGCACGTTCGCGTTTGTGGGTTCATTGCTGGTCGCGGCGACTCGCGGAGATTACCTCTGGCCGGTGATTGGAATGCTGAGTTTTTCAACAGCATTTGCCTCCCCGTTTTTTGTACTGGCGTTGTTTCCGAAGATGCTGAAGAAGCTGCCCAAGAGCGGTGGATGGATGAACGATGTGAAAGTCGTCATTGGCCTTGTCGAGATTGCTGCGGTCGTCAAATTCCTCAGTGTGTCCGACATTGGTTTTTCAGTCGGCCAGATCCCGGTCTATTTGACCTACGATGTATTTCTGTGGCTCTGGATTGCGATCGGGTTCATCGCCGGGATTTATCTCCTCGGATTCTTCAGGAAGCCAAAGCCCGCGTTTTCTACAATCCGAGGCATTTCGGCATTGGCATTCCTGTTGTTCTCGGGCCGATTGATCGCCGGACTTTATGAAGCGGGATTACCTGCGGACCCGATCTGGAATCTCGTAGCAGCCTTCGCTCCACCTGATGTGGAAGTCCGTAAAACCGAAGACCTGGGCTATGTGATCGCGCATCACAAGCTGGACTTCGCAATGGAGTTCGAACGTGCTGTCTCCGTGGCCACAAAGGATCAACAACCTCTTTTCCTTGACTTTACCGGGGTCAACTGTGTGAACTGTCGCCAGATGGAACGCACGGTGATGATCGAGGAGAACGTGGTCTCGGCGATGAAGAAAATGGTGCGAGCACAGCTTTACACAGACCTTGTCCCGGGGATCACCGACGTCGAGCTACGTGAAAAGTTGCTGTTGCTAAATCAGGAGCTGCAATCCGAATTGACGGGCGATGTCGCTCTGCCAAGCTATGCAGTAGTTTCTGCAGACGGCAAACAAGTACTGGCTTATTTCAGTGGTCTGGATTCCTCCGGCGGTGAAAAATTTCTGGAGTTCCTGAACGCAGGGCTTGAGCGTTGGGAATCAATGAAACCGGAAACGGCAAAATCACAGCCTTCGACGAATGGGCCAGAGGTTGTGTTGAATGGAAATTTGTCAGTCGAAAACTGATGCACTCACCCCGAGTGAACCAACTACGGATTCGTCGAAACGCTTTTTGAGATCTGGCAATGTTTGACAAACTCTTCAGCAAGAAAAAGTCACACGATCGCACGGATATCTCGAAGCGTTTCAATCTGATCGGACGAGTCGGGCAGGGGAGTATGTCGAAGGTCTGGAAGGCGACAGATCTTCAGACCGGACGTCTGGTTGCTCTGAAAGTTCTGGATAAGGAAAAGACGGCAAAATTTGAAGCTCGCTTTCAGGGACTCCAGAAGCCCACAGAAGGCGAAGTGGCGATGTCTTTGAACCATCCGAACATCGTAAAAACCTACGAGTTTGGCTGGACGCTGGAAGACGAAATGTTTCTCGTCATGGAGTTCGTCGAGGGCGTTGGTCTGGCCCTTCTGGTGGATCTCCAGAACGAAGAAATGAAGCGTTATCGTCTTCGTTACATGATTCAGATTGGGGAGGCCCTGAACCACTTCCATCATCAGAACTGGATTCATCGAGACATCTGTCCGCGAAACGTGATGATCTCGGATGAGAAGACCGCCAAGATGATCGACTTCGGTCTGGTCGTTCCAAACACCCCGCCTTTCTGCAAGCCAGGCAATCGCACTGGCACGGCCTGCTATATGGCCCCGGAACTGATCAAGCGACAAACCACCGACCAACGTCTGGATATTTTTTCTTATGCAGTGACCTGCTTTGAAATGTACACGAAGCGTTATCCGTGGGATTCCGCATTGACCATTGACGCTGTGCTGCAGCACATTAACAAGCCGCCGATTGCCCTGAGTACTCTGATCCCGACCATCGATAAACAGGTGGAAGCGGCCATCATGAAAGGATTAGCCGCGAATCCGGACGAGCGATGGCAAACAGTTTCAGAGATGGTCGGCGAGATCCGAGAAGCCGAAGCCCGCATGGTCAGAGCTGCGCGAGAAGCAGCCGCGGCAAAGGCGAAGGCATCCGGGATTCCTCAACGGACGGCCGAACCGCCAAAATCGAAAGACAAAGTGGTCATGCCTGCCGCCAGCGGGCCTGCTTCTGCGACGCCAGCGTCGGACAAGAAAGCCGGGAAACCAGCAGCCCCAGGTGCGGCGGGGAAACCTGTTCAGAAGAAAAAGCGTGCCTCAGATGATGATGTTGACCTGGCAGAAATGTTCGGCGACTGAACCCAAAACAAGTTACGCCACTGAGATTATCCCGGCGGCGTGGACTTAATCTCGCCTTGCCACAATAGGGCTTGTCCTGAGGTGTAAAGAATTTGATATAGTCGCGGGATTCCGTGGGACAACTATCGCTCTGATTTCGCTCTGATTTCGCCTCGAAGAGGCGGCAGCGGATAGCCCCAGGCATTAGCCTCGGGAAAGACGTTTGAAAATGAACATTAAGCCGTGAAACGGCGGCAGCAATGTGTTGATATCGCTGAAAAAGAACATCGCTATCGCCGTTTCACGGCTATTGAACAGTGTTTTCGCCTCCCACCCCAGGCTGAAGCCTTAGGTTTAGGCACATTTCCGGGTGGCTTCTTGGGTTCTTGCTCCGTCGATCATGGCCTGAAGTTTAGTCCATCCTTTCCAGAGGACCAGCCACCCGGGGTGGCTGTCATGTTTTCGGTTCATGTGGCCGC
>JAPLOA010000057.1 GCA_026400835.1 Planctomycetales bacterium | reverse complement strand
ACAAACCTTGAATCATTCTGTTCAATCCAACAAAGCTACAGCTCGATTCGTCTGATTCCCCCCGTCTTGAAATTCTTGACCGCTGAAACTCATTCAGATTGCCCCAGACGGTATTTCTTCACGGCCTCGGAGGGTCGACAAATCCAATGCCGGTGGCGTAACGGCTTGTTGATTTAGTCGTTTAACGGCAAGCCGCAGGCGTTGCCGCTCGAATTCGCCTACGCCTGCGGCTCGCCGTTAAACGAAAACGACCAATAGACGACTCAATCAACACTCCTCTGACGCGTTCCGGCTGATTAATTCTACACGCTGTCACGCCACCGGCAGAGGATGTGCCGGGCCTCCAGCCCTAATCCAACTGCGTAACTTCAAAAGCCGTCAGTGAGGGGTCAAGATGTTGTATGACATTCCTCACTGAGATTTCGGGTGGGGATCTCCATAGACCGAAACAGCCTGAGTTATTCCGGACCCGTTTCTGATTGCTGTTACACAGCTTCGCTGGCCATTTCTTCAAGCACGCTGGAGATAATCTCCAGGCCTTCCATCAGATCTGACTTCGGGACATTCAGTGCTGGCAGCAGGCGAACGACGGTGTTGTTTGTTGCATTGATCAGGACGCCTCGTTCCATGCACTTCGCCACCGCCGGAGTTGAGGGAATGTTCAGATCAATTCCGATCATCATTCCGCAGATTCTGATCTCCCGAATTATAGGCAGACGCTGCTGCAGTGCCGTGAGATAGGTGCGAACATCTTCGGCAAGCTCTCGCACGTGCTCCAGAATGCCGTCATGTTCGATCGTGAGACCAGTCGCTAAACCGGCCGCCATCGCAAGGGAGTTTCCACCGAAAGTGCTGGCATGCATTCCTGGTCGAAGATCCGCTGCAAACTCATCGCGACAAATCATAGCACCACAGGCGACGCCCGCAGCGATCCCTTTGGCCATCGTGATCACATCGGGCTTAACGCCGGTCTGCTGATAGGCAAACCACGTTCCGGTTCGCCCCATGCCAGTCTGCACTTCGTCAAAGATCAGCAGCAGGCCATGTTCGTCGCAGAGATCTCGCAGAGCCTGCAGAAAACCGGGCTCTGGAATTCGTACGCCGCCTTCGCCCTGAATCGGTTCAATCATGATGGCGGCAGTTTCGTTATCGATCAGGCTTTTGACGCCTTCGATGTCGTTCACCTTGGAATATCGAAAGCCGGCCAGCATTGGACCGAGTCCTTCGTGGTACTTTGGCTGAGCAGTTGCGGTCAAAGCACCAAACGTGCGACCGTGAAATCCGTGCTCAAAAGTGATGATACGAAAACGCCCCTGAGCCGATCCATGGAGACGTGCCAGCTTGATGGCGGCTTCGTTGGCTTCCGCGCCACTGTTACAGAAGAATGCCTTGCCGAAGCTGCGAGCACACAGGAACTCGGCAAATCGTCCTTGTTCTTCCATGTACCAGGTGTTCGGGATATGAATCAGCTTTGCCGCCTGCTCCTGAATGGCCTTAACGACGGCTGGCGGAGCCCGGGAACAGGTCAAGAAATCGACGACCGTCAGCGTCCCAGACATGTGAACCTTCACCGCGGACAAGAGCAATCGGATACCGACGATAATTTGGAATGACATACTGGTCAAAAAGATCAATCGTGGCCTGGCTTTTGGACCCAGCGACCTGCGTCATCGAATACTCTCCGGGGCAATGAGACAAATCTGGACTACGGAATCGAATCGCGAAGTTTAATGGACACATTCCCCTGTGCGAAGTTCACCATCAGCAATCGCCCCGAAAATCCCGATCAAAGCAGCAACTCACCAACGAATGAGACCGGACATCGCAGTGGCCTTCGGAAAACGGATGCATATCGGGCGTGTAGAATCGCCACATGGCCACCCTGCGAAAGTCTTTGCTGGCAGATTAAGGATTCACAGGCCAGCGTTTTGTTGCGGAGCAGGCTACGGTTCAGGAGGGCATAACAAAGTAGCCGTCTCGCTCCGTCGAGACGAGGCCTTGCATCTAGCCTGTCACGGATAAGGCTCAGGTCCAATTCTCAATGCAACTTCACGAGCGCTATCGTGAGAGTCGCGGCCGGTATTGGCAATACAACGTGCAGCGTACAAGGCTCATCTCGGCGGAGCGAGATGGCCACATTATCAGATCATGGAAACATTCACTTCGTCGGAAACAACCATTTCATCCACCAGCTCGGACCGTGAATAAAGATGTTCTTGATCATCGAGAACGCGGATTCGGGGCCAAGCAATCTTTTGAGTCGCCGCAGGAGCGTGGCATCGCGGCCTGCGTAATAATGAACGCGATCAGGGCGGTTGTCGTTGGCTGCCCGAAAGACAACGCGAGCACAGTCTTCCGGATTTCCCGCGGGAAAGGAATTCTGCAGGGCGGTGAAGCGATCGCTGAGCGGCCGATACGCCCGAGGCATCTCGCGGGAAGTCTGTAGTTTGTCTGAGTCGAAGATCTCCGTTTCGAACAATCCCGGATGAATCGCCTTCACCTGAACGCCGGCTTCGTGCAGTTCAACATTCAGGACTTCAGAAAGCATCGCAACGGCAGCCTTTGTTGCTGCATAGGAAGAGACAAACGGATAACCGATATCCGCACTAATGGATGCAATATTGATAATGCGTCCGCCGCCCGCTTCGCGAAAATGCGGCAGACAGATTTTGATCATATTCATGAGACCAAAGACGTTCGTTTCATATTGCTGACGAATTTGTTCCATGGATGTCGCCTCGAGTGGCCCCAGCAGGCAATAACCAGCGTTGTTGACGAGCACATCAATGCGTCCAAAGTGTCGAAGAGCAGTCTGGAGTGCTTCAACGGCGGAATCCGCATCAGTCAGCTCCATTGGAATCACATGGACGGAGGGCAGGTCTGCGAACAAGTTCATGCGATCGATGCGACGCATTGTGGCGGCCACATTCCAGCCTCGTTCCGCAAAATATCGCACCAACGAAAGCCCCAGTCCGGAACTCGTGCCTGTAATGAATACGGTTCGTTTCAAAACCCTGGACTCCACAAACACCTGGGAATAACTCTGAAGCTGGATCAATGCGGGCTTCATGGATCTCAGAATCCTGATCTAAGGATCGCATGAGACAACCGGGGAGGAGCCGGCCACAATTGAGCCCCATCCCGTTCTTGTGCCGAGTATGTGAAGGTTTGGGAGTGAGGCCTTGTGTGTTGCCGCAGTAGGTTCGCCTGGCGGCGAAAGTCCTGCTCGGCAAGCAGGGCCAATGGCACCGAAATTGGCACAGGATCGTCATTTAGGGGGCACGAACAAATCAACCCACACAAGACGGTGATCGGAACAATCAGCCAACTTCGAGCCTGGGTCCGTTGATGATGGCCAGAATATTCCGGCCGCAGTGGCCTTCAGGTTTTTCGATGGCAGCACGTAGTCAGCGCGAAGATTTCCTACACCGCGATCATTGAAATCTGCGGTATCGTGTGAGTGATCGCCACTGTGTTCAGAGTTCTTCCCTCCCTGCGTCTTCGCCGCTTCAGTACCGCCAGCACTGGCCGGAGTCCGTTCGGCGTTGACTCGCGGATGCTTCAGAAGCTGATTAATGGCAACCTGATAACTGGCTCCGTCATTGGGGTCGGCGTTCTGATCGCCCAGAATGACAAAGCGGGCGTCATTGGGAAGCGTCCCCGATCGTTCCTGATCGTCGATAAGCCAGGACTTCACTCCATCGGAAAGATACTCGGCCCATAAGCGAATCTCGTCGTGATTGCGGCGTCCATTGCGATCTTCAGGGCCGTCAAAAGCAGGCGGAGTGGGGTGACTGGTGAGCAGATGCAGAATCTGTCCGTCGATGTTTACTGGAACATCCCAGTGGCTCTTTGATGACAGACGCAGCAGGTTCAGGTCTTCTTCGTTATACCAGTCAGCATTGTCGTTTTTGCCGCTGGGCGGCAGGACCGCATCAGGCATGGATTTCCAGAGCAGCTTCTGGAATGTGCGGACGTCGTTTGTCTCAATCGGAAACTGAGACAGCAGGACCATGCCATACTGGCCGGGGAATTTTCCGAATCCGATTGCGTCGCCGGGGCCATTGGTCTTGCCATCATGATCAAGATCTCGACCGGACGGCACGCCGGTATTCACCGGTGCTGTGAAGAAGTATGGATAGCGGATTGGTTCTTCAGCGGCCCAGTCGGCGGTTGCATTGACGTATTCTTCAAGGAAGCAACTCACCGTCTTGTTGTCTTCGCTGAAGTCGAATTCATTCAGCAGCACAATGTCTGGTCTCACCGTGCGAAGAACCCTGGCCACTTTTTGAGCCTGCTTGTTGGTTCCACCGGAAAGATCCTTGAGTAATTCCCCAGCCTTGTCGCGATTGAGGCTGCAGTTAAACGTGGCGACTCGTACGGTCTTCTGTGAATCATTTTGCTGTGCCGACGTATGATCCTGCGAGCCGAGATAAGCCATGGCAAGAAGCAAACCGGATACAATGTGTCGCGAGGAATTCATATGAAGAACTCAGACTCCAGGTAGGAAAAACAGCTACTCTACGAACCAGCGAAGTTATCAGCAAACGCGAGAATACGCGAGTGGTGCCGCTGGAATTCGGTAGAACATAGCGACTTCATAAACCGCTGAATCAATCTGCGATCAGGGAACGTTCAGTCTGCGTGACAGCAGGAATCATTCGCTTTCTGGATACACGTGAACTGTCGCTGCGAGAGTTGACTGCGCGGATTGAAATCGTAAAGCTGCGCAAAGCAGCACGACGAGGCTCGTCGTAAGGTCTCGATCTGAAGTGGCGAGAAGCACTTAAAAATGCTGGTGTTGTGCTGCATTCAGGCATCCACAAGCTGCCCAGGATTAACAGAATCTTTCATGGATCCGCGCGGAGTCAACAATTGAAACGCAAGAGATTTAGAATCGCTCTACTCATCCTGATCTTTGGCTTTCTCAATTCGCAGTCAAAAGCCGACGTGATCGTCATGAAGTCGGGTCAGCGGATTGAAGGCGAAGTGCTGAAGGTTCAGAAAGATACTGTCTTTGTGGACATTGGTGTGGATGTGGTCAGGATTCCTGTGGACCAGATTGAGGAGCGAATCGAGACCACAGCAAAGCCGGAGACCGTCAAAAAGACCGATGAAGGAGTCTTCATGTCGGCCGATCTTCCTGAGCGGACGGTAAAGGAATTGGTTGGTAAGTATGGTGAAGGTGTTGTGCTGATTCAGAACCCTGAAGGATTGGGTTCCGGATTCATCATCAACGATCGTGGATATTGTGTCACAAACTACCATGTGGTCGAGGGCCAGACTCGTGTGGCGGTGACCATCTTTCATCAGGGGCAGAATGGTGATTTCGAGCGTCGAGCGATCCGGGACGTAAAGATTTTGGCACTGAACCCGTATTTTGATCTCGCGTTGCTGGAGATCCCGGCCCAGAAGGATTTGAAGTTTCAGCCGGTCTACATCGCCGATGACGACAGTCACCGAGAAGGCGATACCGTGTTTGCGATTGGAAGTCCCCTGGGGCTGGAGCGGTCGGTTTCCGAGGGCATTGTGGCTTCTCGGAATCGAAACATGGATGGAATAGTGTACATCCAGACAACGGCTCAGATTAACCCCGGGAACAGCGGTGGCCCTTTGTTCAATGAAAAGGGGCAAGTCGTCGGCGTCATCAATATGAAGCTGACGTTTGGGGAAGGTCTAGGGTTTGCGATCCCTGTTTCTTACCTGAAGCACTTCCTCAGGAACCGAGATGCATTTGCCTTTGATCGAACAAACCCGAATACTGGATATCATTACCTCGATCCACCGAAACGAATGAATTCGAAGCAGCCGTATGAGGTTCTGGAAGTCGAATCGACTCAGAAATAATGGGCTTTTTTCATGAGTCTCCGCGGGTGAGTGATTTTTTGTTGTGTGAAGATTTTGAGAAATTTGAAGAATGTAACGAATGGTGTTCGCGGTGATGTCGTTCGTGTTGAGGATAAGTTTTGCCCACAAGCGTGGTGACCTGTTCGTTGGTCAGGATTTCGCTGAAATGATGAAGAGACATACAGCGTCAGGCTTCTATTCGGGAGGAAGACGACAAAAAAATGTGTTGATTCTTGACAACTGGCCTTTTTGGCCATAACACATGGATGGGTTTGGACAGACCTTTTTGCCCGAGCCTCCCGCCAACTACCCCACCTCGGCGAAAAGCCCCGCCATTTCTGCCGATAGACAGCTTACGATTCCTGTCAGCCAGCCATCAACGGATTGCTGGACGGCGTTTTTTCCCTGGAGAGACCTGGATGATTACTGGACGTTCTCGAAGAAGCTTTCTGCACGTTGGTTTTTGTGGTGGTATTGGCCTGACACTGGCTCAGTACTTCCAGATGCGACAGGCTCAGGCGGATATCAAGAATTACGAGAGCAAAGAAGGTACGGCGAAGTCCGTGATCTTCATCTTCCTGCCAGGCGGGATGGCTCATCAGGAAAGCTTCGACCCGAAGCCTTATGCTCCGATTGAGTATCGCGGCCCGATGAGCTCGATTGAGACGAGCGTTCCGGGTGTATTCGTTAATGAGCGATGGGTTCAGACTGCCAAGGTCATGGACAAGATTACTATTGCTCGCAGCATGACTCACGGTGAGGCGGCTCATGAGCGCGGCACCCATAACATGTTCACGGGTTACCGCCCAAGCCCGGCCTTGTCTTATCCAAGCATGGGCAGCGTGGTTGGCCATGAATTCGAACCTCGCAACAACATTCCTCAGTACATCTGTATTCCCGGCCAGCCAAATGAGTTCGCTGGAACGGGTTACCTGAGCTCATCTTTTGCTCCGTTCAGTCTTGGGTCGGATCCTGCTGACGGCGGTTTCTCTGTTCGCGACCTCCAGTTGCCGGGTGGTGTAACCGACGAGCGATTCAGCCGTCGCCGTAAGGCTCTTGACGCGGTTAATGATTACTTCGTGACAAAGGAAAAAGCGGACTCTCTGGATGCTGTTGATACCTTCTATCAGCGTGCTTATGGTCTGATTAGCTCACAGCAGGCGCGAGAAGCTTTCGATCTCAGCAAAGAACCAGACAAGCTTCGTGACGAGTACGGCCGGAATACCGCTGGTGCTCGTATGCTGATGGCTCGCCGTTTGGTCGAAGCTGGGTCTCGCTTTGTCACTCTCACCTATGGTGGCTGGGACATGCACGACAACATCGCGGCCGGAATGAATGGTCAGGTTCCTCAGTTCGATCAGGCCTTTGGTCGCTTGATTACAGACCTGGAAGAACGCGGGCGTTTGAACGACACAATGGTGTGCATCGCCAGCGAGTTCGGTCGTACGCCGAAGATCAACGGAACCGCCGGTCGAGACCACTGGCCGAAAGTGTTCAGCGTTGTGATGGCAGGTGGCGGCGTTAAGCGAGGTTTCGTGTATGGAACTTCGAATTCAACAGCCAGCGAGCCTGAAGATAATCCGCTTAACGTCGAAGACTGGGCAACGACGATCTACAGCTGCCTGGGGATCAATGCCGACAAGGAGCTGATGGCTCCTGGTGATCGTCCAATTGAGATTGTTGACGGTGGTAAAGTTCGTCAGGAACTTTTGGCATAATCTAGTTGCGATTCAAACAACGCTGTAGGCTGGCATAATCGTCGGTCAGCAGCGTTGTTTTGTATCGTGAGAATGATTTTGTTCTGTGCAGGCTTTCTGCAAGATGAATTAAAGGTCTGCTGGCTGAGTCAGCGACTTTCAGGACGATGGACGATTCCTGCTGTACTGCAGTGGGTCTTAAGCGAATTGCCCGATCATGGATTTGAAACGGCACTGGCTAAGGGAAGGAATCCGAATCCTAAATTCAACGGAAGTGACGTTGCCATGCGTTTGTCATTGGCTCTTTTGTTGTCAGCAGCCTCCGTGTTGTTGAGCCCTCTTGGGGCTTCAGCGGCTGATCCGAATCTCTCCATTATCCTTCCTCGTGGTGGTCAAAGAGGAACCGAGCAGGTGTTCCGCTTCTCGGGAGCGCGCCTGCAGGATGCCGAGCAAGTTCTGTTCTACGAGCCCGGTTTCGAGGTTCTGGAAATCAAGGCCGCCGATGCGAACAACATCGACGTCAAAGTGAAGATTGCTCCGGACTGTGCCATCGGCGAGCACACGGCTCAGGTGAGAACCAAATCCGGAATCTCCGACTATCGCACATTTTTCGTTGGCGCATTGCCGGGGGTTGACGAGAAGGAGCCGAACACCGACTTTGCTGCCCCGCAGGGTGTCGAACTGAATGTCACGGTTTCCGGGACGGTCGACAATGAGGACGTGGATTATTACGTCGTCAATGCCACAAAGGGCCAGCGGATTTCGGTCGAAGTCGAAGGTATGCGGTTTGGTCAGACCTTATTTGACCCGTACATTGCGATCCTGAACGATAAGCGTTTCGAATTGTCGGCGGTTGATGATTCGCCCCTGGTCAAGCAAGACGCCGCAACCTCGATCATCGCCCCGGAAGATGGCAAGTACATCGTGGAAATGCGTGACAGCGGTTATGGTGGAGACGGGAATTGTCGTTATCGACTGCACATTGGTACTTTCCCACGCCCTACCGCGGCCTATCCGGCGGGGGGTAAGGCTGGCGAGGCTTTGGATGTGACCTTCATAGGTGACGCCAGCGGCCCCATCACGAAGAATGTAACATTTCCAGCCGAAGGGGCTGAGACGACTGTTTACATCGAAGACGCCAGTGGAATTGCTCCTTCTGGTCACGTGCTGCGAGTTTCTCCGAATCCCAACGCGATGGAAGCGGAGCCGAATAATGGCTTTGAGAACGCCACGGTTGTGGCCGCTTTCCCATCGTCGTTTAACGGGATTCTTCAGGAGCCGGGAGATGTGGACATTTTCAAGTTCACTGCCAAAGCTGGTCAGGTCTTTGAAGTTGAGTGCTACGGTCGACGAATTCGTTCACCGATCGACCCTGTGATGAATCTGTACAAAGCCACTGGCGAAGGGATCACTGGAAACGATGACTCACGCGGACCTGATAGTTACTTTCGCTGGCAGATCCCGGCGGATGGTGATTATGCGCTTAGAATCGCGGATCATTTGAATCGTGGTGGTGCCGAATTCACTTATCGTGTCGAGTTCCAGGAAGTGAAGCCGTCGCTGAATCTCGGGATTCCTCGAGTTGCCCGTTACTCTCAGTCGCGTCAGCAGATCTTCGTGCCTCGTGGAAATCGCTACGCAACGCTGATCTCAGCGGAGCGAATCAACTTCGGTGGGGAGCTGACAATTGACGGTTTGCAATTGCCTCCGGGAATCACCATTGTTGCACCGCCGATGGCTGCTAACATGAATGTGATGCCTGTTGTCTTTGAAGCAGCGGCCGATGCTCCGTTAGCCGGGGCTCTTGTGGATTTCAAAATGAAGCCAACTGATGCTGCTTTGGCGGCCGTTAGCGGTCGGTTCCAGAACCGAGCCGACTTTGTGATCGCTGGACCAGGGCAGTCTCTCTATGTCTGGAAGGACGTTGATCGGTTGCCAGTCGCCGTGACTGAAGAACTGCCATTCACTCTTGAGATCGTTCAGCCAAATGTTCCGATCGTTCGGAATGGCATGATGATGCTGAAGATCGTGGCGAAGAAGAAAGAAGGCTGGGACGAGAACATTCAGGTCCAGTTCCCGTACCGACCACCAGG
This sequence comes from Planctomycetales bacterium, assembly GCA_026400835.1. Classification (GTDB taxonomy): domain Bacteria; phylum Planctomycetota; class Planctomycetia; order Planctomycetales; family Planctomycetaceae; genus SXXK01. The sequence goes on along the minus strand of JAPLOA010000057.1, from coordinate 55,303 downwards.
GATTGGAGCAAACAGCGAGATCAGCATTCCTAAGGGGCAGACTGAGGGCTTGTATCAGATCAATGCTGACGCCAACGCAGCAATTGGAAAGTGGCCGATCTTTGCTCTGGGTTATGCGAATATCAATGGGGCCGCATGGGGATCTACTCAGATGGCGACCATGGAAATTGCCGAACCCTACGTGGGATTGACTGTACAGCGATCTTCTGTTGAGCAGGGCAAGGAAACTGATGTGGTGGTTGAAGTTCAGGTCCTCAAGGAACTGAAAGCTCCTGCCGTGGTAACTCTGCTTGGCTTGCCACACAAGGTCACGGCAGAGCCCTTGCAGATCACGGCTGAAACAAAAGAGCTTGTCTTCAAGGTCAAGACGGCTGCTGATAGCCCTGAAGGAACTCATAAGAATGTGTTCTGTCAGGTAACGATTGTTGAGAACAACGAGAACATCGTGCATGCTCGCGTTGGCGATTCTGAACTGCGAATCGATAAGCCTCTACCAATGCCAACGGCCGCTCCGATGCCTGCACCAATGCCGGCTGCGGTTGCTGCCGCCCCGGCTCCGATGCCAGCGCCTCCAGTGGAGAAGCGGTTAACGCGTCTTGAAAAGCTGCGGTTGGAATCTCAGAAAAAGGCAGGCGGCGCGCCAGCGGCTCCGTAACAAGTCTTTCTTTGATGGTATCTCTTTTGCTTCAGGTTTCACCAGTATCATGGTGAGTAGTTTTATCTTGTGAGTAAGTTTCATGATCAGATGGTCATCTTTTGCAGCGTTAGCAGCGATTTCTGTGCTGTCTCCTGCTGGGCTTCTGGCACAGGATCCTGCTCCGGCATCGATCAGTGTCGCTCCCGCAGACATTCATCTTTCCGCAGCCCGTGATCAGCAGTCGCTGCTTGTTCAGGCAGTGTTGCCAAACGGATTGACGGTTGATGTAACAGAGCAGGCAACAATCGCGATTGAGAATGAAGGTTTTGTTCGTCGCGATGGGATGAAGTTTTTCCCGGTAGCCGATGGGGCAACAAAAGTCACTGTGTCTTACGGTGGTCATTCCGTAGAAGTGCCTGTGACCGTCGCGAATTGCAAAGTGGATCCTCCGATCAGCTTCCGCCAGGACGTAATGCCTGTGTGGATGAAGACCAGTTGTAACAACGGAAGCTGCCACGGAGCAGCTCGAGGCAAAGACGGCTTTCGCCTGTCGCTCTTCGGCTTCGATCCAGAAGGTGACCATTACAGAGTTACACGAGAAGTTCCCGGTCGACGCCTGAACCTGGCGTTGCCCGCGGAAAGCCTTCTGATGGAAAAGTGTGACGGCAGTGTGCCTCATACCGGTGGCAAGCGATTTGAAAAGGGCAGTGAGCACTACAACACGGTTCTGCGATGGTTGGAAGCAGGAGCACCGAATGATCCGGGTCCGGTTCCTTCCGTGGTTTCTTTGGAACTCTATCCAAAGAATGCTGTCATGGATGGTGAAGGCGCGACTCAACGACTCACCGTGCGGGCGAAGTACTCAGACGGCACTGACCGTGACGTAACAACCCTTGCGTTTTTCAGCTCGAACAACGAAACCAGTGCCGAGATTGCTCAGACTGGGAATGTGACCGCTCATTCACGGGGCGAAGCCTTTATCATGGCTCGCTTTGAAACGCACACTGTCGGATCGCAGTTCATCGTTCTGCCAAAAGGCCTTCAGTACGAAGACCCGAAGACTCCGGAATTCAATTACATCGACACGCTGAATCACGCCAAGCTTCGAAAGTTGCGAATCATTCCATCAGAAGTTTGCAGCGATGAAGAATTTATGCGTCGCGTGTTCGTGGACATTACAGGAACGATGCCGACGGTTGAAGATCACGATTTGTTCGTAGCGGATACTGATCCTGCCAAGCGTGAAAAATTGGTCGATCAGCTTTTACAGCGTAAAGAGTTCGTTGATATTTGGGTCATGAAATGGGCCGAATTGCTTCAGGTCCGTACGATCGCAAATCGAGTTGAAAAGAAGCCAATGCTGGCTTACTACAACTGGTTGAAGGAAAAGATCGCCAGCAATACACCGACCGACAAGATGGTTCAGGAGATTCTGGGGTCTCGTGGTGGTTCCTTCGCGAGTCCGGCCACGAACTACTACCAGACAGAAACTGAAACGCTGAAGACCGCAGAGAATGTCGCACAGGTCTTCATGGGCATGCGAATTCAGTGTGCTCAGTGCCACAATCATCCGTTCGACCGATGGACAATGGATGACTACTACGGCTTCGCTGCGTTCTTCTCGCAGATTGGTCGTAAGCAGGGCGAAGATCCTCGCGAAACCATCATCTTCAATTCTGGTGGGGGCGAAGTCACTCACCTTGTCGGCGGTCGCGTGATGAAGCCGAAGTTCCTGGGCGGTGCTGAACCTGATTTGGTGGGTAAGGATCGTCGTGAAGTACTGGCTCAATGGCTGGCTTCTTCAGAGAATCCTTACTTCGCGAGGAACCTCGCCAACATCGTGTGGTCTCACTTCTTTGGTCGCGGAATCATTAATGAAGTGGATGATGTTCGCATCAGTAATCCAGCGGTGAACCCAGAGTTGTTGGATGAACTGGGTAAGAAGTTTACCGAGTACAATTATGACTTCCGAAAGCTAGTGCGGGACATTTGTACGTCTCGTACGTATCAACTCTCAACAAAGACCAATGAAACGAACGCGTCGGATCACCGCAATTTCGCTCACTCCGAACTTCGCCGAATTCGTGCGGAAGTCATGCTTGACTGTATCAGCATTGTTACGACGACTCAGGATAAGTTCCCCGGACTGCCAGTGGGTGCACGAGCCGTCCAGATTGCTGACGGCAACACCGCAACCTACTTCCTGACGACATTCGGTCGAGCGAAGCGGGAAACGGTTTGCTCATGCGAAGTCAAAATGGAGCCAAACCTGTCTCAGGCTCTGCATCTGATCAACGGGGACACGACCAACTCAAAGATTCAGCAAGGTGGCTTGATCCCGGTTCGTCTGAAAGAAGGCAAGGCTCCGGCGGATATCATCACTGAGCTGTACCTGCGATGTTTCTCTCGACGACCAACTGAGCAGGAACTGGCCTCTCTGGTCGCTCTGGTGGCTGAGCAGCAAAACTCTCAGGAATCTTTGGAAGACGTATTCTGGTCAATGTTGAATTCTCGGGAGTTCCTGTTCAACCATTAGTGTTTACCAAAAACCCGGGATCGTCAAAGGCGGAACATTGTTCCGCCTTTGTTTGCTGTCTTCGGGCCGGTTATAGCGATTGATCGCCCTGGTGAATCCCGCTTGCTCAGGATGGGTAAGAAATGTGGTGTGCGGGCTCTGTGAAGTCTTTTGTGATGTGGCAGATTTTGCCGAAACTATGACACTGTCGTAATTCTGCGGCATTGATTTGGTGCATAGGAGTTTGAAACGATGAAGCGATTATCCTCATTGTCTGCTGGCATCACGTTGCTGGCTCTGCACTTTGCCTCCGGCACTGTTGTTGGTCAGGAGAAGATCAACTTCGAGGACCACGTTAAACCGATCCTGCGTGACAAATGCCTTTCCTGTCACAATACCAATAAGAAAAGCTCCGACCTGGACCTGTCATCTTACTCTTCTCTGATGCAGGGCGGAGCATCCGGAGCTTCGATTCAGCCGGGCGATTCGGGTGCCAGCTACATGTATAGCCTGATGTCGCATCAGAGCGAACCGTTCATGCCACCGAACGCCGATAAGCTGCCCGATGAGAGTTTGGAGATTGTTCGCAAGTGGATCGAAGGCGGCGCTCCTGAAACTGCATCCAGCAAAGTGATGCTGCCAAAGAAGAACAACGCGGCGCTGACCGTGGATGTGTCCGCCGGGGCTCGCCCGGAAGGTCCCGCTCCGATGCCGGATGTTCTTAATCTGGAGCCAGTCGTTCATACCGCGGCAACGACTGCCGTGTCAGCAATCGCAACGAACCCATGGTCGAAGCTAGTGGCCGTCGCGGGGCAGAAGCAAGTCGTTCTCTATCACACAGAGACGCTGGAGCAACTTGGCGTTTTGCCCTTTCCGGAAGGTCGTCCACGAGTTCTGAAATTCAGCCGTAACGGCGGACTTCTGCTGGCGGGCGGTGGTCGAGGTGCCTCGAAAGGTCTCTGTGTTGTATGGGACATCCGCACGGGCGAACGAGTGATGACGGTCGGCGATGAACTCGACGAAGTTCTGGCTGCCGACATTAGTGCTGATCAGACTTTGGTCGCCCTGGGCGGCCCTCAAAAAGTTGTGCGTGTCTACAGCACTGCCACTGGTGAATTGGCCTACGAATGCAAGAAGCACACGGACTGGATTTATTCTCTTGAGTTCAGCCCGGATGGAGTGCTGCTGGCTACTGCCGATCGAAGTGGTGGACTACTTGTATGGGAAGCTCAGACAGGCCGTGAGTATTTGACTTTGAACGGTCATACGGGAGCCGTGAACTCGGTTTCCTGGCGTATCGATGGAAACGTTTTGGCGTCAGCCAGCGAAGACACCACCGTTCGTTTGTGGGAGATGGAGAATGGCGGACAGATCAAGTCATGGGCGGCTCATGCTGGCGGAGCATTCTCTGTGGAGTACTGCCGCGATGGGCGTTTGGCGACATCTGGTCGCGATCGGATCGCCAAGCTTTGGGACGGTAACGGCGGAGCCCTGCTGAGCTTCGAAGCATTCAATGACCTTGCTCTTGAGGCCACTCATTGCGATGAGACAAACCGAGTTATCGCGGGCGACTACACGGGCGAAGTTAGAGTTTGGAACGCAGCGGACGGGTCTCGAATTGGGCAGTTGAGCACGAATCCTCCGACTCTCGAAGAACGCATCGCACAGGCTCCGACTGTTGTTACGGCTGCGACAGAGAAGGTCGCTGCGGCGACTGCAGTTCATCAAGGGGCCGTTGCGACTCAGGCTGAGTTGAAGACTAAGCTTGATGCCGCGAATGTTGCCTATGCAGCAAGCCAGAAGAAGCTGGAAGATCAGAAAGCTCTGGTCGTTGCTGAAGAGCAAAAGCTGGTCGCTGAGCAAGCGAAGGAAAAGAATCTGCCAGTCACAATTGCTGCTTTGCAGAAAGCAATTCCGGAACTCAAAGCTGCTACAGAAAAATCTGCAGCAGCCTCAGAAATGATGCAGGCTGACGAAGAACTAAAGAAGGTCGTTGAGCAGTTGAAGGCTCAGGTGGTCGCTCGAGAAACTGAACTCAAGACGACTGAAACCGACTTGGCAACAGCAAAGGCCAACGTGGTTAGTGTAACAGCCAATATCGAAGTCCAGAAAAAGCAGATCCCGGTTGATGAAGCTGCGATTGTCACGGCTAAGGGTGTTTCGGATGCGGTGACTGCGGCTCACAACACAGCAATCCAAACAACGACTGAGAAGGAACAACTTGTCGCGGCGGCTCAGAAAGAACTGCAGCGAGCTAATGAACTGGTTCCACGCCTTCAGCACTACATCGCTCTGCGGGACGAGCTGAATGCTTTGGATGCAGCCAAAAAGAAGCGTGATGAAGTTCAACTGACATCTCTGCAAGTTCAGGCTGCATTGCAGGAAAAACAAAATCTGATGGCGGTTGCACAGAAGACAATGCAGGACGCACAAGCTGTCGTGACATCCAGCGATCAGAAAATGAAGGATCTGACAGTGGCCATGACCACGATGGAACAGCAGAAGGTCGCGAAGCAGGATGTGATGACCAGGACACAAACAGCTTCGCCAATGGTGAAGGCGGCATTGGAACAGGTCAAAGCCGCTCTGGCTGTCCTGCCAGACAACGCTGAGATCAAGGCGTCGGCCGATGGGCTCGCCGCTACTGCAGAGCGTCAGGACAAGTCGATCGTTGCAATGACCGAAGAAATAGCCGTGATGGACAAGCAGATGACGGCTTCGAAGGCGGACCTCGATGCCACTGCGAAACTCAACACGGACTCAAAAACGGCAATGCAGACAGCGGACCAGATGATGAAGACTCTGGCTGCGGAAGCTGCTCCAATCGAAGCTCAACTGGCTGCAGCGAATGCAGAACTGGCGACAGCTGAGCAGGCCGTTCAGGCTGCCGCAACTGCCGTCGAGACGCGTCGGCAGGTGCTGCGACCTCAGTTGCAACTGAGTCAGGTCAACTGATTCATTGCAACTTGCCGAAAGATCACCAAGGGCTCTCTGGAGATTACTTCAGAGAGCCCTTTTTTGTTTTCGGCGCCGCGTATTTTCCTCAATAGGAGGGAGTTACTACGATGCAAAAACTATCGCAGAGAACTCTTTTTATTTGGCCAGCCGTGCATTTTGGAATCCAGAGGCATCAATGATGCACAGATCGAGAAGCGTGACGGCTCAAACATGGCTCCGCTGAGCGACCGCACTTGCCGGGGAATGTCTGAACATCTATTCTCCACGGCCCCGGAGCCGTTTACGTCTGATGCCTGCGGTTTGTTGATTGAGTCATGGATTGAGCATACGTGTTTACCGCCGAACCAGAGGCGACGGCTTCAACGAAGGCCATCCGCTCCGGCTCGGTGGTGAACGATGAAATCAACACGCCCCCCGCCAGGTACTGAGATCGCCAGTTATCAATAGGCAGCAGGCTTCCGGACCGAATTGCAATCGCCTCACGGAGACACGGATGTCCCTGCTTTTGAATGTCATCTTTGCCAGCCATGCTCGCAGCACTCATCACAAGTTGGCCCTCGATGCGCTAAGGCATCTGCAGGGCAATGAAGCGGGGCAATGGACCGATCTCATTATCAGCGAGCATGCGGCGTATCTGGAGGGAGCCAAAGCTCCGGACGATGACTTTAAGGACTTCAAGAATCATGTTCTGCATGTGAAGGAGAACTTCTGGGGCGGAGCGGTATCCTCAGCAGAGCACTGGTATGGCCAGTTTATCGATCATCTTCGTTCGGCCGAATGGAAAGAAGCGGCCTATGCAGCGGGAGTGCTAAGCCACTACTACAGCGATCCTCAGATGCCGTTTCATACCGGCCAGACTGAAGCAGAAGGCGCGGTTCATCGAGCAGCTGAGTGGAGTGTCACAAAGAGCTACGAAAAGCTGCGAACACTTCTCGAGCAGGAGCTCGGGGGATATCCGCGAGTCCACATGTCTGCAGCTGAGAACTGGCTTGAAGAGATGCTCAAGTCCGGCGCGGTCATGGCGAATCAGTACTATGACCTGCTGATCGATCACTATAACCTTGCCGTCGGAGTCAAGGACCCGCCAGCCGGGCTTGATCGAGTCGCGCAGGAGGCGGTCGCGCGTTGTCTTGGTCATGCCACCATCGGCTTAGCAAGGATCCTTGAGCGGGCCTTCGAGGAATCCTCTGTTCGTGCTCCCGAGGTCACACTGACAATGAAGGCGATTCTGGCCACGATCAATGTGCCAATTCGAACAATAGTCAATCGCCTTGCCGATGCGAAAGACAGAAAGATCGTAGAAGCGATTTATCAGGAAGTTCAGGAAACCGGAAAGGCCATTCATTCGCTGCCGGAAAGCGAGAAGCTGGTTCGTCAGTTCCACGCTGCGGAGGTTCGCAAAGTTTCGATGATGGTGCTGAATGCCGAGCCTGCTCGGCCTGCGGGACAGAGATTCGGGAAGCCGTTACAGGATCAGAAAACGGTACCCCCGAAAGCCGCTCAGGCAACGATCTTCAAGCCTTCGGACACAAAGGAATCCTCGCCCACGGCGGCAGCAATGCCCGTGCCTTCCGTAACTCCTGCGACAAAGCCGGAACCCACACCGTTGGAACTCACAACGCCGGAATCAGTCTCACTGGTTGTCAGCCAAATTGGGAAATCTCCGGAAGAGGCAATCGCGGCCGCACAGCCCGCCATGGTTCAGCCTGCTGTGGCTCAAGCTGCTGTTAAGCGGGCGGTCGCCGTACCTGACCGATCAGCCGCGATGCGATCTTATCTCAAGTCAGAAGCTCCGATCGTTGACGCGCCATCGATTGGGCCTAAGACGGCTACACGATTCAACGCGATCGGAATGACAACGGTCGAAGAGTTCTTAAATGCAGATCCGGAAATTACTGCCAGCAAGCTGGCGGTTCGCCATATAACGCCGGATGTGATTCGGGAATGGCAGGCTCAGTCAAGGCTGATGGTCGAAGTTCCGGGACTGCGTGGGCACGATGCTCAGTTGCTGGTGGCTGCCGGGGTAGAAACCTCCGACCAGCTTAGCGACAGTAATGCCGCGGGACTTCTGGACGCAGTCAAAGCCGTCACAGCCACTGCGCTTGGCAAGAGCATTCTGCGGGATGGATCAGCCCCGGATCTGGATGAAGTCAAATCGTGGATCGCTGCAGCTCAATTTTCTCCGCTTGAATCTTCACACCCGGTTGCTGGCGAACTGATGACGTGATTCTCCGGTCTCGGCAGTGATGCCAAAGTTTTCCGGGGGCAAATCGCTCTTCTTTTCCTCCGACACCGCAGGAGGAAAAGGTCAAAGCGACATCCGGATGGCATTACAATCAAGCACGTCTGATGAATTCACAAGCTTGACCAACCTCAGTCCGAAGATCAATTCTCCTCGATCCGAACTCGGCCCGTTTCTGTTGAGCGATGGATTGACTTTGATGTTGTCGTCTGTGCCGTGTGGAGGCCGTAATCAACATGATCTTTTCTTTGCGACACGTTCTGCGGTCGACGCCCCCTTTGAAAAGACTGTTAGGATCGGAGGTGGCATCAATACCGTCAGCAACGAGTTTGGCCCGTGTCTGGCAGAATCCGACACCGCCCTGTATTTCTGCTCGGACCGCCCTCGTGACCTCGGCAACGCCGATATTTGGGTTACACGGCGAGTCCCCAAAGGCACTCGATAGGATTCGACGAATGCTTTTTCGCTTTGACAGCGGAGCGTCAGTTGATGCAACTGCCTGCAGAATGCAAAGACCGTATTGTGGCGTGTGCCGTCGTTGTTGTGGCTAAAACCCTTGCGGATCTGCTCTGACGGGGCGGAGCGTTCCGGGAATTCATGCCGACTATTCCGAGTCTTATTCGTGCAACTTGTTGCTTCAGAATAGTTTACGTAAATTCTCTGCAGGAGCAGGCTTGCCCGGGACGACTGGACTTTTCTCCGCGCAGCCCGTACTATGCTGCGTTTTCCGCGAATCCTGGCTTGGACGTGATGACAAGTTGTCGTTGCAGCAGGACGCATGGCCCTTTTCAAGCGGCAGCAAAAATCAGGTTTTCCTGAAGGATGCCCGCGTCAGGTGGTTTTCAGAATGGTCGATCGTAACCTTTTGAGGGAATTTAATGTCGAAGAGGCGGAACTGGATGCGATGATTGCCGCGTCGTTCCCCGACTTTGCTGAAGCAGACATTTATCAAGAACAGGCTCAGACCTACGACCTGAACCAGATCCTGACCGGAACAATTGTTCGCGTTGACAATGAAGAAGTCGTTGTTGACATCGGCTACAAGAGCGAAGGTGTTGTCCAGCGCGACGAGTGGGACGATGCAGACGAACAGCCACAAGTTGGCGAGCGCATCGAAGTTCTGCTTGAAGAATTCGAAGACTCAATCGGCCTGATTGTTCTCTCCAAGCGAAAAGCCGACCGCGTTCGCGAGTGGGAAAAGATCATCAGCACTCACAAAGAGGGCGATGTTGTCAAAGGCCAGGTCATCCGCAAGATCAAGGGTGGTCTGCTTATCAATATCGGCGTCAACGTGTTTCTGCCAGCCAGCCAGGTCGACATTCGACGGCCTAACGACATTGCAGAATACATCGGACATGAAATTGAGTGCATGATTCTGAAGATCGACGAAGCTCGCAGAAACATCGTTGTTTCTCGCCGCCGTCTGATCGAAGAAGAACGCGAAAAGATGAAGAAGACGCTGCTCTCCAATCTTCAGATTGGTCAGCTGCGAAAAGGTACCGTCAAGAATATCGCCGACTTCGGAGCCTTCGTGGATCTGGGTGGTATCGACGGCCTGCTGCACATCACCGATATGAGCTGGGGTCGTATCAGCCATCCAACAGAGATGGTGAAGATCGACGACGAAATCGAAGTGATGGTTCTGAACATCGACTACGACAAAGAGAAGATTGCTCTGGGTCTGAAGCAGAAGTCTGCCAGCCCATGGGCAAACATCGGGACCAAGTACCCGGTCAACTCTCGCGTCAACGGCGAAGTGGTCAACGTGCTGTCTTACGGTGCTTTCGTGAAGCTGGAAGACGGCATCGAAGGTCTCGTTCACATCAGCGAAATGTCGTGGACTCGTCGCGTGAATCACCCAAGCGAACTGGTAGCGATCGGCGACAAAGTCGACGTTATGGTTCTGGGGATCAACGAAGACAAGCAGGAAATTTCTCTGGGCATGAAGCAGACTCAGCCCAATCCATGGGACGAAGTGGCTTCCAAGTACCCACCGGGAACCATCGTCAAAGGTACGGTTCGCAACCTCACCAACTACGGTGCGTTTGTTGAACTTCAGGAAGGCGTCGACGGCCTGCTGCACATCAGCGACATGTCATGGACTCGCAAGGTGTCACATGCCAACGAAATCCTGAAGAAGGGCGATCCGATCGAATGCCAGATCCTGAGCGTCGACGAAGATCGTCGCCGTATCGCTCTTGGCCTGAAGCAGCTCGCAGAAGATCCATGGGAAACACGGATTCCAGAAAAGTACGCCCCTGGCAAGACTGTCACGGGCAAGGTTACGAAGATCACCAACTTTGGTGTCTTCGTTCAGCTGGAAGACGATCTCGAAGGCCTGCTGCATGTTTCTGAACTCGCTGACCACAAGGTCGAGCACCCAGAGAACATGGTTCAGGTCGGACAGGATCTGGAAGTTCGCATTCTGCGAGTTGACACAGGCGAGCGAAAGATTGGTCTTAGCCGCAAGTCAGAATCAAAGGAAGCGGAAGCCACATCCGCTACGACAGAAGGCGATGCTTCAGCTTCAGCCGCAGCACCAGCTCAGGCCAAGCCTCGTGAAGAACTGAAGGGTGGTACCGGTTCCGGTGCAGGCCCGCTGTTCTCACTTGGTGGCAGCGAAGAGTAATCTAATCTGAAGATTCGAATCCCCGGTGAACCTGATTCACCGGGTTTCAGTCCGCAAAGCCAATACAGAAAGCCCCTCGGTTTATCGCCGAGGGGCTTTTTTTCTTTAATGAAGGGCGTTCTGTGTAAATCGGGGTAAATCGGGCTGGCGATTCAATTCGTACGTGCTGCTCTACTCCAAGGGCTACGATGTGAGACATCAGTTTTGATATTTCAAATTCACGATCTTCACGCTTCAACATTCAGCACGATTTTGCCGGTCATTGTGTTGGCTCCCTGCAGAGTATTCTCTTCCTGCAGGCGATGAGCAGCAGCGGCTTGTGAGAGCGGGAAGCGAGCACCAATCTTTGGTCGCCAGGTTCCGGCGGCCAGCATGCGATTCAGATCTGTGGCCGCATCACGTTGCTCATCCGGTGTCGCATTAAACATCGCGAAGCCGATCGCTCGCAGATCACGAGTGTAGAACTGCCCGAGCGGAATGACCGGGCGAGCATCACGGCCGGCCATAAAGATCAGGCGACCTCGCAGTGCCATCAGCGGCAGGCTTCGTTCAGGCGTGGGAACTCGATGTGTTTCGAACCAGAGATTGATCTGTCCCGTCGTTTTCAGAATCTCTGCCAGTCGCAGATCGACATCTTCCGTACGATATTCGATCACATAGTCTGCTCCGTGCTCACGGCATTCAGCCGCTTTCGCGGGAGAACCAGCCGAGGTGATCACTGTGGCGCCGGCGGCTTTAGCGAGCTGCACGACCGCCGAGCCGACACCACCACTTCCTCCATTCACAAAAACGACTTCACCAGCCTTCAGGCTGCCGTGGAAGAACAAACCCAGATGAGCCGTGATGCCAACCATTGCACCGGCTGTGGCGGCTTCGAACGAAACTCCATCGGGAATTGGATACAACCATTTTTCTTCGATCGCACACAATTCCGCAAAGGAGCCCTGACGGCCAGCAAGTCCCTGATTACTGCCCCAGACACGATCGCCAACTTTAAATCGAGCAGACTCCCGGCCGACAGCCTCAACGATGCCAGCGAGATCACTGCCAACGATGTAAGGATCCGGAAGAGTCGCCTTCACGCTGCCAGACCGGATGTAAGTGTCAATCGGATTGACAGCGACGGACTGAGTTCTCACCAGAACCTGACTTCCCGTTGCCACCGGTGCGGGGAGTTCTCCGTATTGAATGCAGTCCGGGCTGCCAGTGGTCTTTAGAAACGCAGCTTTCATGGGACAAGTATCTCTCAGACGGAAAGTTTTGATCACGTGAAATCAACATGCTGGCCAACTGAGGTCAGACGGTTCGCGATCGGCACAAAAAGTGGGCAGCTCTGGCGTCAGTTTACAGAGGCTGGCAGCGGCCGGAAAGTTTCACCCCTGAAGCCAGTTCGCAAAACACGGGCTGTGTTGCGGAGTTCACCCTGACCATCGCCAGGCCGACGATCGAATGGGCATTTCCTTGAACCGCGGATGTCACCGTTCCGACCACGGCGTTGCCAGCGGTCAATAATGAACGGCCGATGACTTCCTGTCGCGAACAATCTCCGGATAACTCGATCACCCGGAGTGCTCGATTGACGTGCCCCATTGCGTCGAGACGAGCGATCGGTTCCTGCCCCAGATAACAGCCCTTGGTATACGAAACAGCGATGCTGTTACGTTCTGCTTCCGGAGCCAGATTCTCGTTCGACATATCCTGACCGATCACCGGAAACCGCTCACGGATCCGCAGTGATTCCAGCTCTTCCGAACTCACTTCCGCGTCGGAACTGATTGAAACGCTCCGGCGGAAGTTTGAAATCTGTTCGGCAGAACCAGCAATGGCAATCAGTCTTTCAGACGCCCACGTGACCCATAGAAAGGTCACATTGGAGTTCGTTTCCGCTGATTCATTAAGCTGTCCACACAGAGTGTCCGGAGTGTTCTCGGCTGCACCATGAAAAGGCGGCAAAGCCAACAGTTCCGGCGTTTCCCTGAATACCACAACGTGATTGTCTGTCGAAACATTCGTGACAGTCACATCTTCGGTAATCACATATTTGCTGAGATGTTTGGCCAACGCCGCCGCATCTCCCGGCAACATCCAGATTTCATGAAACGAATCAAATGCCAGCACATAGCCATGAGCCAGAATGCGAGCCTTCACATCGGTAAAAAAAGCTTCGCAGGCCGTTCCTGCTGTTAACGTTTTGATATTGTTCGTGCAGAAATTATGCAGAAACTTCGCGCGGTCTTTTCCCGTAACTCTGAGTCGGGAAAAATCTGGTTCTGAAGCAGCAGGCATCGTTGTTGAGGTTTCGCTCTGAAAATTGACAGACGAGGAATTGGCAGGCGGCCGCCCTGCATTGACGCCTAACAAGGGCATCGCCGGACGAAATGCAGGACGGTGATCGTTACTGGACTTTAATCCCGTTCAAACGCAATGTCCAAGAGGACGTCGCAGCACGCTGTCCAGCGATCGTTATCCACGACAGTAATGGGAAAAACTCTCCGCATTAAGTCATGAAATCGAAATGGAACACGACCCGTTTGGTCCGGCGTGCGCAAGCCATCAATGCTGCGAACGGCCTCACTCCAATTGCGTTGGATCCGCAGTTCCCAGAACTTGCCGAAGGATCATCGGGCCGAGCACCATGACATGCAACACGATCGCAATAATTGCCCCGACAATCGCTGCAGCAAGCCCGAACGGTCCCAGAACGGCACATGACAACAGTCCGACGACAAAAACGACACCGGCGATTGTGAACATGCCGCCACGAGACGCGATAAATCGTTGTAAGCCGGAAGCCTGTTGTTGATAGCGAGCGTAATAGTCCGAGATTCGCTCCTGGGTGTCGTCCCATGCAAAGTCACTGATCGGAAATACGTCTTCACATTCGCTGCAATACGTCGAATGCATTTTCGAAAGCGGATCGGCCAGAGATTGAAACTCCGACCCATCGATTGTGGTGACTCCGCCGCATTGCGAATGAACATAGTCACGAGAACTCTGCGGTTTTCGCAGACGTGGCCGTGTTCGTGCAGACCGACGCTCCGGCGCCTCTGCTGGTCGATTTTTGGGCTCCGGTCGGCGAGCTTCCTGACCTCCCGACGGTCGCTGACTGCGCGATTCTGGCCTTCGACCAGACTTCGGCTCTTCATACACCTCTGCTACTTCCACAATTTCTTCTGTCGGAACCGCGACGACTCCCTGACATGCCGGACATCGGATCTTTTTCCCGGCGACATGATCGCCGACTCGGAGGGTTTTTCCGCAGTGAGGGCAAGCGACTTCAATGGGCATAGCCACAAATCTTGATAGAAGAAAGTGATGAACGAAGATCTGCCGGAGGTTTGTCAGAACAGAATAAACGGACGAACAACGTAATGGCTCGGGGATTTCAATCGCAGCAGCATAAGCCGGAATTCAACTCACTTCCAGAAAGTTCGCTTTTCAGCAGTCACCTGTGTGCTTCGCAGAATAGTCAGGTGTCGTCTCTCCGGCAGTTATTGGCTAAGATGTCAGTAACTCCCGCCTAATGTGTTTTTGACTGGAAGAAGTCAGGAGTCGCTCTGGACACGACTTCGCGGGCACAGCAGGAACTGCAAGCTATGAAGAAAACACTCACCCACGATGAACGGATCGCGAAACTCACGTTCACTGGGGTCTATCCTTACTTGCTGGCAAAGGTTGAGAAGAAGAATCGCACCCAAGCGGAGCTGCACGAGGTGATTCGATGGCTCACAGGGTATACCGAGAAAGCTCTGGAGAAGCACATCAAGAAAGAAATTTCATTTGCTGATTTCTTCGCTCATGCAAAATTGAACCCCAATGCTCGTCTGATCACAGGGACGATCTGCGGTTATCGAGTGGAGGAGATTGAGAATCCGCTCTCTCAGCAGGTTCGATATCTCGACAAGCTCGTCGATGAATTGGCCAAAGGGCGACCGATGGAAAAGATCCTGCGCAGTGAGTGATTTTGATCTGACTTCGATCGTTTAGGATTTGATTCGAAATACTATCCGTGAATGCAGGCTCACCGGTAGAGTCTCTACTTGCTTCAAGCCTGAAGTTAACAAGGGACTATCCCTTGGGCGAATGTTCTCGTCAGGCGATCATTCTCGAATCAACCTGAGGTCATCACGCTGACGAATCCAGAACTCGCCCCAATACAGCCACATGACATTCCCTGGCACCGTTTTGCCGAAGCAGCGTGGTGGCTTCAGAGCACGTCGCCCCAGTCGTCAACACATCATCGACCAGCAGGATTCGCTCTCCGTCCACGACGTGCCTGTCCTGCAGTGAGAACGCCTCGGCCTGATTTCCGAAACGCTGACTGACAGGAACTCGCTTCTGCGCACGAGTCTGACGTTGGCGATACAGCAAATGAGCATCACACGGAACCTGTAACGCAGATGCGATTTCTTCGGCAATAATCCACGCTGGATTGAAGTGCCGGAAAACTCGTTGCCGCCAGTGTTGCGGAATCGGGATGACTCGATCAACTTTCAATAACTGCAGTTCATTCAGTCGTTCAGTGGCCAGCAAACGTCCGAGCGAACGAATGGGCACGGCTGAGAACGACCACTTGGCCGCCAAAATGGCTTTGCGAATCGGACCTTCGTACATCCCCAGACAGGTGACGGATTCAAATCGCAGGTTGCGATGACGACAGTGAGTACATCCGTTTTCAGATACGGAGTACAAACCGATCTCCGCACCGCAGCACAGGCAGCGATTGATCGGAAGCGGGCATAGCTGCTCAGCACATTCGGAGCAGTAAGATCCGGAGTATGAATTTGACAAATAATCGATCACCTCGCACAACAGACATCGTGGTGGAAATGCCAGGTCCAGCACCTCTCGCAGCGGAGCACTCCACCAGCTTTGCGACCTCTTGTTTGTGGGTGACGCGGCGGAAGATTTTGCAGCGTCAGTGTTGTTGGCCGAGTTCACTCGTGTGCTCCCGGTCGACGCGACTGCGGAATCGACGCCGCAGCAAGCACGCTGCGAATTTCCCGAATCACTTCTCCCGGATGATCGGCTCCCGCGACGACCGAAGTCACCGCCACTCGATGTGCGCCGGCCGTGATTAAATCGGGAAGTCGCTCAGTGTTGATACCGCCGATGGCGAACCACGGCTTCGTGACGGCCGCGGAGTGAGCGACGGAATTCACAAATGCAAGCCCCGGGAATTCCTCGAAAGACTTCGTTTGCGAAGGAAACACCGGGCCGACCCCGAGATAGTCCGCGCCTGATTCTGTTGCCTGAACCGCCTGCTCAAGACTATGTGTCGACAGGCCCACAAGCTGCCCCGGCGTCAGAATCCTTCGTGCTTCCGCAACAGTGAATTCTTCCTGCCCAACGTGAACTCCGTCGGCCTCACAAATCGCGGCGATGTCCGGGCGATCATTGACGATGAATAACGTCCGAGCATTACCGCAGGCGGCTCGAATCCATTCCGCTCGACGCAGCAGCTCGCGATCGTTCAGAGATTTCTCACGCAACTGCAAAACGTCAGCACCGGCTTGAAGACATTGCTCAATCACCTGCTTCCACGGAAGCCTGCACATGGATTCGGTGATCAGCACATAGACATGAGCCTGCAACAATCGGCTGGCCCTCGGATTCTCTGCTACATCATTCTCCCGCTGAAGTCCGAGAGTCGACAATGTGGCGAGAGATTTTTCTACGGTATACGCATCATATCGCAGCGACTTCATGGCTGCGGAGAATGGAGCAGACACGAGCTTGCCGAATTCTTCAAGACTCCGCAACGATTCTTCGACTCGGCGAGCATTCGCGATAACGACGTCCGCCAAAGCACTTCGCTGTTGTTCACCGTCTGTCATTTGCGACGTTCCAACATCACCTTCCGTGTCGCGGAACTGCAGTCGCTCGGCCATCCCGATTGCGGCATCGGCGAACAGTTGTTTTTCCGCCGCAACAAGATCATGCCGCATCGACTTCAACTGCAAACTGATATCGTGATTATCGGCCAGAAATCTCGCGAAATCCTCCAGCACACGCAGACCTTCACGGGCTCGATTCAAATTAGCATCCAGAATTCGCCAGACCGACAATGGAGCAGATTCATTTCTGCTCGGCAAACGCAAGCCGCTGGCCGCGGGTGGCGGTGTTGCAACTCGGTGTTCATCGCCATTAGAAACAACGGGCAACGCTGAGGGCTCAGGAATGATCAAGTTTCGTTCGCCAGTTCCCTCAGAAAAGAGGAGGTTAAATTCAACGGTGATTGGTATCTGCTGCGTCATCTGTTCGGGGTACAGTTCTTCTCGAATTCTTGCCAGCGTTGCTCCGATAGTTTCGAACTGTTGCCGGATGTCGCCGTTTGTTTCCACGATCGCCACCAACAAATTGGCGCTGGAAACGCCACTGTCGTTTGGTCCTCGGCGAGCCAGCTCGGTGGCACGATCCAGTACTCGTGTAAACTCCAGCGGATCGTTCAACGCTTCAAGAATCCTGCTGGCAGCGCCAGTTTTCGAACAGACGCTGGCCTCCAATGGCATCGTTTCAGAATCAAGCCATTCGACATCCATGGCGTCGTTGTCGCAATCGCCAATGTTGTCGTTATCGAGATTGTTCGATTGGGCAGCCAGCTGAGCGACCTCGGCCCCCAACAAACCGCTGCTGAGCCAATCGCGAGTAATCCCGAGTCGTTGCAGGCAGGCTGACGCGAGCGATTCGTCCTGAAGCAGAGCCAGAACCAGAAACGCAGCCCAAGAATCCGTCTGCGCCAGGACTCCCGCCTGCCGACGACAACGTGCGACGGTGCGAGCCGCTCCGGGAGTCATCGCCAGATTGTTGCGGGAACCGGACATGGGTCTCAATTTCCTGGAATATGCATCTCGTTGACCCGGGATTTTACGATGGCCTTCCCAAAATGCGACTTCCCATTGTAGTAACACAAAATGACATTGGATGCCGTCGATGGCAAGTTTTCGTTCGGCCCGCAATACTTCACACTTTGGAGGAGGCCGTTGCGGGTTGAAGGACAGTCCGGAAGACGCTCTCCGAGAGCTTCAGAGAGTGATGTAGACGGATCTCATGACGGAAAATTCCCCTACGGCCCCCGCAAAGCAGACTGAGTCGGCAAAGCAGGGTGATCCCGCGAAGCAAACTGATACCGCCAGTCAGAGTAACGCGGCCAATGCGGCCCCGCGCGAGGCGTACGAAAAGCGACTTCGCGAAATCAACGATAAGGTCAAGGAGTACACGCAGCGAGATCTGATGTTCGTGCGAATACGCACGGGCATTTTCATCGCGGCGGTGTTGCTGGGAATTCTTTGCATTGGCGAAGCCAGGCATGTGTCCTGGCTTTGGATGCTGCTGCCCGCGGGAATCTTTGGAGCCCTCCTGCCGTTTCATCAGCGATGCCTGAAGAAGCTGTCGACGGCTCAGGCTATCGTGCGATTTCATGAGAGCCGACTGAACAGGCTCGATCGAAAGTTTGGGTCTGACATCGTTGATGGAGCTGAGTTCGCCGATGAGCTGCATCCGTGGACTCAGGATCTGGACGTCTTCGGGCGCGGTTCTCTATTCCAGATGCTGAACGAATGTCGCACGCTTCCGGGGCGAAGACATCTCGCCGGCTGGATGACTCAGATTTGTACCGGCGAGGCCATTCGAGTCCGCCAGGCCCGAGCTCAGGGGCTCAGGAATGAACTCAAGCTGCGAGAAGCACTGGCCTGTGTGCCGGATTCCGCGAACTGGCAGACGGCTGAAGTCATGCTCCGCCAGTGGGTTCAGGAACCTTCTCAGCCCATTTCGATCTGGATTCTGATCTGGTCGTCCTTGATTGGTGTCATCGCCGTTCCGGTGATTGCGTTGGCCATGCTGGAGATGATTCAGCTGCGATTCGTGTTGCTGCTGATCGTGCTGCAGACTCCCGCGGTGATTATGACTCGTCGCCAGATTCGTCAGACCGCTTCGCAGATGGACAACGTCGATTCCGCGCTGCGGCAGTTTGGTCAGGTGATTGAAGTCTTCGAAAAGCACCACGTCGATGAACCGGCTGTGAGAGATCTTCAGAATCGATTTCATTCGGAATCTGAAACCGCTTCACGTGCCATTCATCGCCTGAGCAATTTGACTCAGTGGCAGAATAACGCGATGCGGAATCAGTTTTTTGCTCCGATCGCCTGGGCCTGCGGCCTGTTTGTGCTTGTCACGCACCTGCTTGAATGCTGGCGCAAGCAACATGGACGAGATGTTGCCGACTGGCTGGAAACTGTCGCGTGCCTGGAAGCGACTGTTTCCGTGGCGGGATATTCTTTCGATCATCCTCAGGATTGCCTGCCTGAGATCTCTGACGAGGTTCCGGAACTCATCGCCGAGAATCTTGGGCATCCACTGCTGAAGAGCGATGCTTGTGTGCGAAATAGTGTGGCTCTGACCGTCGCGACTCCTTTGATGCTCGTCAGCGGTTCAAACATGTCCGGGAAAAGTACGTTCCTGCGAAGCATTGGTAGCAGCGTCGTGCTGACGCTTTGTGGAAGCGTAGTCCGAGCGACTCGTTTTCGAACGTACCCGTTTCAGCTGGCGACAGCGATGCGCGTCAGCGACTCACTTCAGGAAGGGCGATCTTTGTTCTTCAGTGTGGTGCGACGGCTGAAGACGGTGGTGGATTTAACGGAGTCACCGCGCATCGTGTTGTTCCTGCTGGATGAAATTCTGCACGGCACGAATTCTCACGATCGTCGTCGAGGAGCAGAGGCGGTCATTCGATCGCTCGTTGCTCATCGCGCTCTTGGGATCGTGACGACTCACGATCTCGCACTGACACAAATCGCTGAAACAATGTCCAGTCAGGCCGTCAACAAGCACTTTGAAGACACCATCGTCGACGGCACGATGACGTTTGATTACAAGCTGCGAGATGGCGTTGTGGAACGCAGCAACGCGATTGCTCTCATGCGGATGCTGGGGCTGGACGTTTAGGTGAACAGCGAAACATTATTCAGTGCGGGGCCACGATTGATGTCCTTGATCTCAGGATCAGTCCCAAAATAAGTTCCCGGAATCACAACCCGACGCGTCAGTTTTGAAGTTGCGCGTTTGCGACTATCCCAACCCGCTGCGTCAGCGAGGGATTGAGTTTTTGCGTTTGACGCAGTGTATGGAAAAATCCCTCGCTCACGCGTCGGGTTATGATAATCCCCATGTTTTCGCGCAGTTGATCTGCCCCAGCCTTGAACATCGCAACTTCAAAACGTATCAGCGACGGATCGGTGTCTCGCAAAAAGATCCCTCACTCAGGTTTCGGGTTGTGATTTTTGGCCTCAGTCAAAACTGGAAGTTATTTCAGGACTGTTCCTTAACATTTGTTGCCGCGAACATCAGAGCCGGATTGATGCCGTCCGGAGACTCGCTGGAGTATCCTGAACCCCGTTTTTGAAAATTTCGATTCCTGTTCACGCCTTTCTCTCAGTCCCGCAGCTTGACGCCTTTGACTGAACTGCCGGAGTGATATAGCTTTCGAATCAGTACATTTTTTCACAACGGAAATCAGTCGCGCAGAGATCCGGATTCATGAAGATTCAACAGTTTCTGGAGCATTATGGCGTCAAGGTTAACCCTTTCAGCCAGGAGGATGCTCAGTCAGATCACATTTTTCAGCAGCATTGTGCCGAGACGATCCATCATCCGGCCTGGGATAAAGTGCTTGGCGACTGCCGCAATCCCAGTACCTCCATTGTGTTCGGGGAGAAGGGAGCCGGTAAGACGGCAATTCGCCTGCAGTTGATCAAGGCGTTGAAGGATCACAACACAAAGTTCCCCAACGAACGAGCTTTTGTCATCAGCTATGATGACCTCAATCCCTTTCTGGATGCTTTCCGCGATCGCTTGCGCGGTCGTCGCCGCAACCCGGATCAGGCTCTGAAGGATTGGCGTCTGTGGGATCACATGGACGCCCTGCTGACATTGAGCACTCGTCGGTTGTGTAATGTGATCGCCGATCCTCATGCGACCGATCCGGATTTCAACCTGGGCCAGGTTCGTGAACTGCCTCGCCAACGCAAGCGAGATCTTCTGATGCTGGCGGCGTTCTATGATCAATCATCCGATCAGTCTCATCTGCGCCGCTGGACGAATATTCGCCGTCAGATTGGCTTCAACACTCTGACTGCTCCCTGGCGATTTTATCTGGGACTCCTGGTGACGATCGGACTTGCGATCTTCGCCCTTCGCGATGTCACATCAGATACCATGAACGCTTTGGCGCGGCTGAAAACCTGGTGGTTCTGGGCTGTGATCGTGGCTGGCTGGATTCCATTCGCAAAGCGATATGTCAGTCTTTGGTTGCGGGCTCGCCATGTGGCCAGGCAAGTTCGCATTCTGGATCACGGCACTTCGTCATTGCAGCAGATTCTGATGCGATTTCCGTCTGGCGAGATCGATGATCAGCCGATGCCGTCTCGCGATCGCAGTGATGACCGCTACGAGCTGTTGTCCAAGTTGCAGCGAATTCTGAAGCCGCTGGGATTTGAGAGCATCATTGTGCTGGTTGACCGCGTTGACGAACCTCATCTGATTAATGGTTCGGCCGAACGCATGAAGGACTTCCTGTGGTCGATGTTCGACAATAAGTTCCTGAAGCATCCCGGCATTGGTTTTAAGATGCTGCTGCCGCGGGATGTGGTTCACTTTCTTGGCCGGGAAGAGAAGGAATTTTACGAACGTTCGCGCCTTGATAAGCAGAACCTGATTAAGTCTCTGGAATGGACAGGCGAATCCCTGTTCGACATGGCAACCAATCGCATTCGGGCTTGTCTGGCTGAAAGTCAGCCTGCGGGACCAGCAAATTCACAGATCACCATCGGTGATTTTTTCGCAGCCGATATTTCTCGCGAAGACCTGATCCAGAAATTTGCACGCCTGCGAGTTCCGCGGCATCTGTTCCGGTTTCTCTATCGGCTGCTGACCGAGCACTGCAATCGAACGACGGAAGACCAGCCATCCTGGAAGATCAATCGGCTGACTCTGGAAATGGTCAGCGACGTCTATGCTCGCGAACAGGAAGCGCTGGATCGCGGTCTTGGGACAGGCTAAGACCCTGTCGAGGCAGCTTGTGGTGCTGGCTTCAGCCGGCATGCGGCCGAAAGAACTGTCCGCTATGCCGACTCAAGTCGGCACGACAATCAGTTCAATAAAGTTGCGCGCTGGATCGTCGATACATCGGCGGCCCGTTCTCACAGCGGCTCAAATCGCTCTGCCACTGAGGTTAACTCTGCGAGACGCAGCAGTACCTCGCGACTGGTGCAATCTGACGCGGAATTGATGAATCGTCGGCGAAGCCACGTCACGGGACTCAGCAGCGCCGTCGATGCATCGTAGGCCTGCAGCAATCGCCATTCACTCGCATCAAGTAAACGTTGTGAGCGGAACGAGGTCAGCGCCGCGCGAATTTGATCGATATCTGCACCGAACCAGCTTCGAAACAGTCGCGTCACATCCAGTCCCACGTGGTCGGTCGCCATGGCATTCAGGTCGATGATTCCGGTGACACGTTCTGCAGTAAATAAGACGTGAGGTCTCCAGAGATCTCGTACGACCGGTTGCAGTCGATAGGAGGAGCGAGCAACTTCAGTGAGTTGCTTCCTCAGCCATGGCAGCCAGTACTCCAGAGCGGCACACACGCGTTTGGCACAACTGCGAAACTTCGGATCGGTCTCAGCAGCAACTGATTTGATGAAACTCGTCAGCAGTCCATCGCTGAGTTCGGCGACGATTGAAAGTCTGCGGGAGACTCCCGGTGCGCACCCTTCCGATACATGAAACCATGGTGCAACGGATCGAGCGTCCGATCGGACCTGGGTGCACTCGGCGGCCATCCGGTGAAAGAGTGAGAGTGTCTCAAGAATTGATTTAACCTGATCGGGAGTTGGCGACCCTGTTGCAGGTTCCCCGGGCATCCACGGTTCCATCTGCCAAACGCCGTCATTCGCCTGAATGCGAGTCTGGCTGGTATCCGGATTCACAAAGGCTGGCTGACGGACCGTCTGAAGAATTGTGTGGGATGATTGCTGATGACTCAGCGGCACCGGAATCACGCCGCATCCACGCAACGACATTTCACGCAACAGAGCCACCATTTCGCAGTATCGCTCGGCAGGCATTGCATCAGAGTGCGGTGTTCGCCGCATTGCGAAGGCAGCACCGGAAGAATCTTCTGCTCGAAGAACACTGGCTCGGCTGAAACCACCGCTAACTGCAGAGATACTGACCACATCTATGCCGTACGAAGCTGCGATCGACTTTGCTTTCGCAACGTTGAATTGATCGCGTGGGATCACTTCCCGGCCTGGCCGAGTTGATCCACGAGGCCTTTGATGAACGGATTGATATCAGCCTTATACGTGAAGGCTTCTTCTTCACCGTCTTCCAACAGGCTGTCGTCGAAGCGGCGAACTTCCTTGCCTTCGGCATCGAACACGTAGACAGCAGGGATTGATGACAGCTCAAGTTTCTCAAAGACCTTGTCAGATTCAACGTTGCACAGCACGTTGGAAAATGTCGCCTTTTGTTTTGTGAGGAACGCCTCAACCCGTGCCCGATAGAACTCGGCTGGCTTGCTCTTGATTCCGACGTAGTCCACATTGAAACTGATGCAGGCGATCTTATTTCCGTGAGTCTTCTGCAGTTCCACAAGGTTTGGGAACTCCGTCATGCACGGTAAGCAGGAGGTGGACCAGATGTCGACAACGACGATACGCCCTTTGTTCGCTTTGACTTGTTCCAGCACATTGTCCCATGTGCCTGCTGTTAGCGTGATCTTTGCATCATCAGTTTGAGCTGCCTTTTCGTCCGCGTGCAGAATCTCCGCAGACTTGAAAGAGCTGATCAGAGTGATGGATAAACAGAAAGCAGCAGCAGCAAGGACGTATCGTTTCATTGCAGTGTCTTTAAGGCAGTTCGGTGTTCAGAAGTTCCAGCAACTGAGTGTCATCCGTACGATTCACGTTGGACATCTCCAGCTGATATGTCGTCAGCTCGGCGTTCGCCGCTGGTACTGAAGACGCGTTCAAAGTTTCACTGGTAAAGAATACACCGTCAACGGTCTGAAGGCGATTCAATTCTGACAGCTCCACGATTCCCACATATCCGGCTGATACTGGCTGACCTTCCGCATCGTACATGATCTCGCCACTGGTTGTGATTTCAATGCTCGTGACAGACTCCGGGATCGGTGTGGAATCCTTTAGAGCATAGCTACCCGACGAAGTCACAAGTCCCAGTCGGCCATCCGCCAGTCGCTGGAAGTCACCTCGACGAGTAAACAGGTTTCCATCAAGGCAAAACATCATCGCGCCGTTCTTTGACCCGATCGCGGCATGAGTAGGAACTGGCGACGGCTGCAACTGACCGGTTTCGAAGCTTCGAAACATCGTCACCTGTCGTGGCATCAACGCGATACTTCCCGGAATGCTGTGATTGCTCACGGCTTCAGGAATCACAACCGTGCGTCGATATCCGGAAGACCAGGCAGACTGCAGATTCGAGCGAACAGCGTTCTGTGCCTCCACAATCGGGCTCATGGCTTGCGGCGAAAGAAGAGTCTCGGCTGTAGTCGCCCCGAGCGGTGTTCCGAGCATCGCTGTCGCGATTTCGGAGTCCAGCGAACCGGACAAAGATCGCTTTTGCTCCAGAATGAACTCCACTTCCCCGAGATCCATATCAGAATAAGCATCGGCCCACGCGGCGACTGTCTCTGCAGCGGCGTCTGGAAACATTCGCAGGATGAGCGACTCTAATTGACGTCTCGCGTCAGGATTCACCACCGTGATATGGGTTGTCGAAGTTTCGGTCGTCTGGTCTGTGCTGGACTGACTGGAGCTGGTTGAATTGGCACGGCCGTCCACCGAGGAAAAAAAGTAGTGGTCTGTGACTTCTTCCTGCTGCTGATGACTGGCATTCATGATGGGAGAAGGCATCGGCTTTGCCAGAGGTTCGTCCGGAGTTTCCTGCTCGGTAATGGCTGCGGAATCTTCCGGAGCAACCCCCGTCACTGTCGTTAACGCTGATAGAGTCGTTAACGCTGATAGAGTCGTGGGCGCTGATAGAGTCGTTGGCGACAAGACAGCTTCATCCGAACCATTGACACCTTGTCCGGCGATCAGTCCTGCGGTGAAAAGAACGGCAGACGCGACGGCAAAGGCCAAAAACTGTTGCATCGATGACTTCCCTGACTCGACGACACACTGACAACACATGGAGTATTGAAGGCTTCTCCCTGTGATCCATCCGGGGGAAACGTTCCGTATGTGTTTTGCGAAAACGATAAACTCAGCTTAGCTGAAAATTGGTTTTCTGTCTTCCCCATTTCGCGAATTTCACCACAGGAAATCAACGTCTGTAGAAGATTTTATTCTTCAGGCGGCATCGATTGAGGCCGGGTGTTCGCCGGAGACAACCTGCAGTTCATTGCTTCAGTCAAGGCCCCGCACAGAATCAGGTCGCTTCAGAGGCGACGTAGAAATTCCGCGATCTGTGTCCGCATCACATCAGCGTTCAAACGCAACACGTTGTTGTGCTCGGTCTGCGGGAAAACAATCAGCGACCTGGGGATTCCACTCCTGGAGACAGCAGGAGCAAGCTCGTGCAATCGCTGCCCAAGCGACAACGGAACAAGGTTGTCGTCTGCTCCGTGGAACTGCAGGACTGGGCAATTCACTTCCGGAATATGCCGATCGGAATGGTATCGATCCTGAAGCATGAGGTTCACGGGGAGCCAGCGAAACTTACAACTGGCGGTTTCAACCATCGAAGAAAACGTAGCGGACAGAATCAATCCGGCTGGGGCCTGATTTCTGCGACATTGAATCGCGGCCAGTTGGACTCCGACTCCTCCGCCCAGCGATTCTCCAAGGATAACTATTTTGAACGGTAAATAACCCAGCTTCGTCACGGCGTAGTCCCACGTGGCTTTGGCGTCGCTGATCAGAGCCGGCTCGGACGGAGTTCCTTCGGAGTCTCCATAGCCGTGATAATCGATGGTCAGCACATCCGTTTTCAGGGAGCTGGCTAGTTCATACCAGCGAGTCCTGAAGGCGCGATGCCCTCCGTTGCCATGCAGCAGAAGAATCAGTTGCTCCGACGGCGTCGACTGAACCTGCAGATGCCAACCGCGAATGATCGCTTCGTCATGTGAGGGGAACGCCACGTCAGTCAGCTTTTCAAACGATCGCTTTAATTCCGGGAAGGAGGCCAGCGGCAGCGATTCTGCTCGCGTCGCGGGATACATCAGTTGCCTTTGAAACATGGCGGCAACAACGCAGAGCACCAGATAGCAAATCAGCATTACGCCGACAATGTACATCAGTTTCCTTCGTAACAGCGCAGGCTTGGCCATCACTTTCTCAGATCGTATTCTTTGATCTTGCGGTACAAAGTCCGTTCACCAATCTCCAGCATCCGAGATGCTTCTTCGCGGTTGCCGTCCGTCAGATCCAGCGCGCGTTCGATGTAGTATTTTTCCACTTCGGTCATGGGCTTGCCAATGAGCGAATCAGCACCGGATGGGACATCCATATCGGGTTCGGGAATTTGATCCTTCACCAGCACGGCAATCTCCGGCGGAAGACCGTCGATATCCAGCACGCCGTCGGAATCCAGCACCAGCATGCGTTCGATCGTGTTTCGCAACTGGCGAATATTTCCCGGCCAGTGATAAGCCAGCAAAGCCTTCCGGGCTGCTCGCGAAAATCCCTGCACCTCACGCCCCGTGCGACGAGACAATTCCCGCAGGAAATGCTCCATCAACAACGGAAGATCGCCCATTCGTTCGCGCAATGGTGGAAGAAAAATGTTGACGACATTAATGCGGTAATAGAGGTCTTCGCGAAACTTGCCGTCCTGAACCATCTTCTGCAGATCTGCGTTCGTGGCCGCGACCAGACGCACGTTAATGCCCAATTCGTCGTTGGCGCCCAGACGCGTTATTTTGCGCTCTTCGAGAACTCGCAGGAGCTTCACCTGGGTGTCCATCGGCATTTCACCGACTTCGTCCAGGAACAGAGTTCCTCCGTTGGCATGTTCGAACTTGCCAATACGGCGACCGGTTGCCCCAGTGAATGCACCGGCTTCGTGACCAAACAGTTCGCTCTCCAGAATGCTGCCCGGCAATGCGGAGATGTTCAGTGGCACGAAAGGTTTATTCTTGCGAGGACTATTCTGATGCAGTGCTCGAGCGACCAGTTCTTTGCCGGTGCCGTTCTCGCCCTGAATCATGACCGTGCTGTCGGTCGGAGCAACGCTCTTCAGAATCTCGACAATGCGGCTCATCTGCGGACTGTTGCCGATGACGCCTTCGAAGCCGAAACGCTCTTCAAGTGCTCGTCGAAGCTCCGCGTTCTTACGAATCAGTCGCAATCGAGCGGACGCTTTTTCTACGGCCGATCGCAGTTCGCCAATATCCAGTGGCTTGGTGAGATAAGTGTAAGCTCCGTGCTGCATCGCGGTCACAGCGGATGCAATCGATCCATGGCCCGTGAGTACGATGACTTCGGCTTCGGGTAACTCTTCTTTGGCTTGCCGCAGAATCTCGAGCCCATCGACTTCGCCCATGCGCAGGTCGGTCACGATAACGTCCCAGGATTCGGCAGCGATCAGCTGAGATCCACGTTCACCGGACCCCGCCACCCGACAATCGCAATTAATCCGCGCAAGAGAATCGGCAACCGCCTGAGCGTGGCCTTCGTCGTCGTCAACGATGAGCACTCGCACGGGGATGGTGGAAAGATCAGCAGGATCGTTTTTTACTTCAGCCATAGACGATTGATGTGAGCCGCACAGCATCCGCCGCGGGTACGTGTTTCGGTGTCGGTATTGGCACGGACCCGACCAGCGCCGTGCCGTTGCCGGGAAGATACTCTAACGTTTTGATATTTTAACGTTTTGCAGGCAGGGTTATCGTAAATCGAGTCCCTTTTCCTACCTCACTCTCACAGGAAATTCTGCCGTGGTGAGCTTCTACGATTTTACGCACGGTGGGAAGTCCCAGGCCGCTTCCGCCGGAACGTGTTGAGAAAAAAGCTTGAAACATTTGTCCGCGAGTTTTCTCGTCCATCCCTTTGCCGGTATCAATAATCTCCAGAACTACGTCATCGCCACGAGTTCGTGTCAGCAGGTCGATGGAGCCACCTTCCGGCATGGCTTCGATCGCATTTCGGCAAAGGTTCACGAGAGCCTGACGCATCAGCGACTTATCCAGCATCACAACCGGAAGATCACTGTCCAGATGCGGCCGCAGTTCCACTTCCATGCTGTTGGCCTGGGGCTCAAGGAAGTCAACGTAGTCTGAAACGATGGTGTTGAGATTTCCGTCTGACAAGTGCAGTTCACCGGCACGAGCAAACTGCAGAAAAGCATTCAGGATTTCTTCCAGATTGCGACATTCGCCCTGCAGATTGGAAATTCGACGCAGCATCCGACGTGCTCGCTGCGAATCGTCGTTCTCCAGTTCTTCGGCGAGCAGTTCGAGGTTCATCCCGATCGTTGACAGCGGATTCCGAATCTCATGCGCGAGCCCACCGGCCAGAGTGGCCAGCTCGGTATTCTCCGCCTGAAGTCGTTTGTGTTCCTGTTGTGCGTCGGGAATTTCCATCAGGACGATCCTGTACGATTGTCTTCACGATGTATGTTCACGGGAGGTCCTTTCTGCCGGAAAGGACTTTCTCCGCAAGGCGAACCTGTGCGACTTACAACTGATCAAGGTGGCCGATGAGGCCGGCCTGCGGGCCATCCTGGCCGCGAAGTCCTGCCCGGCAGGACCTGCAAAATGCTTCGGCCCGGCAGTCAGGACCCGCAGATTAAGAAGCCCGGCCTTTGCGGGCCGGGCTTCTGTGAGTTTGCACTTCTGACCAGATGCAGACCTATTCTTCGTCGTCTGCTGGTTCGTCTTTCCTCGTTGCGGTCAGGACCGCTTTGCGAGACAGCTTCACGCGGTTCTGATCGTCCACAGCAATGACCTTCACTTCGAAGGTATCACCAATCTTGCAGACGTCGGTCACGTTCTTTACGAAACCGTCAGACAGTTCACTGATGTGGCAGAGACCGTCTTTACCAGGGGCGATTTCAATGAAAGCACCGAAGTCCTTGATAGAAGTCACTTTACCCATGTAAATTCGGCCCGGCTGAATCTCTTCGCAAAGAGCTTCTACGCGTGCCAGAGCCGCATCGGCAGACTGAGCATTGGCGGCAGAAATTGTGACGGTTCCGTCTTCGGCGATATCGATCATCGCTCCGGACTCTTCCTGAATCGCACGAATTGTCTTTCCGCCCGGGCCAATCAACAGACCAATCTTCTCGGGATTGATCGACGTCTGAACCAGCTTTGGAGCATGCGTTGAAACGTCCGTGCGAGGACGACGAATCGTCGTCAGCATCTCACGGAGCAGTTCTTTGCGAGCCTTCAGGGCCTGCTCCAAAGTGGCGCGAATGATTTCTTCGCTGATCCCTTCGGTTTTCAGGTCAAGCTGAATGCCGGTCACACCGCGACCCGTTCCGGCAACCTTGAAGTCCATATCGCCGAAGTGGTCTTCGTCACCCATGATGTCGGTGAGCAAAGTGTACTTCGTGCCTTCATCAACCAGACCAATGCTGATCCCGGCGACCGGCTGTATGATCGGCACGCCAGCATCCATCAGCGACAAAGTCGCGCTGCAGACAGACGCCATGGAGCTGCTGCCGTTGGATTCCAGAATGTCGGAGATGATACGGATGGTGTATGGGAACTTCTCTGGTGGTGGAATCACAGGCAGAACGGATCGCTCAGCCAGACATCCGTGACCAATTTCGCGACGCCCTGGCCCGCGAATCGGCTTGCACTCACCCACCGAGAACGGAGGGAAGTAATAGTGCAGCATAAAGCGCTGAGCATCTTCACCGAAGAGCCCGTCGAACTTTTGCTGATCGCGAGTTGTGCCCAGCGTGGCCGTTGCCAGAGACTGAGTTTCCCCGCGAGTGAACAACGCCGAACCGTGAACTCGTGGCAGAAGACCAACGCGAGACGAGACAGCTCGCAGATCAGACGGAGCACGACCGTCGATACGACGACCGGCCAGAATCTGATCCCGGACAACTCGTTCTTCAAGATCATGGAACGCTTCGGAGAACTGAGCTTTCGTAAGGCCCTCAGAAGTTGTTTCGACGCCTGCTGGAAAATACTTTTCGACCAAAGACTTCTTCAGTTCGCGAACCTTTTCAGCTCGATCCTGCTTCAGTTTCTGAGTCTTGGCGTCCTGCAGTTTATTGTAGGCTTCAGCCTTCAATGGAGCGTAGAACGGATTAACCGGAGGCTCTGGAATAACAGCCGGAGCGACGCCCGCCTGCTTCGCAAGATCCAACTGCAGAGCACAGAGAGTCTGAATGTGCTTATGAGCAAACATGATCGCGTCGCCCATTTCCTTTTCAGGAATCTGCTGACCGAAGCCTTCGATCATCAGAACAGCACTCTGCGAACCAGCCACGATCAGGTCGAGCTTGCTGGTCTTCATCTGTTCAACTGTTGGCATCAGAATCAACTGATCATCCAACATGCCAACTCGGACTGCAGCGATCGGGCCTTTGAATGGCAAACCAGAAATCATCAATGCCGCGCTTCCGGCGGTGATATTGAGTACGTCCGGATCGTTTTCGCCGTCACAGGACATGACGTTGCCCATGATCTGGACTTCGTCATGGAACCCTTTAGGAAACAGGGGACGAATCGGACGGTCCGTCAGGCGACTGGTCAGAACTTCGCGAGTCGTTGGACGACCTTCGCGTTTCAGATAACCACCGGCAAAGCGACCAGCTGCGGCCAGGCGTTCACGGTAATCAACGGTGAGCGGGAAAAAATCGGTGCCAGGACGAGATGGACCTGACTGAGTAGCGACGAAGACGCTGGTCTCTCCATACTGAATCATTACGGCCCCGCTGGCTTGCTTGGCCAGTTCGCCGGTGGTGAGAGAAAACTTTCGTCCAGCAAATTCAACTTCAACAGTGACTTTCTTCACAATACATCCCTTACCCGGACCAGCCGGTAAAACGGACTGCATCTCAGGCAGGATCGAAAGTCAGATTCAACGCACAAGCAGCAACTTCACGACATCAGAAAAGCACGCAACAACTTAGATCTGTCCAGAAACCGCAACCAACGGCCGCCCTGTTTGATGCCATGCATCAGGACGTCTGGATCTCCAGTCCAATTCGCTGCAGACCAAATCGGTCTCTTGTGAGGGGCCGACAGTGACAAGATCGCGTTGCGATCATCCGACACACTGCTCCAAGACCACCAAATCACTCACGTCAGACAACAGGCCTTCAACTTCCGACAACTCAAAGTCACCACAGGATGCGGCAATCCGCTACGAACCTGCGGCAGCAGTCAACACTCTTCTTTAAAACGAAACCGTCAAACGACAAGACAATTACGACACCAACAACCTGACACGACTTCAAACGAGCCTTGCCCCAGCACACTACGACAACAACCATTCAACATTTCAGCACCACAAAACAAAAGCGTCGCCGAGGAGAACCGCGGCGACGCTTAAAATTACTACTTTCGAATTCCCAGCTTGCCAATGATTACGAGATACTTTTCCACACTGTAACTCCTGAGATAATCCAGCAGCTGTCGTCGACGGCTAACCTTAGCCAGCAATCCACGGCGTCCGGCATAATCCTTTGGGTGAGTCTGCAAATGTTCAGTAATCGCCTGAATGTCTGCAGTGAGAACTGCAATCTGAACTTCCGGAGACCCTGTATCACCAGGCTTTGAACCAAATTCCGCAATAACCTTGGCTTTGTGATCCTGAGCAATCGGCATAATAAATACTTGATTTTCAACAGCCCAACCAGCGGGAACACCCCAGCAGATTCCTGCAAACGATGCCCTGAAACGCCAGAAAATGGGAGACAAGAAATTTTGATCAGGGAAACCATTTCCCCAATTCACATGCGAAGTCTATCGACATGAGCCTCGAAATTCAATGCTGCCCATTTCCGAATCAACTAACCACCGAAGGGAGATCTGTTGCCCGAAAATGCAGTGTTTTTGAGAAAATGCCGTGGCTTACGCGGGTAAATCCGTCTTCGCGACGCTTCTGAAATGGCAGTTTATCGGTCGCCACTCCTCGGCCCTCGGAGCCGGATTGCCTCATCCCTGCCAGATCCTGAGAGATTGCCTTACTGTGCATGCAAACTCCCCGGAGAACGTAAATTCAGCCCATGGCAAAGTGAGAGGATGTCAAAATGATGATGACAGTTCCGGCGAGCGGTTGGGTGTGAGCCCACCGAGTGCGGCTTGGCGGATAAATGTCTGCGAACAGCGAGAATGAGAGGCTCTTCAGTACACTTTGCGATACAGCGACGAAGACAGTCCCTGCGTTTCAGCAATGAAGACAGGTTCTCGGTGGGCTCACGCCGCACCGCTCGCCATTTTGCTGAAGTGGAAGCGAAAGGGCCGTGCGACGAATTGGTTTGTTGCTCAGTCGATTGTGATGAGCGAATCTGGGAGTTCGTTGATGTCGGAAGCTTGGCGAGGCAATGCGGTGGAGAGCTTGTCGGAGGCTGCTTCGATCGTTTTAAAGATCGCCTCTGTGGGAGATCCCTGCTTTAGCTGCATCGTCAGTGAACGACAAAGCTCATCCAGCGTGGCCTGACCAAGGGCGGTCAAAACCTGTTGATCGGCGAGAATCACGGCGACATGTTCAAAGAGCGAAACATAGATCATCAACCCGCTGCCCGATGCCGTGTGATGAACTCGCTTGTCGAAGAAGATCGCCTGGGCAGACTGTTGGACCTCTTCACGCATTTGACCTGATGGCGTGAAGAGTCGACGCACCCCGGAAATTCGCGAGCCGGCCGCGACGCCCAGCATGAATCCGACGACCATGGCTGCAATGAGCTTACCAGCCTGAATCAGGGAAGGATCTTTATCCCAACTGCCGGATTCCATAGAGATCCGCGGTGCCGGCCAAAGAATGGCGGTCAGGATCATCAACACGATCCCCAGCAACAGCCCGGCGAGATCTTCCGCGCGGTCATAGCGTCCGGATGACGTCGCCACCACGGGCACGATCTCTGCCGATGTTTTCAACTCGGCTGCACCAACACATTCATTGATTCGTTTACGATCAGCATCGGAAAAGCAACTTGCGGCAGACAACATGGGAAATCTTCTTTCACATCAAGGGAGTGTTCTGAGATGGAATCCGGGGATGCCCCCAATCACCAGGAACCGCTCGAACCACCACCGCCGGAAAAGCCGCCTCCAAACGATCCGCCAGAGAATCCTCCTCCACTGCTTCCGCCACCAAAACCGCCGCCACGATGCCTGTTGCTGGTGGCCATCGCGTAGAGAATTGCTCCGAGGATCGCAAAGATCGCAGCCCACATCGCCCAGGCGAGCCCGCTGGCTCCACTGCGATACAGCGAGACAGCAGTAAAGATTCCCACTCCTGCCAGCATTACCACGGCGATCGGAAACCATGCGGGAGTCTGCGGCCTATGCTGTCCCTGCCCCTGAAAATAGTCCACCTGATTGGTCGAACCGGGAAGACTGCCGCCAGCCGCAGTGGCGACACCCGGCATCGGCAACTCACGAGCCATGGCGGCCAGGGCAACGACACCGGCTTTGATGCCGCCGGAGAAGTTCTGCTGTTTGAACTGAGGAATGATCTGATCATCCATGATGCTCTTGCACAACTGATCCTTGTCGCGATGCCAACCGGCGCCGAGTTCAATGCGAGCTTTCCGGTCGCCTTTGCTGACGAGCACCAGGATTCCGGTATTCCACAACTGGCCATTGAGTTCTGCCTGACCAATCTCCCACTGATCGAACAGCAGCCTCGCAAACGTCTCAATCCGCATGCCGTTGCCGCCATGATTACTCATTCGATCAATCGTGATCACAATAATCGGCGTTGCTTTATCGGTGAGCAATTTATCGCAGATCGCAACAATCTCAGCTTTGTCCGGCTCGGTCAGCATGTCCGCATTGTCACGAACGAACTCCCGATCTCCGGGGCGATCCAGAGAAATCTCCGCGGCCTCTGAAATCGTGGTCGCAAACAGCATCGAAAGCAGTAAGGCCAGACGTCGCAGCATCAAATCAACTCCTGAGGAAAACGGGGACACGGTCATGCTACACGGCAAGTGTGCGAATGAGAACCTTCTGAAGGAACACAAACGCACAAGGCGTATGAGCGGATCAGGGCGTTCTTCAGGAATCCGGGGCGCGTGCTCGGCAGGCTACGGCGTCGTCGCGGCCACGAAGCGGGGTTGTTGTGAGCGGCCCACAGCTTCCGGAGATCAACGGTGCGAGAAAAAAGGGATTCATCGTAACCCCACGCGTCAGCGAGAGATTTTCCCAGACACTGCGTAAATCGCAAAAGCACAATCCCTCGCTGACGCAGCGTGTTGGGACAGTCACAAACTCGCAGCTTAAAAACAGAAGTTCGGGTCAGGATCAACGGAACTTGTCTCTCGACTGTGCTTACCGCCGCTTGATCCCAAACTGATGCCCTGTCGCAAGACAATCGCAGAGCTGGCAGGCGACTTCGGTGATCTGAAGCATCGAAGGATCACGAGACAGGCGCTGCTGAATCCGACGAGCCAGTGGGCCGTGATCGAGAATATTCTCGAAGGCGCGCTGAGTTTCCGCATCCATCTTTGGACTCGTCTGCTGATACAAATGACGCCACAATTCCTGCAGACTGCAGGAACTTGCTCGCGTATAGCCAAACAGTCGCAGAAGTTCCGGACTGTTGATCGTGGTGAGCTCCGCTTTCTCAATCGAGTCCAGCAGCACAGCATGCAACGGCTCAATCTCGACAGCCTGTTGATCCTCCAAAGAACTCCATTTTTCATCCGTCAATGCCTGCAGCACGGCGGCGGTCACCTGCAGTACGGCAAGGTCGGCCGCCGG
Source organism: Planctomycetales bacterium (assembly GCA_026400835.1). Taxonomy (GTDB): domain Bacteria; phylum Planctomycetota; class Planctomycetia; order Planctomycetales; family Planctomycetaceae; genus SXXK01. The sequence goes on along the minus strand of JAPLOA010000057.1, from coordinate 20,405 downwards.
GCACTCCTGAATATCGATGACTCGAATCTCAATCGATCCACGACCGAATCGAGCAATCGCTCCACGTGCATTCAGAAATTCATCCTGCAACACACCCTCAGGATCATGCGGCGCGATCTCGCGAAACAACGGATCAAAAATCTGCCGATGATATTCTGCTTCGCTGAAGGCACGCTCCGGAATGACTTTGCCAGCAACCATGGGAATGCGTTTCGAATTGGTGCGATAAACGTTCAGGCGATTGTCCATGCGACCAGTCAGACGACCTTCAACAACTGGCGAGGCCGCAGCAATCGCAGGCAGCAACGGGAGAATCAAACGCACGGCCGCATGCAGTCGACCGAACTCGGCATCATTCGCGAACGGCAGATTCAGATGGACGCTCTGCAGGTTAGCCCAGCCGTGGCCTCGACAATCAAAGATGCGATTGAACGCTTCATACACCGCGCTGTAGTCGTGCGGCCACAACCGCATTTCTCGAAACGGATCCATCCACGGATGCATCGCCGAGGGCATCAGCATTCCGTTCAGCGATTGCAGTCGCTTATTGATCTGCCGAATCTGGCTTTGGAATTCATTGAACAGACCCGTCAGCGATGGAGTTGGGGCGGACGTCTTGAGTTCAACCACGTGCAACACGAGTTCATTGGACCAGGCGATGCGACCTCGTTCAATTTCTGATTCGATCTTTCCGCATTCGGCTTCGATCAACCGGTCGCAGGCTGGCAGGACATCCAGACTGTCCTTCGACACGATCATGTATTCCAGTTCAACGCCGTAGGCTTCAAACAGTCCGAGTCTTTGCTGAGCGATTTCTGTCACGGCGTTTCGAATCCCTGGAGTTCACGACCGACGCGGATTATCGAAAAACCACGTCAAATTTGGCCTGCGTTTTTCCTCTGCAAGGACGCTGAAGTTCCACGCCGACGAGGCGGAAGATACACGTTTGAGCGGTTTCAGCACAACAGGGGCTGTTCTGTTTACTGGCGGTGGGGCATGTGTGAGTGTAATGGTCTGTTTTTTCGAGGAAGATCAATCAAACGATCGAGTCACCCCGATAGTCTCACGGAGAACCGACTTCGTCCCTCGCTGACGCTTTTTGAAGTTGCGCGTTTGCGACTATCCCAACCCGCTGCGTCAGCGAGGGATTGATCTTTTGCGTTTGACGCAGTGTTTGGAAAAATCCCTCGCTCACGCGTCGGGTTATGATAATCCCCTGAGTTTTCGCGCCGTGGATCGACCCCAGTCTTGAACAGCGCAACTTCAAAACTGACGCTTCGGGTGATGATCAGATAAACGCGAGGACGGACCACCTACTATCGCTTGCCGACGCCTTCGGCTTGCCTTTAAACGATTTTGGTGCGGCCCGGTCGCTCTTGAGAAACACTTGAAAAAGCAGGTGGTGTTCTCGCCCTGAGACGGTTCGGGCCTATGATTCCGCCACTTCACGGTTCGGCTTTTTTGGCACTCGCCAGGCTTATGCTGGCGAAACACGCTGAATGCACGGCCGAATCATCACTTTTCCCAAGCGTTTCCACAGAATCGTCATGTCCGGAACCGAATCCTCACCTGCGACTGACGCGGTCCCTTTAGCGCCTGTTGAGCTTTCGGCCGAGGCCGCAGCACAGATTCAATCGCGCTGTATGCTGCTGGGATTGTTCGCGGCCGTGACTTACTCGGTGGCCAACCTTGCTTTACGAGGTCTCTCCAAGACCGATGGCGGAACTGGCTGGGACATGTGGGTCGCGGGCACGAAAGCCTTCCCGACATTCGCCGTCGCGATCTTCCTGTTCACTCGGCGACGACTGAATGGCCTGACAACTTTTCCCGAATGGAGTCTCGTCTGGCCGATCGCAGTCGCGGCGTTATTCAATCAGCTCGGAGGCAACTTTGCGTTCCAGATGTCCCTGCGGGCGATCGGCCTCGCGATCTCTGTGCCAATCTGCTTCTCGACGATTATCTGCAGCGGCGCGATTATGGGACGCATTATTCTGAAAGATCAGGTCTCGGTACGAACCGCGATCAGCATCGGGCTGATGATTGCATCGATCGCGTTTCTCTCATCCTCAGCGACATCCAGAGCCTCTGATACCCCCGAGACCATTTCGAGGGCGGCGTTGAGCGTTCCTGCTGGTGTCGCGTTGTCGATGTTCTCGGGGATCTGTTATGGCGTTACCGGCGTCTACATTCGCCGAGCTGTTCGATCGCATATGCGTGTCGAGGCGACTCTGTTTCTGTTCAGTGCGGCCGGTTTTCTGGTGCTGTGTCCGATCAGTTTATGCATCCTGCCTTTGTCGACCATTACTGCGATTACTCCCAAAGAATGGCTGACGATCGCAACGGCCGGGACATTCAATGCGATCGGGTTCTACGCGATTACTCACGCGATGCGTTTTCTGACCATCAGCCGGGCAAACGTGATTAATGCCTCGCAGAATGCGCTGTGCGCCGTGGGAGCTGTCTTCCTGTTCGGAGAGCAGATGAACATCATCGGCATCATCGGTTTCGCACTCACCATCGCCGGCTTGCTGGCGCTTGATCGCCGATGATTCCCTCAAAAGATCGTTTAACGGCAAGCCGCAGGCGAATGCGTTTTTTCTGTCCGCACCGGATTTTCAGCCGTATCAAGACTTGACGAAACGCTCGACACCAGTGCCTTCGATTGCAGGACGGTGAATGCACAAAAACACCGGCGGCTAGCGCCGTACCGCTCATGAGTCACGCAATCACCGTCGGCTGAAGCCGACGCTACGGTGCGACGACGCCAGGAGACTACGACTGGCTCTGCATTACTTCGCGCTTCCATGCGATGATGTCGTCGAGAATCTCGCTGAGCGTGGTCACCGGCTTCTGACCGATGGTTTCATACAGTCGATTGACGTTGGGAACCCGACGCTGAACATCTTCGAAGTCTTCGCTGTACGCCTGAGCGTATGGCACGAATTGAACTTCGACGTTGGGGTTTGTCTTCGCGATCACACTCCTGGCCAGCTCCAGAATCGAAACCGGCTGATCGCTGCCAATGTTGAAGACTCGGCCTTCCGCAGAATCCGTTGCCATCAGTTTCGCGATGCACTGAGTAATCTCGCGAACATGCGCGAAGCAGCGGACCTGGGATCCGTCGTCGTACACAATGACCGGACCGCCACGCAAAGCGGCTTCTACGAAACGTGGCACAACCATCCCATAGTTGCCAACCTGTCGAGGTCCCACGACGTTGAAGAATCGACCGACGGTCACTCCGAGGCCGAACTTTTTGTGATAGGCCAGAGCGAGAAACTCATCAATGGCTTTTGAACAACCGTAAGCCCAGCGAGGTCGGCTGGTAGGGCCGAGATGCAGGTCATCGTCTTCGACCCATGATTCGCCGGGATGCTTCCCGTAAACTTCGCTGGTCGATGCGAGAAAGAATTTCTTGACGGATCCCTGCACGGCCAGACGCAGCAGGTGATCGGTCGGATAAATATTGGTTTCGATTGTTCGCACGGGATCGTCGGCAACAAGCTTCACACCCACGGCGGCGGCCAGGTGGAAGATCATATCAACTCCATGTACCGCTTCGCCAAGCGCGACGGGATCGGTGATGGATCCATTGCGGATTTCCAGGCGGCTATTGTGCTTCACAGCATCCAGATTATGAGCGCGGCCGGTGGACAGATTATCCAGCACCACCACGACGTGCCCCTGACTCAGCAGGAGTTCAGTCAGGTGACTGCCAATAAAGCCTGCTCCGCCGGTAACCAAACACTTCGCCATCGTTGTCGCTGTCCTTTCCTGTTCCGGCTGATCGCTGGGCGGTTATCGCCGACTGCAATTTCGGATGCTCAGACCATACCAGTAACACGCCAATGAAGCGACTGAATGTCGAATCCGCGATGCGATTGAACCCGGGTTTCCTGCCCCAGCACTGCCAACACGATTCTCCGGCAGGACCGTCGCCTCAAGAATTAGCCCCGAGCTCCGGGTATTCACAGCCGCCGGAACCGCTCGCAGAATCTTGACGACCGTTATGTTCAGAATCCTGATCATAATCGTTAAACAAGTCGTAAACGTTACGATGCGCACAACCAGATCTCGTGAAGCTGTCTGCTTTCAGGTCACAATGCGTATCTCTTGCGCCTGAAACATCTTGCGCTGAAGGTCCGGCTGTGACCGCTGTAACGATTCTGCGAGTGGCACGGGCTGTGCTAATTGTCCCTGACGTTGTGACGTTAACGGTTGCAACAGTTGTGAGGAATGAGAGAACGGTCCTGGCTGCCACTTACAGAGAGCCATCCAGGGCTGTCCCGAGAGAGACATTCCATCGCACTGCAACCCGCTCCGTTCACAGCGAGAGAGGGAGAAGGTGGCCTGAGAAACCACTTTCCAGCGGCCTGAGAAACCGCGCTCGGCTGAAACGAGTTCAGCCGCATTGTTCGTCCGACGCGAGAAGGGGTTGTGAGAGGCCCCTTTCTCGCTTCGGGTGAGCGAACTCCTTCTGACATCTCATCGAAACAAATCTCGACGAAACATCACACACTCAGATCGTCGCTGATCGCCGCGGTTTACGCAGGCTGCTCGCCGTCTGACGGTGCCACTCGAAGTCATCGAATATGGATCCGGCTGGCAGGCCCGCTGATCGTCTGCCAACGAACACCGCAGCATGGCGTTGCGGATCTCTTTCCCTCTGGTGTCGAATTCGGAGAATTAGAATGTTGAATCTGCTGAAGGCTCTTCGGCAGGATGAGCACGGAGTGATCCTGTCCACTGAAATTGTCATTGTCGGATCACTGCTTGTGATCGGACTGATTACCGGCGTCGCTTGTTTGCAGAAGTCGGTGAACGGCGAACTGCAGGACCTCGCAGGTGCCATCGGTGCTTTGGATCAATCCTACTCATTCTCCTCGTTTCGCAAGGCTGGAACTCTCGGACGTTGCTGTGCTTATACGGCGGGCTCATCGTACAGCAACTGCGAAAACGACAGTCAAAAATGCGGCGATATCGTGGGATGCACCGAAGTGCGTCAGGTCCAGGTGTCAGCCTGTGGCGACTGTAGCGGCGCCTCAACAACAGGATGTTCCTCCTGCGGCTCCATCGCCAACTCCGGCACTTATGAAACGGCACCGTGTGGAACCGCTCCCTGTGGTTCTGCACCCTGCGGTAAAGCCCCTTGCGGTTCCGTGAATGGGGCTCGCGTCATCGGGACTGGAGTTCCGGGAATGAAAGTGACCGAGTATCCTTTGTCTCCACGAGCTGAACAGGTTGCTCCAGTTGTGGTACCCGGATGTCAGGACTGTGCGTCGACAGACGTCCATAACGGTGCGGCGGTGCAGCATTCCTCTTCTGAAGTGATCGTCGTCCCTGCGGAAGACGGGGCACCATCTGTTGTTCCGAATGCACCGCAAAATCCTGCTGTTCCGCCAACCCCAGCAAGCCCGCTGGTTCCGGTTCCTGAAAAGAGCACGATTCCTCCTCAGGCGTAGTCTGAGGTCTTGTCACCGAACAGAAATCGTGTGACGTCAAATAACAGTATCGCATTGGCCCGAGTTTCATATGGAACTCCGGGCCGTTTGCCTTTGCTGCCACGACGAAGAACGGTTCAAGCGAGATTGCATCTCCAATGCATTTACATCAAAAATCGTCGCAGGACGTTTTCGGTGATTTGCGAAATGTCCTTGTCGACAGGCAGCGACGCGACATAGTTGATCGAGCCAACAGAAAAGACCTGACCGCCGGACGGTGTATCGAAGATGACCATTTCCGCTCCGCCGTCGTCACAATTGAGTCCTCGCGCGATCACATGAGTATTTGCGGGAGAACTCGCAGTTCGCTTGTCCGTTTCATGGCCCGACGCTCCGCCGGGGCAGCGGCAGTGCAGACTGGCTGTGCCAAAAATCTGGCCATGCTTCAGACTGGTCCCGTCGAAGATCCAGTGGTTCTGATCGACGACTTGATACGGCGCTCCGGTCATAGCTCCGGCCGGAGTAAAGACGACTCCCAGCAGATTGGCTTCAGACTCGTGAGTCACCGCCATGCGACTGTCACGTCCTCCCATGCCCGAGCTCCATAGCGAAGTAATACTGCCATTGAGCACTGACATCGTCGAGTTGTCGTGAAGGACAACTTCGCAATTCAGGCCGTTGCCTCCGAGATAGACGAGCTTGCCGCCCTGCTCGAAAACCCACTTCTTGACTCGATCATACATCGTCCGCGACCAGTACTCGGGATGCACTGCGATGATCAGAACTTTGTAAGCCGAAAGATCCAGCGTACCATCGTGCAGTTGAGTTTCGGCGTAATAGTCATACGCAATCTGCTGTTGTTCAAGCCAACCGGCCAGACGCCATTCTGCCGGAGCAATATGACAGGCCTGACGACCTTCGATCGGATCGGTAATCTGTTCATTGAAGTCGATATGACAGAACGGTTCAGGACGCTCAAAAGAGAGCGGCACGTAATCCGGATAGCCCCAGGTGCCATGTTCCGGATCGATATATCTTTGCAGCTCAAATCTCGCGTTCACGGTTGGTGTCGGCGGTAACTGATCGGCATGAATATAGTTGCTGCGACCGCCGAACGGGTTATACGCATTCCACGTGATGTTCGACGCCAGCACCGCAACTTTGGCCGTGGGTTGTTGAGGAGCAACAATCCAGGGAAAAGAAAACTGACGGCCCGATCGAGTGCTTGCGCGGAAATAATAGAGGCCGCTGCGATCCGGAGCTGTTACATACTGTCGATGAGTCTTGCAGGCGTATCCGACCTTGTTCCACTCCACACCGGTCTGAGTATAGTCGCCGTCGGGAGTGACCTGCATCGTCGCACGAGGGCCGTGCTCATCGTGCCAGCCGAGTTCTTTGACTCTCTCAGGCTTCCAGCCATAACGCCAGAGTTCCAGCTTGTATTGTTCGACAGAGTGAACTCGGAATTCTGCTTCGTCGCCGGAACGAACCCATTTGGGCCAGGCATATCCCAGCAGGCTATCAGTCAGTATGCGAAACTGATGAGGCTTCTCAGGAGGGACCGTTATGCTGGAGAACTTCGCCCCGAAGCCCTCTTTTTGCAGGATGACTTTATAAGTTCCTGCAGGCAGATCGGCATACACCGCTCCGCTTGCGCGGGATCGCGATTCGTGGGAGGCACCAGAGGGATGGATGAACTCCAGCATCACATCCGCCTGAGCCACATAACGCTCATCACTGACATAACCGATCAACATCGTGAAGTCTCCTGAGGAACTGATTGTATTGGCTTGAGATCAGGTGGGGTGTTGATTTGTTGTTTGTTGAACGGCAAGCCGCAGGCGTCGGTGCCGCGAGCCCCAGTCGCCTGCGGCTTGCCGTTAAACGATTTGCTATGCGGACTTAGCCACCCGCGGCGCAGAACTGGTAATAGATCTCCGTTGCTTTGTGCAACTGATCGATCTCAATCCATTCGTCTTTTGTATGCGCTTGAGCGATGTCGCCAGGGCCAAAGACGACGGACGGAATTCCGATTGCGGCGACTCGCGATGCATGAGTTCCGAACGGTACTCCGATAATTTCGCGAGGCCCCACGACAGAACGAATCGCCGCACCAAGTTTCACCGCGAGCGGCCCGTTGAGTTCATCGCCCAGCGCCGAACTCAGGCAGTATGGTTCTTCATGGATCAGATCGAAGTCGAGTTTACTGCGAAGATGTTCGATGACTTCAGCGCGAACTCTCAGGCTGTCTTCACCCGGGAGAACTCGGCGATCAATGTCGATCACGCAGCCATCAGGCACAACATTGACACTACTTCCACCGGAGATCAGACCGACGCTCAGCGTGGCAGGACCGCACAGTCGATGAGCTGGCCGAGAACCCGGCAGCCATGCGGCATATTCCTCCAGACACTGCACAACTTTGGCCATGCGATAAATCGCATTGATACCTTCGGAAGGGCGAGAACTATGGCAGGCTCGGCCGGTGGTTCGAATTTGCCAACGAGTTGCTCCGCGATGAGCCACGACGATGTCCAGCAGAGTTGGCTCGGCGATAATCGCGATATCCGGTCGTTGAGGACAAAGTCGATAGGCGGGTGCTCGGCCGGACCAGCTGCCAACCAGATGATTAATCCCCAGGCTTGTGGCTTCTTCGTCACAGGTCATTGAAAGAACCACATTCGGCATGCCCTGCGGTCGATCCATGGATAATCGAGTAAACGCGGCCAGCATCGCGGCCAGTCCGCCCTTCACATCGCAGGAGCCACGGCCATAAATCCGGCCGTCGCGTTCCGTTGGTTCGTAAGGAGGAATCGTCATGCCGTCAACGGGAACTGTGTCCTGGTGAGCATCAAGCAGAACTGTTTTTGTGGACCCCGGAGAATCAATGCGCGAGATCACGTTGGCCCGACCGTCGGCGGTTTCGACAACTTCCACAGGGAGATGGTGGTTGTTCAGATACTCAACAAGCCACGCGGTGACTCGACCTTCGTAGTATTCGTCACCGGAGACATCTCGCCCCATGGGATTCACGCTGGGGATTGAAACCAGATGTTTGAGAATTGGCAGAGGATCAACAGGCGGTCTTGCGTTCATGGTTTCCGTCATAAGAAGGAAGGCTGAGAGATTTCGAGGTTGGAGTTTCAGTCGGAAGTCATTCCCGTGCCGAAATGGGGCGGCGGTGGTCCGGATTCTTTCCGTTGACGTCGAAAGTGTCACGCGATGGCGGGAAAAATTATGTTCAATAACATGGACCGAAACATGGACCGAGTGAGCAGCATGGCGATAGCTGAGTGTTGATTCAGTGGCGTATTGAGTATTTTCGTTTAACGGCGAGCCGCAGGCGTAGGCGAAACCGGGCAACGACGCCTGCGGCTTGCCGTTAAACGACTAAATCAACAACTCGCTTGCGCCGTACCATTCAGAAAACGACGTCGTCGCGGATTCAATTCTCCTGGCGTGGACGGCAGTGCTGACCTAATCAGAATGGTCGGTGACGGAAAATGGGGACAAGAAAAGTCCCGGGTGACAACGGGCCAGCGACGGGGTAGACTTCAGTGGCATCGCCGGGCGGGTCAAACTGTCGCGCGGCAATTCGAACAGACTTCTGAATTCGGGAGGCAGATCCGTGAATCATTTCACTCGACGCCATTGGATCGCTCAGCAATCGCTGGGATTGGGAAGTCTTGCCTGGGCCTGGCTCCAGCAGCAGGGCTTGAAGGCGGAACCGCCGAAACCGAATCTCGAAGTGCCGTCGTTTGATATTACTCCCAAAGTCCCTGCAGCCAAGCCTCAGGCCACCGCCATGATCTCCATGTTCATGCAGGGCGGGCCGAGTCATATCGATATGTTCGATCCCAAGCCGGAACTCAACCGGCTGCACATGAAAACTTATACCGGCGACATCAAGTATGACAACGCGGGTGAAGCCAGCAGCAAGTTGTTCGGCTGCCCGTGGCGTTTCCGCAAATACGGTCAGTGCGGGATGGATCTCAGTGAGCTTGTCACTCATCTTGGCTCCGTCGCTGACGATATCTGCCTGATTCGTTCGATGCACACAGGTGTCAACAACCATGGCGAATCCATCAATGCTTTGAACACAGGCCGTCAACTTTCCGGGCGCCCTTCGCTGGGTTCCTGGATGACCTACGGCATGGGCAGCGACTGTGTGAACCTGCCCGCGTTCATGGTGCTGACTGATCCCTCCGGATTGCCGGTCCTGGGTGTTGAAAACTGGCAGAACGGCTGGTTGCCGTCGGTTTATCAGGGAACCGTCGTTCGCTCGCAGGAACCTCGAATTCTCAATCTTGATCCTCCGCCCTCTCTTAAGGGAGCGAGCCAGGAAAAGATGCTGCGTTATCTGCGTCGGCTCAACGAAGAACATCTCGCACGGCATCCGGGTGAGCATGATCTGTCGGCGAGAATGCAGAGTTATGAACTGGCCGCCGGGATGCAAATTGCGGCCAAAGAAGCGATGGATATTTCTCAGGAGACTGAGGCGACTCAGAAGCTGTACGGGATCGATGATCCCAAAACTCAGGAATATGGAAGCCGCTGTCTGATCGCTCGTCGACTGGTCGAACGCGGTGTTCGATTCGTGCAGTTGCATACAGGCAATCAGACCTGGGATCATCATGGGGGCATCCTGACAGCTCTGCCAGCCGTATGTCAGCGCACTGATAAGCCGGCCGCGGCGTTGATTAAAGATCTGAAAGAGCGCGGCATGCTGGATTCAACTGTCGTTCACTGGGGCGGAGAAATGGGTCGATTGCCGGTGGTCCAGAACGAACAGAATATCGGCCGCGATCACAACACCTATGGCTTCAGCATGTGGCTGGCTGGCGGCGGGGTCAAAGGCGGATGCATTCATGGAACAACGGATGACATAGGTCATAAAGCTGTCACGGACATCGTGAATCATTACGACTATCATGCGACGCTGATGTATCTGTTCGGACTCAATCAGGAACAGTTGTCGTTCCGTCGAGCCAACGGGACCGGCAGTCTGCTGGATGGACAGGCCGGCAAAGTTGTGAGTGCGATTCTCAATCGACCGCCGGAAGTCGCTACTTAAATGGGCGATCTGGCCGCACAATTGCAGAACCAGCGCTTCTCCAATGACTATCAGTTGGTGGACGGGGAACGCAAGCACCAGGAGAATCCGGAGCACTTCCGGATACCTCCTCGCGTCATCAAGCGACAAGTTAACGTGGGGCACTTTGTTGAATTGCGAATTGACTCCACAAGATTTTCGATCCACGAAGATGTAGCAGAACAATGCGAGTGCCCATCCTGCAAAGGCGTGATGTCGAAACCGATTCTGCGTCATGAGCACCCGGCGACTTTGGTTCCGCTTCCCGAACAGAAGATCCCGTCACGTGGCTGGGGTGAGGACTTCTGGGTGCAAGTCATCAAGCGTGAAGGTGATGCGTTTCTGGGCACCATCGACAATTCGCTCGCAGAAGCTCGCCTGCATGGATTGAGCCTTGGTCATCAAATCGTATTTCACGCGGACAATATTCTGGCGGTGCATGACGTGCATCGGCAGGAACTGATTCTGTCGATGAATGAAGCCGACCTGAAAGAGATGACTCTGTGGCTGGCGACAGTGTTTCGATCGAAATCCCCGTGAGCCTCAATCTTCGCGGCAGCCGAGGATTGTTGGGAGAGAATCCTGTTTCGGATTATCTCGCCTCTATTCGTCCCATTGAACGTGTGTTGAGCCACAAAGTGATTGGGCAATTGGATCAGTGGACGAAAAAAGCCACCTCGCAACGAGACGGCTTTCGAGATTGCTATCTGAATTCTGCCGGGGCGAACCCGCGGTTACTGAACTTCTTTCGCGACCTTCACGATCTGCAGCAAGGCCATTGCCTTGTCGAGGCCACCGACGGAGTTTGCAAAAGCCACAGCCTTGCGAATATCTCCCAGTCCAACGCTGCCAGTCGCTGGCTCTTCAGCGACCTTGGTCTTACTGGGCTTTGCTGCCGGAGTTTCGTCAGTGGGCGCGACGGCAGCATACGTTTCCGTTGTTTCTATTGAGTTTCCGGTACCTTCACGATCAACAGAATCTGCAACAATACCTGAGTCATCAGCCGGCTTACGACTGCTTGAATTCTTCCTGGCCATCTTGTCTGCTTGTCTTCCTTTAGGACTGAAAATCTGAATTCTGACCATTCTGCGGTCTGATCAAATCAATGACCAGAACTATTCACCGCAAACCTGGTCCGCGCGCGGAAATGTAGCGGATGACTGGAGAACCTTCGACAGTTTTTCAGCACCAATCCCGTTCAAAGAAAAATGTAGTGGATCTTGCCAGAGATCACTATGTTTTGGGGCTTTCCCGGGACTCGCAGCCTTGTCCACTCCTTTGAATCGCGATGTCGCGTCTGGACAAACCACAAGCATTTATTCTGCCGCGGGGGCTCGTTTCTGAGCCAGCAGCCATTCGTAGAACTCGGGATTGTTATATGTCTCAGTCCACGAATCATGTCCGGCTTCCGGATAAATCGTCAGTTTCGGGGTTCCCCCTTGCTTGATCATCGCGTCGATCATCTTCTGAGATCTCTCGACGGGAACTCCCATGTCTTTGGCTCCATGAAAAGCCCATGTTGGCAGATCTTTGAATCGGCGAGTCCAGTGAACTTCACCCCCGCCGCAAATCGGAGCAATTGCGGCCAGACGCGACGGCGCGAACGCGGCTAACTCCCATGTGCCGAATCCGCCCATGCTCAGGCCAGTGATGCAGATGCGATCGGGATCGACTTTGCAACTCTTCGCGAGGTCATCCAGTAACGCGTTGAGTTCAATCGGCTCCCAGGTACGATCTTTTGGGCATTGCGGTGAAACGACGATGAATGGAAACTCTTTGCCCTGCGCGATCAATTTGGGAGGACCATGCGTTTTGACCAGTTCGAGGTCGTCGCCGCGTTCTCCCGAGCCGTGCAGAAACACCAGCAGCGGCCATGATTCTTTCTGGTCGTAATCTTTGGGCAGATACAACAGATAGCTCATTTCGACTCGAACTGTGGTTTCGAGCTTTTTCGCAGTCTGTCCGGCGTCATCGGCCACCGAAAACTGTGCCATTGAGGCCATCAGAACAAGTGCTAACACCAGAGTTCGCAACATCAATTCGGTCCGCAGTAGTGTTAAAAGAGGAAGACAACGAGAGACGAGCAGTAGTCTGTCAGAGCTAAAGACGTAGGTTGGCCATTCTTGTCCGACAAACCTGCGACGGGCAAGAATGCCATCCTACCTCAAAGTGGAGACTCCGCCTCGCAGAAGTTTCTCATGGTCGGGCCGTGTATGCCAGTATGCCCATAAAATGAAAACAGCCTGCATTGGCAAACGCAGCACATGAACCAACGGCGGCGCGGGAAGAATTTCCTGATGCTGAAACAGATAGATGTTCGCCGGGAACACCGCCAGCATCAGTGCGATAACTCCCCAGGCGGCAATTCGGGAGAGGCGAGGAATCCACAAAGATGCTCCGAGCATGATCTCAAACGCACCGCTGATAAGAACCAATTCCCTCGGAAACGGCAAATACGGCGGCATGATCTTCAAGAAAAACTCGGGCCGAACGAAATGCATGAGCCCGGCAAAGATCAGGAACACAGCCAGCACGAACTTTGAAACAAGCTTGATCTTATTCATTGGCGTCTTCGTTGGATGCTGATTCGCAAGCAGTGTTTGTCGAACAAAAAAACAGGTCTGGAAGAACGGAATACAAAAATGCAGAACACCCAATTTTTCGTTGGCTGGGGCACTCTCTCGCTGATTAACTCCGGACTGGCTCAGTCCAAAAATCGCAGCGGCCTCCTTTGGTGGCTTGCGTCCCTCCTTCTTGGCCCGCTGGCCACCTTGCTTATCGTAGTCCTGCCGAAGCACAAGGATAGCGTTTAACACGCATGCGGATTGTTTTTGATCTTTTGACAAACAGCGGCAGGCATCGTCCCCCGATTTTGCCGTCACCTGTCGCATGCCGCTCAGGATGCTTAGCCACACCCGTTTCGAATTCTAAGAACGGATTTCTGCCTCTCACTCTTACAAGTCCGAAGCCCCGGATTCCTGGGATTTTATGGCGACATTTTTCAACGCTGGCAAAGACTTTCGGGCGGAAATCAGGCAAAACACGGGGAAGGTGCAGAATGCGGACCGGCTCGATTGAGGCGCCCGGCGTTCTCAGGTAAGAAGCACTTCCTGAGGGATCATTCTTTCAGGATTCGGAACGCAGGGTTACTATGAGTCGGCATATTTTTGTCACGGGCGGCGTGGTGAGTTCACTGGGTAAGGGGTTAACGTCTGCCTCGATCGGAATGCTGCTGGAGCGACGCGGTCTGAAAGTCCGCATGCAGAAGCTGGATCCGTATTTGAACGTCGATCCAGGCACAATGAGTCCTTATCAGCACGGTGAGGTTTATGTTCTGGATGACGGATCCGAAACAGATCTTGACCTTGGCCACTACGAACGATTCACCTCCGGAATTTTGAATCGAGATTCGAATTACACGACCGGTCAGATTTATCTATCGGTGATCGAAAAGGAACGTCGCGGCGAATATCTGGGCCGCACTGTTCAGGTTGTGCCGCACATCACCGACGAAATCAAAGCATCGATTCTTGCCCTCGCGACGCCTGATGTCGATGTTGTTATCACGGAACTCGGCGGCACCGTCGGAGACATCGAAGGTCTGCCATTCCTTGAGGCCATCCGTCAGATCCCGCTCGACATCGGCAAAGAGAATGTGATGTTCATTCATCTGACGCTGGTGCCGTACCTGAAGGCGGCTCGTGAGGCCAAGACCAAGCCAACTCAACACAGCGTTCAGCAACTTCGTGAAATCGGCATTCAGCCGGACATTCTGATCGTGCGCACCGAACGACCAATTGGTCGCGAGCATACCGACAAAATTGCTCTGTTCTGTAACGTTGAGAAGAAAGCGGTTATCGAAGAAGTCGATAAGGAGTTCTCAATTTACGAAGTGCCGATCGGTCTCATCGAACACGGCCTGGATGAACTGATCTGTCAGAAACTGCATCTGTCGACCGGTCCGCTGAAGATGGATGACTATCGAGCACTTGTGCATCGCATTCGTAATCCACGGAACGAAGTCACGATTGCGGTCGTGGGCAAGTACATTGAGCATCGGGATGCGTACAAGTCGATCTATGAATCGATCGACCATGCCGGGTTTCATCATTCGACTCAGGTGATCGTCAAACGCATTGAGGCCGAAGAACTGGAGCGTCAGGGGCCCGAGATTATGCTCAAGGGCGTCGACGGGATTCTGGTACCCGGCGGTTTCGGCATGCGAGGCATCGAAGGCAAAATTCAAGCGATCCAGTTTGCCCGCGAATGTGAAATTCCGTTCTTCGGTATCTGCCTCGGCATGCAGTGCGCTGTGATTGAGTTTGCTCGCAACGTTCTGGGGCTGGCCGATGCCAACAGCAGTGAATTCTCTTCGGAGACTCAGCATCCGGTGATCTGTCTCCTGGAAGCTCAGAAGGGTGTGCGGTACAAAGGCGGCACGATGCGACTTGGAGCTCAGCCTTGCGTGCTGACTCCTGGAACTCGAACGGCTGAAGCGTACGGCGTTTCTGAGATCAGCGAGCGTCATCGCCATCGCTATGAATTTAATCCGGAATACCGTCGCGAATTCACGGAGGCAGGCCTGCAGGTCGCCGGGACGAGTCCAAACGGCAGCCTTGTTGAGATTGTCGAACTAGCCAATCACCCCTGGTTTGTTGCCGTGCAGTATCATCCGGAGTTTAAGTCCCAGCCACACAATGCTCATCCTCTGTTCAAGGGCTTTATCGAAGCCGCTTTGCTGCGTCATCAACATCGCAGCGGGGGAACGAATTCTGAGCGTCCACAGGTTCGGCCGATGAATTGAGGGTTCATTATGTGTGCGGGCACGTTCGGGTTTTTCTCGAAGCGTGTCCCGCGAACACTCAGTGGCATTTCACATCGTATGGAGAACATGAGATGACAGTACGCCGCTGGAAAATGGCAGACTTCTCCACGATCACGCCTGTTGCCTGTCCCTGCGGTCAGGCCAGGCGGGCTTTCAATGGCGTTCCCGAATTCCCGGGCACAATTCATATCACGGAAATTAGTGAAGACGCTAAGCGGCACTACCACAAAACGCTGACCGAAACCTATGTCTTCCTGCAATGCGAACCGGACGCAAAGATGGAGCTTGACGGTGAGATTATTCCGGTGAAAGCTCATCAAAGCATTGTCATTCCACCGCTCGTCAGGCATCGAGCAATCGGCCGAATGACAGTGCTCATCGTCGTCCTCCCGGAATTCAACCCGGCCGATGAATGGTTTGACTGACTTGCCCTAAAGCGGCATTGATTGCTGAAGGGCCTGACACTTTCCGGCGGTATCTGCATCAGCTGCGATGATGGCGGCAGATCCTGCTGGTCTGTGGGCAAAGAAAACTTCGCCGAGAGCAGTCTGCTCTGTTGGCAGATTGGCGAACGAACTAGATTCATCTGCCCCGCTGGGCGAACTCGCAGCGGGGCATTTGAAATCAGTTTACTCCGGGCGAAGGACTCAGCTCCATGCGCAGTATTGCTGTGATGAATCAAAAGGGCGGCGTTGGGAAGACAACCTCCAGTGTGAATCTGGCGGCCGCGCTGGCTCGCGAAGGTCGACGAGTCTGTTTGATGGATCTTGATCCTCAGGGCCATGCATCGTTTCACGTTGGCGTTGAAGCCGGTCCCGACATGCCGACTGTCTACGACGTGTTTACCCAGCAGACGACGCTCGATCATGCTCGTCAGCTGGTCGGTGAGAATTTGTCTCTGATTCCCGCGAACATTGATCTGGCCGCGACCGAAGTGGAACTCGCGGGAACCCAGGGACGCGAGTTCTTCCTGCGAAACGCCATGCAGCACTGGAAAGAGCAGAACCGTTTCGATTATGTCGTGATGGACTGCCCGCCTTCGTTGGGCATTCTGACGATCAATGCTTTGACAGCCGTCAACGAAGTCTTCATTCCACTTCAGCCACACTTCTTCGCTCTGCAGGGGCTTTCCAAGCTGTTCGAAACCACAGCTCTGGTGACGCGACGTCTGAATCGCGACCTTCGCGTTACAGGCATTATGATGTGCCTTTATGAATCCGGTACTCGCCTCGCCGCTGACGTCACTGAAGACCTGAAGCAATTCCTGAATGCCAGCGACGGAGATACTCCGTGGGCCTCAGCGAAGATCTTCAAGTCGAAGGTTCGACGCAACATCAAGCTGGCTGAAGCACCAAGCTTTGGTCAATCCATTATGGACTATGCGCCAACGTCATCCGGTGCGGTTGATTATCTTGCTCTGGCTGCTGAAGTGCTCGCTATGGAAGCCGCGATGGGCGTGCATCATCCCGCAACGACCATGGCCCGAGTTGCCTAGAATCGGCGAGCGGCAGGGCGTCAGCCCTCCGAGTTGCCTTTGCCCCTGATCTTACTCCTGATCTCGCTCTTCGCACCTCGTCTCGATTCTGAGTGATTCGCTGCAGCGAATCGCTGCAGCGAATCGCTGCAGCGACTTTGCACTTCATCACCCCGCCGTTGAAACATCCACGACAGCTTTGATAACTCCGGTTTCCGGCCGAGTAAATGATTCGAACTCCGCGACCATGTTCGCAAATGGCGTGCGGTGAGTAATCCACGGCGTGGTGTTGATCGTGCCGTCTTCGATCAGTCGAATGATGCGGCCGAAGTCACGAGGCAGAGCGTTGCGAGAAGCCTTTAGAGTCATCTCGGGGCGATGCAGAGTCGGATGGAGGAATGATACTTCCTCCGTCGTGATACCGACGTAAATCAGCGATCCCGTATGAGCGACGTACTTCATCGCTGATGACATCGAATACTTATTGCCGGTCGCGTCGGTCACGACCAGATACATGTCGCCGCCGGTGATGGCTTTCATCTGCTCCAGTTCGCTGCCGTCATTCTTAAACAGAATGGTGTGCTGAATGCCGTACTGCTGTTTGCAGAAATCGAGTCGGCTCTGCACCATGTCCATCACGGTCACAGTCGCGCCGGTCAGGCGAGTAAACTCCAGAGTGGCCAGACCGATTGGCCCTGCGCCAATAATCAGCACGTGATCGCCAGTCGTTGAGGCACCTCGATCTGTCGCATGGCATCCGATCGCCAGCGTTTCCACCAGAGCGAGCTGTTCGTAAGACAATTTCGCAGACGGATGCAGCTTCTCTCCGCGGATCAGAAAGCGTTCGCACAGACCGCCGTCGATCATGACGCCGATGACGTTGAGTGTTGTGCAGCAGTTCCCCTGTCCTCGGCGACAGGCAAAGCAGGTTCCGCAGTTCATATAAGGCTCAACGCTGCAGCGATCACCGACTTTGACATTCGTAACGCCGTCGCCGACGGCCAGGACCTCAACACCCAGTTCATGGCCGGGAACTCGAGGATATTTGAAGAACGGAAATTTCCCCAGAAAACCGCTGAGATCTGTTCCGCAAATTCCCATTCGATGCGTGCGCACGAGAACCTGACCGGGGCCAGGTGGACCGGGATCAGCAATGTCCACGTATTCAAAGCGGCGCGGTTCTTCGAGTCGAATGGCTTTCATGAGCGGTCTGTTTTTCAGGACGGAGTGAAATGACGTGAATCTGCGATGAAACTGCCGGTGCTGGCTTCCGATGGAGGCGGACTATAGCGATGATGTCTCGCCGATCTCAATGGTAGAGAACGCTTTGGCGAAACACGGCCAGCAAGGAGTTGATTCACTGCGTAGTGCCGACTTCAGTCGGCATGGGTGTGGTTGTGTGTCGACTTCAGTCGGCATGGGCTTTCGAGTATCGCGTGAATGCTGGCTGAAGCCAGCACTACGGCCAGTCGGGATCAAGTCAATTGGCTCATTTTCAGGAATCCACCATGACCTCTACTGTTCTTCCCGAAGTCGATCTGAAATCTCTGCCCGGTGTGCGTCAGTTTGACCTGACGGGCCACGTCGCCATCATTACCGGTGGCTCCAAGGGCCTCGGCGCGGCCATTGCAGCCGGCCTGGCATCGGCCGGAGCGACGACCGTGATCGTCAGTCGCGGTTTGGATGAAGCGACAGCCGTTGCGAAAGAGATCACCGCGGGCTTTGGCAAGCCCAGCATTCCGATTTCCGCCGACGTGACGGACCCCGACAGCGTCAAGCAAATGGTCGAGCAGGTGATGGCTCAAACGGGGCGAATCGACATCCTCATTAATAGCGCGGGAATCAATATTCGCGGCAGTATTGCTGACCTGACGTATGAGGAGTTCCAGCAGGTTCAGAAGACGAATGTGGATGGCACCTGGCTCGCCTGTAAAGCCGTGTTGCCGCATATGAAAAAGGCTAAGTACGGCCGCATTGTGAACATTGCCAGCACGCTGGGAGTTGTCGGTTTGGCGAATCGTACGCCCTACAATGCCAGCAAAGGAGCCGTCGTCACGATGACTCGCGGGCTCGGTCTGGAGCTGGCTCAGTTGGGCGTTACCTGCAATGCCCTGTGCCCCGGTCCGTTCCTGACTCCGATGAATGTTCCGATCGCAGACTCCGAAGACGCAAAGAAAAACATCATCGGCGCTGTGGCGATGGAACGCTGGGGAACTCTCAATGAAATCCAGGGAGCCGCGATTCTGCTCAGCAGTCCCGCGGCCAGCTATATGACAGGCAGCCTCATTACCGTCGACGGAGGCTGGACGGCTCGATAGAGTTCGTCAGCCTGAAGTTTGGCCGCCAGGCGTTGTCGAGATTTCTGCTGAAGGTTGACGACTCGTTTAACGGCAAGCCGAAGGCGTCTGTGTTTTGCTCTTGCATGCAGCTGAAGTTTTCAGGCCTCTGCTCTGAATCGGTGGCACAAGTTGCCTGACAATCGATATCACTTTTCATCATTGATGACAGGAATATTTTCGTGAAACTTGCACGCGTTCGAATGAATGATGGTTCTTTGCGAGTGGCTGCGGTCCATGCGGACTCTGTTCAGCCTCTGGATCTGACTCAGATTGATCAGTGTCATTCGCTGATGGATATTCTGAACTCCGCAGACCCCGTCGGGCTGGCTCGTTTTCTGCTGAAGCCGGACACGAAGCTGGTTCCGCTTACCGAAGTTAAATTTCTGTCGCCCGTTGACCAGCAGGAAGTCTGGGCTGCTGGTGTGACCTACAAACGCAGCCAGGTGGCTCGCATGGAAGAATCAGAATCGGCCGCGTCTCATTACGACAAAGTCTACACGGCTGATCGTCCGGAGTTGTTCTTCAAAGCGACGCCTCACCGAGTTTCCGGGCCCGGGCAGCCTCTGCGAGTTCGCTACGACAGCAAATGGAGCGTACCGGAGCCCGAGTTTACTCTGGTGATCAACACCAGCGGCAAGATCGTGGGCTACACGATCGGCAACGACATGTCAGCCCGCGATATTGAAGGCGAGAATCCGCTGTATCTGCCGCAAGCCAAGATGTACAACCAATGTGCCGGTGTTGGTCCGTGCGTGTTGCTGGCCGAGAAGCCGCTGGATCAGGATGCGATTGATATTCAGCTCGATATTCGCCGTGGTGGCAAGTCTGTTTTCGGTGGAGCAACAAAGCTGAGTCAGATGAAACGAACTCCTGATGAACTGGCAAAGTGGCTCTTCAGGGAAAACGTCTTCCCGAACGGCGCCTTCCTGATGACCGGCACCGGAGTTGTTCCGGACGACAGCTTCACGCTTGAAGATGGCGACGAAGTGTCCATTACCATCACTGGCATCGGCACGCTGACGAATCCAATTGTGAAGGACAAGGCATAGTCAGGACGTGGTGACATCAGCCGGCATGCGTTAACGGCGTGTTTATTTAATCGTTTAACCCGGATTATTCATAACTGGTTCAAATGAAAGGGCCATCGCTGCGTAGAAGTTGATGTCAACGAACAACTTACGGAAACACAGCGAGGCCACGGATGAGTATACACACTGTTGAGGGATTTGGATGT
>JAPLOA010000009.1:2956-5059 GCA_026400835.1 Planctomycetales bacterium | reverse complement strand
TGCTGGTGGAACATTCTCTGCCCACAAACAGACATCATGGTTTCCTCTTTACGTCTCACTCGACACGGTCAAGGCAGAACTGGCCGCATGGTATGGATCAATCTCAGGAGGTGGGGCCGCGATTCTTCAGGTGAATCCGTTTGGGGATGATCCGGCGCGAGGGTCAGCATCACCACCATTGCCGACATGGCAACGTATTCAGCAAATCTGGGTGTATCGAGATGCGTCATCAACGCCGAATCCGTTTTCACCACTAACGCCTGTTCATGTTGATGCAATGGCGTTAAAGCTTCGCAACAGGCGAAAGATAAGAACGCATCCGCTTGTGGGGCAGAATCCGGAAACGGGTGAGATTGTCTGGCAGCGAGACATCGGCATGCACCCGACAATCGAGAATCAACCAGTTGGTGGATACATCGCATCGTTCGCCAACAACACTGTCGTTGTGATGACGGAATGCAAAGCTGGCGTTGATACGCCGATCTTTCCGAGGGGAACGTAATGCTTTGCAAAACGTGGAATCTTCTGGCGGAAAAGTATTTCAATCCGTTGTGCACGAATCGCTTTTTTCCAGAGCCATCGAATCAGTCGTGTTCGATCTGCGTGACACCAAAGAAAGTCACTGTGGGTTGCGGTGGTGCATGTTGGGATGGATCGCCACCGGCATCGATCACGGTATCGGTTGGTGCCTTTGTCGCTGCAAACGGCGCTGATCTGTCGGCCTATACAGGAACGTTCGGTCTCACTCGCACTGGAGTGAGAGCCGACTGTTGTGTGTACACGGGCCGCAGTCCGGGAATGAAGCCATATACTCTCAACTACGGAACGCCATGGGCGACAACTGTGCCAGTTAGCGCTCAAGTTCCTGACATGACTGCGGAAATTTGTTCTGGAGGCAGCGGCTTCTTTCGCATGCGAATCGCTGGCGATCCATTGGCCAGTTTTTTCACTGGAATTCCGGGACAGCCAGCCGGATTCACATGGGATCTATTCCCTGCCAGCAGAGCGCATCAATGCACGTCACCATGGACATTGCCGCGAGCGTCGATGACTCCAGCAAGTCCAGCGGGGCCAGGTGACAGCTCAGTGCTCTTTGTCGGTCAGGTGACACCACCATCAACCGTCTCGCTTCAGTGGTGATGTTTCAGGAGTCTTTCCATGCCATGTAAAACGTGGAGCCAGCCTGACGGAAATCACATTCGTGGTCTGTGCACGAACAAGCTGTTTGCCGAGGGGCCGCTAAAGAATTGCGTTCTGTGCATCACTCCAGTTGATATGAGTGAGTCAACTTGTGGTTGCGCTGATCCACTGACGGTGAGAGCAATTCACTATCTGCAAATCGAGTACATCGGAAGTCCACCGACTGGCGATGCATGTGTCGTTGACGATCCGATCGGCGACTTTGCTCTTGTTGGAAATTGCGGGGCAAAGACGCCACAGGATCAGATCACCGTCAACACGTTGGCACCATCAGGCACACCAGTGTGCGAAGGGTATGCACCAGCAGTTGCGGAGGAAAGCAGAGTCAAGAAATACACGATGGATCTTGTTGGCACGCCATACATGTCCGGAGGAAGGCGACTACAGGCGATCACATTGACGTACAACAGAAGAGCGGCAACATGGACAGGGCCAACGCCGCCAATTTTCACACAGCAGACACCGTACGTTTTCGATGGGGCAATTCCGTGGTGCACCGATGAGCAGGGATCCGCAACTTTGCTGCAGCGAGGCACAACTGAGAATCCGTCACACGCCGGGATCTTTCCACCTTCAGTAAGAGCAATAATTTCTACGGAGCCATTCGAGTCATGATTAGTTTGGGAAAGACAGACATTGCCAGCGCCGAAATATTTGTTCAGCAGAACGTGGGTTCAATGCTTCGAAGCCTGTCTGGAAATGGTTTACGACGCGTCGGTACTATGGCTCGTGGTGAAGAGCTCGAACACCAGAAAGCCGCGTTTGCATTGATTGCAACGGAAGTTGCCCGGCATGAGCATACTGTTGTTGGTTCGGAACCAGTTCCGTGTATTCATCGAGGCGCGAAACGAGAAGTGTGTTGCGGGTCACCTGAGCTCTGGATCTGCCGAAAACTCAAAGAGA
>JAPLOA010000009.1:0-2948 GCA_026400835.1 Planctomycetales bacterium | reverse complement strand
AACTTGTGCAAACTCCCGAAGCGGCTGGTCTCCACGTTTGTGAAGCGTGCGCACTGCGACAAGAGTCGGCTGTGACGAAAGTTGTGGAGATGGACATGACAACAATCGCCGTAGTTGTCCCATGCCACAATTACGCCAGGTTTCTTCCAGAGTGTCTTCAATCACTGAAGGAACAGTCATTCAAAGTGACGCAGATCATCGTTATTGATGACAGCAGCACGGACAATCCCGAGGAAGTCTGCCAACAGTTCGAAGGTGTTGAGTACGTTCGGTGTGAAGTCAAAGATGTTCACGAAGCCAGAGCCATCGGGCTTGCACGCGTGAACACAGTCTTTGTGGCGTTTCTGGATGCGGACGACAAAGTAACGCCCGGTTACTTCGAGGAAGCCGTCTCGTTGTTTCGCCAGGATCGTCGTATTGCGATCACCTATCCAAGGCTGGAATACTTTGGCGATGCTTCCGGACCGGCACACGGCACGCAGAATTCGCCGGATCAACTGACATCCGACGGCCTTGAACAGCGGAACTGGATCTGTGCAGGTTCGGTGATTCGTGTTGAGCTGCTGCATCAGTCGCTGGCTTTCCGTGGCAAGAAGATTGACGGCAGCCGATGTTGGTCACAGGATTGGCATGTGACAAAGGCAGTGCTGCGATCCGGAACCCAATGGATCGCAAAAAAGATGAAGACGCCACTGATGTATCGCAAGCACGGCACTAATATGTCGGCGCGTCCGAATGATTCCTACTGGAACGACGCCTATTTCGAGAATGAAACGATCACGTTAGTGATCGCTTTCAGTGGCCGATGGGATTGCTGGGCAAAGCTTCGCACGTGGCTTGTCACTCAGCAGTGGACACGGCAGCAGCTAAGGTTGTTCATCATCAATGCGACGCATCAACCGTTGTCGCCAGTGAACCTGGGCCTCGAATCATGGGATGGTTCAATTCAGATTGAGAGGTTTGACGCCGGATATCCGCGACTCGGAGACGTCGAACGCCGAAATGCTCCCGGGGTTTGTAAAGCGGTCGAGGCGGCCGTGGCTGGAATCTATAACACGGCAGTGCGATTGCTCGGAACGGAGTACGTCGTCTTCATCGAAGATGATGTGATCCCAAAACGATCGGATGCCATCGAGCTGCTGTTGCGACAGATGGGGCCGTGGGTCGCTGGCGTCTCGGGGGTTTACAGGACCAGGTATCAGGCCGACAAATGCTGCGCGTTCAGCGTTCCCTATACCGGTGTCGAGTCGTTCAAGTCGCTTTCTGGTGAAGGGGTTGAAGTCGTCGGCGGGTCTGGTTTCGGGTGCCTTCTGACGCGCCGATCATTGCTCCGCAGGTTTCCTCTGGCCGGAGATTCACCGGCAAGTTACTTCGATCTGGAGTTTGCATTGAACGTCAGCCGCTGCGACAACGGCTGGTGGAAATGGCTTCTCAATCATGATGTTCAGGCCGATCATTTGATGATTGCTGCCGCGGATATGTCACCGGTACCACAAACGACCGACAAAATCGCGCCCTGAAACGTTGGGCGTTGGCAATACAGCAATGCAGTTGTAGACTTTTCTACGTGGCGGGGGTCGGGTTTAAGGATTTGGCGGGCATGGGAGAGCCTTCCGTGAGTGACAACAGGGATCTGGAGCCGGAGAAACACGATTCTGCCGAATCAGATCCCGCTCAGTCCGGAGATCTTCGGTTGTTCGGTCCTCGCGGAATTCGCATGTTCGTGCCATCCGCGATGGTCAAGTCCATTAGCCCGGCCGTTGCTAAGTACATCATTCCCGCCATCGGCGCATACCTGGTCCCCGCATTGGCCATCAGTTGCATTCTGTGCGGGCTCGGGTACGCAGTGTCACTCGTTATTGAAGCTCTTTCCAGGTAGGAGTATGGATGTGAATCAGATCGTCACACCAATTGCCGTGTCCGGTGTAATCCTGATTTTTGCGATGTGGATGTTGCGAGTTTACGCGGACCGATTTCACAGAGCGCTGGCGTCCGCATGCTGCTTTACAAGTTACATGATCCTGGCGGGGTTCATCTTCTATCAGCATGTCGAACTGACAAAAGCAGTCTCTGAATCGCATCAGCGTGGGAGTGTCAATCGCCATCAGAGTTCGGATGAATTTGGTCAGAAACTCGAACTGGCCGCTCGATAATCCCAGTCCCGCCACCATTGCGGAACGGTCATCACAATGCCAGGGCATGCAACTGAAACGTCTATCCAAATGTCGGGCCCGGGGATCAATGGCAAGATCACCCCTGGCAAGGGCTGGTCGAGCCGGCTGGATCCCGAAGAGGTTCGTTCATTCGCGTCGGTCTATTCGCAGGAGCAATGCAATGCGGTGTTTGTGTCTTTGGCAGGGGCGTATTCAAATCCAGCGTGGATCACGGCTCTTGATGTTGCGAAGGTGACTGGACTGAGTGCGACGCTGGCAGCGAAGGCTGATTTGGTGGGCGGGCTCGTTCCATCACATCAGCTTCCGTCCTATGTTGACGATGTGATTGAGTTCGCCGACTTCGCATCTCTCCCAGGAACCGGTGAGTCAGGCAAGATTTATGTCACACTGGCGACAGGCAAGACCTATCGTTGGAGTGGCTCCTCCTATGTCGAACTGACAGATGCTACGGCTGTGTGGGGACAGATCAGTGGTTCTCTGGGGAATCAGACGGACCTGGTTAACCATCTGTCGACAAACTATGCCGCCGCCGGCCATACCCATACGTTTGCCTCACTCCAAAGCAAGCCGACCACACTGTCAGGCTATGGCATCACTGATGCCTATCCGTTGTCAGGCAATCCATCAGGATTCTTGACGAACATCGCGGATGGATCGATCACTGTGGCAAAGATGGCCAACGTCGCAACAGGGACTGTGTTCTATCGCAAAACGGCTGGAACAGGCGTTGCAGAAGTCCAGACGCTGGCCACATTGAAAGCAGATCTTGGCTTG
>JAPLOA010000004.1 GCA_026400835.1 Planctomycetales bacterium | reverse complement strand
GACTATCCCTTGCCGAGTTGCTCCTCAGCAGAGCTCGTCTCCGTTTCGTCTGACACATGATGATAGATCACATTTGGACAAGGCGCCGTGCTGAGTCCACAACATCCAATCCAGAGCGCCTACCAGTTCTGGGGAATTTCATCTGTCGCTTCTTTCGGCCAACTGCGATTGAGTGCCCCCCAGATGCCCTTCACTCCTTTGCCCACTGCCAGGACCTCATGGCCTTCTCCAGTGCGTCATGCACCTCCGTCATCCGAATGCCGGCTGCCTGAGCCTTCGACACATCCAGCACACAATTCGACCTCGGCGTTTTTGCCGCTTTTGCCATAAACTGTTCTTCGGAATCAAAGAACGAAAATGCTTTGGAAGACAGCCCGTGCTTCCGGATCAAATCCACGACATCACGAGTCGACACGGAACCGGGATTGGTCAGATTGTACGTTCCAAACGGCACTCGCTTTTGCCAGCAGTCAAAACACGCAGCAGCAAACTCATCGAGCTGCGACAGGCTGTTGCGAGCCTCCAGCAGACGGTCATACCGCATCATTTTTGAGATATAGTTTCGAGGCGAATCGATCTCACTGAAAGGAATTCGAAGCCGCCAGATGAAACACTGCTCGGCCCCACCGAGCACTTCTTCGCCAAGGGCCTTGCAACCAGAATAGAAGCTGCAGTTGTTGGTACGGAACGAGAAGTTCGGAGCGTCGTCTTCACGAAAACCTGACCCATCCGGTTGAGCCCCCGTAAAGATGCACCCCGAGGAAACATGTCCCCATGGGACACCCGCCGCTTCGCATGCCGACCGGATGACGCCCGGAAGGACCGCATTGCCCGCCAGACATTCTGTTTTTGCGACCTCGCAGGCATCCACATTGGGCCGCCCCGTGAAGCCGGCCGCATTGATCACAAACTCCGGCCGCCTCTCCCGCAGGAACGAAACCAGCCGCTCTGGATCCGCGTAGTCCACCGACCTCCGCGACACGACTTCGAAGGGAATATTGAGCCCTGTCAGATGCTTCTGAAAAGCTCCCCCCACGTACCCCGACCCACCCAGCAAAAGAATCATTCGTAATCGAACTACCAGAAGAAAAACAGAATTCAGCGTTTAGCCCGTGGCCAAAGGGCCGCCCGTCGTCCGCAGCATTCAAGGTTTAATTGCCGAAAGAAACGAAAAAAGGCGAAAGGATTGATTTTTCGCAGGTCTCTGCTCTCGCCGCTTCTTTTTTGGCTCTTTTCGTTTCTTTCGGCCATCACATCAGCGGAGTTCCTCACGCATCCGCCCTTGCTTTGGCCCACCATGCGATTCCTGACCAGAGGATCACGAACAGCCCGATCGACTCCAGCAGCAGATTGATCTTCAAATCCCCCAGTCGCAACCGCAGCAGCGAATCGACATGGTGGAACGAGGCCGCTCGGACCACGACAAACGCCGCCTGAATCCCCAGCCCCACGGCTGCGAAGCGGCACGGCCAAGACCATCGCCGTACCAGCCACAGGCAGAGTGCCACGCTGACCACCGCCACAAATGCCACACCCGCAATAAACGCAACCTGAATTGGCCGCCGGACATCATACAAGCCAGCGTCACGCAGGATCTCGCGTCCGTACAAGGACAGCAAGGACTGAAAATCCGCCTGCTTATTCACCCCCAAAGCAAACAACATCCCAGCCAAAACCAGCCAAAACCTCCCCTCCACCCATGTCCCTTCTCCCCCGAAACCGGGGGAGAAGGTGGCCGAAGGCCGGTTGAGGGGGCCCGCCTTTGCGTCTGTCCCTTCTCCCCCGATGCCGGGGGAGAAGGTGGCCGAAGGCCGGATGAGGGGCACCGCATGCAGACTCAGTCGCCGAGCCACCAACAGGCAAATGATCGCGGTGAGGAAATACAGGCCGGTCACCAGCACCGCCCCGAGATCTGGATCTCCCAGCCCCCAGTGCCACTGTCCATCATGCACAGCAGCAAATGAGCGGAAGAGTTCGACGGCTTCGTCAATCCTCATACGGAGTCATTTGCGCAGGACAAAGTGGCCAATGGTAATCGCATCATTCAACCATTTCCTCGATCTTCGCGTTCTGGGCTTGCTCCCACCAGCGGCCCATTTGAGTGAGCGGAATTTCTGGCCTGAAATTGGGAATCAACTTCACTCACGAATCGTTTCAAAAAGTGGCATTCGAACCGTGGTCCTGCCAAAATGACTATTCAATGTCACGACGTGTGCGGACCCAGTCCTTTTGACGATTTGTAACAAATCGCCTGTACAACGACAGTTTTCCAGCCACGTAAAGAGGGATACACAAAAGTGTTCGCCCGGACAATACTTTCTGACCAAACATCAACCATGCCAGCATGATGGCGATCAACAACAATATGCCAGACAAGGCGGACACCAGCAGGGGGCCAGGCAGTTTTGTCGCGAGAAAGAACGCGACCGCCATCGCGAACGTTCCCAGCCACAACATCACCAGTAATGACAAAGGGGGGACGCACATTTCGAAAGCCAGCGCAATCAGATCCATTCGTCGTTGACGAAGACCCGCGAGAAACAAACGCGGTACGCAGGTCAACAATGTCTGGATATGACCGTGTTCCCAGCGAGTCCGCTGGCTGACAGCGGCCGCGGACTGTTTTGGTAACTGTCCTCGGACAAACGCCCCCGGTACAAGAATTGGAGAATACCCCTGAACCGCCAGATCCAGTCCCAACTGCATATCTTCGACGATGTTTCCCGTGGCTAAGCGTTCGGCTGTCAGTAGATCTTTTGGAAACGCCATACCTGTCCCGGTGAGCAGGCAGGGCTGCCCCAGTTGATAAAGCCCCAATGGTCGAACCTGATTCTTGAACAGGAAAGCAAACGCGGAGATCTGATCCCGCGGTGTTGGGTCGATCGGACATTCCATCAGATACACGGCTTGGGCGGGACGCTGGCGTGCTGCCGCACAGGAAACGATATAATCCAACGCATTAGGTTCGAAATGACAGTCCGCATCCATGATCACGACGACTTCCGGCACCGAACCGCCCCAGTAATTCAACCCATGTGCCAGCGCGTAGCCTTTGCCTCGCTCTGAATCGGAAGATCGTTCCACCACCGTGACGGGGAACTGACGGGCAATGGCAGCGGTATCGTCTGTGCAGTTGTCAGCAATGACCAGCAACTGATCATCGGCTCGCAGATGTGGCATGAGTGCCGCCAGCGCCTGCTGAATCACGCCGGACTCGTTGTGCGCCGGCATGAGAATGCCTGCAGCGGGACGGGGCTGTGAACTCTGTGCCTTCGAAGAATTCCTTCGAAGGATCGCCGCTACTGTTTCAAGAAACACGACAGCAACCGGTATCGCAACAACGACAGCGCCCCAGATCAGCAAAAACTCAATCGTATGAGACACTGATTGAAACCAATTCTTGCAGAATGACCAGCAATCCAAATCAAACTTGCCGTGGTGGGATGGGTGCTCCACACTTCTGAAACAATGCCAACAGCTTCCGTGCCTCTGTCCTCGTATTGTGCTGCTCGGAGACTTTGGCTCGTCCTGCGGCACCCATTTCGCGCAGACGCGCAAGCGGAGTGGTCATCAGTTCGTTTAGAGCAGTGACGATTGCATCAACCGAACCGGCCGGAACAAGCCATCCATTTTCGCCAGGCTCGACCAGTTCTGGAATCCCGGCTATATAGGTGCTGATCACTGGACGCTCCAATGCTAGCGCCTCCATCAACACGACCGGCAGCCCTTCAGCAAAACTGGTCAACACCAGTGCCCTGGCCTGAAGGATCTCATTTCGGACTTCTTCGCCAGTCGCCCAGCCTGTAATGGTAACATGATCCCGCAGCTGGTTTCTCAGAATCGCGGCTTCACACTCAGGACGCATTGGGCCATCTCCGACCAACCTCAACCGGATCTCCATTCCCTGTCTAACTAATACCCCCAGTGCTTCAATCAGGAGGAGTTGTCCCTTTTGTTCGCATAAGCGACCAACACAAACGATTGTCTCATTTTGCTGCAGCGGTTTTGGTGGCTGCTCAAGGTAGGAATCATCTACGTTGCAATGCACAACTTTCAGCTTTGGCCATTGCTCCGCACCACACCATCGCATCAGTTGGCTGCAGCCAAACGACGACACGGCCACGACAAATTCAGCTCGCGCGATCTTCTCATCAAGAGACAAGCAGGCCGCACGGTCGAATTCTTCGGGCCCATGCACCGTGATACTGTACCCGGGGCCCCCAAGAACATGGGCCAGCATCCCCACTTCAGTCGAATTGGTGGCGAAATGGATATGGAGATGATCTGCTCCTGAAGCCACGAGGCAATCTCTGAGAACACAGGCTTGTGCAAGGTAGGCCAGATGATATCCAACGCTTCGATCGGAGCGCTGTGTTAACCGATGACTCAGCTTGATAGCCTTCCCAACTGCGGCGGGCCGCAGAATGATCGCTTTCAATAATGCGGCAGCAAGAGCGATCCATCCACCGGATTTCAGGTAGCGAGTCTGTTGTTGCTCCAGCTTATCGCTTTCATCAACAAGTGTGTCAGGCCATGGCTGATGAGCAAAACGCGTCACAGTGCACCCCAACACCTCTAACGCCCGAATCTCTCTGCGGATAAACGTCTGGCTGGGCATGGGATATTGGTTAATAAGGTAGGCAAGCTTCACTGGGTAAGTATTCCTCCGATGGATCGTTACGAATCTGGTGGCAGAGCACCATAAAATCTGAATCTCAGGATCCATTAGTGGAAGTTTTAATCGTCCACTCCATCAGCGTTCAGCAATTCTGCGAACGGGAGTCTGAATGAGTTGGTAACCGCCGATTTGATGCGACATCTCCGATGGACTTGTATTCAATGATTGCGGTTCGCCGACCGAGCACGCGATTGGTCCAGTACTTCGCCTGACCCAAGGCGGTCGGCAGCTTGCCGAACATGACAAATCCCCCGTAAAGAATGGCATGCTTCCACGAGTCATTGAATTTTTTGTTACGATTACGGGCCACCCGCAGGGCCATCAGAGGGTACGAGAGAAAACCCACCAGCGACCAGCCTGAGGTGGCCCAGACACCCGCCAACAGTGCTGCCGGCCAGCACAGGCCCCAGAACCAGTTGCTGCGCGTTTGCTTCAACCACAACCGCTCAGGCGATCGAGCGTGCCGCGCCATACCTTCGGCGCAAGCATGCCCGCCGCGAACCGTCCGCTTCCACCATTGCCCCAGGCGGGTCATCGCCGCGTCATGCAAAGCCATTTCTTCGGCAATCCGTCCGATCCGCCAACCCACTTGTCGCAAGCGGAAGCAAAGGTCGGGCTCCTCTCCAGCGATGATCGAGTCGTTGAATCCGCCGACCTGATCGAATGCCCAGACTCGAACGACAAAAATCCCGCCGACTTCGCTGACTTCCCCTATGGGCGTATTCCACTCAAGATCACAGAGCCGATTGTAAATGGAGGCATCGGGGTAGCGCTCGCGAAGTCGCCCCGCCACGATTGCCACGTCGGGGTGCAACTGCAGCCAGCTGGAGGCGATTTCCAGCCAATCCGGCTGCATTTCGCAATCTCCATCGATGAAAAACACATATTCAACATTTGATGCCTTCGCCAGCAGACTTGAGAATCCTGCGTTTCTGCCGCGGGCCGCCGTGAATGGCTCAGCCATGTCGAGTTCCACGACGTCGACACCAAGGCCTGTGGAAAACCGCACGCTGTCATCGGTCGATCCGGAGTCCACATAAACGATTGCCGAAGCACGGCCGACAATCGAACCAAGGCATCGCTGCAGTCGCTCCCCCTCATTGCGACCGATCACCACAACACCTGTCGAACTTGCCGCCGGTGCATTCACTGTCGGTGACTCCATATTCGTCCCGAGAACAGCGCCCAAAGATCCCCACCGATCAGATCTCTCATTTGCCGCCGTGGTTCGCTGACAGTGGATCCGCCACCCAGCCGCAGCAGCCGACGCAGCATCAGGCTGGCGCGGCCGACGGTCCATGCAGCATCTGCCGCGATCCAACGCAGTAACCCGTACTGTTTGACAAAATACCGTCGCCGTGAGTCGTACCAGTGACTGGAGCGGCGACTATGTGGGGCCGAGACGCCCGTCGATGCTCCTTCGAGGTGCATGACACGCGAGGCTGGTTCATGCCAGACTTCCCAGCCAGCCGCCCGAGCGCGGTCGCAAAAGTCGAGCTCTTCAAAATACAGAAAATACCCTTCGTCCAGGAGTCCAATTTGCTCAAACACCTGCCGCCGCACCATCATCGCCGCTCCTGACACCCAGTCGCATTGTTGCCGTGTCTCCAGCACGGGCATGGTGACGACTTTGCTGGCCAGCAGCCGATCCAAAACGCCGAGACAAGCTGCACCCGCAAGTTCGCTGAACACTCCAGGACTTCGCCGCGCTGACGGCTCCACCTTACCGTTCACATCTTCGAGCTGACTCCCGACGATTCCTGCCTCTGGATGTGCTTCAAGTACGGCCACCAGTGCCGCAACTGCTCGCGGTCGAACGAGTGTGTCCGGGTTCAGCAGCATTAAATAATCGGGCGGACAGGGTTGAGAAAGCAATACTCCGATACCGGCATTGTTTCCGAAAGCAAAGCCACCGTTCATGTCTAATGGCTTCAGGTCAACCCAATCGGACCATCCATATTTTTCGATCGCCTCGGCAATGCATTTGACGGAGTCGTCACCGGATGCACCATCCACCACTAAACATCGCAGCCCGGGCACGGCAGCCGCACGCTCCGTATCAAGGCTCTTCAGACACTCTATCACCATCCCAGGCGTGCGATAGTTAAGGATGACTACAGCAACGAAAGGCACGGTCATGACAGCCACGACAACATCGGTCTTTTTCCGAAACAGTGAACCACAAACGAAATCAATCAACAATCTATCTTAACAACAGCCCGTCAGAAATCAGAAGCATTCGAACCTGTCTGAAGCCTGCCTTCTCGGCACAAGTTGGTCAGTCAGCCAATCCGATCGCTTTTAGCGACAGCGGCTCAACCCAGCCGGTTGCATTCGTGGGATCGTCAATAAAGGCCTTGATCAATTTTGACCACTCGACCCCCACGTACAGCTTGGGCAGCGCCGCTTCGCTGTTGCTGGAGAGCGTTGCATACAATTCCGGCTTTGTGGACAGAGTCTGCCATTGCTGTGCCAGGTCGGCTGGGTCTCCGGCGCGAAACCGCAGCGAGTCGATTCCAGATTGCAGCCGATTCACATACGCCGGGTGATCGGACGCGATCAGGGGAGTCCGCGAAGCGAACGCTTCGAAAATCGTGTTGGGAAGTCCCTCGGCATAGCTGTGACGGGATGCGACAACGACCGCATCATGTTCACGCATTTCCTTCAGAACTCGTTCCGCAGCGATCGAACCCAGAAGGCGGACAGAATCAGAGACGTGACGATCGCGGGCGTAGGACTCCCAGGCCGCAACATCGCCAGATCCTGCAAGCGTCAGTTCAACTTGAAGCCCCTTCGACCTGGCAACAGCAACGGCGTCGATACAGTCGCCAACTCCCTTAGACTCAATCAATTGGCCAGCAAAAAAAACGCGAAGTGGTCCCGTGATCGGAGGAGCTTGCTTCGGTGGGGTCACCGCAGAGAGGCGGAGATATTCGTGGGGCACGATACGAGTTGCTGGAATACCCAGCAGCCGAACAGATTGTGACGCTGTGAGGCTGTGGTTTGCCACACAGGGAGCCTGACATTGCCGAAGAAGCCGACCCAGCCGCCAGTTGCGCCAGCGATCCCGCAATGTGCGGTTCGTGAACATATCTGCGAAATCGGGAAGGATTGCAATTCCATTGCGGGCGGCCCACACAAATGCGACACGGCTGGGCGTGCGGCAGATCAGCGCCTGCGGCTGCAGCCGATCCAGAAGGGGCCAGAGCAATGCAGGTTTCCAGAACGCATCCTTCGGCAAACCAATCGAACTGAGCCCGACCTTCAATGACTCCTCATGTTCCCGACCAGACGCACAGACAACAACAACATCATGCTCTGCCGAAAGTGACTCCACAAACTCAACGGAATGCCGCTGGTCCCGAAACGTTGCATCGCCTCCCTTCTGAAAACGCGAGTACGCCTCGCCGTAATCCCCGTATTGGATAATCACAATTCGCAAAGGTCACACACCCAAATCCGTGATGTTGTAGAAGACCAGCTTTGGCATTGCCACGAAGCTCTCAGATTGTGATTGTCATCCAAAGAAAAGCCCGCAAACTTCAAGTACTTCGAGAGACTCCCGCCGAATCAATC
Source organism: Planctomycetales bacterium (assembly GCA_026400835.1). Taxonomy (GTDB): domain Bacteria; phylum Planctomycetota; class Planctomycetia; order Planctomycetales; family Planctomycetaceae; genus SXXK01. Next base: position 23,493 of record JAPLOA010000004.1, on the reverse strand, counting down.
GCCCTACCTGCGATCGGACGCGAGTACGAACTCGCCAAGAAATGCCTCGCCAACCTTCTTTTGGTCGATTCTGGACGCATAGCGTTCCACAAGTCGCTGCGGCAGCACTCGCATTAGAAGCGAGCGCGGCCCCCCCATCGATATCGCATTTCCAGGAGCACGGATTCACGAACGGCTGCGGGCAGTGAGTATGTCCCCAGATTTTTCACAAATAATCCAGCCTTTGCCGCTCCAATGCTCGCGCTCTTGAGAGAAAAGTGATGAAGGTGTAACGGCAGATCAGAACTATGCCTACCGACAGAAATTCAGGAGGGACGCGAATTTGCGGAGCTGGTATTACGTTACGGACAAGGGGAATTGAATCACCCGAGGAGTCGGCTCAGACAATCCGCTTTTGAGGACAGCCAGTGACGCGACAACAGATTCGGGGTCTACGGTAAAACTCGAAGATTGGTGCGTCCGTTGCCATGCTCGCTCTTTTACCAAGAAACGCCCCGGTAATCTGCCGTGAAACTTGGAGCAAACTCTGCGCCAAATGCCGCTTCCCTGGTTTACATCAAGATCCTGTATGACCTCAGGGGAAATCTGCCCTCGTACTCCCACCCATTGGCCGCCAATCGCTGCAACAATGTGCCGGTATAAGCTCACGACGTAACCGGGACCGAAAATCTCAATGAGCTGCAAAGGTCGCCGATTCGGAAGTATCGATCGCAAGAGAAGTGGTGCCAGTCCGGCTCCATGCACACCGATCACGGTTTCCGCATGCCATAGAAGGCGAAACTGCTCTAACACTGGCAGTCGCTCAGGATAGATTGTCACAAACCCTTCACTCCGCAATAGGGTTTCTATCTCCGCTGAATTTGAAATACTTCGACTACCATGGCGTGCCAGATAAATTCTTCCCGGCACACTCTTTCCTTTCTCCTCCATCATCGCCGCTATTTTCCTGGGCAGGAGCGACTGGGCCAATCCCACTGAGGCCAAGTCGTCAAAATTGCACTGCATTCGCATCCCGGACACGGGCCCGTCCGTCTGCACTACTGAAATCCCCAAGAGCGTATACACGTCCTTGACATAAGATGCAACGTTTGCAGCAATAACTGCCACGAGGTCATCTGCCAAGCCAAGTTGGGATGCAGCGTGTTGGCAACCAAGAAAGCCAATCAGCCCTCCAACAATGGCATGTGCAATGTTATGCGGTCCGTGAGAGCGGAGATCAATAAACGGCTGATGAAGTTGCAATGCTTCGTGCTGTGGACGAATCAGGCGAGGCAGGGTAAATGCCCGGGCAGAGTTAGATGGAGGCTCAATCGCGTTCAACTTCGCCCAGTATTCATTTTGGCGAAACTGAAGCTCGGGCATCCGGATCCACTCGAGCTGAGGCTGCCAGCAATCCATCAAGCGGGTCTTGGCACCGATCATCCACGCGGGAGGAACAATCGGTGGAGTCACTTGAAACGGTACTATACAAGCCGAAGACTGATTTTGGATCATAGATCGCGTTCAACAAAACGTTGCCGTCGAGTAGTGTTTACAATTCCGCGATATCAGGTAGGCGGGGTGTCAATCCAAGAGCTTTGGGCAGATTGATGGAGAAGAACTGCTGCACTCGCCTCTGGGCATCAGGAACCGCGTCTTGCAGACTGTCTCGAATTGCACTTCGATCCTGATAAACCTTTGTAATGCGCTCAACCACGGCGTCGGCATCCTCGCACCGCAGGTCTACGACCGGTGGTGCAGGATCAAGCATCCCCATAACACCAGCGGCCTTCTTGCTGTACGCCAAGGTGACGGTTGGTACGGCCTGTGACACAGCCGCAATGCACGCATGCATCCTCGCTCCGATGAAGAAGTCGCAGTGACCGATAATCCACTTGAGCTCTGCGGCCTCATAGGGTTGGTCGACGGCACTCACACGATCTCCCCATCGATGTTGCATTTCGTCTCGAATTTCCAGCGCCACGGCCAGATCCGAATCTTCCACTAAATTGGCAAGCGGCCCGCTACTGCCGTTAGTCGTTGGCCGCTTGTTGAACACGTGCGGCACCAACAGCAGACGAGTGTCCTTCTGCTTCAGAACCCAGTCGATCAGTTGGCGGGTCAAGGCCTGGTAGTCCGCCGCCAGTCCGAAATCAACATTGCTCCTCCAGAGCAAACCGCTGATGTTCAGGCCAATAATCGGCCGGCCATCGCCGTCATTCCATGGCCCTCTTGCTTCCGTCAACGGCTTTGGCCGAAGCGTGAACGCCACATCGGGGCAAGCCAGGAAACGGTCGTCAAGCTCCTTACCAAGGAGTTCTTCGAGCTCCCGGAGTCCATCTGCTTCACGGGTAGCCACCAACGCCGACCTCTCGAGGATGTCCCTTGCGATCCGCTGCGAGGCGTCGTCGCGAAAAGGCCCGATCGTCTGAGGCAGCAGAATTAGAGGCTTGTCGAAAGCGAACGCCAGCCGCTTAACCGCAGCCTGCTGGATCAGGGTCGCCATTCCATACGTATCCGCAAACGAATCTCCCCCGGCAATTTCCAGCATCGCATTGCAGGAGTCAAGCTGCTGGTAAGTTCGATTGGTCAGCCAGGAGGTTCCCAATCCCGGTGCCATCCGGCTCAGTCGCCGAATCCACAACAGGTGACGCGCTCCGCTCCGCTGCTTGAGCTGAGACGTTCCGGTCAGCCAGCTCGTCTCCACTTCGACAGTCCGGTCGGGCAATTCGATACATCTTTTTGGAGCCACACCTGCCCCCCCAACAACGAGTGCCGCCGTCGGAAAAACCCGCGTGAGCTGATCAACGCATGCCGCGCAGAGTGCTCCAACGCCACGGTTGGTACTGGTCGGAGTCGCGCCCGAAAGTAGTAATCTAGGCCACGCGTCACCGGTCGGTCGAGCCGATGAGCTTCGTGGTCCTTGGGCTTCGAAGGGAACCGAAGTTCCGGGAACAGCGAATTGACTCTTCACAAATAGATTTTCCCCGACAACTCGTCGAACGTGACGGCACTAGCAGAGATGGTGATACCTGGAACAGCTCAAAAGATCGGTAAACGTCTCGATGAACGGTGGACATGTCATGCCGGGCTCGATTCGGTGGAAATTGGAATGTCTGCCACGCAAGCCGATGTCCAGACGTTAGGCTGTTCAAAGAGGTCCAACAAGAAAGACTCCTGAGCGTGATTTCCAGACGATGCCCATGAGTCTACTGGCATCGCCTATTTCATCGACCGGAAATTGGTGTTTTCGAACAGTACGTCCATGTAGGTCGGGTGGTCTTCAACGTACACCAAGGGATAAACGGCTTGAACTCTCATACCCAGATCGACCATGGTGCGATAAATCGAATCCCATTCCCCCTGTCCTTGGTACATAGGTACCAGGTTAACCTCCATAAGGATAAAACGAATCTCGCCACTCTTGATCATCTCTACGCTGCCGCGAACGACCTCGAGGTCGTAACCCTGCGCATCAATTTTTAGCAGGTCGATTCGACGCACCTCAATTTCTTCGCAGATCGAATCAATCGTGCGCAACTCGACTTCATCCATGGATCGGACTTGGCCCCACCCATCACCCGGCTCGAGTAGTGAGGTCATGGCTGAACTCTCCTGTCGCTTAAGTACTGCGGTGCCGTTTTGTGGCCCCAGCGCAAGATTGAACAGTCTCACATGAGACCTGTCGCCAACGCGAGCAGAGAGCTTTGTAAAGGCATCCATGTCTGGCTCAAAGCAACATATTGGGACGGGACCGAGAAATTTTTCACACAGTATGACTGTTTGTCCAATGTTCGCCCCTACGTCAAATACAGTTGGTCGATGCGCGGAGGAGTAAACCCGCTGCATATCCCTCCACGGATCGTGCCCCCATCCTAAGCCCTTGCTTAACGGATAAAAATCGTACCCGAGAGCGCGAACACAACGCCGAATCAGCATTTTAAACACTATAGCGTGTCCTTTTTGATGTGGCACTCTGCTCCATCACTGCCAGTAATTTTTGTGGAGACGCCCGTCAGCTTCAGCACGCCACGGCGGAAGAAACTTGATGCGTGACGGATCGCTCGATAGTAGGAGATGAATTGCCGACTCAGTGGTAACCGGCGCCATGAACGCCACAGCGAGAAGCCGTGAAACGTTGGATACGGCAGCAGGAAGAGTCGCAGAGCGTGAATTTTGGGTAACACCCCTCGCCTTCGATGCATCAAACCAATCTGCGACTTAGGCAGTACTTCCGGGGATCGAGGAACTGCCGCGATATAACCGGCGGCCATCGCTCGTCGTAGCAGCTCACGACCACGTTCGGTGCGGACTACGATCAGCGTCTCACCTTTCTCACCTGGTTCGATTGGCCGATACCACGGGTCGCCGCAGGCAATGTCGGCGAACTCTCCCGTCCCGTCGGGGCAAATATGGCAACGAAAGGGTTTGTGTTTTGTCAGGATCGTGTCCCACGCCCGCTGATAAGTCATCTCGACCCGCTCACCGTTGTTTGATGTCTTCAGATTCACACCCGTCATGCCCGGCCAGCCGTGGCCGCGGTACCGCAGGTCGCCCACATTTTCCGGTGAAACATTCAGCTCTTTCAGCAGTTCTAGTGTGCCTCGTGTGGACGGAGTGCCACCGCAAAAGATGGAGATCGTCAGGCCGAGGTTCCGTTTCAGGTCCGGCCGTATCTCGGCAGCTTTTCGGGCAGCGGCGATGTCGCATGGCTTTGCCACGAGCACGCACGGTGATGGGGCGGATTCGATCTCTCCCAGCTCTGCACATACCGCCGCAGGAGCGTATCTGGAACCTGTCCGACTGGTCAATTCCTCCCGCGAGTGGCTCATTACGGTTTGGTTCAAATGCGGTTGAGCCGGATCCATCGCCACATGGAGGGCTCCGTGCATGCCTTCCTGTTCAAGACAAAAGGCCGCCAGCGCCGTCGCTGCACCACCTGAGCCGCCTTTGAACCAGATTGCTTCGTCGGTCGCGTGTCCTTCCCAGAGTTCAAGCACCGGGCCCCATTCTGCTTTGAGCGATTCGATTGCCTCCGCCGGCCATGTTGCCTGGTCGTGTGTCAGATCTACGCCTGAGCACACCGAGACACAGTCCCCGCAGTTGCGGCACTTGTCGCTGTCAACGACTGGACGGATGCCAATGTCGATGAAGTTCTTGAGTTCGATCGCATTCTGGTTGCAGGCATAACTGCAGGCCCCACAACCATGGCAAAGACGAGAACTGACAACTTCCTCTACGGAAACGATTGCAAGAGATCCCCCACGATTACGTAAATCTTGATTCATCGCGAAAATGGACCCGTTGACTCGGCTTTTGAAGGAAAGCCCAGACTAAGCATTGATGTAGCCCGACCGGCAGGTTCGGAAAACTTGCCCGCAGCCATCGTTAAGCTCGCATAGAATGAATGACACTTCACACTCGCACTAAGTCGATACTGAGCCTGCGGTCAACCGAAGCTTGCGTCTGCACGTCTGCCATAGGTACTGCAACTCCAATCGCCACAGTTTGCTGCTGAACAACACGCAAAGTCCGGCGCCGACCGCCAGAGTAATACTCCATGTCACGAGTATTAGCCATCCATTTATAACGCACCACGGCAGCGACGATGCCGCCAGTCCAAAACTGAATAGGATAAACGCTGCCGACAATACCAAAGAACGAAGTGGCAAACCGTGAATGCGCCGCGTCCAGGCTACGGACATTGTGACCGCCAAGATCTCACCCACGACACCCGATGCTGCGATCCACGTCATGGGAAGACTCAATACCGACGCCAACAAGGCAAGTGCAAGTCCGGACTGCCTGACAACGTTTGCAATTAATGAGTTCTTTGTATCTCCGAGCGCTAACGCAGCCGTCGTCGGTGCCACTCGCAGTAATCGAATGCACTGCATCACACCCAGCCAACCGATCACCGCCCCGGCGGCATCATACTTCGAGCCATAAATCAATCGCATGAGGGCCGGACCGATCAAGATAAACAAGGTCCCCATCGCCGCTGCCATCGCGCCGAGCCCAACTGTATACATCTGATAGTATTTATTAAACTGCACTCGGTCTCCCTGCACCTTTGCGAGGGTTGGCAGCATCAACTGGGAACCAATACCCATCAGCATGCCCCCAGGTGTCATCGCCAATCCAACGGCGACAGAGTACAGTCCGAGTTCGGCTTTGGTATATGCCTGCGCCAGGACCATGCGATCGCCCTGCATCACAAAGAACATCAACAAGCTGTTTAAAAGCAGCGGCCAGCCAAAGCTCAGGTACCTTGCGACCACAATGCGATCCCATCCCAGACGGAACGACCGCTCCGCCACCGCATGCGACGCAACCAATGCAAGAAGGCTCTGTAACAATGCGAAAACTATAAACGCTCGATAGTCGCCAAAGTAAGCCGCAATCGGCCAGGCCAGTATCGTCACAATGAGGTCAGGGCCAATTTGAGCAACAATCGAGGGACCAAAGCGCAACTGCCTTTGCAACCTTATTGTATCGCGATGCATCAGTCCACCCAACACCGTCGATAACGATATCCAGCGAAAGGCTGTGCTGGACTCTGGTGATCCAAACATCGCCATGATCGGACCGGCCAAACAAAAAATAACCGCACCAATCAGGACGCCTCGTAATGCTAACAGAGATTGTCCGGTCGCCCCAACACGTTCGGCATCCCCGTCTTTGTCCCGGATCAACATCTGCTCAAAGCCCAACTGGGATATCGTCGCCAGGAATCCAGTTGTGATCCAAAATGTTGCGGCGACTCCAAAGTCAGCGGGCGACAATAGGCGAGCCAGAATCACGTTGCGAACGAAGCGCAAACACTGGGTGACAATCTGGCTGCCTGCAAGTAATGCTCCGCCAGAAACGATGCTTTTGCGATTGTTCATGGCACGCTAGGCCTGGTCGTTGAAAAGGCTAGGATCGCTGGCTGTTACTAGAATATAATTCAGCGCAATCGAAAAAATGGGTTGCTTTGCTTTTGGGTATGAACCAAAAGTTTTCATAGGCAGTTCGGCCCAAGTCTTCTAGTCGGACATCTGATAGTTCCGACACTTCAATAACCTCACTTTTTCCGGCCCAATGACGATAAAGATCGTAGCCCAAGCCCCGCATAAATTTTAGGAAATCACCCAATGATACTCCGTAGCGTTGATGGTTGTGATTAATCTCGCAAATGATAATGGGCTGATGTTCGCGTAGCAACTGTTCTGCACCCGCCAACGCTGATGACTCCATACCTTCGATGTCGATTTTGATGAAGTCTGGAGGTGTAAGATTTTTCTCTATAGCATATTGATCAAGGCGAACGATTCGCACCTCACGAGCTCCTCCTGAACCGGTTGCAACATGGTTCTTGGATCGCTCGTTTGTCACCATACTTACCATGCCCTCGGAATCCCCTACGGCAACTTCCTCAACTCGATCACAACTCATGCGATTTAGTATCAGATGCCGTTTCAATCGCTCGGCCAGCGGCTCGAATGAGTAAACCGTTACATCCGGTCGGCGAGCGCCACAGGTTAAAGTATATGTCCCTTCATGCGATCCGATGTCATAGAAGACTCCACCATTTGGAAGTAGGTTGAAAAGCAGGTCTCGCGTTTCGTTCTCCCCTACACTTCCAGCATCCGCGTTTCCTGTGCAGCCGAATTCGCGAAAGTAAAATTCCAGCTTTACACCTTCAACGACATAGACGATTCGGTCACGATCAACATGAAACGTTCCAGCAAGGCCGTACCATCTATAGAGCCCATGAAGTAATCGCAAGAACGTAGTGTTCAGAACACGGTATGTAATCTCTCGTCGTCGTGCGAGCCAACTTAACTTCTTCATAAGTGTGATTGTCCTGGTGGTTTAGACGCTACGTGTCATGGATTTGCAATCCAGTAATGGTTTTAACTGTTCCGTATACCATTCTATTGTCTTCTTCAATCCAAGATCAAAATGTACTATCGGCGAGTAGCAGAAAGTTTGGTTAGCCTTATTTATGTCAGCCTGCGATCGCAGGACATCGCCTGGTCTGGCCGGCTGATGAATCGGCGAAGTGAGATCCTTCCCCAACGAGCCCTGCATTCTAGAATACAGTTCATTCACGCTAACATTGCCGCTGGTCGCCACGTTGAAAACTTCTCCACAAAGCGGTTCGGGATGCCGCGCCGCCAACAGATTTCCGTGGACAACATTGGCCACAAAAGTAAAATCGCGACTCTGACGTCCATCTCCATAAATCGTTCCTGGATTCCCGGAGAGCATGCATTTAGCAAAGGCTGCGATCACGGCGGCATAGGCAGAGTTCGCATTCTGCCTTGGCCCAAAAACATTGAAATACCGAAGCACACAGGTGTCTAAGCCGTAGCTGTGATACCATGCCCGAAAGGCGTGCTCCCCGGCCAGTTTGGTTGCCGCGTATGGACTGCGAGGCAAAGGAGGCATTGTCTCCACCTTCAGCCCCTCGCCGGGTGGGTCGCCATAGGCACTCGACGAACCCGCAAATAACACTCGCTTCACTCGCGCCTGATGAGCCGCCTGCAACACATTGAGCGTGCCTTCAACGTTGACCTGCCAATAGATCTCTGGCTCCGCAACACTGCGTGGCACCGACCCCAGTGCGGCCTGATGAAATACGACATCGCAGCCGTCGACCGCCGCTTCAACCACCGCTCTGTTCATGATCGAGCCGGTGACGGCCTGAACGTCATCCTCGAAGCCCTTGAGGTTTTCCCAGCTGCCGCCGCTCAAATCGTCGAGTGCCACGACCCTGGCACCCAAAACCACGAGGGCTTCAACAAGGTGCGAGCCGATGAATCCCGCTCCGCCCGTTACGAGGACTCGACGTCCCTTGAACCAATCGCCATGGTGCTCAGTCCAGTTTACGAGTGTCGAAGTTGTTGTATCTTCCATTTGGGGTGCTCGCAAAGTATCTAACTTCTGACGACCGTCTGTTCATTCGTCTCAGTTAAAGCCGTCTCAGACGGCGACATCATTCGCGTATTTGGCATGCTGGTCCATACATTCGCATATTGGCCCGAATGAAATGCCCGGTTTGCAGAAACGATCACCGCTGCCTGCCACAACGTGCCAACGATTGCCAGCGGAAATCTCGCTATTTTCTTCCACAGGCTTAATCGACGTAGTTGCGTCAGCCTGTAAAAAATCGTGCGGGGTGGGACAACCCAGAAACCCAGTGCGGCAATTTGCTGCCGACAGTGCTCTTCCAGCCACAACGGGTTTTCCTGGCAGGCGTTCCGAATAATCGATCCGGCGTCCGGCACACCGCCAGACTGTTTCGATCGAACATAGTCAAGAATCATTGTCCGGACGACGCTGCCAACCATTCGGCGTCTGTGCTGTTTGAAAAGACGCGGAAGGGTGCTGTAAGACTCAAAGACAAACGTTGCATCCGCCGGATGCAGTATTCGATCAAACTCGTAGTCTGACGTCCAGAAATTCGTGATCGCCATAGATGCGATGAACCCGTCATCACCACACACGAACCCCTTTGGAAACTCTATCCGCCGAAAAAAGCTCGCTCTTCCGCAATACAACCCGCCACATAAGTAGAAGTGCCTTGCGTCTTGTTCCATCTTTGTAAAGGATGATGTCGTGCGTTGCAGCAACGTCTTATGCTCCTGCAGATCGATGTCCTTTATCCCGAGCGCACCTGCTACCGGATGATACTCGCTGTTCTCGAGTCCATCGATCATGCTCCACATCGCATTGTGATTGTTGATAGTGATGTCCGCGTCCATGAACAGAATATACGAAGTGTCGGGAGAGGTCCGTTCATGAACAAACCAATTCCATGCAGGCGATCGGCCCTTTGGCAATTCCTCAACGCGAGCCTGCACACAGGGCAAAACGCATTTCGCAAGATTTCGCGAAAACGCATCTCTCGCATTCGGGATGCTTTGGTCGGTGCATCCGTTCGCCAACGCCACGACCTCCACCGATTCCACATTCGACTTAATTTCGCTGAGGAGTGTCTGTGAGAAAATGGAATCGATCGTCATCCCGATCGTTTGTTCCTCATTCCACAACATAATGCCAATCGCGATTTTCATCACGTTCACCCGAACTGCACGAAACTTAAAGTCGCGCCAAGTACACTAACAATCTAGTCCACAATTGAAGCACTGCCTGAACACAGTCCCGCGAAACAACACTTTCAATTAGTTGAAAAGGAGATGCGTCCGGGCTCTTATTAAATGCATCACGTCAACAGACAGTTATTGTATGGATAGAGCCGACGTCTCGGAATTATGACAGGCTGTGCAGGAAGTGGCTTTTCTTCCGACAGCAGGTATCGACCCGTGATCGAAAGGTTACCGATACCTCCAAGCAACATGATAAACACGGGATTGATCATGCCGTCCGGCAGACACTCGATAAAGAAAATCGCAACAATGGTAACCGCTGCAAGCACAGGAGCCATCTCGGGAGATTTTAATGCCGCCTTCGGCATTCGTAAAATTAAAGCCAAAACGGGAAGTATCCCTGCTCCAAGGAACGCAGCAAGCCCAATCAGCCCATTCGTGCTGATAACAATTGTCCAATATCCATCGACACCCCGTGTCAGTCTTTTCCCGGTGACGGGATCTGTGGGGAAGTTACGTCCAAATTCTCCCCAGCCAAACAACGGCCGCTTCAACGCATGCTCAGAATACAAATCCTCCTGAATCATCCTGACATTCCACGAACCGGTCCGTGCCGTAAAAACAGACGCCGCGGTAATCAGCGTCTCTCGTGGAAGCAATTTAGTGACCCGGACAGTTGTGAAGACAATTGGAATCAACACTAAACAGACGATTGGCCAGCGACTCTTCGTAAGGCGAGTCACTGCAATCGCAATGAGGCCGACACTCAAATGGACCACGGCCCCTGTGGATTTGCAGCCTATTGTGACAAGCAGACTGACACACACGAGGACACTAAGTTGCAGGCGCCAGACTCGCTTCACTCCTCCCCAGAACCACAACCAACCCCCAGCCACGGTCCCCATAGCCATCCAGAACGAGACCATAAGTCCATGCTGCATGAACACCATCGGTCGGTATCCGCCGTCTCTGGTATGCTGCAGAAAGCTGTGTTGATGATACCCGTAGATCCACCGATGGAGTTGTGGGCTCAATATCAACTCAGTCAGGCAAAACGGCACATAGACTGCCACACCCAATACAATTGCAATAACCAATTCTCGTATATCGGCCACTTGTTTCACATAGATTCGCCCGATCAGATAGGGTACTCCCCATGCAAACGTCTGTTGATGGACTTCACAAAGTCCATCATAAAAGTCCATCATAAGCGCCAAGGTTGTTTGCCAATCATAAGCGCCAGGGTTGTTTGCCAATGAGGTGCCAAGGGGCGTCACACACATGAGAATGATCGGAATATCGATCCAGCTCAGACGAAGTTGAGCCAATGATTTTGCGTCGAAGATGAGTACTGCCAACACCACAGCGAAGGACGTAACGAAGCGTTTTGAATAGGCCGGCCCTGCTGGCATTGCAATCTCGGCCATTGGCAGGAACATCCAGCCTGCGATAACCGCAGCGAATGCAGCTTGGCGGGCTGGGAGCAGAAAGAACAGGAGCAGGACAGCAAGCGGCCAGCCAATGAGGGCGATGTAGACGAGTGCATTCATGCTTTAACGTCGTGCACTTTCAACGGCCTGTGGCTTTTTGTGGTTCACGGTAGTCAGGTTGGGGAGAGAAGTTGCAGGTTGCAGGTCAGGGGAAAAGTTGCAGGTTGCAGAGTTGCAGGTTGCGGGTTGCAACGTGCAACTCCTAGTGGAGCCGGTCTGCAACTTTGTCTTCTTCAACTCCGTTCGATAAATCTTCGATCCTTCGTGGTCAGTGATTCCAGGTACTTGATGTACCCTGAGAGGATCGTTCGCACCTTGTGCCACTGACCACGTAGGTCGTTGTATGGCTCGTCAAGAATGAGACGTTCATCAACGGCTGTATTCAGGTGTTCCAGTACTTCCATCAGGGAGCCACGAGCCTGACGACAGAACTGCAAATTCGCCTGTGGGTGCTTTCTGCCAAACCCCTCGGCGATATTCGCTGTAATCGATCGCACCGCCCGGATTGTCTGATCTATCAGCCGGTACTTTTCTTCCGATGGTAAGTGTTTCGCCCAGTCGGCTACGACAATCCTGAACTCACGTGCCGCCTTGTAGCATTCCAGGTCTTCGAAAGTGTCAATGCGGGGCATTTGTGTTCGCGTTGCGAGTTGCAGGAGAAAGCAACGTTGCAGGTTGCAGGTTGCTTCAATGCAAACTTCGTGCCTGTGGGTGACAGCGGAGGCCGTCAACCAAACGAATTGTGCTGTGCATACTGGGAGGCTACCCCAGGGTGGGTTTCAGTCAAGGGGCCCGGGTTGCGGCCAGCGTACTCTTTGCCTTTCCCTCACCGGCGGCGATGGTCGTGCTCAGGATCCGACACCACAAGAAGAATCAGAGGCAAAAGTAGCTGATTCTGGATTTGGAGAGCAAGTGACGCGGGTTGGTTGCGGGATCAGAACGCCGATGTTCACGAATCTCTGCGCATCGATACTTTGCGCGGCCTAAATTGACACGCTTGCAGGCACAGGACCAGTAACGCGAAGCGTCGGCAGGATTTTGGAAGTTGATTCCTCGCTGACGCTGCGGGTTCATACCAATTTCGTACGTGATGTATCAACCCAAAAACACATTCCACAGCCGCGCACGTTCTGGTCTCTCATCACAGTTGGTTGTTGACTCCTCGTCCACAGAGCCGACTATTTTGAGCCCTGGGCTTGCTGAATGTAGCGGCAGACTTCTGCAATGAACGATTTTGCCGATTCCGGTATCTCACCGAGTTTATCGACGTCGGGGTTGGGCGTACAAAGTACCTGAATCTTCTCCACGGCAGGCTGGCCGTGATACGTCAGCCGCGGTTTCGCCGGACTCTGAAACTTCCCGACGTGGGCGAATCCGTATACAACCACAAAGTCTCCGCTGAGATCCGTTGCGGGACGGATCGGTAACACCCGGAATTCATGCGACTGACCGTCGACGTCCAGCGTCACTGGTGTGGGCTCCTTCAGAAATGTATTGCCTGAGGCCCCGTAGCAAATATCCGGCGTGTGGCGGACCAGGCGTCCAGTCTTTCCTGTCATCATCAACAGCGTGACCGATTCGTTTCCATTTGAGTAAACCCGACTCACATATTCGGTGACACCGAGCTCTTCGATCACGCCGTCCGACATGGGCCTGGCGTCGTTCACAAAGTTCCAGCTTCCCAGTTGTTTGGGGATCGCACGCACAACTTCTGCGTACTCCTGGAATTCCGCCGGCAGGCCCCATCGGTAGGTCAGATGACCATGCACGAGCGTGGAGCCAATGGTGAGTAGCAGCAGGATGGCTAAGCGGATGAACATGGTTGGTGTCGCTTCAAACAGTTGCGGGTTGCGGGTTGCGGGTTGCAGGTTGCAGCTGGCAACTTTGCAACTGCCGATCGAACGGGCTAGAGGCCGGCTTGTTCGGTATGGGTGGCTGAGAGGGTGTCGTAAATGCGTTTGTCCATGGGGGGTAACAGGCTCGTTGATATTCCCAGTTGCCGGGCGGTGGAGAAGGCTTGTTGTGATTCTTCAAGCCTGCCCATTTTGTGAAAACACTCGGCCAGATGCAGAAACACCGAGGCGTCGGCGGTGACTGACTGTGAGAGCGGTGTCAGGATCTCGAGTGCCTGTTCAGTCTTGCCAGCGGCGAGTAACATCTGGGACTGCGTGTCCAGCATAAACGAATTGCTGCCTGCAGGAGATTTGTTGCTGGCCATAATCGCCAGCCCCTGCTGAATCAGCCGCTCGGATTCTGCGAAGTCACTTCGCAGTTCGGCCACCACGAGGGCCAGATTGTTCAGGGCTGCGATATCCGTGGCATCTCGCTTCAGGAGTCGCTGATAGAATTCTTCTGCTTTCCCCAGGTTGGCACGCATGAAGTAAAAGTCAGCGGCTGCGCGGTCCAGTTCCGCTTTGTTCTGCCCGGACAGCTGCGAATTGACCAATCCATTCAGAGACGCTTCAAATTCCGGTGAGCCCGGTGCCTGGATGCTCACGATCAGCAATGCCGTCAGCTTTTGTACATCCGTCAGAGGCGTTAGATCACTGGACACAAGTCGCAGACTGACATGTGTCAGATTCTTCTTTGCCAGCAGAGCGAAAGTCTGTTGTAATAATGCGTCCTGTGCCTGTTTCTCTGAGGCAGGGATTACGACGTTCGTAACAAATTGATCCACCAGATCATCGATTTCGGTTGCGGTCAGACCTACCGGTCTTAACCGCAGGTCCAGAGAGACAATTTCATTTCCCGGGGTTGTTTCCAGCGTCTGCAGAGCCTGCTGTACACGATCTCGCAAACTCTCTGTCGCGAAAAAATGGTCCTGCCAGTACTCCACAAACGCACGAATTGTGCGAGCGCTCGCTCCCGTTCGCCGTGCCTGCTCATTCAGGGCGATCAACGCGCCCTGCTTATCGCCCTGCTCGCCCACAATGCGCGCCAGTCGCACAGCATCGGACTCAGTCGACTCCTTCAGGGAACGCAGCAGTCGCGCCGCTTCCTGGAGATCGACGGTCTTATTGTACTCCGTCGGCAACAACGCAGCGCGGCGATACAAGACCGAGGCGATGATCCGGTTGTCAGCGTCGGTCGCTTCCCCGCGTCCGGATTGCTCGCTGATTTGTTGCATGGCCTGGATCAGGGATGAGGCTTCCCTGAGCGAAGACTCCGGATAGGTGTCACTCTCACTCAGGAGCAAAGTCAGCAATCGCAGACCAACCGTCTCGTTGAGATTCAAGGCGTGAGCCTGACGGGCAAGTTCGATGGCGCGTGGCGTATCCCGTCCAGCAAAGAATTCCGCGGCCAGAATCAGAACGCGATTCTGCGTCTGCAGGTTGCCGCTCTTCGCTGCCAGTTCTGTCGTGAGGTTCCAGGATCGCGCCGCAGCCAGCGGAAAGTCGAACTCCGTGAGGATTTGAGAGGTCACAAAACTGCGATCCAGTTCTGGAATCGCCGCCTGTTGCTGAAACGCGTTCAATTCAGAAACCATCCGAAAAGAATCATTCCGATCGCGATAAATGAAACGCAGGAATTCGCCCCACGACTGAGGATTCTTCGGATCCAGTTCGATCGCTTTCTTATAGGCCACTTCAATCTGGTCCAGCCGCTGAGTTCGCTGCGGTTCCCGCTGGTCGTCACTGAGATGGAGCGTTCGAGCCAGACGCACGTAGCTGTTGGCGTCGGCCACCGATTGAACCCAGCCTTGAGCGATGGCTGTGGACGTATCGAGATCGGCAAAGCTGACTTTAGAATTGGTGGCGAGAGCCAGATCGAACAGTTGCGGTGCGAAGGGCAACAGGTTCTGCATTTGTTCCAGGAGGAACTCGACCTTTGCTGCATCTCCTGACGCCTGCAACGCATAGATGAGCTCGGTCGCCAGCAAGGGTGTCCTGTCCCCTCGGATCCATGCGGTTTCAAAGTGCCGGGCGGCATCCGCCGACCTGCGTTCCTGCAATGCGAGCCTTCCCGACAAAACCTGCGATTGCGGGAGGCTGAGCACCACCGGCGGGAGCATCTCCAGAATCTTTTTTGCCTCTGCCACAAAAGTGCGTCGTTCGCCATCGTCCTTCGTCTGCGCGGCCATCTGCAGCAGGCGGCGTGCGCGGAGATCTTTCCAGAAGACGCCGCTGTCTCCTTCCAGTTTGTTCAGAGTTCGTTCCATCTGTTCCAGCAGGTCAAGCTTCTGCCGTTCCCAGTAGAAGTAAGCCAGCTGCATCTGCGCAGGAATGTCGTCAGCATGTTGTTTCGCGAATTGCTCGAGGAGTTTCTGGGCTTCATCAGCATTGTTGTTGAGCAATTCAATCTGCACCAATTGTCCGTGCAACTGCCCCTGATCTTTTGGACTGGAAGCCGTCTGCAATGCCTCAGTCAGGACCTGACGGGCACTGTCCCAGTCCTGCAGGCGAACCAGCAAGTCGGTCTTCAAGAGTGTCGCCTCGAGTGGGTTTTCGACAGTGTCCTGATAGAGTGTCAGGGCTGTCTGGGCACCGGACGTATCTCCGGTGGCCTGGCGCAGGATTGCCAGACTGCGCCACAGATCCGCGGATTTCGGGTTTTGGTTCGCGGCGGCGTCCAGCAATGCCAATGCCTTTGCATTGTCTCCCCTTGAGATTTCAAATTCCGCCTCGATCAGAACCGTTTCGTTCAGCGGAGCATTTAACGTTTTGGCTTTGTTCAATGCTGAAACGAAACGAGTGAAGTCCTGCTGAGGGGGGGCCTTCGCCAGCTGTTGACGCAGTTCATTCCGCGCCAGCGCCAGCCAGGGCTCAGCGCGATTCCCCAGTCGAACTGCCACGTCTTCGTACAAGTCGGCGGCGGCCGAGATATCATTTGCTCGGTCTGCCGTGAGTGCCTGATGCCATTTCGTCAGGATGCCATCAGGCTGCGAAGTCGTCCCCTTTTGGAAACAGGTGCTCGCCTTATCGCTCAGACCCTGCTCTTCGTAGTAGGTGCCAAGTGCCAGCCAGCCACTACTCAATAAACCGGCTTCCAGGTTCATGCCAGCGACTTCTTTGGACGTCAGAACTGACTCCAGCAGCCGCGACGCCTTGACAAAATCGCTGGCATCGGCATAGACCTGCGATTCGACGATTGCCAATCTCAGTTGAAGCGGAACGCCGACTTCGGGAGGCATTCTTTGAAACTGACTCTTCAGTTCCAGGACTTCCTGATTGGCTTCGGCAACCTGAACCGCTTCGTTGGACTGCAGTTGTTGCCTGATCAGCTCGATCCGCAAGAGTAATTCGGATTTCAGTTTTTCCTGTGACAAACCCTGCTTGAGAATTTCAATGGCCGCCGTTCGTTGCGCCGGATCAACATCGTCGCGGCGATTCCCCTGAATGCTGAAATCTGTCTCAATGAGCGCCAGCTGCAGATACGCGAGATAGTGTTCTGGGTTCGCCTGAATGGCGTTCCGGAAATACTTCCGCCCGTTCTCGTACTCTTTCGCGGCGAGCGCCCGCGAGCCACCGGCAACCCAGATCGGATGGGTTTCTGGAGTGATATTCCCGCTCGCCAGCTCAATGGCACGGCCCAGATCTTCGTCCGGGCTCTGCACGGGAACAGCCACCGCCGCCGCGGCGGCAGATGTTGAATCGGATTCCAATGCGGGATCGGCTACAGGTTCCTGGTCTGTTGACGGCATCGCTTCCGGAGCCGGGTCAGGAGCAGAGGCAGGAAAAATGCGGTGGAATGTCGAGCGGCTAAACCACGCCAGCGGATCGTCAGGCCGTGTCGAGAGCAAATCGGTGAACACCTTCTCAGCCGCCACCCCGCGTTGTTTTTCCGGGATCGAATCGAGCGGATACTGGCGATAAACAACGGCCAGCAGATAGGAGCAGGTCACTTTATCCAGATCGGCATTGATACCTTGCTTCAATGTTTCGGTTACCTGAGTCCAGGTCGTTTTAGCATTCGTTCGATCTGCATCCTGAATCTGTGCCTGAACCTTGAGCTGAAACGCAGCCAAGTGCTGCGGACTGTCTGCTTCCGCCTGTTCCAGCAGTTTCTCGGCGCCAGACACGGCAGTGGAGAAGTCCTCACCCGCCAGCGCAAGTCGCGTGTGTTTGAAGCCCAGTTCCTCGTCATCCGGTTGCAGTGACCATGCGCGTTCGTAGTACCGAGCCGCGCGGACAAGACCTGGTGAGCTGAAGGCAAGCCGTTCGGCGGCCACGGCAAGTCGCTTCGCCGCGTCTGCATCATCGGGACGCTCGCGGCAATAACGATCCAGAAAGATGGTCGCCTCTCGCCATGCCTGGACCGCTTCCTTAATTCTGTTGTCGGTTTGAAATCTCTGGCCATCGGTTTCATGGCGTTCCGCAATCTTCAGCAGTGTGCCGACCGCGGCATCCGCCTGTTTTTGCTGCCAGAGCACCAATCCCGTCGCCACGAGGAGGATTGCCAG
The DNA here is from genome assembly GCA_026400835.1 of Planctomycetales bacterium. GTDB lineage: Bacteria > Planctomycetota > Planctomycetia > Planctomycetales > Planctomycetaceae > SXXK01. The sequence continues at coordinate 5,527 of JAPLOA010000004.1, read as the reverse complement.
GCCACTTTTCAGCACCAGCAGGCTTCCGGATCTGGGGGATCGTTCGAAAGCGCCGACAAATTTTTCCATGGTCATGTGGACCAGCCACAATAGACCGACGGCCATTGGCAGCATCAGCATGCCGGCAAAATCATGTGCGTACTGATGAGCTTTTTCGCCAGAAACCACGAGGAACAGCAGACCTGTCGCGGTCACACGGGCGGAGTTGGCGAGAACAGCAACTGGAACAGCGGACGCCAACAGCACGACAGCACGCAATCGCTGAGGACGCATCAGGACCACATACGCGACGGCCAGCGCCAAAATTCCATAAACAATCCGCAGTCCACTGCAAGCCCGTTGGACGTCCATGAATTGCTCGCCCAGACTGATCGTGGTGCCGGAGCGAACTGCTGGCTGGGCAAACAGGTGGAGGGTCCAGGTGGAGATCACTGCCGAAATTTTTTGCAGGGGCAAACTCACAAAATTGGTCATGGATGAGGGCAGAGGCATCATGAACCACAGGAAGCCAATTGGCCCTGCGGACCATTTCAATAACTTCCAGCCTCCAAACAGCAGGACGACACCAGCGATCCAGAGCGGGATAGACCAAACTTCAAACTGAACGATAAAAAATTCTGCTCCGAACCAGCGAATCAAGCCGGACACAGCAATCAGGCCGATCCCCCACCACGACGGATGAAGTTCCGTCACTGTAATTCGGTCGCGTCGATGCCACAGAAGCCAGAGAGAAATCGGAATCACAAGGAAGCCGTGATTGTAATCCGGATCCGACTGCCATGCTTCCACCAGACTGACCAGCGCAGGCCAATACGCCCAGACGAGGGTCCCCAGCGTAAGCAGGAAGAAGAGATGAAATGTCGGCGGAAATGGTCGATTGAGTCTTGACATGGCGTTGACGGGATCCGAGATCCGTGAAGATGAACAGAAGGCCTTCGCGCCGGGCGCTGACTGTTCGGTTTTTAACACTTTCGACGGGGCAAAATCTAACCCAACTTAAATGCAGGAAATGCCGCGAGTCCGCCATCAGCCAAGCGCCGCAGGACGATTCCATCAAATTCGGCCGTATTGCGAGACGTTTGCCACGAATGACGATTATGCGGAGATGGCTGCGGTGGTACGGGTTGGTTCTTCCAGTGCAGATTGGTCGGCCGGGAAGGCCTTCTTGCCGCGTAGCGGTTGAGCGGCAAAGCCCAAAATCGGAGCGCCCAATTCGATCAGGTCACTGATCACTTCGGCCCCGTACACAGTCTTCAGACTCTGTTTGTGCACCGTAAACACAATACCGTCTGCGCGAGCTGCCAGCATTTGCAGATCTGCAGGGTGCAGCGTCGATGGCCCACACAGCAGGATCATTGAATATCTTTCGCGGAACTGATCGATTAATTTAGTCAACAGGCTGGATGCGACGGCTTCTGATGCCGTGACGGTGCAACCCCCTGGCAGGAAGTCAACTCCTGCCACGCCAGTTCCTTTGACCAATTGCGTCGCGTCGTTATAGTCTCCGGCCAGGAATTCCGCCACACCAGGGTTATGGGTCCTCAGGGAACTATTTGCTTTTTCTTTGGCAGCCTTGATTTCCAGCTGACATGGTAATGCCTGAATCATGAGCACGGATTCTTCGCGTTGTGAAAAGCAGCTGGCAAGAGATCGAATCAAACTCATGGGTGATTCTTCGTGGTCGAGCCCGGAAAACAAAACCACACGTCCCTTGGGTTGAAACAAACTTTGCTGAATCCGGAGTGCCATCAGTCGCAGTTCCTGCTGCGACATTCCGGACAGATCTTTTGTCGCCGTATTGGACCGCCCAGCAGTGGACTGAATTCCCAGTACCGGCAGGTTCCAGCGACGACTGACGACGTTGACCGGAGTGGGCCGCATTCGCAGGATTTCGAAGACGGCCGATGGAATCAGCAGGACAATTCCGCTTCCGAGCAGGATAAAAGCAAACAGTTTTTTCCTGTTTGAGCCTTCACCAGCGAGAAGCAGTGTCGCTGATCGACTCACGATGTACTCCGGCAACTGACAGTCTCTGATGTGATGGATCTGATCCAGTTGCTCCGCCAATTTCGTATAGTTCTCTTCTTTCTGGTCCAGATCCCGTTGAACTTCCATCGCCTTGACGGAAGACTGACTGCCTGCTTTTTTCGTGGCACGCCTCATCGACTCTGCCAAATCACTTTGTTGTGCTTCAAGAGCCTTCAGTTCATCCCTGTTGTCGTCAATTTCGAACTGAAGTGTTCGTGCGCTGTTCGCCAGATTCTCCAGTTCTGACTGCGAGGACTCAACAGCCTCCAGGATCCTGGGATCCAGATCCCCCAGGGCCTCCTGCCCTGCGTCCGACACCTTTGCGATCCACTCCGAAACTTCTTTTTGGATTGCGCTGAAATCCAGGGTCGTTAACGCCGCCGGCACAACAGGGGACGGCGAAGTCTCTGCCCCGGCGGTCTGCACAATCAATGCGGCGTCTTCGGAGGCATCAACAACTGGGACTGTGTCGCCTTTGTCTGAGCGCTCCGTTCGGGCTGTTAAAGCGGCCAGTTCGGTCTGAAGTTGCGCCAATTGGTCCTCAATCTGCTTCTTCACCCTGACGATTCGTGCCGCACTGGTTAAACCTTTCCCGAGACTCTCGGCTTGACGTTCACGACCTGCCAGGACTTCGCGACAAATCGAGTCACGGACCGCCGCCATGTCCCGCGCGATCACCTGTTGGTTACGCCGTATTCTTGCCTGTTCCCGTAATTTCTGATCAACAGAACTTTCCAACTGGAGCCTGAGACTCACCAGTGCCTGGACTTCGGCACTTTGAATCATTTCCTCGTCATCCAATGCCTTTGAAGTCTGATGCTTGTCAAACGCTGTAACTGCAGCGATCCATTCATTATCTGCACTCAACTTCAGAGTACTGAGGTAGTCGCTATGCTTTGCAAGTGTCTGTAACCGCAGTTGTGTGATTGCTTTCACAAACTCATTGCCCAGATCATTGAGCGCCTCAACGGCAACTTTCCTGTCGCTCATCTTGAGTTCAACTCGGATAATCCCGGTCCGGACATCCGGTTTCACCGAAAGCAGGCTCGGCAACTCCTGAACTTGCGGCAAACCATGCCTGCCGATCACAGGCTCAAGGACCGCCGGCGACATGAGTAACGTTGAAGCCACCTCCGGATTTGGCGTGGTGTAGACTTTCTGATCGGTCACTGGCAATGGCTGGGATTTCAGTTCCAGCTGGGCGGTCACGGTCCAGGTGCGGTATTCCGCGCTGACAAACCATGCCAAGGTTCCACTCGCCAGAACGATCACGATCAATATCGGCCACTGACGATGGAGTACTGCCCACAGGAATTCCATGGGATTTCCGGCGACAGAGCCGTCGAACGTGTTGGTCAAACCCGTCGATTCATCTAATCGAACAGCCCGAGTTCGTGTGATTTGCAGATCTGTTGCAGCCACGGTGTTTCAACTCTCTGATTAAGCCCAGGTTGTGGAACCATCAAGGATCCAGAGTCTTGTCATTGTCAGTCGATCTTATTCGATCGTATTGTCAGCGATTGCCTTGGAAATCCCCAGCGAACGCATCTTCCGATAAATGGTTGCCGACCCAACTCCCAGGTAGCGGGCAACCGCCACGACATTGCCATTGTGACGGAGCAGGGATTCGACGATCAACTGCCGCTCGGCCGATTCCATCCTCGTCAACCGACGATTGTTGACGAGGACCGGTTGATCCAGATCTGTGACAAAATGGGTATGAGGCTTACCCAGGTGGGTTACGTCAGGAGGCCCGGGAAACCATTCCGATGGCAAACACTTTAACCCGATCACGTTACACCTGGCCATCACCACCATTCGTTCAATCAGGCTCTCCAGCTGCCGAATATTGCCCGGCCATGAATACTCGCAAAGCCGCTCAAGCACATCGCCGGAGAACGAAAGATTTCGCTGAGTCTGCAGACTTTTGCGTTTCAGAAATGCTTCTGCGAGGAGCGGAATGTCGTCCTTCCTGTCCCGAAGCGCCGGAACATGAATCGGAATAACATTCAACCGAAAGAAGAGATCTTCTCGCAGGACGCCGCGACTGACCAATTCCTGTTCAGTGCGATTTGTTGCACTGACAATTCTTGCGTCCACTTTCTGGACGGCGTTGGAACCCACCCGCTGGACAGTATGATTCTGCAGGAACCGCAGCAGTTTAGGCTGCAACTCGCGGTTCATTTCTCCGATTTCATCCAGGAACAAAGTTCCGCCATCGGCGTGCTGACACATCCCTTCCTGACGCTGATCCGCCCCGGTGAAGGCGCCTTTTTCATAGCCAAAGAGTACACTCTCCACAAGATTTTCAGGCAGTGCCGCCATGTTGACCGGGACGAATTGTCCCGCGGCCCTTCGGCTGCAGTCATGAATAGCCCGCGCCACCAGTTCTTTTCCAGTACCGCTCTCTCCCAGAATCATAACGGCCGCATCAATGTCGGCGACATTCCTGATCAGATCCCGCATCTCGCGAATCCGGGCACTGTTACCCAATAACGGAGACCCCTGATGGCAACCTCCCGTCGGAGCCCGCATAGCCAAAGCCAGTGCTTTGCGGAGAGATTGAGGGTCTGGCGACCTCGACACTGTTCCCCGAATTCCCATCCGCATCGCCCGGTCATCATTGGCAAGCGACCCATCGTCAGAAACCAAAATGACCCGCGGCGCAAATCCATCCAGCCACAGTTGTCCCATCGCAACCAACGGCCCGGCAGCGTCAAACTCTGAGGACAGAATAACCGTTGCCTGTTCGTCGGCTTCAATCTCCAAAATCAGTTGGCCGTGATCCTCGACCGGGACCGCATCGTATCCCAATTCACGAATTGTCGTGATCAACCAATCCCGGCAACTCGCTTCCTGTTCCGCGACGAGAATTCGTCCTCGAACACTATGATCTTGACTTTTTGTTCTTTTTGCCTCGAGCAATAACGGCATTCAAACGACCTCTCTCAAATGATCTGATCACCCGGAAAAACCGAACTCAACGGGCGAGATACTCCAATGCGAATTGACCAGCAACAGATTCCAGATTATTCACCCAGTGGACCGATATCCCCGTCGGACCATAGCCGAAAGAGGATCGAATTGAGGTGATTTAAATAAACATAAGAGCCACATCCGCGCAATTGGAATCAGGAGCAACTGTGATGGAGAACGAGGCAATTAAGCTCGACTTTTTGAATTTTTCATGTAGCCCATGAATTGAAATGTCCCTCGGCAGAATGCCCCGGCGTGGGTTTTGCAAAGGTTGGCCTGCAGCTTTTATGCCTCGAAAAAGCACCAAATGCGATCACCCTCGCAAACTCGTGATCTGCACACAGAAAAATGGCAAAATTCGATTTCAGATGGCCTTCAATTGTGGAGTTCCCCAAAGAAAGTAGGCGCTTGAAAAGTGTGGTAGAGTAGAGACCACAAGGAGCGCAAGCGATGACGAAGAAGGCTGTTGGTAACACTGGTAAGGTTTATAAGAAATATACTGAGGAGTTCCGTCGTGACGCGG
>JAPLOA010000082.1 GCA_026400835.1 Planctomycetales bacterium | reverse complement strand
GGTCAGCGGTGTGATTCTGTGGTGGAAACGCCGTGATCAGGGAGTTCTCGGCGCACCGAAACCAGCGTTAAGCCCTCGCGTGTCGTGGGGTCTGATTTCGGTCATCGTTCTGATTGGCATCTGTCTGCCGCTTTTCGCGGCGTCTTTGCTAATCGTGCTGCTGTTGGACTGGCTGGTGCTGAGCCGTATTGCCCCGGTTCGAAACTGGTTAGGACTCAGTTCAACAGTAGCTGCCGGACCGCAATGAATACGGTGAAAGACGTCTTTGTTGACGGAACAGAAATCTGTGCAGCGATGCCGAAACGCGATTGCTGCGAATGCAGAAACCTTCTTTGATAACTTCAGGCGAAAATCCTATGGACCAATCGATATTGCGGAGGTTAAAATTGACTACTGCGATCCTGATAGCAGGATTTCTCTGCGGCTGCAGCGGATCCAGGTCACCTGCAAAAGGTGGCACTGCCGGTGCGTTGATGTTTGGCCCGGAAGTCACAAGTGACATCCTTGTGACAGTTTACAAAAAAGAATGACAACGGGTTTCAGTCCATCGGATTTGGAACCACGGCCGTCAATGGCTCATTCATCCTCTACAACAATGGAGCCACCGAGCCGCTGTGGCTGGAACCAGGGGATTATAAGTTCACACTGGAGTCGATTGGGCCGCCGATAAAGTTCCCTGCTCCGAACCTTAAACCAGAATCTTCGCCATTGCATGTGAACTGGAATTCGGACATGACATCACTGGTTCTGCAGGCTCCGGGAAACTTGCTCAGAGGATAAGCGTAAGGATTCTGCCAGCGAAAAAACGGGTTCTACGTGAAAGCAAGTACGCAGGTTTGAGACGCCTCGTTCTAAGAATTAATGTCGCTCGCGGAAGTTTTAAAGCATTGTGAGAGCCGCATCGATCAGCCCACGTTGATCGGCTACCGCTCAGCTTCCACACAAGTGACAACGCGTACTTCATGTCGCGGTGAACCCATTTTCCTGCCATGGATTTCACGAAAGCTCCGAGGGCAAATGCGACTTCTCTGCGGCCCTGAGGTCACGCCAAAATGGGTATCCAACGACAGAAAAATGGCTTAAGGGCGGTTTTTTGCAGCTTTTGGCATCCAGGTAGTGAATAACCACGGTTGAAAAGGATCTTTTAATCTGAAATCATCCTGAAGATTACTTATCCCCGATTCACTGCCCGCCTGCCCGCCTGCCCGCCTGCCTATCGCAATTCGAAACTCCTGGCAGTAAAACCTCCAGGAGCCAGCTGGAAAACAATGACAGCCCCTACCCCGCCAAAAGAATTCGACACAGTAGCCGGTGAATCTTTTCCCGACATTTACGCCCACATGAAACAACTGGTGGCGGTATTTTTGCAAAACACCGCCCTGGCCAGTGATAAGACGCCCTCGTCGATTCTTCATGAGGCCTGGGTTCGAGCCGCTGAAACTGCAAAAGACTTTCAGAGAACAGAGGCTGCGGATGAACGATTGAACCTGGTAAATGCCCTCTACATCGTTCTTCGTGATCATGCTCAACAGATGCGTGAGGCCGGAGAGCTTAAGAGTGGTTTCGTGCCGATTTCTTTATCGATGGTCGATGATCTTGTGCAATCGAATGACGGTCCGGCGTTCGCGATCGACATGCTCCGACTGGACGAAGCCCTGGCCAAATTCCGGAAGAGTTATCCGGACCATACTCAATTTCTGCAGCTCTATTTCTTCAGCGGCATGAGTATGGCTGAGTGTGCGGTCGCATTGCAGGTGTCCCATCGAACTGCCGAACGTTACTGGCAGTTTTCAAAGGCGTGGATGAATCGCGAATTGACGAATAACTCCTAGAAAATGCTCGAGATTCGTCTGCCCCCGGAGGTACAGAACGCCGCGACCGCTGTGGGCTCTGGTCCCGGTTGTACTCTGGCCTTAAAGCCTGCGATAGAATCGCTTCTCAATTTTGTTTTTGCTTCAGGAATGCACTCACCTTGGCTGATTCGTCTGCACTCGATGAACTGTTTGAGCAAGCGCTGTCCATTGAATCTGCAGAGGAACGTCTGCAGTTCATGATCGTTGCGTGTCGAGGCGATGCCCGGTTACTTGAAGATCTGCAGTCACTTGTTGCGGCGTCGGAACGTCCGTCGATTCTGGAGCAATTTCGGAACGAGATCACGACTCAAAAAAATTCGTCACAAAGCCGCATCAAAACTGCTCAGGTTGGCCCGTACAGGATTCTTCGGTCCCTGGGGCAGGGAGGCATGGGGACGGTGCTTCTGGGAGAGCAGGAAACACCAATCAAAAGAAAAGTGGCTCTTAAGCTGATTCGACCCGATTTCCTGAATCGCGAGACAATCTGGCGTTTCGAACAGGAACACAAGACACTCGCCCAACTGGAACATCCGGGAATCGCTCGAGTCCTCGATATTGGCAAGCTGCCGGATGATCGTACGTGGATTGCAATGGAGTACGTTGAAGGACTGACTCTAACGGATTACTGCACGCAGAAGAAAGTGCGGGTCAGGGAAAGGCTGGAGTTGTTCCTGCAATGTTGCCTGGCAGTTCAGCATGTGCATCAAAGAGCCATTATTCATCGTGACATCAAGCCCTCCAATGTGCTCGTCACAATAGTTGACGGTGCGGCGATCATCAAACTGATTGACTTCGGAGTTGCAAAACAACTGCAGAGGCAGGAAACACAATCGCAATTGATGAATACGATGACGATCACGGGATTGCACAGCATTCCCGGCACGCCTGCGTATATGAGCCCCGAGCAATTAATGCGTGGGAACCTCCCGATTGACACTCGCTGCGATGTTTATTCTCTGGGCGCATTGCTTTACGCGATTTTGACCGACAGATCTCCGTATGCTGACAGCCTGAACAAGGCACAGAACTTCGAAGACATTCGCCGGATCATCGTTGACGCTGACCCTCAACTTCCCGGCAAAATTCTTCAGAAACGCGTTTCAGGATCTGCTGACGACGGACTCTCAAGTCCCATTGTGCAAGCTCAGGAACTTCAGGGTGACCTTGATTGTATTGTCCTGAAAGCCATGTCGAAGGAGCCAGCCCGGCGATATCAGACGGTCGGCGATCTGATGGTGGATATTCAGAACCATCTCGATCACAAGCCTGTCACTGCCCGCCCCGCTTCCGTCGCCTATCAACTGACCCGATTCGCCAAACGCCACCAACGCCCGCTGCTGGCTGTTACGGGCGCGATCAGCTGTCTTGTCGTTGGACTGATTGCGGCTCTCGTGCAGGCGAATCGAGCCATTCGTTCCGAACAACAAATGGCCGAACGGTCCTATGCCTCGGACATGCTGCTGGCTTCCATGGCGATCCAGAAACAGGATTCGTTCGAGGTCACAAGAAAACTGGAGCGGTATCTTCCTCAACCCGGGGAGACCGACCGTCGCAGCTTTGACTGGCATCTCTTAAACCGAATGAACAGTTTCAGGGCAAAGACGATTTCTCAACAGGAGGACGCTGTTTACTTTCTTTGTCCCTTGAAGCTCAGCCCGGAAGTCGCTTCCTGCGGAGTGGCAGGCATCATCAGAATTCATCATCTGGAAACAGGAGCGATCAGACTGAAAATTGCCGCTGGTCAGGGCGAAGTCAATGGGCTCTCTGTTTCTCCCGACGGTCAATTGCTGGCGTCGGCCGGAGATGATGGCACTATTCGGATCTGGAATTTAAGCAACGGCGAACAGACAGGCGTGTTTCAGGCCCACAAGAGACAGGCGTTTCAGGTCGCCTGGTCCGCCGATGGGCAATGGATGGCCACCTGCGGAAACGAAGTTGATGTGAAGCTATGGTCGGCTCGGGATTTTTCTCTGTTGGAAACACTCAGCTCCGACGGGAAAGACCTCGAATGCCTGGCGGTCAGTGCCAGTGGTGATGTGGCGTTCGGGGCTGAGCACGGTGCTTTGACCGTGATCCGCCCAAAGTTTCTGGAAACCAAACCGGGCGATCAATTGCAGCAGACCGGAGGCACTCACCGAAAAAAAGGGCCGCCGGGACACTGTTCTAACGTGGCGTTTTCGCCCACCGGGTCAATGATTGTTGCCGGTCGCGAAGATGGCTCCGTCACGCTTCAATCCATGCTGGAAGAGGAACCCTTCTTTCAGGAATTGCATTTCAATGATCGAGTTAAATCCATTGCGTTCTCCCCGGATGGCCAGAAGCTGGCGATCGGAAAAATTGATGGATTGGTCACGGTCATTCCGTTGGAATCGACGTTGCTGAAGAAGGAACTCAAACTTTCCGAGCTATTGACAGATACGGAAGGAAACCCGGCCACTCTGAACAGCAGTTCGGTTCAAGGCGAGCCGTTTCTGGTCCGCTCCACACCGGTCCTGCAGAACGGCAGGCTTCCGGCGGGGACCAATCAGGTGCAACTGGAATTCAGCGAACCGCTCTCAGCAGCCAACGTCAGCGACCATTACTCCCTGCAGACAAAACGGCTCTTCGGAGATGAGAGTGCCGTGAGTATCGTTCCTCCGTCCAACGTCGTGGTCCGGGGAAATACGATCGTTCTTTCCTTTCCTGAGGGGACTCTGCATACAGATTGGGAAGAGCAGTCGCAGGAACTGACCGGAAGAACATGGAAGGTCGGTGATGCCCACATCGCCTCTCTCTGTTTTTCCGGCGATGGATCCAGCCTTGTCGTGGCGGATGAGAATAGTCACATTCAGACCCTGACCGGCCTGGAAGATTCGAATACTTCTGAGATCGCGACCGATGTCGAAGACTTTGCCGCAGCCGACAATGGAAGAATGGTCATCCTGAAGAATGACTTCAGTTCCAGCCTTGTCGATCTCAGTGTCGGCGATGAAAACAAGAGGGTCGACGTGAAATTCGTCAGTCACCGGCTACAAATGCTGAGGTTTGGTTTCTCCGATAACGGCGAACAACTCTTCTTTCTGAGTGGTGACGAAAGCGATCCTGACGCTGTAGTGCTCCGCTGGCAGGGATCAGCGACCAAGCCGGAGGTTGTCTGGAAACCGACTCCCCAGGAAAGCCTGCGACATTACCTGGGGTGTTTTGAAAGCCGCTGGCTGGTCCTGGACACTCAGCCAAGAGAGCAGCCGAGTAATGCCCCGGGGGCCAAAGCTGACATCGTGTTGGTCGACCTCAAAGATAATAAGGAAGTCAGTCGCGTGAGTGGCCTCGTATCGGTCTACAGGGCAATCTCACGGGATGGCCGAATTATGATCAGAAGCGCGCATGATGGAATTTACTTCCATGATCTGCGGCGTGGCACCCTTATCGCGACTCTGCCGAACAGCAAGCCTTCGGCGAATGGGATCGCGATTTCGGCGGACGACAGCAAAGTGGCGATCGCGTACTCCGAACGCATTTTGCGAATCTACCGGACATCGGATGCTGCTCTGCTTCGGGAAGTAAAACTGCAGGGCGGAGCCATTTCCGATCTTGCCTGGACCTCGGACGGGAAGACACTGGTCTCCATCAGCTTTGACGGCTTTCTGCGGTGCTGGAGCAGTGAACTTCTGGAGTTAACCACACTGTTTCGGCTGCCCACAGAAGATCCCGACAAGCTGGCCCTTTCCGAGAATGGTCGATCTGCCATCATCCTGGATCGTAGTGGACGACTCTATCGCGTCCAGGCCAATTGAGGCGCGTGACACGATCAGGGAGAGCGTTCAACGACTCTCAGCCAGCCGTCTCAAGTCAGCACAAACGACACTTGTAACCGTCCCGGTGCGGCAGCGTCGAACCTTCCGGGGAGGGAAAATCTTCCCGACCTCGCTCGTGGCTCCAGAGCGGCCAGGGGCGAACTTCAGCAGAGCGGGCGACGGGGAACTGCGTCCCCTTTCACGCCGTCGCATCGAAGGTGAAGTTCTCGGTCTCCTGCGAAGGCTTCGTGCTGGCTTCTTTTGGAGGCCACTGAACAAAAACGATGGTCACCAAAACAGTTACGTACCCCTCATAGAAAACTCCCCTGCTTTTTTTGAATACCAATCCGACTCCCGCTGCATCCTTCGCGTGCAGCCGTATCAATTGGTCTCAGCGGGACAGCCATGTATTGATTTCCAGGTCATCATAATCCCGTTACAAACCCTGTAACTGGTGCAGGTTTGCTCGGATACCGAGGCTTTTTGACCAATAGACTCCCGGCAGCCGACCCCGACATCGAGGTTGCCCTTCAGTGTAAAGACAGCTTTCCGTTTTGTAACCGCTCCCCCCATTGGAAGTCCGACCATGATGCCTGTTCGAGTCGAGCGAGATGCCGTGATCAAATTGTCTTGTGAGATCAAATTGTCTTGCGAGAATCTCCGGGCTGAGTATCGCGTACCCGTGCGAGATATCCCGGGCCCTGAAGCGGATCTTTAGACCGAAAATCGTTGCATTCCCGTACTGATCAAGGATGCCAGTCTTTCCGGAGTTCTGCTGGACATTCCGGCGACAGGTCGGGTTGTTGTGCACAGCGAAGGCATGATGGTGCCAGAGATCTTCTGCCGTACGGTTCATTTCCTGATCAGCGGAACCGTCCATCGAAAAGCAGACGGTGCAATGGCCCTGAGTCTTTACAAGTCGCCCGTTGAATTTACCAGCGATGCCAAAGCCGCGCGATAGTGGAACGCCGTGGTCAGTTAGTTACAGCTGGAGTGGTTGCGAGAACTTCAACGACTTCAGGAAGATGCCTGTTTGTCAGAAGGCCATGCCGAGTTTGTCGAGCGTCCGTCCGAAGAATTTATTGATTAAAATGTTGTGGATCTGATGCCGGCGAAGCTGCGTTTCTTACTTTTTCGTATCGGAGTGAAGTCGCGGCCGCCGGGCAAACTGATCATCAGCGTTCCCATGACGCTGGAACTGTCATATTCCCCTGAAAGGATATGATCGGTCGAAACGGACAGACGCATTGTGTCAGTAAAGTCCCAGTTCAATGCCGCACCAAAGGTATTGTAAAACACCTGCAGTGTGTCCCACTGCAAAGCGTAGCGGACGGTGTACGAGAGTTCATATTCTCCAAGCGTCATGGGATTCAGCCAGTGCTGCCATTCCAGTCCCGCATTAACATAGCTGAACAGGTCGGGTGCAAAGTACGGATGAATCGTTCCCGGTAGAAAGTCGGGAACCGGATTACGAACGGTTTGATCGGAGAAATCTTCAAAGTGATAGAGCAGTATTCCTCTCAGTTCCCGCGGCGCGGTAGTGAACTTGTAGATGTTGCGAACATTGAAGGTCTGCACAAGGTTTGAATCGGAATAGTTCTGAACATCGTAGTCGGCCGTTAACTCCCACCGCTGTGACAGATGCCAGTCGAGTGTCGGGCCAATCCCATAGCGAAAAACTTCCTGAGCAATGGACTCAGAGTTCTCTGCAACATTCTCCATGTGACCGACGAATCCCAGTTCCAATCCATCAAGGACACGATGCTTTGCATCGATTCGGAAAACCGGCTTTGTGGAAAAGCCTTCGTCATACTGCTCAACGTTCATTTGTGCGTTGACTTGGGAATTGGGAGTTGCGTTCCAGAGGTATCCCAGATCCAGTGAATTCCCGAGAACATGATCGCTTCCCGTGGGGCGAAGCATGATGTGCGAATAGCCGATCGAGAAAAAATCATTTCCTGTGCCTACCGGCTTAAAGTATCTGGCTCCAAAACGAGTCCTTGAGATTTCCGAAAGCCCGTTTCGACCGCTTTGCGAGAATGTCGAAAAGTGTGATCCCAGTCGCGGTCGCAATTGCTGACGAGTTCGTTCCAGAGCGATCGCCGCCTGAGCATGCAGGGGATCGCGAGCCAGTAGCTTTTCCAGAGCATCCGCGGCTTCATCGTATCGTCCCATACTGATGTTTTGCTGAGCCAGCAGGAAGGCCGCATGGCTATCGTCCGGATTCAACTCCTGCAACCGCCTGAGAGCAGCCGTCGTATTGTCCGGACGCCAGTCGGCCAGATAGGTGGCCTGTCGTTCCAGTCGGAGAGCAAACAGCTGCTCGGTCGACAGGGAATTGAAGCCGATGTTGCTGCGAATCAGTCCGGGATCGTCCAACAGACTGCGATGGACATCCGAGAGAATCGGATTGTTCAGCGCGTTTTCTGCTTCGGTGTAGCCGGCAATCGCTGCTTCACGACCCTGCCACTGCCTCAAAAGTCGTGCCCGATCTCGCGCGGCATCTCGGTGTTCAGGAACATCACTCAGGATGGCATCGTAGAACTTCATGGACTGCTCAAAGTCTTCATTTCGCCAGTGCATCAACGCCATGCCATGTCGAGCCGGAACACTCAGCGGGGCACGCTCCAGCAGGGCCTGAAAAGCACTTTGGGCAGACGGGTCACCAAGGCGACTCATGAGCGATGAAAACTGTTCCAGTACATTCTGATTACCCGGGTAACGTTCGGACAACTCCAGCACGATTCGCTTGGCCAGAGGATATTCCAGGTTCTTTTCGGCAATCGCCACGAGCCGTATTCCGAAGGCCGGATTTGTTAGACATCCCGAGAGAAAGGCGTCAGCACGCATTGCCTCACCATTCGCAAGGAGAGACATGTAGCAGGCATAGGCACTGTCCGGATCATCTGTCGGACAATTCGTTTCGATACCGCTGAATCCAAATTCTGTTGTCGCTGCAGCGACGTTCTTCTGATGAAAGTAAATGCATCCGGCGAGACGATGCAGATGCTGACTGAACAACGCGCTGCATTCCGGATTCTGCAATTCCGCAAGAACTCGCGTCAACGCATTTACGGATTCTCCGTTTCGAATGGCGGCCTGAACCCAGAGTCTCCAGGTCACAGGATTCTGCGACCGCTGCTGCAGACTGCTTTCCAGAACGGCCAATGCTTTCATTTCATGTCCGGTCTGCAGATAAAGATTCGCCAGTGCATTGCGAAGTTCTGCATTCTCCGGATAGGTCGCCAGTGCCGACTGATAACTCTGTTCACCAAGATCAAACGCTGTCATGGCTTCATACAATCGCCCCTGCAGCAGAATCATGGGGACATCGGAGGTTCGAGACAAAAGTGAACTAATGATGACACGCGACTGTGAAAACTCCCCTGCCGCCAAATGAATTCGGGCTGTGAGTTCAAGAACGCGCGGATCTTCCGGAGTGAATTTGCCTCGCTCAAGACTACTGCGTGCCCCTTCAATAAATCCCTGTCGCAGCAAAAGGTCGGCTTCCGCCAGCAATGCATCCGGATGTAGCGCATCAACCTCAAACGCGCGTTTCAGGATCATTTGCGCTGTTGCATACTGCCCCTGCCCGCTCAATGTTCGTGCGAGGGTGATTGCTTCCAGACAGCTGTCCGGATCGTCAAGATTCAGTGCTGAGGCTGCTCCCGCGGCGGCGTCAAATTGCCCCAGCTGAACCAGCAGGCTGATCAGATCTTTCGTCTTGGCAAGATCCCCGGGAATCTCGTTGGCTGCCGCCTGTGCCAACGGCAGTGCTTCGTCCAGTCGCCCCAACAACATCAGAGTCGAGATGATTTCTTTCCGAACTGTCGGTTCAAACGTGTTTGCTCCGTACAGATGTTGATCAAAATATTCTCCGGCTTCTCGCGTTCGCCCTCGGGCCACCAGAGTCTGAACCATCATTCGGTTCAGTTCCGGGTCACTGGAGACAAGAGCAGTTGCGTTCTTCAGAACGGTCTCCGCCTTATCGACTTTTCCTGTCCGCAGGAGCATGCCGGCCAGAATCGCAGCCGTCTTGCTGTCCGCCGGATCTGTATTCAGCACCGACTCCAGCACAGGAATGGCGGCTGACTGCTCACGGGATGCCAGCAAATGAGCATACTCGCGACGAGCATCCAGGCGGCCGGGCTCAAGCTTTATGCATTCACGGAATCTGGTCAGTGCCTGTTCAAATTCGCCAAGAGCCACGCTGTTTCGAGCAGACCGCAGCAAAATGTCATAGTCCGCAACGGAAGTCGCATCATCCTGCGTTCCAGAAGATCGCAGTGGCTCCGCCACTCCAATGCTGGCCCGCGTCTGAGGTGCCTCCGGAACCAGCGGGCTGATCGGCTCCAGTGAATTCAGGGAAGGGGTTTCGTCAGCCGAAAGCAGACCTGGCCGGGCCGAATCATCTCCCTCATCTTCAGGAGCAGGCCCCCCAAGCGTTTCCATGTCCTCGTAGGGCGGTAATGCCAACTGAGGATCAACAAACGCGTCATCGTCACCATCCCTCGACTGACTTCCGGACAGGAGTCTGATCACTGGCGGTTTTCGTTTCGATTTCGGCTGACCTTCCGGATTCCGCCAGCCAATCCCCGAGATCTCGTGATCTGTAAAAAGCGTTGACTTGGCTCCTGGCTTATTGCTTTTTGATTTCTTCGCCGGTGAACGTGGCAATTCAGTGTGTTCGGCCGCGTCGTCAGCGACTGCCTCCACAGAATCATCTTCGGACGTTGAATTCTCCACTTCAGAGGCCCTGACGATCGGCGCGGGCCTGCGAATCCCGGAAACAGCGAGATCTTCACGTCCCGGATTTCCGGCTCGATCGCGCAGTTCCACTCGAATTCGGGACACACCCTCCCTCAGTGGACAATGAATGCGACAGATCCAGTGGCGACCCTCGTTTTTGAATGACGTAATTTTCGCTGCAAGCTGCTGAGGCGACTTTCCTCGCCCGGACGGCACCGAGAAAACTCGGAGGCTGGCAGGGTCCGGATTACGTTCCACAATAACGCACTCGATCTGAGGTTCATTCCACCCGGTCTGGACCAGCGTCAGCACCAGCATGGGAGCACGCGAATCCACAACAACCACCATCTCCGGATCACTCGGAATATCAATTCGCTCAATGGCTCCTGGATCGTCGTCGTAGAAAGAACGAACCGCCAGACGGTATTCCCCATCCTTCACTCCGGTCAAAGAAAACATCTTTTTGGAAGCGGCCTCTTTCTTCCAGATGTTCCATCCGCCTGTCTCCTGATCCTGCAGTAAAAGAACAGCTTTCAGGCGTGGCTCATTAGCGGGGGAGATCTCAAACGGAATCGAAAAATGACCTGTGGAAACATACTTGACCGATGGCGAGGAAGAATCCGCTTGTTGTTCCTGTGCGTTTGCCCGGACCGTGGAGACCCACATAACGCTGCCCAGCAGGCAGGTCATGAAGATAATGTTGTAAGTGTACTTAACACGTTCAGCCAAACCACGCGTCGTGAAGTCTTTCAGACGCGCAACCCCGGGCACACAGCAGAGAGAGGGAAACTCTTCTGCAGCGGGTCTGGGGAATGGAGGGAACGTTGACATGATTAAGCTCTGGTAGTGAGGCGCTTAAGGAAGTTGAGCATGGGGAGAGGACACCATCTGACCTGTGGCGCTACGATACTTCAGGACCAGCGAATACTTCTGATTTTTTGCCGTTTCGTGCGGGACGAAGACGTCATAAACAGTTCCGAGGGCCGTCTGCCGCTCGTTATGTTTCCACACGTCCGGCTCACTGACGAATTTTCTTCGCAGCCGCCACTCGTCTCCCTGCTGCTCATACACATGAATTTCAATTTGCCCGGTTGCCGAAATTGGTTTGTCGGAACCCGCAGCGAAAAACAGAACTTTGCCAACGAAACCAGGCGTTGTGGAACCATCCGGCTCTTCCTGAGAAGAGAAGGTCCACATCGTCAGAATTCTTTGTACCGGGGCCGACTTCTCCGCCTTCTTCAGCAGTGGCACATTCTCTTTTAGCATCGTGCACCCGCAGAGAGTGCACAGGCAGAGAATGATCCACACAAAAGACACCGAGGCGAAGCGATGAATCGCCCCGTGGAACCATCCACCAAAATTCCGGTCAACATCGCCGGACACTCCAGAATTGCCGACTGACGGCGAAAATGTCGTTATCTGAATCATCTCGAGAATCCTCCGCGCGAAGACTTCGTTCCGGATCCTGATGACATTCGCGGAGGGATAAACTCCGGTGACGACTGGTAGTATTCAATTTCGCCTGAGTCCGAGCCGGCCGGAGCAAACGTTTCCGGGCCCTGCGCGTTCTCCATAAATGATCCTTCCCCAGTCGGCATTCCGCCGGATGAAGACGGGAAAGAATGTCCGGAGGTGACTCGTGGTGCTGGTGTCAGGAACTGATCAATTGCGGCCGAGCGATCAATGACCGGGGCGTTCTCTTCTTCTGATTGTCCCCATTTCCGGAAGGTCGGGAAGTACCAGTCATTCATCGGTTTGAAACCGGGCGCAGGAGTCTGAGCATCGTTAAAGAGAATCTCGGGATCGGACAGCATTTCGGGAGGACATGTCATCACATTCGGAAGTGACATCACGTCGATTTTTGATTGTTCAATTTCTCTCTGGGAAATGCGACGCGCATCATCGTCGTTATAGATGATCTCGGGAGTCAAAAAGATCAGCAGCTCTTTGCGGCGATGGGTGTAGTATTCGTAACGAAACAAAGGGCCGACGATCGGCCAGTCGCCGATGATCGGAATCTTCCGCACGGATTCAACTTCGCCCGACGTGATCATGCCAGCAAGTACCACTGTTTGACCACTGGTGATGTTGACGGTGGCAATAGCTTCGGTAATGTCCTTGATTGGCGCTTCGATCACGTTGCCGTTGGAGGCGTCCGTGAAGATCGGTGTGCCGGAACCCGGGCCAGAGCGGAATTCACTTTTCTCTGCCTTAACATCGAGGAAGATCACTCCGGTATCTGAGATCTTTGGAGTCACTTCCAGAATGATTCCGGCCTTATCCTGACGAACAACCGGGTTGGCTGTTCCGGTAGGGCCCAAAGACACGCCGTCCACAACAGGCACCTGAGCGCCCATCTGGATTGAAGCTTTGCGATTGTGCACCGTACGAATTGTGGGTCGGCTCAGAATATTGACTTCCCGATTCGCCTTGAGTGCTCTGAGGAGCACACTGAGCGATTCGCTGCCAGCGGCCAGTACAAGACCGCCATAACCTTCGTCCGGGTTCATACGGCCAACACTGAGATTGGACAGGGCCTGCCCTCCCAAACGGTTGGGGCTGGCTGCGGTGTTGTTTCCCATCGGAGAGTTGTTGAAATTAAATCCAGGGTTTGTCTTTGAGCTAATGATGTTTTGTGTTGTCGTAACAATTCCAGTGGCAGGGTCTGACTGGGAAGTGGTCGTCGTCAAAATATCTTCAACAAGGCTGCGTCGAAACAACAGACTGTCCTGCACGCCGAGCTCAACACCGAACTCGTCGGTATCAGAAAGTTCAACTTCAACAAGCATGGCCTGAATATGAACCTGCGCCGGCAGGCGATCGAGATCAGAGACAAGGTCACGAATCTTCTGCAGCGCGGGTTCTCGTCCGCGAATGATGATGCAGTTGGTTTCCACAACGGAAACGACAGGAGCCCCGTTGCCAGCCGCACTGCCACCAACACCACCAGTACCGTTGGCGGCCACAGCGACGGCATTGCCCATCATCTGCTGGAGTGATTTGACGACATCTTCAGCCCTGGTGTTCTTCAGCGTAATGACTTCGCTGCGAATGCTGGCGGTTTCAATATCCCCGGTTTTGATCAGCCCGAGAACCTCCTGCAGCCGCTCTCGCAGATCAGTCACCACCATGCGATTCGCGGAAGCCACAGGAATGATCTTTCCCAGCGTCGTCATCAGAGGCTGAAGCTCGGTCGCCAGATCTCCGGCTGACGCTTCATTAATCGCGACTTCGACAGACACAAGTTCAAATCGTCCTCGGTCTTCCAGCTCCTCTTCCGTGAGTCGTTCGACCAGGTGCGTGGGCACATCATCGACGGAAACCAAAAGCATCAGCTGACCGTGACGCAGCAGAATAAACCCTTCACGGATCAGGAATCCGTTGACGATGTCAATCGCTTCCCCCACGCTGTGGCCGGCGGGATCCGTGTACGTGAAAACTCCGGCGGGATTGGCCTTCATTTCCAGAGCATAGCCAGCCTCTTCGGCCAGTTTCTGGAGGACCACAGACCAGGGAGCACCCGCAAAATTGAAGATGATTCGAGCCGAGTCCGCCGCCGCACCACCTCCCGAAGAATTCAGAGTTGTGGCGGGGCCTGGCTGAATGATTGAGGAAGCTCCGGTCGCCGGAAAAGCGGGCTGAGAAATCACAGAACCTGAAAACACGGCAGCGGGAGGCTCCGGGACATCAGGAGGTGACTGCGTCTGCCACGAGGCTGGATTCACAGTTCGACTTCGCGAACGGTTACTGCGTTCTCGCGGGGTTAATCTTCGGTCACCAAACAGTGGCTCCGCGCGCTCCGTCGATTCGTCCGCAGCGTTTTCGTCCATTAGTGCTTCAAAGTCTTCATCCGGAATGCTGTCTGATACCTGATTGAAGTCCGACCGCGATTCGTCCTCAATGCGATTTCGTTGAGCTCTGCTCAGGTCTCCGATATGACCACGAGAAGGTCGAGGATTATCCCAGAAGGATTCTGTGTAACCATCAGGCTCAGCGGGAGCCGACTGCCCTGCACTCTCAGCAACCCAGGCACTGCCAAAACGCACCTTATCCAGCGGCAGAACCAGGACGGCGACAACCCCCGACAGAAAGCACGTCGCGATCAGATAATGCTGAGAAGAGTTGCCCCTTTCAGTATCTCTTTTCTTTCGTCGCTTTACCGGTGGGTCAGATGACATGTCTTGGCCGTTGATGGTTTTTCCGGTCGCGATGCCGCGAATCCAGAGACAACCTGTTGCAGCAGGAATCCAGGAGATCGTTCGGTGAGTAGCCCTGAGAATTTATGGCAACTTGATTTCACCCAACAACACGGACCTTCACTGAATCTTCCGCCTGTTTTGGCATTCTTTTGTCGGACTGCTGACATTCGGCATATGTCACCGTTCAAAACGCACTTCGCGTGTTGCGGCTGAGTGAAAACCCTCATCGTCGAGTAAATACCGACAGTAACAATGACATGCTGTGGGCACGCATGCACGAAGCTGAATTCGAGACGCCCGGAGCATCCGAGCGGGATCACCAGCCGCAAAATAGGGAAAGCTGGGCGCCACAGGAATAGATCTGCAAGTCAGGCATGTTGACTGAAATGTCCCGCTGAGGCAGCTTGAGAATTTTGCAGAAACACTGCTGTTAGAGGTTGTCGGCAAACCTAATCTGACGAAGGTTGGAAAGGCACGTTCTGTAATTGCGCTGCGTGCTGACCGTGCCCTTCAAACCAATCAAGAGTCAATCAAAACCTTAGCCTGCTAAACTCCGGAACCTTTGTTATGAGCTTGAGGAATAAAAGACGGAAGGCGTGGTCAGTCCTGCTTCTGTCAGCAACCTTTTCAGCCTCGCTTTTGTCTTTTGCAGGCACGAGCGATGGTCAGCAGGCCACAAATGCACAGCAGAGGCTGGAGACAACTCTGCAACGACATCAGCAGGAACTGGAACAATTGCTGCGACAGCATGAGTTTCAACGGCAGGCAGTGACTAAGTCAATCGACCAACTGGGATCTGTCACTCCTGTCGATAACACTGCGGTCTCAAAACTCCATGCTCAATTGACGGAATTGCATAAGCGACAACAAAAAGAAAAGAAGTCACTCGCAAAGCGACAAACGGCAGAGTCGAATGTCCTGCGAGGTATCGTCAATCCTAAGCCGGGCGGAGAAACGAATCCTGAAGTTGACATTAATGACCCGGAGGTCGTTGAGAACGAACGCGTCGCTCATCTTAAACTGGTGCCAGGCGTGACCAAGACCGATGCTGCGGGTGTTCCGGTTGCGGGAAGTGTGACCATTCTGGTCAGCGGGGAAACGTTCGACCTGGACGTGGCCATTGCTGGTCTGCAGTCTGCCAATGATGTTTCGGTGATCGAAGTCCGCCATACGGTGACGGATGAACTTATCGCCAGCCTGTCCGGCCATAATCTGCGGTCTGAGGGCGGGATTCCTGTCCCGGCTGAGGCAGAAGATGGAGCGGCTCCGGAACCGATGCCGGAATGGCTGATGATGGACACGGGCTTTGCGGCCACTCCATCTGTCCTGCAAGCCCTGGCAACTGATCAGTTACAGGTCATTGTGAAGTCGACTCAGTATCCCAACGGATTCCTGAAGGGCACCTTCGGGGTTCTGGACATGGATGAGCTGCGAGAATTCGCGTTGGACAAAGAATCATTGCCGGTTCCTGTCGTCGTCGATCGTTCCTTCAAGACGTTAGGTACGGTTAATGAACTCGTGATTCAGGACGAAGCAGCCGCTATTCAACTGGGGAAAGCCTTGTTCTGGGATGTTCAGGTCGGATCTGATAACAAGACCGCCTGTGCAACCTGCCATAACTTTGGTGGTGCTGACTGGCGAACAAAGAATCAGCTGGCCAGTGGCGGAAATCGGGAATTGAAGCTGGCAGACTTCCTCGAGAATGATGGCCGCCTGAACGACATCGTGGGATCTCAGGGTGTTGTCCAGGAGAATTATGTTGGCGTGAATCCTCCTGGTAAAGACCTTGGGGAAGTGCCAACGGTTCAGGAGCTGGTAAAAAAATTCACTCTCAATGGAACCGTCGAGTCACGAACGCGTCAGGTAACAGGTCGTAACACGCCATCGGTCATCAATGCCGCGTTCTACGCTCGTCAGTTCTGGGACGGACGTGCTCACCGCTTCTTCAACGGCGAAAACATCTTTGGAACTCAGGACCCGGATGCGGGTGTATGGGAAAACAACAACGGCGTTGTCTCCAAGAATACAAACTTCCTGGTCGACTATTCCTCTTTGGCTTCTCAGGCTGTAGGCCCTTTGGGGAGCAGCGTGGAAATGGCTCATGGTCCGGATGGCTCTCGTAGTCTCCCGGAACTTGGCAAGAAATTGTTGGATTCCAGCACACGTCCTTTGGGATTGCAGAAGGTCCATGCCAGTGACAGCGTATTGGCATCGTTGGTTACAGCGAACGGTGTGGGGCTGAATAAGTCCTACGCAGAGCTGATTCGGCAGGCATTCAAGCCGCAGTTCTGGAGCTATGAAGGCGGAGAAGTGGCTGGCCATACGCAGATGGAAGCCAACTTCGGGCTTTTCTTTGGTCTGGCAGTGCAGGCTTATGAACGCACGCTGATTTCTGATGAAAGTCGCTTCGACAAGTTCGTTCGCGGTGAAGATGTCGATCTGACCTATGACGAAAAAGAAGGTCTGCTGAGATACTTTAACAGCAGCATGGGCTGTACGTCATGCCACGATGGTGCCATGTTCTCTGCGGCGACATGGGGAAGCCTGTCGACGCCTGTTGAACCGATGAGCCTGATGAATACGTCAGCAGGCTTGTACGACAATGGCTTCTACAACATTGGTGTCGAGGATCAGAACGTGGATGCAGGTGTTGGTCGAATGGATCTTCCGTTTGGACCAATTTCTCTCTCCAAGCTGGCTGCGGGCGTTGCAAACCCCAATGTGAAGGTCTCTCCTGCTCAGCAGTGGCCAAACCTGAGCACGAACATGGGCCTTCCGGCCAAGGTCGAGGGAATGTTCAAGACGCCGACATTGCGAAATGTGGAGCTCACGGCTCCGTATTTCCATACCGGCAATTACGCCACCCTTGAAGACACGATGAACTTCTATGCGGATGGCGGTGACTTCCCTGGCAATCCACATCTGGATGATGATATGGAGCCGATTCGTCAACTGCTGGGATACCCGGAGCGAGTTGCACAGTTGGCCGCGTTCATGCGGACGCTTACAGACGAACGAGTTCGTCATCGCAGTGCACCGTTTGACCATCCGGAGCTGGCCGTTCCAAACGGACACTCTGCTGGTGCCAATGGGGCAGCTCTTGATGACATGGTTGTGCTTGAAGCCACTGGATCTGAAGGGACCAGTGTTTCATTCCCAATGTTCACAGACCGTATTGGTGCGACTACGCCAAAGTCAGGCTCATCGAGTGTGGTGGGCGGATCTGTTGCTCAGGTGACTGCCGGCATGACTGCCGATCAGATCGCCAGAGCCAAAGATGCACAGATGAATCAGCTGAATCAGCAGGTGAATCAGGCTCAGGCTCAATTCAATGCGGAAACTCAGGTCGTGAATGCTCGGCTGAACAGCGGAGCCATTACTCCTGAGCAGCAGAATGCTCAGCTGGTCGACATTGATGCTCGCCGAAACGCAAGAATGAGGCAGCTCAATGTTCTGATGGCAGCCTTGAATTCTGGTACGAACGGTCCAGCGTCAACAACCGGCGGGACAACAACCGGCAATGCTCCTGTGGACCTGAATGCTCCTGTGGATCCACTGGACGCAGCTGTCCCAAGGGAATCCTTCACGCAATTCGTGACGGGCAATGTCCTGGTCGAAGACGGCAGACCAGCCAGAGATCGCTTCGATGTGCTCGTGATGGACGTCCCATTTGGCGTCTTGTCGAATGTGAATGGTCGCATCATCAATGGTGTGGTACCTGCAGATTTCGCAGTCATGGTTGACGGAATCAGTGCGGAGTTCCTCGATGCCAATGACAATGTCATTGCTGTCGCAACGGGTTTTGAAGCAGAGTTTCAGGCGGCAGACCTGGTCACATTGGCATTCTCCATTCGAGACGCGAGCCAATTGGCATTGCTAAATGGAGTCAGCAAGATCCGCGTCAGTCAGGCTGAACCGGGAACTCTGAGCCTACTGGTGGTGGTGCAACTGGTGGTGGTGCAACTGGTGGTGGTGCAACTGGTGGTGGTGCAACTGGTGGTGGCGATCCAGCCGCACCAGAAGTTGACGGCGGCATTGAAACCGTCACTGTTGTGGGCGATGTCAATGTTCAGTACGGATTCGAAGGACCAATCACGGCTGCTGACAGCAGTGGCTTTATCGTCATGAATCGCGTAAAGGTGAACATGGCGAGCGAGACTCGTCCGATTCCTGGCACGATGGGCGACCACGACGGAAATCCCGCAACCCCGGACCAGGAGTTGACCTATGCCCAGTTGGGAGTTGTGCTACAGGCAGCCGGTCTGACCTATGACGAACTTGTGAATCATCCAGGCCTGAAAGGCTACATCGCCAAGGGCATTGGAGCACTCCCACCGGCAGCCGCTGGAACCAATGCAGCGATTGTTCCTGCGATTGACCCTGCCACGAACGAGTTTGTGGAGTTCGTGTTTGAACCTCGGGAAAATGTCCTTGCCGGCGTACTGTCCCAGGTTGCTGGAGCCGAAACGCAGGACCCAGCGGACGACCGGTTCCAACTGGGTGGCGTTGCGGTGACATCCAGCGACCTTGTTGGTTTCCCGAAGGTCACGCACGACGAACTGCTGGCAGCGGTCGGTTCGGACATGACCCTTGTTGGACACTACATGTTTGATCAGAATGCATTCTGTGCACGTGAAGCGGAATTGCCGCTTGAAGGAGCCGCACTTGAAGTTGTCCAGACCAATGTTTACGAAGGTCCGATCACAGCGATCGGTGCTGGATTCGTTGAGGTCATGGGCAGTCGACTGAACGTTGCGGCTGATGTGGAAATTCCAGCAGTGACACCATTGGACGGTCAGCAGGTCTTCCGAGGACAGGATCTTCCTTACCTGGCTGACAATCAGCGTGGACCATATCGGTTCCTGCCAATCATTGGTGCTACCTTCGCCGGTGAGACTCTGGCCGACGGCAACAATAACGTTTCCAGTGTGGGCTTCATCGAACTGGCGGAGAACGTGATTGTGGCTCCGGTGTCCGTGCAGTTCGACACCGTGTTTCCACAGGTTCCGGGTATGGCCGCTCGATCAGTTTTGCTGAGCGGGGATACTCGATTTCGAGGCGACTGGATGGATGTTGGGGCAGTTCCTATTTCAATTGGGGGCACGATCGACACCGTTGACCAGGTTTCAAACGCGACCGCGACCGGCATGCTGTTTGGCATGGTTGGCTACTACGACGCTGCGAATGATGCGTTCTGGGTTGTCGAAGGTGAAACCGAATACCACCCAGAAGGCACGGTTCGAATTACACGGGCTCTGGGACGTCAGGGAGACGGCGACGGGCGTATGGAAATTCGAGGTCAGGTGAAACCGGCACCAGATTCCGATGGGACCATTCGGATTCCGGACACGGTGTTGATTAATGCTGGCGCGATGGGAACCTACAATCTTGCCACGACACCGGCAGTGGATCGCATTCCAGTGGGTGTTGATCCATTGAACATTCCGGCAGGATTCGCCAACGTTGGAACGTTTCGGATTTCACTGCGAACGGGCAATCAGACGACTGGCACAATTGTTCCAGCGGAAGTTATCGGTGAGGTCCCTGGTCGTCCGGAAATTGGTGGCCAAACTCGCGAAGTCGACATCCGCGATGTTCGGACTCCGGCTGGCTTCCCGGTTCCACTGGAACCTGGCGTAGTTCCGGCGACGACTAATCTTCTGGATGCTTTGGTAACTGCAGACGGTCAGCTGGCTGCGGGTGTTAATGCGGCAATTCAAAGTCGACCAGGGCAGCAGCGTGTCGATATCGCGATTTCAGCTCCACAGTCGCTCTTCGGGGCTGACTTGTTTGCTGGACTTGATCTCACGGATCCTGAAGCTGCTCTTGCCATTGATCCAGCCGTACTGACTCTGACGGCCACCGATGCTCAGGGAAATGTCTCGGAAGTTCCTGTGACATTCCTGGCGATTCCGGATCCGGATAACGCGGGTGGTGTTTTGATTGAGACTTCAATGCGTGGTCAGTTCGCGGTTGATCTCGCGGGACGTACGCTGAGTGTTCAGCTCCAGTCGGGAGCGAATCTTATCACTCTGACTTCAGGCCGTCTGAGTGCTGGTCTTGTCTTCACACCCGGTGCTGTTGTGCCTGGCGTGGTGACGACTCCCGGAGGCCCTGTGATACCTGAGCCAGCAGTGCCTTTGGCTGTGATCGGAACTCCTGCGGCTGTGGGAACTCCTGTTGAATCGCTGGGGGGCGCTCTCACGGGAAGCGTTACTGTCGATAATCGAATCGCTGATCAACAGAGATTCAATGTCGACATTACGGGCGTTCCTGTCGCTGCACTTTCAAATGTCGCTGGCCTGATTGTGAATGGTCGGGTCCCACAGACATTCGATGTCGCTGTGACGGGACTCACCGCGGAATTCCTGAACGCGAATGGCGATATTGTTGCACTGTCACCAAACTTCACGGCAGTCTTCGAAACCGCAACGACAGTGACATTGTCACTGTCGGTGAGGGACGCTGCTCAGCTATCGGTACTCGCTTCTGTCACAGAGGTTCGCCTCGTGCAGAATGTGAGTGGAGTTCTGGGTGTCTCTGACATTGCAACATTGCCAATTTCGGGTGACACAACCGTACTTGTCGCTGGGGTTCCATAGTGGCGATTAAAGCAGCTCTGCCGGTGTCATAAAGCGGCAGAGTTATGCTGTCCACATCAGAAATTTCCATCGACTAAAAATCAACTGAGCAACACAGAAGAGTGCATCTCCACTCGACTGTGTTGCTCTTTTTTTGGTCCGGAAGTAAAGACACAAAGATGGCAGGTGTAGTGATTAGAAACGCGAACGATTGCAGGTTTGTAGTAGTCCGACGGCTCCATACTCGGAGCGAATCATGTGTTTAGAATGAACCAGTGGATTGCTGCAAGCTTGCGATAAGAAAAACGGGGTTCTTCCGGGAGTTTAGTGGCAATTCAGGGCAGGTTTGAGTGACAGTTTTCCGCAGAAGAAGAGGATACGAGTTCTGTAGTTCTGGAAGGACTTGAAGCCACGGCCGTTGGACTTGATTGTCTGAATGCGGCTGTTGAAGCCTTCGGCGTTGGAGTTAGTGATGCGATGATGGAACCATGAAAGAATGTTGTCGAGTCGATTCTTCAGCATGCGAGCCACTTTTTTCATTGGTTCCAGCCGAGAGCAGATCGCCCAGTTGTACCAGTGGTCGAAGAACTCCCGACCGGCGATTGTATCGAGCTCATCCCGGAACCAGCGGAAGTAATCCTTGCTACGTCGCTGACTCGAAACGCAATTCTGGCACACACTGATCAGCGATATTCGGGATGTTAGAATTCCGGCGAACATTCCAGTTGCTCCTGATGCCGGTGAAGCGGCTTTTGCCAATGCCGTGACGTCTTTGATGGTGACGGGGGCAAATGGGGCGACCTCAATGGCTTGGGGCGTGACCGGGACTGTGGGCGTGCGTTTGGCTCAGTAGCGAGTTGACCTGACGATTCCGGATCCGGCCGTTGCTGGTGGAGTTCTGCTGGAAGGTGGTTTCCGTGGTCAGACGGCTCTCGATCTGGCAGGCCAGACGATCAGTGTGAAACTGGTCAGCGGAACGCAACAGGCGACGGTTATCTCCGGAGCCTTCAGCGCGGGTCCTACCTTTAGTAACACTTCGCCGGGCACTGTCCCGACTCCAGTTGTTCCGGCCAATACTGTCGTCATCGGACGCGTCCCTGCGGCCGGCGTCGCTGTTGAAGGATTCGGTGCTCAGTTGACCGGCAATCCAACCATCGCCAACAGGGTGGCCAATCAGAGCCGTCTGGACATTACCATCGCTAACGTTCCGGTTACTGAATTCGTCAACCGAACTGGTTTGTTTGTGAATGGTGTGGATCCTGCAACTCTGGATATCGCGGCCAGTGGTTTGACAGCCGAGTTTCTGGATGCCATTGGGAACATTCTGGCGGTGTCACCGTATTTTACGGGAGCTTTCCAGAGCTACGATCAGGTCCGGGATTCCACGAGGTTTCAGGAAGGATGAACCTGGGACCCAAGTCACCGTGACTCAGGACGCTGTCGTTCAGCGTGACATTTCAGCGAATGAAGTCACCGCCGCAAAACTGACAACTCTCCCCAAAGATGCAGGCCCACTGAATGAAAACATCGCGAGTTGTCATTGTCCGAGATGGAGATTCTCCACGGGACAAAGAGGCGACACATTTTGCCTGAGGGCAGCGGAACCGTCGTCGGAGTGATCTGGTTCTCATCCGCCCTGTTGAATCCCGGCCATCACGCGTCCACAGCGGCGCATGGTTTCAAAATGCGACAGGCCGCAGGGTGTGACAGTCACTCTGCAAACACAACAAATGGTGTGTCTGCGCTGCTCGTCGGGATCCTTCAGGATTCACTTTCGACAGATGCAAAATCTTCCCTGTCGGCATCGCAAATCAACCGCTCGCGGATTTCAGGTGCAGGCAGACGTTCAGTGCCGAGTCTCAGTCGGTTCGGCAGACTGCCTCAAACGTCCGCTTCTTCTTTGGCCTGGTTGCCTCTTTGATTTTGATGCATTTCCATGTGTGAGATCGATTTCTAAATCAGTTTTGCTGCTCATCAGAGACACGGCTCCGCATATTCTGAATAGGTTTTGAATTTGAGTATCGTCAGCATGTGGTAAGGAACTCGCTGGCCCCTGAAATTGACGCGAAAACATGAGCCCGCGCGAAATGAATTGCGCAGATCAGAAACTTCGAAGTCAACGAACTGATGTCGTTCACGGAAAGTTTAAAACAACGGGAGAGCCGCATTGTTGCTCACGTCCATCAGGAAACCTTTGCGATTCGGCCTGGCGGGCCCTGACAAGTAACCGTGTGGCACCGCCCGAGTTTCAGCTCCCCTGTGGCTTTTCACAGGAAGACAACATGATCCCATGACCGTCAGAAGACCGTGATGCTCTCTGTTCGGCGAAGCATCGCACGATGATGTGGCAAGATGATCGCTCAAGGATCGGCTGGCGAATTCTCTGCGATCACTCCGGCCGCCAGCGTGGAGACGCCGGAGCCTGAAGATTGGCAACGGCCCATCAGTTTCTGATGCGGAGAGGCTGCATCATCAGCACTGTTTATTTCCAGATCGACTGCCGGGAGCGTGGCGAAAGAGGCAAACCGCTCCCGGATCGATGAATCGGGAGTCAACAGGAGCGTTTTCATGAGCCGCAGGAAATTCGCATTGGCGTCACAGGACGTTACTGCAGCTTCTTCGTCATGCACTGGATAAGATACTTCACCGTACGTTCAATGACGACGATCTGAAACGCTATTCGTTCTAACCCAAAGGGGTGTTTGACGATGTCTTCAAATTTTGCAAGTCGCTCGATGACGTCCCCCACACAGAGGTTACCCAGACAGCCTTTCAGGCGATGGAGGGAGCGACCAAGGCGTTCCAGGTCCCTCTCCGCGATTGCGCCGTGGATATCACTGAACTGAAGCGGCACCGTGCGTTCGACAATCTCAATCAGTTCCCGAACCTGCGTTGAATCGTTGTTGCAGGATTCGATCAGGTCATCCCATTTCAGCGAGAATTCAAGAAGCATCTCTGCCGCAGGTATGAACTCCTCTGTCCTTTCAAAGGCCAGATGAGTTGAGACTGTCTCAATCAGGGATCGTCTTGTGAATGGTTTGGCCAGATATCCATCCATTCCCTGGGAAAGACACGTGACAGCATCCTGAGACATCGCATTGGCCGTCGTGGCAATAATAGGAAGTCCGGAAAACCAGTTTTGACTGCCCCGAATCAGTCGAGTTGTTTCGAAGCCACCCAATTCCGGCATCATCACATCCATCACAATGGCATCAACGCTTCTGGGCGGCATTGATGACAATCCTGTCAGGAGAGCTCGACCATCATGAAAAACTGAGACCTGATATCCTTCCGCTTCCAGCATGCTGCGAGCAAGTCGAGCACTGACCAGATCGTCTTCAACCACGATCACGTGTTGTTGACGGCCTGCAGTACGGAGTTTCTCTTCCGCCTGTGGTTCGTCTGCGGCAGGGCTTTCAGACAAATCTGACAGCTTGCAGGTGACGTTAAACACAGAGCCAAAGCCTTCTCGTGAATCCACCCAGATCTTTCCATCCATGAGTTCCACAAGGCGAGCACAGATGGCCAGTCCAAGTCCGACACCGCCCGACCTTCTTGTTCCGGATGAATCAACCTGCTCAAACAAACGGAAGATGTCTTCTGTGCGACTGGCGGGAACTCCAATGCCGGAATCGATGACTCGGATATGAAGAAGGTCTCTGTGGCCAGGCTCCAGAAACAATTCAATATGGACAAAACCCGACTCTGTGAACTTGATCGCGTTTGTCGTGAGATTAATGATGATCTGTCGTAGTTTCCCGGAATCTCCAAACCACCAGATTGGAGTCTCAGGAGCAATTGTCCATACCAACGAGATATGCTTTTCTGCCGCTCTCTTTTGAAACTGCGGAGTGAGCTTCATCATCAATTCAAGGAGATTAAACTCACTGTTATCCAGAATCAGTTTTCCAGCCTCGAGCCGTGAGCAATCCAGAATATCGCTGATCAGAGACAGAAGCTGTTCGGCCGAATCATGACTGGAGTCCAGCCACTCACGGCACTGAATCGAAATCGGCGAATTCCGAACCAGGTCCAAAGAGCCCAGAATGTTATGCAATGGGGTTCTCATTTCGTGGCTCACGACGGCAAGAAACTCAGACTTGGCCTTGTTTGATTTTTCAGCGATTTCACGGGCTTTGATAAGCTCGGCTTCGCCCTTCAACTGCTCCGTGATGTCCCGCGCGACACCGCAGAAGATACCTCCCGAGGAATTTGCTTTTGATAAGTGCCACGAAAGCCAGCGTTCCTGTCCATCGTTGCGAGTCATTCGGGTTCGAACTCGGATGACTGACGACGGCAGTTCGTCCTCAGCGATCTGAGAAAGAAAAAGTTCGCGATCATCCGGATGGAGAAAATCGGCGATGCAACGATCATACAGTTCATCATTGGACAAGCCGAGGAACTGCTGGAACGAGGTGCTGACCAGACGCAGATGGCCGTCCCTGCTGGCCACACAGAGCATATCAATTGAATTTCGAAAGAACTGATCCTGTTCCACCTGCAATTGACGGCGTTCGGTTGCATCCTGTACCACAGACACAGCTCCCCACTGGGTCCCGCCGATGTCTTTCAATGGATACGAGGAAATAACATACCAGCCTGTTTTTCCTCCCGGAATGAGTGTTAGTTCCGCTTCGATCGAGACCGGAGGCGCACCACTCAGAACCGCCGCACAGGGCGGCTGCGAATCCGGGTTGGTAGTTCCACAATACAGAAGCCGATAGTCCTGTCCGCGGATATCGCCGTACGTTCCGGAGAACAATTGCTCCATGGCACGATTTGCACGAAGAATCCTGCCGCTCATATCCAGGATGCTGATATTGTCCGGCAAGGCATTGAAACACTGCTCCCATTCCATTCGGGACGCGTGAAGTTCCTGCCGGAGACTGTGCTCATTGGTGAGGTCACGAATCAACCCGATGAACAGGGTCACTGAAGCGTTCTGAATTCTGGAGACCGAGACTCTGACCGGAAATTCACTGCCATCACTGCGAACCGCGAGGGACTCCACTGAGAAGTCATTCTTGTGAGCTCGAGCCTCGTCTTTCAGAGATGGCCGAAACGCCCGAATGAAGTCCTCGCGTAATCGAGGTGCTACGATCGCATCGCCCATCGGGACGCCGATGACATCCTGGCGAGCGTAGCCGAACATCTTTTCCGCAGCATTATTGAACTCCGTAATGGACCCGTCGAAATTTGCAATAATCACCGCGTCATTTGATGCGTTCAGGATCGCAAAGTACGCCAATTGCGAAATCGAGGCGGTTTCCGCCGCGAGATCTTTAGTCGGGTCAGGCAATGAATTGGGCATAGTCTTGCAGCGTAGTCGAGGAAGCGTCGGAAGCCATCAGCGGAGGGCAGGCACAGCAGGTTGGCCGGAAATGTGGGGTGAAGAGAAATGTAGTCCAGGGGCGTGATGTTCCTACCTCTGCAATTCAAGTTCAAGGAAGTCGCATCAAAACACATATCCAGACCAGGAGGGCTTTCCCTGTTTTTCAAAGTACCTGTGGTCCCACTCCAGAGAAATCCTCTTCGCAACTTGTCAGCCTGAAGAGGCAAATGTCGAGCACATCTGGCGTCAAAGATATACCCCATTATTCTTTGAACGAGCACAGACTGATCGCTCTTTCAGACATTCCCGCTAAGTGATCCGCAGTGACCGGCGTGATGCATTTCGTTATCTGTTGAGAATGCCTCGAAACAGCCCGTCGATGCAGAAGAGCAACGGAAAAGTGTGACTTGATTCTGATTGTCAACACGGCCCGTCAGGACAAGACCTGCGAGTCAACAATTCCGATGCAGAGGCTGTTCAGGATCTTCATTCCTGGGAATCTGAAAATCCCGTTTGCTCGTCCACAAAAATACACTGAGGATTCAATCCTGAGCCGTGAGTTTCACCGGTTCAGTCAAAGCCCATAATCCTCTGTTATCCCGCCACGTTTGTCTGGAAGCCTGAGTATGAATTTCTCTGCTCACGCTTATCACTGTGCGGGTTTCCTCGCCGTTTCTTCGCGTAAAGGTAACTGCCCGGTCCCTTTCACGTGACGTAGTTTTCTCAGTTGAGCCAGGATGTCTTCGCTCTCCCGAAACTCACCAAGCTCTGCGGTCAGGTTGGATGCAAACAGCAACAAATCTTCCCGCTCAGCACCAGGCATCGCCAGGACCCTCCGGATCAGTTTCAACGCCGTCGCTTTGTTTCCTGCCCTCATATGCAGATAGGCAAGTTGCTCCGTCTCTCTGACTGGAAAGTCGGAGTCAACAAGAGATTGTTCGCCCGCCACAGCCAATGTTTTTCTGCTCCATTCAGGAATCGTTCGGGTTTCGTTCAGTGTTAGTAACAGCCAGTATCGTTCAGACTCCGGAAGCTCGTCTGCTTCAATCAGCATGCGATAGTTTTCCAGTGCTCCGGCCATGTCGCCGGAGAGAACCTGCTGTTGTGCTAATGCAGATCGCAGCGTGGCATCGGATTCTCCAAGATCAACCAGTTTCTGATAATACTCAGCCGCAGCCTTGTTATCGCCTCGAATCTGCTCGATCACTGCAAGTCGTTCGAGTAACTGCCGATCGCCCTGAGTTCTTTGAACCGGATTGCCCGCCATCGACTCTGCGAAGGCCTTTGCTTCCGCAAGCTTGTTGTCCGCAATCATCACGTCAATCACCAGAATCCGTTGTTCGGCAGTCAGAGTGGCGGAATCCGGCAGGTGCTGCAGAGCTTCTCGAACTCGCCCCTGCTGAAGCAGCAGGCCCGAATACTCACACAGGATTTCAGGTTTGCACGAATATTCTCGAACCAGATCTTCAAAGTACTTGACTCCGCGTTCGGTGTCGCCTGAATTAGCAGCACAGCGTGCCGCAGCCAGAAGAAGGTCCTCTCGTGGAATGGTCGGCGGCGTCGAATCACCGAGACCTTTATCGGCCTGCTGAGATGGGCCCTGCTCAACGCTGTTTTGGTCTTCCTTCAACAATGATTCATAAGACCTCAGTGCCAGCTGAAACTGCTTTGTATCCGCCAATGCGTTCGCCAGACGCAGTTGTTGTGCTCCGGAGAGATGTTCGGTCTGACCTCCGACACTTAACCACTTCACCACATCGTCTGCTCGTTTCTGTTTTAACATGACATCACAAACCAGCAACTGACGCTTCTCACTCAGCTGCTCGGTCCGCATACGGTCAATCAGCTGGACGGCACGTTTTGTGAGCTCAGAAGGCGGCTGAGTATGGCCCAACATCGCCGCCAGGATCGCTTCTTCCAGTTGCTCGCCGTCAGGCATTGGCATCTGGTCTGGCAGAGTCAGCAGAATGTTGGTCGCGTCGTCAAAATGCTGATTCCAAACCAGCCCGCGAGCCAGCAGCAATTGAATCTGCTGCCGCTCCGCCCCCTCTGAAATCTTCGGCAGCAGATCACGCAGGACGCGAACTCCATCAGCGAATCGTGTCGAGGCAAACATCGCCTGTGCTTCGGCGACACCGACTTCGACCAGCATCGTTTCATAGGCCTTGAGCTTCGGCAGAAACTGGAGCAGTTCTTCCCCTGCATTATTGGCAGAAAGCACGCTGATCATCATCCGAGCTGATTCTTCCGTTGATGCTGCGTCCGCGACACCACGCATCACACTCAACGCCTTTGCTGCTTCACCTGCCGTCAGAAGCACACCGGCTGTTTCGTTGGCCAGAGAATTATCCCCCGGCTTCCGCGACAGGACGCTCGTCAGGATCTCACCAGCTTCAGCATATCGCTGCAGTCCCACAAGGCTTCGAGCTCTCAACAGGACAACGTCATCCGCTCCGGCAGCAGGCACCAGGTTGCGACGTTCGAGATCATCCAGAACACTGATGGCCTGCGCGTATTCTTCGGCGTGAAACTGTGCTCCCGCCAACTCACGCAGCAGATCCGGGTTGGCACTGATCTGTGCCTGATTCTGCTGCAGAAAGTTGATAAGCAACCTCGGGGAAGTTTCACGATGAACACTGCACATCGTCCAGATCAATCGCTCGGAGGCTGCTTTTTCCTCCAGCGCGTGGACTATCAGTCCGTTTTTCAACTGCAGATCAGCTTCGGTCAGATCCGGGACGAGTGTCTTCAGGTCCGGGCGAGTGAGCAGTTCGAGTGCCACAGTCATTCGAAACTGACTGCGATACCTGGTTTCGTCACATTTACGACACAACGTGAGTGCCTCTGCATATTGTCCGCTTTGCAGAAAAGCATCCGCAAGGCGTTCTTCGGTATCGGCAGTGAGAGGTTCGAGTTTCGCAGCCCTGCTCCAAACTCCGGCGGCTTTGGAGAAACAGGCCGACCAATAGTAGCAGTCACCGGCAAACAGCAGTGCGTCAGAGGATTCGCCGCCTTCGCGAACGATCTCATCACAGAGTGCCTCGGTCAGATTTCGATCATTGTCCGCCAGTGCAACAAGAGCACGAATTCTTAGACCTCGTCGCTCAGTGGTGGTTTGTTCCAACCGAGTCAGGAAGTGCTTTGCCAGTTCGGTTTGTTGGGAGGCGAGGCTGTGTCCGACGCATTCCTCGAATTCTTCCGGGGTGAGAGTGTCTCGCAGGCTCAGTTCGCGCAAATACTCAGCGGCCTGAGCTGATCTCGAACTCTCTCCGGCACATCGGATCGCCTGAAGCAACAGTTGTGCTCCTGCTTTATCCGGATGAGCGATACTTGCGAGGCAGAAATCGAGCGCTGCATCTGGTCCGGAGGATTCGCGGACAGCGTCAACGGCCGCCAGCAGCAATCCCTCGTTCTCAGGGGCAAGTCGAACCGCCACATTGGCGACAATCGCCCGATCACTTGCCGCCCCATGTTTCTCCAGGACTTTCAGCAGCAGGCTTAGGTCACCGATCCGGGTCAGCTGCCCAGCTCGCGCCTCCTTAACCATCGAAGAAACTGTCGTCTTTTGAGACTCTGAAAGCTCTGAGGCAAATGACAGCCGGGTCAGAGACACCTGTCTTTCATGAACGAACCAGAATAGAAGAACTCCCAGCAGTAGAATCGGGCTGACCGATCGCAGGGTCGCCAGTGCTGGGGTGCGGATACGTCGCCGTTGACTGCGCGGAGTCAACCGGACTGCTGACGCCAGCTTCGGAGTTGCAGAAAACTCCCGCAGCGACATCAGGATTCCTCGTCCCTGCTCCTCAAATTTTTCCGTCTTCAGAACTCGGGTGCATTGTGTCTCACTTTGAGAAGACTGGGCACTCAGGTAACCGTTACCTCGAACTTTCCCGAGCGGTGTAAAGATTTCAAAATCGAGGAGCTCTTCACCTCCATCAGGAACATTGCCAGTGAGCAGAAGTTTCGATTTCTCGAAGTCTGTCATAGCGCAGTACCAACGTTGCTCATGACCGTACGCATTCCTGCTGACCAAAGTAATTGGCAGGTGCATGGAGGAGTATTTGTGCGATCTCGTGCCGGTGAATCGAAGATTCTTATAGTTCGACTCAACCACGTGCTCAACACCCATTTCCCACAGAGCATTAACCGTGGTCGGATCCGGGGAATGGAACTTCAAGCCAATATAGTACGCCTTCGCCGTTCCTGCTCGACCAGCGGAGATGTTGGCCGCAGGGCGTTGCCAGATGACACGAACTTCGGTTGTCACTCGTTTGTTATGAGCATGGAGATCCAGTCGAATAACTTGATCAATGGTCAATTCTTCATAACACAGGACTCGAACCCCGATCTCATTCATGTCATAGCACATACCATGAACTTCGGACGCTTCCTTCTGAGCGGACTCGGGTGTGATTACGGCATGGATCGTGCCCTGCTGATGGCGATACGAGAACCTTCGGTCGGTCCCGCACAAGGCTCGCCTGATGACAACCCATGCAAGACAACTCTGAATGGCGATCAGGGCAGAACCAATGGCCAGTCTCATATAGTTCTGATCAACTCCGCAGATCAAACGGCCCGCGTCCCAGACAATCGAGGCCACTCCCATCGCGATCAAAGTCAACTGCGGCACCACATGGCTCAGTACACTGGACGTCTGACGCCCTCGCTTTTTGGTCACCACGAAGCGGGAGCTGTTTCGTGTGAGAGCTCGGTATACGGCGCGATTCTGAACCCAGAATGTCGCCATTGCGGCCAGCTCATTGCCGATGATCATGAAGTTCCCCATGCCGGTCACCTTCAGAGTGATCCAGGAGCAGACAAGATGAGCAAGGAGCAGCACGAAATACGTTTCGGAGATCTTTCCGACAGGCGAGATGCCTGTGAACAGCATGATGATCGGTGTCAGATAGAGAACAAGTTTTCCAATGCCCGCCGACCAGCCCAGCATACTGCCGATGTAATGTATGCGTTGATCCATTGTCAGACCACGCATGGTCAACGGATTGTCGTGCCGAATGATGGAGAGATTTCCTTCACCCCATCGCAGGCGCTGTGACTGATAAGCTGTCACCTCGGAAGCCGCCTGTGCCGCAATGAGACGCTCATGCACGAACACAGATTTCCAACCTCGTGAATGCATTCGGAGACCGGTATGCATGTCTTCGGTAATTGTTTCTGTGGCGATCAAACCCACGTCTTCCAGAGCCTTGCGGCGCATGATCGCTGCACTGCCGCAGAAGACAACTGCATTGGCATTTGACTTTCCGAGCTGAATACATCGATAGAACAGGTCTCCCTCTTCCCAGTAGAGGTTCTTTTCTGGCTTGTAAAGACTTGAGAAACTGTCCAGGTTGTAAAAAGCGTGAGGCGTCTGAACCCAGCCGACTCGCTCGTCGGCGAAATAGCCGATCGTGCGACTGATAAAGTGCGGCCGGGCGACGTGGTCGGAGTCAAAAATGACAACGAACTCACCGTCAGTCATCTCCAGTGCGTTGTTGATGTTCCCGGCTTTCGCATGCAGATTGTCCTTTCGGGCGATGTAGTGCACACCCATTTCTTCACACAGAACTCGCACGTCTGGTCGATTGCCGTCGTCAAGCACGTAGATCCTGCAGGGATAATCAAACGCCAGATAGGACTGAATACTTCCGCGCAGCAGATGGACGTCCTCATTATAGGTCGGCAGAAACACGTCGACAGTGCGTCCGGCAAGGACCGGCATCGGCGGGGCTGGCGTGGTATCTCGGATCTGCCAGTAGTACAGCAGCAGCAGAAATACGCCCTGGCATTCGGCCAGCAGTACGATCACAGAGAAGCATTGTGCTGCAACAGACTCTGCATTCAGTGTGTACATGGCCCGGAAGCCAAGATATGTCACACTGCAGAGCGTACTCAGAAGCAAAAGTAATGTTTTGAGCCAGTACATGTGCAGCCTTCTCAAGCGGGCCGAAGAAATGACCGGGGGTTCAGTTTTCGAACAGACTGATGCATATAAAAAGAACCCCTTACTTCAAGCAGTGTAATTGTGATTCATGACTGGAAGACGACGACTGCTTTTCGCAAATAACTCAACCTGGTAACGCGAGACAAAAGGCCACAGGCAGAGGTGACATGTTCCTTCGGAACATTCCGAATGTAAAAAATGACGGTTCTTTTTTCAGTCATTACTGAGCAGTGACCTTCAGTGCTCGCAATACCGCACAACGGTCTTCATGAAGTTATCAACAGCTGCTCGAATGGCGATGGAGTACTTACCGAACCGGGGTACGGAAACCACGCTACGCAAGGGCGTTTATCGCAGGCGAAGCAGCCGCTGTTTCTTCGTTCAGGTTACGGTTGTCGTGCGGCTGCGTGTGGCGGCCACAGTTCACCGCGAGATCGTCTTTGGCTGTGGCCACTGCGCGGATTCGGATGGCTCTGAAGTGCAGAGCGAAATCTCACGCATCAAGGCGCGGACAATATCCGAAGTGACTCGACCAGGCGCGGTTCGTTTGGCGTTATGCTGCAGCGTGACAAATTCTGCGTCATCGTCACGTATCGTCTGGATGGGCGTCCGGGGGCGGAAGATTGTTTTGGAACCGAACCGGCATTCAACAAGTGCGTCTGAATCCGGACTTCTGCTCAGGCGATGGTCAACTGATGGGGGAGACTAAACCCTGCCAATCACTCGCGGAAAGGCGGCTGTGCGGCATTTCGAATGCCGCACAGAATCGAACCTGTTTTTTCGCACTTTCCGCCGTAAATAAGGTGATACGAGCTGATTTTCAGCCCAGATGTGCTCACCAACAAAATAGATTCCGGCACTGTCAGTCCGAAGGATTCAGACAAGTTCAGTTTCCGGCAAGGCATAACACATGCGAATCAGGTGAGCGACGTCCCTCGTCCGCATCTTGTCGTTAACTCTTGAACGGT
The DNA here is from genome assembly GCA_026400835.1 of Planctomycetales bacterium. Classification (GTDB taxonomy): domain Bacteria; phylum Planctomycetota; class Planctomycetia; order Planctomycetales; family Planctomycetaceae; genus SXXK01. Next base: position 44,881 of record JAPLOA010000082.1, on the reverse strand, counting down.
GTGCTTCCACGGTCTTCACGCGGATCCCAAGGTGGTCTGAGATTCCCCGCGACGACTGCCCTTTGATCAGCAGGTCAAGCACCTGACGTTCACGTTCCGTTAGCCTGCTGAGCCCGGCAGCAATATCTTCTGTACTGTCGAACAATACCGATGATGGGATGTCATAGTATACGCAGTAGGCTCTTGCGATCGTGGAAATCAGTTCCTGGTTGTCCAGCGGACGAGAGATGAAATCGCTGGCCCCCTGCTTGAGAAGCTGAATACCCGCCGGAACATGAGCATGACTGGCAATGGCAACGACCTGAATGGCCGAATTGGCTTCCTGCAGCCGCGTCATGAGTTCCGCTACCGGCATTCCCTGAATGCGTGCGTCGATGAGCACAACTCCGGGAACGTTATATTTGTCGTCGAGATAGAATTCCGTCGCGGTGAGGTACTCGCGTACCTCGATCCGGGCTGTCTGAAGTATGGCCGTCATTTCAGAGCGTACGGATTCATCGCTCTTGATCAGAAACACCGTAAAAGGTCTTCGTCTTTCTGTCAGAACAAATTCTTCGGGCATAAGGTTTCGCGGTGGACGGTGCAACTGTAAAGTAACCATAGAACCTTCTCTTGTAATTTCCCGCCGGTATATACCTGAGAGGCAATACCAGTTTGTGGATCACGGATCCTCTCACGGAAGCGGAAACGACTGAAATTAAAAGTACTGCAGTGGACTCACGGTGCCTGTGACTTCAAACCGAATTCAGCCGAGACACCAATTCATCCATCCATTAAGACTTCTGGACCTGAGGGGTTTCTTGAATTTCAAATTGTGACTCAATGTTAGTCGGGGGCGGAGAACAGCAAGCCACGGCCCCGTGGTAACAAGCCGCTGAATCGGCCTGCGGCTCCGGGGGCAGTTCAGAGAAATTCGCCGTCTCATTTCGTCGAGATCGAATTCCTCTTTCGACTGAATGGACGTGATGGTCAGGAACGGGACTGTCTATGTAACCCATCGGATTGTTGGTGTCCGACAGTAGATTGAATGCAAACTCCAGAGCCGCAGCGCGGGCTGCATAGATCCTTTTGGCGTTTTCACCCAACCTCTTCGAGGAGAATTCCCTGCAAAGGCTGGCCTCAACCCGTATCCTGTCTCTGACTTTGTTTATCCAGGAACTCTTAACATCAGACAACTCATTGTTGTCAGGTGGAAAACATGGAGTGACAGCAGTGTGGGGGGCATGAGATACAAGCACCGGGGCAAGTTCAGCACCTGAGGTCACTGTCTTCATTTCAAGGTTGTCGCCCGTAAAACGCATTCCTTGACAGTGGACTGAGACCCATTGTTCGACCTCTTTCCGCAGTTCAGTTTCCCGCAGTTCAGTTTCCGGCAGTTCAGTTTCGCAGAGAGCATGAATCATTGGACTATCCTACTCAACATCAGGAGGCTGTTCTGACTGGCTCGAACACCACAGAAAGTGTTTCGTTTCTGCTATCCGTCATGTCCAACAAGGCCCATTGCAAATCAACAATCGCAGAGGGAGCCAAATCAAAATCCAACCAACTCTTGGTCCCGACGACTGAATCCAGCTTTTGTGAAAAATCCAGTTCCATGTCTGATATGTAATTGCCCATTGGCAGCAAATAATTGTATTGGAACAGACGTTCCTGATGCGTGCCCACGTTGTGTGCCCTCACAAGTAAACCCAGTTGCATTCCATCCTACACAAAAGAGAAAAACCGCTTACCGTCGTGAGGAAGACGATTCTCGGGACTCCTCTGCCGTAGATGGGCCGACCAGAGCATCAGCCGCAGAAATCAACAAAGCCAGTTCGGCTGAGGTTTGAGCGTGCAGTTTTCTGCAGGCTGACCCTCGATATTTTTCGACTGTTTTCTCGGAGACTTGCAGTACGGCTGCGGCACGTTTGTTGGAGTACCCGTGAGCGACCAATATCACGACCTGTCGTTCCCGCAGACTCAGGATTGAAAGGGCCGTGCGAGCAGCCTTTCTGCGTCCACGAAACCAATCGACAATTTCCTGGTCGGATGCAGTGTCTCGTGGGCTGCTCAGTCTTGAAGCAACTTCCAGACAGCGACTACAGTGCTCAGATTCAGGACCAACCTCGACAGCCTTTGGCTGCGAATCTCTCAGACTCACTTCCAGGCCAAGGCTCTGAGCTTTCTCAATCAGGAATGAGACAAAATCAGTCTCGGCGAGGTGTCGAGAAAAGTCGATTTCGCTGCGTTTTGGGAGGTGTGGCAATGAACTTCTTGTTGACAACATGATGTGTCCTGCTTCCTGATTCACTTAGAGACCCGATGCCCTCAGACACAACGCGATTCGACAGCGCGAAAGCTGTACTCATCAGCCTGTGGTTTGGAGGACAAATGTCATGAAATGAATGGTCAGCCCTGACTATTCGCTTCCCAAAATGCGCAGAGAGGAAAATCCTGCTGTGGGGCCGGTTTGCCCCATCCGTAATCCCGCAGTGCAATGGCCGCGCCAATTGATTTTTGTTTTTTTGAGAGGCTTGCTTTTGCGAGCAGCAAGAGGCGGTTTCCCCTGGGACTTTTGGTCCCTCGTCAGGGTTTGTCCCAGGGGGAGAAAAAGATGAACGCTGTCGGGAATTGAACTGCAATTCCAGAGATTCACTGTACTAATGACGGCACAAAATACAGTACTGGCAAGTACTATTTTCAGTCTTGACGTTTGGCGATAGCTGACATTTGCGGATGACCGGGCGATTTCACCCCCCAGTTGAGCTCAATGGAGTCGGTCTGGATTGTCTGATTGCAATTCATGACGTAGGGTTTTCTGGGTGACACATGGATATCGCTGCGACCTGATGAGATTGTCCCGTGTCCCCGGCAACATTGAGGCTCATGCAACTGATTGCTGAGCGAGCAAAAGAAAGACTGAGATTACGCTGGGGAAACGAGGGAGCACTCTGCTTCTGAGTCGTGTGGGCGGAATCCATTGTTTGTAGGCAGGATGATAGAGAAATGACAGATGCAGGGTTGCCGGCAATGCTTGTCGTGGACGACGACGAGTTGACTCGTCTCTTCATGCGGGGTTTTGCCCAGAAACTGGGGCTTCGGACCCTTGAAGCCGCCGATGGCTTTGAAGCCCTGGAAAAGGTTAACGCTTCAGTCAAGGTGGCGTTGATCGATCTGCAGATGCCGCGAATGGGCGGTATGGAGCTAATCCCGGAACTTCGGAAACGATTCCCTTCGCTTCGTTTTATTGTGGTTTCCGGGGCTGGTGATCTGGACGACGCTGTCGCGGTGATGAAACTGGGAGCCTGCGACTACCTTCAAAAGCCGGTCGACTTCACCTCACTGGCTGAATCCTTGTCGCGATACTGCGGCCCTGAGCTTCCTTCGTCTGCAACTCACTTCACCTCGGGACGTAAAGTCGGTGTAACTTCAGCGGAAGTGGCACCAATCCTTTCCGGGAGCTGGCGCGCGGATCTGCTGCGGATCGCTCCGCTTGATGCGACTGTTCTGCTTACGGGAGAGACTGGCACCGGAAAATCGATGGCGGCAAAGTTCATTCACGAGAACAGTCCACGGGCCGGCAAACCACTTGTCAGTGTGAATTGTGCTTCTCTTCCAAGAGATCTGATTGAATGTGAACTTTTCGGTCACAAAAGAGGGTCATTCACGGGGGCAGTCGAAGATCGAGCGGGGCGTGCTGAACTTGCTGATGGCGGAACTCTGTTTCTGGACGAGATCGGTGACTTACCACTCGAGCTTCAGCCAAAGCTACTCACGTTTCTGCAGGACAGAACGGCGTTTCGGATCGGAAGCAACATTCCTTACAAAGTCGATTGTCGGGTCATCGCCGCCACGCACCGTGATCTCCTGTCGTTATGCCGTGAAAAGCTGTTCAGAGAAGATCTTTTTTTTCGGCTGGATGTTCTCAGTGTCAAGTTGCCTCCGCTGCGTGAAAGAAAACAGGAAATCGTCAGCATTGTTGAATCATCGCTGCGGCGACTGGCTTCGCGTTATGGAAGATCATACGTCGAAGCCTCAGACGAATTTCTCGACAGTATTCTGAGCCATTCCTGGCCCGGAAACATTCGGGAGCTGGAGAATGTTCTGGAACGAGCTGTGGCCCTTGCTGAAGGCTCCGTGCTGACTCGGGAAGATGTCCGTCTCTCAAATTATTCAGTGGCCGCATTGCCAATTCGGAACGACTTCCCGGCTCCCGCTGATAATCCCTCAGAGAATTCACTGGCTGGCATGACGCTCGATGATGTTGAAAAGATGGCGGTCGAGCAGACTCTGCGTTCTGTCGGAGGAAACAAGGCGCGTGCGGCGAGAGAACTTGGAATCAGCGAAAAGTCCATTTACAACAAGATGAAGAGGCTTGGACTGGACTACTGAGCCTCGGCGTATCTGGTCCGCGCGCGATCGGCAGGTTGGCGCGCTAGGAAACAACCGGGGTAATACTTACATGCCTGTCGATCGTTTGTTTCCTCATTGGTCCAGCCGCGGCGATCCAGTGTTTGACGAATTTTCCTTGCCAGAGCAGGAGGTGTGAATGGTTTCTGCAGAAACGCATCTGCAGCGGTCTCGACGCCGTAACGAATCACAACATCTCCCTTATCGCCGCTCATGTAGAGCACATGGACCAGCGGCCATCGTCTTCGAAACCGTTCGACCAATTCTCGTCCATTCATGCCGGGCATAACGACGTCCGTCAACAACAGATCAACTCTCCCCCGTGATCAGCGGCCTGAGCGAGTACTTCAGCACCACTTTCAGCAGCGATGATTGTGTAACCCTGAGTTTCAAGCACAAGCCGAATCAATCGTCGAACCGATTCCTCATCTTCCACAAAGCAAATTGTTTCCGTACCAGGTGGAGCAAAGTCCTGCGGAGAGAGCTCGGCAGGCGACTCTGTGCTTTCTTCAGCCGGAAGATGCACATTAAACGTGGTGCCTGTTCGCACGACACTGTTAAGGCTGAAACTACCAGCCGATTGCCTGACAATTCCATCGACTGCAGCAAGCCCAGGTCCGGTTCCGCTGCCGACAGCTTGGGTGGTCAGGAATGGCTGAAAAATTTGGTTCTGAATTTCCGGATCGATGCCCACACCAGTATCAGAAACCCGGATCCGGACGTACCGCCCCTCGAGCAGGTCATAACTACGAGCATCGCTGGATGACAACACAACAGGATATGTACTGAGTGTCAGGGTCCCACCGTTGGGCATCGCATCACGAGCATTGACGGACAGATTCAGGAGTATTTGTTCGGTCTGTCCGAGGTCGGCAATAACGTTGCACGTTTCAGTGCTGAAATCCAGATTGAGGACGAGATGTTCGCCGATTAATCGCCTTAGCATTTTCCCACGGTGTTCAATAACCCTTTTCAGGTTGAGTGTCTTTGGCTCAACAATAGTCTTGCGGCTGAAGGCCAGGAGCTGGCCAGTCAGTGTGGCTGCACGCTGCCCGGCCTCATTGATAAGAGTCAGCGGTTCAGTTAAATGATGGTCCCAGGTGAGCTCGGAGAGAATAATCTCTGCGTAACCATTGATGACTGTCAGCAAGTTATTGAAGTCATGGGCGATTCCTCCGGCGACGCGGCCTTGAATGAACGTATCCATTACGAATCATCCGTGTGATTTGCACGCAGGCTGAACATGTCATCAAGAACTATAAGCGACTTCCGAAGCGACACATTTCAAGCTGCCGCCAAACGACGTATGACACTACGCCGCTGAAAACGCGGCAGAAATTTTACCGCCACAGATTTTCCTCACAGTTCAGGAGTCTGGGCTAAGTTCGGGGCATGCTTTATGATCTGCCCGAGTCCTTTCGGCGAATATCTGAAACCCCGATCCGGCCGTCCAAACGGATGGCGAGTGGTATAGCGTCACCTCTGCGTGTGTATGATTTTAGATTGCAGATTTTTGACTGAACGCAGACCGCAATCTGCGATCAACAATTCACACGGAGGGCTGACGCCCAGTCGCTCGCCGAGGGCATATTTACAGAACGTCGATGATTTCTCCGGCGAACAGGTCGGTAATGACATCATCGACTGCTCGGAAGAACAAGTCTGTACCAGTTCCACCGTACAGCACGTCACGCTCGCCCGCGTCGTTCAGCACATTAAACTTCGCTTTCAATGAAACCAACGGACTGCCAACGCCAGTTCGCAGGTTCGAGATCGAATCTGCATACGCGTTGCCGGAAATCCAATGTGTCCGAAGCGTGTGGAGATTGCTGAGACGGGTATCGCTCGTCGTGGTTCCGGCGATCAGGATATCATCGCCAGCGTCGCCCTTTAGAACGTCCAGTCCCTGACCACCGATCAGGATGTCGCGGCCACTGCCCGCTTCCAGAATATCACCCGCCTCCAGGCCGACAAGAATGTTATCGCCGGAACCACCCGTCAGTCGGTTGGCCAGAGCATTCCCGAACAGCGTATCGCTGCCAGTGCCGCCTACTGCATTTTCGAATGTACTGAGAGAATTGAGTTTCAGCGTACGATTCAAATTCACCGACTGAATCGAAGTCGTACCAAGATTCACCACGACGCTGGTCGTCAGAGAGGCGAAGTTCAGTGTATCGATGCCTTCGTTCGCATTCTCTGACACCTGATCGGCTTCGACGGCGTTGGACGGAACAAAAATGTAAGTGTCGTTGTTGGCTCCACCGAGCAGTACGTCGTTGCCACCTGCACCAAGGAGTTTATCGTCTCCGGCATTGCCATTCAGAGTGTTCTCCAGTGTGTTTCCGAACAGCGTGTCAGCACCGCTGCCACCGATGATGTTCTCAAAGACGACTGCGGAATTCAGCTTTAACTTGCGATTGGTATGTACAGACTGAATTAAAGTCGATCCGAGGTTTACCACGACGTCTGTGGTCAGAAACGCAAAGCTCAGCGTGTCGATTCCATCATTGGCATTCTCTGTTACCTGGTCGGCTTCGGTTACGGTCGTAGGAACAAAAACATAGGTATCATTGTTAGCCCCACCGAGCAGTAAGTCGTTTCCAGTGGCTCCAATGAGTTTGTCGTCCCCCGCACCACCCGTCACGGTGTTGGCCAGACTGTTGCCGAAGAGCGTGTCAGCACCGGTCCCACCGATGAGGTTCTCAAAGGCAACTGCGGAATTCAGCTTTAACGTAAGATTCGTATGCACCGGCTGAACCGACGTCGATCCGAGATTCACGATGATGCCTGTGGTCAGGGCTGCAAAGTTCAGAGTATCGACGCCTTCATTCGTATTCTCTGTTACCTGGTCCGCTTCGGCAGCGAGTGTCGCTGCAAACAGGTAGGTGTCGTCTCCGGCTCCTCCAGTGCATTGATCGCTTCCATTGCCTCCGATCAGAAGATCATTGCCGAGGCCTCCAAACATACGGTCTGCGCCATCATTGCCCGAGATCGTGTTGGGTAGACTGTTGCCGTAGAGCACATCTGCTTTTGCCCCTCCAAGCAGATTTTCAATCCCGCTGGAAGAGTTCAACTGCAGTGTCAGATTTTCATTGACTCTCTGTGGAGAGAGTTCGGCAAGGCTCAGCGAGACGGGGTTCAGTGTCGTTGTTGAGAAATCAAGTGTATCGGTATCACCAGCAACGTCATCAACACGAACATTTCCCGTTCGCAGGTCAGCGCAGATTTGGTAGCGATCATTGCCAGCCCCGCCGGCCAGAATCACGTTCTCGATCCCCGAGATGATGATGGGAAAACCATTCAGCAGGATGGTCGAACCGCTGACGACAAACAGGTCATTGACGGTGGTTCCCCTGATCACGATGTCGTCATCCCCTGCAATCCCATGCAAATTCAAAGGGAGGTCCCGGGAAATGCTGCCGACATAAATCGGCACTTGACCGGCTACGCTTTTTGAGACTTTAAAGGTTCCTGAGCCTGATGGAGTGGATGGCTCCACCACAAAGACATCCGGAGAAGTGGTCCCCCAAACATCTCCGACGGCGTTATTACTCTCACGGGTCAGCGTTACATCATTGCCGTCTCCCCCGTTCATAGAAACCCGAAAAGTAATGTTGTCAATAACGATGCCACCTGAAGTATCCATGTTCCGAAAACGGCCTGCGATGGGATCTGTCCCATCATTCTGAATCAGCAGCCATGTCCCGCCGGCTTCAAGATCAGCCGCATGATTCAGTTGCAGGATCGGGTCATTCAGCACGAGGCGCCCGGTCACTGAGACAGCAGCAATGGCCGCATCCGGACTAAGCCGATTCGGATCAGGAACGAGCGTGAAAATGTTTATGTCCGGATTAGTTTTGCTTCCCAGAGAAACCTGATCACGGCCGGTCATCGCTTTGTTCAAGCCGGGAAGGAGCGTCAATTGTCCGCCTGCAATGACGACGTTTCCCACCTCGGCGAGAATCGCTTCTGCAGACTTGAGGGTCAGGTTTTGCGACGTCCTGAGATTAACGTCACCCACAATCGTCACTGATCCCGTGAATTCATTGCCAAAGAAAAGATTGTGCGCGGTAATGCAGTCGAGTGTAACCTGACTCAAATTGAGAGATGTCTCTTTGCGGGTCGACGATCCGAGAGTGATCTTTCTTCCTGTGCTGGACGGGGCAATGTTGACTGTCCCGTCGGTACCAGAATCAACAGAGGAATCCGTGGCTATTTCGAGGTTGTCAGCAATGATCGTAATGCTGCCGTGATTTGCCAGAACTTGTGCACCACTCTCCAGTAAAGCTGCCGCAGGTGCTATGGTCCCTGATCCTGTGCCACCAGAGTAGCCGGTGATTTTGATCTGGTCCCCCGCAATCCGAGTTGTCTCTCCGGTCAAAACGACACCTCGATTGTTCAGTCCTGTCGACTTTCCGCCTGTCCCGAGAATGCTGCTGAGCGCCCCGGGAGATCCCAGAACTGTCGCTCCGGCTTCGAGCGAAACACCGTAGTTCCATGCGGACAGCCCTATTCCTCCTCCGGTCCCACTGATCTGAACAGTGCCTGCGGAACTGGAAACAACGGTCGTCTCTCCGGCAACAAGTACGCCGCGATTCTGATCGCCGTTGGTGAGTCCACCGCGACCAATGATACTCAGAGCGCCTGATCCTTCAAGAGTTGCACGGCTGCCCGCGTCGAGAAATACCCCACTGTTGAATACCGAGTTCCCGATTCCCCCACCAGTGCCATTCAAAACCATATTGCCTGCGCGCGCGTAAAAGCCGGATAAGCTTCCTGTGGCTGCCAGACCTCGATTGAAGTCGCCGCTCCCGGAACCGCCCTTGCCCGTGACTTGCAGATTGCCAGTCCCGAGGACACTGACCTGTCCTCCCGCATCGCAGAAAACGCCGACGTTGTGTCCAGCGCCCAGTCGTCCTCCCCCGGTTCCTTTGATTGAGAGCAATCCGTTTACAGTTTCGACTCTGCTCTTTGCTCCTGAGACATGCACTCCGCGATTATAGTTGCCGCCGGAGATTCCGCCGAATCCGACCATGTCCATGGAGGCCGCTCCGACGGTTCTGACCGATCCACCTCCATCAAGCTGAATTCCGGAGTTGAACTCTCCTGTGTCAGAATTTCCGCCGGTGCCGGTAATGGATAGTCCTGTTCCGGATGCAACGATTTCTGACCCTGCTCCACTCACGACAATACCTCGAGAAGGCATTTGATTGCCGTGGCCGCCAGAGCCGACGATCACAACATTCTGCGTTGTTCCCCCGATGATTTTTGCTCCCGCTGAAATCACAACGCCATCCGGCGATGAACCCGCGGTCGAACTACCGGTACCGGAGATAGCGATCGATCCCTTGCCAGTCGTGCCGACAAATCCACCGGCGATGTTTACTCCACTCCCCCATTGACCAACCGTGCCGTTAGTGGGGGCCGAATTCAGGATGATCGCGCCGTCCGTTGATTCGATGCGACCGACAGAATTAACGACGATGGCTCCTGAGGATCGAGCTTCCAGCCCTGCCGTCCCATTCAGCCTGATCGGGGAGTTGATCACGATGGGGCGAGGTGTCAGCGACTGTTGCAAAACAACGGACTGAGCGATGCTTTGCGTCGTCGAACCGGAGAATACTATCTGAGTGTTGGGGGCTGCATCTGAAATCTGCAACCCCGTCAGAAACGACTGCCCCGCTGCAGAAACGCGCAGAACCGAAGTGCCGTTTCCGGAAACGTTTTCATTGTCCGTACCGTGCCAGATTCTGTTCGAAAGGTGGAACTGCATCAGATCCATGTCGCGGGAGACATTGACGACATCCCCGGTGTTGTCGAGTTCAATTCCCAGCGTTTTTCCATCAATGCGGAAGCTGACAGGATTCACTGTCAGTTTGAATGTTTTCACCACGGTCAGATTATCGGCAGCCGTTTCCAGTTTTCCATCCGGACCAAAGTTCTCGACCGTGACGCTGACTGTTCCAGTGCCGAATGAATTTCGCGCGGGCTCAAGGGTCAGTGTGGCTGACGTGCTGGATGGGACTGCCGTAACTCGAACACCACAACTCAGCGATGCACTTTGAAAACTCGCCCAGATCCTGACCGGCGTCGTACTGCCATTGCCAGGGCCTATTCCGGTCAGTGCGACATTGTATGACGCCGAATCTTCCTGAATCATTATGTCACTGATCGAATCAAGTGTTGGGCCTGCGGCTGACAACAGAACCTTCGTCTCCAGTTGTTCGGTGGCCCGGAACTTTTCGACACGGCATCGTCGAGCTCTGTTGCCGGCAGAAAATGGTGCCGCATCAACTCCCAGGATGTTTACTGGAGAGAAAAGTTTCTCAAACGGACCGGACATAGACATTCCCAAAAATCTTCGAGGTTTTGACGTCTCAAAGTGCTGCATCTGTGCGGAATCGCATCCAAAGCCAAGGCTCCTGAACCTCTGGAAACTTAGTTCTGTTCTCTGCCTCGGTATCCGTATTCCGTCCCTGTCCGTGGGAATTGGACAAGTCCTGAACTCGACAGCCAATATCTCCCATCGTTGTGCATTCTTTTTGCAACAATAACCAGTTCAGAGTGACACCCTGAATGCTCATCCGTCCAGCGATGATTCATTCAGCCACGTTTCAGAATAATTTCCGGGGAAGGGTTTTACCCACCACGTGGTTCCAGGGAACCGATTCGCGGCACGTCTCCCTCGCAGGTCGGAATCTCAAAGGTGTTCCATCCTTCAATGGTCTTTTTGGGGCGAGATTGAAAAAAATCGGGTAGCAGAAAGTTTTCTCTGAAATTTTTGGCTTTGCGTGAAACGATCTGAGAGTTCCATACCGGATTTGAATCTGCTGTTGCTCGCCATCGACGACAGAGTCGGTGACCCTGTGCGTGCCAAAGACTTTCTCAGAGAAACGATGTTTTTCATACGACCTTAACAGCGGCTTCTGCGGCTGCTGGTACATAACCATGTCTCATGTTCGGAAGAAATGATGATCGAGTTACGCAGAACGGCCGCCCTTCGTGAGGGGCCCAAATACTTCAGCGGAAGTCAAATTACTCAACAACGCTCACAAACCGATTCTCCGTCCGAGCCAGTGGCACATTGACCTGTCTGAGGGATTCATCCAGGTAACGGGGCATGTTCAAGGATGGATGATGGCATCAAGAAGTTCGTTGCGCCATTCCCTGCTCGAGGGATCCCAGGCTCCGAATCCTGAACAGAACTCCCAGTAGGCAGATCCGAATTTGTGTTTTTGGCAGAGGCCTGCCACGGTCCGCGTCCAGCGTAATCGGTCTTCGCCGGGGGCGATGTGATAGCAACCGAATTCCCCGACATAGACGGGGCGATGATTCTTCACGGACCAGTCCGCGATCCGTTGGAAATCCTCCTCAATCGCAGTTCTTTCTGCCTGATTAAACGGAAACGTTCTTCCCGCTGGTGGAGCCTTGTCACCCAGAAACTCCGCGCCCTGATGGGTAAACTCGTGAGGTCGATAATAGTGAACTGTGGCGATCAGCATCTGATCTTCCGCCGGAAGTTTCAGATGGATGAGTTCGTCCGGTGAGTTCCAATTTCCGCCTCCCAGAATCACGGCCCGTTTCGGGTTCTTTTTCCTGATGATGTCGAGAGCAAGCGGAATGATTTTATTCCATTCCTGCGTTGTCAGATTGTCGTGCGGTTCATTGAGAATTTCGAAGTAGACTGTCTCTGGTTGTGATGCAAACAAGTCCGACAACTGACGCCAGATCGCAAGAAATCGATCCGTCTCCTTGCCTGGAGCCACGTGCATTTCATCATAGTGATGAATGTTGAGCACCACGCGAAGACCCTGCTTTGTGCAGACAGCCATCACCGTTTTAACTCGCGCAACAAAAGCGGGGTCGATCCTGAACGGGGCTTTCGTTGAAGCATGTGCAGACCATTTTACCGGCAGCCTGACGTGTTGAAATCCGGCTTTGCGAATGATCGCTGCATATTCGTTTTCAAATCGAACACCCCAGTCACCTTCGTTGGGTGCATCGAGCATATTCCCAAGATTGATGCCAACGCCAAGTTTGTCTGCAGCTTCCTGAACCGTGGCTGTTTTCGCGAGTTCGTCGGCGAAAAGATTCTGTGACAGAAACGGCAGCAGAGAAATCAAAAGGAATGATCTGCAAAGAACGTGGGATCTTTGAGTCATTGAGATCAGAGTCCTGAGGCAATACGCAATGACAACGGAAATTCTGACGGCTCGAAAACACCACAGGTTAACCACCGGCAGGGACAACCAACTCAGGATTCCACAGCAATTGAGGAATCGAGGATAATGCCTGTGAAAGGCGGATCTCCGTGATTCCTGCACTCATACGCAACATCACACTGTTGTTTGTAATGGCCATAATCTTAGCCTTGAAATCTTTGCTTTGAAGTTCATCGCCGACCACGACAGTTCTCGTGGCTCCCCCTTCAGGATCAAAAAACAGGGCTTCCACTTCAGATCCGGACATGACTGTTCCCACAAGCACCAGTGGCGAAGGGGCAATAGGCGGTCGCGGAGCAGCAACCGGAGCAGCTGGCGGCGGTGTTGTCGCCTGAACTGCCACCGGTGCCGGGGGGGCTGGCGGGGCCGGAAAAACATTCGGGAAAAGAGGCTGCAGAAAATTCCTTGACTGCTCTTCGGGAAGTCTGTTCAGCGTCGCCGCCACCGATGGCAAAGCTGCACCGGATCCTTTCAGTGTCGTCAAAGCTTCCACTCGATATTCAAACTTCGCCAGCCCGCTGCCATCTTCCAGCGGAGTGATCTCCAGATCCCGAACTCGCTGATTGACGGAGTCTTCTGCGATCGTATGCAGCAGCACTGACATCTCAGAAAGAGTTCCAGTGCTCACAATATCCGCGGCGATTGTTCCGCAGAGTGCCTCGTCACCTTCTCGTTCCAATTCGCCTACCGTGGCCACGGTGTCTCGAAGACCCGCTGCTGTCGCGCTTTCGTAGATCCACTTCTGAAACAACGCCGCCGCTGTTGACTCCGGTTCGGGAAGACATCGTTCCAGCACCGGCTTGAGGTCATTCCGTGCCATTCTGGCCTCGTCCAGTGTGTTTGATGCGTCTTCTATCTCTGCCAGTGTCTCGTCGATTTCAGCCTGCAGTTCCTCAGTCGACTGCCAGAAAACTCCCGACGTAAACGACCACATTGGTCGAGCCAACACGACGGCCAGAAGAATGATTGTTAATAGTTTTTTTGATGACATGATTACACCCCGCCCGGAGCATGCGGATCACCAATGAACTTCTCGTCAGTAACTTTCTCCGCAGTTTCGCCAGCAACTTTATCAGTGACCTCTTCTGCAGCTTTGTCGTTAGCTTCGCCGGTTACGTTATCATTAACTTCGCCAGTGACTTCGTCTGCAGATTCATCAGCGATTTCGCCAGTGATTTCTTCTGCCATTTCGTCTGTGAATTCGTCAGTCTCTTCAGAAGTTTCCGGGGTCAGAGGTTCCAGCTCGATCCGAAAATTCACCGTCATGTTCCCCGATCCAGTTGTACGTTCGATTTGACAGGGTCTCTGGCGGAAGTGACCATTTCGAAGAATGTTCTGACTGAGTTCCACGACCGTTTCCGTACGATCTGCCAGTCCGCTGATTTCAACAATGAGTATTCCCGGATCATCCGGCTGCTGATGAAACTGCAGATCACTCAGCTGGCAGCGAGACGTTTCCGGAATGCATTTTTGGAGAATAGAGAAATGCAGTTGCAGATCCGCACGATCATTTTTCCAGAGCTTCACGAAGTCAAGAATTTCAAACACATCCGCATCAGCATCCACCTGTTCCTGAAGCTGTTCCAGTTCTGCCTTGAGGACAGACAGTTCATCTTCCATTGCGCCCACGGAACGTCGGGACCAGACATTGAGGCAAATGCAGAGAAGCGATGCGACCAGGCCGCCACGGATCAGATTGCGTCGGCGACGCTCTTTCTTTGACAGACACGTACGAGGTGACAGAAAATTGAGCGGTGACTTTAAAACACCCGACGATTCAAACTGAACTCCGTTCGCGATGACATGAAGGTAAGCTTCCAACTCCGGATATTCTGTTCCGGAACACGGAGACGGCAGAACAGAGGTATCTTCTGCCGGCAAACCCAGTTCAAACTGCAGAGACTTCGCGACGGCCGTCCAATCTCGACCATTGGCCGCAAAGCGGATCACAGGACCGGTCAGAGGTACTCCCGGAACGCTGAGACAGGAAATGGTTCGCATCACTTCTCCGGAAATCACTGAATTCCGGACGTCCTCTGTCGATTCAACAGGGACGCGACGACGCTGGTGCGACAGGAGGTAACCGTGACTCTGAGCAAAGATGTCGATTTTCTCTTTGTCAGGCATCACGACAAGTATGGAGAGCCGGTCGTCTCGATGGATTCCCGTGCGGCACCCGATCGCAGCAGCCGGGGCCACCAGACTACACTGCAATTGCGAAGCCTGAAGGTGGGTTTTGATCCGCTCCAGGTAGTTGCGGTCAACACCATGAATCAGCAACAGTGACTGTTCCCGATCTTCCTGCGGCAGCAGCACGTAATCAATACTTTGCTCACCGGTCGATTCTGCAAACAAGGCTTCGGATTGAATCATGGCCGTTTCGTGGACCTCGCTGGCTGACATTCGTGGCAGTGGGACGCGAGCAAACGAAAGACAATTTCGCGGAAGCAGAACGGCCGCTTTGGGATTTGATATCTGAAATCGCCGCAAGTGAGTTTCAAGGATGGCGGCTATTGGCAAACGCGTGGCTTCGTCCAGCTCCTCTGCAGGAACGGTTACAAATTGCCGGATCAAGAGTTGGCCGCCACGTTGCTCTGCATGAACCATATGGCAATCTGCTCGACCCGGCAGAAACAGCAACCACGTTCTCGACGAACCAGGCTTACGTAGTCTGGACCAGAGCCGTCGAAGATGATTGAAAGACTTATTCATAACTGCTGCTCAGATAACAGGAACGCGACGGCAAGTTGCAATGGTCGTTGAGATGGAAATGATTCCGGTGTGATGGATGACCCACAGAACTGCTCACTGAGAGCTGCAAACGGCACGGAGAATTTACAGCGTGATTTCATCCTCCACCAACGGACTTCTGCAATGCTGCACGGAATGATGCGTCACCGGGCGGAAGATTGAGTCGCCTGCTCACCACGGGTGGCGAAGCCGTTCCGTCGATCGTGACTTTTCTGCGATAAACGGCGCCCTGTTGAGGTGAATACGCGCAAATGGTCCCGGTGAAAACACTTCCGCGGTCTGTCAAAAACGGGGCCAGACGACGGATTTCTTCGATGGTGAGAACACCTTCGGAGATCAGCCACAGACTGGCAGGGCCATTGCCGGATTGTTGACCGAGTTGCCGGTCACGAGTTTCCAGTATTTTATTCAGCCCGGCTTCCGAAAGCTCCGGCAGCCCTTTCAGCAGTTCTCGCGGAGCCGTGTTGACGTTCAGCCGTCCGCGCAACACTTTTGTGGGGCGTGTATCGAGTGCTTTGTCCAGCAGTGTCAGGGCTGCTTCGGCTCCGTTCCCCGTTGCCTTCCAGGGACTTGTCAGGACTTCATCCTTCCCGCCAATCACGATGCGAACATTGGTCCCAATGAGATCAAAGAGACTATGAATTTCATATTGCGGAGCTCGAGTCAAATCCAGTCCGGCAACCATCGAGTCTCCCTCTGACGGATCGGGTAACGCAGCCTTTCCGCGAAGCTGGTCATCAAGTCGACTTTTCACCGACTTTTCCGACCGCTTCTTTTGAGCACCAGCCGGCCGCTCCAGAATTCCTGCCAGTCTGACGGCCACAATAAACTTCGCGCCGTCTTCGCCCAGTTGCTTCTTGAGTTCCTCGTGGAGTTCAGGAAGCTTTGGAGAGTTGACGATCACGCGATCCGATTCCTGCACTGCGGCTTCACCGGCATAGGTAGTCAGAAATCGAGCCCAACCCATGGCTTCGTCAGACGTCGGGAGAGCGACTCGTGACTTTTGCTTCGGATCATAATTGGGGACCGAAGAATCGAATCCGGTCTGTACCCCAAAAAGCATTTCACGCGTGACGCCACGAACATTCAGAAGCTCGGAGAGATCCTGAACCTCCTCGTTGGGCGGCAGGACGGCATCACCTCGTGAAAAATAATAGTTTCGTTCTGCACCGAATTCGCGGGGTGTGTCATCGGAATCAATCCAGTCAAGGAGACTGTCCGCCAGTGCAAGAGTCATATCGGGCAAATGCATCAGCTGTGCTCGACCATCTTTGGACTCGCGAGCCAGCCAGTTGATGTCAAGTTTTGAGGACTCATCTTCAAGTCCGAAACGAAAGGACTGCCCTGCCCCGGGGCCCTGTACGAACACCGGCGATACGACTGAGTACGTCATCGGAGCCAGTTCTGTGCCCTCGCTGATATTGCTGAACAATTTCGGATCGTTCACTGTGTTGCTGGAGGACCATGCGGTGGACTCAGGAAACGCAGTCAGCCACGTCGTGGCAGAAGCTAAGCAGGTTCGAGCTGCGATTTCATTACGAGTTCGAACGGCCAGAGAAAGTTGACACAGCAATTGCTCAGAAAACTGATAGGCCGACAAGGTCCAGAGCACGGCAATGACCGCCGCGATCGGGAGCAGTATGCCCTTTCGAAGTCTGTCGGACCCTGATTTGTCGGTTCGTCGTTTCATGGGAAGTGCCCCGGTGGGAGCATAAGTCAGAGTTTTGAGCCGCGGAGAAAGTCTTACAGGCAGTCCGGAATGATTGAGAGACCTTAGACGTTCCACGAACATGCTGGTCAACGCATGAATGGCTGCGACCGCAAACTGTGTGACAGCAATGTCGCACGATCCGAAAAAAGATGATCGCTTCACGATGTTCTCCAAAGTCGATGGGACAATCCCGCTATCCTTCACTCGGGTTATCCAGCAGGAGTGTGCTGACATGTTGTTTTGAAACAGCGTTTGTTTGCGTTTTGGATCGTGACAGAATCGTGACGCGGATTGCTCTGGGCAGCGACTGCGTCAACACAGAATCCCACTCCCTCTTCCAGTTAATGCCGTCATAGAATTCAAAACTGAGTTGCAGCGTTGACTGAGTCAACTTACGGACTTTGACCTCTGCGGACGACCCGGAGAAAGCTGATGATTTCTGTAGTCGAGGGGCCTCCATCACGACCGGCTCCTGCAACAGGTTCCGGTTCACAGAACCTCGTAGTCCGCTGAGCTTGCTCAACAGGCTGGTTCCTGATTCGGCAACGTTGCCGTTACAGAATTCGATCCATTGGGGCATGATTCCGGCTACATCCGCAGCAACGACGCACAGTTCCTCTGAATTCCCGCAGAGCAGGCCGGGCAGCAGTTCCGTCTGCTTTTCATCTTTGACGGCGACTTCCGAACTTCGATCAACGGACTCCTTACGCACGACGGATCTGGCAGGATCCGGACACTTGCGGATTCGCAACAAGACATCCTGTATCTCAGCGATGATCTGCGGTCCGGAAAGACAATCCATAGCTTCCGATTGCCCTTGCTCCTTGAGTTTTGCAAACTGAAACAAGGTTTCCGAGAACAGGGTGACAATGACACCAATGATGGCAATGGACAGCAGAACTTCCAGAAGAGTCATCCCTCCGGATGAGTGAGCACGATATGGAAATCCGGGAAGTGTTACACGGCTGAAGATTCTTCGTTTCATCGTGAGTTGCCAGCCTTTAAATCAGACTTTTCCTTTGCGATCGGAAAGAGTCGAGTGAGCGAGCAGACCGGCTTTTTGTCTGTTGAAAAAAAGACCAGAACCGTAATTCTGCCGACGGAAGAAAAAGGTCCACTCTCGACCATTTGCTGCCATCGCCAGTCGCGATCGGTTTCAAAGACTCCTTCTTCCGACGTGACAGCAGAGCTTTTCTCCGCAAGAGCTTCTGCAATCCTGGACTCGCACATCAAAGCCGCTCGAGTGATCCGCTGTGTCTTCTCTGAAGAGTTCAGGGCGGTGGTCAGATACTGAGATGACCCTGCGACAGCAATCGCCAGCACGAACGCCGCGACCGAAACCTCCAGCAGAATTGAACCAGTACGCCCGCCCTGCTCAGTGCGGAAAGGTATTGTCAAAAGCCGTTTCATGATGATTCCTGTCGGATCCTCGCCTGCCCCGTGGTTCCTTCCAGATCAACAATTCGCCGACGCTTGCCGCTGCGAATTTCGAGAGAGTATGACGTACAGCGACCGTCCGCATGGAACCATAGACGGCAACTGTTGTTCGCCTCACCGCGAGGAAGTGGCTGATGCTTCTGTTCAGGAACTTCAAACATGCATTCGCCCGTAAGCGTCTCCCAAATTTCGACATCCTGATCGAATTGTGAGTCGAGACGAACGGTTCTGTATCTTTGTCCGTTGGGCAGGAACTCAACAGCGTGAGGAATTCCTTCGTTAGCAGCCTGAGCTGACGCACGACTGAGAGTCAGTACGAATGATTCCACAGACTGGCTTAATTGATTTTGTTCCAGCCAGCTCCACAACGCTGGAAATGTCACCGCGGAAATCAAACTCAGGATTCCAAGGACCAACAGCATTTCCATGAGCGTGAATCCGGAACCGGATACGATCGCATCTTTATCAGCCATGTTTGCAAGTCGTTTCATTTTCCAGCCCCGGATCTCCGCGCCACGGCTTTCTCAAACACGTCGTCATCAGTGCTTTCTTTTCCGTCCGGACCCACTGAATAGACCTTGAGTCGAGGTCCGGAATCTTTGGACTGACGACATCGCAGCTCATAGCCCCACGGGTCGATCGGCGATGACTCCAGATAAGGTCCGCTCCATTGCGGATCCGAGCCCTGCGCTTCAAGCAGGGTTTTGATGGCGACATCAGACTTGGGCCACTTACCGCCATGATCAATGGCATACATCTTCAGAGCCTGCTCCGTGGCCTTGATTGAAATCAGGACAGAATCAGACTGAGCTTTGTTCTGACGGCTCAGGAGGTCAGGAACGACCATCGCTGCGATCGCCCCGAGAATGGCCAGGACTAACAGAACTTCGACCAGCGTAAAACCGGCTCGTCGCGATGGTTTCCCGGCCCGGCTTCGTTGACGGCATCGTGCTGAGTGATAGTTCACCATAGATCTCTACTCCACTGAGTACACTGCAAAAACGCTTTGATTCAAAGATCCGATGATCACTGGCCAACAATGCTTGAAGATCGCAGGATCGGAATGACAAAAGCAAACACAAACAATGCGACGACGCTTCCCATGACGACGAGCAGAGCAGGCTCAAGCAGCTTCAGCATGGCATCCAGCCGGTTTTGAATCTGTGACTCCAGTGAGTCAGCCGCACCCGCCAGAATTTCGTCCAGGCGATTCGTGCGTTCTCCGATGTACACCAACTCGCGGTACTCTATGGGAATCCATTTCACAGATCGCAGCACCTGAGCAAAGCTGGTCCCCTTGCGAATCTGCAGAGCACAGTCCAGCACTACATCGTCCAATGCCGGACTTCCACTCGCACCGGCACACAAAGCCAGTCCCTTGTCCAACGTAATTCCGTTTCTCAGCAGCGTGCTGAGCAACCGCGAAAATCTTCCCATTGAGATCAACAGGCTCAGACCTTTCAGGATCGGAAGCGAGAGGCACAATGTCAGAAAACGACGGCGAAAACCGGGTTTTCGCAGACCGACGACCAGTCCGCAGACCGCAGCAAAGGACACCCCAGCGAAGATCCGGAGGTTATCCCGCAACCACAGGCTTCCGGTCAGCATGATCTCGGTCAATACGGGTAATTGTCCACGTTCACGCAGGCCGGAGAACATCGGCTCGAATTTCGGAACGAAAAGTGTCGTCAGCACCAGAAACATCAGGCTGCTGACGGCAATCAGGAAACCCGGATAGCTCAACGCTCCCAGCACTCGGGATCGCAGGTCCAGTTGTCGCTGCGTCAGAGTTTCCAGTTCCTTCAGAGCATCAGGCAGAAACGCACCTTCAAGGCTCGCACGAACGATGGCAATTTCAGGCTGCTCAAACATGCCCGGATAGTCGGCCATGCATTCTGCAAAGCTGCGACCGTCAATCACTTCCGCGTGAATAACTCGCAGGATTTCGGCAAAACGAGGATTGGAGGTCACGTCGCCGATCAGCCTCAGAGACTGTGCCAGTGGCATGCCGGCCTTCAGCAGTGTGGCCAGCTTACCATAGAAGGCACAAATCACAGATCGAGGAACGCGATCGGAAAAGACACCGCTGGCAGTGGTCTGCTCGGCAATGGAAACAGGCGTCAGAGATTTCTGTGACAACTGACGAGTCACTGCACGTCGAGAAACAGCATCCAATGCTCCCTGAACTCGATTGCCGGTCAGATCAATTGCTTCGTAGGTGAAAGTTGTCATGGTGCCCAGTCTCCGTGTCTGCTGTTTCAATTCCTTGTCAGACCAACAGAGGCAAGGCACATTCCATTCGTGTTGCGAGTTGCGTAATCCGCCGTGCCATAGCGGCTTTCGAATGATCGACCTGGGGAATCCCCACCTGCGATTCCGGAGCCCGTCGCACGGGAAAAAACGGATCTCCGTCTGCCACTCTTAAATTTCCACGTGATGTGTTCGAGGACTTCCCCTCGCAGCCTGTTTGTGTGATCGCGAACTGTTTTTCACGAGGCTCCTGAGCAACAAAAGCCACAACAAATGATGCCAGTTGTCGACATATGTTTTCCTGCCTTGCCGGCTTAGCTCTGGTCGGCTCAGTGCGAGCAGAACACCCTTACTCCGAGTCGCGGGCAAATTGAGGCCTGATGCATCAAAACACTGATTGACACCTCTTATTGTCGACCTAAGTTCTCTAAGAACACCCAACAAAACCGGGGACTGGCTCCTGAGCAAACAAGACGACGCTCTCAAGTCAGCATCGGGCGGGGGCCTGTCCCGGTTTTGTTAGTGCCTCTCTGTGGGATTTCCGCATGCGTAAGATGTGCCCGAGAACGAATCAATGTTTCAGTTGTCTCCACTGGTCAGAATCGCGGTCGACCGGGGATTCGTCCCCGCGAGCGAAGTGCAATCCTTTCAGGGGCTGGATTCCCGGAATGTGATTGAAGCCATCCTGCGGAATCCGGCCACTTCAGAACGACAGTTTCTGATGGCCATCGCCGAACACCTGGCTCTGCCCTTCGTGGATCTGTCGACAATTGAGATTGTTGATTCACTGATGCGGATGATCTCTCCGTCCATCCTGTTTCGTCATCAGGCGATCCCGGTGGAACTGAACGGAGACTGTGTCACAATTGCCGTCAGCAATCCGTGCGTCGAATCTCTGGGCCAGGAAGTTGAACAGGCCACCGGACTGGATGTTGAACTGGCTCTGGCTGAAACGAACCAGATCCGCAACCTTCTGAAAGACCGACTTGGTATTGCCGGGGGAACTCTGGAAGGCATGCTGGATGATGACAGCCGTCCAGCAGATGCCGTCACTGAGGGCGACGACGAAAACAGCCTCGCGAACGAGTCTTCGATTGTCAGGCTGGTCAACGAACTTCTGAGCGATGCGATTGCTTCAGGAGCAAGTGATATTCATCTCGAACCGTCGCAGCATGGATTCGGTGTGCGTTATCGCGTCGATGGACTGATGCTGGACCAGATCGTTTCCCGCGAGATGGATCGCTTTCACGCCGCCATCGTCAGTCGACTTAAAATTATGGCGATGCTGAACATTGCCGAAAAGCGTTTGCCGCAGGACGGTCGAATTCGCTTTCAGGCTTCTCGTGAAGAAGTGGATGTGCGTGTCTCGACGATTCCTATGATCCATGGGGAAAGCGTGGTGCTGCGTCTGCTTCGCAAAGGACGCAGTCAATGGGGACTGGCTCAACTGGAACTGCCAACCCATATGGCCCGGCAGTGGCAGCAGATTATCAACCGCACCAACGGAATCATTCTGGTCACTGGTCCGACCGGCAGCGGCAAGACCACAACGCTCTATCATCTGCTGGCAGAGATTCGTGCCACGCGTCCTGATGCGAAGATCATCACCATTGAAGATCCCGTTGAATACTCGCTGCCGGGCGTTCATCAGATTCAGATCAATGAGGGGACCGGGCTGACCTTCGCCAGAGGATTGCGAAGTATTCTGCGACACGATCCGGACGTGATTCTGCTGGGAGAAATTCGCGATCAGACCACCGCACGACATGCGATCGAAGCTGCGTTGACCGGACACCTTGTTTTGGCGTCACTCCATACCAATGATGCAGCCGGTGCGTTTACTCGTTTGATGGAAATGGAAATTGAACCATATCTGGTGGCCAGTACTTTAGTGGCCGCCGCTGCTCAGCGTCTGGTCCGCCGACTCTGTCCTCTGTGCAGAAAAAGTACACAGGTGATGCCGGGCGAAGAGAACGTCATTCTGCCGCAAGGTGCAACCATCTATGAACCGGGAGGATGCCGGGAATGTCAGGGCAAGGGTTTCAAGGGCCGACTTCCGGTACTCGAACTTCTGCAGACGGATGCCGCCATTCGCAAGCTTTGTCTCGAACACGCGTCCTCTCAGGAGATTTCAGAAGCCGCCACAAAAGCTGGCATGCGAACTCTGATTGAGTCAGGATTTGAAAGAGTCAGTGAAGGCAAAACGTGCCTCGCTGAAGTCCTCCGCGTCGCCGGTGATGCTCAGAATCGACTTTGAGCGACCGGCCTGATCAGGGAATCGGGCATTATGATGGCACTGTGAAAGTTTGTCGTGAGCCGATCGTGCCACTAGTGCGACGATCACTTGCCCAATACGCCACGCCCTTAAGGCAACTCGCTTAAACTTCGTCCTCCGGCTGCTGAGAGCAGAGCAGTCTGCATCCACTTCGACTCACGAGGCACTGCCGTTCTTAGGGTCGCCTTTCCTGCTGCTGGAACGTGGTTGCCTAACCACCCGAGCCCACGATTCCAAACCCTGAACCACAAAGCAAGACTGCAAGCTTCTGCGCTCGCGTTACGGGCGGCCATACCCTGTTGCGAACGTTAGCACAGGACAGGCGAGCGGGACTCTCTGCGTCATGAGAGATCCGGATGCCGCGACAGAGTCGGTTCGTAGCAGCTGAACCATGTCGCCTCTCCAGCGGGTCAGCGGATTTTCAGAGCTGGTTTCGCTCAAGCCATTCAAGATCCTGGGGGGTCTGGATTTATCCCTGCATGTGCTCTTTTTGCTGCCATTAAACACC
Organism: Planctomycetales bacterium; assembly: GCA_026400835.1. Classification (GTDB taxonomy): domain Bacteria; phylum Planctomycetota; class Planctomycetia; order Planctomycetales; family Planctomycetaceae; genus SXXK01. The sequence goes on along the minus strand of JAPLOA010000082.1, from coordinate 21,338 downwards.
GTGAAGATTCGGCTGCTTATTCCGGAAATGAAACTTTCCGCGAGTGTGAAAAATCTTTCCAAAAACTATGTCGCCGTTCTCACCTCTCGTAGCGCTTTATTGGTGTCAGAAAAACGTGACCGTATCGGGCGGTTCTGGAGGACGTGATGGTCTTTTGGTTTCTGTCCCGTTTGGGCCAATTTACGAGGTGCCAAAACAGGCGGCCGCGGTGTTGGCTTTGGTGTGCGAAGTGTGGGGCGATTTGTCCAGCATGAACGGTGTCAGTCAATTCGAAGTGATCACGGCCTCGCTGTGGATGAGGCCTGCACGGTGGATTGGCGTTGCTCCTGCTGCAAAGGGGCAACGCCGACCACTGCCGTTTCATTCTTTGAAGACTCAGTCGACAGGCCATTCACTTCACGCAGCAGCTCACAACGTCACACCATAAAAAAAGACCCTGGAAAACGAGCAAAGAATCTCCATGACAACAAACACAGAAGTTCTGGAACTGTCGTCCCGCCCGGGACCGCCTGACGATCAGGATGGTGCACGCTTTGCTGCCGCTGTGCGGATTGAGTGCCGCAGTTCGGAACCGTTTGATCGGTGGCTGTCTGAACTGGCGGGTTCTCTGGCACTGACAACCTATCAGGCCGGCAAGCTGGCTGTGCTCGGCTGGCGTGGATCGCAGCCATCGCTGTTAATGCGGCAGTTCACGAAGCCGATGGGGCTGGCAGTCGCTCCGGGGAAACTGGCGCTGGCAACCCGGCATGAGATCACGCTGCTGTCCAATGCGCCGCTGCTGGCTCCCGACCTGCTGCCCGGTGAGCCGGGGCGGTACGACGCGCTCTACCTGCCGCGAGCGACGTATCACACCGGCGATGTGAACGTGCATGACCTGGCATTCGGTACTGACGGACTGTGGTTTGTGAACTCGCGGTTCTCGTGCCTGTCGGCGTTGAGCAAAGACTTTTCGTTCGTGCCCCGCTGGCAGCCGCCGTTCATTTCGGAAATCGTACCCGAGGACCGCTGCCATCTGAATGGTTTGGCGCTGGTCGACGGGAAGCCGAAATACGTCACCGCGCTGGGTGAGACCGACACCGTCGGCGGCTGGCGTGCGAACAAGGCGACCGGCGGCGTGCTGCTGGATGTCGAGACCGGGGCGGTGTTACTGCGAGGTCTGACGATGCCCCATTCGCCGCGTTGGCATCAGGGGCGGCTGTGGCTGTTGAACTCGGGCGCGGGCGAGTTGCTCTGCTTCGATCCGGCGTCGGGGACGGCGGGCGTGGTTTGTACGCTCCCCGCCTATCTGCGTGGTTTGTGTCTGATCGGGCGGTTCGCCGTGGTCGGACTCTGCCAGATTCGTGAGAAGCACATCTTCGGCGGGCTACCCGTCCAGCAACGGCATCAGCGACTGATGAGTGGTCTGGCGGTGGTCGATCTGCCGACCGGCCAACTGGTGGGGACGTTCGAGTTCACCGCCGGTTGCACTGAGATCTACGACGTGCAGTTCCTGCCGGGGGTAAGGAACGCGAACCTGCTCAACCTGTCCGACGACGCCGTTCGTCAGGCATTCACCGCCCCTGAGTTTTCGTACTGGCTTCGTCCGGAAAACGTGATTCCGGAATCCCCGGCTCACATTGAATCCTGAACGCTGAATCTTTCCCTACTTTTCACCGCGACTTGCGTCGCCTGGATAAGAGATCACCATGTCCCTCTCTTTCTGGCTGTCTGGTTTGAAGCGTCGTCTGAGTCCCTTGGCGAATGTGCCAAGCACGCGAAGCACGCGGCGTTCGTCGCGGTCAAGTCGACCCGCGCTCTGTTCGGCCACTGTGCGACGCACGCGGCGTCCGTCGCAGTCGAGTCACCCCGCGGCCTATTCTGTGGAACGTCTCGAATCGCGGCAATTGCTGTCGGCGTCAGCGGTCGGACCGGAAACCTTGGTCAACACGTACACGGCGAGTTCGCAGCGGACGAACGAGATGGGTGGTTCCATAGCAATGGCCGCGAACGGCAACTACGTCGTTACGTGGAGCAGCCATGGTCAGGACGGCAGCCTCTCGGGCGTGTATGCGCAGCGTTACAACGCGGCGGGAGTGGCGCAGGGGAGCGAGTTCCGGGTCAACACCACCACCGCGAACAGGCAGGCGTACTCAACAGTGGCGCTGGACGCGGACGGGGACTTCGTCGTCACGTGGAGTAGCTATGGTCAGGACGGCAGCGGCTATGGCGTGTATGCGCAGCGTTACAACGCGGCGGGAGTCGCGCAGGGGGGCGAGTTCCGGGTCAACACGTACACGACGAGCAACCAGTACCTCTCAACAGTGGTGGCGATGGACGCGGACGGGGACTTCGTCGTCACGTGGACCAGTTTTCAGGACGGCAGCGGCTATGGCGTGTATGCGCAGCGTTACAACGCGGCGGGAGTCGCGCAGGGGGGCGAGTTCCGGGTCAACACGTACACGACGAGCAGCCAGAGGTTCTCAACAGTGGCGATGGACGCGGACGGGGACTTCGTCGTCACGTGGAGCAGCTATCGTCAGGACGGCAGCGGCTATGGCGTGAATGCGCAGCGGTATCAGACGGACATGAGCCCGATCTTGGCCAGCCCAACAGCGATCAATCTGACCGACACGTCGGCCACCGATACGTTCAGTGCCCAGACGGGCTCGCTGAGTGCCACGGATGCGGACCTGCCGGCCCAGACCCTGACCTATGGGATCACCGGCGGCACGCTAAATGGCGGGACGATCAGCAGGGTTGGAACGTACGGGACGCTGACGGTCACGGTGGCGACGGGGGCATACAGCTACGCTCCGAATGCGACGGCGATCAACGGGTTACCGAGTAACGACGTGGACAACTTCAGTGTCACCGCCAGCGACGGCAGCCTGAGTGATACCAAGACCCTGACCGTGAATATCACGGCGGTGAACGACACGCCAGTGGCAACAACTGGGAGCCTCACAGCGGATGAAGACGTTTTGCTGAGTAGCGACCTTTACAGTTCTGTGTCTGATGCGGAAACAGCAGATGCCGGTCTGAGCTACAGTCAGGTGGGTGGTCCACTGGCGGGTCTGACGCTGAACAGTAATGGGACTTTCACTTACCTGAACCCGACAGAAAACTTCAACGGGACGGTCACCTTCCAGTATCAGGTCTCTGACGGAACACTGACATCCGCAGTACAGACGATCACAATCAATGTGGCAGCGGTGAATGATGCTCCGACCAACGTTAATCTGTCGAGCAGTTCTGTTGTTGAAAATTCGGCGATTGGTACAACTGTTGGCAACTTCTCGACGACAGACCCGGACAGCGGTAATACGTTCACGTACAGCCTGATCGCTGGCACAGGCAGCACGGATAACGCGAGCTTCACGATCAACGGCAGCACGCTGAAGACAGCGGCTGTTTTTGATTATGAGACAAAGAGCAGTTACTCAATTCGTGTTCAAGTGACCGATCAGGGCGGCCTGACTTACGACAAGGCTTTCACGATCAATGTGACGAATGTCAACGAAGCACCGACGGAGATCAATCTGTCGAACAGTTCTGTGGCTGAGAATCTGGCGATCGGTGCAACCGTTGGCAGTTTCTCGACGACAGATGCGGACAGCGGTAATACGTTTACGTACAGCTTTATCGCTGGCACAGGCAGCACGGATAATGCGAGTTTTACGATCGACGGCAGCACACTGAAGACGGCGGCTGTTTTTGATTATGAGACAAAGAGCAGTTACTCGGTTCGTGTTCGAGTCACCGATCAGGGCGGCCTGACTTACGACAAGGCTTTCACGATCAATGTGACGAATGTCAACGAAGCACCGACGGAGATCAATCTGTCGAACAGTTCTGCGGCAGAGAATTCGGCGATAGTAACGACTGTTGGCAGTTTCTCGACGACAGATGCGGACAGCGGTAATACGTTCACGTACAGCTTTATCGCTGGCACAGGCAGCACGGATAATGCGAGTTTCACGATCGACGGCAGCACACTGAAGACGGCGGCTGTGTTTGATTATGAGACAAAGAGCAGTTACTCGGTTCTTGTTCGTGTCACCGATCAGGGTGGCTTGTTCTACGACAAGGTGTTCACGATCAGCGTGACGAATGTCAACGAGGCACCGACGGAGATCAATCTGTCGAGCAGCTCTGTGGCAGAGAACTCGGCGATAGGAACGACTGTTGGCAGTTTCTCGACGACAGATGCGGACAGCGGTAATACGTTCACGTACAGCTTTATCGCCGGGACAGGCAGCACGGATAACGCGAGTTTCACGATCGACGGCAGCACGCTGAAGACGGCGGCTGTGTTTGATTATGAGACAAAGAGCAGCTACTCGGTTCGTGTTCAAGTGACCGATCAGGGCGGCCTGACTTATGACAAGATCTTCACGATCAGTGTGACGGACGTGCAGGAAGACGTGACGCCACCATCGAGCCGCGTGACGGCGTTGCCAGCCACTTCCACATCGGCGTCGTTTACGGTGGCCGTGACCGGGACAGACTCTGGCGTCGGGGCTTCGGGCATTGCGGATTACGATCTGTATTACTCGACGGGCAGTTCGTTCATTAAGTTTGCGACTGTGACGGCGGCGACTCCATCGACCACATTTACAGGGGCTGCCAACACCACGTACTGGTTCCGCAGTATCGCTCGCGATGCGGCCGGGAATGTGGAAGTGAAAACGAGTTCGGACACCTACACTCGCATTGGCGATGTGGTTCCTCCGAGCAGTCAGGTGACGGCGGCTCCGTTTGTTTCTTCCGGACTGTTCAATCTGCAGATGGCCGGCAGCAAGCTCAGCGGGGCCATCATGACACAGTTTGATGTGTACGTGGTTGTGGATAGCAATGCTGCGGTGCTTGTTGGCACGGCCAGTGCCGTAGCAACATCGACCGCCGGCCAGTTCACCGGTTCGCTGACTTATCAGGGACTTGCTGACGGGATCAGTCATACTTACCGCTTCTATAGTCGTGGCAAGGATGGTTCTGGAAATGTCGAGGCCGCTCCCGTCACTGGTGACGTGTCTGTGACCGTCAGCTTCTCGGCACCGGCCATACTAACGGCGACCGGAATCGATGTGCAGAACTCCGCCAATCAGCGGTCGTACGTGCGTTATCTGGATCTGCTGTTCTCCGGTGATCCGTCCGCCCTGTTGTCAGGAAACATCGCGGTCGAAAAATTTGGGCTTAATGCGACTGACGTGACGGCTGGTACCGGAACTGCGGTGACGGGCTTCGGTATGACTCAGTCGTCCAATAAGCTCAAGCTGGATTTCGGAGCCACGGGAATTGGCGGTCTTCGCGATGCCGGAAACGGGTTCTATCGCGTGCGACTGGATATGAATCAGGATGGGGACTTCACGGATGCTGTGGATCAGGCGTTCGAGTTCTATCGACTGTTTGGCGATGCCAACGGGGATAAGGTTGTGGATGTGCTGGACACCAATCTGGTGACTGCACAGGTCGGCCGCAGCGGCACGAACCTGGACGGCGACCTGGACGGCAACGGCACCGTGAACGCCACGGATCGTCTCTACACGACGCAACAACGCGGTAAGAACCTTCTACTCGCGCTTCGCAGCCTGCTGGACGACTAACGGCGGGATTTGGTTCGGTGTGCGGCTCTGGACACGTCGTTCGGAGCCGCTTCAACTCAGGAAAGGAACGGACGAACCGCGTCCGTTCCGCAGCCTCTCGAGGCTGACGTAAGGAGTGTTCAGGGCTTCGTTATCTCTCTCAGTCAACGAAAAACGATTTGTCATGTTCAAGATGTCTTTTTTAAGAACGGCGTTCCGTGTTTTTGTGTTTTGCAGCGTGTCGCAGGCCGCGTTGGGGGGTGTGATTGTGGAAGTGGGAAATGCTTCCATTGCCGCCGGCGGAACCGGGTTTGTGGATGTGTGGATCAGTTCCACGGGAACGGATTCGCTTTCTTCCGCAGCGTATGAGTTCAAGATTACCGGCAGTGCGACCAATGGCGCTCTGGAGTTCAGTTCGTCCCAGCTGGCCTCTGAACAGGGGGAGCCGGATTACGTGTTTTCCCCGCACATAGACCCATTAAATTTTTTTGCGGCTCGGGATACCGTGGATCCTACAAGACTTCTGGGCGGCGATTCCATTGCCTCGCCCGGGCCAACCGCCATCACGTTGGGAACGACAAAGCAACTGCTGGCTCGTCTGGAGCTGGTGCATAACAGTGGAAGTCCCCTGAACGCCATTGGCGATCAGTTTACGATCTCGCTGATTAACACGAATCCACTCACTCCGTCAGATCCGCTGTACGACCCATTGGCGGACAGTTCGCTGTTTCTGGATGACAACTTCACGGCCCTTTCGATTGCTCCGTTGTCATTCAGCGGGTCCGGCACGATCAGTATCACGTCCGCTGCGGTTCCGGAACCCGGCACATTCGCCGCTCTGGGCCTTGCAGCATTCGCCGGCGGCGTCAGACATCTGCGTCGTCGTAGAACAGCCTCTGCGGCTCAGAATACGAATGAGGCCTGAAGAACGTGGAATCTTCCGCGGCTGAGAGAGTGGCCCCCAGCGGGGTGATGCAGGTCTGAATAAGTCCACGTCACATCCGCTGGGACCATTTCTTGAGCGTTTGCGAAGTGATGAACAGTCAGACTCGCGAAAGAGTTCCTCGAGAAGCCCTTACCATGAGCAAGCATCGCTGCAGCAAAGCCGCGTCTCATCGGGGGAGCAACGTGCATCCCGGAAATCGATGAGTTCAGACAGCGATTGGATTCGGGAGCTCAGATTGTCTCCGATCGGGCTATGGTAAAAACGATTTCTGTCCACATTGCCTCCCGTGTCTAAACTTCGAGAGGATGCTACGCCTGAACTCAGTAGGCCTGGACTCGATAGAGTCGGGCGTTTCTGTCGAGGATGATGGCCGCTCGACCGTTTTCAGTAATTGCCATTTTGCTGGGATCTTCCGTGGGCAGACGAAACAACGCGGTTAGCTCCAGAAGTTCGCTGCTCCAGCAACGCAGAAAACCGTCAAAGCTGACGGTGACCAGCGTTCTTCCGTCCGGGGTCCAGGCAAGATCGGATATGGCTCCGCCCTGCAGTTTCAATTCCTGAACCAGAGCAGCGTCAGATGTTCGGTAGATTCGCAGAATGCGTTCGGAGTAAGCGATGGCAACCTTGCTGCCGTCCGCTGAAATCGCGATCGCATTCGCTGTAGGCTTACTGTTTGGCAGTGTCGCGGTAACGGTGCCACGCCGCAGATCATGGAAGTAGATTCCATCATGAGTGCTTCTGATCAGAAACCGGCCGTCGCTTGAGATCGCCAACCAGACCGATACAAGGCCGCTCACGCGACTGACTTCCTTGTTGTCTTTGAGGTCGACAACCACGATGTCAGCTTTGGCCCCCGGTGCATTGCTCGGCTGCTCTCTTGGCAGAGTTTCCAGAACCAGCCAGCGGCTTTCAAAACACCCCAGGTAATGCCGCAGGCTTTCCTGAGGAGCCGGTTTCCAGACGACCTCCGGCTTGGTCGCTGATCCCTGCCAGCGGAGCAAGACGGCGTCAGGATCGCTTTCGTCACCACTCAGAAAGTAGAGTTGTTCCCCGTTATCGGAGAAACCGTACCTCATTACTTGCAGCCGGTGACTGGCAAACTTCACTTCGACCATCTTGTTTTTATCACTGACATTCAGATCGACCAGGCTGGAACTGAAGTCTCTTTTTAGAATCGCCAGTTTTCCGTTGTCTGCTGCAACAAAGCCCTCGACGTCTGTTGCAATCTCCGATGTATTTGTGTCGGCCAGACCGATCAGGTTCTGAATGTGTCCGTTTTGATCAGCCACGACAAGGCTGGATCCATTGCCGTCAAAGCAGAGAGAGGCGACATGGGCATCACCGACCTTCCATGTTCTTCCTGTCAGATCCTGCGACTGTTCTTCCCAGTCTGTATGCAAAGTCGCCGCGGGAAAGGAGAGAACGACGGTGTTTCCGTTCAGGGATACGTTTGTAGGATGGATCACACCGGCCGCATGATCGTTCGCATCGAGCCGTTTGATGTTTAACGAAAAGTTGTCCATGAAGCCTGTCATTTTCAGGGCTTCACTGAATTCCAGCCGCACCTGGCTGGTGCCAGCCGGAACCCTGCCGTTCTGCAGGACCGGTGTTGAGCGGACCAGAAACGGTTCGCCTTGAACCGAACTGTTGTTCAGAGTGGCCGGGTTTGCTTCCATATCTGTCAACAGCTCGGAAAGCTTGAGCTCTGTCTTCAGGAGCATCGCCCCCAGTGGAATGACCGTGACCGCTCCGTCGGCTTTGCCGATCGCCAGCTTCTGGCCGTCCGGAGAGAACGCCAAAGATTTAACTCGGTCATTAAAATGCAATTCCTGAAAGAAGGGTTCTTCATCCAGCATCGATTGAAGTGTGACGGAACCGTCTTCGCGACCTGCCGCAATGAGTGATCCGGAGGGAGAAAACGCCACATTGGAGCAGTGTCCAGTGGGGCCATTCTGGTGCTTCCCTCCCAACTGTTCCGATCGGTCTCCCGGGTTGGTTTCCAGGAACATGGGGCGAATGATCGTCAGGTCACCTCGTTCGGCCCCGAAGGCCACATCACCATTCGCACTGATGGCCAGGCATTCCAGATCCTTCCCATCAGAGCTGAGGGTTTCCAGCAGAGAAAAATCTTTGGCCGACCATAGCTTCACATCCACCTCGTTGCCACAAGTCGCCAGCCATTCACCATCAGCAGACCATGCGACCTGAAACGCCTGTCTCTTGTGAGCCTGAAACATGCCTTTCTGTTCGCCGTTGGTTAAGTTCCAGATCCGGATGGTGCCATCATCTCCGGCCGACGCCAGTGATTGACCATCGGGAGAAACAGCGAGCCCATTGACTTCACCCTGACCAGCGGCAATGGTGAGCCTGATCGCTCCCGTTTCCAGATGGTGAATTCTGATAATGCCGGCCTCGCCGCATGAAGCGACTTCCGGGCTAAGCTTCAAGGGACAAATGAAATAAACGGCGTCCTCCAGTTGAGCCACCGTGTTTGACCTGAAGCTGTTCATGCGATTAAGCAGGTACCAGTCAAAGCTGCGACGGTCGTTCTCTCCCGGTTCAGGAAGATACCTCTCCAGTTTTCGGGTGACCTCGAAAGAATCCTGTTTCTGGATCGCTATGGATGCCAGCAGCAGATCCGATGCATAGGACCGTTCGGCCATTCGTTGTTCAGAGAGAAGAGCCGTTCTTTCAGAGCGGATGGCTCGATTTGCCTGAACGACGGCGACAATCAGTCCTGCGACCAGACAGCCGATTGCGGTGGTCACAAACGCCAGTGAGCGTCGATGGCGTTTCGCGAATCGAGTCAGCTGATAGGCAACGGAAGCGGGGCGTGCTGTGACGGGCTTGTGATCAAGGTGGTTCTGGATATCGGCCATCAGTTCACCGACCGTCTGATATCGCCGGGCCGGTTCTCTGGACATGGCTTTCAGCACAATACAGTCGAGATCACCCTGAAGTTCCTGAGCTCGTACGACCGGACTTAAGAGTCGGTCATCCGAAGACTTTTCAAGTCTATTTCCGGAGGATGTCCTCGCTGACTTTGCGAGCCGCAAGCTCGGCCGAACAGGATCCAACTCGCTGATCACTCGACGCAGTTCACCGGATGCCAGGTTGTCAGCCGGCAGATCGAATGGCAAATGATCAGTGAGCAAGACATATAGCAATGCGCCAAGCGAGTAGATGTCCGTCCTCGTATCAAGCTGCGATTGACTTCCGGTCAGCTGCTCGGGACTCATGTAAATCGGAGTGCCGGGAGGCAGCGTTTTTCCCGCTCCCGAAAAGTTCTCTGTGATTTCCCATTCGAGATTTGAACTGCCCACGCTCCTGGCGATGCCGAAGTCGATTACCTTGACGACCGGCCGGCCGTCAATTCGTGTCACCATCACGTTGTTCGGCTTAATATCGCGATGAATAATTGCTTTCTGGTGAGCATGCTGGATCGCGAGACAGGACTCCAGAAACAGCTGCAGTCGTTCTGATACCGGTGCTGAATTGTTCCGGCAATAATCTGAAATGCTGCATCCGTCGATATACTCCATGACGAGGTAAGAGTGACTTCCGACAGTATTCGCCGCATCCAGGACGCGCGCAATATTCGGGTGCTCAAGCTTCGCCAGCGTTTGCTGTTCGCGATGGAACCTCAGGAAGGCATCATTACTCTCCCGACCGAACCGAATCTGCTTGAGTGCGACAAGCCTCTTCACGGGTTGAGACTGCTCCGCCAGGAACACGGACCCCATGCCTCCCTCACCCAGCGTTTTCAGAATACGGTAGGGGCCAATTTGTCCCGGGATGAGACCACCCAGAATTACGTCCAGGCCCGCCCCCGGTTCAAACAGAGGTCGGTCGAAGATTGAAACGGTCCGGGCCGCGGCGATTAGCGAGCGTACGTCAGCGATCAGATCAGAATCATCTCCGCAGTTCTGCAACAAAAAGGCTTCACGCTCCGTTTCTGATTCGATGGCCAGAGCTTCGTCCAGAAGCTCGTCGATGCTTAGTTTGCCGGACACAGCATTTCACTCCCAAGACCTCATTTTTCTCTGTGGTGACTTCCATGCATTTTGCAATCCGTCTGGCTTATGACTCATGTTGACGGGAGCGTCAAACCGCTTCGGTGAGTTTTCAGGGGATCGGCCGGAGCGTCACTTGTCATGGCCGGGAACGTCTCAGCTCACGCGTCAGCCAGGCTCGAGCAAAGCTCCAGTAGCGATCGGCTGTTCTTTCGCAGATCTGCATCATCTCGGCACATTCCGAAAGGCTGCAGCCCACAAAGAAACGCAGTTGAACCAGTTTCGCTTTGTCCGGGTAAGCTGCCGCAAAACGCTTCAACGCGGTTTCAAGATCCAGCGGGTCCAGATCCTGAAGTTCTTCTGTAAATACATCCAGACGTTGGGACAGGTGAGACGGAGATTCCTGAGCAATGATTTGTTTTTCGACTATCCCTGACTTCAATAACGTCTCTCGGCGACGTTTGCGTCTGGCATATTCGATCAGGACGCGTTGCATCTCTCGTGCAAACACCATGTAAAAATCTTCTCTGAATTTTTTGTCAGGAGGCGACTGAATCGGTTGCAGACGTGTCCAGGCCTCATGCACTACGGACGTCGGTGACAGAGAGTGATCGGCAGGTTCGTTAGACAAGTAACTTGCCGCTAGTTGTCGAAGCTGAGCATAAGCAATCGAAAACTTATCCGCGTTGTTGTCATTGTTCGCGACCATGGCTGGTGTACTAGCTGAGGAAAAACGTTGAATCAGGCGACCGCTATTTTCAGCAAGAATTCCGCATCGTCAAGTGCAAGCTGTTCATCAGCGAATCGAATAGGAAGTCTTCTATTCGATTGCACATGCGTCCCCTTACTGGGTGGCTGCCGTTGGCCCGGGAATGAGTTTTCAGAACGTGGAACATCCCTTCGTCCGTCTCCTGATCCAATGAAAAGCACCGTACCGGTCCCCCGATCAAAACTCACTGCCATGCTTTGAAAGCCGAGTCTTCACTGCGATACACCTTTTCTGAAAGGCAATGTGAGTCAGGATTTTTGCGAGGACCGAGCTGGTGATGAGGCTCAATGCATCAGCACTTTTGAACGCCCCGACATTGGGTCGTTTTGAGTGGTCGCTTTGGGAGTTCCCGATTCCTGCAGTGGGATGTATTAGTGGTGTTTACAAAAATGGCCTGGGATATCGTTGCATTCTTGTAGTTGGACGTTCAGGACATGTTCGATGGGACAACGAGCATATTGTCTGTCAGCGCATCAGGCTGAACAAACAATGGCACGTAATTTCGGCGGTTGCGACTTTCAGGATTTTTGCGAAATCTCCCCGGAAACCATGTCGCCATTTTCATGTCTCGTATCGCTTTATCATCGGCACGGCAACACCTCGCACTGACGCATTGATTTCACGGTATTTCAGTCCTCCTGGTTTTACCACGTTTGTGGCGAATTCGATCTGCCGTTGGAATAAGGTCTGCCTTGACGGGCCGGGATTTTTGTTCGATTTGGCGTCAGCTTCCCGGCTTAACCAGGCACTGTCTGTGCGGCATCAGAGGCGTTCGATGACCACCGCAAGGTGACCTGCCTTGTGAGTCATGGTTCTAAGTCGCGACTAAGTCAGGAGTGAAATGAGTAACACATGGCTATTACAACTGCACAACTGACGGAAGCACTGGAGAAGACAGGACTTCTGACGGCAGATCGGATCAAAGACTGTTGTGAAACCGCAGCGCTTCCACTGGAGACGACTTTGCCAGAGGTCGTCGCAAAACAGCTTGTGCGCAGTGGCCATTTGACTCGGTTTCAGGCTCAGCTGGCATTAAGTGGTAAAGCCAGCAGCCTCGTCATTGGAAGTTACGTTGTCCTGGAGAAAATCGGCCAGGGGGGCATGGGGCAGGTTTACAAGGCTCGCCATAAAACAATGAAGCGAGAGGTCGCTCTAAAGGTGATCTCGCCCGCCGTCGTCAAGGACGAAACCAGCCGACGACGATTTCAACGAGAGGTTGAGGCCGCGGCCCAGTTGAATCATCCCAACATTGTCACGGCCCATGATGCAGGGGAGTTCAAGGGAACTCATTATCTGGTGATGGAATACATCAGGGGGACCGACCTTTCTTCACTTGTGAAAGCTCAGGGAGCAATCGGTCTGGCATCTGCGGTGGGATACATCCTGCAAGTGGCACGAGGATTGTCGTTCGCCCATAGTCAGGGCATTGTGCATCGCGATATCAAACCGGCGAATCTGCTGCTGGACGAATCGGGCCTTGTGAAAATTCTCGACATGGGGCTTGCTCGATTTGATGATGGCGAAAATGCCGTGAAGGCCGACGCGGGGTTAACCGGTACGGGAATGTTGATGGGAACGATCGATTACATGTCTCCCGAACAGGCGATGGATTCCAAAAATGCAGACGCACGCAGCGATATTTACAGTCTCGGCTGCACGCTATATTTCCTGACCACTGGCAGGGCCATGTTTGAGGCCGATACGATCGTCAAACGCCTGATGGCTCATCAGTCGGCGATCATCCCGAAGATCAGTCACGCGGATCAGGGGCTGCAGCAGATTCTGGAGAAGATGACGGCCAAGCAGGCAGAGCAACGATACGCCTCCTGCGAACAGTTAATCGCCGAACTGCAGTTATGGTTGAATCACAACGCTGTCGCAGCGTCGCCCCAGCGGTCCGCAGTTTCGCAGGGCGTCGGCTCGCGTATGTCGATGCCGAATTTTCGTGCTGTGAGCGACAATGTCGCTTCCGATTCTTCTGATGCGACCATGGACACTTTTGTGTCTGATTCCCTTAATGCCAAAGCATCAGACACAACACCCTCATTGAGTGGAGCAGCAGAAACCCTGATGCCGGTGACCAATTCACCGCAGCAAAGTCTTCCGACTCACACGCTTCCAGTGACACCGTCAGCAACCCCAAAGCTGGTTACACCTGAGTCTGAGACATTATTGCAGTCCGCCCCATCGATTATCGTGGATTCGCAGAGTACGGTGTCATCTCGCGGCCGAAGTCGAGTCCGTTTGCAGAATCGTCGTCCTCAAGCGGCGGGTGGCAAAGGTGGACGTCGATCCTGGAGGATTTACGGAGGGCTGGCCGGGGGAGCTGCGTTAGTGCTGCTGGCTGTTCTTGTCTTCCGCCTGAAGACTCCGACCGGCACGATCATTATTGAAGCCGACCAGCCGGACATTGCCGGTGCGGTGATTTCCGTCGACGAGAAGCAAACGATCACCCTGGAAACCGGAAACGGCCAGGAGCCGATCGAGATTCGAGCGGACGAAAAAGAACACACATTGAAAGTGACAAAAGGCGGCTTCGAATCGTTTACACAGAAGTTCCGCGTCAAAGCCGGAGCCACTCAAACCATTACCGTCCGTTTGGAACCAACGGGTCCCGCAAATACTGACGTCATGGCCCCTGCAAAAAAATCAGCCGGCTCAGGCTGGCATGGCTGGCCTGCCGATGCTCCTCCGCCAGCCATCGCACCTTTCGACGCTGAGCAGGCCCGACAGCATCAGGAAGCCTGGGCGAAGTATCTGAATGTCGATGTGGAGTATACCAACTCCATCGGTATGAAGTTCAGGCTGATTCCACCCGGTGAGTTCATGATGGGCAGTACTTCGAGTGAGATTGAAGAGGCTTTTAAGTTTGTGGGCGAAGATAAGCACTGGCAGGACTGCGTCAAGAGCGAAGCTCCGCAGCACAAGGTGATCCTGACGCAGGCGATCTACATGGGCATCAATGAAATTACTCAGGCGGAATATGAAAAAGTGATGGGCGTCAATCCGTCACATTTCTCTCCGATGGGGGCCGGGAAACAGGCCGTAGCCGGGATGGAAACCACCAGGCTTCCGGTGGAAATGGTCAGTTGGAATGACGCTGCCGAATTTTGTGCGAAGCTGAGCAAACAGGAAGAGTTGAAACCGTTCTACTTGCGAGTCGGTAAGACGATCACACCACTCGAAGGTACGGGATATCGGCTACCGACCGAAGCCGAATGGGAATACGCCTGTCGAGCAGGAACCACCACGAAGTACTGGGTCGGTGACAAGGATGAAGACCTGACGCGTGCCGGCTGGTTCACGGCGAACTCCGGTGGCCGAACGCATGCGGCAGGCGAGTTGAAAGCAAATCCGTATGGCCTGTACGGCATTCACGGCAACGTGTTTGAATGGGTCGAAGATTGGTGGGAGCTGACGTACTATGGAGAATTTCAGGAAAAGCCAGCCATTAACCCCGTCGCCCCATCTAATGCCGGCGCCCAGCGTGTGGTCCGGGGAGGCTATTGGGCCGCTGTCACGTCCTCCTGCCGAGCCGCCTTTCGCAACGCCCACGGCCCGTCCGATTGTTGCGACTACCTTGGTTTTCGGGTTTCGTTGCCTGTGACCGTCCGTCGGAAACCAGCCGACTCGGGCATGGCACCATCGTCAGCCTCGACTCCGCTGGCCCCTCCACCCGCCATCGCGCGGTTCGATGCCGAGCAAGCCAAACTGCATCAGGAGGCTTGGGCCAGGTACCTCGGCATGCCGGTCGAGTACACCAACTCCGTCGGCATGAAGTTCCGTCTGATCCCGCCGGGTGAGTTCACGATGGGCAGCACTGCGGCGGAGATTGAAGAGGCCCTCAAGTTTTCTGGCGAAGACAAGCACTGGCAGGAGTGCATCAAGAGCGAAGCTCCGCAGCACAAAGTGATCCTGACGCAGGCGATCTACTTGGGTGTCAACGAAGTCACTCAGGCGGAATATGAAAAGGTCATGGGAGTGAATCCCTCGCATTTCGCGCCCACAGGGGCTGGGAAAGACGTCATAGTCGGATTGGACACGACCCGCCACCCGGTCGAAACGGTGAGCTGGAACGATGCGGCTGAATTCTGTGCGAAGCTGAGCCAGCAAGAACAGCTCAAGCCGTTCTATCTCCGAGACGGCGAGACCGTCACACCACTCGACGGTACGGGATATCGGCTACCGACCGAAGCCGAATGGGAATACGCCTGCCGAGCAGGAACCACCACGATGTACTGGATCGGTGACAAGGACGAAGACCTGGCACGTGCCGGATGGTTTGAGACGAACTCCGATGGCCGGACGCATGCGGCGGGCGAGTTGAAAGCAAATCCGTATGGCCTGTGCGACATTCATGGGAATGTCTATGAATGGGTGCAGGACGGGTGGGACCGCCCCTATGACAGCAAGTTGGAAGCAACGCCCGCAACTAATCCAAACAGCCCATCCCCATCCTCCGGCTCCCTGCGTGTGCTTCGGGGAGGCCATTGGAAATACGGTTCGCCCAACTGCCGAGCCGCCAATCGCCTCGCCTACCACCCGACCTTTCGTTACAGCAGCATTGGTATTCGGGTCGCCTTGCCTGTTACCATCCGTCCGAAACCTGCAGGCTCCGCAAAAACCGACGTCATGGCTCCTGGCATCAAATCAGCCGTCTCGGGCATGGAACCATCGTCAGCCTCGACTCCATTGGCCCCTGCCGCGGGTCCCGTCGACTACGAAGCAGAACGCGAAGCCGCGGAATGGGTGCTGTCTGTTGGGGGTGCTCTTAATACGATTGACGAGAGTGGAGTCATCGCATGGACTGGCCCCGGTGTCAAACTGCCGGACGGTCGATGGCAGTTGAATGACGTGGCGCTCTATCAGAACATCATGCCGGGAGCATCTCGACAAACTTGTGAGTTGCCGCAATCTCAAATCGCTTGATGCGAGGGTAAGCAACATTGGAGATTCTGATTGCGTTACAATTGGCCGAATGACCAATCTGGAAGTCCTGACTTTGTTTGGCACCCATCAGATCACAAATACCGGCATAAAAAACCTTGGTGCTCTCCAGAAACTTCGCCGCCTTTCTCTAGTACATTTCCCCCTCAGCGACGAAGCGATGGATGTCATCGCAAGTATGACCGAATTACGAAAACTCGATCTCGTTGAGACACCGGTCACGGACGTTGGATTTAAGAAGCTTGAAACGCTCGTACACCTTGAAGAACAACTGAATCTACCGTCTGGGGTAACCGATCAGGGATTAAGTATTCTTGGGAGCTTTCCACAGCTAAAGAAACTGGGATTGTACGGACACCAGGTTACCGACAGTTCAATTGCAGAAATGCAGAAACTCCCCAGGCTGACCGAGCTTTATCTTATTGGAGCAACGGATGAAACCCTGTCACGAATGAAAGGCCTCATTCAACTTCGAGGGCTCGAATTAAACCTCGGGCTGCTTACCGAACAGGGATATCAAACGCTGCAGGAATTGAAGTGGCTTCAGGCTATCACGATCCTGAGTGACCCCAAATTTAACGATGCCAAACTGAAGCATCTCTCGAAGATCCCCGACCTGAAGATTCTGTGCTTTTTTGATAAGGACTGCAGCGTAAGTCCCAAAGGTATTGAAGACTTCCGAGCCGCTCGCCCCGACGTACGCGTGGACGGCGTACAAGTTTATCCCGCCACAGTCCCCGCAAAAGCCGAAGACAAGTGACCGGCCCCATCAAGCCCGTCCTTTCACTTCACGGCCGTCAGTCAAGGGGAGCGTCGCTCCGTTGAGCATTCCACTTCCATGCCACGGCCACGTTCGTCGCGAGTACAAATATTACCCGCCACCACAGTCTGATCATCAAGACAAGTCGATGGTGACAATGCTCCCGAGCTGAACCGGAGTAATCTATCCGGGTACCAGTTCACTTCGACGAACGTGAGGTTGAGCGATCGCTCTTGAAACGTTCGCTGAAGCGAGGAGGGAAGCTGAACGGTAAATCAAGCCCGCGGAACTAAATTACACTGGTCACTCGGTACGGGCACGAGGCCTCCAGAATTCATCGCACAAGCCATCCCAGGCGTCACGAGTTGTCGCCCGGGCTTGCGGTTCTCATCGCTGTGTTCCGCAACCCACACGTCTGGCCTGGAAACAAAAAACGCCTGCCGAATTAACGGCAGGCGTTCAATTTGGGAGGTTCATGCCTCTGGCGACCGATCAGTGCAGAGTCACCGATCAATCGGCCAGAGGCAATGAATTCAGCCATCGGGAAGAATTAAGGACTGTCGTCACCGGATTCGTCTTCTCCGGAATCATCGTCCCGGTTGCTGCCACTGCCACCGTTCTTACGATCTTTGCCGCTGCCGCGAAGATTGTCGTCGCCATCTTCGCCATTCAGGTCGTCAGTTCCCGTTCCGCCGGTAATGTTGTCGTCGCCGCCTCCTCCAAACAGGGAATCGTCGTCCTGATCTCCGAACAGGTCATCAGAACCGTCGCCGCCTTTGACCCAGTCGTTGCCGAGGCCGCCGCGGACAATGTCGTCGCCGAATTCTCCATCCATGTCATCGCTGCCGTTTCCGCCTCGTAGATCATCATTGCCGCCGCCGCCTTTGATGTCATCATTGCCATCTCCTCCGTCGATGCTGTCGTCACCTTCATCGCCGTCGAGTGAGTCGTTTCCATCATCTCCTGAGACGCTGTCGATACCATCATCGCCGTCGATGCTGTCATCCCCGGTTCCTCCGGAGCAGGAGTCGTCACCGAGGCCTCCGGAGATGTCGTCCGCTCCGTCGCCACCGCTGAGGACGTCGTTACCATCATCGCCTGTGATCTGGTCGTCTCCCAATCCACCTGACACCGAGTCATTTCCTGACTGGCCAAAGAGTGAATCGCTGTTATCACCGCCACTTAGCGAATCGTCACCGCTGCCGCCGAACAGTGAATCGTCGCCCACACCGCCGGCGAGAGTGTCATTCCCGAGGCCACCTTGCAGAGTGTTGGACTGAGAGTTTCCGGTTAGCCTGTCATCGGCGGAGCCACCCGTGGCGCACTCAAATGTCGACGAAGAGCTAAGTTTCAGCGACCGATTCGAATGCACTGTCTGCAGAAGCGATGTCTCCAGGCTGAGGACTACACCAGTGGTCAGTGAGCTGAACGAAAGCGTATCTGTACCCGCACTCGTGGCTTCGGTGAGCGTGTCCGCTTCCGCCGTCAATGCGGTCGCGAAGACATAGTTATCATCTCCCGATCCGCCAACCAGCGAATCATCACCGCTGCCACCGGTCAGCCGGTCGTTCCCGGCATTTCCCGTCAGCGCATTCGCCAGTAAGTTGCCCGTGATGGTGTCGTTGCCTGAGCCGCCGACGACATCTTCAAATACACTGCCAGCATTAAACTTCAGCGACCGATTCGCATGCACCGTCTGGACAATCGATGTCTCGAGACTGCACATCACATCCGTCGTCAGGGAGCTGAACGAAAGCCGGTCTGTGCCCCCACTCGCAGCTTCGGTCGCGGTGTCTGCTTCCGCCGTCGTTGCGTTCGCAAACACATAGTTGTCATCTCCCGATCCGCCAACCAGCGAATCATTACCGCCGCCACCAGTCAGCCGGTCGTTGCCGGCGTTGCTCGTCAGCGTGTTCGCCAGCAAGTTACCCGTCAGCGTGTCGTTGCCCGAGCCACCGACGATATCTTCAAACACACTGCCGGAATTCAATTTCAGTGACCGATTCGAATGCACTGTCTGCACAATCGATGTCTCGAGGCTGAGCATCACGTCAGACGTCAGAGAGCTGAACGAAAGCCTGTCCGTGCCCCCATTCGCAGCTTCAGTGGCGGTGTCGGCTTCCGATGTCGTGGCGGTCGCAAACACATAGTTGTCATCTCCCGATCCACCAACCAGCGAATCATTCCCGCTGCCACCGGTCAGCCGGTCATTCCCGGCATTCCCCGTCAGCGTATTCGCCAGTAAGTTGCCCGTGATTGTGTCGTTGCCCGAGCCACCGACGACATCTTCAATCACACTGCCAGCATTCAATTTCAGCGACCGATTCGAATGCACTGTCTGGACAATCGATGTCTCGAGACTGCACATCACATCCGTCGTCAGAGTGCTGAACGAAAGTGTATCCGTGCCTGCGTTTGGAGCTTCAGCCACAGTGTCCGCTTCCGCTGTCGTTGCGGTCCGAAACACATAGCTGTCATCTCCCGATCCGCCAGCCAGGGAATCATCACCGCTGCCACCGTTCAGCCGGTCATTCCCGGCGTTGCTTGTCAGCTTGTTCGCCAGCGCGTTGCCGGTCAGGGTGTCGTTGCCTGAGCCGCCGATGATGTCTTCAAACACACTGGAGGCATTCAATTTCAGTGACCGATTCGCATGCACCGTCTGCACAATCGATGTCTCGAGACTGAGCATCACATCCGTCGTCAGAGAGCTGAACGACAGTGTATCCGTGCCTCCGCTCGGAGCTTCAGCCACCGTGTCCGCTTCCGCTGTCGTTGCGGTCGCAAACAGATAGGTGTCGTCTCCCGATCCTCCAACCAGCGAATCATCCCCGCTGCCACCGGTCAGCTTATCGTTGCCGCTCCCGCCATTAATCACGTCTCCATATTCGCTTCCGTGGATAGTGTCGTCACCGTTATTCCCGTTGATGGTGATTGACGTACACATCGGGAATGAAGATTTTGTTACGGCATTCAGATTGATGATGTTGTTTCCAATACCACCATTCACCACGATGGCATAAACATCAGCTGAGCTGACGTTGGCTCCGGCGTTCTGAACGACGATACCATTGACCACGACATGCTGATTTGCATCCGAGGAAATTGTCAGCGATTCAGATTCTGTGGAAGAAACATTAAGCGAATGAGCAATTGCGTCATAACTGGCCGTGGCGCTCAGCAGGACTCTGGATTCCAGTTGCATGGAAATATTCGCCAATCTTCCGAGGGGCTTAACGCGGCTTCTCCGCGAAACGCGTGTGCAACCCGCGGATGCTCTCAGTGATTTCAGCCAGTTAAAACTAATCATTTTCCAATTCCGATTCTGTATAAAATTGTATCAATGCGATGTTTGATGAGCCCGGGAGAATTGATCTCACGGGTGGTTTCAGCGGTGTCGTTTTCTTGTCACGGTCGAACTCTTTGCTCAATCAACTCTGCGGAGAGGAATCTCCGAACTGTTCATCTTCCAAATTTGATTCTCAATCGCATTTTTGATGGTTTGCTTTTCACACCGATCAGCTATTCAAAGTAGCAGCATCGGCGAGATTCGTCCGCCAATTTTTTTTCCGACTTCGTTCCCCATCGTGAATTCGAGAGCCAGCGTTCTGATTTCGATTGTATGATGACATTCTGCTACTTTCGTTGATCTCGTTCATAACACTGGCAACGAGTAGTGAAACCTCTCCAGAGACGTTCCGAAACCCCTCGTCCATTGAGGCGATTCATTCGCTCGGCGATCGGTTGTCTCTGCTTGTGACTGATCGGAACAAAGCATGAAAGACGCGGTTATGTGCGGCTCCGAATCGCCGGGACGCCTAAACCCGAGCACCCTCATTAACAGCCCTGGTGGGACTTTTGTACAGAACCTCTTTCTGGAAGTTCTGCGTAATAGGGATTGTCCTTTTGGGACGCGATGGCTCTCCTTCCGAAGTTCAACACGATGCCCTTCGCCTGATGCGAAAGGGCAATCACTCCGGTTGCACTCCGACCTCTTTCAAGCCGGAGTGTTTTTGCCAGTCATACGTGACGATGCTGCAGCGATGAGTCCGTGGCAACTTCACAAACGACGCTCGATAGACTGAACAGCACGCCGTCCGAACCGGTCTCTGGTTCTGCAAGGCTGGTGTTGTTGCCGGTGGTGCAAGCGTGTCCTTCCAGTGCCGAGGCGAGAGTTTCGACAGGGGCGACGGCGATGACGTCTCGCCATTCATGCTGTTCTGCAACGGTCATGACGGCAGCCTGAGTTACCGGATGGCTGCAACGCGGCAAGTGCGCCTGCAAGATCTCGCAGCGGACAGGACAGCGACACTACATGCGTTCACAGTTCGGAGTGATTTCCAGC
>JAPLOA010000059.1 GCA_026400835.1 Planctomycetales bacterium | reverse complement strand
ATTCAAAGTATCCGTTGGCCTTCATGACTGAGACTCCATCCCGCACTCACAAACCACGGCAATCCAATTTGCCGCTTGACGAATGATGTCTCAATGCAAAACTAAAGCCGAAAGGCCAACGCCGACATGCGATTGCCCTGGCCAGCCAGGGATGACGACAAAAAGTGGTGATGAATAAACGCGATGGGTTGGTACACTAAAGTGTCCACGGGCTCAGGCAGGAATTCTTTGGGGAGCCAACATGGGCATCATCACGTTGCTGAGGATCGTCGCCATGAGCTTAAATCGTATCCGACTGGGATTGCTGCCCGTCTTGATCTTTTGTGTGACTGCCAACGCTCGGGCTGATGGTGTGGACTATGAACGGGACATCAAGCCGGTTCTCAAGGCGAGATGTTATGCGTGTCATGGGGCATTAAAGCAGGAAGCCGGATTGCGGCTCGATACCGGTGTGTTGATTCGTCAAGGAGGCGACAGCGGCGCGGCGATCATGGATGGACACATTGACGAAAGCCTGTTGATTCATCGAGTCTCCGCCAAAGAGCCCGGCGAACGAATGCCACCAGAGGGCGAACCGTTATCAGCAGAACAGATTGAGATGCTGCGGGCGTGGATTCGAGATGGGGCGAAGTCACCCGAATCCGAACAGCCCGAAGCCGATCCTCGTGAACACTGGGCATTCAAGATCCCGCAACGCCCTGCGATTCCTGATGCGAGCCAAGGTCATCCGATCGACGCGTTTCTCAATGCGGAACTCGCGCGGCATGCTTTGACGGCTCGACCTTCCGCACCAAAGCATGTTCTGCTGCGTCGTGTCTATATTGATCTCATCGGACTGCCGCCGACACGAGATGAACTGCATGCGTTTCTTGCTGATGACTCCCCCGACGCTTATGAAAAGGTCGTCAACAGACTGCTCAACGATCAACGGCATGGCGAACGCTGGGGACGACACTGGATGGACGTCTGGCGATATAGTGACTGGTACGGCCGTCGTGATGTGAATGATGTTCGCAACAGTGCCTCGCAGTTGTATCGCTGGCGAGACTGGATCGTGAGGTCTCTGAATCAGGGTAAAGGCTACGATCAGATGGTTCGTGAAATGCTGGCGGCCGATGAAATCTGTCCGGACGATTACGATGCCGGAGTCGCCACAGGATATCTGATTCGCAACTACTATTCGCTCAACGCTAACGACTGGATGCGCAATGCGGTTGAGCATACGGGCAAAGCGTTTCTGGGACTGACGTTCAACTGTGCTCATTGTCATGATCACAAGTATGATCCGATTTCGCATGATGATTATTTTCGCATGCGAGCATTCTTTGAACCGGTCTTCATTCGCCAGGATCGAATGCCCGGTGAAGCGGATCCTGGTATCTTTCAGGACTACTCCTATTCGGGAACTCGTGCTGTTCAACGAATGGGAGCAGTTCGTGTGTTTGACAAGGCGGCGGATGCTCCCACGTGGTTTTACACGGGTGGTGACGAACGGAATCGTGTGAAGGAACGAGGTTCGATTCCGCCGGGAGTACCCGCATTTCTGGAGAACGCGGCCTTCCACATCGAGCCCGTGAATCTGCCTCCGAAAGCGTGGTATCCAGGGCTTCGGCCTGAGCTTCAGGAATCGTTGCTCGCTGAGGCCCGCTTGGCCATCGCCGCCGCCGAGGAATCGCTCTCCTCGTTTACCGCCCAGCCGCAGACGCCGGCTCAATCCGCCACAGAAGCTGTCGCCCCCGGCTCGGGTGCAAACGAAGAACTGGTGAAGGCCGAAGCTGAATACGAAGCGGCGTTTCAGGAAGCCATCAAGGCCGGAACAAGCGGTGCGATTTCCGGCAGGCAGTCGTTACTGATGGACGCCACAACCGGACGCAGCATCGTGCAGAACAATATGCAGCAACTAAAGTCGTTCGACAATGGCGCCCGGCTAACCTTTCGCTTGCGGATTCTGCAGGACTCGCACGTGAACTTTCAGTTCGTGAAGGACAGTCTTCAGGGGCTGACCGCTGGGTATTGTGCGTTCGAAAAAGGCCGGATCATGGCGTATGTTCACGGGGTCTCCGGAGAAACCGAAGTCGGTCACTATGACTTCGCCGCCGGACAGAACGATTTCGAAATCTCTGTCGTGATTCGCTCGAAAGAAGACCTTGGTCAACTGACCGTCGTCTGCTGCTCAGATTCAAGCACACTTGTTGAAAACGCTTCGCTGGCACTGAACGGATGGAATCCGGTCGGTACGGCCATCAAGCCCATCAGCTTCGATGTTCGTCCGGGAACTGTTGCCGTGATCGATGATCTCGCCTGGTCTGTGCCAGATTCTATGGCAGCCGACAGCAAGTCATGGGTGAAGCTCATGGACGTAGACTTCGAAGCTCCAAAGTACATCGATGGCCGAGATGTCATCGGGATTGATGGCTGGGAACCGTCTTCATTTCGTGTTGCTCCCGCGACGTCTCTGGTATCCGCTTCGATTGGTAATCCTGAGCTGCGTGCGCTGTCCGTGAAGCTGGAGGCTGCTCGACGTGCCGTGCGTGGGCCGTTTCTGCAGATGCAGTTGGCAGAGGCGAGTGTTACGGCTGCTCGCGCGGAACTCGCGTCTCTCGAAGCACGCATCGCTGCGGATCAAGCAAAATACTCAGACCCACCGAGCGATCAACTTCCTTCTTTGATGAGGACAGCCAGTCGTTTGGAACGTGAGGCAGCTCTGCGAAAGGCAGAAGCAGAAGTGCTGGCGGCTGAGTTCGCTGTGGTCACTGCCGAAGCGAAGCCGTCTGACGATGCGGAACGCGGGAAGGCGATTGAAACCGCGACAGCGGGGCTCACAACCGCGATGACCAATCGACAGAAGGCTACCGAGGCTTCGGCGAATGCGCAGTTGTCGGAAACCTATTCTCAATTGTCACCATCGTATCCGCAGCAGAGCACCGGACGTCGTCGCGCGTTGGCGGAATGGATCACCAGCAAAGACAACCCGCTGACGGCTCGTGTGGCGGTTAATCATATCTGGACGCGGCATTTTCATTCGCCGCTGGTGGCCAGCATGAATGACTTCGGTCGCAACGGCGACAAGCCCACTCATCCGGAATTGCTCGACTGGATGGCGGTGGAGTTCATGGATACCGGCTGGGACATGAAGCATCTGCACCGGCTCATTGTCACCAGCGCCGCCTATCGCCGCGATTCGGCAAGTGCCCGTGATTCGGTCAGTGATGATCCCGAAAACAAGCTTCTTTGGCGAATGAATTCATCCCGCATGGAAGCCGAGGTCGTCCGTGACAGCCTGTTGTCTATCGCTGGTCGGCTGGATCTTACGATGGGCGGCGTGGAAATCGAGAACAAGGACGCACTCACGACCACTCGTCGCAGTCTTTACTACAGTGTCCATCCTGAATCAGGCGGTAAGAGTGTGTTAGGGGAATTGTTTGATGCTCCGGATCCGCTCGACTGTTATCGGCGAGTCAGCAGCATTGTTCCACAGCAGGCGCTGGCTTTGACAAACAGCGAACTGGTGCATGAGTCGAGTGTTGCTATTGTGAAAGCATGGCTGGATTCCGGCGGCGGCTCGGCGGAGCAGTTCGTTTCCTGTTTGTTTGAGCAGATTCTTTCACGGCAACCCACTCAGGCCGAGATTCAGGTTTGCCTGAGTGCGATGGAAAAACAGCGGCAATTTGCGACCTTACCCGATTCGCCCGAAGCCAACACACGAGCCCACGAAAGCCTCGCGAGAATCCTGCTCAACCACAATGATTTTGTGACGATAAGGTAAACGGAAGGAGATTCGAAATGCGAATTCGAAGAAGGCCGTTTCTGGCCGATCTGGGTATGGGCGTCACTGGCATGGCGCTGGGGGCAATGATGGCTGAGGGCGCAAAGGGCAGTGAGGCGACTCACTTTACGCCTCGAGCCAAGTCCGTCATCTGGATCTTTCTCTCCGGCGGTTACAGCCACATGGAAACCTTCGATCCCAAGCCTGCTCTGAATAAATATGCGGGCATGACGTTTGATAAGACGCCGTTTGACAATCCGGTCAACTCACCGCTGCATCGCAAACGGTTTCGTTCGGTGCCCTCGGAGGAGATCAATGTCAGGGATGTTTATCCAACAATCTTCCCGATGCAGGTTGATTGGAGAAAACGCGGCGCGAGCGGCATTGAAGTGACGGATTGGTGGCCGCATCTGGCGAAGCATGTTGATAACATCAGCTTCGTCCGAAATATGTGGACGACAGACAATGATCATGCTGCGGAGAACCAGTTTCACACCGGTCGTCACAAGCTGGACGAATCACAACCCAGCATTGGAGCGTGGGCTCATTATGGTTTGGGAGCATTGAATGAGAATCTTCCCAAATTCGTTGTGCTGGGCGGGCCAACTCGATCGGACACTCGCGAATCCATCGACTCACTTTATCTGGGACCTCAATACTCGGGCATCCCGCTGGCTCTGGACCCGAAGAATCCTCTGCCGTTCGCGCAACGCAACGCCGGGCAGACGTTTGAACAACAACAGCAGGAATACGAAGCTATCAATCAACTGAATGAATTGACGGCGGTAGAATATCCGGATGATCAGTCATTGCGAGCCCGCATTCGCGCGTACGAACTAGCGTTTCGCATGCAAGCGGCCGTGCCGGAAGCAGTCGATCTGACGCAGGAAACAGAAGCGACATTCAAACTTTACGGGCTCGACAACGACACCACGAAGGTTGCGGGGCAGCGTCTGCTTGCGGCACGGCGACTGGTGGAACGAGGCGTTCGATTCGTGCAGGTCTTTCCATCGCCGTACGGATCGTGGGATTCTCATCAGCAGTTGAAGACCAACCATACGCGATTGTGTGCTTCGGTCGATCTTCCGGTCGCCGGGCTGTTACAGGATTTAAAACAGCGTGGACTTCTGGAAGATGTCGTTGTGGTGTTTGGCACCGAGTTTGGGCGCACGCCAGGACTCGAATTGCGAGGCGGTGGTAATACGGGACGCGATCATCATCCAAACGGATTCACGGTCTGGCTGGCCGGGGCTGGTCTGAAAAAGGGACATGTTCACGGCGAAACAGACGAACTTGGCTACCACGCGCTTGGCGAAGGTCACTACGTGACCGATCTTCACGCGACCGTGCTGCACCTGCTGGGGCTCGATAATCGTCGTCTTGAAATCCCCGGCCGCAAACGGCTGGAGATTGATCATGGCAAGGTGATTGACGACATCCTTGCCTGACGAATTCTGACTGCCAGACTGCGGATCGAGAGAACACGGAAAGCGATTATCCATGTTCGTGTGCGATCTGATCAGGATTCACCAGCTCGCGTGTGTTTACCGAGCATAAATTTCACCCGGTTGCCGCTGGCGTAAGGAACTGAGATGAGAACAGATAGGTCTGGTGATCAACCGCTTCGATGTGGTCATGATACTTTGCCATGCGGCCATCTCCCGTGAAACTTAGGCCCACGGGATCCCGCGTCAGGATGCGTCCGGTGAGCTGCTTCAGAAAGAATTCCTACCGCTGAAGATTCCAGGCCAGCACATCGTCTGCCGACTTGAGCGATTCATAGGCTTCCTTGCGACGATCCAGGGCGGTAAAGGATTCCTGCAGCAGTGCCGCACGCAGGGACTGGCTCGCGACAAATTACTATGGCTCGTTTGACCAGATGGTTAGATCTTCGGCCATGCCACACGACGCGATCAGAAACCACATTGTCACCACGCGAAACATTTCAGGATCCTTGCAGATTCGTAACACAATCCACGCCACGAACTGATTTCACGCGAACAGTTCGGAAATCGGCCTGCCGCCGTCAGTGAACTCAACGGGACGACCGTCCGGCAACATGAGACGCCGATTGGTGTCAATTCCCAGCTTGCGATAAATGGTTTCAGCATAATCGTACGGCGTATACGGCTGGCTGATGACATCAGCGGCTTCGCGGTCGGTTTCGCCGATGACCTGTCCGCCAGGAACACCGGCCCCCGCAAAGGCGACCGACATGGCTCGCGCCCAGTGATCACGGCCCTGCCATTTGTTAAGTCGCGGAGTCCGTCCCATTTCCGTGATGAAACAAACCAGTGTTTCGGCCAGCAGTCCGCGCTGGTCCATGTCTTCCAGAAGGGCGCTCAGCGATCGATCGAGACTGGGCATCATAACCGGATGGGGCAGGCCGTAACGTTCACCATTGGCCATTGACTGCGGGCCGCCGCACGGACCATTGCGATAGATTCCTTCGTGATGATCCCAGTTCAGGAAAGCTCCATTCGGTTCGCCATTGTTGCGGCGCCCCACGAGTTCGGACGGTTGAATGACAGTGACCGTCACGAAGCGCACATCCGCTTCAATGAGTTTGCGGCCGAGCAGGTAGCACATGCCTCGATGGTCAAGACCGTATCGCTCCAGCGTCTCCGGCTTTTCGGAATCAAACGAGAAAGCCTGCTGAACCTGGGGACTCGCCAACAGATCAAAGGCACGTTCGTAGTTGTCGCGCAGGACAGCGGCGACGGCCGTGCGGTCCAACTCAACCGCGTCCAGTCCACTCAGCAGCGACTCGCGCTGCCTGAGCCGTTCGCTATTCAGACCAGGCAATGGATCCAGCGATTTGACTCGCCAACCAGGTGCCGCAACATCTTCGCCGAGACTTCTGGTTCCAAGCTTCCAGGGCGCACAACTTTTGGGAAGAAACCCGGAGTTTCCGACATGATTGGGCAGGTTCGCGCCGGGGCACAGAATGTAACCCGGTAGCTCTGCACGTTCGCTGCCAAGCCGATCGGTGACAACCGAGCCGATATCCGGAAAGCGATGTGAGCGAAGTTCGTTTCCCTGAAACAAAGGCGAATCAAACCGATACCCCTTCATGAATTCGAGGCAGCCTTCGATATGTCCGGCGACGCGTGTACTGGTCATTGATCGCACGACGGAAAGTCGATGAGCGTGCTGTGCGATCTGTGGCATCAATGAACTGAAGAAAGTGCCGGGGACCGTTGTCGCAATGGGAGCAAAGGGACTCCGGTGATCCACCGGTGCATCCGGTTTCGGATCCCACGAATCCATCTGACTGATGCCGCCCTCTTCATAGATCACCAGGACGTTGCGGGCCTCGCAACGGCGTGTCGCGTCGGCGACCGCCAACTGCTGCCGCGTCAGCAGATCTCCCAGACCATAGGTGAATAGTCCGGCCGAAAGCGACTTCAATAGTCGTCGTCGCATTGGATTGAAGACATTCTGTGGCATCATTCAGCCTGTCTGAAACGGTTTGCTTCGGCGTATTGCACCAGAGGCCACGGTGAAGTCGCAAGCACTCACCGGTCGTGCCAATGTGATGCTACCGAGGGCTGCAGAATTTCGCAAAGCAGGGTGATTATGGAATCAACGGAATCGAAAAGCGACTTAAAAAGACCTGGATGGTTCAATGAAAACGGCGTCGTTCGACGTGCGAACAACGGCATCGGCTGAAACGGTGTGGTCACTCGCGTCGGTTGGTCTCACCCAGGCTGTTTCCCGCCTGGCTTTACCGACGCCAACGTGGCGAACGAATTGCTACGGCCACACTCACCGTGGGCTACAGAATGAGCCGAAAGAGAAATGCGCCGATCAACTGTGCCACAAGTTCTTCCCACGTGCGCATCAGAAACTCCTCCACCACCATTACCCGCTATCCATTATGTCCACCGGCCCCACGAAGATGATGCTCGTTCATCGTCGGCCTTAGTTGTCCGGCATTGTGATCGGTTCGGATTCGACTCCCATGCCGTTGTGACGAAGAGCAGCGACAGAGTGGCGGTTCGTCGAATACGGTCGGTTCATCCGATGTCTTTGGGAAAGAGAGACAGTGGTAAAGCAGCCGTCAATCGATCGTCGGAATCATCGACGATGCTGTTGGCGTTTGTGGAGATCTTTTCCGCCGCGTCACAAAGCGCACTCAGATCCAGACCACCCAGTTGAGCAGTGAGTCCGTCGATCATATTCTCAGAGACCAATTGAAATAGCTCGCGTGCGCGTGACGCGTGTCGTTGAACTCCGATCGGGCGACCCTCACGCACCTTGACACCGGCAGCGGCCAGCTTGATAAGGCCCTTCAGAAAATCGGCCTCTCGACCGGATCGTCCGCATGCAATCCACAACTGCTCCCAGATCTCGTGAGCTTCCCAATAGAATCCATGGTTGAACAGGTCGATGCCGAAGAGATAGTCGGATGACACTCGCCATCCGGACACCAGACTGATCGACGCGACAGGCCCCTGCTGAACTTCGCCCGGTGAGATCAAGTGCAGTCCGAAGCTGTGGCCCGCCGGGTCGCTGATCGGATGAGGCAGACGTCCGGGAACGTACGAATACGGTGGAAGAGGCCGATCAGGGCAGAGGCGTAACATGAATGTCATTCCTCAATGCTGATTATGCGTGTTGACGCGATTGACCGTGGCATCGGCGGCACGTTCTCGCGCATAGTGCTGCCAACAGGGCAGCGGGCGGCCCGCTTCAGAGTCTTACTTTGTTTCTGGCTCGCACGGTGCGCGCATATTTGAGGCAAGCGAACAATGTGCGCGCAGCTCAGGCTCAAGTCAATTGAGCCACGCGCAGGCAGTGGGCGGGCCGCCAATGGTGTGCTGTCCCTGGCCGATCAGTTTTCGAGAAATCATGACGAACAGCTCACGTACGACAATCCGCCGACCTCAAAGAACTCAGACGGCTTCAGTCTATAGTATTTACTCTCCACGTCCTTCGACTGCTCGGCGTACGGCTGTGTCATAACTTGCTGCAGCTCCAGAACGAGAGCGTAGTTCCCCGCGGTCGCTTGCTGATACGCAGGCACAACAAACCACTCTCGTAAACTGTATTTTGGGTTGACGAGTTTCATCTGCCTGGAGAGTTCCTCACGGGAGTGGGGCTGAGCAGCATTCGCGTCGGTCGTGCTGGCGCTGCCGATGAGCGATTTCCATTTTGTGAGCCACTCTGACCAGCGATTGTCCATCCCTTCGCGGTCGTTGTAGAAGCTTTTTTTGAGTGGGCCAATGTCGCTTGGTACCGTTGAGAGCTCGCGGAAGAAGATGGTGTAATCGACAGGAGTTTGCACCATGAGCGTTTCGAGCTCACTGAACATCGCCGCGTTAAAAGTGCCAAGTCCGAGTTTGGCAGCCCACATCCTCTCCATGTGCGCTTGCATCACTTTCGGAAAGTCATTTCGAATCTCGTCGAACTGTCGAAGACAATCCTTATGCGACGTCAGCAACGGACGCAACGCCGTCCAAAACATGTGGAAATTGCGTTCCGCTGCCTCTGGTTGGTTCAGGAAGGAGAAGTGATGTCCGCCACCCGTCCATGGCTGGTAGTGCGTGTTGAACTCATCACAGAATCCGAATGGACCGTAGTCGAGTGTGAAGCCACCGGCCGCGCAGTTGTCGCTGTTGAAGTTTCCCTGGCAGTAGCCGACGCGGATCCAGTTCGCCACCAGTGACGTAAGGCGGCTGCGGAACTCGTGCGCGAGCAACACCACTTGTTCGGCGGTGGTGAGTTTCCTGTCGATGACGTCACCGTACTCACGATCGATCAAGTGCAACACAATCTTCTCGAGCTCCTCCGGCGCTTTTGAGTGTTCCTTCCTGCGGGCACGGCGACCGAAGAGCTCGAGTTGGCCGACCCGGATGAACGACGGTGCGACGCGCGTCGAGATGGCGACTGCCTCCGATATAAACATGTCGGGATCCTGCGAGCGCGATCCCTCCGAGTACCACGGCCGCTTGACCTTCTCCGATTTTGAAACGTACAAACTCAGGGACCGTGACGTTGGCACACCAAGCGCGTGCATGTGCTCCTGTGCCAGGAACTCCCGGACACTCGACCGCAGGACGGCGCGACCGTCCGCGGCGCGGCAGTAGGGTGTCCGGCCGCCACCTTTCAGCTGCATTTCCCAGCGTCGACCGTTGATGACGGCTTCAAGCACGGAAACTGCGCGACCGTCGCCGTATCCGTTGCCGGTTCGGAATGGGCACTGCTGGTAATATTCGGTGCCGAAGATCGAAAGTGCGTACCCACACGCCCAACCGACTTTGCGCATCGGCGCCGGAACTTGCGAGATGTCGCCGGAGAACATGCGGACGAAGTCGGCCAACTGCGCCATGCTGTCGGCGAAGCCAAGTTCGCAAAAAAACGTTTTGCTGTGTGCAACGTACTCGGGGTCTTTGATTGGCGTGGGATTGACGGGGACATAGTGGCCCGCGAAGACTTGTCGCGGCGCGTGGTCGACTCCGTTTGCTTTCGCGTCAGGATCGCAGTTGAGAGTGTCCATGAGCGAGTAGTTTGCCAACTTTGCAAGGTCGTCGAGCGTCGCCACGGTTGGGGAGGTTTCCTGGGACAGTCGATTTGGCATAGGGGCACCTCTAAAATACAGGGGAGGAAAAGGCGATAACCAGTGTATTGTTGATGCCGTTGGTTGCGTCTCCGAACAGCGGAGGGGCGAACGCAGTGGGATCCACCGATGCATGGATCGTGGTGGTGAGAAAGAATTGAATCATCCCGCTGCAACTCGACCCAGTGCAACATCAACCCCACGCGAAATCCGGAACGCAAGGTCAACAGCGTCCATTTCCACGAAGATGAACTCCTCCGTCTCGACGCCTTCCACTTCGATCATACGGGAGTCTACCATTTCTGAGGTTCATTTCGGTGCGTATGTTGAAGATGAATTGTCACATAGAGAGTGTCAACAGTCGAGAGGAAGTAAAACGCATGCCACGCCGATCATAGTCCGGTATCGCACATGCTCAATGCGATGAACAACCTTGACTCCAGTTCGCGACTCCGGTCATGACGACCAAGGTGGCGAACTGGAGCTCGCTTCCCTGCGCCGGTCCGACACGCCCATCAGGGCAATGTGACCGGATCAATGAACGGCTTGAGTCAAAGTCGAGTCGGTCCCCCGGGAGCAAGCTCATCGCCGGTAATTGTGTGAGTGATGATCGGGAGCGGAACCGAAAAGGTCCACACATGGTCGTTTTCGGGCGGATTACTCAGAATTCGGCCTAATGGAAATTTTTCGAGTCCATACAGATGACAGCATATTGATTCGAAACGCCCCCCGTTGCCATATCGTTCAGAGTCTCGGCTAAACGCGGAAAATTTCCCCAAAAAGCCAGAGCTGACCAATTGTCAGCGGGCATATGATCTGCAGATATGCGGTTCAATGCTGAATGGGGCTGGCCGACGACGGGAGAACTATTCACGCCATCGAAGCGGAAGCCGATACTCAGACGATTATCGTGGGCTCAATTGTTGCGTTCGACGCTACGGCTGGCACTGTTATTATCGAAACCGAAGACGACAATGACACGTTGATCAAAGTTCCGTTGAAGATAGACGGCGAGGCCGTGATTGAAGTCGATGGCAAGCGAAGCGAAGTGGTCTCCGTGCTGCTCGGCAGCGAAGTGATCCTCCGCACGACTGCTGATCTCAGTTCCGTGCGAGCGATGCGGGCGACGAGTCCGGAGAAGAATGATGACGCGGAGTAACGCACTCACACAGCAGGACTGGTTGGACTGGAAATATTCTGGAGTAAATTGATGTTCCAAAATCAATGCGTGGCACCTCGATCACAAAAATTTCTCTGCTCCGTTGCCAGTCTGCTGCTGGTGCTTTCGACGGCTATTGCGCGAGCAGATGAGGTCTTCGTTGCTGGGGCGAATTTCAGCGACAACACGAATGTCGCCTACCCGAATTGTGCGGCGGTCGTTGACGTCACAAAGTCACCGTATTTTGCAAAAGGCGACGGGACGACAGACGACACCGATGCTTTGCAGCGAGCTTTGTCGGATATCATGGGGCAACACAAGATGCTCTACTTTCCGAACGGAACGTATCTGGTTTCCGGGACACTGAACTGGTCCAAGAAAAATGCTGAAGGCAAAGAGGCCTGGGGAATGAATTTTCTTCAGGGACAGAGTGCCACCAAAACGATCATTCGCCTGAAAGATTCGACCTTCACTGATCCGGAAAAACCCGGCAGCATCATGTGGTGCGGTGGCTTTGGGTCTGCGGATTGGTTTCACAATTACATTCAGGACATGTCCTTCGACGTCGGAGACAATAATCCGAGTGCGATTGGGTTGCAGTTCTATTCGAACAACTTCGGAGCAGTCCGCAATTGTCGCATCGTCGCCGGAAACAACAGCGGCTTGATTGGGCTCGACCTTGGTCATCGAGACATGAACGGTCCGCTGCTTGTGAAAAACTGCGAGATTGTTGGTTTCCAAAAAGGCATTGCAACATCGCGAGCGGTGAACAGCCAGACCTTCGAAAACATCACTCTGCGCGATCAATCTCAGTTCGGCTTTGACAACGAAGGTCAGGCGATCAGCGTTCGAAGTCTTCTCAGCGTAAACCGCGTGCCTGCGATTCGCACCTATGGAACATTCTGCCTGCTTGATGCGACACTGAAGGGTCTCGACGGAGCCAATCAAGTTCCTGCTATCATCAACTATAACGGTGGAAGGCTCTTCGTTCGCGACGTCATCAGCACCGGCTACAATCGCGCGATTGGAGACGTGGAAACTCCTGACTGGTACGCGGCCGTGCGGCTTTCGAACGACGACAAGCCAGGCACTCGTGGGCCGAACGTCGGTGAGTATTGTTCACACACTTCGACTAGTCTATTTGGCTCGGTGCCCGGATCGCTTCGACTTCCTGTGAAAGAAACTCCCGTCTCGGAAAAGGACGCTCCCAGTTTATGGGCTGTGGTCGACCGCTTCGGCGCGGATCCGACTGGCAATCAGGATTCATCAGCGGCTATACAACGTGCGATCGATTCCGGTGCGACGACCGTTTTCCTGCCGGGATTCTATAACCTGACGCAACCCATCCGGCTCCGAGGCAAAGTCAGTCGGCTGCTCGGGACTGGAGCATGGATCGACTACTCTTCGAACTCAAAGCCTGACATCATCATCGAAGACGGTGCGTCCCCCGTTGTCACGATCGAGCATATTGCTCACATCAGTGGCGGTATCCGGATTAACACAAAGCGGCCGGTCATCCTGCGCAGCATTGGGGTACGATCTGTCGATTGCCGTACGAACGGGGACGTTTTCTTTGAAGATGTCACAACTGATGATCTCCGTTTCAATCCAGGTCAAAACGTGTGGGCCAGGCAGTTGAATGTTGAAAACGAAGGAACACATCTCTCGAACAGGGGCGGAAACCTGTGGATTCTGGGGTACAAGACAGAACGAGGCGGCACGCTGCTGAACACCACGAACAACGGCCGAAGTGAAGTTCTCGGCGGCTTCAGTTACACGACCACTGCAGGAAAACTTGCACCGATGTTTGTGACGGACAACTCGTCTGTCTTTACGTTCTTTAATGAAGTCTGTTACAGCGGCGATCCGTTCGAAACGCTGATTCACGAGACTCATGGCACCGAAACCAAAACCGTGAAACGGGGCGAGGGTATGACTGCACCGTATTCTTCTGGGACACGGAAAGCACCTTGATCACGCCGTCCGCTAACCCAACATCGGCCGATCCAACAAACAGATCTTCGTCAACTGCGTCTGTCACGACTGATGTGGCGAACCGGCATTCAGTTCGCGACTCCGGTCCGACACGCCGGTGTTGCATCGATTCGACTCTCCGCACCGGGGAGTACTCAATCAGCTGACGCATTCAAGCCGACTACGAATGGAAGTCCTTTGAATAGGAAAGTGAACGCTACGTTGGCACAAAACGACTACAGCCCGGGCGATTCAGGAGGACGCTTCCTGCGTGAGCGCTTGGTCCCGGCTACTCTCTGCGTTGACCGAACGGACGGCATTTCTGAGGGCCATAAGACAACTGTTCAGAATGGAGAGAACCGGCTGTCAGACCGCAGGTCACGAGTGTCGCTGCTAATGCGGGTCGCAAAATCATCCTGTTTTCGAAATATGCCTCAGCGAATCTTGAGATGCAGCGTCTGGATGATTCACAGAAATTGCCTGTCGTTTTGCTCACGGATGATGGACTTGAAGAGTCGCTGGAGCCAATTGCCGGCGTCACAGCGCATGCCGGCTGAGCGAGGGTACGACCGCTACACAAATCCGCAAGCTTTCACTTTACGGCGGCTCGCGAAATCAATCACTGCGTCGGAGATTCCATCGGCCGCATCAACAGTGACCACAGACGATCTTCGGCCGATGTTTCACACCCTCTCGGATTTCCGCCGAGAGGGCGCGATGTCGGTCCTGCTCACTTCGACTTGGGTTGAGCCGGTTTCCCCTTCGTCTTCTGTTCCTGTTTGTTCGCGTTCTGTTTCTTGCTCTTTTCCTTATCCTTCTTACCGCCTTTGTCGCCCATTTCATCATCCTTTGTTATTGCGAGTTGTCGCTCAGAAAAGTTCTGTAGAACGAGGATAATGTCGCCAACCGGGTCTGTTTTGTCCAATCGTATTCAACGGCTTTCCTGGACATCCTGCGAAAGGCTTCTTTCCTCATACTGTGCAGGTACCTTCAACGATATTCCGGTGAATACGCTCTCCCGCAATCCCGCAAGGCGTTATCCTGTCGTCACTGAGATAGTTCAGGCGTCGTCGTCGACTATGTCCAGAACGAACGCCACGCACTTGATCCTCTCAACCCCACGGACAACAGATTTCCGATACGTTGGTTCTCGTGAGATCGCCGCGAACAAAACACCACCGCAGTCGTTGTTGCCGAGAAGCCTTCGGTTGAGCGTGATATAGCGCAAGTGGTCGGTGCGAAGATTCGGGCATCAGGTTGGCCGGACGGCAACGGATACGTGGTCACCTGGGCGATAGGTCACCTCGCAGGATTGGCGTAGCCATACGAGATCAATCCTGATTGAAAAGCGTGGCGTGCAGAGTCGCGGCCCATGCTGCCGGATCAGTGGCCGCTGGTAGCACTCGAGCCCACGAAAGAACAATTCAAAACTGTCAAAAGTTCATTCAAGGTCGCGATGTCGAATACGTATTTTGCGCCGCGGATGCGGGACGTACTGTTGGTGATGCCGACCGGGGGCGAGCAAGTCGCTTTGTTTTCAGCTCACGGGCGTGGCGCGAGTTGGGACGACACTCGTGGTCAGTCCACTTATGGCTTTCATGGAAGATCAGGTTACAAAGCTCCAGTCGCCGGGACTGCGAGCCGAACGGATCCACTCCGGCCGCTCTCGTCCGGATTCGCGTACCGTGTGCCTGAGGTGTCTCGCAGGGGAACCTGACTTGCTCTTTATCGCGCCGGAGCGAGTGGGCGTGCCGGGCTTCCCGGAATTCCTTGTGGTGGAGATGAATGCCTTGACGGTGTTTTGCATCATTCCGGATGATGGCGGTTTCTCGATTCTGCCATCGAGAAAGGCTGCTATAGTGTGGCGATTGTCATTCTTATTCGGAGTAAAATTGTGACCACAGATCTCAAAGAAAAGCTCACACCGATTCTTGGCCGGATTCCCAGCGGCGTTTTCATTCTGGTCGCAAGCGATGGGGAATCGCGAAAGACCGGGCTGCTGGCGAGTTGGATTCAGCAGGCGTCTTTTGAGCCGCCTCAAGTGACGGTTGCTGTCAATAAATCTCGCTATCTGATCGACTGGCTCAAAACCGGATCAGCGGTCACGTTGAATCAGGTCCAGAAGGGCGACAGCACACTGTTCAAACATTTTGGCAAAGGCTTTGAACCTGACGCAGCGGCGTTCGATGGTGTTGACACAGTAATGGGTGATAGTGGACTCCCGCTGCTTCGCGCGGCGATGAGTAGTCTGGAGGGCACTGTCACAGCGCGGATGGATGCCGGCGACCATGTGATCTTTCTGGTGACCCTGACAAACTCGATTGCTCACCGTGACATCGCGGACTTCGATCCGTTTGTTCATATCCGCAAGAACGGGTTTAGCTACTAATTGCAAATCGCGGCTGAAGCCACGCCTACAAGCAATCAGCGGCCATTCCACGGATTGCCTTCGACGGTCGCACAGCGTTCGTCCACGATGATTCGTTCCGGACGCGGGCCGGCGTAGACCCAGAGCATTTCCATGGTCGAGTTCGACTCATTGATAAAGTAGTGAACTCGCCCTCGTGGCTGCAGGGCGGTGGAACAATCTCGCATCGAGTATCTTCGTCCCTCGACGATACATGTCGCGACACCGGAGATGATGCTGATCGATTCATCGAAGTCATGCACGTGAGCGGGTAGTCGACCGCCCGGATGGAATAAACCATAACCGCCACTCATCTCCAGACCGGGCATCAGATCGGCATTGAAGCAGTCGATGAATTCTGTGTTCGGCCCGGCTGCCGTGCGCTTGGCAGTTGCAAATCGATTAATGCGTTCAGCACCGGGAACTCCGGTTGAGTTATCAGGCATCGCTTTCTTTGAGAAGAAGCGATCCACCGGCGTTCTTGAGGGCTGATCAACGGCCATTGCAATATGGACCACGACGGCTTCACTGGAATTATTTCGTGACGTATGAGCCAGCCCTTGTGGAATGACGGCGTTGTCCAGCTTCTTCAGGTTGTAACTGCGACCTTCGATCTCCAGCACCATTGAGCCGCTCAGCACCGTAATCGATTCCGTGAACGTGTGCATGTGATAGGGAAGCACGGATCCTGGAGCAAATGTGACGATTCCGGTTGTCAGTTGCTTCGCCTGGTTATGACGTCCAACGTGACATTCAAACTGCACTCCCGGAGCGATTTCATTCTTTGGACCTTCACCCAAAGCATTCATGACTTCGGCACGATCCGGACGCATTGATTCCGGTGGCCGTTGCAGAGGAGCAGGCTTTGTAGAAGTCGTTGCAGAGTCCGGAGTCAGGGATGCTCGCAGTGAACGATCTCGGCCCACGACCGCGAGACCGGCCTTCAGCGATCGCAGCAGAAGACTTGTATCCATGCCGACGCCGATTGCACGGAAGCCCTGCGACTGTCGCTCCAGCATGTTGTCGACGCTGGTGGCAATCAGACCACAGTGACGTTCGGCCGCACGAATCTGGTCTTTCATCTGCAGAATCTGTTCGGCAACTCCCGGCCCTTCCCATTGTCCACGAAAACCGGCCGTCGATGAGTAATCCGCCGGGCCAAACCACAGCAGTTCCACGCCGTCGACTCGGCACATCTGAGGGACTTGTCGAGCCGCATTGATGGTTTCAATAATCGGTACGACCAGCACATGATCGTTGGCTTCTGCGGCGTGCTCGGCAACACTCTGGCCCCAGGCTGTTGCTCGCTCTGCTCCGATACCACGCAGACCTTCCGTTGGATATCTGGCCCAGGCCACGGCCTGCTTGAGTTGCTCGGCCGTTTCAATCCATGGGATCACGATTCCATCAGCCCCGATATCCAGAACTCGTTTGATCAAAGCGCCGTTAAGTTCGGCGATCCGCACCAGCACGACTGTCTCGCTGCGCACCGCAGCTCGGACGTGTTCAACGATTTCTTTCCAGTCAAGATGGCCGTGTTCTGCATCGATCACAACCCAGTCCAGCCCCAAAGCAACGGCCATCTCGGTGACGCTGGGTGCTTCAAGTGTGACCCAAAGCCCGAAGACAGTTTCGTCGGCAGCCAGTTTTTTTCGCAGAGCCTGAATCGCGGTCGTTTTCATGAGGATTCCCTGGGGCATCGCACATGGGACAGGCACCGATCCAGCGTGGTGCTGGGCCTGACCCAAAACGTAGATTGGACGTTCTTATCCGACAAAACTGCGACGGGCCGGAATGCCCATCTACCTCAGCTTCGTGGGCCGGAACGAACAACGTGAGTTCCGGCATCCTTGCACGACGCCGGAACTCGCTTCGCTCGGTCCGGCCCACATCCATCAGAACATTCCTGAATGTGCACTAGTTCACAAGCTCTGCGTTGCCGCCACCTTCGCTGTTCAGCAATTCCAGTTGCACGGGTTCAGAACGCTTTCCGGTATCGATTGTCAGCACAACCGTGTGCAGGCCGGCAGTCAGTTCAGGTGAGAACTCTGCAACCGGATCCATCGGAAGTCCGTCGACACGCACTTCGGTACCTGCAACGGAATTCAAACGAAACGCAATGCGGCCTGGAGTCGTGACATTGATCGTGAAACGTGCAAAACCGACATTGACTTCGCGAGCCCTCATCGTGGGCATGACTTCAAGAGGCAACACACCAGCAACGGTGGTGTAACGCGGATTCCAGGTGATGTCGGCAGCGCTAATGGCCTGACTAAAGCTGGTTCGATTGAGCTGATGATAGGCCTCATTGGTCGGCATCATCACCTGCCAGCTTCGCACAAGTCGCTGCTTCGACAGGGTGTAATCGGGGGTTCTTCCGAGTTCTGAAAGGAAGCGAACGACCGCTGCGATCTCATCATCGGTCAGACTGTCTACGAGTCCTTCCGGCATCAGAGAGACGCCCTGAGATTGTTCTTCAATCTGATCCACAGGAACTTCGACAATCCTGTTCTCGGCGGTTCGCAGCGTCAATGTCTTTTCTGACTTCTGAATCTGAACACCTGCGACGACCTGGCCATCCACTGTCGCGACCACCGTCGTGTGATAGTTTTCTTTCACTTTGGCATTCGGGTTCAGTAAAGACTCCAACAGGTAATCCGGCTGAGCACTCGCACCGAGACTGATCATGTCGGGACCAACCATGCCGCCGGCTCCACCGATGGCATGACACTTCAGACATCCCAGTTGCTCGTTGCGATAGATTCGCTCGCCCTCTGAGGCTTTCGCCGTAGATGCAACCCTGGTGAGAATGGCGGCACGCTCTTCCGGAGTCAGCGATTTGCGGCTGGTAATCTTCCCTGCAGTCTTCAGAGCATTCTCAAGGTCTGCATCCGTACGGCCGGATTCACGAAGCACTCGGAGAATATCGCGAGCGACTTCTCTTCGCAGTTCTTTGCCTGCGAGTGCAGCAGTCAACAACTTCGGCCCCTGCTTTTCGTTCAGAATCGCGCGAGCGATCCCGACGGCTGATGCTCCTTCGGGAAGAGCTGTCGCCAGACCGACGACAAGTGGAGCCGCTTTCTCCGGACGGACCACGGCCAGACGTTCGATCGCCAGTCCACGGATCCCGGCGGCACTTTTCGCATCGCCAGCAACCTGCTCCAGCAGAGCCAGAAGAGCGTCATCCTGACTGTCAGCAATGCCGGCAAACGCAGCAGACCGATCGGCAGCATCCGCTTCAGGATTCAAGGCCCATTCCTGAAGCTGTGACTTCAAGCTGTTCAATTTCCACTGACCTATCGCCTGCAGTGCCGCTCGACGCAGCAATGTGTCGTCAGACTTTGGCAAAGACGCCAGCGCATCGGCATTCACAGCGGGAACCATCTTTCTTGTCAACGAAATCGTCAGCAACGTCTGCAACGTAGCGCCATCCTTGTTCGTGGCGGCCTGAGTTGCCAGTTGGCCCATCTGTTCCGGATTGGCGCTATAACAGATCAGAGGAACCAGACCGGCTCGCTTCTCTGCTGCCACATTGTCGGCGTAGAGATCTTTCATCAGCACATCGACAGGAGCACCGCTGCCCAGAGCCGAAAACCCATAGGCGATCTGTCCCGCATCGTTATTGAAGTTCATTTCGCCGCGTTCAAAGGCGGGGCGCCATTGAGGAGCCAGTTCCTTCGTCGTCAACCACATGGCGTAATCGATGAACGTATCAACCGGCTGACGCAGAGGCATCAGAGCCGTCTCGACAAGTTTCGGATCGCGGAACTCAGCCACCATCTTCGCGGTTTCCGCATTGGCTTCTCCAAACGCGGAACCATCAGCAATCTGCCGTTCAGAATCTTCCAGTGGTGAGAACGAGAGTGCTCGAATAGCTTCCAGGCGAACGCGCGGATGTCCATCCTGAACAGCCTTTGTCAGCAGTTCGCGTGAGTTCGGCATCAGGTATTTCCAATGACTCAGAACTCGCACCGCTGCCGCTCGAATTCGCCCATCGGCGCTCGTCAGCAATGTCTCCAGCAACTGCGGCTGTACCGATCGCGCTGTCTGGAGACACCAGACGGCCTCGAGCAGCACATGATCGCGTTCTGCGTCCGACAACTTGACGGCCTTCAGCCACGCTTCCAGTTCCGTTGCAATCCCGGGCCCACGCTGGCGCAGAATCTGCTTGGCCGACTGACGCTCAACGCCATCGTTGGATCGCAGGGCTTCAAACAGCTCCGCATTCGTGCGAGTCGACACGGGCTTAAATTCACGTTTCGGTGCGCCCTTCCAGGTGATTCGCCAGATGCGACCGTGAGTATGGTCGCGGCGTTCATCACGGAAATCCACTTCGCCGTGTTGAATGATCGGGTTGTACCAGTCCGCGACATAAATGGCTCCGTCAGGTCCAACTTTGACGTCGATCGGACGAAACGCGACGTGATCCGACCAGATGACTTCCTGCTGTTCGCGAGAAACATATCCGGAGTTTTCTTCCGTCAGAGCGAAGCGGACGACGCGGTGGCCGCGGAAGTCATTTGTGATCGCACAACCCTGCCAATCGGGCGGCAGCATCGGTGTTTCGATCAGTTCCAGGCCGCAATGTTTCGGGCTGCCCGGATTCAGACCTTTGACAAGTCGTTCGGCATCAACCGCGGTGAAGTAGTAGGCTCCGGGAATCACATAATTGATCCCCTCACCACCGGCTCCGTCTGTCGCAAACGACTGACCGAAGCGATCGTAATGGTGTCCCCAGGTATTCACGAGTCCTCGCATGAAGACGCCCAATTCCTGCGTTTCCGGACGGAACTGCCAGATACCACCAGCATTCA
Source organism: Planctomycetales bacterium (assembly GCA_026400835.1). Taxonomy (GTDB): domain Bacteria; phylum Planctomycetota; class Planctomycetia; order Planctomycetales; family Planctomycetaceae; genus SXXK01. The sequence goes on along the minus strand of JAPLOA010000059.1, from coordinate 7,905 downwards.
GTCGACGCACGCCCCATGGAGTTTCAACGTGACTGTGAATATAGATCGACTGATTGAAGTATAGAAATCCGTCATAGCCCCAGCGAAGCGTATGAAGAATATGGTGAGTATCCTCGGTGCCAAAACCGGACAGCACCACCTTCTTTGAATCGGCCTTCAGGTCTCCGTCATGATCCTTGAAATGCAGCAACTCTGTACTGTTCGCGACCCACGCGCCGCCGTCACCTGGAGCGATCCCGGTTGGGATCAAAAGTCCTTCTGCAAAGACATGAGTCTTATCGGCCACTCCGTCATGATCAAGGTCTTCCACAACGACAACGCGATCGGTCGCCGGAGCACCAGGCACAATCTGAGGATAGACCTCTGAGCTGGCGATCCAGAGACGACCGTCTTCGTCGAAGTTCATTTGAATCGGTTTTGCGATCGTGGGATCTGACGCGAATAGATTCACTTCAAACCCTTCCGGCACTTTGAAAGTGGCCTTTTCCAGCTCAGGATCCGGAGCGGGGATATCCTTCAGTGTCGGGACCTGTGCGAGGACAGAGGCCGCGGAACTGGCAATCGCGAAAAAGCTCAAACTGACCAACAGGTTGCGAATGTGCGGATTCATAAATTAATCAGTGAACGTGTCTGTGGGAGGGGGAGGTAATTTGAAGGAAGAATTCGGAGGTAAGAATTCGTACTGCGGTTATGGAACCAATGAAAGATTGTTCTGCGTCGGTGGGGGCGAAGTTATTCTCCAAACTCTCGCAGATCAGCCGTGATTTCGAATTCCTGACCGGCACTTTCCAGTTCTTTCAGAAGATTCTCTACAGTAGAGTCCTGAGGAACAGCAAGCTTCAGAACCATTTCGAAGGCTTGTCCCTCTTCCGTTCTGACGGCATGCATACCGGTGATGTCGATGCCCTTCATGGACATCATCTGACTCAGTCGACGCAAGGCACCCGGCTGATTTCGACCGCCGATTCGCAGACGAAACGAACGAGTCCCCGCGTGTGCCGCATTGTGGGCTGTGAGTTGGACTGAGGCATCGCGAATTGCCAGGTCGATCCCGAATGGTCGGCAGGCGTCCTGCAGATGATCGCGGACGACCGACAGATCCATTGTGTCCGGGAACTCGGCCGAGAAAATCATGGTGAAGAATCCACGAACCACTGTCTGGCTGGCTTCTCGAAGATCACCACCAAGTTCTGACATGGCTTTGGTCACCGCCGCCAGAATCCCGGCGCGGTTCGCGGCAGCCATCGTAATTATCAGCTCTTTTGCCATGAACAAGGCTCCGAGACAAAGTCAGGTTTCTGGAGGGAACGCAGATTTATAGACCCGGCTTGAGATTCGTATCTGAACGTATGGGTCTCACGGACCGCTGGACAATTCAACAACATGGTGATCTGGGTCGGTCAGAAACACCTGCACGGCTCCATCCGGACGAAGCTTGGCATCGTCCAGAAGAGTTATGCCAAGAGACTTGAGTTTCTCAGCCGATGCCCGAGCATCTTCGACCTGAAACGCAAAATGATGGTTACGACTGGATCGGACAAGAACTTCGACAGGATATCCAGCCGGCCCGCTTTTATCATGCTCTTTGATCAGATGAATGAGAGTACTTCCGGCCTCGAACCACGCTCCGTCGAAACTGAACGCTGGTCGTGGAACTTCCTGCATCCCCAACAGTCCCACGTAGAACTGCCGACTGGCTTCGACATCTCGAACCACGAGCGTTATGTGGTCGATTTGTTTAACCTGAACTGGAGACGCCGACACAGCAAAACCTCTGTAAGAATCTCATCAATGGAAGACGATGGATAACGACAACGAGAGTACACATGCCGACCTGAAAGCCAGACATCAAATCCTGATTGGCAGAATTGGCAGATTATTCCCAGGTTTGATGTGGCGATCGGCCATTCAGCCCCATGGACAGCATTTCTCAGAATCGTTCAACGAAACCCTGTATTCTTGCGGGTGAGGGCTGCGGACACAATCAACGCCCACCATTCTCTCCGTAGGGGTTCTCAGGTATCGCCGAATTCCTACAGTCTCTGCGAATTCGCCGGGCTGTTCTGGTCAAGAGACCCCCTTTTCGATTACCCTTCCCGATCCGCTGCGCCGAGGGCGCAAAATGGGCTGGTGGGATAGGGACGTCTCTGGCCCAGCTACCGTTTGTCACGCTGTCGCGCGGAATGTGCAGTTCATTGCGGATCTTTAGAACTCCGCAGGGATGCGGTTAACCACCTGACTGATGCCGAAGACTTCCTCGGAAGTTTTCGCGTTAAACTGATCGACTGAACCTGAAGTTATGACGCTTGCGGAGCTATTGCAGAATCGTTTTCGAGCAGACCTGAGGCATCGTGGTGCAGCCTACATTGAGGCTGAACGCATGACTCTTGTTCGAGTCACTCCTGAAAACATCTTTGGAATCGTGCAGGACGGTGCTGAGTTTCAGACTCAGCTGCGTTATCAGCCTGATGACGTCGTGATGTTTTGCACCTGTGAACAATATGCCAAGAGTAAGGTCTGCAAGCATTTGTGGGCCACGATCCTGGCGGCTGACAGCGGTGGATACATCAGTTCCACTTTGCGTCCGGGACGTATTGCTCCGTTCGTGGCGCCGAACGCCTATCAGCCCATTACGATGGATGATATTGAGCCGGGTGGTGTTGATCCCGACGGCGACGCGCGAACTCCACGTGGTAAGCCGAAGGTCAAGACGGCTCCGGTGCAGCGCACTCTGCGACCATGGGAAGCGCGGCTGGTGGAGCTGAAGGACAATATGGATGTCTCTCCGGACGGACGTACCAAGTCCGATCCCGAAGAACGTCAGATCTTTTACGAAGTGGATCTTGAAGCCAGCAAAGAAGCCGGCAAGCTGGTGATTCAGGCTTCACAACGTCAGCGTCGAGCAGGCGGACAGTGGGGGAAAATCAAACCACTCAAAGTTCGCCCGGGTGAACTTGATCATATCGAACACGAAGACGACCGTACGTTCCTGTCGTACCTGGCGGGAGCAATCCCGGAACGTAACAACTGGACGACTCAACAGGCCGAACTGCGCACTTCCGCACATCGCTTTTATGTTCCGTTTGAATTGGGACAGTTGGTTCTGCCGGATATGTGTCGCAGTCGACGTCTCAGAATTCTGGGCAGCGACGAAGCCGGCGAACAACTGCTGAGCTGGGATGAATTGGACCCATGGGAGCTGACAATTCGAGTTCGTCGCGACACCGAATCTGAAGGCTGGAAAGTTGCTGGCCTGCTGATTCGTGGCGAAGAAGTCATGGAGCTGGCTGACGTGCCTCTGGTGGTGCCTGGCGGATTTGTCGTCAGCAGCGATTCCATTGGACTGCTTCGTGACTTTGGTGCTCCGGAATGGATGCGAATGCTGGCTACCGGCGGTGCATTGCATATTCCGGAATCCGATCAGCATGACTTCGTCGACCGACTGCTGGATATCCCGTCGCTGCCTCGACTGGATCTGCCGAAGGAACTGCAGCTTGAAGAGATTCGCACGACTCCTTCTCCTATCCTGCGAATTACTTCTCCGCCGATGAATCGCTGGAGAAACGATTCACTGACGGCAGAAGTGATCTTCGATTATCTGGGCACGCCGGTTTCCGGCAGCAGTGCTCGCTGGGCTGTTGTGCAGCGTGAAGCCAGCCGATGTATTATTCGAGACCGTCAGTTCGAAGGCCAATGCTGGGAGAAGCTGCGTCAGGCTGGATTCCGTCGGCGTTTGGGAGATCTCAAGCAACAGGTCAACGTTGAAATTGCCCGCCGCGATCTCGGTCGCGCCGTGAGGGAACTGGTTGATCACAACTGGGCCGTGTTCGCCGATGGCAGCAAGGTTCGTCAGGCTGGTGGTCTGCGGTTCCGAGTCTCTTCGGATGTCGACTGGTTCGACGTGCACACCGATGTGGACTTCGAAGGCCGCTCGGTCTCGTTTCCGGAACTTCTGCGAGCACTGGAGCGTGGTGATTCGACCGTGCGGCTGGATGACGGTTCGCTCGGCATTCTTCCAGAAGAGTGGCTCGAGCAGATCGGCATGATCAGTGGACTGGGAACGGCGACGGAGGATGGACTTCGGTTCTCCACGTCTCAGGCTGCGTTGCTGGATGCCTTGCTGGCTTCTCAGGACAACGTCGATACCGATGCCGGTTTCGACGCGATGCGCGAACGCTTCCGCAACTTTGCAGGGCTGGAACCTGTCATCGTGCCGGACAGCTTCAAGGGCGAACTGCGAGGATATCAGCAGGAAGGTCTGGCCTGGATGAAGTTCCTGAGCGACTTCAACTTTGGCGGATGTCTTGCGGATGACATGGGTCTCGGAAAGACCGTGCAGTTCATCGCGATGCTGCTGCGGCGCATGGAAGATAAACCAAACGGTCCACCTTCGCTTGTCGTTGTTCCTCGGTCCTTGATTTTCAACTGGGCCAGTGAAAGCAATCGCTTTGCTCCGCACCTGAAAGTGATGGAGTACACCGGCCTTGAACGTGCCAACCTGCGAACGGAGTTTGCAAAGCATCATCTCATTCTGACGACTTATGGCACGGTTCGTCGAGACATCGCAGTGCTGAAGGATTTTGAGTTCGAATATGTGGTTCTCGACGAAGCCCAGACGATCAAGAATCCATCGTCTCAGATCGCGCGAGCATCACGGTTGCTGAAATCCAACTTCCGTCTGGCACTTAGCGGTACGCCGATTGAAAACAACGCCGGCGACCTGTGGTCGATCTTTGAGTTTCTGAATCCCGGTATGCTGGGTCGCAGTACTGCGTTCCGTTCGCATATTGCGGATCCGGACAGCAAAGAATCTCGCGAACTGGTCGCGAAGGGTCTCCGTCCATTTATTCTGCGTCGAACCAAGAAGCAGGTCGCGGCAGAACTTCCGGATCGTCTGGAAGAAACCATCTACTGCGATATGGAAGAAGAACAGCGTCGTCTTTACGACGAACTGCGAGTCCATTATCGCGATTCGCTGCTGGGACTCGTCCAGGAGCAGGGGCTCGCCAAGTCGCGTATGCACGTGCTCGAAGCACTGCTGCGTCTGCGTCAGGCGGCCTGCCATCCGGCACTGCTTAAACGTGGTGACGAGCAGGAAATGTACGCGAAGCTCGACTTCCTGATTCCGCATCTGCAGGAACTGATTGCAGAGGGACACAAGGCCCTCGTGTTTTCTCAGTTCACCAGTATGCTCAGTATCGTGCGATCACATCTCGACAAGGAAAACATCACTTACGAATATCTCGATGGCAAAACTCGCGACCGCAAAGCGCGAGTCACGCGATTCCAGGAAGATGAAGATTGTCAGGTGTTCCTGATCAGCTTGAAGGCCGGGGGTCTCGGTTTGAACCTGACAGCCGCCGATTACGTCTTTCTGCTCGATCCGTGGTGGAATCCGGCTGTCGAAGCTCAGGCGATCGACCGAGCACACCGAGTCGGTCAGACTCGTACCGTGTTCGCTTATCGTTTGATCTGTCGAGATACTGTCGAGGAGAAAATCGCCGAGCTGCAAAAGCAGAAACGCGAATTGGCCGATGCCATCCTTGAAGGCGACGAAGCCAGCAGCGTACTGCAGAACCTGTCTGTTGAGGATCTTGAGCTGCTGTTCTCTTAACAGCCTCATCTTCAACGGCGTGCGAAGTCATCAACCGGACCAGCGAAAGCTGTCCGGTTGATTTTTTGTGTCGCTGTCAGAAACCCGACGCAGTTTGCAGGTGAAGCAGATTGCTGGGTACACAGCTTGCTTCCGTCTCAAACACACAGCTCAGTTGCTGCAGGTCAACGCCACAACCGGCAGCAGATCTTCTTGAAGGTTTGGCAGATCTGCAGTGCTTCGGGGATAAGTGGCCTTGCCTTTTGCAAAGTCAATCCCCATCTGCATCTCAACGGCCACTCGATCGGACTGCTTTCCGAGATGCATGAATGCGGCCATATGAGACTGACAGAATTCGAACTTCGCCATGCCCATCGGCAATGTGCGAAGGGTATTGCTCCAATAATGCCAGCGAATCTTTGGGTTTTTCGTCATCCACCATGCGATTCGAGCTAACGCCTTGCCCATGGTCATAACCTCTTTCAGCGAAGGCTTCTGACGTCGTTCCGGCTTGAGCATTCGAGTCGTCCGCATGACTCGAGCCATGTAGCGTGCGGGGTCATAGACCGTCCCCACAACCCTTCGATAATCATCGTAGATGTCGGCACGGTCGCGGGTTGTCACATAGTTCAGTCCACCGGTCGTGTTGTCCGAATTGGAGGCATTCTCCAGTCGATAGACACCCGAATTCGGAGGCAGCAGTTGATGATTGCAGTCGATCATGCGACCTTCCTGCATCAACCGATGCGTCAACTGCGTATTGGGTAAGGCCACGAGGAGGCCGACCATCGCCACCATGATGCCGGTCTCTTCGATGCACTCAATCATCGCATCAGCGATGCCCGGCTTTTCACTGTCGAAGCCCAGAATGAATCCTGCTGAGATTGAGATCCCATGTTCATATACGTGATGAATTCGCTCCACGATGGGCTTCATCGAATTCATTTTCTTCTGAGTCACCGCCAGCAGATCCGGATCTGGCGTCTCGATCCCCATAAAGACAAAGCGAAATTCGCAGCGCTTCATCATTTCCAGCAGTTCATCGTCGTCCGCGAGGTTCATCGACGCTTCTGTGGTAAAATAAAATGGATAATCCCTGCGCTGACACCAGGCTTCGAGTTCTGTTAATAGCTTCTTGACGAACTTCTTGTTGCCGATGAAATTGTCGTCGGAGATATCGACCCAGCCGCGATGGCCCAGGTCCGCCAGTCGGTCCAGTTCGGCCAGCACCTGCTCGACATTTTTACTGCGAGGAACTCGACCGTAGAGTTCGATAATGTCACAGAATTCGCAATTGAACGGACAGCCCCGAGAAATCTGGATACCAGCCTGCAGATAGTTGTGAAACTCAACAAGGTCGAAGCGCGGTGTGGGTGATGTTGTCACATCCGGCTTGTTGTCTCGCTCAAAGATTCCGCACGGCTGACCTTCACGCCATGAATCCAGCCAGACCGGAATCGTGACTTCGCCTTCACCCAGAACTCTGGCATCAGCATTTTCGTAAATCTCAGGCTGGCTTGTGGGATCAGGACCGCCGACCACAACATACTTGCCATCATGATTCGCTCGCTCGATCAGGGCCAGAATTCCGGTCTGTTGCGGAATCATGCCGCCGGTACAAATGATGTCGGCCGAGTTCCATTCGTCGTCTCGAAGGTCGCGAACATTCAGATCGACCAGCTGAAATGTCCAGTGCTGCGGCAACAACGCCGCCACGGTCAGCAGGCCCAACGGAGGAGCTACGGTTTTGGCTCCGGTGGTCGCCGCAGATTCGGTCAGGTTCCAGAAATTCGACGCCTGAAACCTCGGCTGAATCAGCAGGCAGCGTACGGCATCCTCCGGGCTTCGATCGGGTCGGGCCATCAGAAACACATCTTCGTCAGAGGGAGAGAAATCCGGGGGAAATGCAGTGATCCCCTCGGTTCATTGAGTGTGGAAGGGGCGACGGTCCAAGTCAACGACTCACACTCGTTCGTTTACTAATCTCAACAAGTCCGTCAGATTCGTCGGACGACGACCTCCGAAACTGCTCAAAATCTTAGCATTTTTCGGGGTTTGTAAGATTATTGGGGCAGTATTCAAAGGACCAGCGGGTCGTTTGGCTCGACCCGGATGCTCGTCTCCTGCACCGGGCTCATACGATCTCCCGGCAAACAACAGCCAAGGCCCGCCGAGGCCGTGAAGAAATACCGTCTGGGGCAATCTGAATGAGTTTCAGCGGTCAAGAATTTCAAGACGGGGGGAATCAGACGAATCGAGCTGTAGCTTTGTTGGATTGAACAGAATGATTCAAGGTTTGTCGCCAACGTTGT
>JAPLOA010000075.1 GCA_026400835.1 Planctomycetales bacterium | reverse complement strand
ATTCAAAGTATCCGTTGGCCTTCATGACTGAGACTCCATCCCGCACTCACAAACCACGGCAATCCAATTTGCCGCTTGACGAATGATGTCTCAATGCAAAACTAAAGCCGAAAGGCCAACGCCGACATGCGATTGCCCTGTGCAAGCGAGCCGCATGGTACTGAAAAAGGCTATGTCGCCGGGATGACCGGTGATTAACAAATAATCTCCCCAATGTTCAGAACACTTCGCGACTATGAACTGGGGAATTGCTCTTCGGGCAAAGTTGGGTTGAAGTCGGTTGTTGGTTGGGGAGCTCGCTCGGGGGCATCGCACTCGTCGCCGCGAACTGAAAGTGCGCCTGAGATTCGTCCATATCCGGAAAATCGTCAGTCGCTTTTCAAAACGCAAACGGGCCGTCATCATACTTCCACACGCTGGATATTGACCTGTCTGGCTCAGGAGTTTGCGGTTCAAAGTCGATCACCCACCAACGATTTCTGGGACGACTTTCATTAGTAATCGTCACAAGCCCTGCATTCGCAAAGGATGCCGCGATTCCAAGGATGTTGCCGTAGGGTGTTAATCAGATTTCGCCCACACTTTCCAACTCATTCCAGAACCTGGTCTTCGAACAATGGCAAACGTCGCATCACTCGCCTCTGCCGCTTTGACCAGTGGCAATGGGAGTTTTTCGAACAGCCTGACTTTCTTTTCAAGAGCTTTGAATTAGTCCCTCAGACATTCTTATTGTGATCTTCCCTCCACTTACTCATTCGCAGAGGAAAAAAGCGATGTCTCATTCTTCCCCAAAACTTCACAACGCAATGTGGCCTGGTCTCGTTGGTAAGGGCGACGGAGAAGGTCAGGAACCACCAATCAGTCTGGAAAAAATGTTGCAGCTCACGGCTGCAGCCAATGTCAGTGGCCAGAAGTTTGATGGGATCGACTACTTCCTGTTTTTTCCTCACACGAATCCAGAAGCCAGTGACGCAGAGCTCAACAAGATTGCGGATCAGATTGCCAGCTATGGATTTTCCGTTGGTTCGCTGGTCGCTCCTGTTTGGCCGGGAACCGTTGGCGATTCCGCGATGGGCGATGACGCTGCCCGTGAGAAGTTTATCAGTGCCGTAAAGATGGCCTGTCGCATCGCTAATATTTTCGAAAAGCGTGGTGTACGAAAGTACGGTGTGATTCGTATCGACTCGGCTGAGTTTGGCGTTGGGAAGTGGCGTGAGAACCCAAAGACCAACACATCAAAGATCGCTGGTACTTTTCGTGAAGCTGCAAAGATCGCCGCGGATCACGGCCAACGCCTGGCGGCCGAAGGTGAGATCTGTTGGGCTGGCCTGCACAGCTGGAAGGATATGCTGAATCTTCTTGAAGAAGTTGGCATGCCGGAATCACTGGGCTTCCAGGCGGACTTGGCTCACACTTATCTCTACTTGCTGGGCTACAACGCTCCTGAGAGCCAGTTGGTCAAGGAAGGACATACGGCCGATGAATTCTACGCGGCCTACAAGATAATGACTGACAAACTCCGTCCGTGGACAATCGACTTCCATGTCGCACAGAACGATGGTGAGGTCCACGGCGCGGGATCACATGACAAGACCGGCAAGCACTGTCCGGCTGACGATCCGAACGGGAAGCTCGATATCGTTAAGTGCTCGGGTTACTGGCTGCAGGGAGCTTCAGAACGAGGCATTAAGCACATTTGCTGGGACGGCTGTATGTTCCCGAACGCCACGCTGGAGAATCCAAAGACCTGGAACACCATCCTCGACACCATGATCAAAGTTCGCGACGCTCACGGCTGGGCGTGATGCTCCACTGACTGAGTCACGATGACCAATGTCGTTGCATTAGTCATTTTTATTGGCCAATTTGTCTCAAACACTTTTCTTTTCCCACTGCAGGATCACCCACCATGTCCCTAAAACCACTGAACATCGGCCTTGTCGGCTATGGCTTCATGGGCCGTACCCATTCCAACGGTTACAAACGCGTCAATGATTTTTTTCCAGAGCTAAAGCACCGCCCCGTTCTCAAGGCAATCTGTGGTCGCAGCGAAGAACAGGTCAAGGCATTTGCAGACCAGTGGCAATATGAGTCCACAGAAACTGACTGGCGCAAGCTGATTGAACGCAAAGATATTGATGCAATCGATATCTGTACTCCCAACAACTCCCACGCTGAAATCGCCATTGCGGCCGCTCAGGCAGGCAAGATGGTTCTTTGCGAAAAACCATTGGCCATGAATCCTGTTGAAGGCCGGAAGATGGTAGATGCTATCGAGAAGGCAGGCGTCGCAAACACGGTTTGGTACAACTACCGTCGCGTACCAGCGGTTTCTCTTGCGAAGCAACTGATTGATGAGGGCCGTCTTGGGAGAATCTTCCATTATCGCGCGAACTTCCTCCAGGACTGGACGATTAATGCAGATCTGCCTCAGGGTGGAGCAGGCTTGTGGCGACTTGATTCTGCGGCAGCGGGATCAGGTGTAACGGGAGACCTGTTGGCACATTGCATTGATACGGCGATCTGGCTCAATGGCTCAATCAACAGTGTCACCGCAATGACAGAAACTTTCGTCAAGGAGCGAAAACATAACCTGACCGGCAAGGTGGAGAAGGTCGGGATTGATGATGCTTGTGCGTTTCTCTGCCGATTCGGCAACGGATCGCTCGGACTGTTCGAATCAACTCGTTATGCACGAGGTCACAAGGCGCTTTACACACTGGAAATCAACGGCGAGAAAGCGTCGATTAAATGGGACCTGCATGACCTGCATCGCCTCGAGTATTTTGATTATTCGGACAATTCCCTTGTTCGTGGCTGGCACCAGGTACACTGCACGGACGGCGACATGCCATACATGGGCAAGTGGTGGGTACCTGGGTTGCAAATCGGTTACGAGCACACCTTTGTTCATCAAGTCGCGGATTTCATCGCCAGCATCGAATCCGGAAAACCTTGTAACCCTACTTTCCGCGACGCGCTTGAAACCCAGAAGGTCTGCGAAGCCGTTCTGGACAGCGCGAAATGCGGACAGTGGAAAGAAATTGCGTAGCCTGACTCAAATTTAAGGGCTATACTGGCCGAACAGAAAAACACGGCGGTTGAAGGAGCACCCTTCAGCCGCCGTTCTGTTTCCTGACCGCCGAAGATTCCGAATCTCCCTGTTGAACAAACTCCGGAGAGTCTGTGTCTTCGATCGTTTTTTGCGCTTTTTGAAAACATCGACGGACCTGACTCAGGTCGTCGCAGACTGGATACGCCTGAGGTCCCGCTATGGAACGACAACCCATTTCCCGTGAAGGCTATGACAAAATCCGCGAAGAAATTCGTGTGATGGAAGAAGTGGACATGCCAGCGATCGCGGAACGCATTAAAACCGCTCGTGAGGAAGGCGATCTGAAAGAGAATGCCGAGTATCACGCTGCTCGTGAGACTCAGGGATACATGCAGGCCAAGATCAATCAGCTTAAGTCAAAATTGTCGAGTTGTTATATCGCCGAACGAAGCGACAAGCCAAAGGACTCTGTCGTCTTCGGCGCCGTCGTAAAAGTCAAAGATCTTTCTGACGGTTCTGAAGAGGCTTATGAACTCGTTGGCCCCGGCGAAGAAGACTACGACGGCGATATCATGAAGATTTTGACAACCAGCCCGATAGCCACCGCGATGCTTGGAAAAAAGGTTGGAGACAAAGTTGAAGTCGACATTCCTCGAGGCAAATTGCGAATGGAAATCATCGGGATTGAATAATTCTGTTAAAGCAGAACCTTCCTTGCCTCAAGCGTCAATGGCACCTGAAATTTTCGGGTGCCTCGGACGACATCCAGCGTGATCGTGTCGCCGGCTTTGTGATTTCCCAGCAAAGCTTTCAGTTCATCGAAAGTCGATGTTGGCTGTCCATCAATCGCAGTAATCTGATCTCCCAGGATAACGGTGTTCCCTTGACGTCGACACCCCTGCAGACCGGATAGCGAAGCAGGCGTATCGGGGTAAACGAACAAAACAACCAGTCCGCCAGCTAAAAGGTTTTCGGGGATCCCATTTTCACGGGCGGTTTCTGTATCCAGGATTGCAACACCCATTGATGGAGCGGGCGGACTCGCAGCTTCATTGAAGACCAGACCGACCGCTTGATAGACATCGTTGACAGCAACAGCAAAACCCAACCCGGCCGACGCACCGCTTGTGCTCACGATCGCAGAGTTCACACCAATCAGGCGGCCAGCACTGTCAAGAAGCGGACCACCTGAATTGCCTGGGTTGATGGCCGCATCCGTCTGAATCATCCCTCCCAGAATATTCTCGTCGTCTGTACCGACAGTGCGATTTAGTCCGCCAATCACTCCCGTGGAGAGCGTGCGATCGAATCCGAACGGGTTGCCAATCGCGAGCACCTTCTGACCTACCCTAAGATCATCAGATGATCCAATCGTGATGGGGACCAGTTGAGAGGGCTCGGCATCGATTCTCAGGACCGCAATGTCGTGCTTTGATACGGCTCCGACAAACTCAGCGTCAAAGATACGGTTATCAGCCAGTTGAACTTCAAGCTGCGAATCACGCCTTTGAAATGAGTCCTTGACCACATGCAGATTCGTGATGATATGTCCCTTCTCATCCCAGACAAATCCAGTCCCCGATGCAAACTCCTGCGAGGCCACACTGCCATCAAATGTTTGTTGATAACCTTTCGTTCTAATGTAAACGACGGACGGTGCAACTTTTTCGAAGACTTCAATAGTCGCCTTTTCATCTTCTCCCAGTTCACCGCGAGGAGTCACTACTCGATCCGTGTCAGCGTAATTGGGGCGATTCGAAATGGAATCAAAGATGGACTTCAACAACAGCACAGCAACAAGAGCAGTCAGGACAATCACCAGCCAGCCGTTTGCAGCCGCAGTGGTTTCTCTTTGGTTTGGACTATCCTGATTCTCTTTGTCCATAACACTTTTCCAGATGCGGCCACCATCGAACCTATGGTCTTGAATGATGTATCCCGCAGAAACCCGGCCTCATCTTCTACCATGCAATGAATTGTGACTTGATCTGTACGAAAGCGGGGAAGAGGTGAACTCATCCCTTCCCCATGATCGAAAACTAGTCAAGGTTGCCTTCCAGCTTCTCGCGAATATCCTGCAGAGCATCATTAAGACGCTCACGCACTGACTCCGGCTGCTTGTCCAGAGCATTCAGCAACTTTGGCGTCAGTGCCTTATTAAGTTTGTCGAGCATCGCGGACGCACGCTTCCAGAACTGTTCAGGAGTTAACTCCTGGCGTTCTCCGCCGGGTGCTTCGTCTCGAATCTGCGGTGCCGGAGAAGCCGCGTCAGCACGAAATGGCGCGTAGTTTTCGCCTGCATCTCGGGCGACAGTGTCCATCGTTGCAACTGCTGTTCTCTCACCGGACGAAAAGCCAGCTCGATCACCCATCCCGCTGGGGGTGAACTGGGATGGATCAACCACGCGGGATAATGGCACCGTTGATGTGTCAATTCCCAGTGGAGCAGCCCATTCTGAATATCCTTCAGAAGACTCTGCGAACAAATCTTCGCCCCGCTGAGCACGTCGCCAAGCACGCATTTCTGCAACTGTGGCATCAGACTCCTCAGCCCAGCTCAAACAATCTTCAGCGTCATCCCAGTTCAGAGCTACGTAGAAAAATGACCATTTGAGACTGCCATATTTCTTGTGGTTCTCTCCAAATGCTTCCCAAACGCGACGTCTCTGGAAGATCTGGTCACCACTCAGGCCAACCATCTGGCCAAAGTCACCATCGGTACGGTTCTTCGCATAACGCTGTGTCCATTTGGAAGCACATTCACCAACCACCCAGTTACACTGGCTGACGGCATCACGAGCCTTTGAAATCAGTTGTTCTTCAGATTCTGCCACGATGGTTTCGTCCTTCCAGGCGTAGTGAACGGCCCTGAGCGGTGAGAAAATCAGGTGTCGGAGCCGGCAATTTCGATGCAACAATCCGCGAACGCAGGCACTCTTGAAAAACGCCCGCTGGAATCGCGACCTGCCATCCTACTCACGAAAAACGACGCCTTCTACTCCAGGATCGACGAACCCTCAGGAATCCCGGATGTCCTTATTCTGCCCTGTTTGACTCTTCGCAAACCGCACAAACTTCTTGATTTCAGATTCTTGAACTGAGATGAAAAACCTCAGATTCTGGGACATCTGTAGTCCGAAGATTTTCACCAGGAATTGACTTCAGGACAGTGGACCATCTGCCGATACATTCGATATAAATCTCCGAAGCAGCTGAGTCGCTCACAGGGACCCATTTTGCCAAAACAGATTGATAAAATCGGGGGGATAGCCAAGTGGCTAAGGCAACGGATTGCAAATCCGTCACGCGTGGGTTCGACTCCCACTCTCCCCTTCGAAAAACGCTGGTTTTCCTGAAACGGTAACCAGCGTTTTTTTGTTGGTGTTTTCCGGTTGCGATCTTGAAAAGTAGGTTCGTTCCAGTGGTTTCCACTATTCCAGAGAGAGAACCACTCGATCGTCGAGAACGTCGACCTTGCGAAAATGGCGTCCAAAGATAAGCGGAAAGAACTCCACACCAGTTTTCTTCTCTTTGATGTCGCTGAGTTGGACGATTTCCTTCAACACTGCCTTAATCGCTGCCTGATCTTCGTCTGTCACCTCAATGACAACCTTATTTGCTCGGAAGTAGGCAATCAGATCGCCAATCGTCGCACGCTCAGCACGAAAGGTGAATGTTTTTGTCCGCAAAGAATTCGGGGCTGCGGGCCTTTTCCTATCTGCTTCGGTGGAATTCAACAACTCCGATAAAGCCGCATTTAGCTGGCCATGTTGCTCCAGAGTTGTGTTCACGGTGGCTACGGATCCGCTCCACTTCACAGTGATCTCAGGAAACTGTTTCTTCCAGAGTTCGGTTGTGGACGCCTGAAACTTTTTCCCCGGAGAGTAACGGTGATCAAAAGTCTCTTGAGGATCAATCGTCTTGAGACTGACCGAGCGGCCATCATCGTACAACCGAAACTCGAGGTCGAACTGGTTCAATACGATCGTCGCCGCTTCAGCAAATGTCATGCGAGGCAGGTCGCTCCGAGCCCAGACATCGTGAGGTATCAAATCCGGATTCGTGATTCGAACGCCAGTTGCCCGAGCATAGTTTTCAAGAATGGACTTTGGCTCGGCCAATTCTGACCAGCTTGAGTCGATGAGTGCGACCAGTTTTCGATGATCCTCCGGCCTCATCTGGCGTTGCAATTGATTAATCTCCTTCTCCCGAAGTTCGATCATGACAGGAATACGATGAACTGCCGACGCAGGACCGATACAGGCGAGGTGTTCCGTCAGACAACATCCGCAGTCAGGCACTTCAGCGGAGATATTCTTTAAGACTTCCCAACGAGATACTGACGCCGTGTTCAGACTGATCTGATGGCGGGGATCAAGCCGACGGTCACGAACGACGGCAACCTCTGACTGTTTCATCAGATCAGAGAGTTGATTTTGCAACGGAGTATTAACGCTGGACCAACTCACTTTGGTCAACATTGCGATTTTCAAAGACTTCCCGGTCTTCAGAGTCGACTTCTGATCGAAGGCGTTTGCGGCGCGAATTCCGGAAAGCAGCAGTGTCATCGTGAGGAGAACATTTCGGAAAATGATGCCGGGATGCCTGTTTTTCAGCAGGAAAAACGTGGCAACAGTCGTTTCCATTTTCAATTGCTCCATTCTGCCCGGAAAACAGCATCGGCAGGACCAAACATCAGTAAAACTATAGAGTACTCAGCTGGACCACGAGACTTTCTGTTAGTGAACCGGATCTCGCGAAAGTAGGATGATGGCATTGACCAGCAGCTTTGGTCGAGCCTTGCAGGACGATTTCTGAGACAGATTATGAAACAGACATATGCAGTCGGCATCGACCTTGGCACCACATATTCGTGCATTGCGTCGCTTAATGAGCATGGACAGCCAGTCACAATTCCGAACCAGGAAGGTGAGCTATCGACGCCATCGGCGGTCTTCTTCGATGGCGACCAGCCTATTGTGGGTACTGAGGCCATTCGAAACGCTATTGCCAGTCCGGACCGTGTCGTGCAGCACGCCAAACGCTACATGGGGAATGCTCAGAAGTTCTGGAGAATTGGCGACATACGATACTCGCCAGTGCATATCTCAGGACTCATTCTGCGGAAATTGATTTCTGCCGCACAGGATCAGATCGGCGAAATACATAATGCCGTGATCACTGTGCCGGCCCAGTTCAGCGATTCACAGCGTCATGCAACACTGTTGGCTGGACATGCCGCCGGTCTGGAACGTATTGAGATGATTAACGAACCCGTCGCGGCAGCTCTCTGTCACGTACTGGGAAACGAAGGTCTGGCATTCACTGAACTCGCCATTGACCAGCAACTTCTTGTCTACGACCTTGGCGGTGGGACACTCGATCTTGCCATCGTAAAGTACAAGACAAATGAAGTTCGTGTGGTGGCGTCGGATGGCGATCTGGAACTGGGCGGTCTTGACTTTACAAAAGTCCTTGTGGATGCCGCTGCCGAAAAGTTCATTGCCGACTTTCGTGAAGACCCACGTTCGAATCGCAGCAGTCTCCAGTTTCTGACGTTGGAAGCTGAACAGGCAAAACGCAGCCTTTCGGTTCGACCGAGGGCTGCTGTGACTGTGCAGCATGAAGGACATCGCAAAACCTATCAGATTGAACAAACCGAGTTTGAGACACTCAGCAGAAAACTCATCCGGAGATCCGAAGAGATTACTCGACGAATTCTCAAGGACAACAAATTTGGCTGGGCGCATATTGACGTTGTGCTCACGACCGGTGGTGCATCACGGATGCCGATGATCAAGGAGAGTCTGAAAAAGCTGAGTGGCCGCACATTAAACTCGTCTCTTTCGCCGGACCAGTCGATCGCCCATGGTGCGGCGTATTATGCGGGGATGCTCCTTTCGAACGATCAGTATGCACGAACCGTGTTCAACAGCACAGCGTCGTCTCGATTGGCCAAGGTCAAGCAGCACAGCGTTAATGCAAGAGCACTTGGGATTCTGATTCGAGCCGAGAATGGCCAGCGAGTTCCCCACTATCTGATTGAGGCGAATACTCCCCTGCCCGTCGCAAAGACTCATATCTTCGGAACGGTTGTGGCAGACCAGAATCGTGTTCATGTGAAGATCGTGGAGAGCGGTGCTGGTTCGGATCGTCCACCATCTGTCCTTGGTGACTGCGAGATTAAAGATCTGCCGCGCAATCTTCCGGAGGGCACTCAGATTGAAGTGACCATCAGTTACGACCATCAGGCTCGAGTTCATGTTTCGGCGCGTGAACCAGTCAGTGGATGCAGGGCCGAAGTGGAAATCATTCGTCAGCAAAACCTCAACGCACAACTGGAGCAAAAACCGGGGCCGGACAACGACGATGCACTCGACCTGCATTCGATTGCCAGTGATAATCTCCCTGTGGATAACCTGCAGGAAGTTGCAGGCAGAAAGAGCATGCCGCGACCATCAACCACATCTTCGCAGACTCACGAGAAATCAAATCCAATCCAGCGCGGGATTTTGAACTCATCGCAGCCGCCGGAGTTTGATGCGAGAGCAGTTATCTCCGGAGCAAAGCCATCCGCAGCGTCAAAGAAAGCGGAGGAGAGTACGACCAACAAAAATCCAGTACGAAAGAGTGCGCCGGAGCCATCCCGGTCTGCGCAAAAAACAGCGGGACGCCATGCCCGAAAGCCCGATCCGAATGAAGCTGAATTCTGGGATCTTGTCGACGGCAACGAGTAAACAGGCCTGCATGGTGCAGTGCGTCAGGAGCTTGGTTATCGCGGCAACGCACTGCAACGAGATTTTGCGATGATTGAGCATCAGTTATCGTGTTTTTCTTGCACGATTCGGAGCCCTTTGCCGGTCCAGAGATTGTCCATATCGGCGTCAGTCCAGATCTCTGGCTCGATCTGTGATGGATCTCCAATGAGATGCCGACCATCGGCCGTTTCGAACAGAACCGTTGAATGCTTAACGCCAGGTCTCCATCCATCGATGGCGTAATAGTGCGGATATTCTGCATCCACTGCATCACTGAGTTCGCAACACAGTAAAGCCGGGAACTCCGAGACAATCTCGGGAAGTTCGCTGGTCCTGCACTCAAAGAACTCCGCGCGAAATCCTGTGCCACGGAGTTTCACGGCAAGGCCATGGTAGAGCCCCAGCCACGTTGTCCCCTGCTTTGTTAAACAAAGCGCCGCCAGCTCCGCTTCAGATGCTTCGATACCAAGTGCATTGAGAATCGTTGCAGCCGCGGCAGCCGAACATGTATGCTGGGTAGTTTGCCTGCAAATACGGTATCGCACAAAGGGGGATGGCTCGATCCACGAATTTCCACAGGCAGGTGGCTTATCGGGGATCACATATACGACCGACCAGATCGCACCTGCAATCAGCAGTGACTGAACTGGCAGCCGGCGAAGGATCGACTGAGTCTTGGTACGCAACCAAAGCACTGATGCCAACGCAGCGAGGATCAAAGGAAACCAATTCGAAAGAATGATGACGGATGAGAAAGGTATCCAGCGGACAATCCATAACTGTCCCCAGACTAGTCGCACGTAAACGCCAACGAGGATTACCAGGACAGCTGCAATACCGTCCAGTAAACGCTCTGGAGCATTTGACAGAGCCATTCGGAACGAAAAGAAGATGGCGATTGATAATACGGCCATCAGAATGATGGCGGCCGTCAAATCTTCCATGCTGAAGATCCTTACTACAAAACCGATGCGAATCCCTGACTGTAACGAAACCTCTTATTTCCCGCCTGAATATGGCAAGAGAGAGGTGATCGTCGAATAGTGCCTGCCACGTGTGGAAGAAAAAGAATCTGCACAGCAAAGCGCGCCACATCGCACATTTCGTCAGAGTGGAACTAACTTATACACGAGAAATTCACTGGCCGAAACTGCGGCGCGAAGTTTGCGGGGATCGAGCCAGACGGGTTGGTGGTACTTTTTCTGCCTAAGGGGATATGTGATGACTAAGTTTTCTCGTTCTGCAAAGGTGTCGACGATATTGCTGCTGATTGTCGTAGTCCTTCTTGTTCTGCTGTTCTCTTTCAGCCGCACGCTAGGCTTAACGACGTCAGCGTCAGCCCAGGACGACAATTCGATCACCCGGAAGTCACCTCCGAATGATCCGCCTTCAGCTGACAAGAAAGACGAACCAGCCACGGCCCTGTCGCGGTTCATGAGACAGAAGCTTCAGGCATCGAATTTGATTTTGGAAGGGCTTTGTACAGAAGATCTGAAAATGGTCTCGGAAGGCTCGGCGTCGCTCAAGAAAATGAGCATCCAGGAAACATGGCGTGTCTCGAACGATATGATGTACCGGCGATACAGCACAGAGTTTGTGAGCGCAGTTGAAGAACTGCAGAAGGAAGCCGAGGACAACAACATGGATGGCACATCAATGGCGTGGGTCAATGTTACTATGAAGTGCCTGAAATGCCACGAATGGGTCCGCAACGCTGTGTTCGCTGATGGAAACAAGTAGGTACCCTGTTTCGTAAGTCAGCGGATCGCGATTCTATTCAGATCACTCAGCGGTACGCAGGGATTGAATTCCGGCGAGCTCGACTTTGAAGCTTTGAAGTAGCGAGCTTTGTAAATCTTTCCGCTCCAGATTCCTCAATACCTGAGTTTTTCCTCAATCTCGGCCGTTCAGAGCTCCCAAATTCTTTCGGCACACCAAATGCAATTCGTCGCCGAATCCTCTGTAGGCTCATCGTTATGTCGTCGGGCGGACGTAGTGCAGTCTGTGTTTTGAAGCATCTCGCAGCACAGCCAGATGCTTATTCTCGGCATGTTGTGAGTTAAAGCCGACTGTTCGAGGAATACTTTTTGGAGGATAGCCTCGATCGTGGCCGCGCACAGAATAAGATCTTCTCTGTAAATCAATGTTCCAGAAAACGACCATGGAGAGTTTGATGTTTCGCTTATCCCCAATTGGTGGTCTTCAGTCCGGCGTAGTCGCCCTGATGATGTGTTCTGCGGTCATTACACTTGTTGAACCGTTCAGCAAAGGGACATCCGCAGCAGTGCAGGATGAGATTGCCGCTCCGGCTGATGAGCGTGCCATGGAGAAGTTTATGGCACGAAAGCTGGCCGCGGCGCAAAGAGCATTGGAGGGCGTTTCGCGGGGAGACTTTGAATTGATTCGCAAGTCCTCGGCTGAAATGTCGGATCTGAGTCGTCATGAAGTTTGGGAGCGGATGGCCAGCGCGAGATTTGTGCAGGACACGGCCGATTTTGTCACGGCCACCGAGTTTCTTGATCGTATGGCAGAAGCCGAAGATTCCGAGGGCGTGTCGCTGGGATTCATGCGGCTCACCATGACATGTGCCAACTGTCATGCTCATGTCAGAAGCTCCAGTGTCGCACTTAGACATCTCGATCGCAGCCAGACAGTTGCCGGGCGCTGATCCGGAGAATGCTCAGGCTTAGATTTCATGACGCTGCCAACGAACGTGGCGGTTGTTTTCAGAGCATCAGGAGGATCGAATCCGTGTTAGTCGCAAGGGATGTGTTTTGCCATGCTTCGCCTCGTCGCTGCTGATTCCTCGGCTGAGAACAATAATCAAAAATCAGACCGAGACATTATTCTGGCGGTTTGCCTGGAACGTCGTCTTCAACGTGAGATGCAGATGTCCGCGCGGGTTCATGTCTCGGACGATCAGGTTCAACTCTTTGGTGAAGTTGCGTCATGGTATCGCAAACAGCAGGCGCAGGAACTGGCACGCGAACTCGCTCCTCAATATCGGATTCGCAATGACATCCGCGTGACCAATGCCTGATGCCTTGCAAGGACTATTTTGACTTGAGATCTTCGTCCCGCATATAGTCGTGACAGGCAATGCATGTTGCTGTCAGGCTCTGCTGAAAGTAGGCGGCTCCTGCGAGGTTTCGATTGTTCGCCTCTCGCTCAAGTCTTGCGGCCTGTCTCATAAACTCCATCCGGAAGTGCCCATAGACATCCTTGTCATCGGTTTCCTTCTTCCAGCCGGAAGGATGTTTCAAGCTGACCAGCTTGAGTGATTCTGCAGATCTGGCAATCTTCTCGAAGTCGTGCGTAACTAACCCTGCCAGAATCTGCTCCGCATGATCCAGCTTGGCAGCCATGAGATCTTCTGTTCTGGGATTCTTTTCCGACAACCTCTTGCTTTCATCGCGAACAGGAATCGGAGTCACTTCATCACTAAGAAGTGCGTCCTTGTCACAGTTAGCGGCACATGTGCCGACAACGACGAGCCCAACAACCAACAGATTTGCTCGGAATCCCATAAATTTGCTCCTGTCTGCAGCGATACCTGACCAGTTGGAAGTGATCCGCACTTCCGCTCACGCACCGATAAGCAAACAAGGTTCCAGTCTCTGAATATTGCTGATTCAGCAGGCAAACATCTGCTCCGTGACAGTCTGGAATTTCGTTTCCTTGCGATTCTGCCGATCTGCCGTTGAGTCATTCTCTCCCGCAGATTGAGCCGGTTTGGTACATTCCATGGACGTGACGCTGAGCCATGATCGCCACACTGAGCCCCACTGCTTTCGCGGAGTGCCCCAAATGTTAAGAACTATCCTTGCTCTGCTGATCCTGTCGGCCAAAGTGAGTTTTTCAGAGGCTTCCAGTTTAGAGGACGCCAATGAAATCCTGACTGCCGCAAAGATCAGCGGAGGCTTCTTTGTTCACCTCGGCGCGACCAATGGGGAACTCACCGCAGCGCTGCGATCGGGCGACTCGATTCAGGTTCAGGCTTTGATTGAAGGGACCGCAGAGACCGATGCCGCCAGAAAGGCCATAGCGGCGACAGGTAAGTATGGCAATGTCTCTGTACTGCAGTTTGTGGGTGAAGCGCTGCCGTATATTGACAACCTTGTCAATCTGATCGTCGTCGAGAATCAGGGGCGTGTTTCTGATGACGAAATCCTGCGTGTGCTAGTGCCGAACGGAGTCGTATTGAAGCGAGGTACGGATGGCAACTGGCAGAGGACTGTTAAGCCGCGTCCGGACAACATTGATGAATGGTCCCATTATCTGCATGACGCGACAGGCAATGCTGTTGCTCACGATGATGTCGTCAATTCTCCTCGACACCTGCAGTGGGTCGGTAGTCCCCGGTGGTCTCGTCACCACGACCGAATGGCCAGTATGAGCGCCCTTGTTTCCACAAACGGTCGCATGTTCTACATCATGGATGAAGGAAGTCGAATCTCTGTTCAGTTGCCCTCGAAGTGGAAGTTGATTTCACGAGATGCCTTCAACGGGACCATTCTCTGGAAGCGAGACATAGCGGAATGGCAGAACCATCTGTGGCCACTTAAGAGTGGACCAACCCAATTGTCGCGACGACTTGTTTCTTCCGCTGACGAGGTTTACGCACCGCTGGGGTTTGAATCTCCGACCATTGCCATGGACGCAGCCACTGGAAAAGAGTTGAGAACTTACGAAGGCACGGATGCAACAGAAGAGATCATCCATACGAATGGTCTCCTCTTTATCGTTGTCCGAAAAGGCAAAGCAGAACTTGCGGATTATGCTCCTGCCAATGGCCGGGTTGGAGATCAGGCGAAAGTCAATCAGGAGTTCTTCTGGAACGAAGAACCTCGTGTGGTGATGGCGTTCGAAGCCTCGACCGGGAAGAAGCTATGGGCGAAGCAAACCGGAATTGCTCCTCTGACATTGTCGGCCGATGGTGAAAGCGTCTACTTCCACGACGGTGAAAGTCTGAATGCGCTGGATCAGAAAACCGGGGAATTGCGATGGACGACAGAACCGGTCACTCGTCGAAAACAGTTCACATTTAACTTTGGCCCGCGACTTGTGCTCTATAAGGATGTCGTGCTTTACGCAGGAGGCGACGGGCGCATGATCAGTGTGGACACCGCCACTGGAAAACAGCTTTGGGAAGCCGAGCACCCGAATTCCGGATACCAGTCGCCTCAGGATCTGATGGTCGTCGATGAGCTTGTCTGGTGTGCGCCGACAACTTCAGGAAAGGACACAGGAGTTTTCACAGGCCGCGATCCACGCTCGGGAGAAGTCAAAAAGTCATTTGCACCAGACATTGACACCTATTGGTTTCATCATCGTTGCTATATCTCAAAAGCGACCAATAACTTCCTGATCCCATCACGCACCGGGGTGGAATTCGTTGATTTCAAAAATGAGCACTGGGATATCCATCATTGGGTTCGTGGTGGTTGTCTTTACGGCGTAATGCCCTGCAATGGACTGACTTATACGCCGCCTCACAACTGCGCCTGTTATCCGGAGGCTAAGCTCTACGGCTTTAATGCGCTGGCTCCGATGGCAAAAACACGCCCCATTCCCGGCAAAGTTCCTGAAGAAGGCCGACTTGAAAAAGGCCCCGCGTACAGTGAACTTCTGCCTCCAGCAGTTGACTACTCAGGCAAGGACGACTGGCCTACGTTTCGGCATGATCAAAAACGGACCGGGACTTCACGTCAGGAGATTCCTGCGGAGGTCGGAATCAAGTGGGATATCAAGCTCGGTGGAAAGCTCACCTCACCAGTTGTCGCGGATGGGATGGTTTTTGTTGCGCAGACGGACTCTCACACTCTGCATGCTCTGGATCAGAAAAATGGCGGCAGTCTCTGGACATTTATAGCCGGAGCAAGAATTGACTCACCGCCAACAATCGAACGCGGGCAAGTTGTTTTCGGTTGCACCGATGGTTGGGTTTACAACCTTCGGGCTCAGGATGGCCAACTGGCATGGAAGTATCGCGTCGCTCCGCTGGATCGTCGAGCGATGGCTTTTGAACAACTGGAATCGCTCTGGCCTGTTCACGGTAGTGTGTTGATCCGTGACAATGTCGTCTGGGCTGTCGCCGGGCGATCCAATTTTCTGGATGGGGGTCTTCGCCTTGTCCGACTGGATCTTGTAACGGGAAAGCAGTTGTCAGAGACCATCATGGATGAGACAAATCCGGAAACGGGTAACAACATGCAGGAGAAACTTCAGATACTCCAGATGCCTGTCGGATTACCGGACATCCTGAGCGGCGACGAGAAATTTGTTTACATGCGTTCGCAGAAGTTTGATTCCGATGGAAATCGAGTGGAGATTGGCCCCATCTCAGGAGACTTTGTCAAGCAGGGATCGGCTCAGCGAGGGGAAGGCGTCCATCTATTTGCCCCGATGGGATTTCTGGACGACAGTTGGTTCCATCGATCTTATTGGGTTTACGGCCGAAGTTTCGCGGGAGGTCATGGAGGTTATTATCAGGCCGGTCGCTTCGCGCCCACGGGTGATATTATGGTCAATGGCAATGGTTATGTTTTCGGTTACGGTCGAAAGCCCGAGTACTTCCGCTGGACGACGACACTGGAGCGGCAGCTTTACTCTGCGGCACCAGAACCTCCGGAGGTACCGGAGAACTTTGGAAAACAAACAGACCCTGGCGCCGCAGAACCGGCGTCCTATGTTCAGTTTCCCCGCAGCCCAGGTCTCGACCCAACCGGTAAGCCAATCACAGTTGAAGCGTGGATGACGACAACGAATCCCAATGGTGTGATTGTCGCTCGTGGTGGTCCTGCGGAAGGATTCGCTTTAACGATGGAAACGGGCAAGCCGACTTTCCATGTGCGTACTGATTCAACTCTCTCCACAGTCTCCGGAACGAAACGCATCGTCGGCGGGTGGCATCACATCGTTGGTGTGCTGACCGCAGAGAAGGAGATGCGACTTTACGTGGACGGAGAGCTGGTGGGTGAAGGCAGAGCATCCGGATTACTGACAAAAGATCCTGCTCAAGGACTCGAGATTGGCGGTGACCTCGGCGGATCTGTTGGTGACTATGGCCAGCCGTTTCAGTTTGTCGGAATCATCGACGAACTGCGACTTTACTTCACTGCTGTTGACGATGCGGCTGTTGCGCAAAGATTCAAGGACGATTCTGAATTATCCAGCGACCCTGCTCTGGTGGTGACTTTCGATGATGGCACTGCACGTGACATGTCGGTCTACCGAAACAACGGCACATTGATGGGTGTGAAAGTCGTGAACGGAAAAATGGGCCAGGGAGCCCAACTGACTGCTAAACAGTCACCGGGCGCGAAGAAAGGCAGGAATGCAGCGAAGGGGAACGCACATGCACAGAACGCAGCTATTTCGTTGATTGAACCACGCTGGAAGACGGACGTCCCGATTTACGTCAGAGGCATGGTGCTCGCTGGCTTGCATCTATTCATTGTCGGTCCGCCGGATATCATCGACGAAGAAGCGACGTTTCAGAAATTGACAGAGAAAGATCAGGAAGTCCAGAAGCTTCTCGGAGCACAGGATTCTGCCCTGGAAGGTCAACAGGGAGGAATCCTTGTGGCTGTCGACGCTGAGACCGGAGAGACACTGCACACTGTTGAGCTTGAAACCTTACCGTCATGGGACGGATTGGTTGGGGCTCAGGGGATGCTGTTTCTCACGACTCTTGATGGAAGAGTCCTGTGCTTCTCCGGACCGTGAAACCCGATTCCCAACTCCATACTGTCTGATTGAACCTGAGTTTGTTCTCCTCAATGCGGGCTGCGGCAATAGATTCGTAGGTTTTTTGGGCCAGGAAAGAAAGAGGTTCTCCTGGCACTGCGCCAGAGTAAATGGTCTGTTCAGCCTGGCGCCGTCCGCTGTCAGGTAATTCCTGAAGACTTCACTCGGTGAAGGCGAAGGCAATTGCCGCGGCGCAGTCGACTGCCGGCCGAAACGTGAATTGATCAGATGGCGTTGACACCGAGACACAACCGTCGATTGTGGGAATGTACTTTTGTTCAGTATTCTTTTGTTTCAGCTCCAACGATGAGGTGTTGCGAGGTTAGGTATGCTGCCAACCTGGGCCACCAAGTCTGGCTAAGCTGCGTTGACTCGCTTCCACCGACCCGAATAATTGCCACAATTCGACCCTTTCAGGGTTTGATACAGGCAGACTGTCCCGAAAAAACGGGTGTTTTCGCCGCCACGAAGTGAGTTGGGCTAGTTTTTCCGTGCGTTTCCCAGGGTGGGCTTCTCAAGATGCAACGGCATAGACGCGGTGGGGTTATGTCCCGGCAGTATGACTCACTAAGAATTTGTGTAGACGCTGCGAATTTGTGACAACCTTGCCGGCAATGAAGCCCGGAATTCAGGCGAAAAGAACGGATACATGCTCAAGAGTGCTGGTCAAGATCGGCCATTCGTATTGCTGACAGGAGCGACAGGCCTCGTCGGCGGGCTCGTCCTTGCGCGACTATTAAGCTGTGAATTGCCCGTGGCTGTCCTTGTCCGCGGCAATCGTCGGCAGTCGGCGCAGGAACGCATCGAATCGCTGATGCGCAGGCTTGAAGAACGATTCCACCGCTTGTTTGTTCGTCCGGTGGTGCTCGACGGAGAACTCTGTTCTGCGGGACTTGGGTTGTCAGGGACGGATCATGCCTGGTTAAACGCGAACTGTGGAAGCGTCATTCACTCCGCAGCAAATCTCCTTTTCAAGCCAGCCAGTGAGCATCCGGATAATGAGCCCTATCGAACGAATGTGGACGGAACCCGGAATCTGCTCGAATTAGCTTCCTCTGCAGGAATCAATGAGTGGCACTATGTATCAACAGCCTATATCGCGGGATTGAGAACAGGTTGCATTCTGGAACGAGAGTCAAACGTCGGACAGGAGTTTGGCAACGACTATGAACGCAGCAAAACGATGTCGGAGCAAATGCTGCGTCAGTCACAGCAGATCACCTCGCTCACGGTTTATCGGCCTTCAATTGTCATTGATCTGCACCCAACAACCAGCATGAGGTCGGATCAAACGATCAACAGTGCATTCGTGATGTTTCAGGCGCTGAGTCAACGTTTTGGACTTCCGGAGCGAGGTGATTGGTTTCGACGTCTGGGTTTCAGTGGCCATGAACGTAAGAATATTGTGACTGTCGACTGGGTCGCGACGATGATCGCGGAGATTTACCGTCGCCCTGCTCTTCACGGCGACACCTATCACCTCACCAGTGCCGCTGGAACATCCGCTTCGGAACTGGAAGATGGTTTTCGGGCTGCCGTCCTTGAAGGTGGTGTGAAATTGCCATCGCGACGAGTCGAGGCGATGGCACAGATTGATGAACAGGCCGCGCCATTTGTGGCGGCGTTTAAGCCTTACTTCAAGGATGATCCGGTGTTTGACCGCACAAACACTGTTTACGCCATGCAACTCTGCAAAGAAGCAGATTTGCCGCAACTGACAGTGGAACGTCTTCGCGACTTTTGCATGCGACAGACTAGACCGGGAGTACCACCGACTGTGCTGCGGCTAACTCCTTCCGCGTGGGATCAGTTCAGATTCGATTGCGATCGAAGCATGGATCAGGCGGATTTGTTGCCAGCCAGCGTTTTCGGTATCGAAGTCTGTGGACCCTGCGGTGGACAGTGGGTTGTTGAAGAAAACAGACGCGGCTGGACTGTCAGAACTGCTCACGCCGGAAACGCGCCTTCTCGCATAATTGTTTCCTCCACAGTCTTTGGGGAACTGACAACGGGTCATAAGACGGTTGCACAGGCGTCAGCGGCAGGAGTGTTGTTGACTGAATCAGATTTTTATCATGATCACCACGCACTTCAGGACCGCACCCTTCAGCTTGGTCCATCAACAGGCTTGATTGAAAGCTTTTCAAAACTGATTGCGGCCGTTCAGCGACATGCGAGTCAGGTCAGCAGCAAGTCGGAGGTCGCTTATGTCCGCTAGGCCTTCCGAATCTGCAGGGGTTGAATCACCAGTCGTTATTGTGGGCATTGCCTGTCGTGTTCCCGGAGCGGACAGCGTCACTGAATTTGCTGACCTGCTTTTCAACGGACGAACGGGCTATGGCCAACTTCCACCGGATCGATGTGACCGAGACCTGTATTTTGACTCACAAAAAGGGAAAACCGGAAAGTCATATACGACTCTGGGAGGAATCGTTCCTGAGCGTCCGCTGAATCGAGAAGTCTGCCCACTGCCTTCGCAGACCGAATCACTCTTCGACGCCGCTCATGTGCAGTTTGCCGAGGTGGCAGCCACAGCCTGGCGGAATGCGACTTTGCAACGGGAAGATTCTCGTTTGCAGCGGACCGGCGTTTACGTCGGACACTCCGGCGGCACGAAATCCGGTGGAGGACTAAGCCTCGGGACACAGATCGAGGAAGCGCTTTCATTCGTTGATGATATTGACGCATTCCGTCAGCTTCCTGAGAACGTTCGTCGACAGATTATTTCTGAAGTGGCTCATTCTGTTCGAGAAGTCCGTCCTTCTCGTCGTATTGGTGCTGTTCCGAGTTTTCATGCTTATCAGGCAGCAGCGTTAGCATCGCGGGTTCTGGGCCTCACTGGTCCGCGGTCTGTAATCGACGCCGCGTGTGCTTCATCTCTGGTAGCCCTGTCTCAGGCAATACTCGCGATTCGAGCAGGTCGGCTGGACAGTGCGATCGTGGGGGGAGCGACCTACAACAATGTTGACAACCTGATTCTCTTTTCTCACTCCCAGGCCTGCACGGCCACTGATTCGCGACCATTTGACGATGGTGCCAGCGGTCTTGTGAGTTCGGAAGGTTATGTCGCGATTGTCATAACGACGCAGGACAAAGCCGAACAATTCTCACTGCCAATTCTAGGCGTCGTCTGTGGCGTAGGCATGGCATCGGATGGCAAGGGACGCAGTCTGTGGGCTCCACGAATGGA
The DNA here is from genome assembly GCA_026400835.1 of Planctomycetales bacterium. Classification (GTDB taxonomy): domain Bacteria; phylum Planctomycetota; class Planctomycetia; order Planctomycetales; family Planctomycetaceae; genus SXXK01. The sequence continues at coordinate 44,106 of JAPLOA010000075.1, read as the reverse complement.
AGGTCAGGTCCTGGCCCTGCAGCGAGCGTATGTCGATTCTGCAGTGTTGGACATCGACTACATGGAGGCGCATGCGACCAGCACTCAACTGGGCGATGCGACCGAGCTGGAAACATTGAGATATCTGGCCGATCGAAGTCCCGCGTTTCCGGATGGCAGATTGCCGCAGCAACGGCTTCTCCTTGGAAGCGTAAAGTCCAACATCGGTCATACGCTGGAAGCTGCTGGGTTGATTGGTGTAGTCAAAGTTCTGCTGGCCATGCGCCGTCGTCAGATTCCTCCGTCCCTGCGATTTGAGCATCCCAATCACAATTATGATTGGTCAACAGCGCCGGTAAGAGTGGTTGCCGCGGGAGCCGCGTGGCCTGAAGAAGAACTGGAAAGGCGGCCACGTCGTGCTGCGGTGAGTGCTTTCGGTATCGGCGGTTTGAATGCTCATGTTGTTATTGAAGAGCATCGCGGACAAATAGCCCCCGGGATGAAACGAGTCGCTGAAACGAACGAGCAATCTCGTGTTCCGGAACCAATTGCCATCGTCGGTCGTGGAATTGTCGTTGCCGGGGCGAAGAACCTGCACGAGTTCCGAACAGTCCTGAGATCTCCCCATTCCGCTATCTCCGACGCGCCTGTGGAGCGATGGCGAAATGGTGCGGGAATTGTTTCAGGCGAATCTCCTCTGACATATTCGTCGCCCCATTGTCGCGGAGGTTTCATTAATGACTTCACCTTCGATGGGGCTCGTTACCGCATTCCGCCGAAGCAGGTCCAGCAAGCTAATCCAGTTCAAATGATGTTGATAGATGCTGTCGCTCAGGCTTTAGCCGAGATGACGAATTCTGCGGCATCAATTGCGGAAGTTGTTAATCCCACGGCACAGAAATCAACCGCAAAAGAGACCGTGTGGCCTGTCGATCGTCAACGAGTCGGAGTTGTCATCGGAACTATCTTTGGTGGTGAGTTCGGAGATCAGCTTCAGGTTGGAATGAGGCTGCCTGAAATCTGTCAGCGAATGATGGCATCAATGCTGTCCAAAGGGATCTCTTCGGACCTTGCCGACAAAACTACTGAAGAATTCCGAAAGATTATCCTTAAGAATCGCCCTGCCCTGCTCGACGAAACAGGAAGTTTCACAGCCAGCACGCTGGCCTCCAGAGTTGCCAAAACATTCGACCTGATGGGGGGAGCCGCTGCACTTGATAGCGACGATACTTCGGGGCTTGCGGCGTTGACTGTCGCGATGGATCAGCTCCGAGCAGAAACATGCGACATGGTTGTTTGCGGTTCTGCTCAGCGATCAATGAGCCTGTCAGCGTTTGAATCGCTCGATATGACTGGAAGGCTCGTGAGATCCGGAAGTCCCGACGATGTTCCCGACGATTGTCATCAGATTCTCCCGGGCGAAGGCGTTGTGACTCTGATGCTTTGTCGACTCTCGGACGCGATGCGGCTTGGACTGCCGATCTATGGGATCCTCAACGAAGTCGGCCAACGCACTTCGTGCGTTCCAGAGGGATCGTTATTGAGTTCCGGAGAGTGCCGCGAGGCTATTCAGACACTGAATGCTGCCGACGCCGCCATTGTCCGAAAGATAGGTTATCTTGCGGGAGCACACTCGCTGGTCAGAATCACAGCAGAAACATTGGGCACCGATGTGGAGTCGTATGCACCAGACTCGACACGGCACTCAACGATTCCCGTTGCTACAAAAACAGTGGACGGAGTCGTCATTCAGGCAGACCTGAAAGTCTCGCTTCGGCAAAAGGTTCTTCCCCCGCTGGCAAGTTCGCCAAAGAACAATAACTCGGTTCTCTCTCAAAACTTATCGACTCATCAAGTAACTCGAATCATGACGAATCCCGTTGCAACACCCCACGGCCTGCCACTCAGCGTGCGATTTGGAGGCACATCTGGTGCAGAATTGCTGAGGCTGCTGAAAGAGGCCGTTCAGTCACCAAATCGCTTTCTCGAGTTGTCGCAGGTCAATCGAAGCCGCAGCCCTTCAGGCACTGGCCATTCGTGTCCTGCCTTCACAGAGCACGACGTGTTCCGTGTGGTAATTCTGGCCAGTGATGTCGGGCAACTTAAAGATCGGCTCAATGCCGCCGTTAAGTCGGCGGAGTCTGGCCGATTCCGCGCAGTACTTGATCGTGAACGAGTGATTCTTTGGCAGACATTTAATGAAGCAACACGCGTTGCCTGGCTGTTCCCCGGGCAAGGATCGCATTACACAGAGACACCTGCCGTTTTCGCTGTGAACGAACACGCGAGGCGAACACTTGCTGCCGTAGATGATCTTTATGTGTCAAACCATCTTCCCAGACTCAGCGATGCTTTCGGCAATAGCTCGATCAAACCCGGTGAAGACGTCTGGTGGGCACAAGCGTGGATTCTGGGAGTCACAGCCGCGTTGACGGAAGCATTGAAGGCGGAAGGCCATCGCCCGGATGCAGTTCTCGGACACAGCTTTGGTGAATTTACCGCTTCGCTTGCATCAAGCGTAACCTCGTTATCGCAAACGGTCGAGCTGGCCAAACACCGAGCCAATGCCGTAATGTCGCATATGCGAACTCCGGGTGGCTTGCTTTCAGTTCGCGCCGCGGTTCATGAAGTCGATGCAATCCTGAAGTCTGCTGCATTACCAGCGTATGTCACTCACTTGAATTCATCGAGACAAACGGTCATTGCGGGCAGTCGTGAAGGAATTTCGAGTGCCAAGGCACTGCTGGATCGACAGGGACTGGCATCAATGTCGATCCCGGTTCCGGCTCCATTTCACACTCCCCTTCTGGCTGACGCAGAAATTGCGTTTGAACGAATGTCGGCCGGTGTGTCGATGCGCCCTCCAGTTTGTGGATTCCTGTCTGCGACGAGCGTCCAATATCTGGCAGAACCATCGGGGATCCGCCAAAGCCTTGTGCGTCAGTTGACGCAGCCAGTGATGTATCTGCCGTCGATTCAGCGGATGCTTGGTGAAGGCTTCCGAGTATTCCTCGAAGTCGGCCCCAATGATGTGCTGACTCGCATGAATCGCGACATTGTCGACTCCCAGGCTTTGTGTCTGAGTCTCGATGTTCCCGGACAGTCTTACATCGAACGCATGGCAATGGTGAATGCTGTCGTGGAATGCGTGACCGGCAATACAATCAAGCCGCAGGTAAACAACTCAGGATCTCGATCAGTCTTCCCAACGCAAATCGTTGTGGCCGAGAGTACTGGTTCTGCTGCCGTGGGTTCATCCGGAGCAGTGATTGATGTCACGAAGTCACGGCGAGTCCTCAGGAAGCCTGTTCGAAAAGATGCGTCTGAAGTGGGATCGCAGGTAAGCCAGCCATCGCAACCCGATCAGCCTGTTCTTCAGCCATTAACGCTGTCAGAAGCTGTCACTTCGGCTGTTCCAATACAAGCTGCTGCCGCCACACCAGCATTCTCCGATGCGCAGTTGCGAGCCTTCGTTCGAGATCTTGTCATTGAGCTGACCGGTTATGCTCCGGAAGTTATTGACTTCGAAGCAGACCTTGAAGCAGACCTTGGTGTTGACAGTATCAAGAAGGCACAGATTCTGGGAGAACTCGGCGAATGGATGGGTCTGACTGTTCGACCTGAATCATTGCGGCTGGACTCTGTCAGAACGCTGGATGACGCCGTTCGTGTCGCGCAGAAGCTTGCGGCCGACAGCAAGCCTCGACAGGTGCCAACGGCGACAGTATTTTCTCCTGTTCAGCCATCAGTTCAATCCGTGGAAGTTCATGCTGCTGTGGTTTCCGTTCCTGTGCGAACCAACAGCAGCCTGCTTCCGTCCAGCGATCGACTTGACGCACTGCTGATTGACTATGTCGTCGATCAGACGGGATATTCGCGTGACATCGTGGATATCGATGCTGACCTGGAGGCCGATCTGGGACTGGACAGTATTAAGCTTGCGCAATTGATTGGTGAGATGCGTGAACAGTTCAATCTGGAGTCACTGACACTGGAATCCATCGCGCAGGCCCGTTTCAGAACATTGCGTGGAATTCGTGAGTTTCTGATCACGCATGCAGGTGGATCTGAAGAGGGGCCACAAGCGTCGGGCATACATTCGATGGTTGCTACTCCTGCTGAGCCTCCTGTTGTGAAGAGTGCTGATAACTCGTGGGGAAGTCGGCACGAATTTTCAACTCCGCCTGAGTCATCGCTTTCCTTGAATCCCGCAGCAGCAAGGCCGCCAGGAGTGGCTGCTGTATCAGCGACGTCGCAGGTGCGAGGCGTTGCGCCGGTCAGTGCGTTGTCTTCGGACTGGTCTGCATGGCTTGTTCCGGCAGACAGTCGTGGCAAGTCAACTGAGACCGCGCATTCAACAGGAACCGTTGTCGGCCAAAAGTTTCAAGCAGAAATTCGCGCAGCCCTGCGATCAATGGTCTACGGGCAGAACGTTTCCGCTGAGGACAGAGCCTGGTCGGCTTCCGAGGTCGCCCATCTTAAGGGGATTGCTGAAGCTGCCGGTGTTTCAGACTCGTCAGTCAGACTAGCTGCATCGTTGGTTTTGGAGCAGGACCATGCGGCCAATCGTCTGACAAGGATTCCTGTTGAGGAGCCTTTAAAGCGGCCTGTAACATCTGATCGCGATGACTCTCCGTCCGTTGCACCTAAAGAAAGCAGCGGGCAAAAAACAAATCGTTACACATTGCGAGTCGTTTCTGCACCTCGGCGGAAAGACATGCCACTGACTCCTGAGCTCAAAGGAGCCGTTCTCATCCTCGGTGCCAACGCTCTCGCGGACGCGATTGCGGATCGCGTACAACAGCTTGGGCAAAAAGTGTTTGTGCTCAATACCGATGGTCCGATCGAGCAGATCGAGAGAACTCTCACTGAACTCTGGCAGCACACACCGACGCCCCATTTGTTTCTGACAATGGCGTTCGACAATCGGTCGGCGCAAAGCCTTTCAGAGTCTGATTGGAAATCGCGTCGGTCTGCTGCATTGACCTCGCCATTCAGAATCTGTCAGCTCTGGATGCAAAAGACTATTGATGCCAACCGAATGGAAGATGCCAGCGTTGTTTCCGTGACCCAACTGGGAGGAGAATTCGGCTTCAGCGGGCGAAGTGTGCGCAGCATAGAGGCCATTGGAGGGCTCGTGAAGGCGATGCTTATCGAATGCTGGATGCGGGGGTTTCGAACGACGCCCATGAAGGTAGTCGATGTGGCGTCCGGCATGAGCATGTCGGAGATTGCAGCGGGAGTTATGCAGGAGTTGGCCGTTCCGTCGTACGACATGGAGATTGCGTTCCGATCGTCAAACGTGACTCCTCAGGAGCCCGAACGACTGTCGGTTCAGGCGATTGCTGCCCCGTTAAAAGAAGCGGCGTTTGGCTATAAGAAGCAGATAATCAGGGGTGGAACATGGATCGTTTCTGGAGGAGGTCGCGGAATCACCGCGGTGATCGCTACGACCCTCGCGAAGAAATATGACCTGCGGATCCACATGCTGGGGACCGCCCCTGCCCCTCAGTTAAGTGATGACTTTGTGCGGATGGTGGCATCTGATCGTGGCGGCGTGCGTCGCAGCATAATGCAGGAAGCGTCTTCTCGCGGCGAGAATCCTGTTGAAGCGTGGCGGAACACAGAAAAGGCGATTGAGATTGACGCCACTCTGCGTGAATGTCGCCGTCAGAATGTTGAAGCCACATACCACTGTTGCGACGTTTCAGATTTTTCGGATGTGGAACTTACGGTTCGAAGAATTCGGGAGCAGTTCGGACCGTTGAACGGCGTCATTCATGGAGCAGGAGCTGGTCAGGACGCTCGGTTCGATCGAAAACGTCCCGACAAAGTTGAGAAGTGTTTGCAGGCGAAGATTGATGGGTCGCTCGCACTGATGCAGGCAACGCAGACTGATCCGCTTGAGTGTTTTGTAGCCTTTGGATCGATCAGCGGTCGGTTTGGTGCCAATGGCCACACGGACTATTCTCTGGCCAACGATATGATGGCCAAGATTGTCGATCGATACAGAAGCGAACGTCCCGAGGTTCGGAGCTTTACCTTTCACTGGCATGCCTGGGGTGACATTGGCATGGCCACGAAACCCGAAGCAAAGTTAGCGCTGGAAATGATCGACATGGAGTTCATGCCGGCTCGGGAGGGCATTGAGCACTTCATGAATGAAGTCGAATTCGGCGGAAGCGAAGCAGAAGTTCTGATCACTGATGAAAGTTACTTCCGAAAGTTCTTTCCTGCGGAGCGTTTGTCGCTCACCGGAGATGCTGGTCAGGCGTTGCCGGTGCCACTCATTCCGACGAGCTTCACTGAGCATGCGGATGGAGTGTGTTCGAGTGTTGTTACCCTCAATCCAGTCACCGATCGATTCCTGTCGCAGCATCGAGTTCAGGGGCGTCCTACCCTGCCGTTCGTAGTAGCCCTTGAGCTGATGGCGGAAGCTGTTCGAGTCAGAACGGGCGATTCAAGTCCCGGCGTATGTATTGAAGCACGTGCGTTACAGGCGATCAGGTTCTCTACGGATGATCCGCTGGCAGTTACTGTGCAGACACGTCCGGCAGAAGATGGAACTATCGAATGTCGACTGCTTGCAGATGTGCGTCGACGTGATGGCCGAATGGTCGAGGAAGATAGAGAGTTCTTCCGGGCGAAATTTGATATCAGCCGCGGCTTTCAGCAGACGCCTTCGAATGCCGTAATTCAGCGTCCGCATGATCCTGTCTGGAAGCGAATAGAATATGTTGACCCCGAGGGCGTGATCTATCATGGCCCTGAACTTCAGGAATTGCGAGAAATCGCAGATGATGGGGAGACCATTTTTGGTCGAATTGCCTCCTCAGCGCCAGTGCAGTTGTTTGGTGGATCTCGTGCCCGCGGGTTTACAGTGCCTTGTTCCACGATGGATGCGTGTCTGTACGCCGTTGGATATGCAGCGTGGCATCGTCACCAGAAGCCCAGTCTTCCAGTGCGATTTGACCAGATCGAATTTGGTCGTCTGCCTGATCCTGGCGAGCCATGTCTCGTTCGAATCCAGCAGACTAATCTCTCGGATTCCGGGGCCGTCTGGAACTTCCAGTTGCAGGGGCATAACGGAGATCGATTATTGACCGTTACGGGTTATCGAATTGGCTGGCTAAAAACCAGTTGAACCACCATTCATGTACCAAACAACCGTATCATTTCAGGCGCCGTTGACTCCACAGGACTATTGTTCGGAGGAGGTGTTAGCACGGGAGAATCAGTACGTTTTCGAAACGACCTGGCAACTGGTCGGACTGGTCTCTTCGATCAACAAGCCTGGCCAGTATCTGGCTGCAGAAGTCGGCAGAATCCCGGTCGTGGTGCGAAACTTTGAGGGAGAACTGTCTGCGTTATTGAATGTTTGCGCTCACCGACACTGCACTCTTGTTTCCGCTGCGGCTGGCCAGAGCGAAAAACTGAAATGTCCCTATCATGGCTGGGAGTACGGAGCCGATGGTCGCACCAGAAAGATCCCTGCAGCGAAGAATTTCCCCAACTTTGATCGTGACCGCTTTCGTTTGAAAAAATTCTCCCTTGAACAATGCGGCGATCTTCTGTTTGTGCGAATCGCCCCCGAGGGCCCCTCTCTGAAAGAATGGATGGGAGACCTATTCGAGCGATTTGAAGCGTGGACCTCTTCAGCCGTGTGGAGGCCGATTGCTCATCTAAACGTATCAGCCCCCTCCAACTGGAAGGTGCCAGTGGAAGTCTCTCTGGAAAGCTATCATATTCCGGAGGTTCATCCTCATTCATTTGGCGAAGATCCAGGCGAATCAGAAAGCCATCATTCGCTCTCGTCGTCTTCGACGTCATTTTACACATCGTTTGTTGGCCCACGGCTTATTGACAGGTTCATGCGTTTCTACGAGCAGTTCCTGCTGAAGATCATGGGAGCCCCGTTTCTGGGGAAGTATCAACACCATCACGTGTTTCCAAATCTGCTTGTCTCACACACGGACTCGCTGACTTTGTTCCAGGTGGTACGGCCGACAGGCAGTACAACCGCGTCAAGTAATGTTTGGCAATACGGTCGGCAGTCATTGAGGAAAAATCCATTTTCGCGGCTGACTGCAGCAATGTGGGCAAGAGTCACGGCCTGGCTGTCTCATCAGGTCCTGAAAGAGGATCTTCAGATCTTCCAGCATGTTCAGCGTGGTGAGCAAGTCGCGACCGATCATTCGTTGTTTGGTCGCTGCGAGGAACGTCTCTATGCCTTTCAGAAGTTCCTGACAGAACTGATCCGGATGGGCGAAAGGATACGGACTTCACACGACACTGCGGGCGCTGAATCACACCCCGAGCATTTCATCGATACGCCGATTTCGGAGCAGAAATAATGTTTGATCTCAATGGAAAAGTGGCACTGGTTTCCGGGGCGTCTCGGGGTATTGGCCGTGCATGCGCAGAGTCACTCGCGGCTTGCGGGGCCTCAGTGATTGTCAATTTTCTGAACTCTGCTGAAGGAGCAAAGGAAGTAGTCAATTCAATCCAGAGTTGCGGTGGTCAGGCGATCGCAGTAAGGGCTGACGTTTCGGAACGAGACGATGTGCAAGCTATGATGGACGTCATTGATGAGCAATTTGGCAAGCTGGATATCATTGTCAGCAATGCCGCCGCAGGAGGTTTTCGCCCCCTGACACAGGCAACCCCAGCTAGCTTTGATTCGATCATGAGAATGAATGCTGCACCTCTGCTTTGGTTGACGCAGGCGGCCTTACCGTTGTTTCAGTCTACGGAAGGGATCTCGCGAGTCATTGCCATCTCAAGCCATGGGTCCATTCGAGGAATTGCCAATTATGGGCTGATTGGGACATCCAAGGCAGCTTTGGAAAGTCTTGTTCGACATTTGGCGTTTGAGCTTGGGCGTTCGGGTGTTAACGTTAACGCGATAATGCCAGGAATCGTTGCTACAGACGCTATCAGGACGTTGCCGGGATCTGAAGGCATGCTGAAATCTGTTCAAGAGCAGATACTTGTACGAGATCGAATGCTCAAGCCGGCTGACGTGGCAGGAACGGTATTGTTTCTGGCAAGTCGTTTTAGTGAATTGATTCAGGGGCAGGTCATTGTTGTGGATGGTGGGATCAGTATCCGAGTGTAGTAATCAAATGCGCGATCTGGAGTTTCAATCTGTGAGCCGCTCAGTTATCGGTAATGATGGGCCACCTACAGGATCTTCAACCAATCCAGAGGCCTCAGATGGCCGGTCACAGCAGTTGTTAGTCTTCCCACTGCCGCTGACCCCACTTGAAAAGTTTCTTTTTCATTCCGATACCCCGGAAAGCCCGATGGTCATTCGCATGATCGTTCGCCTTTCCGGCACGGCCCGGTTGGATATGCTGCAGGATACATTAAGGCGTTCCATCAGCCGACATCCGCTCCTCACATGTCGCATTGCCGAACAGAACGGTCAGCTTGTCTGGATTCAGGGGGCTGGGGAGCTGATCAAAGTTTGCCAGGCGGCAGGATCCATTTTTGAGCCGGAATGCGGGGCACTGTCGACCACAATTGATCTTCGAAAATCGGCAGGTTTGCATGCCAGGCTGATGGTGATGGACGATGGCATCAAGTGCATCATCGACGCTCATCACGCTGTGACAGATGGCAACGGTCTCCGTCAGGCAATCATTACTGACTGGCTGCATTTGTATCACAGCGAAGTCAATGGCACACCACATCGACTGCCAAAACTTAATCTGGATCAGTTGCACGAGCGTCACAGGTTTCATCTGCCAGCGACTGTCGCTCCGGTGAGCATACGGGATGCGATAAGGAATTTTCTCGCAACAGTTCGTGGGCGTACATGTCGCTGGCCTTTGGCAAAACTTACGGCTGCCGGCAAGTCCACGAGTTTTTGTGTAGAGCACATCCTGACGGTCGAACAATACCAACAGCTCCAGGAGCGTTTGTCTGCGTGGAAGGTTACTCTGAATGATCTTGTGATCGTTTGTTGCATGAGCACATTTTCCCGATTGTCACCGGGACGTAGTCCCAATCATCAAGTAACTGTGCTGAATCCGGTCGATCTTCGCCGGTCGTCGGATCGCACGTTGCCAGCTGCGAATCGATTTGGTCTTGCATTTCTGCGTCGCGTCCGTTCTGAGTGCCACGATCCTGCAAAACTGTTGCGGGGAGTGCATAGTGAAATGCAGTATGTGCTGTCTAATCATGTCGGTGCTGAGTTCATCAAGGGGCTTGCCACGGCAGTCAGAATTCCGTTCGGTTTGGATTTTTTCCAGTGGCTGGAATGGTTCGTGCCTTCTCTGCAATGGACCTGTCTTTGTGACATGACACGCAGTGTGAGGCGACTGATTACTGTTCGAGAGGGCGTGCTGATCGCTGGCGGGCTTGTATTGGAGAACATCACAGGCTTTGCACCATGCGCCAGAAACGTTCCGCTCAGTGTGGCCACGTGCGAAGCAGGCCGACGACTCACATTGACTGTATGCTCTTCTTCCAGATTTCTGAAATTGGAGGAGACACAGACATTTGCGACAGCCCTGGTGAGCCAGTTATGTAACTTCGCATTTCCTTCCGAGGAAACGACAGCCAAGGATTCCCAGGATGCATGAAGAACGCTTAGCGGTACGGCGGGCTGCGATAGTGCGTTTCGGGCCTTGGTAGAGTCGATTTCATTCGTCGCCTCGGATTTTTTCTTCCTGCGCTTCAACGGATTTTCCCTGGTCATGTCGCCAGTGAAATGAGACGTCTGATGACATGGACGGACGGTATGGCGCACAACGGAGGTCTTCGACTTGAAGCAGCAACGGGCTTTGCTCCATTCGAGGAAAATGTCCCGTTGAGCATGTCGACCTGTGAAGCTGGCAAAGGTATCGCACTGTGGTACGTCCTCGACAGAGTCCATCACACCTGAGCAGACCGGGAAATTTCTGAAGATGCTCGTCAATCAGATTTGTTCACTGGATTCACCGAACGATTTCTCTTGACGCGTCATATCCACGCAGAGCTTGTTCAGTGATCTGCGGTAAGTAAAACAGAGCGAATCGGCACAAAAATGCCTTTCTAAGATTCATTAGAGATCGCGTTGACTGGCCTCTTGTTCATGGGTGACTTCCGATGAGTAAGAACGACCAGTGCAGTCGCATCCAGTGGAAGCAGCGAATGCATATCAGCTTGTAGAAGATCTCAGCGGTGAGTGTGCCGCGTCTGGCATTTCCTATTAAAGGATCAGTGGCCCGGATACTGACTTCGATAATGATGCAGGAAGATTCCTGATGAAACAGCCACATTCAACGAGTCGGTACCGTTAAGCATTGGGATGGTCAGCTTTGCTGAAGTTGCCATCTGAACCTCAGCGGAAACACCATCGTATTCATTGCCCATGATCAAAATCGTGCGCTCCGGAAACTGATAGGCGGAAAGTGACTGGGCTTTCGAGTCAAGGATCGTTGAGCAGATCTGAAAGCCGTGACGTTCTCTGAGATCCTGGAGACTTGCAGGAAGGTCCACCTGTTCGAGCACGGGAAGAAACAAAACGTTGCCCATGGAGACGCGCAGTACTCGGCGCGAAAAAGCATCGGCCGATCCCTTGCTGAACATGACGGCTGAGGCACCAAAGGCCGAAGCGATACGAACGAGAGCACCGACGTTCTCCGGATCCACGATCCTGTCTCCTGCCAGAATCAGTGCGGGGCCTGCTGGTGGCAGCCACGTTTCCGGAGGCGGCGACTGGCGTCGAACCACACTGGCCATGACTCCGCAATGAAAGTTGAATCCCACCAGCGAGTCGGCAAGTTCAGACTTCAGGCGATACACTGGAACATCAAGCGGAAGCCGATCCTCGAATGATGCAAATTTGCTGTCACTGATCAGCACACTGCGTACTTCAAACCCGCTGCGCAGCACTCGGTCGACAACCGTTGGACCCTCGGCAATAAAAAGGCCGTTGTCGCGTTGGAGGTTTTGAGTTTTCAGGCTGCGGAATGCGTCAAGACGGGAGTCTTCCAGCGAATCAATTCTTGCGTGTGACATAGGCTGGGATTCTGAGAGCCGATCCGGAACTCGGCAAGTCGTGGGTTTTAGAGTTTCTCAATTCGCACGATGGGTTGGTTCCGGGGTCTGGCTGACTCAGCCTCGCGGACGCCTCGCAGCCCGAGGCAAATAAGCCCACTGAGCTGGCTTTGGCTGGACGAGTTTTAGCGGAAGCATGTGGAGCCTGCGTGAATTGTCGGTTGGGGCAAGCATGCAGGAATCGGGAGTTTGAGAAATACAGTAGTTTTGAGGAGCGTGGCAAGGATCGATTTGGAAAGACTTGAGGTTTACGGATTTTCAATGTTTTTTTAAAGTCTCTAAGTCTTGAATAGGTTTCTCAAGCAAGGAGAAAACAACGTCAGGATTTGCGTTGTTGAGGTCACTGTGATCGTTTGAAATGGATTTCATTGATGAAGGCTCAGGCAATGGATTTTGCAGGCAGTCTGCTGATGCTGGCTGATGAGGGAGCGGCAGTCTCTCCGCAGAATGCTGATTTTCTTGCATCAACGTGGGAAAAGGTGAAGCAGAACCTGAGCACCGAAGCCGTTCTGAATATTCTTCGAACACATGGGCCGAGCGTCCTGCAGGCACTGGTGGTGTTTGTTTTCGGGCGAATGCTGGCGAGGGTCACCTCGGCGATGATCGTCAAAGCGTGTCGCAAAGCTCGCATTGATGAAACGCTTGGCCGCTTTCTGGGAAACCTGGTCTACAGCATGATGCTGACGGCCGTTGGGATTGCCGCACTGGGATGTCTGGGAGTTGATACAACATCGCTCAGCGCAGTTTTGGCCGCAGCAGGATTTGCCATTGGCATGGCGTTGCAGGGATCGCTTGGGAATATCGCCTCAGGTGTAATGCTGGTTTTTCTCAAACCGTTCCGAGTGGGAGATATGATCGACATAGGCGGTTTGACAGGCAGTGTTGTAGAAGTCCAGATTTTCAACACGATTCTGCTCACCCCCGACAACGTCAGGATTATTCTTCCAAACTCAACCATCACGGGCGGAACCATACGCAATCTGTCTGCAGAGCCTGTACGGCGAGTAGATCTGGTTATCGGTTGCAGTTACAACGATGACCTGAAGGCTGTGCGACGATTCCTCGAAGGACTTGTTGCGTCTGATCCTCGTGTCCTGAGAAATCCGGAGCCAGTCATTGCAGTTTCCGAGCTGGCCGAGAGCAGCGTCAATTTTGTTGTTCGGCCTTGGGTTGCCAGCGCAGATTACCATCCAGTCAAGTTTGAGTTAACCGAACGAATCAAGCTTGGTTTCGACGAACGTGGTTTCACAATACCGTTCCCTTCGCGAGATGTTTTCGTGCATCATCTTGGTAACGAGCTGACCATTTCAGAAGTTGGAGTGGCAGCCGCTGCTGCAGCCGCTTAGCCGGGCTCAAGACCTGCCGCCTTTCTGTGATTAAGCGAAAGGGATTGGAAGGGCGACAGTGCGCCGGTTTGACGACGTCACGACTGTCATTTTTTTGCCGGTTTTCTGTCGCCATTTTTGATCGTACGACGCTGATTTTGTCGTAAGAAATTGACAGCGATGTTCTCTCGAAAACTCGTCTTGAGTCAAATTGCCAAAATGTGCGATGCTACGAAACCTTTCCAAATCTCATTCTGTTCTTATCCTTTCTGAATTCACGTTTCATCCTTCGACGCAACGCCGGATTCTCCGAAGGTTGCTCTCCTGCCTGTATCAAATTCCCGTCTCCGTCCGCTGCCGCAGGGTTGTGGTCGTCTCAATCTGAGTCTCTGACATGCCGAATTCGCAAACGCTGATCCAGCGAATCCGACGCCTCTTCCGCGAGTGGCATTGTTCGAGCATTCTTGCTGCGGCCACGCTTTCGGCAACCTTCGCTGTCGGTAATGCGATGACGTTTGCACAGCAGGAAGCGGAATCAGAGGGAGTGACGGTCGCTGACATTCGCATTGAGGGAAATGAGACGATCCCGGAATCCGTGATTCTGCAGAAAATTCAATCCCAGCCGCAGCGACCGATTTCAGAACGGTTGATTCGAGAAGATAAACGCTCCTTGATGAGCACTCGCTGGTTTTTCAGTGTCACTGAGCGACTTGATGAAACTCCGGACGGGCTTATTCTGGTATTCACAGTTCATGAACGGCCAATTGTTCAGCGAGTGCAGTTCATCATCAATCGTGAACCGTCCGTCCTGAACAAAATGAATCTGTCTGCCGTCAAGGAGAAACACCTGAAGGCCTGGACTGGTCTCAAGGCTGGCAGTCCGTTTGACCACGTCGCCAATCAGGAAGCCGTTCGCCGTATTGAGCAGGAATATCACGACAAAGGATACTACTTTGTCAAAGTCGAACTCGTGAAGGGCAGCAAGCCAGGAGAGCGTGAAGTCGTCTTCAGGATCAACGAAGGTCCCAAAGTTCAGGTAAAAGAACGAACCTTTGAGGGCAACAAATTCTGGAACGATGGCGATCTTCGCAAGAATCTGATTTCTAAAGAAGCGTTTCTGGTTTTTGGTGGCCTATACAATCCCGATACGCTTCCTTCAGATATTGAAGCTGTCAAACAGTATTATCGAGGCGTTGGTTACTTCGATGTGGAAGTGACCGGGGTACCGATGTTTTCTGAAGATAAGTCAGACGTCAATCTGCACTTCACAGTGAAAGAGGGACGACGATATACGGTGCGGGAAATCCGCTTTCAGGGCAACAGCATCATCGCCACCAATAAGCTGAAGGGTGAATCAAAGCTGCAGGCTGGCGAAAAATTCAATTCGTATCCGTTGTCCAAAGACGTCACCAGGATGCTCGGCTACTATGGCGAAATGGGACACTATTTTGCATCCGTGAATCCAGTGCCGCAGTTTACGGAGCAGGAAGGTGTCGTTGATCTTGTCTTCGAGATTGACGAAGACCGTCCACGGTATGTACGCGATGTGAATGTGACCTATGATGGCGACTATCCACATACGAAGCAGACTGTTGTTCTCGATCGAATTCAGGTTCAGCCCGGCGATATTGCGAATCCCAAGTTGATTCGTCGCGGCCGCTCACGCCTGAACGGCAGCGGATTGTTCGAACCCGGGATCGCGTTCGAAGTGACACCCGTCGAGCCGGAACAGTCAAGTTTTGCCCAGACTGCTGTCAGCCGCACCTGGCGAGGTCAGAGCCCTGCTAATGCTCCGGATGACTGGACTCAGCAGTTTGCCATTGAAGCTCAACGCTCAGCTTTAGAGAGCACTGAAATTGGCTCCGAATGGAGCGAGGTTATCTTTGTTGATCCACTGCGAGATGAAATCGTCGCGGTCGAGAAAGAGTCTTTTTCGAACGAAACTGTCGAACGCAAGCCCGCATCGATGGCTGGAATGACCAGCCACCGATCAGATGTGCAGCAGAATCCCGCGGCTCAAGGCACCCTTCATTCACTTGATCGAGCTGTGTCAGATGGAAATATTGAATACGTTTCCTCACGACCTGGTTTAACGAGTCACCCTGCCTCATCCGAAACATCGACTGAGCAGCGGCTGAGTTCAGACTCTTCTCGTTCGCTGTTCACAAACGAAACGCCATCATCCTCGGTTGTGCAGCCGATGACTTCGCCAGTTGTGCCAGCCGTTGGGCACTCCTTTGGTCGGAAGAACAACACGCCTGTTGAGGCGAAGCCTGCCGCGCACAAGACTGCTCGACCCGTCTTTGAATCGGATCTGATGGGTTTCCGGTCCGCGGAGCCGGTCAGTTTGTTCTCGATGGAAGTTCCGACGTTTGTCGCGTCACAGTGTATTCAGGAAACAGACGAACCAATCATTCGCGCGCAGAGCCCTGAGAGTTCTCAGCAAGCTCCTGTAGATCCAGCCACTCCTGGGTATCGAGATCCAATTCTTGAAGGCAGCCCTTATCGAAATCAGTTCCAGACGATTCCTCCCGGCTGGGTTGATATCAACGTGAACGCAGCCGAAGGTCGAACTGGTCGACTGATGTTCGGAGCTGGAGTTAATAGTGACGCCGGAGTTGTTGGTTCGTTCGTTTGGGACGAATCTAACTTCGATTTGTTTCGCCCGCCAACAAGTTTTGCAGACATTATCGAAGGCCGGGCGTGGCGTGGCGGTGGCCAGCGATTTCGTGCAGAAGCGGCTCCTGGTAATCAGGTCAGTCGTTATGCGATCAGTTGGACTGATCCATACTTCATGTACACAGATTACAGTTTTGGTGTGAGCGGATTCTATTTCAATCGCTACTACCCGGACTGGCGTGAAGATCGTGTTGGTGGTCGCGTCTCCCTGGGACGTCAGTGGACTCCTGAATGGTCCAGCGGCCTGGCTCTGAGGCTGGAAGAAGTCGAGATGAGGAATCCGACCGTGCCAACGCCAGCCGACATTGCCAAAGATCTGGGCTCAAACTTTCTCTCCACGGTTCGCGGAAACATTACCCACGACACTCGTGACCAGTCGGTCATGCCGAGTGAGGGTCATTATGCGGATCTTGCCTATGAACAGGCATTTAACGAATTCACCTACCCGCGAGCCGAAGCTGAGTTTCGCCAGTATTTCACACTCTATAATCGACCAGACGGTAGTGGTCGGCAAGTGCTGACTGTTGCAGGCAATGTCGGCTGGAGCGGTGACGATACTCCGGTATTTGAACGCTACTACGCCGGCGGCTTCCAGTCGTTTCGAGGTTTCTCATTCCGGGGTGTAACGCCGCGCGATGGCAATGTCGGTGTCGGCGGCACGTTTCAGGCTTTGGGAACGGTCGAGTATCGAGTGCCCGTCACGGCGGACGACATGATCAATGTCGTAGCGTTTACGGACTTTGGAACCGTCGAACAGGAAGTGACTCTGGACAATTTTCGAGCGACTGCGGGTTTTGGTGTGCGAGTCGTCATTCCCGCGATGGGGCCTGTGCCGCTCGCGTTCGACTTTGCCTTTCCGATCAAGAGTCAGGCCTACGACGACGAGCGAGTCTTCAGCTTTTACGTGGGCATCAACCGGTAAACCTGCCATCAGAAGCGTGATTGATGTACCGTACGCCACGTGGCTTCATGGGCGAGAACTTCTTTGCGGTTGATCCTACATCGCTGGCGAAGGATTCTGTACACTCCGTCACATGATTGTTGAAGGCATCGTTACCAGCATTGATTCTGCGGGTTCTCTGAACGTCGCTCCGATGGGGCCGATTATTGAAGGGGATTTCGAGCGTCTCCTTCTGCGCCCGTTTCAGCCTTCTACGACGTTTCATAATCTTTCAACGATGCGATGTGGCGTCTTCCATGTTGTGGATCAGGTCGAGGTGATTGCCCGGGCCGCAATTGGACGCCTGGAAACCAATCCCGATGTTGTGAGAGCATCGGTCACCGATGGTTATGTGCTGAAAGATTGCTGTCGCTGGTTTGAGTTTACTGTTGACCATGTCGACGCGTCCGAAGCACGCAGTCGAATGCCATCCACGATTGTCTATCGAGGCGAACGCCGACCGTTTTTTGGATTCAATCGAGCTCGTCACGCGGTATTGGAAGCCGCCATCCTTGCGACACGCCTGCATATTCTGTCTCGTGAAGATGTTTTGTCGGCATTGATCCCGATGCGATCGGCTGTTGAAAAAACAGGAGGGCCGCAGGAACTGTCAGCATTCGCGATGCTGGACGAATTCATCAGTGGCCATGAACAAGGCTCTGTATGATGAACGTACAAGTAATAACGGGATCTCGACTGCACTTCGGATTGATCTGCGGAACTCCCCAGACGGGTTGGCGATTTGGTGGCGTTGGAGTCATGCTGCGACAACCGTCCTGGCGAATCGCGATCAGGAATACTACGGCTGCTGTTGATCAGATCTCAGCATCTTTGGAGACGACAGGTCGTGTTGCTGAGTTTTTGCAGAAGATTCGTCATACGCTGTCGCTACCGGCTGTTGAACTGTCCGTGAAATCTGAAGTTCCGTTTCACACGGGGCTCGGCGGCGGTACTCAGCTTGGCCTTGCGATTGCTGCGGCCGCAGCACTTCTGGCTAATCATCGAGCGATCCATGATCCTTATCGGCTGGCGGATCTTGCTCAACGTGCGGAGAGATCTGCGATTGGGACTGTTGGATTCCGTGATGGTGGTTTTTTAATTGATCATGGAGTACCCGATACCGACTCGCAGCCAAGAAAAGTTGAGCGAATTGCGATGCCTGAAGCTTGGCGATTTGTCTTGATTCGGCCATCGAACGCTCAGGGACTTTGTGGGGATCGAGAACGCTCGTTCTTTAATCAACGAACCATCATGTCCAAGTCGTTGGTGGAGTCGTTGGTAAGCCGGATCAATGATTGTCTTGTGCCGGCGATCCGAAACGAGGAGTTCGAAAGATTCTCCGTTAGCATTGAAGAGTATGGTGATGCTGTTGGGCGATTTTATGCATCTGAACAAGGCGATATCTTTGCTCATCCCGTGATTAGAAGACTCGTCGCCATGTTGCGTGCGGCAGGGATTCACGGAGCTGCTCAGTCATCATGGGGGCCGGGCATCAGCATCCCTGCCTCATCGATCGAACATGCTCAGTCAATTGTCGATCGTATTCCGCCAGATATCGATGGCACACAGCTCCGAGTCGACATCGCTGAACCGCTCAATATCGGAGCCTCGCTGCGTACAGAATGTCCGGAAGTGAGTGATAGGCAAGGATTGGCGTGACGATCTTCAATGCATAGCAATTGGCGAATTTTTGGCGATGTCACTCTATGGCCGACTATCAGAAGTTCGACTGACAGCCTCTCGCGACACACATCCTGCAGATGTCGCTGAGGTGTCTGGAAAAATCTACGCATTGGTCACTGCGAGCGATGTGACTGAATCCGTTTCGAGCTGAGAAGAAAACAACTCCGGTCGGTCTCACCGGAGTTGGATTCAAGCCCTTCTTCTGAACACGTGAGACATAGAAGGGGAGCCTTACAGGAGATCTATTCATGAATGTGACAGCGAAGGATATGTGAATGCACGAATGCTGCATTTCTGGATGGAGACTCCGACCGAACTTGTTTGCGGCAGTTCATTGCCATTGGTCCTGACTACCGATAACAGCGCAAGCAAACGCACCCGGATTACAGGCCGCGAGCGCAGTCCGGCAGTGGCCCAAACGTCACTCAAAAATCGTACCCGACAGCTCGACTACCGCGCAGGCGGCATTTGCAGCGACGGATGTCTCAGACCTTCCAATCCGCCGCTCCACGTTTTCCGCTATCGGTTGGACAGACTTCTTGTGTAAGGCGTGTCTTGTCACAAAGCGTCGCTAGGATTCATGGCTCGATAATCCCGAATTCTACCTTTTTCTCAATTCTTTTGATGAAGTCTTCGGGATCGACATCCATCACAAATGGGTCCAATCCGATCGTGTCGCGTACTGTGCCGCGGACCATGTCTCTGCCGCCAAGAATGTTAAAACGTCCTGGACTTAATATGTCTTCAGTGTACGTCGGAGGATCGCGAAACTGATCTTTCCGAATGTTAGGCCACTTGCCGATCTTCGGCCAGCTTCCATCCTTGAAACACGTCTCAACGGTGTGCCCGAAAAAAGCCGTCGGCACGTTGAGTACTTCTTCCAAAGTGGGAGTAGACCGAAAAAGTTTTCGCAACACTGCAATTGCTCCCTCGTGGCGTCGCACAGCTACAAAACTTCCATCAGTGAGTTTAATAATATGCACATTTCCGAGATGGTTCATACCCTTTGCAATATGGCGCTTCATAATGGTCCTCAAAGCAATCCAAAGAGTGATTTTGCCGCATTCAGATACTTCTTGATGCGAGGGTTTGAAATGGAAATTCCTCGAATCTGATCTGTCAGTCGCCCTGCCGCAGAGAGGTTATCCATCAGCATTTGTTCTCGTCCACGAATGGCGTACCTCGCGGATTTTTTCCCAACAGCTTCCATATCCACAACAGCATTCTTTAACGTACCTCGGTGATGGCCGGATAATCTTCGGCTGAGGATCTGTTTGGCGCTCATCCAAACTGGACCGCTGCTTCGTCCAACATAGATCTTTCCATTAGTGGGGTCAATTCCGCGATAAGTTATGTACCGTCGTCGACACTCATTGTGCACCAGCACGCCACCTTCGCCGACGTAGAAGACATGTTCTCCGTCGACTTCGATGTTGTATACGGTTTCGCGATTGGGGCGAAGGGTGATTGATTCGACGCGGCGAGTTGTGTCGTCAGCGAGCTGCAGGTTTTCGCCGACTCGCAGGTCTCCTGCTGCGACAAACTGCTGACGGTCTTCGCTCCAGAACGGATGGCTGGCGGTTGTGCCAATGGAGTTGTCGGAACCTTGAATCCGCAGATCCAGGATCTCGGCGTTCTCGTGGATGAACTTGGTGGTGACGAGGTAGCCGTCGTCAGCACTTGGTGTCGGGCAAGGGCGAATTTCGCGGACCGTAAAGTCGGCGGAGATGCCGTGTTCCGGGAGATCGACGAAGATCGTGCTGCCGATAGCGAGGGGCTGGGTCGTGATTCTGGACAGACCGCGACGTTCAATGAATATTCGTTCTGAGGCCGCTCGAACATAATTCGAATGTCCTGCCCTGCAGGCCCGGTTGGCAGGATCTGCAGCGATTGGCTCGGTCTGGTGACCGGTCAAAACAACGAGACCATCCCCAACAGTGCTGGACGCTCCGGTGAGATCGACCGGGGCGTCGGAGAGACTGGCTCGAGGATCGTTGAGTTCAGTTGTTGCCGATGGATCGAGTTCAGCTTCAATTGCCCCATCTTGTGGTGAAGCGATGGCAACATTGAAATCGGCTTCAATTTCATCAAGTGGCATCCCACGTTCGATGATATGACGAGTGCCATTGGGGTCGGTGTGTTCAAGCACAACAACTCGCCATTCCGCAGGAACAATCTCACCCAGCGGCAATTCCGTCTCGTCCTCCAGTGGATTGTCTGCCAGCACGCGGTCTTGCATCACCTGCAGGTCACGAATGTCCTTGCTCAGGTATTGTGGCTGCTGGCTGGAAATACGGTCCGGAGCATCCACTGATGCGACCAGAGGCTGTGGCTGAGTTCTTGCGTAATCCCGAACGGTAAAGACGCCACCAAAAGTCAGCATCAGAGCCGCAAAGATGGCAAGGGAACGTGAGATAATTGCATCTTCACCGAAGGCACATCGACGGGTGTCAGTGATCTCGAAGACAATCGCACCAGCACGACGGATATCGCCGACGGGCAGGATTCGAGTATTTCGGAAGTCCGTCTGCTTCATGGATGGCCATTTTCTGCAGAAATCGGGAACAACTTCCGGCCAGGACTTACTGGCATCTGGCAGCGACTGAAAATTGACGACGGCCAGTGCGACCCGCGACACATGACTCCCGCCACATTACAATGAATCGCTGCCTCTCCTGATTGTCGGCATTGTTTACTACCTCTGTCAGAAAAGATGACACGATGAATTTTTTCACGCAAAGCGTCCTTAGGGTTTCTTTGCTCGTTATCGCGATCAGTCACGCAAACCGCGGTCTTGCCGATGAGGCTCGGATCGGTCTGTCGGAGTCAGAGAAACGTGGTGGCTGGCAAATGCTGTTCGATGGCAAATCGACTGAAGGATGGCGGAACTACAAGTCGGACAAGATCAGTGACGGTTGGGTTGTCAAAGACGGTCTGCTTGAACGCGTCGGCAAAGGCGCTGGCGATATCGTGACGACGGAACAATATGAAAACTTTGAATTGTCACTCGAGTATCGCATCTCAAAAGGTGGCAACAGTGGCATCATGTTTCATGTGACCGAGGATCAGGCTAAGCCGTGGCACAGCGGTCCAGAAGTCCAGATTCAGGACAACGTTGATGGACGAGATCCACAGAAGGCTGGCTGGTTGTATCAACTTTACAAACCGGTGAAGCCAGAGTGGGCGACGATGTTCGAAAACCAGGTGGGCTTCAAAGGGACTGACGTCGATGATGCGACTCGTCCTGCTGGAGAATGGAATCATGTCTACCTTCGACTGTCTCCAAAGCAGTGTGAAGTTGCCGTTAATGGTGTCAGCTACTTCTATTTTCATAAAGGCGATGAGGAATGGAACAAGCGAGTTGCGGCCAGCAAGTTCGCCGCATTTCCTCAATTCGGAAAGGCAGGCAAAGGCCACATTTGTTTGCAGGATCACAATGATCCCGTCGCATTTCGTAACATCAAATTACGAGTTCTGTCCGCTGATGGTAGTGTGACGGATCCGGTTGATGGCCATCTGCCGTTAAAGGGCGTTGCTGCATTCCCTGAGTTGAAATGGGAAGGCTTTGAGGGGGCTGACGAAGACGGGCGGATCACAACTTTGCGACCGATGGTGCTGACTCATGCTGGTGACGGCAGCAATCGAAACTTCGTCGCAACACAACGGGGAACGATTTATATGTTTCCCAATGATCCCAAAGCTCAGTTGGCAACTCTTTTTGCTGACCTGAGCGACAGAGTTCAGGACTGGCGAAAAGACAATGAAGAAGGTCTGATGGGATTTGCATTTCATCCGAACTACAAGACAAACGGATATTTCTACGTCTACTACAGTTCGTCCACTGAACCTCGGATGTCGATCGTTTCCCGATTCAAAGTGTTAGCAAACGATCCGAATCGTGCAGATCCCGCCAGTGAGCAGGTCGTGATGAAGATTCCTCAGCCGTTTGCAAACCACAATGGAGGGTCGATTGCATTTGGTCAAGATGGTTATCTCTACATTGCTCTTGGTGATGGTGGTGGTCGAAACGATCCACTTGGACATGGCCAGAATCTGAAGACCTGGATGGGATCGATGCTGCGGATTGACGTCGATCATGAGCAGGATGGAAAGCACTATGCGATTCCGGCTGATAACCCGTTTCTGAGTCGTGAGGGGGCTCAACCAGAAATCTACGCGTATGGATTCCGTAACGTGTGGAGGATGAGCATTGATCGAAAGACCGGAGACATTTGGGCTGCAGACGTCGGTCAGGATTTCTGGGAAGAAGTGAATCTCGTTAAACGCGGCGGCAACTACGGCTGGAGTATTCGTGAAGCCTCTTATCCGTTTAACAACAAGACCGTCGAAATTGCCGATCCGCCGGAGGCTCCCGTCTGGGAATATGACCACCAGATTGGCAAGTCTATTACCGGAGGCTTTGTCTACCGGGGGACTCGATTACCAGAACTTGAGGGAATGTATGTGTATGCAGACTTCATCAGTGGTCGGATCTGGGCCCTCAAATATGACGAGAGTCTTGGCAAAGTGACTCGCAACATGGGCATTGCCAGTACAGGTTTCCCCGTCTTGTCGTTTGGTGAGGACGAGGCTGGTGAGGTGTACTACATGCTGGAGACGATCAACGGTCAGGGAATCTATAGGTTCGATCCTGCTCCGTAGATCAAGTGGTGAGTACAGCTATCCCGTTCTGTGGAGCGAGACTTCACAGACGGGTCTTTTTATCGTTTCGTGAGGGGCACATCCACGCGATACGCGAAGATTTGAGGACCAGAGTCGGTCAAGCGTCCTGCAGATGGGGGCATCAATGCAGATTCAGGAACCGCTGATGAGTTTAATTTCTTCAAAAAGCGACGATTTCAGTTTCTCAATTCGTTCTGGATCTTCCAGTTTGCGCTGATGTTCATCCATCACGTAGAATACGTCGACAACCTGATCAATATTTGTGGCAATGCGGGCCAGATGGACCGTCAGGCCATGGTTGAACAGAGTGTGGGCCAGGGTGTAGAGCAACCCCTGAGTATCCGTTGCGAAAACGTCAACAACGGTGAATCGCTCTGAGCAGTCGTTGTCGATGCCGACTTTGGGCTCCTGTCTGACGATGACAGGATTTTTGCGATTGAATCGATAGAGACCGCTGCGGCGGAAAACACTTTCGATGGATTTTTTTGCTGTCAGCACATCGCCAATCGCAACGGCCACGTCTTCAATCCGAGACTGAGGAACTCGTCCCGTGAAGTCATTGTCGGTCACTCGAAAGTAAGCGATCAAAACACCATTGGACGTTGTGCAGACCTGAGCGGCATGGATGTTCATTCGCAGGCCGGAAAGGATTCCCGCGATGCAATGAAAGCTCCCGTGTCCGAATCGGCCAGGTGCAAAGACTCGATAACTGACGGTTTCTGTTTCCGGGTCAAATTCGCCTTCGATCTTGACTTCAGCGTCGCTGAGCTGCTGAATCATGTCCAGATCGCGAGCGATGCGGTCGGGCTGTTCGGTCATCAAATAGAACGGGGGCAATGCATCCAATTGTTCGTCGGCCCATTTGCCCCAGGATTCGGGATCTGACTTGCTTCCGACTGGGACGATCGATCCGCGAACGGCTGTTCGCACCATCTGAAGGCGTTCTCGTTCCAGATGGTTGTAGGGCCGTCCGCTCAGAATCTGAATCGCACGGTTATAAAGATCGGCGAGCAATTCACCTTTCCAGTCAGACCATACGTCGGGCCCAACCGCACGGATATCGGCAACAGTCAGCACATAAAGCATTCGCAGAAGTTCCGGCGCTCCGACGAGTCGAGCAAAGTCGACCAGAACGGTGGCGTCAGTAATATCCCGGCGGAAGGCAAGGTCCGGCATGATCAGGTGATAGCGAACGAGAAACATCAGCATGGACTTTTTATTCGCCGCCATCTGCAGGCGAACGGCAACGTCCTCGGCCAATGCTTCGCCGACAATGCTGTGATCACCTCCCCTGCCCTTGCCAACATCGTGCATCAACATCGCCAGGTGCAAAGTGGCACGGTGTCGAACGCCCATGTATGCCGATCCGACCGGTGATTCATCATGAGCGAAGGATGTCATTTCATCCATCGCTTTCAGCGTGTGTTCATCCACCGTAAAGCTATGATATTGATTAAACTGCAGGAGGTTTCGGACTCCCGAAAACGGGGGAATCAGCCACTCCAGAATGCCGGTTTCGTACATCGCACGAAGAGTGTCCGGTAAACCATCAGCAAATCGCAAGACATCGCGAAAGCGATTTGTCACTTCATGGCTGGGTTCTTCCGGAAGTCCGGTCGACAGTCGCCCGATCTCCTGACGCAGCTCAGGCGACAGTTTGCATCGGCTCTCTGCCATGGCGACAAAAACGTTCAGGATCTCAAGAGGATCCTGCAGGCGAGGCAGATCCTGCTCCGGAACCTGCAACATGCCATCAAATATCAAAAAGCCCTGCGCCGATTTTTGCGGCATCAGGCGGTTTTTCAGACGCATGAGCAGTGATGGCTTGCGAGGAACCTCCGCGACTCGCCGCGCGACTGCGGCGACTCGCGATGTGTGTCCGAAGTATTCCGTCATGAACACTTCGACGGGCTTTGACAGATCGGTGGGCTGTACTGATCTATTGGCCGCAAGTTGAAGCTGCAGCTCCCGAGTGAGCACGTCCTGCTTCAGATTGGTCAGACCATGGACGTCCAGTCGGAGTGCGGTCAGGTATTCGTCGGACGTATGGAGTTCACTCAGTTCCTCGTCATTGATTTCACCCGATTTGCGGAGTGCCTCCGGATTGGGATCTCCATGGCGAATGAAAGCGACCCAGCGCAGAAGGTGCAGATCCCGCAAGCCTCCCGGGGATCGCTTAATGTCAGGCTCCAACTGGTTGACTGAGTTTCCTCGAGCCGTCCATTCTTCCTTACGTGATGCGACCAGACTCAGGATCAGTCGTTCCGAATTGTGGCTGAAGACCTTTGATCGCACCTGCTGCAAAGTTGTTTCAAGAAGCTTGTCGTTGCCGGCAAGCAGACGAGTTTCGATCAGCGAGGTTGCGAACTGAACATCTTCACCCGCGAACCGCACCACATCACTGGGCACTCTGATACTTGAGCCCAGTTGGACGCCCGCATCCCAGCAGTCACGCACGATGGCCGCAAGGCAGGGTTTCACGGCATCCTGCTTCCTTGCATCCATGATCAGCAGCAGGTCGACGTCTGAGAACGGCGCTGGGCGTTGCCTTCCATTGCCTCCGACGGCGACAACGGCGTAACCTTCGGGAGTAACTCCGAAGGACTCTGTTTGCTGAGTCACGATTCCACGGATGAAATCGTCAACCTGGTCGGATAACCAGTGGCAGCATGCGATCCCTGATTCTCCGGTTTCACGTCGGGACTTGACGCCAGCCCGCATCAAGGCCAGGGCGGCCCGCCGTTGCTGAAGCCGGTTGTTGATCGTCTGCAGGTT
Organism: Planctomycetales bacterium; assembly: GCA_026400835.1. GTDB lineage: Bacteria > Planctomycetota > Planctomycetia > Planctomycetales > Planctomycetaceae > SXXK01. Next base: position 17,994 of record JAPLOA010000075.1, on the reverse strand, counting down.
GGAAGTCGTCTGGGTCACTCGCGGCGGCCTGTTGCTGAATCCGTCCGCCGGAGTGGTGAGAAGACTTCCGACGAAGCTGGGATGCTTGTTGTCCCCGATTCTAGCAAAAGACAGCCCCTCGGTCTTCCGTCACGTGATTTCATGTCGAGCGAGGGTGAATTGCGAGAACCGGACATGGTGAACGTCCGATTATTTGCTCTGTCGTCGATCCCCGAAGTGCGTCAAGAAACCCGTGTCTTCCCGAGGTTGCCATTACGATCAGGTCTGGTTTCTGGATCTCAGCCGTCTCAAGAATCGCATTAACCGGGGAACCTGTCTGATACGTCCATGTCCAGCTGGCTTTGGGCTCATTGATCAGGTGCACAGCCGGAGCTGAAGCCTCATCACCCGCGTATAGAAGCTGGATTTCGCATGAGTCTGGATTTATCGCTCGGATAAGATCCGCAGCGGCGCGAGCGGCAACGGTTGGATGAGGTTCGTGGTCGACGGGAATCAGAATTCTTCGCAGCCGACTCTCTCCCGTGAGTTCATCAATAAAGCCACTCTTCCCAAAAGGAATAAACAATGTCGCTCCCTCAGTGCCACTGTTGATGGTGCCTGCGACATTGGCGTGAATCCATCGATCCAGACCGTGCCGTTGGTGGGTAGCGAGAACGATCAGGTCTGCAGAATGGTTCTCCAAATAAGAGAGAACACCGTGCGCGGGACTGGAATCAGGAATTGACAACTTTCCAATATGAACCCCCAGCTTTTCCACATCTGTGCGCTCGGCGTCCGGAGGAAGCAGGTTCCAGCGAGCCAATGTATCGCGCACTGATGGGTACTGATCCCAGTCAGGGTGTTTTCCTGCTCTGTCGACATGCAGAATTGTGAGAGCGCCCTTGATTGCACATGCCAGCCGCAAAGCATGAACGAATGCAATCTCGCTGCCATGTGTAAAGTCGGTGGGATGAAGGATCCGTCGGAACGACTGTGGAGCAATCTGTGTCATGAGCAGTATTCCAAAAGTGTGTTGATCAGGAATACTTCTCACGAGGCAATTCACATGCCGGATTGCTTCAGCGTTTGACAGGCACATTCCTGCACACGATGCACGACGTTGTGGCGCTACGAGTCGCACACGCACGTGACGAACACGCACAGATCATGTCACACTGACGTTTCGAAATCGTCTGCCCGGGGCGACTGAGTTCTCATTTCTTTATTCGGTACCGGTTGCTCCGGCGGTAATCAGGTGAGCAACTATTCTCGAACGATACGGCGACTCTTGAGTTCAAATCGAGGCAATTCTCCAGGGGCAACACCGCGGACATCGATAGCAAAGCCGAGTCGCTGCCGGAGCGCTGTTTTGACGGTTTCAATCAGTTGCACGCTTTGCTCCGCGACTTCCGTACAAGGCTCAACAGCAACGCACAGTTCCTGCATAGCCCGGACGGTTTTCAGTTCAATTCGAAATTCCGCGACATCCGGAATCTCCCGGATGACCGCTTCGATGCTCGAAGGGAAAACGTTGTTCCCACGTACAATCACCATGTCGTCAGATCGCCCAATAATTCCGCCTTCAAGCCATGTGAGCTGGCGGCCAAAGGGGTCTGGTGTTGTCGACGCTTTGACCAGATCGCGGGTTCTGTAACGGATCAGAGGACTGCCGACTCGGCCGAGATTCGTGATGACAAGTTCGCCGACTTCGCTGGGCGCAACGGGGGTCAGAGTTTCGGGATTCAGAATCTCAGCGATGCATTCTGTTTCCAGCAAGTACAGACCACCAGGACGGTCTTCGCTCTCAACTCCCAGCGACCCAATTTCCGTCATTCCCCAGTGGTCGATCACTCTGGCTTCCCACGCGTCTTCAATTCGCGCTCGGGTCGCGGGGATCGCACCGCCGGGCTCGCCTGCGACGACCAGCATACGGACCGATGTTTCTTTCAGGTCGATTCCTTCCTGAGCAGCCACTTCCGCCATACGCATCGCGTAGGTTGGCGTGCAGCAAACCACGGTCGCTTCATTTTCAATCATGCATTGCAGGCGTACGGATGTGGACATTCCACCGCCAGCAATACAGAAATTCCCGAAACGCCCTGCCCCTTCAAAGGCGGCCCAGAAGCCTATAAACGGACCGAAAGAGAACGGAAAGAACAGACGGTCCCACGACTGCAGTGCTGCCAGCGTGTAGATCTGTCGCCAGCATTCCATGAACCAATCCCAACTCTCCTGAGTATCCATCCAGCGAATGGGTCGGCCCGTCGTTCCAGACGTCTGATGCAATCGGCGATATCGTGTTGAGGGAAATGTCAGATTCGCGCCGTAGGGCGGTTGTTCAGTCTGGCTTTCGACGATCTCCTGCTTATTGGTCAATGGAAGTTTCTGGAGATCATCGAGTGTTTTGATCGAGGCGACATCGACGTCCGCGGCTTTGAACTTACTCGTCCAGAAGCGGTTACGCGGCACGATCGTTTGCAGCAGTTCTACAAGTCGCCGTGACTGTGTCTCCTGAATCTGTGCTCGGTCCTGCCAAATCGTTTCGAAGTCGACTGTCACGTGGATTGATGCCTGGTTGAAGAGCAGAAATACATTTTCAAAATCTGGCGTAGAGCATAACACGACGAACACACGCCAGGAAACAGAAGACACCGTCTCACGCTGCAGAACCGTATATTTTGAGTTTTGAAAGCCGCGTTGGAGGATGCAATGCGGGCTACCGAGAATGGGAGCTGGAGATCGGCAAACAAAAAAGCGAAAGTGAAACTTGATGTTCCACTTTCGCTCGACTGTCATCTGAAATGTTGGAGTTGGTCGCTGTCATTCAACGAGCAGCGCTTTGCCTGGCTTCCTGCAAACCCTTACTGGGCTGCAGCGGCTACGACCGCCTGCTGTCCCTTAGGAATCGCGATAAACGAGGTTGTCAGCTTGCCATCTTCGGAATTCCACAAACGAATCTCTCCGTCGTAGCTTCCCGAAGCAATCATCTTCTTGCCCACGCTGGCACTCAGCGTGTAAACCCAGTCATTGTGCCCGGCAAACTTTCGGATCTCTCCTCCGTCAGCAGCTTTATTCTCATGGACGGCTCGGTCTCCGCTGGCTGAAAGGATGATATCGCCCGGAAGAATCTGAACACGGAACACATCCCCACCAAATCCACCGATGGCTCGAACTTCTTTTGCATCGGCCGAATTCCAGACTCGCAGTCGCTTATCACCCCCGCCGCTGACAACTGTCGTGCCATCGGCAAGAAATGCAGCCGTGTAGACGGGTTCGCCATGGCCAGGGAAAGTGATGACAGGGTTGCCAGTCGCTGCATCAAAGACTTTACAGGTTTTGTCGCGGCTACTGCTCACCAGGCGTTGTCCGTTCGGAGACCAGTTGATGTCCATAACCCAGTCAGCATGGTCTTCGATATGAGTTGTCTGCTCGCCAGTTGCTGCGTTGACCACGTAGATTGATCGATCTGCACCAGCACAGGCAATCTGCTGCCCGTTAGGGCTGAAGCTGAGAGCAAAAACGGCGTCGCGTGAACGCACCAGGGTTCGCACCAGGGCTCCATCAGCAGCAGAGAACAGTTTGACTTCGCCCAGTTGTCCGGGAGTCCCTGCAGCGACAGCCAGAGTTGCCCCATCGGCACTGAACTCAACATCGTAAATTCGTTCCGCGACGTTTGAAATGCGTCGAACCAGAGTCCCATCGGCGGTATTCCAGACCAACACCTCATGGTATCCGGAAGAGGCGAGTTGAGAACCATCTGCATTGAACGCGACGGCCGTGACAGGAATCGCGACGCGATATTCGTTCGGCGGCAGTGGTTGAGATCGTTCAGGCATAACGTCAAACAAATCGGCTGTTACCGAAACGCCTGCGTCCAGTGGAGCACCGACATCAATCCACTGCTTAACGATCGCAATCTCTTCAGGTTTCAGAGGATCAGCATCTTTCGGCATTGATCCATCCTGAATCATTGTCAACAGCAACGATTCGGCACTCTTGTGGGCAGTGAGGGCTGGTCCTGCTTCTCCGCCCTTGCTGAGTGCTGCAAAGGAATCCAGATTCAGTCGGCCACCCGGGCTTCGAGTGTTATGGCATGCAATACAACGCTCGGCAAAGATTGGCGCCACATGCCGAGAAAATGAAATGAAACGCCCAAGTGGTTCGAGAGCAGATTCTGCCTGCTTCCTCGCGATCAACGATTCGCTGTTGATGATCTGAAGTTCCGCGTTCAGTTTCTGAAGTGATGGCTCGAGTCCAGTCAATTGAGCCTGGAGAGCTTTTTGCCACGCGTCACCCTCGATCTTCTGAGTCTTCATTGCAGCGTCGCGGGAATTTGCAGCCGCCAATGCTTCAGTAGCGGCGGTGGCTGCGGTACTCAGAGGTGCAGCAGCAGCAACGGCAGCCGAATGCTCGGCTGTTTTCTTTTCCATTTCAGCTTTGGCAGCTACCAGCAACTTGCCCTGCTCATCGCGACGAGCCATAACCTGAGCAACAAGAGCGTCGGTGTTTGCCTTCAGCGGTGCGAAGTCAGCGATGGCTTTTTCCAAACCCTGAATTGCGGCTGTCGAATCAATACCTGTGAGCTTTGCGGCTTCTCGCAGAGTTGCCAAAGATTTTTCCAATGACGCAACTGAATTGGCAAGAGTACCGACCGATGCTGTTGCCGACTTCAGTCGTTCTTCTTCCTGAGTCAGTGTTGTATTGACGGTGTCAACGGTTGTCTGAGCAGCCGTCAAAGCTATCTGAGCATTTGCGACAGTCGTATTCGCGGCGTCTGCAGCCGTCTTTGTTTCTAAGATTTTTTTGTCCAGTTCCGGACGCTGGGCTGTGATTGCGGCAATCTGTTGTTCTGCATCAGTCGCCTTGCTTCGCCATTCGACTGAGGATTTTCGAAGTGTTGCAAGCTGAGTTTGAAGCTGCTTCTGAACTTCCAGCAGAGCTGTCAGTCTTAACGTAACCTTGTCAGCATTCGCAACAAGGACATCCGCCGCGTCGTGCTGTGGAAGCGCTGCCGTCATATCGGCGATTTGTTTCTCAATCGCTGCTGTCTGGTCCTGCAGTGATTTTGCTTCTATTGCTTCGGCAGTCGCTCGATCCTGTGCTTCCTGCAGTTGCTTTTGGATCTCCTGCGCACGCTGTGCGGCAACAGTGGCCGCACCCTGCTTGAGCGTAAATTGTTTTTCTGTTTCCTGCTTCTTCAGTCGCTGCTGCTCAATGTCCTGCCGGACTTTTGCAGCCCCGGAGAGCGGAGCTTCCTGAGCATTGACGGAAGAAACCGTGCTCGGAAAACAGAGTGAAAACCCAAGGAGGGTCGTGATGATAAGCTGTCGGAAGGATAAACGAGGCATGGAGAGTCCTCAGGTTGAATCGCGGCGGGATGCCGTTGTTGCCGAAATGCAACATGACATTCAACATTAGGATTCAGGTTTCGACGTGCCGTGTCAAGCTCAACGGAATCGGCAAACTCCACCATGAAGGAAATCCGTAGTTCGGCTTAACCCCTGGAACCGGAATCTTCGGAACACCTGTACGGGGCCGTTTTGCAGACTCAAGGCCTGAAACGCACCAGTTTCCGCACGCAAGGTGGGCTGATTGCCATCACAAACGGGAAACTAACAGAGTCAAATTGCTGTATTGTTCGAGAAAACATGGTTGCGATGGGATCAGGCTCTTTGAATTCCCCTGTGTTCCATCTAAGACAGGAAAGCAAGCACTGATCTGCATTGAGTTCGAAATTCTCTCCCTGACTCCCTGCCTGAGTGATTTTCATATTTGAAATTTTATGACCACGCTATCTCCGACTACACCATGTGTCACCTCACCAGAGCCTTCCCCCGTTGAACTGATCCAGTCCAGCATTGCTGACCTGAAGCATAGGCTGTTAAACCATCCGATCTACAATCGGATTGAAACCCTGGCCCAACTTCGAGTTTTCATGCAGCATCATGGATTTGCCGTTTTGGATTTCATGTGGCTGCTTAAGCGACTTCAGCGTGAACTTTGTTGTGTTGAAGTGCCGTGGGTGCCTGCGACGAATCCTGAGCTTTCTCGATTCATCAATGAGATCGTGCTGGCTGAGGAAAGCGATGAAGATGGTGATGGCTCTTTCGCCAGTCACTTCGAACTCTACATGAGGGCAATGCGTGATGTCGGCTCAGATGTGACGCCTTTGCTGTCGTTCGTGGACCGACTCAAGAACAGAGCTGTTGCCGCTGATGCTTTAGCCGAACTCGCGCCCTCTGAAACCGTTCAGGATTTCGTGGGGTTCACCTTCGATATCGCATCGAAGGGACTGACAGCAGAAGTTGCCTCAGTGTTTTGCTTTGGCCGCGAGGATATCATTCCCGAGATGTTTGAGCGACTCTTGCAGGGGTTTGAGCCGTCCGCAATCAGTGCGCCTCGCTTTGCTTACTACGTGCGTCGTCATATTGAACTTGACGGCGATCAGCACGGCCCATTGGCTCTGAGGCTGGTGAATTCACTGTGCGATAGCGACGAGAAAACGAATGCAGCGATCGCAGCGGCGCGTCGAGCTATTGAACTGCGAATCCAGTTGTGGGACGGAGTACTCCATCAGCTTGATTCAACATGCTGAAATAGAAAGGGGCTGCGTGACTTGAAGTCCTCGCAGCCCCAAAGTTGTGAACTTGTCTTGAAGCAAGCTCTTTCTTGTCGAGCCAGATGGAAGTTACTTCAGATTGTAAACCAACAGCTTATCCATATCACGCAGATACAGTTTCCCGTCGGCGATGACCGGATGAGCCCATGCAGGGCGATTGCTGCGTTCTGGCTGATCGAAGCGACCAAGTTCTGTGTATTTCTGCGTGTCAGCCGCCAGAAGTACGACAGGCCCATTTTCGTTACGGAACACAATCTTCTTGTCGGCATAGACAACCGAGCCTTTCATGCTGCGTTCTCGCCATGTCGGCTTCCCGGTCTTGAGTTCCACGCAGGACAGCATGTCCCCGTTTGAGCCAAAGATGTGGCCATCCAGCAGCACCATTCCACCATGATGGTTTTTCATGTCTTTCGTGAAGTAGACCTGTTTCGCCTGGACGGATTTTCCTGAAGGAGTCAACTGCACCAATTCAGCACCAGTGCCGTAATCGGAGGAGCTGAAAACATAGTTGTCAACAACCAATGGGGTCGCACAATTCGCAGTTCCGTTGGAAGAGGCATTCTGTCCCCATAATGGCTCACCGTCGTCTGCGCGCACTCCGCAGATGCCTTTCGACGTGAAGATGACATATTGTTTAATCTTTCCGATCGTCATGGCGACTGGTGATGCATAGGAAGCTGCCGGCTGTTCAGGGACCTTGCTTTTCCAAATTACGTTCCCGGACTTAGCATCCAGGGCGACGACTGTTGCATCGCTGCCACCAGGAGAGCAGATGACTTTGCCATCATCGATCAGCACGGACTCACTGATACCCCAGGTGATATTGCCACCGCCAAAAGCTTTCAGGATGTTGACCTGCCAGACTATTTTGCCGTTGTCAGCTTTGATGCAACTAAGATCGCCATTGCCTCCAAGAGAATAGACCATGCCATCAATGACGGTAGGCGTTCCGCGAGGACCGTTGCCCTGCCCTTCCTGATATTCATCGCCGTTTCGAGTTTTCCAGACGATTTCTCCTGTTTTACGATTCAGTGCGATGACTTGTTCGCCTCCATCGACATTGCCCATCGTGTACATCAACTCGCCAACCAAAGAAACGGAGGCATAACCTTCACCGATTCCTGAGATTGTCTGCACAAGTTCCGGGCCGCCTTCCGGCCACTTGTCCGCAAGTCCTGATTCCGGACTCAGATTGTCACGTTGTGGACCGCGGAACTGATTCCAGTCACCCGCTGCGAGGGCCGTTGGTTTCGCCGCCGTTGCCGACTTCTTGCTGCGACTCGAACGACTTCCGGATTGTGCCTCAACGTCGTGGCAGATCAGTAGAACTGACAAAATCAAACTGGTGCAACACACGAATCGTTTCATCGCCTTCCTCGCATCCTGTGAATCATTAGCCTTATGACATGAACTCACGGAGTGTAACGACCGGGGTGTGCTCTTTGTCTAGTCCGAAGCGTTGCTCGCGTTATCCCGCTGTCTTGTCTCGATGGTCCATACGCGTATTTCAAGTTGTTCGACGATTCTGAGCTGATCATATTGGCTGGGGAATCGAAAGTATGAATCAGAACGCGAAGCCAACTGTTTCGAGAAACGTCGCGATCGCGTTGTAGCTTCCATGCAGAATGATCGCAGACAACAAGGCCGTCCCCAGGTAAGAAATCTGAGGGGTTGTTTTTTCCGCCTGAAACGATTTCCACATCCGCATGACTCCAACTCCGGCCAGCAGTGAGCAAGACGAATGCAGAAGCACGCAGATCGTCCATCGCCATTGGGCGAGGCTGACCGTTGGATTTGGAATATAAAACCGCAGATAAATAACGTTCTCCACTGCCGCAAAGGCAAGACCGGACGCAAAGCAGCAGATCAGAATCTGAGTCGAGGAACGAAACAGCCATGGACGCTTCTCAACAATCCAGAGTGGTAAGGCGATCTTCATTATCTCTTCGATCGTCGGGCCGATCGCGATGATGGTCAGAAGTCCCGACTGTGTTGCACCCTCGACCAGTGTTCCCGGAATTGCCAGGGGACCGCCAATGATCGCTGTCACGATAGTGATCAGCCACGACATTTTCACTGATGTCGATTCCCTCATTTGGAGATAGTAACCGAACCACGTCACCGCATGGTCTGGTGCTTCTCCAGAAAGGGATCGTGAGAGTCCGGGTTCGTCCCAGACGGAATGATCAACCTCGGGCCGAGTGAATGAGTTTGTGTCAATTACGGGACTGTCGTTGACATCGCCATGATGAATTGCGGACTTCATCCATGGCTCGGCGAACACCGATGGATCTGCGGTGCTCGCCTGGTTCGCACCCGGGATAGCGGGAGGCTTGAATGGAGACTCATCATCTTCGGGACGTGTTTGTTCCGGCATGGTATAACCAGGCTTCGCCCACAAGGAAGAGTGACTGTTAATGTCGTCTCGGTTGAGTCACGGCGACGATGTTCCCGCAATGCCTGCGATCTCGACCTTCTTCATTTGCTTGGACGAGCGACGTAGGCGGTTGCTGTGGCAATGACGACGGCCATTGGCAGGCTGTTTTTGGACTTGGCAACGCCGGTGATGTTGGCCGAGTTAACACGCAGGTTACAGATTGCATTAAATCCCTGCTGCCGAGCTTGATCGATAAGACGAACGATTGCTTCTCGTTTGGCCCGGACCTGAAGTGTCTGCAGAGATTTGATTTCTCCGCCAAAAAAGCCTCGCCAGCCGGCAAGCCAGCTCTTCAGATAATCGCTGCCAATCACAACCTCCGACATCACGATGGTTGGATCCTGAACTCCTGAGACGGCCCCAGGAAATGTCTTCAGGTTCGTCACGAGGAAATCACGATTGGCGGCTTCCTTCTGATCCAGCTGAGCAAAATGATTCTTTTCGACTGAGCGGCCAATAATCATCCCGCAGACAACCAGGGGAACCGCGAAGAATAACAGAGAAAAAATGAGTTCCATGAAGTCGACTCCAGCTTAAAAAAGAGATTCAGCCGATCTTCCGCAACATGACTGCTGTTCCATAGGCGTACAGCTCCGCAGCTCCCGCCGTCACAGCGCTGGTGGTGAACCGCACGTTGATAACGGCATCCGCTCCCAGTTGCTGAGCTTGTGCCATCATTCGCTGTACGGCTTCTCGTCGGGATTCAGTCAACAGCTCCGTGTAACCTTTCAGTTCGCCTCCAACGAGATTCTTGAGCCCTGCGGCAATGTCACGTCCCGCATGTTTTGTGCGGACCGTGTTTCCCTGTACAAGGCCCTTCATCTCAGTGATTTCGTAACCGGTTACCGTTTCTGTGTTCGTAAGGATCATGGTGCTGCCTACGGTTTTGAATGAAAGGAAATGCCCTGGAACTTCGCTGTTGAAAAGTTACCACGGAAAGCATCCGATGCATAGTCTTCAGAATCGCAGATAGAAGTCACGTGTGAGCTCCCGAAATGATTCCGTATAGTCATGGTGCTGTTCGTTTTCGATAGTCAGCTCCTGCGGGATCATTGGAGATTCCGCAGGCACTGTTTCGAACTCCAGCAGGATACGGTGGGGGGACAGGCCCGGTTTCGATCGGATAAGACATTGGCGGCGACAGAAAAGATTCCGCTCATGGGCTGAGTGAACAAAAGAAGTTGATTCATCAAACGGCAGCACAACGGCAAAGCGGCCGGACCTGTGCAGCAGCAGCCTTACAGAATTCAGCAACTCGTCGTGACTCAAGGAATCCGTATGGCGAGCCAGATTGCGACTGCTCTCATTCGATTTTAGTGAGTCAACAAACCAGGGAGGATTAGAGACGATCAGTGAGTAGGCCTTGTCATGCAGACCGCTGAAAGCAAAACTTTGGATTGACTGGTGATGCAGGTTCAGTCGCTCCGGCCATGAGCTTGCAGAAAAGTTTCTAGCTGCCTGTTCCGCAGCATTTGGCTCAATCTCCACGGCGTCGACGATCGCACTCGGAAACCGCTGAGTCATCATCAGGGCGATCAGCCCCGTACCAGTGCCGATGTCGAGGATTCGTTCAGGCTGTTCAGCCTGCGCCCATGCTCCCAGCAGAATGCCATCCATGCCGATCTTCATCGCACAGCGATCCTGGTGAACCACAAATTGTTTAAAGCGAAAAATACTCTTCATCTCATGAGCGTCTCAGATCGAAGCTCACGAATCAATTCTGGTGAGTTCTGTAAGTATTTGATTCTGGGTTTGTTTCGTCAATGTTTATCAAACAGGGCTGAAAGGAGACCGAGCATCGGTCATCATTGGGTTTGGCAGTTTTCGACGATCCTGATGGTAAAGAAGGTTTACAGAGATAGACTCCGCTGACGCCCGTCTGGTCTCAAATCAACCTGTCAGGAATGTTAAACAATGAAATGCCCTGCCCTGCTTCTTGCATTGGTCCTTTTGACGCCGGTGGCTGGCTATGGACAAGATCCCGTTGTTCGAGTTGTGGTGTGGGATGAGCAGCAGCCGGCACAAAAACAGGCTTACGAGAATTTTCTGGGCAATGCGATTGCAGAACATCTGACAAAGCAGCCCGGCTTGCGAGTCATCTCGGCGAACCTTAGCCAGCCTGATAAAGGTCTGCCCTCAACTCTGCTGGACAACACCGATGTACTGATCTGGTGGGGGCATGTGCGACACGATGAGATTTCTACGGAAGTGTCGCGCGAAATCGTTGCCAGAATCAAAGACGGACGACTGGCCCTGATCGCTCTTCACTCCGCTCACTGGGCCAATCCATTTGTCGAAGCAATGAACGAGCGAACTCGTGAGGACGCTAGACGGCGTTATCCGGATCCTCCTTCCGGGCCACCGGTTCAGTTTGAGTTTATCGCACCCGAGGGTCGATTTGTCCCGACGGCAGATTCAATCGTAACGCCAGCGTATTACGCAAAACGCCGAGGCAACGCGCTCTCGGTTCGAATTGATCTGCCGAATTGTGTGTTTCCCTCTTATCGGCCTGATGGCAAACCCAGCACCGTAAAGGTATTGAAGTCCGACCATCCTGTGGCGGCTGGACTGCCTGCTTCATTCGAGATCCCTCAGACTGAGATGTATGCGGATCCGTTTCATGTGCCGGAGCCTGATGAAGTTCTTTTCAAAGAGACGTGGGAAGCGGGCGAAAGCTTTCGCAGTGGTCTCATCTGGAAGATCGGAAATGGTCGAGTGTTCTATTTTCGGCCGGGCCACGAAACCTATCCCGTCTACAAACAGGAACTGCCACTTCGAATCATCACGAATGCAGCGTTGTGGCTTGGCAAGTCAATCGCGGACTAAGCTTCATGCCCTCTTGGACTGCGGCAGCCTGCTGCCGCTTTGGTGCAGGCAGCCTGCTGCCAAATAACGGGCTGGACAGGCGTTGGAGATCCAGCGGTATGCTCCACAGCAGGCTGTAGAGCGGAAAGCTGCAGCGGGCTGCAGCAGTCCGAAGTACGGAAAGGATCGAAGTCAATGGGCGTCGGCGAACCTCGCGGTGTCAGTGGAATTTTGCTAGAGTCGAACTGGGTTTGGTTCGGCTTTCGACAGCAACCGGACACCCATCTTAATCTTCATAAATGCAGAATGCATCCAGTGGCACAATCGCCACGAATACGGTCACTATGAATCTCAGCCTTCAGCAACAGCGTGAAATCATGGAGCTACTCGCGACCAGTCATCGTGATCAGGTCGTGAAGCGTTATCGTGAAATCATCGGGTGCGATCTGGCGACGGCCGAGGCGGACATCAACGTCATGGCCTTAAACAGTTCAGCGGGAGTAGTGCCGTCTGCCGATCATGTCGTCGTTGAAAATTCACGCTCGAGTGGATCGGCTTGGACACTCATGGCAGCGATCCTGGTCTTTGTTGCGATTCTTGGCACAGTTTATCTCTACCTGTTCCCAAGATTGCGGGGAGAGTATGTCGCAGCGACTTCGACGCTTGAGCTTCATGCAATAAGTTCCTCGGAAGACACGGGCAGTCTGTCGCTGACTTTGCCTGATGGCTCGAAAGTTATCGCGGACACTGAACCTCTCCTGAAAGCGGCCGATTTTTCCGTATTCCGAGGAGATGAGTTTCAGCAGCCTGCACGACTGACGTTGCATCTTTCCGAGTCTGGATGCGCACGTCTAAGAACTCCCGAAGTGATGGCTGCGAAAGAACTGGTCGTGATTCTGAACGGCCGTGCGATTGCTCGTACTCGACCTGCGGAATGGACTGAGACAGGTATGGTCATTGAACTGCCGGCGCTGTCTTCGTCTGACGTCAATGAGATCTTTGCCCGATTGACTCAGTGAGCAGATTAGGCTGATTGCCCGTTGACTTGAGGCTCAGCGAGTATCTTCGCCGGGCGTTGTGGCTTTCTTCTCCTTTGGGCATTTCCAGAGTTTATGCAACAGTTCGAACATCTCTGGATCGTGCTTTTGTAATTCTTCCTTGTTGAACGGGAAGAAGTCATTTGTCGAAAAGAAGGCTTCGCTGCATTCGGCGAAGTATTCCATGGGGTTTGTCATAGCATACGCCTTCACTCGAGCTGATCGGCCATCTCCGAATCGTTGTTCAACCTCGTCGTAGAGTCCTGCTGCGCGGGCTCTTTCGAAGGCAGCTTGAACGTCCTTGTTTGCGAACCCATCTGGAAGAAATCGATCGTGATAAGCGTGAGCCAACTCATGCAGAGCAAAGTTAGGCATGCGTTTGGTTTCACGTTCGAAGATCTGAATGTTGGTGAATTCTACCGCCTTTGCCATCACGGGATCGCGGTTATTGTCCTTCAGCCAGCCAGCTCCGGGATGATATTCTGCTCGCTGCTGTGAATCCGGGTACTCAGGTGAAAAATACAGCGGCACTTTTTGAAGTTCAGCCACGGCATCTGACGGCACGACACGAGTGATCTCCTGCAATTGAGCCTTCAGCAGCTCCTGGGCTTTGGCCGTAGCTGCCTTTTGTTCTCTTAGGAGTTTATTGTCAACATGGAGGTTCCAGCCTTCGATCGTCGAGGTACTGCGTTTGATCTTTGGCTCGTCGAACAGACCAAACGCCGTTGTCGATGCAAAGCAGGCCAGCACAAACAGGAGATTCGGAAAGTTCATAGAGGCTGATTTCCTGTGTGATGCGTTTTGTCGGTCGGGAGAGTCCCGGAGGTTCTGGCAACAATCGAAGAGCTTTGCATGTCCTCCGTGGGAGGCATTCTCGATTCATGTTACCCGATGCTCAATGCAGTTATACTCCGGAAGCGGTTTCCAGTCACGAATCCCCCCGATGCCGAGCAAGTTGATGTCTCCCGAGGAATTTCGAAAGTATGGTCACGCTGTCGTCGACTGGATTGCTGACTATCGAACCAGGCTTGAGACATTGCCCGTGATGGCGAAAACGGCACCCGGAGAAGTGCGAGCGATGTTGCCGGGCTCACCGCCGGAGCATGCAGAATCTTTCGATTCGATTCTCAGTGATCTTGATCGAGTTGTCCTGCCGGGACTTTCGCTTTGGCAACATCCCAGATTCTTTGGATACTTCCCTGCGAACAGCTCACTGGCCAGCGTCCTTGGAGACTTCCTGAGCACAGGCCTGGGAGTGCTCGGTCTTGCCTGGCAGTCCAGCCCGGCTCTGACAGAGATCGAAGAAGTGGCAAACGATTGGTTGAGGCAGATGGTCGGTTTATCTTCTGCGTGGGATGGAGTGATTCAGGATACCGCGTCGACCAGCACTTTGATCGCTCTACTCTCCGCGCGAGAACGTACGACGGACTACAGCCTGGCACGAGCTGGACTTCAGAGCGAAAAAGATCCGTTGGTTGTTTATGTGACAGCTCATAGTCACAGTTCTGTCGACAAAGCTGCATTGCTGGCTGGGTTTGGTCGGGCCAACATTCGAGTCGTGGCACATGACAGTTCCTTTGCCATGAAGCCCGATGCGCTGGGACTCGCGATTGAAAAAGATAAGGCCGCTGGAAGGATTCCTTGTGCTGTCGTAGCGACAACAGGGACGACAACCACGACTGCGATCGATCCAATTCTGGCCATCGCGAAAGTGACAACTCATCACGGGCTTTGGCTGCATGTCGATGCAGCCATGGCTGGTTCAGCGATGATATTGCCGGAGTTCCGCAGCCTGTTGGACGGAATTGAGTGTGCCGATTCGATTGTGCTCAACCCACACAAGTGGCTGGGAGTTGCTTTCGATTGTTCCGTGTACTTCGTCAGAGATTCACAACATTTGATTCGAGTGATGTCGACGAATCCCAGTTACCTGCAAACCTCCGCAGACGGACAAGTCAAAAACTACCGCGATTGGGGGCTTCCGCTCGGGCGTCGCTTTCGGGCTCTCAAACTTTGGTTCCTGATTCGTGAGCAGGGAGTCACTGGTCTGCAGCAGCGATTGCGGCGAGACATCGAGAACGCTCGCTGGTTGGCTGAAGAGGTTCGCAAGACGCCGGGCTGGAAGGTACTGGCCCCCGTTTCATTACAGACTGTCTGTTTGAGATACGAGCCCGTTGGAATATCCGGTGAGTCGCTTGATCAGTTCACGTTGAATTGGGTTAATCAATTGAATCGATCGGGCTATACCTATCTGACTCCGGCAATTCTCGAGGGGCGTTGGATGGTTCGAGTTTCCGTCGGAGCCGAGCAAACAGAGCGGGCTCATGTGGAACAACTTTGGCATGCTTTGCAGGCGGCCGTGTTGCAGACACCGTAACTTCAGAGACGAACCGTTAAGCAAAACGAGGAAGACTTGCATTCCGGATCCTTGCGGACGATCCTCCAGTCTGCCACCAATCAAAAAACGATTGAGTCTGAGATTCACATCACGTCTGAGACTCACTCCCTGTTGTTTCCAACTGTTCGGAGTCTGTCATGAACGGTATTTCTCGTCGTTGCTTTTTGGCGTCATCAAGTACGGCTGCTGCATTAAGTTTGTTGAACGCAGGTGCTCATGGCGACGAGCGCAACCCGGCCGAGCCGATTATCGATATTCATCAACACACGACTTACCGTGCTCGCACGCCGGAACAGCTTATTGCACACCAAAGAACGATGGGGGTCACTCAAACGATTCTGCTTCCGGCAGGATCTTCTGTAAAGACGGCTTCTACCGGTGATGGAAAGCACAACACTCTCGGCGGAGTTGGTGCCGGAGGAAATGATACTGCGATCGCGATGGCAAGACAGTATACCGGTGAGTTTTTCTTTGGCGCGAATGAAGTCACCGACCTTGCCGAAGCTCGTATGGAGATTTCAAAGTATCTGGAACTTGGTGGAGTGATCATTGGCGAACAGAAATTCAGCGTTGAATGCGACTCCAAAGAGAGCCAGCTTCTTTATCAACTGGCCGCTGAGTTTAATGTTCCGATCCTGATGCATTTGCAGCACGGCACATACAATATGGGGTTCGAGCGTATTTACAAGATGTTCGAAAAATTTCCGAAGACCATGTTTATTGGACATGCTCAGACGTGGTGGGCGAACATCGATAAGAATCATACCGATCAGAATATGCTCTATCCCAAAGGAAAGGTCACGGCCGGTGGATTGACGGATCGTTACCTGGCAGACTACCCGAACATTTTTGCGGACATGTCCGCCGGTTCAGGACTCAACGCGCTGACTCGCGATGAAGATCATGCTCGTGGATTTCTGGAGCGACATCAGGACAAAGTGTTGTACGGCAGTGATTGCGATGATCGAGTTGGGCAAGGATCAGCCTGTCAGGGATCACAGACGGTTGCTGCAATCCGCAGATTGAGCACATCGAAGACTGTCGAGCGAAAAATCCTGTATGAAAACTCGAAGAAACTGTTTCGACTGCCGACGGCCTGAGATCAGAATCTAAAGTCTGGCGTCCCTATCCGTTTGAAAAGACCTTTATTCTGAAACGGATCGGGATATCCTGCCGAAAAGAATTTGTCCTGCCTTCCCCGCCCTGCCACTGGTTTCCTGCCATGAGTTCAATGATATCACGCACCATGACTCTAATCATGCCTGCCCTGGTCATGGTCGTTTCCACGACGACGATTGCGGCCGATGAAGAGGGCGTCAAGTTCTTTGAGCAGAAGATTCGACCTGTTCTGGTCGAACATTGTTACGGCTGCCATTCCGTGGAGGCACAGACTCAAAAGAAGCTTCAGGGGGGATTGTTTCTGGATTCTGCGGCCGGTGTTGCGGCTGGTGGCGAGACTGGTCCCGCATTGATAAAGGGCAACTCCGCTGAAAGTCTGCTGCTCAAGGCAATGAAATATGATGGCATGGAGATGCCCCCCACCGGCAAGTTATCTGATGAAGTGATCGCTGACTTCGCGAAATGGATTGATCTGGGTGCACCGGATCCTCGTGAAGGCGAAGCTCCTGTCAAACCAAAGCGCGAGATCAACCTTGAGGAAGGCAAACAGTGGTGGTCGTTTCAGCCGTTGAAGGAAGTGACACTTCCCGATTCTCATAAGCCGATTGATGGATTCATCCGGCAAGCGCAGGAAGCGAATGAATTGAAGCCAAATCATCCGGCCGCGAAGGAGAAGCTCATTCGACGCGCGTACTTTGATCTGATCGGCTTACCCCCTGCGCCGGAACAGGTGATGGCATTCGTGGCGGATTCGTCACCGAACGCGTTCGAAAAGGTCGTCGACGAACTGCTCGCAAAACCCGCCTACGGAGAACGCTGGGCTCGACATTGGCTGGACACGGCGCGATTTGCGGAGAGTGGCGGTTACGAATTCGATGGGTTCCGTCCGGGAGCGTATCACTACCGTGACTGGGTGATTCGTTCGCTGAATAATGACATGCCTTATGACCAGTTTGTCAGGATGCAGTTGGCGGGAGATATCCTGCAACCAGATGACATCAATGGAGCAGCCGCGACCGGGTTTCTCGTCGCTGGCCCCTATCCCGGGCAGATTACCGCAAAGACCGTCGAGCGTATTCGCTACGATCAGCTCGATGACATGATGATGACTATTGGAGGTTCGATGCTCGGGCTGACAATGGGCTGTGTTCGATGTCACGATCACAAGTACGATCCGATTCCACATCAGGACTATTATGCATTGGCCGCATCGCTGGCCACGACCGTTCACGGTCCGCGGACATTGGATCTTGATGAAGCTGCGACGGAGAAAGCCCTTGAAAAACACAAGCTTGATCACGAACCATTGGTTTCAGCACTCAACGATTTTGCGGCAAAGGAGCTGCCCGCTCGCTTTACTGCATGGCGTGATAAGGAATTAGCAAGTCAACCCGAGACGACGCGTTGGCAGACTCTGGAAGCCATTACAACAGAAGCCGAACGTTCGTGGCTCAAGGTGCTTCCAAACGGAACGATCGCACATGATGGTTTGCTGAATCCAGGGGCCAATGTTCGCCAGCGAGGCCAACGCAGAAATGTGCGCAATGAGGAGGCGTATCGTCTGACATTTAACACTCATCAAAAGAATATCCAGTCTCTC
>JAPLOA010000060.1 GCA_026400835.1 Planctomycetales bacterium | reverse complement strand
GCAGTCCAAAGAACAAGCAGCGGTCTCCCTCAATGCGAACCGGGGTTGGTATGTCGAAACATACCAACCCCGGAACATCGGGTCGTCCGAAGGTGAGGAGTAACTTCGGAACGAACTTTTCGTTGTACTGTGCGGACTCCTCGTGTTTCCGTCAGCTCGCAGCGTGTTTACGAGCTGACGTGAATGGCCGACTTGGCCAGTGATGATTCCCTGTCAGGAAACTAGTGCTTGAGAATCCGAGTTGCTTAGCGTGTTGTATAAATCGACGGATCATCAATGATGATCGGAGTTGACCAGGTCTTGCCGTCGTTCTGATTGCACGAGTTAAAGAAGTGAGTCGCGAAGTACTCAGCCTGATAACCGTACGGGAAGCTGGAGTAAAGATGGTCAGCGGCGGTCAGGTTGTCAGTGCCCTGTTTTCCGTAGTAGTGAACTCGACCATCGCCAGTCACTGACATGCCCAGCGTCCACCAGCCTGGAGTCAACTTCAGGCTCTTGACTTCATGACCGAGGTTGTTGCCTCGGATCAGAAGGATGGCTTCATCTTCTTTGAACTTGCCATCATGGCTACTATGGAACTCGATGAAATAGCCCGGCCAGTAATCTTCCTGTTTACGCTTCGTTGATGTAAACAAAAACTTTTTTTCGGTCTCCGTGATCGTTGTCTTCAGATCGATGCGATAGCCGAAGTGTGAACCGGAGCGATTCTCCCACTGTTCGAAGGGTGGGAGATAAACTCGAGTCACGCAGCTTGGGTTTCGGCCGGTCGCGATTGCTCCCACCTTGGACGAGCAAGCCATAATCAGATCGTCCTGCTCCATTTTATAGGAGTTGTTTCCAGGGACGCCGGAGTTCAGAGTCTGAACCTTCAGCGCGCCTCTGCTGCCGGGAAGACCACCGTCCGGCGTGGGGACCCGAACGATATGGTCGGGCATTCCGCGTTTTGGGCTTTCGAACCAGCGCTTGTTGTTCGAAAAGCCGGTGGGAGAACGAACCTGTTCGTCCTGTTCCCGACTGGCTTTCGCACCGTTCGGAACCCATTTCCAGTTTTCGTCTTCGAAATCATCTCCGACCTGGTTCAGCTTCATCCCGGTTCCGGGAACAAGCTGGGCGTGGGCGTCCACGAAGAAGACAGGAATTGCAATGACAAAACATGCGGCTTGAACAAGCCTCAGGATTGGCGACTTCATGTCGACCGTGCCCCCAAAGAGTGAATCCGTTCTGGCAGGGCAGGATTTTCACAGACCGCTCATGCAGACCGACCGGCATCCTTGCAGACCGGTGAGCATTGGCGGTACTTGGTGAAAACGGTGCTGAGAGTTTATTTCCTGATCCAACCAGCCGTCCCTGGCCTGTTGTTGCAGGACTCTGCAGACCTATCCCGTTAACTGGAGTTATCGGACTTGCTGTTGCAGGCGGCATAGCCATTTCTGCTGGTCGTAAACAGTCTTCGGCGGCAATTCGTTTCAACACGGCATGATCTGGCTGTCTTACCCATCTTTACTGATTGACCGTTCCTGCTGAGTTCCCTTACTGACGAGCCGCAGGCGACCGGTGCCCGATTTCGCTTCCGCTTGGGGCTCGCTGCAAAAAGTCATGCCACAATGCCTGATAAAATCCTCAGACAGTGTGCGGCTGGCCGGATAAACGGAGGTGCTTGGATGGGGAATAAGCTAAAAATTGGTAACAGGCGGCGGGTTTGACAGCATCAAGAGAACTTCAGGAACTACAAATCTCGCCCGAGAAAATGTTCTTTGTAGGTCGACAATTGGCTGTTCCTGGGAATCCGCAGACCGAAATGCCGGACACAGCATTGATTACGAGATCCAAACTCGCTAGATTGCTCGACTTCTTTCCGCCCAAGGCCGATAAACGCTGGATGTTTTGTTGGTGAGAGGCTGGAAGTGCTGCAAAAGGCAGGCTTCGCGTCTGCTCTTCCGTTTTTGAACACTTGATCAGTCCGCCTTTATCGGCGGCCCAAAGGATGACGGTTCCATGCTGGCGATTGGCAAAACATGGATGGCAAAGAAAGAGGTTGTTGACGAAGCAGGCCGTGATTGGTTTGTCGTTGACGCGGACGGACACATTGTTGGACGTCTGGCAACTCAGATTGCAACCATTCTGATGGGTAAGCATAAGCCGACATATACGGCCCATGTTGATACTGGCGATTGCGTGATTGTGCTGAATTGCGAGCGAATTCGCTTCACAGGCAACGCCATGCAGCACAGCAAGATTCCTTACTTGACCACAAAGATGGCCAAGAAGAGCTATGATCGATTCACAGGTTATCCAGGCGGTCTGCGTCAGCGATCTGCTGTTGAAACCTGGGAAAAGCGACCAGATCAGCTTCTGAGCGAAGCTGTTCGTCGTATGTTGCCAAAGAATAAGCTGGGTCGTCAGATGCTGAAGAAGTTGCGTGTCTTCGTTGGCACAAATCACCCACATCAGTCCCAGTTGCCAAAGCCCTTCCCGGCGCACCTTTTGCCAGACCGAAAGATCAAAGGCTAAGACTGTCTTTCGGACGGTCTTGCGTTAACAGATTCGGTTGGTCTTTGATTCACTTTTTCTCTGTGACGAGTTCTCATGAGTATGGATCCTACAGTTTCTTCGGATTCCGTTGTCGACGCGCCGGAAGTTCCCTCATCACAGCTTCCTGAACTGACAATTGGTTCCGGTACTGCAGGTACTGCTGTTGTTGATCCAGCTTACCAGCCGACGATCCGCGGAAAAGTGGACCGGTTCGGTGTTGCCATGGGAACTGGTCGTCGTAAGACCTCAGTCGCTCGCGTTCGCATCAAAGAAGGGTCGGGCCAGTTCGTTGTGAATGGCCGTCCGATGGACGAGTATCTTCGTATTGAGCGAGACCGTGAAAGTGTGTTGGTTCCTCTGAATGTCGTTGGCAAAGTTGGCCAGGTCGACATTTCGGTTCGCGTTCAGGGTGGTGGCACGACCGGTCAGGCCGGGGCGATCATTCTGGGGGTTGCTCGAGCACTTCAGGGCATGAATCCTGCATGGCATCACCTTTTGGCCGATGCCGGTCTTCTGACTCGCGACGACCGAATGGTCGAACGAAAGAAGTATGGACGCAAGAAAGCCCGCAAGAGCTTCCAGTTCTCAAAGCGATAACGCCATACGACTTCCTGTTCATCCGATTTGTTCTTCGAACGTCGGTTTGATATTCATCCCTGCCGGATCACTGTCCTGCAGGGATTTTTTTTGGACCGCTCGCCAACGCGGCTTCGCAAAGCGAATCATGCAATGCAGGACGCCTATCAATCGCTGATCCTTCCGGATGTGCAGCAGATGCTGCAGGAAGAAGATCTGGCTGGTCTGGCCGCCTTCTGCAAGGTTGTGCATCCTGCCGCCGTAGCTGAGATTTTGGAAGAGCTGGATGATCCACAGATCTGGTTAATTCTGGATCAGGCTGAACTGCCTCTGCGAGTTGAGATCTTTGAATACATCTCGCTGCGCCGGCAAACATTACTGGTCGAAACTCTGGACTCCACGCGTCTCTCGAATCTGCTCGAGTGGATGTCGGCCGATGATCGTGTCGACTTGCTTTCGGAAATGTCCGAGGGCCATCGCGAAGAAGTTCTGCGGCTGATCGCCAGGGCTGAACGCAACGATATTCGCAAACTGCTGTCGTACGACGAAGACAGTGCCGGGTCGATTATGACCACGGAGTATGCGTCGCTGCCGGCCAATATTACCGTCCGCGACGCATTGGCTCAGTTGCGGCAGCAGGCCCCGAACAGTGAGACGATTTACTACGTCTACATTCTGAATGAAGAACGTCGGCTGGAAGGCTTTATCTCGCTGCGAGAATTGATTCTGGCCAAACCAGAAACTCGCCTCTCCGACATCATGCAGCGGGACGTGATCAGGTTTCGAGTGAGTGAGCAGCGCGAAGTCGTGGCTCAGGAACTTGCTCGCTACAACTTCATTGCCTTGCCGATTGTCGATGAGAATGATCGGCTTGTTGGCATTGTGACTCATGACGACGCTTTGGACGTTGTTCAGGAAGAGGCTACTGAAGATGCCTATCTGCAGGGTGCTGTTGCTCCGCTGCGAGACACCTACGAAGAAACCCCGTTCCTGACGATTTTATGGAAGCGTGGGATCTGGTTGCTGTTTCTGTCCATCGTGGCTCTCATGAATGCGCATGTGATTGACCATTATCGTCAATCCACGGGCGGTGGCGAACCTATTGCGCTGGGGCTAAGCGGATTGACGACTTTGATCCTGCTCTTTTTGCCGCTCGTTATGGCGAGCGGTGGAAATGCGGGCTCACAATCAGCGACATTGTTTATCCGGATGTTTGCGCTGCAGCCTACCGACACGAAGGGTAGTCCCGACGATTCGATCAGCCGAGCGTTGATCATGCGTGAGTTTTTTATCGGCTTATGTCTGGGAGTTGCGCTCGCGTCGTTGGACTTCTGTGTGGCCTGGCTGTGGTTTGGTCGAACGGTTAATGAATCGGCTGCGATTGCCACTACCGTGGTGGCTGTGGTCATTCTGGGCACCTCAGCCGGCACCCTGCTGCCTCTGATGCTGCGGCGACTCGGTATGGATCCGGCGATCATGTCGAATCCGTTGATTGCGGCGATGGTTGACGTTCTTGGGGTTGTGATCTTTTACGAAATTGCGACGTTGTTTCTAAGCTGACAACAGTATGCCCGTTGACGCATGGGTAATCCCGAAACTCCTGAGCGGGTTATGGGTTCAGTCGCTCCCGACAACGCGTCGGGGGTTTAACGGCTTTTGCACCACCAGCAACGAAGTGAGCGGGCAGTGGTGCCAAAGTCAGCAGGCACCGGAGGCAGGCAGACTGTTGATTTAACCGATTAACGGCAAGCCGCAGGCGTCGTCGCCTGATTTCGCCTACGCCTCGCCGTTAAACGAAAACGCTCAATACGCAAGTAGGTCAACAGCCTACACGCTCAGGGGGGCGGTGGGATCGAGTCATCAGCTCGGTAGGGATGCATTATTTCTTCAAAGAAAAAAGGGACTATTGGGGATATCTATGGGTGAATTCTCTCATTTTACCGCTGACGGCGCAAGCCGAATGGTGGACGTTGGCGACAAGGCTGTGACGCGGCGAATGGCGCGGGCGGAAGGATTCGTGTTAATGCAGCCCGAGACAATGCGGTCTATACGGGAGAGGAAGTTTTCCAAGGGAGATGTTCTGGAGGTGGCTCGACTGGCTGGAATTATGGCCACCAAGCGTACTTCAGACCTGATTCCTTTGTGTCATGTGCTGCCTCTCGAGAAGGTCAACATTGATTTTTCCTTTGAGGCGTCGAGGGTTCAGGTGGTTGTCAGCGTTTCCACGGAAGCGAAAACCGGCGTGGAGATGGAGGCTCTGACGGCGGTTGCTGTTGCGTGTCTCACAATTTACGACATGTGCAAGTCGGTTGACCGGGAGATGGAAATCAACACGATTCGTCTGTTGGAGAAGTCCGGCGGCCGTTCGGGGCATTTCCTTAGAGATCCGTCCAGTGAAGTTCCCTACTAAGACAATCTGACAAAATCGAGTCGGGCTCCTTTCAGGGTGCCATAGACGTTGGCGACCAGCAACGGCAAGGTGCCCGTCCCGATTTCATCAGTGATTCAAGAGTCCTTAAAAAAAGACGAATGTGTCATGTCCACGGTTGTGTCCAGCCGCGACGAACTGAAACGGCAGATTCAGCATTTGCTTGCTGAAGACCTGCTGGCTGTCAATGCGCTGCTGGAACGACAGTTTCGCAACCCGAACATGTTTGTGCAGGACGTGGCGGAACATGTTGGCAGGTTTCAGGGGAAGCGGATTCGTCCGATTCTGACCCTCCTGAGCGCGAAGCTGTGCGCTCCGTCGCAGCCAGCTCGCGAGAACGCTTACCGGCTCGCTGCAGTCGTCGAGATGATCCATACGGCAACGCTTGTTCACGACGATGTGATTGATGATGCAGATCTGCGTCGGCATGTCTCCACAGTTCATCGTCGTTGGAACACGGAAACCAGTGTTCTTTTCGGCGACTACCTTTTCTCTAAAGCGTTTCACCTCGCTGCAACAACGGGTGATGCGGAGGCTTGCCGGTTGATCGGTCGAGCCACTGACCGAACGTGCGAAGGCGAGTTGAATCAGATCGCTGCACGCCTTGAACAGTCGACCTCAGAGTCTGATTATTTTCGAGTCATCAGTGGAAAGACCGGACAGCTGTTTGCTGTCAGTTGTCTGCTTGGTGCCCGCGCAGCCGGAGCGACGGTGTCGGAGCAATCCCGGTTGAAGATCTTTGGTAACCGGATCGGTCTGGCATTTCAGATTGCCGATGATGTCCTGGATCTAACGGAGTCTGCCGCATCGACTGGCAAGGATGCAGCCAATGATCTGTGCAATCATCGGATGACGCTGCCTCTGCTGAGAGCCTTAAAGCTAGCTTCTGAGATTGATCGAAAGCGTCTGCGTGAGTTGCTGTTTTCATCTGAAGCGGTCGATCATCAGCGACTGCGCGACGAACCCCTGGTTCGTCAGGGGATCGAGTCAGCTCAGGCCAGTGCCGAACTGCTGATTGCTCGAGCTATCCGCTGCCTGTATCCTTTGCCCAACGGCCCTGCCCGCTACGCACTGGAGTCCATCGCCAAGTTCGCGATTCGTCGTTCGACGTGAGTTTCCCGCCGTGGCATTGGCTTCAGGCAACATTCCTCCCGTTAGCCAGCCAATGATCTCAACTGGCAGGTGATTTGATCGCCCGGTACGTCTGTTCGAGAATCCGTCTGTTGTCAACGAACAAAGGGCACAGGGAGGCCGCCTCCTGAGTGAAGCCCATCAAGCCATCAAGTTTATTACTCAGCAGCCGGAAAAAGTTTGATAGACTGTCACTGCTGGAATATCTTCCTCACGTCATTTCGCTGTTGGAACTGGAGGAGAAGTCGCGTGCCCACCTATGTTTATGGTGTTGTTCTTTCCGACGATGATGATGATGCCATCGGTGACACGTTTGAAGTGGAACAAGGGATCAAGGATCCTCCGCTGACGAAGCATCCGGTCACGGGCGAGCCAGTTCGACGCCTGATGTGTGCTCCGTTCGTGGCGGGAACGTGGTCTCCGATGAAAATGAAACGCAGCATCAGCGACAAGAATCTTGAGAAAAAGGGATTCACGAAGTACGTTAAGAATCGAGATGGTCAGTATGAGCGAAAGACCGGGAAGGGTCCCGACATCCTGACCAGTCCGCCTCAGTAAGATGTCTGCAGGATGCTGCTGCTTGTTTCGTCGCCTCAAAGTTCCATAGACTGACTGATCTATGTCGAACGAATTCCGGAAACTGCTTAAAAGCCAGCCCGGCGTGGGTATCCTGATTATCGACATTGATGGCCTGGTTTTGTTCTGCAACAAACAGGCGAAGCAGATCGACTACGGTGACAACTTCAATCCGGTTGGCAAGACAATCGAAGAGATTGAAGCCCCGGATTGTTTCGGTGACGCGTCAGGGAGTCAATGTGGTTGAGCCCGGTGTCGAGTACCGTGTGATCAATTCAAACCTGGTGGATCTCAGTCCCCTGGATGCTCTGGCACCGCGCGAGCTGGAAGTACTCACCTTGGTTGGACAACGTTCGCCGATCAAAGCGATAGCAGAAGAACTGGGCGTTGCTCAGAGAACTGTCGAACTTTACAGGTCTGATATCTCCCGAAAACTGGGGTTACATCTATCGCAGAGATCGCGCGACTTGTGCAGTTGGCTGGCCTTGAGATTGCTCACACCGACATGCCGCGGCTCAATCGCTGGCAAGGCAAGCCGGAGTAGCGTTTCAATCTGAATGGCGTCACTTCGACTTTTTCTTTTCGTTACCCCAGCGAGGTTCCCAGTCAGGCAGCGGTGATCTTGCGGATTTGAGGTAGTTGCTGACGGCCTCAGCAATCTCCGGATGCTGCGATGCAACGTTGTTTTGCTCGGCTACATCCGTTCGCTGATCGTAAAGAGCGATGGGAGCATCTTCACTCCCGGAGCGAATTCCTTTCCAGCGACCTGAATACAGTGCCGCCTGTTTGAAGCCGCCTTCGTGAAACTCCCAGTAAAGAAATTCATGGGCCTTCTGGTCTCCGGAACCCGTCAGAGTCGGAACGAAACTGATCCCATCAGGATTTGCAGGAGCATCACCGCCTGAAAGCTCCGCGGCGGTCGGAAGCCAGTCGGCGAAGTAGCCAATATGACCTGATTCACCTGCCTTCACTTTACCCGGCCACCAGGCAATAAACGGGACTCGAATACCACCGTCCGTCAGACTCCGCTTTGTGCCGGAGAATGGTCCGGAAGGATTGAATCTTTTCAGATCGTGTTTGCTCTCGTTGTGCGGACCGTTATCACTGGTAAAAATGACGAGCGTGTTTTCGGCAATCCCCAGTTGCTTCAAATGATCCAGCATCCGACCGACATGTGCGTCGAGTCGCGAGATCATCGCGGCCTGCCCTTTGTCCTGATTCGGCCAGTCTTTGTCAGCATAAGGTCCATAGTCCGGCACGTGAGCACCATCGCCCAGCACTTTACTGCGTTCGTTGTTAGCGTGAGGAGTCACCATGCTCCAGTATAGAAAGAAGGGACGCTCTGAATTGTTGCTGACGAATTTCAATGCTTCGTCGGCAAACAGATCGTCCGCAAAATGGCGAGCTTCGGTCGCGTAACCGGCGCCGTCTTCCCCGACATACGTGACGACATTATCGATGGGTTCTCGCGTCTCATTTCTCCAGAGATAGTCCGGGAAGTGATTGTGAGCATGATGTTGGCTCAGGTAGCCGTAGAATTCATCGAAGCCATGTTTGCGAGGCAAACCGCTTGCAGCTTCGCCAACGTTTCCCAATCCCCATTTCCCGATTAGAGCAGTTTTGTATCCGGCTGACTTCAGCACATCCGCGACCGTAACATCTCCATCTTTGAGCGCTTGAGCGGCCGGATTGGTCTGGCCCGCGTTTCCTCGAACCCGCGTATGCCCGTGATGCAATCCTGTCATCAGCACGCTGCGAGAAGGAGCACAAACCGTGGCTCCGGCGTAGAAGTGTGTGAAGCGGAGTCCTTCCGCTGCCATGCGATCAATGTGCGGCGTAGTGACGATTCGTTGACCGTAACACCCAAGGTCTCCATAGCCGAGATCATCGGCCATGATAAAGATCAGGTTGGGGCGATCGGCCGCGACACAAGTCAGACTGAGCAGGCAGAAAGCCGCAATAAGACGCAACAGTGAAAACATCTTGAATGTCCCTCGATATCGTTATCAAGTTCTCTAAAAGAAGGTACCGGAGTGGTAGGAGTGGATTGTTGACTTCGCCGTTCGTAGTCGCGTGCTGATTGTTCTCGTTTAACGGCGAGCCGCAGGCGCAGGCGAAAACTCGCGACGACGCCTACGGCTTGCCGTTAAACGATGAAAGCATCAACCCTTCGGGTTCAAGGAATTGGAGACATAGCTCACGCCATGAACTGCAAATCTGGTGACCGCCTCAAGACTTACTCGATGTAAACAAACTCGTTCATGCTCAGGATTGTCTGGCAAAGATCAACGACTGACTGAGCCGCGGCGTCAGTCCGACCAGCGGCGGTATGCAGTTCCTGCTGTCGTTGCAGAAACTGTCGACTTGCTGCTAACTCCGCATCGACCGGAGCGCGACCAAAGGCCAGTCGCCAGGCATCGTGAATGGCCTGGTCGGGATTGTCCTGAGGCAACCGCTGTGCAAATGCCGTCGCGTAATCTCGCCCCTGTGGGCTGTTCATAAACATCAGCGCCTGTGGCGCGATTGTCGTCACGGGACGCTGGCCGATGCTGACCAGATGCTCGGGCCAGTCGAACAGCATCATCATCGGAATCAACTGGCTCCGTTTGATGAAGAAGTACACACTACGGCGAGTCATGTTCTGG
Organism: Planctomycetales bacterium; assembly: GCA_026400835.1. Taxonomy (GTDB): domain Bacteria; phylum Planctomycetota; class Planctomycetia; order Planctomycetales; family Planctomycetaceae; genus SXXK01. The sequence continues at coordinate 11,919 of JAPLOA010000060.1, read as the reverse complement.
TCAAGCGTTCCCGGACCAAATTGGCGGAGGTCCAGTCTTCCTGAGACCGCCAGCATTGAGTCACGGATTGCTTCTGCTTCCAGTCGCTGCGGAGTTCTACGCCACAGCAGAATATTCTCGCGATCAATCGTCGCACGCTCTTCATCATGAGCACCGGATTGCATGTACGTCTGGCTGGTCATGATTAGTTTATGCATACGTTTCAGAGTCCAGCCGTTGGCGATCAGATCGGTCGCCAGCCACTCGAGTAACTCCGGATGCGAGGGCCGTTCGCCAGAGACTCCGAAATCATTTGGCGTTGAAATCAGACCACGGCCAAAGTGATGTTGCCACAAACGGTTCACCATCACTCTGGCCACCAGACTTCCGGCACCGCGTTCGGCATCGGTCATCCAATGAGCCAGAGAAGCTCGCTTAAACGTCGTGCGAGTCCAGCCTTCCGGCGGCTTCAATTCCCAGTTGCTGAGTTCTTTGCCAGCCGGAGCCAGCACCTGGAGAAATCCGGCAGTAACAACTTCCTGCTTTTGATGGACATCGCCACGCTTCAGCAAATGTGTTTCCGGATAGAAGTGCGGAAAGCCTCGATCATCCGCATGATGGCTCATGTGCGGCAGACCTTCACTGGTCACCATGGCTTTGGCTTTTTGCAGCCCAGGGCCCTTGAGCTCCAGTTCGCGCACAGCCTGAGTTAGTGCGATCATCTCCGGATCGGTGGATGCGAACCACTCCAGCCCGGTCTTCCATTCGTCGGATGTTTCATCCATAGACTTACGCAGCGTTTCGAGAGCGTGCAGGACCTTGGCATCCGGACCCGTGCTGCTGACTTCCAGGATTGGTTGAACTCGATCAGAAACAGACACCCGGAATCGTCCCAGCGTATGGTTCGGGTTCGGATGATTCATGCTCAAAGTGATTATCCATCGAGCCCCATCGGAATGCGCGACTGGAGCTCCGAAGTCGAAAACGGCCGCCTGATCTTTGCCGATACCTCCGGCGTCCACAGCCCAGCCGGAAGTTGGGTTGTCGTCAATAGACGCCGCAACAGACAGATCACCGGCGTTCTGTTGATGAGTCGCACGAGCGGCCACAAGCTTGATCGGGGTTGCAGACGAGGATGCGTCGGAAGACTTATCAGTCGTCAGTGGAGTGGCCACAACCTGCAGATCGCATACGACGAAGTTTCCGTTTCCCGCACGGCCTGGGCCTTTCTGCGGCAGCGATTCATCAGCCAAAGCCTCTAGACGAATCGCTCGAATTCCGGGCCGATGAGATTCGGCGACGATCGTAATGACTTCCTTTGCCGGAGTTTTTCCGGTGGCGAGGAAGGAGGAATCTCCCTGCGGCGAAAACTTTGTGCCGCCTGACGATTCAACAGACAACACGTGCAGAGTTTCCCACGGTCCCTGCGGCTCACCAGAAGGCGCTGTCTTCAGCCATTCGCGAAACTTTGCGGGCAACTTAGTCGTCTGGAATTCTGCTGCTGTCTGCTTTCGGGCGGCGAGCTGAGCATCGAATTCGCTCTGACGTTTCTTGTTGCCTTCCGGGTCCAGATCGAGATCCGTCTCAGAACGAATCGCTCGCCCAAACGTTGCGGCGAGGCGGTAATAGTCACGTGAAGGAATCGGGTCGAATTTGTGATCATGACAGCGAGCACATCCCACTGACAGCCCAAGAAACGAAACGCCCGTTGTCATCACCATGTCGTCGAGTTCATCATACCGAGCTGATTCAAATTCGGCTTCGGTGAGCTGAGTTGGAAACGCACCGGCACCCAGAAAGCCAGTGGCCATCATTGCCAACGGATTCTCCGGAGCCAGTTCATCACCGGCCAGTTGCCATTGCACAAACTTGTCGTAGGGCAGATCGTTGTTGAATGCCTGAATGAGAAAATCACGATAGTGATAGGCATTCGGCCGATCGTAATCCTGTTCGTAGCCGTGAGATTCCGCGAACCGCGCCACATCAATCCAATGGCGTGCCCAGCGTTCACCGTATTGCGGTGACTCCAGCAAGCGATCAACAAGCTTTGGCCAGGCATCCGGATCAGGGTCGCTGACGAACTGGTCGACCTGTTCCGGAGTTGGCGGAAGTCCCAGAAGTCCAAAGTAAGCGCGACGGATCAGAACTCTGCGATCAGCGTCGGCGTTTGGAGTGAGCTTTTCTGTTTCCTGACGTGTGCGAATGAAACGGTCGATGGGAGTTCGACACCACGCTGCATCAGCGGGAGTTGGCACAGTGACTTCCTGCAACGGGCGAAACGCCCAGAATTCTCGATCACTGTCCTTAACCTGCATCTCTGGTTTTGGTCCTGTCGCTTTTTCCGCCAGTGGCGAATCATAAGGCGCGCCGAGATTGATCCATTGGCGAATCTGCTCAATCTCTGCGTCAGAGAGTTTCGGAGCCTTAAAGGGCATGTGGGGTTCGGCCGCATGAGTAATCAAGGCGATCAGATGACTGTCATCCGCCGAGTCCGTCACGAAGCCACTGGCCAGCAGGACTTCTCGTGAGGAGAGATCAAAATCTCCCTTGGTCGATTTTCCTCCGTGACAATCCAGACAGTGTTTAGTCAACGTAGCTCTGATCGATGCCTTGAAAAGTGCAAGTCCCCTCTTCGCGCGTTCCGGATGATCGGGCGGAACGCTTCTCTGTTGTGGAGTGCCCGGAGTCGGAGGCGATTTTGATTCGTCGCCCGTTGCAATACTCGTCAGGCAGATCAGAAGAAGACAGGCTGCTGGCAGGCAGGACCGCATCGCAGAAACTCCTTGAGGCAGGAAAGTACCGTCAGCGCAAGGGACACTGGCGGAAGATCAGTGGAAGGTTCATCATACCTCTGGTTTCATCGCAGGAACAGATACTCACCGTATTCGCGCGGAGGAAAGTGGTCCCCTGACCGAAATTCGGAACTCTGATCTTCGCTGGATTTTTTCTCTGGCCCTGCTCGTGACATCTTTGACGATCGATGTCTCATCTGAGCACATTTTTGTAGCGCCACCGGACATTAATCGTGACGTTCGCCCGATTCTGGCTGACAAATGTTTTCCTGTCACGGTCCGGACAGCAAACACATGCACTCGGTTGTGGTTGCAGTCTACATGCGGTGACAAAGGTTGTCATCGGGAATTCGCGATCCACGATTCTACGCTGATGCTGGCGTAGCCTTTACCGGCGGGTTTCTTCAGCGTAGGCGTCTCGTATCCGTCGATGCGAGGCTATACAGTTGGCCCATGGTGCGTAGTTCCCTGTTCGATTCTCCGCTCGCCACTGCGTCATAATGTGTAGTGTTAGCGGTCCGTGTTTTGACCAACCTGCACTGTACAAGGCTCATCCTGGCGGAGCGAGATGGTTACATTAGTTAAGCACAGGTGCCATGCATCAAAGGCGTCAGTGTTCAATCCGTCATTGTCAGGCCGTCGATCGACCTTTCGGACGCCGTGCTGTTTTCAGTTCCCGGACAGTCCTTCAGCCGACTGTTGATGGCTATTGATGGGTGCCTGTTGCCCCATACGAACCAATTGCAGCCACCATCGCGAGGCCGTCAGGAACTGGGCCGCCCATGCACTCATCCGGAATCCGATTCCCATCAAAGCGGCGAGCAGCGATACAATAAGAAGGGGCATGCGAAGCGGCAGATACCCTTGCGATGACGTGAAAATTCAGAATACGGAGAGGAAGAAATACGCCAATGCCATCGCGTGCTTCAGCATAACATTTGGCTCCGTTGCCGACCCAACGGCATGGTGTGATGATTTCTTATCCAGCATCGAACAGTCAGCATGGGATCTTCGACGCGTTCGCATGTTGATGTTATTTCCACCATTCGTGAGTCGTAAGTCTGTCTGGTGAGAAGGCCAGTCGTAGGGTGTGTGAAGCGCAGCGCAACACACCAGTTTGCGATTGTCTCTGTACGGCATTTGGGTTCAGCGGGGCGTGAGATTGCGGTGTGTTCCGCTGGCGCTGCACACACCCTGCGAAGCTCTACAGCATCACACTGTCTGTTTTTTCGGATTTGGCGATGCGGTTGCGGGCGTGGTCGGACCAGGGGCCGCGGGAGTCGTATTGCAGATACTGTTTCCAGTAGCTCACCGCTTCATCTGCGCGGTCGGTTTGTTCCAGCAGTTGAGCATAGTGCAGAAGTGCGTCGGGGTTAGCGGGGTGGATTGAAATCGCGGTGATCAACGATGTTTCGGCCAGTTCCAGTTGGCCCTGTTCAGATTGCAGACAACCCAACTGAGTCCACGCTTCGATGAAGTCCGGAGCCGCCTCAATCGCGCAGTAGTAGCGTTCGATCGCGGCATCGATCCGACCGGCTCGATACAACGCATCGGCCAGATGAAAATTCAGATCGGCCGGATCAGGGAACAGAGTTGTTTGCTCATCATCAGGAGACGACATTCCGGATCGGATCGAAGACATCTCTGAAGCCAGCAGGCTCAGTCCATTACGAAAAGAGTTGATCGCAGATTCAAACTCGGCTTCTTCGGTCAGTCGACAGCCTTCGTGAAACCACTCTTCTGCATTCCAGTCCGACATCTGCCGCTCTTCGCGAATTTGTCCGGATGAGAACGGCAATGACACTGGTTCATCGTCTTCCAGTTGGTCATCACCTTCCGCGTCGCACTCTGTTGAGTCTGATAATCCTGGTTGAAACACTTCAAGGGACATTTCGGCCGCATCGAAGTCCAGAAGCCGCTGACCAGTGCGAGGATTTAGTATACCGCGATCATCTCGCATCAGAACTTTCTCATCCTGCACCAGAAGGCTGAGCTGGGCAAGTGAGCGATCGGTGCCGGCAATTGTCAGGCTGAGTTCCGCGAGGCTTTTCTCGAGCGTCTGCGCTGAGACACCTTGTTCCAACAGAGAAGCCAAACGGCGTGCGCTGGCGACTTCGCGGTAATCGAAATATGGCAACCTGCCGATTCGCCGAACTGGTTTGATCAAACCCAGTCGAGCCCAGCGGCGAATCATCCGAACGGGAACATCCAGCAAACGACTGAGCATCGCCGGAGTATACGCGCGGCGGATTTCTTCGCGGTGGTCGTCCAGGCCGAGCAGTTGAAGCCAGTCGGATTCAGCGAGGATGCGAACTTCGAGGCCATCGGCAATCATCTGCATGACCTGCTGCAGCTTCTGAGATGCGCCGCCGTCATCTTCCAGAGGCCAGCCTTCTTCGCCGATCACCAGCATCGTTGTGGAGCCGCTGACCGAATGAGTTGCTCGACCACCGTATTGTTCGACCATGCTAATGGCGTCACGATGAGTCATGGAGGCCAAAGTCCCCGTCAATGCAACGGTTTCACCAGACAGCGGCAAAGAACTGACGGCCCTGGGAAGCGTGAGAGCAGATTCAGCGACAGCCGATGCATCGGCCGCTTGTTCATTGACGTGACCGTTTTCTTCACACGCATTGAATTCGGCGTTGGGCGGTTCAGCAGACACTTTTGGTTTCCGGTCGATCACCGGCCAGCTTTCGTATCGATCAAGGAATTCAGAAGACTGAGGAAGTTTCTAACTTTGGAAACTCTCCCCCGTTTTGCTCGAAGATACCGTCGAAAAAAGACGAAGGGTAGCAATCGGGCGATCTACTGCTATAAGAGAGTAAAGTCCTGAAAAGATCCTGCAGATTGGCTGAAATCGGGTGATTTTTCAGTCGTATCTGCGGTTATCTCTTGAATGCCGCCGGATTTCAGATCTCATCTCCTGTCGTTCAATCCACCAAGTTATTGTCGAAGGTCCCGGGAATGTCCTCTCTGCAATCGTCCGATCCGCCCATCTGGAATGCCATCGTCAACGAGCGTCGTCGTCAGGTCGAAGGTCTCGAACTGATCGCGTCTGAAAATTACACCAGTGCGGCCGTGATGGAAGCGGCTGGTACGGTCCTGACCAACAAATATGCAGAAGGTTATCCTGGCAAGCGTTATTACGGCGGCTGTGAAAACGTCGACGTGATCGAGAACATTGCTCGTGAGCGAGCCGCCGAACTTTTCGGCGCGGAGCACGTAAACGTTCAGCCTCATGCGGGTTCTCAGGCCAACATGGCGGTCTACATGAGTGTGCTGAATGCCGGTGACACGATCCTGGCAATGGATTTGGCTCATGGCGGGCATTTGACTCACGGAATGCATCTGAACTTCAGCGGCAAGCTGTACAAAGTCTTCCATTATGGCGTTCGTCAAAACGATCACCGTATTGACTTTGATCAGGTGGCTTCTCTGGCCAAAGAGCATAAGCCGCGGATGATCGTCGCCGGGGCCAGCGCGTATCCTCGTGAGATCGATCATGGCAAGTTCGCGGAAATCGCCAAGTCCGTTGGCGCGATGCTGATGGTCGATATGGCTCACTATTCAGGATTGGTGGCGGCCGGGATTCATAACAGCCCGGTTCCTCACGCCGACTTTGTGACATCAACTTCTCACAAAACTCTGCGAGGACCTCGTTCCGGTTTCATTCTTTGCCGCAAAGAACATGCAGCGAATGTTGATCGCAGTGTGTTCCCGGGAATTCAGGGTGGCCCTTTGATGCACATCGTTGCGGCGAAGGCTGTCTGCTTCGGAGAAGCCCTGCGACCTGAGTTCAAGGCCTACGGTCAGCAGATCGTGGACAACGCCGGAACTCTGGCTGAGACGCTGATGTCAGGCGGTTTGCGACTGGTTTCCGGCGGAACAGACAATCATCTGATGATGTGTGATGTCACGACGATTGGGCTGTCTGGAAAGATCGGTGAGCATGCACTCGACAACGCCGGGATTACCGTCAACAAGAACATGATTCCTTACGATCAGCGTAAGCCAATGGATCCGAGCGGTGTTCGAATCGGAACAGCCGCACTGACGACTCGCGGCATGAAGACTGACGAAATGAAGCGAGTTGGTGCGTGGATTCTTGCGGCGTTGAAAGGGCACGATAACTCGACAGAACTGGAACGAATTCGTCTCGAGATCGCTGAGTTTGCCGGAGCTTATCCGGTACCAGGCATCGTGTTGTAGAGACGTCGCAGGCTCTGATGATCTTGTCAGAAAAGCGGAGCGTGAGTTGCGCTGAATCTTGCATGCTGCGGATGAAAAAAGAGCCCGGGACGAGTCATCGTGCCGGGCTCTTTTTAGTTTGTGATAGCTGGACTGATTACTTGTTACTTGCGAGCGTTCATCGTTGCGAGTGAGGACTGAACCAGTCGGCGAGACTGAACGGCTCCGCGAATTGCATTCTGGAATGCTCCGGCATCAGCGACGCCTGACAGCACCATAACGGTCTGGCCGCTGGCCGCCTTGAGTCGGATATCGGCGGCACGGAAGAACGACTGCCCTGGCAGTTCATCCAGTTCGACACTCGCGATGTCATTCAGGTCAACGCTGCTGGTACGTTGGCTGCCCATGGTTGACCAGATTTGAACAGATCGGTTTGTCAGGATGTAACGAGATCCAAGGCGATTCAGCAGGAACAAAAGTAATCCCAGCGGGGCGAGCGGCAGGCCAAAGATCAAATAGGACAGTTTCACGCCGCAAATTTTCGCGGGGACTGAATCCAGAAGTTGCCCGATGAGTCTGCCGAGAGTTGTCGCACCAATGGACGGAAATTCCGTCATGATACGGGATTCAAGAGTCGGGCTGACGCCAGCGATAGCCTGAACGGACATGGTGAACCTGTGGATTTGCAAGGCAAAACAATTTTCCCGGACAGGTGTCTTGAGACACCGTCGAACGTCCCGAGAACTTACCACGGTCCAGCCTGATTTTCCATCGCACCCGCTGAGCGGCACGCCCTTTCGTGGCATTGAGAGATCCCAGCAGGCTCCAAATTCACCAGAATCTTTCGGTTAATGGCCTATTTGGGGTCTACTGGCCCGGTAGCGTCCTGAAGTCCATTCAGACGAGGAAATGCCCGCCAAGTCCGCTCATCCCGAACCGGATTTTTTTTTCGAGACTGATCAGAGCCGACCAGCCAATTTGAGATTTGGAATTCTGTAAAGCGGATGTTAGCCTGTTCTTCTGAGCATTCTCCGTAAATTGCAAGCCCTTTTTCTTCGGACGCACCTGGTCTCCGGACCTTGATCACTCTCCGCAGGAGTTCTTCTGACGTGAGGTGACAGGCTCAGAGCCGATCAAGAGATCAGACTATGCAGTCGCCAGTGGCAGCACAGGATTTCTTCGACCTGATCGCAAAGAGCGGTCTGCTGACCGCTGCGCAGGTCAGGAAGGTTCAGGACAAGCTCCATTTGGATGAGGATGCATCGGCCGAAGAGACAGCTCGGCGATTGGTCAAAGAGAAACTGCTGACGCCATTTCAGGCGGAGCGACTTCTGGAAGGTCGATATCGAGGACTTGTCATCGATCGGTATCGGATACGGGAGCTGCTGGGATTCGGCGGGATGGGCTGTGTGTTCATTGCCGAAGATCCTGATGAAGATCGCAAAGTGGCTCTGAAGGTCATGTCCACGGAGCATTCTCTTGATGCGGGAATGTTGGCGCGGTTGAAGCTGGAAGCCGTGGCCGGGATGAAGTTAACTCATCCGAATATCATCAAGACCTATCGTCTCGATTCAACCGGGGCCGTGCATTATCTGGTCATGGAACTGGTGCGCGGTATCAGTCTGCACGAGCTGGTGGCTCTTTATGGAGCTATCAAGTGGCCGATGGCCTGCGACATCATTTTGCAGATTGCCGAAGCCCTGCAGTCAGCTCATGATCAGGGAATCATTCATCGCGATATCAAGCCGGCCAATTTTCTGATCGAACAAACAGGCGTCGCCCGAATTCTGGACTTTGGTCTGGCCCTGTTGAAGGATGGTGGTGACGAAGAGTTTTCGTTATCGATGGTGTTTGGTCATGACTGTCTGGGAACGCCGGACTACATCGCACCGGAGCAGATTGTCGACAGCAGCAGAGTCGACAATCGCGCGGACATTTATAGTCTCGGTGCGACGCTGTTCGTGGCTCTGACGGCTCATGTTCCGTTTCCGGAAAAGACCAACAAAGCTAAACTGGATGCTCACCGACACAAGTCGGCGCGGCATGTGAGTGATCTAAAGAAAGACATCCCTCGCGAGGTTGGCGATATCGTCGCACGCATGATGGAGAAGGACCCCGCGAAACGATTTCAGTCGATGACCGAAGTTGCGGAGGCTCTGCGACCATATGCAAATCGCAAGACGATAACGTTTGATTTTCGCGAACTGGTCACATTGCGAGCGAAGCAGGCGAAAGCTCGAGCAGAAAGTCAGGGGAAGAAAGCGGCGGCCGCCCCGAAATCGTCCATTACTTCCTCGACCGGATGGCTGCAGGCAAATAGTCATCACTTTGCCGATGGAACCAGTGGATTCGGGAAGATCGAAACTCCGCCACTCCGATCGAATGATTCGGAATTGGTTCGATCGGAATCTCCGGGGACATCGTCGACGGCTCCGATCCGTCCTGTTGCATTCAAGGGCCCTGCTCCGTCCGGCTGGCGGCTGGAGTTCAAAGGCAGTAAACAGCGTGTTCCCCTGGTGAAAAGTAGGAGTCTTGTGGGTTCAGGGTATTCGGCTGACGTTCGTGTGCCGGAAGAGAAAGTAGACGCGACCCAGTGCTGGATTGAGTTCAGTGGCCAGAATTGGCAGCTTCGTCAGGAGTCCCGCATTCACCCAACTTACGTGAATGGCTCGGCGGAAGCCTACTGCCAATTAAGACATGGAAGTCGACTGTCCTTTGGTGGCAAAACCCAGTTGCGGCTGATTAATCTGACGCAGGAGCAGGACCATCGTCGTCGCCTGACAATTGTCGTGACTTTAATAATGCTGGCGTCGGTAGTCGGAGCGGCGGCATTCTTTCTGATGCGATAATCGGGGCCCAAAGCACGCCTCGATACCCAGTGCCTGGAACGAACGGGCCGAGTGTCTACAATCGGGACGGGCAAAGGGCCGAGTTAAGGTTCGGTCCGCCCCAATACGTGGCAGATTGTCCGGGATTTTCTTCGCCGTCCGGTTGGTGTTTGTAGAAGATCTGAGGCAGACTGTGGCAGGATTGGCTTCCGTCACTGCTGTGTGAACTGGTGCTGACAGTGATATTTAGTTTGAACATTCACGGAGAACGAAGATGAAGACGTTGTGGCGATCACTCTGTGTGGCGTCCGGGTTATGTGTGGCCCTGTCGGCCACTCTGGCGGCGGCTGAAGAAAGTGTCGTATTGGGGGAAGACGATACTCTGACTTCTGGTATTCCCGGAACGGGAACGCTGACGAATGATCAGATTGAAGAGTGGCTGGCAAATCCGGCCAATCATGAGCCTCTGAAGGTGACCCTGCCTCTCGGCATGAGTCTCGGGGAATCGCAGATTAAGGGACTCGACAAGAATCCTCTGACTCGTGCCAAGATCGAATTGGGCCGACAGCTTTACTTCGACACGCGATTGTCTGCCGACAATACGGTCAGTTGTGCCTCATGCCATCATCCTCAGGAAGGTTATTCTCGCCACACCGCGACAGGTGTAGGCATCAACGGTCAGAAAGGCGGACGTAATTCACCGGCGAGCTACAACCGTATTCTGAGTGGAGCGCAATTTTGGGATGGTCGAGCTGACTCATTGGAAGCTCAAGCCGTTGGTCCGATTCAGAATCCGATCGAGATGGGGTATACTCACGACGCCTGTGTCAAAGCGCTGAAAGAGATCCCCGGCTACGCGATGCAGTTTGAAAAGGTATTTCCGGGCAAGGGCGTGACAATCGATGGTGTCGGTATGGCCATTGCCTCTTTCGAGCGAGCTTTGGTCACGGGGCCGTCGCCGTACGATTATCAGGAAGCGTATAAGCGATTTGCAACACTGAGCGAAGAAGACCTGGCAGAACTGAAGGACGATTCACCGGACACTTATGCTCAGTATGAGCAGCTTCAGATTCAGGTGCAGACCAATCCGATGTCAGACAGTGCGGTCCGTGGATTTGATCTTTTCTTCAGTAAGCGAGTCGGTTGCACAGCGTGTCACGTGGGAGCCAATCTGGCCGACGAGCAGTACCACAATCTCGGGATTGGTATGTCCGCGAAGGAGCCGGATCTCGGCCGATTTGCTGAAACCAAAGTGGAAAAAGACAAAGGCGCGTTTAAGACGCCAACCGTGCGCAATGTTGCGTTGTCAGCTCCTTACATGCACGATGGAAGTTTGCAGACCCTGGAAGAGGTTGTCGAACACTACAACAAGGGCGGCGACAAGAACAAATGGCTGAGCGACAAGATCGTACCTCTCAAGTTGACGCCACAGGAAAAGATTGACCTTGTTGAGTTCATGCGAGCCTGCACCGGGACATTTCCCTTTGTCTCGACAGGTCGTTTGCCACAGTAAATCAGCTGCGGCAACCAAACAGAGGATCCTTTCAATTCGGAACGCCCCTGAGAAATCTCAGGGGCGTTCTTTATTGGTTAACGAATCAGAAGCTGCCACTCAGGATGGTTGTCAGGCCAACGTTGACCGCGACCTTTGAGCCTGCTGCGACAGCTGGAACCTTACCGCCTCGCTCATTTGTCAGTTCGAGCTTCGCTCGGCCGAGTGTGATAACCGTGCTGCCGACTTGAGTTCCGTTGACGAAGAATGATGCCGTCAGGCCATTGAGACCGCGAAGGTTCTCGGCTTCGACAGAGAAGTTTGTTCGGCTGGCAGACTGGTCGAACTTGGCTTTTCCTTTCGCGACGGCAGGGCCTGCAGCCGTTGGTTTCAGGGTAGCGTTCAGAAGGGTTCGAGGTCCCTTGGCAAAAACATCAGCAGCGCTGGAAAGAACACCGGCAACGATCAGCAGAACTATGGCACGACGAAGAATACTCATTTTTGAACTCCGGATTTGGTGACTTCGGGAAACAGCGTTGTTTGAAAATTGAAACACAGCTGGATTCTGCGGCAATTCAGCCTAACGAGAGATTGCGAGTGATTTCGCGTCTTCTGCCACGAGGAGCGAAATCCGCTG
>JAPLOA010000036.1 GCA_026400835.1 Planctomycetales bacterium | reverse complement strand
GTCGGCTGTTGTCCAGGTGATCGAAGAAGCGACCGGTGAGGCGCTGTATTCCGTTAGAACCGAGGGGGCGTCGTTTGTTCCGCCCGTTTATCGACTCGGAAGTTACACCATCAAAGTCGGAAAAGATCGAGCAGAAAAAGTCGTTGTGGAACACTGTGAAGCCGTGACAAGCCTCTCGGAGAGGTCGATCACTGTCTCCGTGGAATAACGTTTGTTTCTGGCGGGTCTCCTGACCAGGCCTGCATTTTCGATCAAAGTTCTAAAGCGTTTTGGCTGTCTCACCAGAATCGAAGGGATAAAATCTCATGAGCGATCGGATCACATTCCAGTGCGGTGAATGCACTGGCAAATTGTCTGTCCCTTCGACAGCGGCCGGGAAGAAAGTGAAATGCCCGAAGTGTCAGTCAGTTGTTTCCATTCCTGCGGCGAATGTTCAGGAGGCTCCTGAAAGTGCCGCACCTCGACGGGTAACCTCAGCACCGTCGACGCGAAGTGCTGCAGCGGAACGACCGCAGAGCACGCCAACCTCACGCCCGAAGAAGGCACGCCGTGCAGAACCTCAGGATAATAATTGGGTTGAGGAGACAAGCGACGACACGTACGGAAGTGACAATTGGGATTCGTACGACAATTACAATGACGCACCGGCTGCAATGCCGCCGAAGAAAAAGGGACGAGCAGCTTCCTCACGTGGATCCGAATCGCGAGGCGATGCCTATGAAGCACCACCATCACAAGCTCGCCAAAGTTCCGGTACAAATTGGGGAGTAATGGGTACTGGAATCCTGATGATGGTTGGTGCGGCCGTCTGGTTTGTTGTCGGATTGATGGGCGACACAATTTTCTTCTATCCGCCTGTGCTGTTTGTGTTGGGCATCATCTCCTTCTTCAAGGGCTTGTTCGGATCGGAATAATAACGTGATTCTGCGTCGGAAAGTTGTCGAGCAAGAGCTGACAGAATCGTGAATCGTGCAAGGTTTCGGCATCGCGGTGACCCCTCGTCCCGGATTATGCCAGTGCCTGGGGACGCACCGCGGGACTTTCGGCGAGTTTCCGATCCCGCCATAACTTGATGATTTTCCGGTTGTTCGAAAGGCGTCTCATCCTTATGCAGGATCTGTGAGACTGCAGGGGTGCAGACTTCTTCATCTCGAGGCCGATGTTCGACTCAAAGAATGACTTGGCGTATATTGCGGTGACAGGAAGAGTCCATAATGCAGAGGGGAACTACGTTACCTGTTCGGGTGATACAACTTTGCAACGAATGTGACGTCTGAGAGATCTTTGACTTTGTCGAACTGTATCCCCAATGCTGGCGACCATTGAGACCTTTTTGCTGGGCTTTGCCGCGGTGATCGACACTGTGCTGCTGCTGGTCCTGCTGGAACGCAGCAATCGCCCGGAAGTGCCCGTCTGGTTGACATGGTCGTTTGTGGGCCTGTGGTTGCTTCACGTCGGTGATTTTCTGCATAGCCTTCTGGCAGACTCTCTTGGGCTGACGGCCGTGCGGCTGGATATCTGCTGCATGACGATGATGGCCGCGGGGTTGATGTTGTTGCCTGCCGCCGTGCTGCACGGTGGACTTCGAGTGCTGCATACGGGCGACAGACCACGGCCACTGGTCGATTATCGCTACGTGCTGGTTTATCTCCCGCTGTTGCTCATCGCCCCTGTGGCCGCTCATTTGTATTCGAACCCCGGGCGGGATTTTCGAGTTAGTGTCCATTCCTTCACAATGCCATTCATGATCTGGCTGGTGGTCGCCAACTGCGCCGCTGCCTTTTCTTTTCACAAGGCATGTCAGAGTTTACATCGACCTCAGTTGGTGCCATTCATTCGTCGCTTCAGCCTGATGCTGTTGGCAATGAGTGTCATGGTGGTGGCCTATTTGTTTGTGCCGACAACATCGCCCGGCGAGCCTACACTCCGCATGATGATTGCCTTATCGCCGATTGTGCCTGCTTTGATGTTTTCCTGGTATGTGTTTCGCCACCGCCTAATGCCGATCGTTTTTGAGCGTACGCTGGTTTATGGAGGCAGTCTCATCGCTGTCGTCTGGTTGCATCACGTGACGATTGCTCCTCTTACTGCTGTTCTGGAACAACGCTCACGGTTTGATTTTGTAGTTCTGGAGATTGTATTGTTTGTGGCTCTGATCATGGCCTGGCGTCCGTTGCGGGAGCGAGTCAGTGAATCAATGCAGTATCTGCTTAGCAGCTCCGTGACTCGTGTTCGCGATGCGACGCGAGAACTGTCAGTTCAGCTTTCGCAGCGGTCTGCGGAAACACCCGAGGCACTGACTCGCTGGCTCTGCGAAGCCCTGCGGAGTTCTCTGCAGGTGTCGTCAGTGCGAATCATCGTCCGGCTGGGGACGGACCTGGATGTCTGCTGCCCGCCGTCTGCTTTCGCGGGAACTCTTCAGGAGAAAGAACTGCTGGAACTGTTGCAGGCAAGACATCTGATCACCGCAGAGCAACTGACGCCTCAGCATGAAGGATTAAGACAATGGATGCAGAATGCCCAGATCGGCACTGCTTTTCGCTGTAGCTACCGAGACGTGGAGGGAATGGTGTTGATTGGTGTCCGGGAACGATCCGATCGACTGACGTCTGAGCAGCGGAATACTTTGGGCCTGCTGTTTGATCAGTTTGCCGCTGTCTTGTTCAATCAGCAACGAGAAGAGATTCGCAGGGTCGCCGAGCGTCAGGCGATGCAGAAGGAGAAGCTGTCGGTATTGGGCTTGTTGGCCGGATCATTGGCTCATGAAATTCGCAATCCATTGTCTTCGATGAAAACGATTGCCACGCTTTTGGCTGAAGATCTGGCGACTCGAGATGAGCATCGCAAAGATGTGGAGATGATCCTGACTGAGATTGATCGGCTCACCGCGACCACACAACGATTGCTCGAGTCTGCTCGTCCGGCGGATGACACCCGCGTACGTTCAGAGCCGGATACTGTGATTCAGAAGCTTCTGGGAATTCTTGGGCATCTGGCGCGGCAATACGGCGTGGAGGTTCAGACAGAGCTGCAGGCTTCCCTGGCCATCGTCGCAGCGACCGACGCCACACTCAGCGAAATCTTCTTCAACCTCATCAAGAACGGAATCGAAGCCTGCCAGAACTGCTCCATGCCGAGAGTTCTCATCACGACTCAGGTCGTCAACGGGATTCTTGAAGTTCAGGTCGTTGATAATGGTGCGGGGATCAGTCCGGAGTTGCAGAATTCACTGTTTCAGCCATTCGTCACCGGGAAACCCCAGGGGACCGGACTGGGACTCTACATTGTGGCGGAACGCATTCGTGAACTGCGAGGCAGCATCAGTTGTCGGACTGAAATGGGCAGCGGAACGACCTTCGAACTGCGGCTGCCACTGGAAGCCCAACAGATCAATTAGTCGGTATTTGCCCATACAATTGTCCCGGGCGGTTTATGGAGATCATGGTTTTGGAAACGTCAGAGAAATCTCGCTGACGCCACCGTCGGTGTTAAGTAGCACCGGAATCTTCCAGGAAGCGGTGGCAAGGCGGCACAGAGCGTTCTCTTCGGTACCGCAGTAGCCGAAACTCATTCTCACAATGAAGGTCGCCTCGCCAGGAGTGCCCGTCAAAGGAACTTCAAACTGAGCGATGTTCTGGTCGTTTGCTGTCGCTTCGTCACGAACGCCAAGCTGATCAGCCGCAACAATCGATTGCTCTGTTTCTGCGAAGATTTCCCATGTGACCGGTGCAAGGTCATTGCGTTTCTGACCTTCCGGAATGGTCAGCGTCACATTGAACTTCAACTTTTCTCCAACCGCCAGTTTCTGCGCCTCAACGGCGATGGCGTCATTGGCGTCAGGCATGGCTGTCTGTTTCGGGGGATTTGGCGGAGTCAGACCGTTGATGGTCAGTACGGTCGTCTGCTTGCTCGCGATATCAATCATCAGGATGCGATGATTATTTGTATCGGCGACAAACAGTTTGCCATCGGCGATGGAAAGTCCACCTGGTTCATTCAGCAGCAACGGATCAACGGTATTGCCGGGCTTGCCACTACCGGCCCATGTGGAAGATTTTCGCTTGTCCAGGTCGATGGTCTTCAACTTGTGATTGTAGGAGTCTGCAACAAACAAACTCTCTCCGGAGATAGCGATGCCCAGCGGATGCTGGAATCGAGCATTCTTGCCGGCTGCGTCGACGTCCCCAAAAGCAAACAACGACTGACCGCGAGGAAGCTCGGACGTGCCTGCAACAGTCGTGACTTCACCAGCAGGGTTCGTCGGGACCTTACGAATCGCCGAACCTTCGCTGTCGACGAGATACAGGAACTTGCCTTCCGCATCGCTCACAATTTCTGAGGGTTGGGCAAATGCCGAAGTGGCCAGCGGCCCGTTGATGACATCTTCGCGTCCCGAGCCCGCATAAACACCGATCAAATTCGTCCCCAGCTGATGCGCCCAGACCTGATGCGGTCCCGCCATCGCAATGAATAAAATGCCATTGGCATGTGCAATTGACCAGGGACTATTCAGAGCCGTTTCCAGCATCGTCCCGTTCACGATTCCGCCGGGCTGCCCCTGACGTCCATTCCCGGCCAGAGTCGAGACTGTTTTAGTGTCCAGATCGACAACGCGAATCAAATGATTTTCCGTATCAGCGACGTAGAGTTTGTTGCCGAGAAGGAGTATGCCCTGCGGACGATTGAACTCAGCCGCTTCGAACGCCCCATCAGCACGGCCGTTGCGGCCGCTGCCAATGATCTGCTGCAGTTCGCCAGCCATTGACGTGACGACAATTCTATTGTGATTGCTGTCGGTAATAAACAGCCTCTGACCAGCAGCATCGGCAAAGACTTTCCCGGGATAACGCAGTGGCGTTGGCTGAAACTTGCTGGCTTCCGATTTGAAAACAATCGGCTTCTCGTCCAATGTCCCCTTCCAGCGATGATACTCGACCAGCTTCCCAATCACGTTATCGAACAATTCACGGTGGCCTTCACCGCTCTGAGATCCGGCATACTTTCCTTCCGGATCAATCAGAGTCAAAGTCGGCCATGCCCGCGTCCCGAACTTGCGCCAGATGAGCATTTCGCTGTCGTTGACGACAGGATGATCGATCTCATAACGAACAATGGCATCGCGGATGTTCTGAGAAACTTTTTCATTGTCGAACTTGGCCGAATGAACTCCGATGACAACAAGTTGATTGCCGTACTTCTGTTCAAGAAATTTCAAATCGGGAAGAACGTGCATGCAGTTGATGCAGCAGTAGGTCCAGAAATCGAGCACCACGATCTTGCCACGCAGATCCTTCAGGTCGATCGGATGTTCTGTGTTCAGCCATTCTGTACCTCCCTCAAGAATTCCTTCCGGGACCATGACGGCTTCAGGGAACGGATTCTGTGGAGCCCCGGCTGCCTGGGCCGGATCCTTGCCCGCAGTCTTTTCGTCAGCGTTCAATTGCACCGACTTTGCGCCGGCAATGAACACGCCAAACAAAACAGCCGAGCAAATAATTCGCGACAAGCAGGACGGTATGAGACAACTCATGTGTCATCTCCAGAGGAGTTGCAGGCGAAGGTGAGAAAAATCACGCGGGAACAAAGAACAACCACAGAGACTCAGGCTCGATCCGCCCGATCAATTGGCTGATTGCATATCATAGGACTCAACAGCGTATTTTTCTGCTTAGTGTAACCAACTTTGATTTTCCCAGAAGATCATTGTTTCAGCCGATCAAGATCGGGTTGAAGACGTCTGAGTCCTTCTCCCGTGGAGCAAAGCGGACGGTAGCCGAAATCCCGCTCCGCCGCGGAAATGCTGTAACTGTGTGACCCTGCCAGTTGAGCCGCAATAAAGCGGGTCATAGGTGGTTCTCCGCCGAGTCGAAACAGGTTCCAGACACCTTCCAGAACCGCGCCAAGACGAGTGGCCGTGGATTTGGAGATAGTCTTTTCCACGGGAGGCAAACCTGTTTTCGCCAACAACAGGTTGATCCATTCCCAGAGATTTACAGCCTCCGGCTCGTTGATGAAGTACGGCTTGCCTGCTGCGTTCGTGGAGTTTCTTAGTGACAGTTCCGCCTGCACATGAGCTGCCGCGGCATTCTCAACATAGGCGACGGAGACGACATTGGTCCCGTCCCCCACTCGCCGCAAACGACCGGAGCGTGCCTTCTGGATCAGCCGAGGGATCAGATGATTGTCACGAGGTCCCCAGATCAAATGAGGTCGCAAAGAGATTGTCCGCAGTGAGTCTTCGTTGTTCGCCGCCAATACATCCTGCTCGGCCAGGGCCTTGCTATGGGGATAGTGACACAGCCACGATGTTGGATACGGCAATGACTCATCTGCATCAACGTGGTCAGCGCCGTCGAAGACTACGCTTGGCGAACTGGTATAGATCAATCTTGCCACGCGGTGATTCTGACACGCCTGAATTATGTTCCTGGTGCCTTCCGTGTTGATGCCATAATACGTCTTCCAGTCCCCCCAAACTCCAGGCACGGCCGCCGTATGAAAGACCGCTTCAATGTCTCGACAGGCATCGTTCACTGCAGCTTCATCCCGCAGGTCGCCTTGAATTGTGGACACGCCCAAAGCCTTCAGCGCCGGATACTGACCTCGACAGAAAACTCGAACAGCATGCCCCCGCTGCAAAAGCTGTTCAACGATGTAGAGGCCGAGAAATCCGCCTCCGCCAGTGACGAGAGTTTGCATGAAGATGGTCTTTAAACGATCGTACAAAACTTTGAGTGCGAGGTGTTGATGCGATTCCGTGGAAGGCCTCCGAGTTCTCACGAATCCGGCTACTCTCAACAGACACTACTCACAATATAAGACACTGCGACAGCATTCATAAGCCGCCGGAATTCTGCGGAACTTTGGTGCTCGCCAGCATGGAATACTCATATGCCTACTTCTTCGGCATATCTCCAAACACGTTCTCCCTCTCAAGAGGCAGTTGAAAGCCATCCGAAATTCGAGTCATGTAGAGCCCGCGACAAAGCCACCAGAAAGTCGACATGGCCTGAGCACTGCCGAGATCCTTTTCGAGTGTCTGGTATTCGTCCGACGTCAGCGTCCACGGCGTTTTGCTGAGCTTTCTGGCGTAAGCATAAGCTCGCTGTTCTTCTGGTGAGAATGCAGACCAATCATCGCTCGCCAGTCTGCGAGTCCGCTCGGTGACAGCTTTCTTATCCAGCCCTGCCACTTCCAGCAGCATTTCGCAGTGGCCCATACAATAGTTGCATTCAATAGCGCGAGTTTGAATCCAGAACAGACTTTCTTCGAAGACCCGATCACCTGGCCGTTCGGCCCACATCGTTCGTGTCGCGATGCTCCATGGAATCTGCAGGTCCGCAGCATAGCCGTACGTCATCAGACTCCAGACGATGCGTGTTGGGCGCGTCGCCATCGCTGGCGGAAGTTTCCCCTTCACTTCGTCCCACGTGGGAATCGGGAGTCGTGGCTGACGATTGCGCTGAGCTTCAAGTCGCGACTGCAGCTCATCAAATGAAACAGACCCCCAATCCGCGTCATCAGAAACGATGTCCTCACCGGTTTCATTCAGTTCCGGGACAACGCCTTTTGGCGGAAGAAGCGACACTCTCTGCAGTGCACCTTCGACAAACTCCACGTTAAGCGGGGCCAGCGGGCCGGAAGCTTCCATCGGCAATTGAAGCCCAAGAATGATGCGATCCTGAAAGTTTCCATACGCCGCCAACAGCACCATTGAAGCAACTTTATTGTCGCCGTGAGTCTTTCGAAGATCTGCGAACAATTGATCGGGGATCGTGGGGGCGGCAACAGTCAGGAGTCGAGCAAACTCCAGGGGTTCTTGATCGGCTTCAGGCCAGGCAGATGGATCTCCTTCAAGAACCGCGACGTCAGAGTCTGCCCCTCCGGCTCGTTTCAGGTCAGAGAGAGCGTAAGCTTTGGAATACTCACAGTGATTCGCATCGGCGATGACCCATCGCATTTTTGCCCTCAGGATGGGATCAACGGGGCTCTTCGTGCGATGAGCGAAGTCCAGTTCCAGCATCGCCGCGGCCGTTCGAGGCAAGTGAGTTGCGACAGCTCGAGCCCAGACAGGCAGCGGTTGCTCGGAACCAGAAATAGCGGTGGGAAGCAACTTCCACGCTTCTGCGTCATCGGGGACTGCCACTGCCGGTTTTTCACTGGCCTCCTGCAACATCGACATCAGTAGCGCCTGTTCCATTTCTTCGGGTTTGAATCCAAACGGCCCACGGCCACTCTTGTACGCGACTCGTCCATTCCTGTCGATGACATAGAGTCTTGCTGGCATGCCGCTATAGGCATTTCCAACGGCGTCGTTAACGTCATCAACCAGCAATGGCATCGACGGTTTCAGCTTTGCCGCACATTGTTCGGCGACAGCACGTCGTTCATCCAATGTTGTTGGTTGAGTAACAGACACGCCGACCTTTTCATTGGACTTCATCGCCCATCCATTCGTCGGATGTGCCTCACGAACATAAACCATCAGGAAGTCCGCGTTCTCTTTCTGACGTTCATGAACAGCTTCCACAGATGGATACATTGAGCGAAACGGCCCGCAGGTGAAATTTCCAAACACCAGCACGATCGGCTTCTGACCAATGCGGTCGGACAGCCGAATCGGTTCACCTCCGCCCAGTGGACGCAATTCAAAATCCGGAGCAATCTCATCGACATCCGGACCTTCCTGCAGCGAACCAATCTCGCCGGTCATCAGCCCGTGAATCAAAACCTCTTTACTGGGCATATCTCCCGGCGAAAAACCGCTGCTCGGTGGAATCAAGGCATTCCGAAGTTGCTCGATCCGAATCGAATCCTGTTGTCCGGCGAGCCTGGTGAAAAAATCCTGCCATTCCTGAGCCGTGAGCTTTCCTTCACCACTGGATTCAATCCTGCGGAAGATACGGCCAATCATGTAGGCCTGTTGCACCCAGGGATTATCATCTGACCAGTCGAGGTCTGAACTCTTTAGAATCCCGTTGCGGTCTCGATCAAGCTGATCAAAGATGGTTTCGTCACCTTTGAACTGATCTTTCGGCAATGAGTCTTCTGGCTTGATGCCGTTTCGCTCCGCCAGCCAGGCCCATGAGTAACGACTTTCAGCCGAGCGAAACCATCCGCCTCGTCCATCCAATTGTCCGCCGCGCGCGATGATAAGGTACATTGCCACGGCTTCAGGCATTTCCTTTCCTTCATACGCCTCTTCAATTTGTTCCGGACTGTATTTCAGCAGATCCGGTCCGGGTGCTGGAGGAGCAATCACGTCGGTTGAAAAACCCTCCGCTGCCTGAGACACAGAAGCCTCTGGATTCACCTGAGCCACCGACGGCAGAGGAACGAATGCCGCCAGTGCAACAGTACAGCAGCCGACAAACCTGCGTAATCCTGACGCCATGGGAGCGCTTCCTTCAGTGTTGAGATATATCTGTGAGGATGGTCGTTGTTCACCTCGCCACAGGTTAGTCGATTGCCAGTCCGGCCGCCTCTGTCACGCGATTAAAATACGCACAGCTGGCGACGTGGTTGACGGTTTGGACAACGGTGCCCGGGCTTGTCTGTTGCAGCGCGGCGGCTGCGTCTTCGTCGGATGAAGCGATCGGTGACGCTGCGAGGTTCTTCGCAAATCTGAACAACGCTTGATCCACAGCGCTCAGTTCTTTCCATTCGCCGTCCAGCGCGAAGATCTGGTCTTCTGTCTGGCCGAGGGACTTCAATGTTTTGTACGCCTGTCCGATTGCATACCAGGCTCGATCCTGACGAGCAATGATCCAGTTCAACTGAGCTTTCTGAAGCTCGGTCAGGTCGCCCGTTTGTTTTTCACGCGACGCCAGACTTGGCAGGCGACCGCGGCCTTCATTCGGAAAGTTGGCGATAAGCCGAGCCCATGCAGTCACCGGAATATCCTGACCATTATCCTTCAGCCACGCTGCGGCCACAGCTTCATCCACCAACGGCAATCGCGGAGTTCGTTTGGCGATCTTTTCCAGCATCACCAACACTTCATCCCGAGTTTCCAGTGGTGGGCGATTCGTAATGCCCTGACCGCTGGGCTTGCCGTTGAAAATCTCCAGCGGTGCAACGATCGAACGAGCATCCTTGAATCGCGTTGATGTTGGCGTCAAAAACGTATCAGAATGCTCCGCTGCTGGAACGGCGCCGCCTCGCCCGGCAAACGTGTTGCCCGAAGATTGCGGAATACCAATTCCCTCCTTCCACCGATTGATAGCATTGTTGCCTCCCATCGACATGGTCATTTCGACGATTTGCAACGGAGTAAAGTGCTTCGCAACTTTGGTGATTTCTTCGTCTGAAATTCGATGAGGCTCATAAGTCAGCAGTCGAGCATATGCGAACGCTGCCTGTTCCGATTCACTGTACGAAGACCAGTCCGCGTCCAGCGCGGCAATTGCATCATCAGACATTCCGGTCGCAGAAAGTTTCCATTCCTGATGTCCCAGACAATACTGACAGTTATTCGTGCGTGCCACGATCCAGAACAGCATCGTTTTGAACTGATACGTCAACGTCATATTCTGGTCGGCGTTGCGAGTAAAATCCTGGCGAGGTGGGTTGGCTGATCCCGGTGCTCCGACCGGAGCCGCCGTTCGCGGGCGTCCCGCTCCGAATACAGTTCCCTCGGCAACCGGGATGTAATTGAATCTCAATCGCGCTTCATAGTTGGTGCTGCGTTCGCCAAGTTCCTGTTTCTCTTTTTCTGTGAGCTCAGGGAGCGGAATTCGGTAAGGCCGCTTCTTCATGTCTTCCAGGAGTTCTTTCATCTCTGTCCGCGTCGCGGGGATCGGACGAGGTGTCTTGACGGGAGTGTCACCAAAACTGGCAGAGAAGCCCATGGCCGCGAGAGAAAAGAACAGTGCCGACTTCTTCAACATGACAGAGATTCCTGAAGCAAATTTACTGAGGGAAGATCGTGACGACAGGGGTCGTGCCAACGATGTAGGTCACATCGGACTCCGATGATCCGATTTTTCGTTTGACTCGGATATACAAATTCGAACCGTCCGTAGTTTCTTCGTCTGCTTTGATCTCAAACGAGACCAGCTTCTTTCCTTGTTCCCAGGCCGTGTCACCCACAACGATATCCGGCTGCAGATCCTTTGGAGTTTTTCCATCAACCCAGGCCTGCATAGCTTTCTGGACCGAACCTCGCGCGAGTTCCTTATTGAGCGGATAACTTGGGGAATCGCCGGATGAGCAGCCAGCAAACGTCAACGAAAGAAACAACCCGACGACACCGCGGCGCGGTAATCGACCAACAAACATATTGATTTTTCCAATGCTGGAGATTGAGCAAAAGAGCATGAAGATGGCACCAAACTGTGGTCCCATATCACTTCGTTGG
Source organism: Planctomycetales bacterium (assembly GCA_026400835.1). GTDB lineage: Bacteria > Planctomycetota > Planctomycetia > Planctomycetales > Planctomycetaceae > SXXK01. The sequence continues at coordinate 18,429 of JAPLOA010000036.1, read as the reverse complement.
AAGGTAAGCCGAAGGTGACTGCGTTCTTGCGCACCGACCTCCGGGCAATCGCCGAACATCGTTCGCCCAACGGCGATCACTTTGCAATTTCTTTTTTCAACGCCCCGCTGCCGGGCAAAGATTAATCATCGTACGAAAGCGTTATGGGCAAAAAAATTGGAGGCCAAAAAAATGGCCCGTATCGTTTTTCCCAATCATATTTTTGCCTCAAAGATGCTTACTTCTGGAACACAGAACTGACGGTGCACGCGTCTGTTTTCCTGAGCATAGCCTTGCGGCCGGCCATTCTGTTTTTGCCTCAGTGTCGCGTTCTGCTCCGCAGAAACCACATTTCGTTTGCAGAGCGAAAGACGACACTGAGCAAGGTGAGTGGCGTGAACCCTGCGGGAAATCACAGGGAAGGGAGACTCAGAATTCGCCGAGCACTTCGCCGCCGTTGATGCTGCCCAGGTTTCTCCAGAGATTGATATCAATGTTCTCTGAGATGAACCGAGCCGAACCGTCGCACAGCATAATTTGTATTCCGCCGATATGCTGGCTGTTGGAGGTTGTGGCAATGCGTCCTGGAGGAAACATGCACGACCGACCATTCGGTGGCAGAATATGATTGTACTGGTTCGTCGAATGATACTGCTGCAACCATGGACCACCGACATTCGAATAGCCCTGTTGAGACAGGTCGGTGACGTTGGCCGCGTTGCACTGTGTCATGGCTTCAGCCGCGGTGTTCGGATACGTTCCCGGGCGGAAGGTGTCAGTTCTTGGAGAAGAGATCCCGTTGTTGCCGTCACCAGTCAGCTTCTCTGCCATGCAGGCGGAATTGCTGAGCCCGTCAGTGATATCGTTGAAGCGGTATCTCTTGTTGTGGTAAATGACACCGTTCGGCTCCGGCTGACCAGCGGCACCGCTGGCATACATGACCACAACATTTCCGGCGTTCCAGTAGTAGTTATTGCGTCCGCCGACAGCGGCTGGCAGTGGAGTTGGATCAGATGGGCAGCGGAAGGCCATGACTTCAGTCTTACGTGGCACTGTGTTATTCACATGATCGTAGGGCACATTGAAGTCGATCAACGCGAACAACTGAGCCTGTTCGATGTAGGGCAGAAGACGAGCGTGAGCGGAGACCGGATTCGAAGTACCGTTCACGTCGGCAATTGGCATGCAGTTGTAAACGTCATGGTAGTTGTGAATCGCAAGACCCAGTTGCTTGAGATTATTCTTGCACTGAGTGCGGCGAGCGGCCTCACGAGCCTGCTGCACGGCTGGTAACAGAAGGGCAATCAAAATCGCAATGATGGCGATCACGACAAGCAGCTCAATGAGCGTGAAACCTCGTGATTTGCGTGGAGAACGAAGCATGGAAACGTCCTTGGCAGAAGCAGGAATTTGCAAAGAAAGAGCCGCCGCAATCGCGACGGAAGAATAATTCTGAATAGCTCGGGTCGACTTGAGATCGAATCAATCGGATTTCGTTCGTGCAATGACTGATGGTCATCAGGACGAAGGTCGGAAAGGTAAGCAGCACACATCAATTGGCCGGTTTGGTTGGTTGCTCTCAAGCTAACACAGACCGGAACATCACACTGCTTGCCAGGGACTGGATGCTACTGCCGTTGCCACTCTGCGCTACACCTCAGTGGTCGTTGTGACCTCTGTGATGAAGATTGCGATTCCGTTTAGATCGCGAAAAGTGTCGCGGAAGAATCGCACTCGGAAGGCTGACGCCCTGCCGCTCACCAAACTGGATGCGCGCGACAGCAGGATGATGCATCCTGAGCGGAAATCAGACCGCCGGAGGTCGAAAAATCGACGAGGGCAAGTAGCGAGCACCTCGTTCCGACTCGGGCAATTCGATCGCTCGTCGAGTCTCAGATGAAACAGAAGCCAACTCCAGCAATGCGGCCGGGTCGAGACTTCTTAACAGGTTCACTGGCACAACAGGCACTGGAGCCAAAGGCACCGGGCTGCTGGAGCAATTGGGACCACTACAGCGACGAACCGGAACCTGAATTGGGGCGTCCATCAGGGGCGATTCACCCAAAACTACTGCCGCATTCTGAACGATCTGATGTTCGGGCATCGAGTCTCCAGCCACCGGTTTACCGTTGCGGAACAAGTAATTTCCGCAGGACGCTGACGCAGACTGAGTCCAGGAAAGGACAATCCCCAGAGTCACCACCAGCAACAAACCTCGACGCGCGAACCCAGGCACGCTTTGAAGCGGCTGGTCGTTCGAGCAGGTTTGAGCGGGAGAGGTCATAGGGATTCCAAACTTCGAGAACATCGCTGCTGGAGTCTACGTTTCTGTTGTCGGAATTTGCCAGCACAATTCCGGCAGAATTTTCAGAACGATTGAACCCGCCGTTCCGGTTGACTTTTCCCGAATGCGTCCCGAAGCCTTTTCGTTGCCAAAACGCAACAAGGCTCGATCGTCTGCTGAACGATCGAGCCTTGAGGATGTTCGCCAATGACGAGCGATCGCTCGTTGTCGGAAAATCAGTTGACCGATTTGCCGTCGAGGGCTCGGGATGAGTCTGACGTTCGGGTTGGCTTAGCGCCAGTCGCTGGAGTCTTGTTCGCAGCAGGCGTTGGAACTCGATTCGCGGCGGTTGGATTCGTCGGAACAGCTCGGCCGCTGTCTTTGCCGGCTTCCGCACTCTCGGCGACCTGCTGGTCAGCAGCATCGGTCTTTGGAGTCCAGTTCGTCACGGCCCAGGTTGGGTATTCGTCAGCAACACTGGCAGCCAGATCCTGCAACAATTCCATCATCTTCTTGTTCGTCATGTCGCGATTTGCGACAACTCGCTGCATAACGAAACGCTTATTCGTCGGAATGTAGGCGAAGAACTTGCCTTCTCCCAGTCGGTCGTTGGCGGCCAGCAGACGCAGCAACGCGGTTCGAGGAACTTCTGCGGCCGTTGATGGAATCTGATCCAGCCACGCCATCACCCACATTGACTGACCGTTTCGGCTCAGAACCGCTGACATGGAGAACTTCCATTCTTCTCCACGGTAGCTGGTTTTGAACGCAAAATCATAACGCTGCTCTGTCTTCGTTGGCTTCAGGCCAACAGCAGACAACATTTCTCCGAGTTCGGCTTCGGAGATCTGCCCCGGCAGTGGTGCCGGCTGAACTTCGGGAGACTCTGATTTTTCCTGCTTAGTTTCCTGAGCAGATACGGTTGAAACACTGCCAAGCAACAGCAGTGCTGGCAGCAGTACAGCACTTAACGCTTTCATCGTTCACTCCCTTGAATCGATCCGGCAGTCCTTGCCGGTTTACTCCGCTTCCAGCTCTGCCAGGTACTTGAGGCAAATCTGGGACCACGTTTCAAATTCGTCCATTTGACGCACCAATTCTGACGGAGGTGCGAATCCTGCGTTTATCATCGACTTTTCCCGGGGCGTAACTTTGGGATACTCTAAATCGAAAATGTGAACGATCCCGAGGTGAACTTTTCCAACTTCCGTTTCATCGTCGTTGATCAGTCCCACACATTCCTCAGCCCAGCCGGACTCAATATCCACCTCTTCCTCGATTTCTCGCCGCATACCTTCCAGGTACGGAGACAGGTGGCTGTTCAGATCCAGCGTTGAAACATGCCCTCCCACACCGACAGAACGTTTGGCATGCAGCCGCGTTTCCCCCTGAGCCGTCCCGCGCTGATAGAAAAACACCTCACCATCGCAGCGAAAAACGCAATACGGAATCAGCTGTTTAAAGGTCGGATCCTGTTCCATTTCCGGACGAGGCCGATAGCTGGCATGCTGAGGATCGAGGATGACTTCGAGATACTTATCGATGTCATCGCAAAAGCCCTGAAAATGCCCGACCTTATGAAAAACCGGCGTCGGAATGACCAGCACATGTTCGACTGTCATGGGATGTATCAAAATCAGCGTTTGAAAAATGAAGGTGTCAGTACGAAATGCCATGAGACGATTGCAGACCAACCGTGACTTTACCGTTGCCTCTGGAACTGACTCGAAAGGGGAGAGCTTAGTCGACGTTTTGCAGAAAATCGACGAAGCCCACAGAGAAATCCCTCGTACAGATGAGACGTTCTTTAAATCAGCAGCTCTTTCACGACCGTTGCCGCAGCATTCCATGAGATGCGGAAACGAAGAGCAAAAAACAAACACGCGATCATCGGACCTGAACCAGTCCGACCAGACCACCCCGGACATGCTCAGCGTTGATCGCCGGGCAGAAGCCTTAGTTTGAGGCCCTCTGTCGCATTGCGGCAGCCGCTTCGCCGCAAATTGCTATGTTAATGATTTGTGAAAACCGTGAGACAAATTGCGCGGTTTTTGAACTCATTTTGTAATATCAAGTGCGTCGAAGCCTTTGTTCCAGTCCGAAAATGAACTGAATCCAGTGACGCCCCCGCGATGTCTATTCCCTGCGATATTTCTCAGCGTCTACCGTCCTGTCAGTGGGAGCCATTGTCGATTGATCGGCTTCCCGGGCTGATTCTGTGGGCGTGGTTTCGTCCGGCGGCACTTCCATCCGGAGTCATGATTTCAATCCCTCCCGAGCTGGTGGCTGGCTCGCCAGCCGGTTTTCCAATAACACTGGCAGACGTCCTGAGTGCGGTCGGAATCTTTCCTCAGCAGTTCCAGGCCGTTGCTCTCTTCGGAGGAATCTGGCAACCTGCGGCGGTCGTAGCGGCTTTTGTTACCCATCCTTTGCCTCCGGTTCCTCCTGGTGGACGTGCGGAGATTTTAATCTCCTTCTTTGAGCCGATGTTAATGCCGATTCCGATGGTGCCAATGCCTCAGGAGCACAGCGGTCTAACTTCGGAGCCTGGCACTCCCCACGTGGCCGCTTCAAGTGCCGACGAGCTTGAAGAGTGCCTCAACTCTGCGACAGTCGATTGGAGCGATGAACCGGCGGATGATTTGGAGTTTGAAGACGGTGGAGAATTGCTGACAGACGACACGATGTTTAATCGCATCGAGGCATTGTGGAAGTCGGCGATTCAGCTTGAACGCCAGATGACGGGATTGCGTCAAAAACTATCTGCGATGCAGACGACTCTCGGAAAAATGGACCGGGAACTGACGCCTGACGAGCGACTGGCATCAGATCGCGAAGACCGGGATGAGTGGAATGACACACGACGCTGGCTGCGTGATTTACAGTCGAAATGCCACAGAGAAGTAAAGGCTTTCGATATCGGAATGACAAGCGGTGCAGGTGGGCGTCATCATCTTGAAAACATCTTCTCGACGATCATTGAACCGAGAGTCAAGAGCAGCAAACTCGCGCAGTATCGGACCGAGTTTGAGAAACATCGCAAGGATATGGTTTCGCTCCAAAGGGGTATGGTGGCGATCATGGCAACCTCAGCGCAGAACGGAACACAGCGTGCTCAACGAGTGTTGGGCAAAATTGCCCGCAAGATTCGGGAGATGCGAGCAAGAAATCGCGAGCCGATCGGCGGCACAAATATGGATCGATCCGTTCGCCGTAAACGCTGATGTCTCAGGCCTGTGAGCATGAAGCATTGTGTTAAACCGGATACTCAGTGCTGATCACTTTCTGATCCAGTGCTCGCCACAGATACCACGATGCAATGCTGCGGTGAGGAGCCCAGATGCTGGCGATGTTTTCCAGTTCAGCGATGGTGGGCTTTTCATTCAGGCCGTAAAGCGATTTCATGGCGTTGCGAATTCCAAGATCGCCGACAGCAAAAACATCCAGTCGGCCCAGGGAAAACATCAAATACATCTGAGCCGTCCAGCGGCCAATGCCTTTGACCTGAATCAACTCTTCAATGGCGTTATTGTCGGCTTTGCTTTTCAGCCTCCGAAAGCAGATGGTGCCATCGAGCGTACACCGTGTCAGGTCACGCAGATACGTTCGCTTCTGTTGTGAGACCCCAACAGACTGAAGTTGTTCGTCGGTGAGCGATTGGATGTCTTCTGCTCGGATCTTCTTTGACGGCAACAATGCCTGCAGGCGAGTTCGAATAGTCTTTGCCGCGGCGATGGAAATTTGCTGCGACAGGATTGATCGCACCAAAATCTCGTAGCCGCCTTTTTCAGTCTTCAGTGCAAAGTCGCCAACCTGACGAATGACTTTGCCGAGCACAGGATCAGCTTTAGTCAGTCGTTTGATGGCCAGTTCCACCTCAGCCGCATCAAAACTCATCGGATTCCTGCCTCACGATTCGTGTCGACTCACCGGGCCTACGAAGCTATCTTACGAAAATTAAAACCACCGGAGCGATCTATGAACGTGGAACAGGATATCAATCCCTATGAGGCACCGTCAGCTCACAGTCCGCTGCCGGCTGCACAATCGCCGTCGACTTTTTTTCAGAAACCCCGGGTCGTTCAATCTGCCTGGTTTCTGGCCGTGGCGATTAATCTGCCGCTGCCGCTGTGGCTCGGCTTTAACGCCACGGCAGACGGCGCCGCACGCCTCGGAATGCCGATCGGCATCGTCACGGTTTACGGTACCGGAGTTTGGATCTGTTCGCATCGACCTGAGGTTATGTGGCGACTGATTGTTGGTTCAATGTTTACCGCTGTCACTCAGTTTTTGCCAATACTCCACATGCTGGTGGGAATTGTGGCCATGGGGATCAGCAAGTTCATTTTCGATGCAAAGCGCGAACGGGAGCAGATCGAGTCGATTCCAGAGGCTGTACTATCAACATTGTTGACCGGAGTCGGACTGATCCTCCCGTCCCTTGTGATGGGGCTGATCTTTGTGATGCTGTTCCGCATCCGCGTTTTCGATCAACAGCCGCCATTGCCTGGCAAAGTGGCAGACGGTTTTCTGCCACCCGCCGAAACAACCACATAGCGCATTGTTGGCCCGTTCTGAACAAGCAGGCTGTTGATTCAATTGTTTAACGGCAAGCCGCAGGCGTCGGTGCGAACATTCGCCTCCGGCTTCGGCTCGCCGTTAAACTGGAAAACGCAATACAGGGCTGAATCAACAACCCGCACAAAGAGCTCGGAAGCTCATCACTCAGCGCGCTTTCAATGCATCGCGAATTTCACGAAGCAACAGAACATCTTCCGATGGAGCAGGCGGAGCAGCGGGAGTCTCAGCGGCTTTCTTTTCCGTCAGGGCCTTCGCATGATTCATCGCTTTGACCAGCATGAAGACAACGAATGCCACGATCAAAAAGTCAAAACAGTTCTGCAGGAACATGCCGTAGTTGACAAAGGCTTCCTTGACCGTCTCCGTGATCTTGCCGTCGGCATCAGGCGGCGACTTTACAATCGTTTTGCCAAGCGAATACTTCAGTTCGGTGAAGTTCACGCCCCCAATGATCTTTCCTACGGGAGGCATAATGACGTCGTTCACCATCGAACTGACAATCTTGCCGAACGAAGCTCCAACGATCAGACCGACCGCCAGATCGACAACATTGCCCTTCATGGCAAACTCTTTGAACTCTTTGACCAGACCCATTGCGATGTAAACTCCCGGAAAAACTCGGATAGAGGAGATCAGCCAGAGCCCCATTGTGGGTCCTTCGGCCCGTGCAAAAAAGAAGAATTTCGTTCTGGCGTGGCAGGACTAGCCAGAGGTGACCGATCGTGTCGGTCGGGCAAACTCTGACGACCAAAGGATGATTCCGGCTTCGACCGGATCAGATAGCCCCGCACCGGCTCATAACGACTTATTCGCCGTCCGCGGGATGCGAATCGGTTTGCCAACGTCCAGTTTATCAGGACTCGCCATGCGATCGCGATTGGCTTCGAAAATCTCCTGATACCGTGACTGTGATCCCAGCATCTTCTGGGCAATCCCTGACAGAGTATCGCCATACTTCACGACGTATTCGTCATACTGGGCCGGCGGCTGAAAGTCGGGCTCCGGTTCCGGAACCGGGGCTTTCGCCGGCTCGACCAATGGGTCATTGGTTGCCGGACTCTCTGACTTTGGCTTATCAGGCTTCTCTTCCGGAATAGGTTCCACAACGGGCATGAGCGGAGGGAGTTTCGTTCGATGAGTATCAGTGACGACTCCGGAATCCTCATCCAGAGATCCGTCGGCAATCATCGTTCGCTCTCGTTGCTCACTGTGGCCACGAGGAATGACTTCAACACCCGAATCAGCCTCCGATGTCTCACCTTTGCGGCGAGGCTTCCCGAGTCCTTTTTCGCTGCGAACGACCGGTGATGGAATCGTCTTGTTGCGAGCATCCATATTCTTCAGGACATCTCGCAGGGTCCATGCAGGTTCAGTTTTGGCTTCGGTGTCGGACGATTCAGGCTTCTGAGTCTCTTCAGCATCGTCCTTCAGATACACCGCGACGTCACGTTCTCGCAGACGCTGATTCAACTCCCGTTCTCGGCGGACGGTCGGGACGGAGCTATCAACGAGTGGCTCGTTGCGAAAAAACAGAGCGGCCACGATCCCGATTAACAGGATGCCCATCGCAAACCCGATTTTGCGGTCTGTATGCATGGCTGGCGGAATACCGATCAGTACAGAGTCCCAGTTCAGCGCGCAGCGGCAGTTTCTGCCGATCTGATGACGCACTATCGGTTTCGGGCCGCGACTGGAACGACTTGAATCAGAAATCTCACCGGCTCGCGTTCACGCCAAATCCGGGTCCGATTGTGTCGATCATTCGCCCTGTTGGAATGATGTCGTCCTGAATTGCAGAGCCTTCAAGTCAGCGGGATCGGCCAACTCCAGCCCGCCGAGAAGCCTCCGTCAACGTACAATGTCTGTCCGGTCATAAAAGCCGACGCTTTTGAAGCCAGAAAAATCGCGGTGCCAACCATGTCTTCCGGCTCTCCCAAACGCCCCAGCGGCGCGTTGGCTTGATTCCAGGCCTGCATTTCCGGATCTGACCATAACTTGCGAGTCAGATCAGTCAGAATGAATCCCGGGGCCAGACTGTTGACGCGAACGCCATGTCGGCCCCATTCCAGAGCCAGTCCGCGAGTCATCCCCTGCATGCCGAACTTGCTCATCGCATAAGGCACGACACCTTTCAGAGGCATCCACGTATTAAGTGATTCAATATTGATCTGTGCCCCGGACTTTCGCTCAATCATGTGCTTGCCAACTTCCCGAGACATCAGAAACGCGCCGCGAAGATTGGTGTCGAAAATGAAATCGTAGTCGTCGGCGGTGACTGTCTCGGCTCGTTTGCGGCGATTGACTCCGGCGACGTTGACGAGAGTATCGATATGCCCCAGACGACTGATCGCGGTCTGGACCGTCGTTAAGATCTGCTGTTCGTCGCTGACATCACAAGCGACTCCGTCAGCCTTGAGCCCGGCGTCCTGCATTTCCTTCAGGGCCGCCTCGACTGATTCCTGAGTTCGACTACAGATCAGGACAATGGCCCCGCGAGCTGCAAAGCCTTCCGCGATCGCTCGACCGATCCCTCGACTTCCGCCGGTGACGACGACATTCTGACCAGCGACCGAAAATAATTCTTCTGACATCAATGATTCCCCGGCATCGTTGCAACGCAGCTCCGCGTGACTCGCGTCGCCGTTGAACGGGGATTAGCATGCGGATGGTGTTTGTTGTCAAGTCAGCAGAGAGTTCAGGGCCGTTGCTTTTTCCTCCCACCACCACGAGAACATTTATGAAACTTCAATTCGTTTGTTTCGCCGCGGCCATGCTGCTGGCGACGTCCTCAAATGCGGATGACTGGAGTCAGTCCCGGATAGAGATGCTTCCTGCGGGCGAGGTTCCGGTCTCACTGTTCAACGGCAGGAACCTTGATGGCTGGGATGGATTCACGGACAATTACTTCTCCGTCGAAAACGGCGTTATCATCGGGCGGAACTCTCAGGAGAATGCACCGAAGTCCAGCACGTACCTGCTGACGAAAAAGACTTACAAGAACTTTCGACTGATCTTTGAGAGCCGTCTGGTCACAAGTGAAATGCACTCCGGCATCGCGTTCTGGGGCAAGACCGTGACCAAAGACGAAGGGCCGTTTACGTTTCAGGGACATCTTGTGATGTATCCGTCCGCGTATGGTTACTACGACCTGTTTGGCCGCAACAGTGTGTTCAAGGATACGCTGGGTGTGGCGCAGAAAGTCGGAAAGCAGCACGACTGGAATCGCATGGAGATTCTGGCCTCCGGTCATCGTATCCGTCATGTGGTCAACGGTCAGCTTGTCGCCGACTGGTCTGATCCTCAACCGGAAACCTGCATTGCTGGCCCCATCGGACTTCAACTGCATTCCAATAAAGTCGCTCAGGAGGTTCAGTGGCGAGGGTTGATTCTGACGGAGAATCCCACGGATCAATTGGTCACCGCAGAAAGTCGCGATGCCGGTCTGATCGTGGAAGGCAATCCTGCCGAGTCGGCTCTTGATGCCGCAGAACTTAAGAAGATCGACGCTCGCATGCATCACTTTGTCGATACAAAGCAAACGTCGGGAGCAGTGACGCTGGTGGCTCGCCGCGGTCGCGTGGTTCATCTGGGAGCCGTCGGGAAGGCAGACATTGCGGCCGATCGTCCGATGAAGACGGACACCGTGTTCGCAATTGCGTCGATGACCAAGCCGATCACGGCCGCAAGCATGATGATTCTGCAGGACGAAGGAAAACTGAAGCTGGATGATCCGGTTTCCAAATACATCCCGGCCTTCAAGAACACAAAAGTCACCGGCGGCAAATCGCCTGCGCGAGAAATCACGATTCGTGATTGCCTGATGCACACCAACGGCCTGGTCAGCGATCAGCGGAATGTTGGTTCACTGGAGAACACTGCGAACGTTTTGGCGAAAACAGAGCTGGCATTCGAGCCGGGAACAAAATGGCAATACGGCCCGGGCTTGAGTGTAGCAGGGCGAGTCGTCGAAGTGGTTTCCGGGAAATCGTTCGACGCATTCCTGATCGAACGTATTTTCGCTCCCCTGGAAATGAATCAGACCACATTTCATCCGTCAAAAGAAAACCTTGATCGGCTGGCTCTTCTGTATCAGCCAACAGCCGACAAGAAGGATTTGCAGCCGGGCAACCATTGGCTATTCGAAGTGACTCCGGAGACATCGCCAAATCCGTCCGGCGGTTTGTATTCCGTGGCGAGTGATCTTGTTCGCTTCTATCAGATGGTGTTGAACGGTGGTGACCTGAACGGCAAACGCATTCTCACTGCTGACGCAGTGAAAGAGATGACATCGTTGCAGTCCGGGGAGCTTTCTACTGGATTTACACCCGGCAATGGCTGGGGGCTCGGCTTTTGCCTTGTGCGTCAACCCGTGGGAGTTACCGAAATACTGTCACCCGGAACCTTTGGCCACGGCGGAGCGTTTGGAACTCAGGGCTGGATCGATCCGAAGCAGGAAATGATCTTTATCCTGCTGGTCGCTCGCCAGAATTTCGGCAGTGGTGATGCATCCGAACTGCGAGCGGACCTGCAACGCATTGCTGTCGGGGCGATAAGAGACTGAGTTATGGATTCCGTTTTCCGTTTCGCTCTGTAGTGCTGGCTTCAGCCAGCATGCATTTGAGTTCGCTCCGTAGTGCTGGCTTCAGGCAACATTCATTTTAGAGTTTCAGAGGAGTTGCTTTCGAACGCTCAATAACGTTCACTGCAAAAGATTTGGGCCGGTGCAGCCATCAGACTGCACCGGCCCACTTTGTGTTTGATCTATATGCTTGCAAAGTCGCCAAATTCTCGCGAATTAGGCTAAGAAGAAGCGCCTCACGCCAGATCGAGTTTCCCCTTGCTGTCGCCGTGCTTTTCGATCGGTGCGCCCATGCGTTCGGCCATGGAAACGTAAAGATTATTCAGAGGCGTCTCGTTCTGAAGTTTCAGGTAACGCCCGGACTGAATCGTATTGCCACCTCGTCCAGCCAGCAGGATCGGCAGGTCGTCATGGTTGTGGCGATTGCCGTCGGAGATCGCACTTCCGTAGAGAATCATGCTGTTGTTCAGCAGATTCGAATCGCCCTCCTTCGTGTTCTTCAGCGTCTTCAGGAAGTAAGCGAATCGCTCGACAAGGTATTTGTCGATGCGGGAAATTCGCTCCATCTTGGACTCATCTTTTTCATGATGAGACAGTTCATGGTGGCCATCCTTCACGTCGACGTCCGGATATGTGCGATTGCTGCCCGCATCGGCCAGCATCATGGTGGCTACGCGAGTCGTATCCGTCTGGAACGCCAGAGTCAGGATGTCGAACATCAGGTTGATATGTTCTTTCAGTTCGGAAGGAACACCATCCGGCAACGCCAGTTCCGGAATCTCCTTAGAACTCTTTTCGGCACGAGCCACTCGCAGTTCAAGATCACGCACGCTGGACAGATACTCGTCCAGTTTACGACGATCGGCACCGCCCAGTTTGGCTTCAATGCGTTTTGCATCGGAGCTTACGAAATCAAGAATGCTTTTGCGATTCCGATTGCGGCGTTCCTGATCGGCTGCAGTTTGCGGACTGCCGAACAAACGTTCGAATGCCGCGCGTGGATTCACTTCTTTGGCACACGGAGTTGTCGCTGTCTTCCATGAAATGTTGGAAGAGTAAGCACAACTATACCCGGAGTCACAATTCCCGGCGTTGCGACCACGATCAATCCCCAGTTCAATGGACGACAGGTTGGTCTGCGATCCAACACGCTCCGCAATCGCCTGATCAATCGACTGTCCTACGGTAATGTCGGCTCCGGAAGTTTTCTTCGGCTGAGCCCCCGTCAGAAACGCGCTGGCGTTGCGAGCATGGTCGCCGGCACCGTCGCCATTCGCGCGGGCGTGGTGTTGCGTCAATCCTTCCAGAACCAGCAGATCGTCCTTCACTTCAGCCAGCGGGGACAACGTCTGCGAGAGTTCGAAGTTCTTTCCTTCCCCGGTGGGCCGCCATTTGTCCATGATGGCTCCGTTTGCGAAGAACAGGCATGCCATGCGGACCGGAGCATTCGCAACTGCACCATCGGCCATAGCCGCTTTCGCAGGCTGCATAATGTCCATCAACGGCAGAGCAAGGCCTGTCCCGATGCCACGAAGAACAGTACGGCGATGAAGATGTCGTTGGCTCATTTTGAAACTCCTGTAAAGATCAGGGCGATCATTAGATGACAGTAGGCGGGATAATACGGGGATTGCGCAAGTTTTTTTCGTTATTTCAGGTTGTGTTTCGCAGCGAAGCTGCGGCAGCATTTAGCCCCTGGCTTCAGCCTGGGGTGGGAGGCAAAACACAATCCAACAGCCGTGAAACGGCGACAGCGATGATTTTTTCAGCAATATCAACACATTGCTGTCGCCGTTTCACGGCTTCACGTTCACCATCAAATGACTTCCCCCAGGCTAAAGCGTGGGGTTATTTGCTGCCGCCTCTTCGAGGCGAAATCAGAGCGATAATTGTCCCACTGAATGTCGTTGTAATACCAGTTTTTTGACACTTCATGTTTGAGCCATTCCCTTTCAAAATAACTGACTACTACTGTACCGCTCCGATATTCGTTTCTCGGTTCAAACTCTTCTTCAGGAAAGCATCGGATGTCACGATTCCTTCGACAAGTGCAGAAAATCGATTCCCTCGTTCTTTCATCAGATCCATCGTCTGATCAACCGCACACTTGTCATAGTACTCAAGGCCCCGTCCCAGGGAATAGACCAGCAAACGCTCAATCAACGTTCGCGAGAATTTTTCCTGACGGCTGCGAATGATTGTCATCAGTTCCGCCGGTCCTGAAAACTTGTCTCCGGACGGCAAATCACCCGAAGCATCCACAGGCTTCTCGCCATCTTTTTCTCGCCAGCGACCAACGGCGTCAAAGTTCTCCAGCCCCATCCCGAGTGGATCCATGGCCTTGTGACAGGAGGCACAACCTGGATCTTTACGATGCAGTTCTAAACGTTCACGAAGGCTTAGGCCTGTCACGTCTTTCGTGCTTTCTTCGAGGGGCGGAACGCCCGGCGGTGCCGGCGGCGGTGCATCACCAAGGATGTTTTCCAGAATCCATTTGCCGCGTTTCACCGGACTCGTTCGTCCGGGATTTGAAGTCAGCGTCAGAATGCTTGCATGCGTCAACACGCCCGAGCGATTCGTACCCTGCAGCGAAACTTTCACGTACTGATCGCCGGTCACGCCGTTGATACCGTAGTGTTTGGCAAGTCGTTCATTCACAAATGTGTAATCGGCGGCAAGGAACTCGTCGACACTTCGATCCTCACGAACGATCGTGTTGAACAGCATGAGCGTTTCCTGCCCCATCGACGCTCTCAGAGCGTCATCAAATTCGGGGAACACTTCCGGATTCGGCCGCACGTCCGCAAGGTTGCGAAGGTTCAGCCACTGCGAAGCAAAATTCTGCCCCAGCGAAGCGGACTTTTCATCACGCAACATGCGTTCGATTTGCTCACGCAGAACCGAACGATCCAGCAGGCGCTTGTTTTCCGCGAGCTGAAACAGTTGATCATCCGGCATGCTGCTCCACAGAAAATAACTCAGCCGAGCCGCCACTTCGTACTCATTCAGGACTCGCTCCGTTTGATTCGCTTCCGGATCCGCTTCTTTCCGAAAGAGAAACTCGGGCGACACCAGCATCGCCTGCACGGCTATGAAAAGACCATACTCATAGGTTTCTTTGTGCTGAGTTACAGTCTGTTCCACCAGAGACGCAAAGCGATCGACTTCGGCGTCCGACACTGGACGACGGAATGCTCGATACAACATCGGGCGCAGCACGGTAGCGGCAGCCGACTTCACAGAAACAGATTCCGAAGGAACAGCGGTGACGAATCGACGATGCGTCTCGTGCCACTGCGGAGCGCCCCCGCCTTCCGGACCGATGATTTCGACGAACTTAATGCCAAGGTTTCTATCGCGTCGGTTCTCCGGAGCCTTTTCGTCATAGAAGTCATTGGTAAACGCCACGCCGATTGTGCGTTTACCACCGGCAATCCTGACATCATGCTCGACAACGACTGGCTTGCGGTGGCCATTGACTTCGAACTCTTTCACGGGCTTATCATCAATCAGCAATTCCATTTTCGATGGATCCGGACCGGCTTCCGTCTGAGCCGCCTCGATCCGCACCTTGTAAGTCCCATCGGCAACTGCGTCATAAGTGACTGAAACCGTTCCTCGCGTGTGCAGAACGTAGAAGCCCTGTTCATTGATGTTGCCATCGAGCGTTGACTTGAACTGAGCAGCATCAAACCTCTGAGTGCTGCCTTTGGAGAAATCCCGCGTATCAATGACAGCCGCAGCGACTTCTTCGGCCGCATCCAGATACTTCTCCATCAACAACGGCGGCAGGCTCAGCACATCGCCGATGTTGTCGAAACCTTCACCGACGTCATCCTGAGGAAATTTGTCGGCCGGAGTTAGCTTGACTCCAAAAAGATCGCGTATCGTATTGTTGTATTCAGCTCGGTTCAGGCGATGCAAAGTCGATCGACCTGCATGATGCAAAAGACTGCAGTCGAAGTTGTATAGCTCGTCATAAAGAGCATCCACAACTTCCTTGCGAACAGGCTCCTCGGGCTTCGGATCATAACTGGCCGGAGGCATTGCGCCGGCGTTGATCATGCGATAAACACGTTCCCACTTCTTTCGATCCTTCAGCAACTGATCGACCGACTCCAGATCGTGCAGAGCAATCCCGCCCTCCTGTTCAGTGGCGTTGTGGCAATCCGCGCAGTGCTTCGCAAGAAACGGGATGACTTTCTCTTCCAGCTTCTGCTGCCTTGCGGCATTCTGCCGCAAGGTGGCTCCTGCTACGACAGAGGTCGGCTGAGCAGCACCAAGGGCCAGCGACATTCCCGGAACGCCGTTCACCCTCGCCGACGCGGAATATGCCTCGTCGTTCGCCACTGCTGCGGTTGCCGCAGCGGGTTGTGATTGTTCGGATTTCGCATCTGTCCGCGCGACGATGTCAGAAGTCTCGGCTGGCTTCGTCAAGAACGAATACCCCGCCAGAATCGCTCCGCCGATGAGTGTCGTTGCGATCAATCCCGTGAACAACGGCTTCAATGGACTCTGCAATTCATAACGAGACTTCGACGTCTTTCGATCCCCAGTTCGGGATCTGCTTGAGCTGTTCGCTTTCGACGCAGCCGAACGTACCGGCGGCGCAGCAGCGCTCAGTTCTTTTTCTTCCGAACGAACAGTCGGCCGAGCGGGGCTTGCTGGTTTCTGGACGGGCTTCTGGTCAGCGACCAGCCTGGCCTTCGGAGCAGGTGACCACGGTGCGGCGTCCGTGGGTTCCAGAGTCAACAGGACGGGCTGACCGCATTCTGCGTTGGGGCAGCGAACGCGTCGGCCGACGTGTTTTTCGTCGGCACGGAATTTTGCGTCACAGGATGGGCAGCGAAATGAAGGCTTCATAGTTTCCTTGTCCACATATCGTCGCTGGTGAAACCCCGTTCAAGATCGGGCACATAATTCTGTGCACGATTACGATTCAGACTGCGGTCCCACTGATTTAACCTGCAAACACCCAGCCTCGAATCATACCGTGCAAAGAATAGTCGGCAGCACCTGATTATGCTGGACGACAGGTTCATCGAAACGGAGGAACCTGGAACGCTCGTTCCAATTTTAGCCCGAATTCATTCCGGGAACAGGATTATCCAAGTCGTGTGGTCCCGAGGCGCTCCGTTTTTCCGCCTCTGAGATGATAATGGTGAACGGGTAATCACTTCTTCTTCTGCAATCACTTGTAGCCCAGCATGGTCATTATCTGCATGGGAATGCACACAACTGCCAGAATCGCGTAAATCACTCCGCACAGCAGCAGGCAGGCTCGACGCCAGATCGGGGGGCGAATTTCCGCCGGGAGAAACCGCATATTGACTCGAAAAATCTGAAACGCCCCGATCGCCAGAATTGGCGTCGCCACGAGGCCAAGGATCTTGAACAGGCTGACAACACTGTCGCCAATCGCCAACGCAATCACACCCCAGCACACGAAAACAGCCAACAGCGCCGCGTAAATCACCCTCGAAGAAAAGCGGCGCAGCTTCGGCCATCCCGCCCACAGAGCGTCGAAGACGACTCGAGTCAAGCAATCTGTGTTGCCAAGCTGCGTCGAAAAGAGAATCCAGAACCCATTGATCAGAGTCAATGCCCAGAAACCGTGCCAAAGCTGATCGGCCATAAACCGAGCCTGAAACGCACCGGCGGCATTGTCAGCTGGAATGTTGTCGGCCGGAACAATCGCCAGGGCCAGATTCACATTGAGAAACATCCCGATGACGCAGCCTATGGCCCACAGGACAGACTGATCCAGCAAGGTATACTTCCACCACGTTCCCCAGCGCCGAATGTTGTCGGCCGTCGGCCTGAACACTCGCCCAATCGCCGTCACTTCCGTATGACCGTCAGCTAAAACTCCGCCGATGGATCCGGTCCAGGCGGCCATGCCAAAACCCTTGTCTCGACACCAATTTGAAATGGCCAGATTTCCAAGTCCACCCGAACCGGCCGTCGCCGCGAAAACTCCCAGCAACGCCCAGTCCATATTCGGTGGCAATTGTCCGGGAGTAATAAAACCTTTGGCCGTGCGAATCCAGATTTCCAGCGGAACAAACAACACATTGACCGTTGTCAGGAAGACAAAGATAAAAATGATCATGGCCCATGAGAGCTTCTCGAGCACTCGTTCAATCGACTTGCCGGACAACAGCAGAACGATTGTTAATGCAAGAACTCCATAGGCGATCCACATTACTGTGCTGCCATCACTGCCGTTGGATTTTGGCATCTCATTCGAATACGCGGTGAACAGGACGTTCGCACATCCGAGTGCCAATGCGGGAGTCGCCAGCTGAATGATGCCGATCAGAATATAAAACGCACCCCAGAACTTTGAGCCGGGATTGAGTCGCATAATTCCGGTGAGTACTGGTTCGCCTGTGTAGAGCGTGTATCGCACAGCTTCCAGATTGAAAATCATCTGGAGAAAAATCCCGGCCGTGGCTACCCACAGGATCTCTGTTCCGTACCGAACGGTCGTCAGAGGCCCCACGATCCATTCGCCACCACCGATGGAACCCGCCAGCAGGATCGCTCCGGGACCGATGGTTCGAAAGATATTGCGAATCGTAAACGGCAATGGTTCCGGAAGATCACCGGTTCCCCAGTTGGGAAGGCACCCATGATCACGCGGTTCCGGCGCGTGTGCGGCCAATAAGTCCTGAGCGGCCATTGTGCCTGTTGAGTTCGGAGCCGCGTCAGCCATAAAACAACATCTCGCAAGTCAATGTCAGCAGCGCAGAGCCAACCCGTGTTTGAATCTGTATCAGAATATCTTACGGGGCATCTCGCCTTCGAAATTCAGATGATCCGGGAGAGCTTATCGTTCTTTCCCCGGAAAACCAGCGGCAGGCGAGCGGCATAGCGTCAGGGGTGCAGTCTCGGATTTCGGTAGCTCGCAACGAAGTGCAATTCCGGGAGGGCGAGGCTCCTGCCGAGCCGCGCGTTTCCGCAGTGCAGTGGATCGGCAGGAGCCTCGCCCTCCCAGGTTAAC
>JAPLOA010000061.1 GCA_026400835.1 Planctomycetales bacterium | reverse complement strand
TGAAACCGGATCGTACACCGCACCGGGATTCGCCGCGAGAGCACTGTCTCTTGCAGCCGTGGCGGACGAGATCGCTGCAGCGCGTATTCCTGCAGCGCCCGTCGGACCTGCACCAGTAGAAAGTTCAAAAGCAGTTGTTGCAGCGTTCTTCGCGGCCGTATACGTTGCCGTGGCCAATTGAGATGCGGTGTTGAACGTGACTTCGGCAGCGGCGGAACCGGAATCGAAAATTGCTTCGGCTGCGTCCATGGCCGTATTGAAAGTGGATGTCGCGGTCGCAGTCGCTTGAGTCAGGGTCGAGTTCAGCCCTTCGAGCGCATCATCATACGCTCCGCTGGCGGTTGTGATCGTCGTCGTCAAGGCCCCATTTGCCGCTTCAACGGACGAAGTGTAAGCGGAGTTGAGTTGAGCCCCGGTGCCAGTCAGCGTTGCCACATTCGCAGCTTCAGATTGCTGTTGGGTTTGCTGCACACTTTGCATTCCCGTGTTAAAGGCAGTCTCTGCTCCTGCGATGGAAGTTTGCAACGTCGTTGTCGCACCTTCGATCGCGGAGTTCAGTGTTGCCTGCGTCTGAGCAGTCGACGTCTGAAATGTTGAATGCAGTCCATTTGAGGCTGTTTGAGCGGTCGACAATGCTGTCGTGAATGCTTGTTGCGCGTTCGCTGCTGCCGTTTCTGCGTTGCCCAATTCCGTTGCAACATCAACCGGACTATTGGCACCGGAACCGTCAAGCAATACGCGTTCCTCCAGTCGCTCCAAACCAGCCACATGCCCCCCCCTGGCTATTTTTCGACGGCGGTGATTCCGCGAGGCCCCGAAGCATCGCTTAACAAAACTCGCCAGCGAGACGAATGGTGGTATTGGCGGCTTTCCTGAAAGGAACTGGGGCTAGTCAAGGCTGCATACACGCTGCGTGTTACGTGATTTGCTCCCCCATAGTAAATAGCGGAGGATCGACTGGGAAGTCGGATTCTGACGATATCTCTATGTATCGCTGGGCTTTTCTGAGCCATTAAATTGTGAAGATCCCGTTGCAAGGGAGAACGACAGACGCAACTACTTCACTCACTTGCCCGGCAGATGGCAATCATATTGCTATTCATCACCGTTCCATCAACGTTAACATGCACGTGTTGAGATCATCTCACAAACCATCGAATCCCATGTTGGCTCACATGGTCTGAAAACTGAAGCGTGTGTGGATCGCAGCGACGGTAGACCGTGTGACCGTCGGTGCGGATCATTAGCCAGCCGAAGTCCCAGGCGTCGCTGGAGTATCGCATCGGGACAGTCGGACGAATGCGAACGACCGGATGAGTTCCGATCATGAACAGCTTCTGCTCCATGTAGTAATACGCTGATCCACCCTGCACGAAGACTTCGTGAGCGATTGAGTCTTCTCCGGGATTCGCCAGCGAATCACATAACCCTGCAATGCCGAGTTTGATTGAGCAGCCAGCAGAGAACGCCTCAATCAGATCCTCGAGCGATCCTGACAGGACAGTGCCGTCAGACGAGTTCTGCAGAACCTGTTGCCAGTCGTCACGCACGCAGAAACGGAATACGTCAAAGTCGTAGACAAAGTTATGGCTCGGCGCATTGGTCTCGGCATCCCATGCGTTCTCGACATGATACTTTGGCATATCAGCGGGAGCTTCTGCGATCGCTGCGCCTCGTTGGCCAACGGTGGGGGTTCCATCAAGAAACGGGCGAGCGATGCCCTGTGTTCCATCCTGGTTGTAGAGAAAGAACGACATCGAAGGACGTGGGCCAAATCCTGTTGGCAATTCAATTGGCTGCCGCAAACTCATCACCCCCGCGTTCCAGGAGTTGTTGATGCGATAAGTCACGCCGAACTCAGCGACTTCACGAATGCGTTCTGAACTGGATGATGTGACGTCGATGTGCTCGTTGTGAATGAACTCCGTCCCGATTCGCAGGTCGGAGGCTCGACCAATCGCGGCACCAAGATCGTCAGGAGATCCCTTCACTATCTGACGGGCAGAATTGAGCTCAAGCAGACATCGCCACGAGTGAATCGGATTGACCACAAAGCACCCCCTCAGTCGTCGAGCAGAAACACATCAGCATCTCTATTGCCGGATGTTTCCTGATCCCGCCGATGGATACAACCTGATCAACGAAAAAAGGATTACGAAGCAGTCGCTTCGTAATCCTTTTTGTGATTTCAGCAGAAAACGCTCAGGGCGACTCTACGATTACTTCTTGGCCGGAGACAGTTGTCGAATGCTGGCGCCACTCCGCTTGGAAACCAGTTCCTTGCTGCCGTCGGCGTTGATCTTCACGCCAACGCGAGTCGGCTTGCCAGTTTCTGGGCAGATCAACTGAACGTTCGAAGCGTCAATTGCCAGCTCGATGTGCAGACGTCCACCTTGTGGACTCTTCGGGTGGCCTCGGCGAACGTGCTTGTAGACCTTATTGACTCCTTCAATAACCACTTTTCCGTTCTTGCGATCTACGGACAGCACGGTGCCACGACTACCGGAGTCGTCTCCAGAAACGACCTCAACAGTGTCACCTTTGCGAATGTGCATCTCTATAAACTCCGAAAACACTCAATTCAGGGCCAAAAACGGAGAAACTCGATTCCCTGCAATCGACATTACAGCCGAATTTCATCACGGAATTTGCAAAAACGCAGCCTTCGGCGACCATGAACCACTGTTCAGCGGCCCGGCGCAAGGTGTGCGCGGAAAATCGAAGCGGGGAAGGATGACAACTTTTGGTCTCCGAATCAAGGCTGCTGAATGCCGTTCAGGCTCGAATTGCTGAGTCTCTCGTGAACAGCAAGAAACATTGACCTCACAGGCCGGAACTCTGATTTTCTCGAGATACCCGCTGAAACCTGTCGCGAATCTCATTAGCCGACCCGAGCGTAATCCAGACGTCGTACTCCCATTGAAAGCCGGGAACAATCGCCAATGTCTTGATCGGAGCAAAGTACGAGCAGCTTCCCGGTGAATCCATGTCTTTGCCGAACCGGTAACAGGTCAGGTCATCTGCGACTGGGACGTAACAGCCGATTCCATGATCATCCGCACCGACATAGGCCGCCCAGTGTTCCGTGATCTTCTTATATTCGTTTGGGAATTCAGGTTGAGTTCTTTTCACAGCGGCACCTGTCCACGGTGCATCTCCGTCGTAGAACACCAAAGTTGCCAGATGAGAGTCGACAAAGAATGCCGGCAACTCCTGGTGCTGTGCGGTGTGCGTCTCCTTGCCGGCATATTGAACGCGAAAACGCACATGCAGCATCTCATCCTTGAGCGTCACGGTCTGCTCCATCGTGCATTCTGACAAAAGTTCGCCCGTGGCCCAGTGCAATGGCTGTGACTTTACCCACGAAGTTGTCGGTTCGTGCTTCTGTTCCAGAATAACGGCCGACTTGCCTCGCCAGTCACCACCCTGAACCGGATTCCATCGCCACGGCGTTTTGTTCCACAGCGAGCCATCCTCTTTGCCGTACCATGATTGCTGAACCAATCGACCACGATCAAAACTGTTGATCAGGCTGCGATCGGCACCAACGGCACTTATCCAGGCAATCGCACCACCTGATGACGGGCTAAGTCCAACTTTGAGTTTTTCGTTCCTTAACCAGATAAGTTCTTCCTGAGCTTTCTCTGATGCCGCTACCCTGGACTCTGTTTGCAGCAACGCCATAGCATACAGAATTTTACACAAGACACAGAACAGCACCGCGGAATGCAACGTCCTTTTACGCGGCAACTTTGCTCGTAGCAATTTGCGCAGACCATAAAGAGCAGACGGCATTTTTCAACGATCCTCAGCAGAAACTTGCCACAGCAGGCTGTTGAAGGGTTTGGTTATGACTTTGGTGCATTTCGATAATCAAGCGGAGGCTTCTGATTGGGTTGCATCAATGACTCATATTTCTGATTGCCCAAACGTTTCTGAAACTCCTCTTTTGCCTGCTGCAGTAACTCCGGGCTGCGAAACATATCAATCGCGGTTGCCGCCAGAACTCGAGCGGCCAGGTGCATTCCTTTTTCACCAATTGACGTTCCACCTGCAGCGACGGCCTGCCACGAATGAGCTGGCGTGCCCGGTACCCAGCAGGATGTGCTGAAGCCTGTCGTCGGCACAACCCACGAGATATCTCCCACATCCGTCGAACCCTTACCGATCGTTCCATCAACGTCTTCGACTCGACTCACGGCTTCCAAAGAAACGGGTTCAGAAAGATGCTGCTGCAGACGCGCGGCAAACTGCTGTTCTTCTTCGTTGTAGGACAAATCATTCAGCTCAGCCAGGCGACGACGAGCCATATTCGACAGTGTTTGATTCGGCAGGATTTCTCGAATTCCCCCTTCGTAGCGAATCGTCAACTCAGTCTCAGTCGCTAACGCTCCGGCTTTTGCACATAGCTCCAGTCGTGAATACAGCGGCTTCAGAAACTTCGCTTCAGGATGCCGAATGTAGTAGTAAACTTCAGCAAATGCCGGCACCACGTTCGGCGCATCGCCACCACTGGTAATGACATGATGAATGCGAGTTTCTTCAGGAGTATGTTCGCGCATCAGTTCGGCTGCATGATTGGTCAGCTCAACAGCATCCAATGCAGAACGTCCCTGCTCGGGAGATCCGGCCGCATGAGCTGTTCGGCCGCGAAACTGAAACTTGACGGCGACTCGAGCAAGGCTGGAACGATCTCCAGCGGATGTCTTGCTTGAAGGATGCCAGTGCATGACCGCATCGCAATCTTTGAAGAGTCCGGCTTCGACCATAAATACTTTTGCACTGCCACCTTCTTCCGCCGGGCATCCGTAAAATCGCACCGTGCCGTTGATCGTACCCGCCTTGATTTGTTCGGCGATCGCAATCGTGGCCGACAATGATGCCGAGCCAAACAAATGATGACCGCAGCCGTGCCCAAACGAATTGCCATCATCGCGAGAAAGCGGCTCAGGTTGAGCTTGCTGAGACAATCCTGGCAATGCATCGAACTCGCCAAGTATTCCAATCACAGGCGTGCCCGAACCGAACTCGGCCGTAAACGCCGTCGGGATTTCCGCAACTCCACGATTGACTTTCAGGCCCGCCGCTTCAGCCGCGTCAGCCAGCAATGCAGACGAAACCGTTTCCTGATAACCGGGCTCCGCAGCCAGCCAGATTTTCTGAGCAATCTGCCATGTCACGTCGCGGCGATCAGCAACCGACTTTAATGCCCCTTCAATCACGGCGTCCGATTCCTGAGCGATCGTCAGAGAAGACGTCAGCAACAATAAAGCAATGGCGACCCCCAATCTGCGGGAGTCCCAATGCATTCCAGAACCCGTCTTCTGACTGACACCGTCGCGAATTTCTGAAGCCAACGCAGAGATTGGCGACGACTGCGGAAATATGTGCATTGAGTAATACTCACGGTAATTGATGGAGCGAGGAATTCCCGTCGGCGGAGCGACGGGGTGTACGGTACACCCGTCGCTCCGCCGACGGGAGGTCTTCCGGGAATTTGCTTACAGTTCTTCCAGCGGTTTTAACCCGGTCCGAGGGCAATGTGGCAGCAAACCACACTCGGTACATTTCGGGCGGCGAGCGATACAGGTTCGTCGTCCATGATGAATCAGACGATGAGAAAACTCGATCCATTCCGACTGCGGGATAAACGCCATCAGATCGCGTTCGATAATCTCCGGGTTTTCTGATGACGTCAGACCCAGAAGATTCGTCAGGCGCTTGACATGCGTATCAACAACGACCCCGGAGGGAATTCCAAACCAGGTTCCCAGGACAACGCTGGCCGTTTTTCGGCCGACTCCCGGCAGCGTAATAAGTTCTTCAATGTCCTGCGGGATTTCTCCATGGAAACGTTCTACAAGCGCCTGCGCCATTCCGCGAATGTTGGCAGCTTTGTTTCGAAAGAAACCGAGCGGCTTAACAATCCGCTCCACGTCTTCTTGTGTGGCTTTTGCCAATGAGGCGGCGCAGGGATAAATTCTAAACAACACCGGAGTCGCCTGATTTACTCGTTCATCAGTGCATTGTGCCGACAAAATTGTCGCGACGAGCAACTGAAAAGCAGATTCATGATTCAACGCGCATTCGGCCTGGGGGAACAGCGTTTTCAAACTCGCGATGACCGACTTCGCTCGCTTACGACGGATCGACAGCAGATCGCCAGGGTCTGCCGGTGCCACCTTCGCTTTTTTTGTTGATACGCTTTTCTTTTTAGCCACAGAAAGCTGATTCCCATTTCAAGTCGCGACCGCAACCACCACATCTGCGGCAGTCATTTGCCGAGGAATATCATACCAGCAGGCTGCTGCACAATTGACCCGCGATGATGTTGTAGAATTCCACAAATCCGTTGAGCCTATGGTGGACAGTCTTTTCGCATTCGCCACAAATTTGGCCCCTGCTGCATGCGTCCGAGGGATTCCATTGTTGGCTTTGGCCGATTTCGAGGGTAGTATCCAGGGATGTCGAACTGGTAATTTCGGTTCGGCATCCCACCCGCCCCAGCTTCTCGCCTCATTACAAACGTCTGGTTTGATCCTATGCAACCAGTGCTTGTCACCATTTCCAGCGTCCCTCTGTTGCTGACCTGCGGCTTCTATTTGAGCCTCTTCGCGGACGAAAAACCGCCCGCCGAGAGTTCTGCAAATGCTTCCAACGTCCCCGTCGACTATGTCAAAGATGTCCGCCCAATCCTCCGCGCGAAATGCGCGATGTGCCACAACGAAGCGGAGCCCAGCGGAGGTTTGAGACTTGATGGTGTTGCTCACCTGATGAAAGGTGGAGACAGCGGTCCGGTGCTGATCCCGGGAAACAGTACAGAGAGCCGATTAATTCAGGCCGTGGTCCAGGCTGGTGACTTGAAGATGCCGCCACCCGAGGAAGGTAAGCCTCTTGAGTCTGCGCAGATTGAAATCCTGCGACGCTGGATCGACCAGGGGGCGAAGATTCCGGACGACGAAAACCAGATTACTCACTGGGCCTTTTTAAAACCCGTCCGCGCGGCAGTGCCCCATGTGGAAGGTTTAAGTTCTCTCGTACCAGGCAATGAAGGTGGAGCAGGGGCCATCCATCCCATCGACGCCTTTGTTGCTCAACAGCATGCCTCTCGCGGGCTTGCTCCAATCGCTCCGGCGCCGAAACATGTCTTGCTGCGACGCCTTTATCTGGATCTCATTGGTTTGCCCCCAACTCCGGAACAACTGGCAGCCTTTGAAAATGATTCTGCGCCGGACGCTTATGAAAAAGTTGTCGACCAGTTGTTAGCAAGTCCGCATTATGGCGAACGCTGGGGACGGCATTGGATGGATGTCTGGCGTTACAGCGACTGGGACGGTTACGGAGCCGAGGTTCGCGAAAGCAAGCCGCACATCTGGCGCTGGCGGGACTGGATTATTGAATCATTGAACGCTGACAAATCCTACGATCAGATGGTTGTCGAAATGTTGGCGGCTGATGAAGCTTGTCCGGATGACCTGCAGGCCGCACGAGCCACCGGGTATCTTGTTCGTAACTGGTACGTCTTCAATCGCAACGCATGGCTCGACAATACGATCGAGCACACCGGCAAAGCGTTCATGGGTGTGACATTTAACTGTGCTCGCTGCCATGACCATATGTTTGATCCTTTGGCTCAGACAGAATATTACAGTCTCCGAGCGATCTTCGAACCGCATGACGTGCGCACCGATCGAGTACCGGGCCAGAGTGATGTCGTGAAGGATGGACTCGTGCGAGCCTACGACTCCAACGCCGCTGCGCAGACGCTGTTGTTTGTCCGAGGTGATGAGAAGAATCCTCTGAAAGATAAACCTCTGGCTCCACTCGTTCCCGCTGTCTTTGGTAACCGTGAGCTTCCGATTGAGCCTGTGAGTCTTCCTGCCAGCTCTTATTACCCCGGGCTGCAGCCTTTCGTGGTCGAAGAAGCACGTCAGAACGCTGAAGCGGAATTGAAGTCAGCGAATGAATCATTGATTGCCGCGAAACAGGCGATCGAGCAAGCTCAGTTGGCCTTGATTGAATTCAGGAATCGACCGACCGAGCCTGCTGAGTCAACAACTCTGCTCGCCGATGATTTCTCAAAAGCTCGCCCGGAGATCTGGGAACCCGGAACAGGTAACTGGCAATATCAGGATGGGTGCCTGAAGCAGCTCGATGCGGCCGACGCCATGTGCAGCATGAAAGGCCGGCAGGTACTTTCGAATGACTTTACAGCAAGCCTGAAGTTTCGAATTACCGGTGGTGACGTTTACAAATCGGCCGGGTTGGCCTTTGACGTTGTGGACGACCAGAACCTTACGTTCATCTATGTCAGCTCGGGCGGTTCGAAGTTGCAGATTGCTCATCGAGTCAATGGAGCCGACCAGTATCCGGCGAATGGATCGAAGCCATTGGCGATTGAGCTGAATCGCGATCACCAAATGATTGTGAAGGTTCGCGGTTCACAAGTTGAGATCCTGCTGAACGGTGAGTTGCAGTTAACTTATCCAATGCCGAATCCACGTCCTGCTCAGGGACGTGTGAATGTCTGGACCTATGATGCAACGGCCGAGTTCACAGCGATTAAAGTTAAAGATGCGGCTGAGATTAGCGAAGCGACGTTGCTGGTAAATCTGAAGGCAGCAGAATCTGTCCTCCAAACGGCTGGAAAGAAGCAGGCGGTCGCTCAGGGTTTGCTGGATTTTACGTCCGCTCGAATTGCTGCCGACGCGGCCAACTATGCGACGCCTCCAGCAGGCAATGCGAAAGAACTGTCGTTAGCCGCCGGTAAGGCAGAGAAAACATGGTTGCTGCTGCAGGAAGACCTCAAGCTCGTCACGGCCGAACAGTCACTTGCGGCAGCAAAGGCAGCACTTCCCGGTGAAGGAATGCCGGCTGATGAGAAAAAGACAAAAGCTGTTACCGATGCTGAGGCAGCCGTCGCAGCAGCAAAGACTGCTGCTGAAACGGCTGCGAAAGCGGCCGCAGAGCCGTTTGAAGCGTACACGCGGTTCACGCCGGTTTATCCATCGTCAAGTTCCGGGCGCCGCCTCGCGTTTGCTCGCTGGATCGTCAGTGCCGACAACCCGCTGACCGCTCGAGTTGCCGTCAATCACATGTGGCTGCGACATTTTCATCAGCCGCTGGTACCGACAGTGTTTGATTTCGGGATGAACGGAAAGCCTGCGTCTCATCCGGAGTTGCTCGATTGGCTGGCCATTGAGCTGATGGAAAGCGGCTGGAAGATGAAGTCGTTGCATCGACTGATTGTGACGAGTCGAACTTATCAATTGGCGTCATCGGCCGCCGCGTCTTCATCTGAAGTTGTAACGGCAACTGCGAATGCAAAGATTGATCCGGAGAATCGTGCTCTGTGGCGTCAGAACAGCCATCGCATGGAAGCTGAGATCATTCGAGACGCAACCTTTTATACTGCGGGTCAGTTGGATACGACAATGTACGGAGCTGATCTCGACCCGGCCACCGGCCTGACGCTCGCTCGTCGCAGTGTTTATTTCCGCACGTCGAAAGAGAAGAAGATGACGTTCCTCTCCACGTTCGACAGCGCGAATCCGGTGGAGTGTTATCAGCGAGCAGAAAGCATTTCTCCTCAGCAATCACTGGCAATGAGCAATAGTCCGCTGACGTTGGCGCAAAGTCGAATTCTGGCCGGGAAGCTCAGCGAACAAGTGCCAGCGGATAATTCTGAGGAGACTGCAACTTCGTTCATCGGGCTGGCATTCCGCCACGTGTTGTTGCGAGATCCCACGGCAGAAGAACGCTCCGAGTGTCTTGCATTCGTGAAGCAACAATCAGAGCGACTGGCAGCCGGTTCAGCCCTGACAAGCTTTTCAGGAGGCACTGCCAATCCAGTGAAACCGTCTGCCGATGCATTACGACGCGCGAGAGAAAATCTCGTGCATGTGCTGATGAATCATAACGACTTCGTGACGATACGCTGATCCTGATCAGCGTGACATAGCCAGTTGGTTTTGATGGCTCAATCGTCGGCAGGCGAGGTCGATGATTCTTTCGGAAGCTTTGCCGTCGCCATAAGGATTGACGTCGACCTGCATCGCTTCGTAAGCATCGCGGTTCGTTAATAGTTCGCAGACTTCTCGGACAATGCGAACTGGATCTGTACCGACAAGTCTCGTCGCACCGGCTACCAGTGCTTCTGGTCGTTCTGTCGAATCACGCGTCACCAGTACTGGTTTCCGCAACGATGGAGCTTCTTCCTGCACGCCGCCAGAGTCGCTCAGAATCAGCGTGGCCTGATCCATGAGCCAGATAAACTCAGGGTAGTCTGCTGGTGGTATCAAATGAACATTCCTGCGACCGGCCAGAATTTCATGCACTGGTCCGCGAATGTTGGGATTCATGTGGACTGGGTAAACATATTGAATCGTTGGAAACATGTCGGCCAGTTGACCGATCGCTGAGCAAAGATTGCGAATTCCTTCGCCATGGTTTTCTCGTCGATGAGCTGTGATCAGAACCATCGGTCGGCCAGCAATATCGGGATGCTTCTGGATCCATGTCGATGAGTTGGCTCGCTCCTGCTGCACTGACAACTTCAAAGCGTCCAGTACTGTGTTGCCCGTGACAACGACATCGTTCGGCGAATAGCCTTCCCGAAGCAGATTCTCCTGAGCCGCCTCTGTCGGCGCGCAATGCAGAGCTGTCGTCAGTGAGCAGACTCGTCGATTAAATTCTTCGGGAAAAGGTGACTCAATGCTGTCTGTTCTCAGACCCGCTTCCACATGAATGAAAGGGATGCGTGCATAAAACGCCGCCATGCTGGCACACAACGCGGTCGTCGTATCACCCTGACCGACAATGCAGTCCGGTTTCGTTTCGGAAATCACGCCCGTCAGCATCTGCAAACATCGCGATGTCAGTTCCGCCAGTGTCTGGTTCGGCTGCATCAAATTCAGATCATGGTCAACTCTAAGGCCGAAGTACTTCACCACCTGATCGAGCATCTCTCGATGTTGTCCGGTCAAACAGACAATCGGAGTCACCTTCGGATGCCTCTGCGCGGCCAGTACCAGCGGCGCCATTTTGATGGCTTCGGGCCGAGTACCAAAGATGCAGAGCATGCGAAGTGACATGGGAATTGGTCCGACTAAGTATTTGAAATTTCAGATTTCAGATTCGAAATGGAGAACATGGCGGAAGGTGACAATACCCACTCGGAGGGCTGACGACCTGCCGCTCGCCCTGGGGCTCTAAAATTACTGGGTTTGTTGCAGCCACTGGCTAGCGGCTTGAGCATTAAATCGCAGTAGGTCGATATGAAACTCTGGCAGATGTGCGATCGATGATTGCACGGGGATCTGATTGACCGGCTCAAAGATATCCGGATGATTCTTCACCAGATCTCGCAGTTCCTGAGCGACCTCTATAGTCTGAAAGAACTGAGGATTCTCGAGCACCACAAATCTGGGATTCGCTTCAATAAACTTGGCAACGATTTCTCGATCGTTCTCCACGTGCTTTTGAAAATCCGTAGTTGGCACGCAGACGAAGTCATAGAGCAACTTGTCTCCTCGAATCACAGAGCGTGAACGACCAGGATCCAGATGTCGCATGTGGTACGTGAAGTTTCCATCCCACCAGCCATCGAAGAAGACGCTGTCGCCGGGCGAGGTTTTTTCAAGAATCTGTGCGGCGGCCGAGCTATAACCTTCGACTCGGTAAGTCGGAAGACTCATCGCCCCAAACGCCGTCGAGGCAAACAGAATGGCATACACTCCAACCGCGAGCGGCAGAGCGTCAGCCCTCCGAGAAATTCCTGTCGCACTCGGAGGGCTGACGCCCTGCCGCTCGCCGGAGAATGTCCGGCGTACGAAGCCAAGAATCGCTTCCAGTCCGCAGACTGCGAAGAAAGCCACGGAGGGCATCCAATAGATCGCATGCCGTGCTCGTAGTTCCGCCAGAGGCGAGAACGTCACATACGTCGCCACCATCAGAGCGATGAATGCAGAATTCTGCAATCTGTGACTTCGTCGCAGCGAAAGTGCAAATCCGAGGACACAAAGAACTGCGGCAGGCCAGCCAGATTGTTCCACAATTGCGACCGGGTAATACCAAAGGTTTTTTGTCGCAAGAAAGGCGTTCGCTGTTCCATCTTCAGAACCGCCGACCGATTCCGCAGCCTGCCGAACATGCAAATGGCCTACCTCCTTTGCGATCACCAGATACACCGGACCAACCAGCACAATGGCGATGGCCGAGGCGATAAAAACATGTCGGCTCCAAAGCCTTCCCCAGCCGCCACGCTGCAGGAACATCATGAGATAGAAGGGAATGAGCACCGCCGCATCGAATCGAGTCAATGCCGCCAGGGCTGCAGAGCCTGCTGCTAAGTAAAGATGTCGACGGCGAGTGCCTCTTAACCAGAGATCGAACTGGTCAACGGAGACCATCACCAGAGCGAGAGCCGGCATTTCCAGCATCACATCGCGACTGTAATCAAAGATCAACGGCGCGATCGAGTACAGGATCATTACGGCAGAAGCGAGGTCATTATCCAGAATGCGACGTGCCATGCGATACACACACCAGCACGACACAATGAAGCTCAGCTGGACCAGCCAGCGCGCGACGTCGGCTGACGTTCCAAAGATCAGCATGGCGACTCCGCATACGCCGTGAAACAACGGAGGCCAGACTAACAGCCCGAGTGCCGGGTATTGCTCGTAATAGCGTTCGGCGTAGTCTTTGGGATTGCTTAGGTGACCAGTGGTGATCGTATCGGTCAGAAGGTCTCGAAAGAAAATCGATGTCACAACATGGCGATTTGAGTCACCACCAAAAACAGGTTCCACTGGCCGCACGCAGACAAGGTGTAGCGCAACCGGCAAAACGATGAGCAGGATGGCTCGACGAATGCGGCTGGCGTGCGTTTCAGGTTGTGTTGATGACGAGATCATGTTCTTTTCGGTTGAGTTCCCCACCAGGTTTACCCCGGTGGTTTACGGGCTCTTGTACCACTTCAAATTCGTATGGACCGTAGTGCAAAAGAGTCCGTTTCCATCGGGGTAAGCCCCTGTGGTGTGCCCGTTGTTTCGGGCTGTGTTTCGCAGCGTAGCTGCGGCAGCATTCAGCCCCGGGCTTCAGCCTTAGGTTTAGGCACATTTCCGGGTGGCTTCTTGGGTTCTTGCTCCGTCGATCATGGCCTGAAGTTTAGTCCATCCTTTCCAGAGGACCAGCCACCCGGGGTGGCTGTCATGTTTTCGGTTCATGTGGCCGCCCAA
>JAPLOA010000085.1 GCA_026400835.1 Planctomycetales bacterium | reverse complement strand
ACATCCAAATCCCTCAACAGTGTGTATACTCATCCGTGGCCTCGCTGTGTTTCCGTAAGTTGTTCGTTGACATCAACTTCTACGCAGCGATGGCCCTTTCATTTGAACCAGTTATGAATAATCCGGGTTAAACGATTAAATCAACACGTCTCGGGCGCGGTCGAGTTTGCTTTGCGTTGTGGACACGAATAGTTCGCACTCCTCTTGAATGGCGCATAATTCCGGAATGCGGGCAGCGATTTCAACGGTTTGATGCATTTTCGCATCACTCTTTCTTAGTCGCCCAGGGGATTTCGGATTGAATAATACACTGGTCAGGTCATGCTTTGTTTGAAACATTTTGATCGTATGGGCAGTGATGAGCAGTCGAACGGCGGTAGGCGGCATGACGAGGTTGGTTCAGGGAAAGAGCGAGGATTACAAGCCGCGCGGGACCCACCTTCATGGGCTGGATCAGCTTCGGCTTCTGGCTGCACTATTAATTTTCGTGCAGCACACACTGAGTTGCAGCAGCCATGATGAGTGGATTGACATCGCGGGTTTTCGAATTGGTCGCATCGGAACCGCAATCTTCTTTATGCTCAGTGGCTTCCTGGCAGCAACTTCCCGGCGGCCGGCGTTCGAATGGTTCGTTGATCGCTTGCGTTTTCTACTGCCAACTTTTTGGATTGTGACCGGGATCGGATTTGTCCTCGCGGCCATCGGTGGTCGAAAAGAGTTTGACGCATGGCAAGTCGTCTGCCAGTTCTCCGGCTTTGGATACTTTACGCATGGCGAGAGACTAATCAACATTGCCACATGGTTTCTGTCGCCATTGCTTGTGCTGTATGCTGCTGTGGCCGTCGCGAAGCACAAATCCTGTGGATGGTTGAGTTTAATCGTTACGTTGTTTTTGCTTGTCACCGCAACGCTGAAAGATGAAAACTACGCCACGCTCTATTGCCATGGTGCCGTCTTTTTTCTCGCCTATTCGATCTGCACCTACTGGCCAAAGTTATACAGGAATATGACACCAATATTGCCACTGGGCCTCGCATTTCTTTCACTGATCCAGCCTGAATTTCGTTACGGAGCTGTCGCATCAATCCTGCTCACGTTCGCCATCAAGGTTCAGTCACCCACCAGGATTGCGAGCACCTTCTCTCGTATTGCCTATGAATGGTTCCTTATGCACGGTATTTGCCTTTCCTTGGCCATGCGAATTACAGAGATGCCGTTGCTTCTCGGGCTTATTGGGATCGTGCTATCCCTGTTCGCCGCCGTCAGCCTCAAGTGCGCATCGACGTCGTTCTTTAAGTTCATATCAACTCGACACAAGGCTATCGCTGAGAGGCTGGGGCATCCCACTCTCGCCAGAATCCTATGACATGAATTCAAGATTACCGAGCGAGCTGCAGAGCGGCCAATTTCTCGAATCAGGAAACAGCTTTGGTGGAAACTTCAGCGATTGGCACGATTTGAAGATCTCACATTTAAAATTTGAAATCTCAAATCTTCTGACACTCCCAATCGAAATTCATCAGGTTGCAAAGCCGTCAAAATTCACTCACAACAGTGGTTCTGATTCTCAACTCAAAAATCAGGACCGCTTATGAATTCTTCTTACAACTTCCACAAGATGGTCGATCTCGTCCACGGTGTTGTAGAACGCAAACGACGGGCGAACGGTGGCTTCTACGCCGAATCGTCGCAGTGACGGCTGAGCACAGTGGTGGCCTGATCGCACCGCGATGCCATGTTTGTCGAGCAACTGTCCGACCTTTTCCGGGGGCATGTCGCCCAGCACAAACGAGATCACGCTGACCTTCTCGCGAGCCGTCCCGATGATCCGCAGTCCGTTGATCATCGACAATCGCTCGGTGCCATACTGAAGCAGGGAATGTTCATATTGCCCGATATTGTGAATCCCGACCTGATTCACGTAATCCAGCGCCGCGCCGAGCCCTACCGCGTCGGCAATATTCGGGGTGCCAGCTTCGAACTTTGCGGGAGTATCACTGTAGGTTGTCTCTTCAAACGTCACATTGCGAATCATGTTCCCGCCACCCTGCCACGGAGGCAGTATCTCCTGAACCTCACGGCGAGCATAGACCGCTCCAATGCCCGTCGGTCCGAAGATCTTGTGCCCGGAGAACACGAAGAAGTCACATCCAATCTCATTCACATTGATCGGCATGTGCGAAATCGATTGAGCACCATCGATGACAACCCTGGCTCCTACTCGGCGAGCCATATGAGTCATCTCAGCCACAGGCAGGATTGTTCCCAGGCTGTTGGAAGCGTGAGTAAGGCTCACGATCCGAGTCTTTGGCCCCAGCAGTCTCTGATATTGATCCAGCAGGACTTCTCCGTGGTCGTTGACCGGGATGACTTTCAAGACCGCTCCGCGATCTTTCGCAATCAACTGCCATGGGACAATGTTGGCATGATGCTCCAGTTCAGACAGCACGATTTCATCGCCGGGCTGTAGTAGTGCTTTTCCCAGAGTGTTGGCGACGAGATTCATTCCCTCTGTCGTACCACGCACAAAGATGATTTCGTCCGGGGAGCTGGCTCCGACCTGATTCTGAATCTTCTTTCGAGCGCCCTCATAAGCGTCCGTGGCTCGCGCTGCAAGAGTATGGGCGGCTCGGTGAATATTCGAATTGTCGTTGGAGTAGAAGTGCGACAATGTCTCCATGACCTGAATCGGTTTCTGAGTTGTCGCCGCATTATCGAACCACACAAGGTCGTGATTGTTGACCTTCTGATGCAGGATTGGAAAATCTTTGCGTATCTGATGAACATCAAAGATGACGGGACGCGAGTTGCGAGTATTCGAAGACTTGAACGACTGGCGGATACGTTCCAGATCCTGATTGCTTTCACACAGAGATTTCTCTCCAGAAGCTTCTCCGGACTGAATCCGCTGCACAAACGCTTTCAAGCCGTCGTGTGAATCAACAGCGGGCGACGCTTCGCTGGATCGGAAAGTGTTGAGGTCTCCCGGATGTGCAATCGATGACGTGTGACCCGGATGAATGGGAAATTCCGAAAAACTGAAACCAGAGACTCCCGGCACCGCAGTCGCAAATGGTTCCGCAGTGATTGACTTCACGGGAACCTGCGGTTCAAAGAGTGGAACGAACGCCGCTGGTAACTCCGCGTTCGGAAATCCAACTCGTGGTACCGCCGGGAATCCCGCCGGACGAGTCGGTGTTCCCTGAAACGCTGGTGGCGTGGCCATCGTCGGCGCAGAAGGCTGCGACGGAAACGAAGAGGCAAACGGAGTTCCGGCATTCATCGGCGAAAAGCCGCTGGCCGGCGTCACCGGAACCGCCTCCGGTGTCGGCGCGAAGTTCGTCAGTGCGGCTTGCCCGGGAAGCTGCGCAAACAGCTTTGCTGTTGCTTCAGAAAGCAATTCCGGAGTCAGAGCTTGCATGAAAATTTTCCGTTCTGATGATCACCAGGAATGCCTGGTCTGCAAACATGGGGCGGTCGCCGTACGAGATTCCGCTCGTTTAACGGCAAGACGAGGGCGACAGCGATCCAGGCATCAATCGCCGTGATGTTGTCGCCCATTCCGATTGATATTTCACGATGTCATCACTGCCTGTCACCTCGCCACTCGACCACGCCCAAACTACTTCACCTTGGGACGTCGATTTTCATAATCGTGATAGAACCCAACTTCGACGTTCTCAAGTACAGCGAGCGCGTCATCTGTCAAAACTGCCGCTGAGAAATACGTCGTCAACAGGTAGGAAGCGACACCAAGGCTATCCAGGCCCATCAGGCGAGCAGACAGGCTCGGCATGATCTCACCGGGAATACCCAGCTGATGCAGACCGACCACGCCCTGATCGGCTTCACCAATTCGCAGCAACAGAATACTGGTTGTTCCAAACCATTGATTGGATTGATAGCGGCTTTTCATCTCCAGTTTGTCGCAAGGCACAATGGGCACGCCACGCCACATGATGACAGGAGTGCCAAACAGATTCATCGTGACCGGTGGGACGCCTCGCCACGTGCATTCGCGTTCAAAGGCCGCAATGGCTTTGGGGTGAGCAAGGAAGAAAGCTGGTTTCTTCCAGACGAGGGCCAGTAACTCATCCAGATCATCCGGCGTCGGAGCGCCGTAGCGCGTGCTGATTCGCATGGCTGGATCGACCGAGTGAATCAGTCCGAACTTCTTATTGTTGATCAGCTCCCATTCCTGACGTTCTTTAATTCCTTCGATCGTCAGCCGCATCTGCTCTTCGAGCTGATTGTATGGACCGTTGTAGAGATCAGAGACTCGCGTATGAACACGCACGACGGTCTGCACTGAAGACAGCGAATACTCACGTGGCTCTGGCGAATAGTCGACGAACGTTTCCGGGATTTCGACGTTCTCGGCAAAGCCTGACACGAGATCAATATTGCGTTCACCGTAACGATTCACGGCGGACTTCAGTTCGAGGTGCTCCGCGATGACTCGTTCGAACTCGCTGTTCAGACTTGGCATTTCGCGAAGCACGCCATCGAGATCGCGACGAGACAAGGTCAACAGCACGCAGGGAGTCAAAGTTCGGATGGTGACATCAGAAGGCTTGTCGGAAACGAGATCTGTCTCACCAAAATATTCACCTTCCGTCAGCAATGCGATGCGAAGATTGCTGCCGTGCACACCTTTGCTGAGGACTTCAACTTGTCCCTGAGCGATGATGAAAAACTTGTTGCCGTCTTCACCTTCCGCCACCAGTTGATTGCCCAGAGACACTTCTTCCGTGCGAAACTGGTTCGCCATTCGAGCCGTGATGGCCGTTGGCAGACCGGAAAACAACGGCACGCTTCGAAGGGATTCCGGAGAAAACGTGGCGTCGCCATCGTTCAGCTCTACCGCGATGCGTTCGGCCTTGCTGAGTTCCACCTTCGTCCGATTGACTCGATAAGTCCCACCCTCGACGTTCACCCACGGCAGCAGGCTCAGCAGCCATCGCGGTGTGATCGACATCATCTTCGGAGACGTCTTGGTGGTATTCGCAAGATTGCGAGCAACTGCCGTCGTCACGCTGCGCTGGAGGAGATTATCTGACATCGTGAATTCCTTCTGAGGTTTATCCTGAACAGGTTCTTAAGTTTTTCGTAGGGTGTGACCAGCGATTGCGCAGGCACACCAGGACTTCCGCCTTTTTTTGAAATGCCCGTGAGTCAGTCCCGGCATTAAAGGGCGTGCTTAAATGCCAAGCCCGCCTTCGAAGCCTTTTGTCACGCCACTTTCATAATCGTGGTAATAGCCGACTTCGACATTCTCCAGGACAGCCAGTGCATCGTCAGTCAGGACGGCTGCCGAGAAGTACGTCGTCAACAGGTAGGAAGCGACACCGAGACTATCGAGGCCCATCAGGCGAGCGGACAAGCTCGGCATAATTTCACCGGGAATACCCAGCTGATGCAGACCGACCACGCCCTGATCGGCTTCACCAATTCGCAGCAACAGAATGCTGGTCGTTCCAAACCATTGATTGGATTGATAGCGACTCTTCATCTCCAGCTTGTCGCAAGGCACGATCGGAACACCACGCCACAGAATCACTGGAGTTCCAAACAGATTCATCGTGACCGGCGGAACACCTCGCCACGTGCATTCGCGTTCAAAGGCCGCAATTGCCTTCGGGTGAGCAAGGAAGAAAGCTGGTTTCTTCCAGACCAGGGCCAGTAACTCATCCAGATCATCCGGCGTCGGGGCGCCGTAGCGCGTACTGATTCGCATCGCAGGATCGACCGAATGAATCAGACCAAACTTCTTATTGTTGATCAGTTCCCATTCCTGACGTTCTTTGATCCCTTCGATCGTCAGCCGCATCTGCTCTTCGAGCTGATTGTATGGGCCGTTGTAGAGATCAGAGACTCGTGTATGAACACGCACGACGGTCTGCACTGAAGACAGCGAGTACTCACGTGGCGACGGGGAATAATCAACAAATGTTTCCGGGATCTCGACGTTCTCCGCGAACCCAGATACGAGATCGATATTGCGTTCGCCGTAACGATTCACAGCAGACTTCAGTTCGAGATGCTCCGCGATGGCTCGTTCGAAGTCTTCATTGAAATTTGGGATTTCCCGCAGCACGGCGTCGAGATCGCGGCGAGATAATGAAAGGAAGATACAGGGCGTCAATGTACGAATCGTGACATCGGACGGCTTGTCAGAGACCAGATCGGTTTCTCCAAAAAACTCTCCGTCCGTCAGCAACGCAATTCGCAGATCACTGCCGTGGACACCTTTGCTGAGGACTTCGACCTGTCCCTGAGCAATGATGAAGAATTTGTTGCCGTCTTCGCCTTCGACAACCAGCTTGTTCCCCATCGAAACCTGCTCGGTGCGAAACCGAGTTGTCATCCGCGAGGTGATGGCCGTTGGCAGACCGGAGAAGAGCGGAACGCTGCGGAGTGAATCCGGCGACAACGTCGGATCACCGTTCAGTAATTCGACAGCAATACGTTCGGCCTTGCTGAGTTCCACCTTGGTGCGATTGACGCGATACGTTCCCCCTTCGACATGCACCCACGGCAGCAGGCTCAAAAGCCAACGCGGCGTGATCGACATCATCTTCGGAGATGTCTTCGTGGTATTCGCAAGATTGCGCGCGACCGCTGTGGTTACGCTCCGTTGCAGGAGATTGTCTGACATCAACACGACTTTCGTCATTCAGAGGGCCGTCAATCACATCCCGACCGCGAGCCAACTGCTCGATGTCAAAATGCAAATTCGCAAAAGTCGTCCAGAGGGCGTGTTGATCTGAGGCCGCATCGTTGTCGCAGAAAATGCAAACGCCAATCATTGGCGCTATCTGGACGGACGCGGTCTTCGAGCGGCGGAAAACCGATCTGAAGGATCACACGAAGGACGACACATTGCGGCTCATAGCGTGGACGCCTCACCGCCTGCACAAAAATCCTGGGAGCCTGTCTCGGAATTGAATCCGTCAACAGATAACGCTCTTTACTGACAAGGAGCAAATCTACGACAGTGTTTTCAGTCGCTTACAACTTCGCAGGAACTCTGAGAGTTAATGCCATTGCAACCGATTCAAAGGGCGATCCCGTTCAGCAGCGACAATCAACGCGCTATTACCAGCGCCTCTTCGTCGTGGACTTGTTGTACATCACGACCGAGGACACGATCAAGCAATGCGGGCACAAAGCCTGCCCCAATTCCCCGAATTCCGTGTCGCCCCGAGATTCTCTATGACAAGACTGGGCTGGCAAACATTGTCGACGAGTGATGCTTCCCAATTCAACGTTCGGATTCTCTCGGCAAACACAGCATCAGACTGACGCAAAAATTCGGAGTTATGGAAAGTCCCCGAGCCTATTTTGAATCCAGCACAAAATCAATGTTGTTGCTGCCCGTTTGCACGTCGGCGGTCAGGGATCCGGGCTGCGAGTACCTGGGCGGAATCTTAACGATTAGAGAGCCCTCAACGGGTTTGCCGCCGTCGTCGGTTTCCGGCTCCACAGGCAAAATCTCCACGCGATGCTTTCCGGGCATTGCACCGGAACGATCCATTGAGAACTGAAGTTCGTAGGTGCCTTCCGAGTCAGTCACGCCATAAGACGGTGAACCGCCTGATGACTCTGGTGTGAATTGAAGGCTCACTTTTGCGAGTGGCTGACCATCGAGCGTGACTTTTCCCGTGACCTCCGAGAGTTCTGGGCCCGCGTTACCACCGCAACCCAGACAAGTGATCACGAATGAGGCAACTATGGCCGGGCTGAATCTGACTGACTGAAACATGGAAGAATCTGACCTGCCTGAGCCTTATTGATAGATCAATGATACGACTTCGCAACCAACATAAATCGCTTGCAAGTTGCAAGGCGATTCCCTGGTCATCGGGCTTCAGAATTCCCCAAGTACCTGACCATCATTGATGGCAGCAAGACGCTGATACAATCCATAAGGGCCATTGGCCGTGGCGACGGTATAGTTGCTGTTGGTGTGATTGATATTGTCGCTGACAAACCGGACAGATCCATCACCCTGAAGAAACTGGACGCCACCGACATGATTGCTGTGGAATGCTCGATGAAGCGTTGATGTACTCAGCAAAGGACCATTTGGTTTGTGTCGAGTGCCTCGGATATGGTTGTGGGCGCCATTGTTTCCAACACCGTTGTTCTCGCAGCGCGGGCCGCCAGCGTTCGTGACGCTGCCGTAAATGAACTGGCGGTTGGAGCCTACGTTGGTCCCACCTGGGTCAGTTGTCGTCGGAATATCTTTTACCTCACCCACGACAATGATATTTGACGTGCCATCAGTGATGTCGCGAAAACGTCGTGAACCATTGACAATCAGCAAACCATTATTTCGAGCATCAACAATGATTGATGTCCCATTGATATCGCATGGTGAACCATCAAAGGCTCCGAGGACTCCCTGATAACTTGTCTGGGCCACAGCCGCAGCACCGGCTCCTGCAGCGGCTGCACCGGGATTGTTTGACACTGTTTCCTTCTTGGTGTCACTTGGGCAACTGTAGACAGGAAGCGATGTAGCCACGAGAGCCTGATTCTGCACAGCGAGTCCGCCGGGTGTCGTTACCGCATACGGAGTCGTATTAAAGTCGAAACGGCTATAGATATTGGCCTGTTCAAGGTACGGCAACAGATAAGCCGACCACGCCCAGCCACCGGAAGAACGTTCTGTGTTACCTGCGTGAATATCAAGGAATCCGGGCGGAAAGACGCCGGCAACATCGTGGTAGTTGTGCAAAGCAATACCAATCTGCTTCAGGTTGTTCTTACACTGAGTCCGTCGAGCAGCCTCGCGAGCCTGCTGGACTGCAGGAAGAAGGAGGGCTATCAGAATGGCGATAATTGCGATTACGACCAGCAGTTCAATCAATGTGAATCCGCGGCGTGGTTTACTGATCATCATGGAAGCCTGCTATCTGTGTAGATTTGCTATGTTATAATAAAACATCAACTAGGTCGTGGTTATTAAATCGGTGATTCGATGTGGAAGTCAACATGGCAATTCCACAGTTTTTGAGTTTCTTGATTTGCGGCAATTCAGTCTCACAAAAAACTTGTGGACCGAGTCGCCAATCTGGCCTGTGACTATGGTGCACATTCGGAACAGTCGGCTCTATTCATGTGTTAGCCGATTTCGGAAGTGTCGAGTATGTTCCGAGCGATCGACTTGAGTCACTCGGCCTTCCTGCACAGCAATGGTGATCTGTCCAAAACGAAGACCCCTCAACGCACGCAGAATGGTCTGCTCCAACTCCGTGGTCATCGGGTCTGAACCACTGTCACTGGAAACTCGACTGACTGAACTTTTCTCAGAAAACGACGACATGATTTCTATCCGTAGAGGACGAGTGACTCAGGAGACTAAAAGTACGGGTGGTAGGCCGGGGAGCGATTCAAGCCTCGGTCAATGACGCCGATCGTGCTCAACGCTCGATCGGCTTCTTTAGATCGCAGGGACGATCTCGCGAATCTGCCGAGCTGATGAGGATGGCAGCAGATTTTCCCCGTGGCTCGCTTCTCGACGCATCATCAGCAATTCAAGGGCCGTATCCGCAGTGACTGTCTTTCCACAACATTGACATGTTGCCGAAAACCAGAATACGTCCGGCTCGATGACCCCCAGCGAGTGACCCCGACAAAGACATCTCAGTTGCTTCAGCAGTTGCATTGTTCTAGTCCTTGTAGTTAAGCGATGGAAAGAGCACCCCCGGCAGCCTGTCAGGGAAGCCGGGGCTGGAATGCCCTGCGAAATCCTAGGCAAAGATCTCTTTGATCACGTTGCCTTCGACATCGGTGAGTCGGAAATCTCGCCCGCCGTAGTTGTATGTCAGCCGTTCATGATCAAGTCCCATCAGAGCCAGCAACGTGGCATGCAGGTCTGAGGTATGCATCCGCCCTTCGACAGCATGCAGTCCGTACTCATCTGTTGAACCATAAGAGAAGCCCGCCTTCACGCCGGCACCGGCCATCCACATTGGAAAACCAGTGATGTTGTGATCTCGCCCGTCGACACCCTGTGCTGTCGGCATACGCCCGAATTCGCTGCCGAACAACACGAGGGTGTCTTCGAGAAGGCCACGTTGTTCCAGGTCGGCCAGCAGAGCTGCTGTGGGCTGATCTGTTGCTGCAGCATTGTCAGTCAGGCCTTTGTGAAGATTGTTGTGGTGATCCCAGCCGCCTTGTCGAATCTCAACAAATCGCACACCGGCTTCACTCAGCCTGCGAGCCAGCAGACATTGTCGAGCAAAGCTGCCAGCTGGACCCGGCTTCACGCCGTATGCATCCTGAACATGTTGTGGCTCGGTGGAAATATCCAGCAGTTCAGGAACTTTGCCCTGCATCCGAAACGCCAGTTCGTAAGACTGAATGATGCCATCCAGTTCGTCGGGGGCACCTGGTTGTCGAGCCAGATCCGAGTTCATTGACTGCACAAGATCAAGCTGACGCCTCTGCAGCGAAGTCAGCTGTGACGCTTTCAGGTTTGGCAGATAACCCGTGTCAGTCACCTTCGTGCCCTGATAGTAGGCCGGCAGAAATGCAGTGCCATAGTTTACCGCGCCGCCAAAGTTGGGAGATGGATTGATTGTGATGTATCCAGGCAGGTCCTGATTCTCAGAGCCCAGCCCATACAACAACCAGGACCCCATTGAGGGGCGAGTCAGCGACGCAATCTTTGCTCCAGTATGAAGCTGAATTACAGCCTGCGGATGCGCGGGAGTATCCGTATGAAGTCCTCGAATGAAGCACAACTTGTCGACCTGTTTGGCGACATGAGGATATAGTTCTGAAACCCAAGCACCAGAATTCCCGTGCTGAGCAAACCGGAATTTTGATGCGACCAGTTTGCCACCGCCGGGGCCTGGCTTTTGATCGTTTTGCTGCAGGGCAGCTTTGTATTCGAACGTATCCACATGCGACATCGCCCCTTCCATAAACAGGAAGATGATTCGCTTCACCTTCGTCGGAAAATGCGGTGCCTTGGGAGCCAATGGCCTTTCAGCGACCTGTTCGGATGCGGTCGCCTGCCTGTTCTGTCCCAGCAATCCAGCCAGTGCCAGATAGCCAAAGCCAGTGCCGGAGGAACGCAGAATCTGTCGACGTGACAGCGGCGAGAATCCTAAGGAGTTTGTCATATTGAAATTTCCTTTTCAGTATTCTTAAGGCGAGCGGCAGGGCGTCAGCCCTCCGAGTAGCGCTTGTGTGTTTGTGCGAATTCTGGATATGTGGCTCGGTCAGGAGACCGGCCAAAACAGGACCTAAAAACATGTCAGTGGCGATGGCTCGGAGGGCTGAAGCCCAGCCGCTCGCCGAAGTACTACCGAACGTAGCGAAACTCGGCGGAACCGATAAGGGCCTGAACAAAGCTGTGCCACGCTGCGGTTTGTGCGTCTTTGGCAACGATTAATTCTTCGACGGGAGCTTCTTCTTCCTGAGCGACGTCATCCGGGTTTGCCAATTGAGCCGCCTGAGCCTGTGCGGCTGCAAGTGAAGATGTGGCATCGCTGACCGGGGCCTGTGAGTTTGGGTCAACCGACGCGGGTGGTACGTTGACCGAAGCTGCTGCCTCCTGAGCTTTCGCGGCGAATGCATCAGCGAGGGAAACTTCCGCTTCCGCAGCGAACTCCACCAAGTAACCGTGAACGCGAGCGATCTCTTCCGGGGTCGCATGCCGTCCGACAATTCTCAGATAAGCCTCATCGACTTTTGCCTCATCCGATAAGTCTGTTCGTGTGACCAACAACTCCGCGAGTGCCAGAGCTTGCTTTCTCACGAAGCCATCGTTCAGCAGATACAACGCCTGAGTTGGAACTGTCGTTGTATCGCGAGCCCCCGTGACCAGACCTTGTTCAGCAAAGTCAAAGACCTCCAAAGATTTCGGCACCAGTGTTCGCAACAGTGGCAGATAGACACTGCGTTTCAAACTGGCATTGGCGTGGTCCACGATCTTCTTTGCTTCAGGCCCATTGTTCCTCAACTCGATGACTCGCAGGTCTTTCGCGGCTGAGCCATTTTCACGAGCAATGTCCAGCTTCCCTGAAGCCGCCAACTGTGCATCTCGAATCTCTTCTGCGGACAAGCGGCGTGGACTATGTCGCCAGACCAGACGATTCTCAGGATCGGCCGTAAGATGTTCTGGGGTCGTTTCTGAACCAAGTTGATAGGCTCGAGTCAGAACAATCTGTCGAATCAACTTTTTCAGTGACCAGCCATTGTCAACAAAGCGGTGAGCGAGATGATCAAGCAACTCCGGGTGTGAAGGACGATCACCGGTCACTCCAAAGTTGTCCGTTGTGCGAACAAGACCTTCTCCAAAGAGATGGTGCCAGACTCGATTTACGATCACTCGTGAGGCCAGTGGATTGCTCGGATCAGTCAGCCACTGAGCCAGCTCAAGCCTGCCACTTTGATTTGCTGGGATGACAGGCTGAGCCGGCCCGTGAACGACGGAAATCACGCCACGAGGAACTTTCGGGCCGAGCTTCTCCGCCTCTCCGCGATAACGAATCTCTGTGTCCCCGACATTCTTTGCGTCACGGACACCCAGAGCAATTTCACTCGTCGCGGTTGGGTCCGTCAGAGCCACATACTGAGCCTGAGCGCGATTCCATTTTTGGCGAGCGATCTGTTGCATCGGGCGACCATTGGGACCCGGCTTCTGAGCATCCGCACTGTCACGAACTCGTTCGAACTCTGCTTTCGCATCATCCGCCTTCTGTTTAGCCTCAGCAATCTGTGCCGCGTGAGCGTCATCGACTTCGTCTTGCTTTGACAGGATCAGAAGCTTGTCTGTGTCGTAATAATCGAGCCCGCCGCCGCCCATCTTGTTACGCAGGCCGTCGCACAGATCAGTGCTGTTGAAGATTCCTGCCAGCCCGTAGTATTCGCTGGTCGGAATCGGATCGAACTTATGATCATGGCAGCGAGCACAACTGACGGTCAGTCCCAATACCGAGCGGCTGACGGTGTCGATTTGTTCGTCAATATTGTCCATGACGTAACGAACTTTGAAACGCTGATTGACGTCCTTGACTCCCAGAGCCAAAAAACCGGTGGCCGTTAACAGTTCTTTACGCTGTTCTTCGGATGCATAGGGCAGCAAATCGCCCGCGACCTGTTCACGGACGAACTGATCATATGGCTTGTCCTTATTCAGCGAATCAATGACATAGTCACGATACTTCCACGCCTGAGGAAACGGCAGGTTCCGCGCTGAGCCTGTTGATTCGCCATAGCGAGCCAC
Source organism: Planctomycetales bacterium (assembly GCA_026400835.1). GTDB lineage: Bacteria > Planctomycetota > Planctomycetia > Planctomycetales > Planctomycetaceae > SXXK01. The sequence goes on along the minus strand of JAPLOA010000085.1, from coordinate 15,064 downwards.
GTCCAGCCAGTTCCGTCCCCAGCGTTCACCGAACGTCGAACTTGCCAGGAGCCTGTCGACGACGGTCTCAAGAGCGTTTGGTGATTCGTCTGCAAGAAAAGCTTTGATGTCTTCCGGAGCCGGAGGCAATCCGGTCAGGTCAAAGGTCACTCGACGCAACAACGTCGCGCGATCTGCGTCACCGACAGGCTCAAGCGATTTTTGCTCAAGCTGAGACACAAGGAACCGGTCAATATCGTCTCTTGCCCAATCCTTGTGTTGAATCTCGGGGACAACAGGCGACTGCAGTGGTTGCCATGCCCAGTGATTCTTCCGCAGCGTTTCGTATTCGGGATTCGCTTCGGTCAGTTCAAAGGGAACTTCCGGACCCGGCCAGACCGCGCCATCAGTGATCCACTTGCGAAGATCATTGATCTCGTCTTCCGTCAGTTGCGAATCCGGAGGCATCTTCAACTTTGCGTCCGTTTTCAGAACGGCACGAATCAGAACGCTCTCGTCGGGATTGCCGACCACAACCGCGGCGCCACGGCCACCACCGGCCAGCAGACCATTGCGGTCATCGACTCGCAGACCACCCGCCGCTTTGTTGTCCGCCGAGTGGCAGTTGAAGCAGTTATTGACCAGCAGTGGACGGATCTTCTTTTCGAAGAACTCCAGCGATTCTGGTGACGGCTTCGCCTCATCAGCGACCGTTGACCGAAATGGAAAAACCAGAACGACAGCCACTGGCAGCATCCGCCACCAGCGTGCAAGAACAGGCAACATAAGATCATTTCCTTAGAGGCTTCCGCCGCGTGCGCACGGACGCTGACACGGTGAGCAGAGATGTGGATGGAACGAATTCGCAGGCTTCAAAACGAGCGGGAAAACGTCATCGACAACAACAAACAGCAGACATACGCGACTCCATGAGCCTGCGTGCGCGCCTCTAAGGATGTAGTCAGCAGCAGCACAAGAAAATTTTGCTAGACGGCCCAGATTGCCATCTTGTTAAGGGGTTAATAATGTATGACTCATCTGGTCGTGGTTATTATGATCGTCAGATTTTGTTTGGCTGTCAACTCCAAATGCCTTCTTCGTGAATTATTTGAAAGCATTTTTGGGGCTGGCTAAGTCGCGCGAACCGTCGGGAAATTCACATGAGCCTGGCCAGCCGATTGATGATCTCATCATAACCCGCAGCGTCAGCGAGGGATGTTGTGTGCAGAGCACAGACATATTGATCCCTCACTGACGTTTCTGGTTGTGAAAACGCATGAAATCAACCCCCGCCAGCTGCGCTTGGTGGAGGGAAATCCGCTCGAAATTGCGATTCGACGGTATTCACTCCTCGATCGAGTACAGCTTTGTCCAACTTCTAAGCAGCAACTGCTTTCCAATGGCAACCGGTGACGCGTCGAAAGTATCTGCGATCACGTTCTTCGAAAGCACCGTGGCTTCGGGACCATCACTGATGACTACTGAGGTGCCTTCTCGACCGATAAAATAAACTTTCCCGTTCGCAGCCAGTGGCGACGCGTAGGTGTTTCCGATCCCTAGTCGCTGTTTTTCAATCACTGCTTTGCCGGTCTGTAGATCGAGAGCGGTGAGAATGTCGTTATTGCCACCTGTGAAATAAAGTCGATTTCCGCTGATGGTTGGCGAGGGGACATAGGGCGTTCCGGCATGATAAGTCCAGAGAAAAGAGTTTGACCCCGTCAAATCTCCTGACGAATTCAATGGAATAGCGTAGGAGGCTGCCCCCTTGTAACCGCTCATGCACACAACGAAATCTTCAAAACGGATCGGCGACGGAATCGCATTGATCGTCTGGCCGCCAGACTCCCAAACGATGTCTCCCGTCGCCACATCGTAGGCTCTCGCTTTCCCTGACCCATTCACAACGGCCAGTGTCTTTTCTCCCACTGTGGTGATTAGAGGTGTGTTCCAGGAAGTCGCTTCACCCTCACGATTTTTTCGCCATCGCTCTTCACCGGTTTTTGCATCCAGCGCGACGATGAAAGAACCTTCCTCCTGATCCCAATTTACAATCAACGCATCTCCGGCCAGGGCTGGAGTAACGGCTTCGCCCCAACCGAAGCGAGTATTCATGTCGCCAAGATCTTTCTGCCAGACAAGTTCTCCCTGCAAGGTATAGGCAAACAAACCTCGGGACCCGAACGATGCATACAGCAATTGGCCATCTGTCGTGGGAGAACCCGCTGCATAAGTATGCGTTGGGTGATGGCCTTCGTGAGGCACCTGCTCCGTAGCCACTTTTTGCCACAGCACTTTACCACTGGTGCGGTCAATACTTGTCACCAGGAAACGATAGTAGACACCAGGAGGTTCCGTCTTTGAATCCGCACGTTTCGTCGGCGGTGTTTCTGCCTTGCGCTCGGTTTCTTCGGCCGACAGAACAAAGATCTGATTGCCCCAAACGACGGGCGTGGCTGATCCTTTGCCGGGAATTTCTGCAACCCATTTCACATTCTTTGTTGCATCCCAACTGACCGGCGGAGTAGCAGAATCGGGCGCTTCCCCATTCCCGGCTGGTCCTCGCCATTGATGCCAATTCGAGGCAAGATCAGCGGTTCCCGGATGCGGTTCCGTCGCCGAAGCCTGGCTTACCATCGCCGCCGCGGCCAGCAACACATGAGCCGACCGTTTGACTGAAAACGTTTTCATGAATCGTGCATTTCGAAATGTGGTTGAGTCAGGACCCGGTCGTACAGCAGAACATCCCTCAGCTCAGGATATCATTGAGAACATTCCCGTACACATCGGTAAGCCGAAATGGGCGGCCCGCATAAGTATATGTTAATCGCTGATGGTCGAGACCCAGTGTATGCAGAATTGTTGCCTGCAGATCATAGATGTGTGATTTGCCCTCAACGGCTTTGATTCCATATTCATCGGTGGCACCATAAGAGAATCCCGGTTTCACACAACCTCCTGCCAACAGCATCGGGAATCCACTGACGCTGTGATCTCGTCCATCATCATTCTGCGCTGTGGCCGTGCGACCGAATTCTCCGCCAACCACAACCAATGTGTCTTTCAACAGATCTCGCTGTGCCAGATCCGTGATCAGAGCAGCAATCGGCTGGTCAATCTCAGCAGTGCGCTCAGTCATCTGTTGGCGAAGATTGTTATGGTGATCCCAACCGGTATGCGTGATCTCCACGAATCTCACACCTGATTCGGATAATCGGCGAGCCATCAGGCACTGCCGTCCGAAGTGATCAGTCGGCTGCTTACCAACACCGTACAGCTCATGAGTTGCCGCTGATTCGGTTGAAATATCCAGAAGTCTTGGCGCCGAATCCTGCATGCGAAACGCAAGCTCATAGGAGTCGATGATGCTGTCAAGTTCTGCATCACCACCGCCTGCTTTTGCATTGTCTCGATTAGCATGCAGGGTTGAAAGCAATGCCAATTGTTCGCGCTGAGAGCCTGAGCTCAACTTAGCATTATGAATGTGTCGCAACTGAGCTTTGCTGATATCTTCGCCTTCGTTACCGATTCGAGTCGCCTGAAACTGAGCCGGCAGGAATGCGTTGCCATAGTTCTGAACGCCACCAACTCGAGTCAGTGCGTTGATGGAGACGAAACCAGGCAATTCCTGGTTTTCTGTTCCCAGTCCGTACAGTACCCACGAACCCAATGATGGACGGGTGAATCGGTGACTGCCAGTATGTAGTTGCAGTACAGCCTGAGGATGATTTGGAATATCCGTCGTGAGACTTTTGACAACGCACCAACGATCGGCATGCGTCGCTACATTCGGCAGCAGCTCGGAAAACCACTGTCCTGACTGCCCGTGCTGGGCAAACTTCCATGGTGAACCCAAGTATTTTCGTGGGTTACCGGAATCCGCAGCGCTGGATTCCGGCTTACCACTGTCCTCGTTCAATTTGGGTTTGTAATCCACCAGATCCAAATGAGACGGGGCTCCTTGCAGGAACACAAAGATCACCCGCTTCGCCTTCGGTTCGAAATGCGGTCCGGTCGGGACGATGCCCACCGCCTCTTCACCGAATGCAGCCCGGGCTCCGGACTGGGGCAACATTGCAGCAAGAGCCAATGCTCCAAATCCGCAGGACGTATTCTTCAACCAGTGACGACGTGAGCCTGGTAGTGTCGAAACAAAACTTGTCATTGAAGATCCCTCGTTCAGAGAAAAATCCGGCGAACGTGGTCTCGTGAATCGCAGAAAGAAATCGATTGATGTTTTTTGATGCAAAAACCAGCACCGCCGGGCTCCGTCGCTGAGCGAGCAATAGTGTCCTGACGATGCTGGTGCAGGACCTAAAAGACGTAGCGAAATTCAGGCAACGCGAACAATGACTGACAGAGCTGGCTCCAGGCCGCCTGATCAACCTGATCCTTCGGAACGTCCGCTCCGTGTTCAGCACGCGTGACGCTTCGAACCGATTCAAGATAGGCCAATGCGGCCTGAGACTGAATTTCGTTCGGCTTGTGGCTCAACACCAGACGAAAGGCCAGATCAATTCCTTCCTTGTCATCCTCGCCGACGGCTGCAATGACTCGTCGGGCAAACGCTTCACTTTGCTCAAGCACCAATGGACTGTTCAGCAGGAACAATGCCTGATCTGGGCCCGAGGTTGTGTCTCGCTTTCCCGTCGTCAAGCTTGGGTCAGCCATGTCAAACGCAGCCAGCATTTCCGGCAACTTTCCACGCAGGACAGGCAAGTAAACGCTGCGGATAAAAGTTGGTTTATCGAGTGATGTGAAGTTGGCCTGTGCACCCAGTTCCCGAGTCCCCAGTTCGATCAATGGCGTGCCTGCCGGACGAGCCAAATCAAGGGTGCCAGCGACAGAAAGGACCGCATCACGAATGACTTCTGCTTCAAGACGTCGTCGTTGCCATCGCCCCAGAAGCTTATTCTCAGGGTCTGCTTGAACCAGCGATTCGCTGCCGTCACTTCCCACGGCATAGACGCGACTGAGAACAATACTGCGGATCAATTTTTTGGTTGACCATCCCTGCTCAATAAATCGCACTGCCAACAGATCCAGTAGTTTTCCGTTGGTTGGCTTTTGTCCCTGAACACCGAAGTCATCAGGGGTCGTCACGATTCCCTGGCCGAGCAGCTTGCTCCAAACTCGATTGACATAGACACGAGAAACCAGTGGATTTTCTTTCGACGTCAACCAGTCTGCCAACTGCAGTCGTCCACTTCCGGTAATGCTGCCTCCTGCCGTTTCAGAATGAGGCAGCACGGAGAGAAATCCGCGAGGAACTGAGGAGCCCGGACGATCAACTTCCCCTCGAATCCGCACATGAACATCAGCAGGATCAGGACGATCAACAACAGCCATCGCCAGGGCATAGGTCGAAGCAACGGCCAACTGATTGTTGACATCATCAATTTCACGCTGAAAATCCCGGAATTCCTTCTCTTTCTCTGCGAGACGTTTTTCAAGTTCTGCCAGATCTCCGGAGACTTCCGGATCAGCAGCCTCAGTTGCCCCGCCTTCGCCTGTGGTGGTGGCCTGAGATGACGCTTCTACAGTGTTCGCGGCAATCAAAGTTTGAGGCTGCACGGCGGGCACTGCATTAGCCGGAGCTGACTCGGTTGTCGTCGCTGCCGGGGCTACTGCGGGAGTTTCAGTTGTGGCAGCATCACCGGCGGGCGTGGTGATACTGGCAACCGTGGCTCCTTTGGCCTTTAACTTCGCAACCGCCTGGCGAAGTTTGCGAACCTTCTGTTGCCGCTTTTGAAACTGCTCTTGTCCGTCTTTCGCCTTCGCCAGTAACTCCTGTGATACGGCATGAGTCCCACGCAGTTCGCTGGAAGCCAAAGGCACCAGCAACTCAGGAAAGCTGCTATTTCTCTGCCGGTTCGTCATTCCGAACTTCACTTCGCTGCTTCGGAAAATACCAGCGAGGGCGTAGTAATCTGTTGTCGGAACGGCATCGTACTTATGATCATGACATCGCGCACACCCAATGGAGACCGCCATCAATCCGCGACCCACAGACTCAATCTGTTCGTCAACAATCTCCAGCAGGAACGACTCACGATTGCGATCGTTGATTCCCTTGGGACTCAGTGCCAGGAATCCGGTCGCAATGTTGTGGAGATCTCTCTCCTTCTCGTTGGCATGCGGCAACAGGTCGCCAGCAACCTGCTCAGTCACAAACGTGTTGAAGGGCTTATCGCTGTTGAAGGCGTCGATCACATAGTCTCGGTATCGCCACGCCTGAAGGAAAACGAAGTTGCGTTCCTTTCCTGTACTTTCACCATAGCGTACGACGTCCAGCCAATGGCGGCCCCAGCGTTCTCCGAAACGCTCGGAAGAAAGCAGACGATCCACAACTTTCTCTCGGGCTGTGGCCGAGTTGTCCAGCTCAAAATCCAGCAACTCTCCTGGTGTTGGAGGAAGTCCGGTAAGATCTAAAGACACTCGACGAAGCCACGTGGCTTTATCAGCGTCAGCGGCCGGGATCTGTCCCGCGGCTGTCAGTTGTTCCAGAACCAGTCGATCGATTTCACTCGTCGACCACTGGTCATTCGATTCAACGTTCACTTGCGGCAGGAGAGGAGGAACATAAGCCCAGTGTTCACGCTCTTTGGCAAAATCGAACCGCCGCTTTCCGAGAATCTCTTTCGATGCCGGATCACCTTCGCGAGGATCAACAGCACCAAGCCGGATCCATTCTTCGAAATGCGCAATGACTTCATCAGGAAGCCGCTCTTTGGGAGGCATCTGAAGTCCGTTGTACTTCAATGCATCAATGAGAAGACTGTCTTCTGGCTTGCCGACAGAAATTGACGAGCCAGACTGCCCGCCAACCAGAACGCCATCTTTCGTGTCCAGCCTGAGTCCACCTTTGGCCTGAACATTCGCTGAGTGACAGTCATAACACTTCGTGGCCAGCACAGGGCGAATATGCGTCTCGAAATAGGCGATCGCCTCGGCATTTGCGGAGGCGTCCTGAGCCATCAGCGATGAGGCTGGTACTCCCAATACAAACAACACTGCCAGCGACACATGAACAAACCGCATCTCGTGAAGTCCTAACGAGATTCTCTGATCGTTCCATCAATGGCGTTGATCGGAAGGCTCAGTTCCAGAAATCGTGAAAGCGCACGAGGTCGTGTCGCAGGAATTGGGGCAAGAATTACTTGCAGGACAATCAACTGTCAGAACTTCGGCCAAGCTGATCAGTGATCTCATAGTATGCAGGGATCAGAAAGACGCCGGCGATCAACAGAAACCATTCGGTCCCTTTTAAGGATTCCGAACATAGCCGACCGGTCAACCATGCAATACCAAGACTCAGGCCAACGGGCCAACCTCCGCGAAGCACCTGAACAAGAAACACTTTCGAGAGACTGCGGCGGCAACGCTCCAGGCATCGCATGAATTCGCAACCGCGTGTTGTTGAGATCCCTGCACCAGCAAGCTGGCGGATCTTCTCGCAGGAGTCTTCAGGCAATTCCGAGTTTGACATGATTGACGTGGTCCTTAACTCAACGAGCACAGTCTGCCAGCTTCTGTTGCCGGCAGACTGTAACTCGCATTCAACTACAGGCTCTTCTTCTTACCTTTACCCTTGCCGTTCCCCTTGCCGCCCTGCTGAGCGGCTGGTTTCCAGGCAGGTTCGACAAGAGTTGCATTCCATTCGTCCCATGTCTTCTGCAGCTTCGCAAAGACTTCCGGTTCGCTGGCAGCTTTGTCGTTTTGTTCCCCGATATCATCCTTCAGGTTGAACAAGGCGGGCTTGTCGATTCCATTGGCTTTAACCAGCTTCCAGTCGCCGTGACGAATCGCCGTCTGTTGACCGAATCGCCAATATAGGGATTCGTGCGGTGCACCGGTGACCTCGCCTTTGGCATACGGCAACAGGTTCACGCCATCCAGTTTTTCTTCCGCTGCGACAGGAGATCCCACGCTGGCCAGAATCGTTGGCAGCAGGTCCAACTGAATAACCGGCTGATGATATTCAGCTGATTTGAGCTGAGCGGGCCAGTTCAGGAAGAAGGGAACTCGAACGCCACCTTCCCAGGTCGTTGCTTTTTGTCCTCGCAACAGGCCATTCGTAGAACCATTCGCAGGAGGTCCGCCATTGTCACTAATGAAAGCAATCAGGGTGTTCTCACGAACGCCGGCTTTCTTCAGTGCTTCAACAACCTTGCCGACACTCTCATCCAACGAGAACAGCATGCCAGCATAGTTGCGGCGAGTTTCATTCTCGATCGATGCGAACTTCTGCTGATGTTCCGGCTTGGAGTGCATTGGGGTATGCACGGCATTGAACGTCAGTTGCAGGAAGAAGGGCTTCTCTTTGTGCCGATCAATGAATGAAACGGCTTCGCGAGCAAACGCATCAGTCAGATATTCCGGTTCCTGAATCTCTTCGTTGCCTCGATAGATTGGGGCTTGTCCTTCTTCAGTGAAGTAAGGATGAGCACCACCGAGGAAGCCAAAGAACTCATCGTAGCCTCGTTGCTGAGGTCGGAACTTCTCCGCGTTTCCAAGATGCCACTTGCCGACGAGTCCTGTGGCGTAACCTGCTGACTTCAGGCGATTTGCAATCGTCGTTTCTTTCAGGCTGAGCCCAATCTCCGCCGCGTTTGGTCCCTGTCCAGGATTGAACTCGTGTCCGAACCGCTGCTGATACTTGCCCGTCAGCAGGCCTGCTCGAGTTGGACTACAATAGGGTCCGGAAACATATCCTGAGGTAAAACGGACGCCCTCGTTGGCAAGCTGGTCCACATGGGGAGTCGGAATGTCTTTGCCGCCAAGATAGCCAAGGTCTCCGTAGCCGAGATCGTCGGCCACGATGATCACAATGTTCGGGCGTGCCTCCGCAGCCATCATGATGTTGCAACTCGCGATTGTCACGAGCAGCAGAGATACCAAACCAGTCAAACTCTTCATAAGTACACACAATCCTCAATGGAAATCAAACGATTGAACTCGACGACCCTATCAATTAACCCCCGGACGCTGGTGTTCCTTCTGCCAGATCAAACACAATCTCATTGGTCCCCGGCTTTACCTCACGGCTAAATTCCAGAGACAGCTTGGCCTGATATCCGTCCGGCAGTTCCGGAGTCACCATCAAGCCCGTGGTCTTGTCTTCAACCTGAATTTCGTCGACAGCCGCAGTGCGAACTGTGACTTTGTGCTTCCCGACAAGAGCACCGTCTTTATCTTCCGTGAACCGAATATTGTACGTCCCATCCGCCTGCGTATACGCCGCGCCGTACGTTCCGGGGGGATCGATCGGCTGGAACTCGACATAGGCAAACGGAATGGGCTTTCCCTGTTGGATCACTTTGCCGGTGACAACTCCAAGTTCAGGCCCATCTGAACACCCGACGAAAAATCCCGACAGGGCCAGTGTCCAGGGGATGGATGATGAGCGCAGGAACCGCATATAGACCTCTCAGGAACTTGCAGGAATAAGTTTACTAAAGCCTTTTAGTCAGTTCTGCGCGGCGGAGCTGCAGGTGTTTTCCTGATTGCTCAGCAGACAACTCCGCTCGCGTGAGAACTGCAGAAACAGATCAGAACTCACCGATGACAAAGCCATCATTTCGACGGCCCAGCTTTTGAAAGATGCCGATTGGATTCACCGGGGATTGCTGATTGGGGTTGTTATTCTGGAACTCGATGTTCTCACTCAGGAAGCGGACAGCTCCGTCCGCGAAGAGAAACTGAGCGCCACCGGTGTGACGACTGCTGAAGCCTCGAGTAACCGCTGGGTTACCATTCGGCTGCAGCAGTGGGTCGTTGATCTTCACATCCAGGATCGCGAGATTCTGACGTGAACCCCAGATGCCAGTCCCCGTGTAATTGCGTTGCCCAATCCAGTTTGCACCCCAGCCCAGCTGCCAGTCTCGTTCGCCGACAACAAAGGTGTTGGAAAGACCATCGGTGATATCACGGAAGTTCACTTTGCTGCTGCCCCAGAATGTTCCAAAAGGATCGCGGCCATTAACGATCCAGTCTTCCGGTGTGGCCCAGCGAGATCCGGAGACTGCCACATAGTTGGCATTGCCAAGATGAACCGGAGCCCCACCAAAGAACGCGGAATAAGGTGTGTCCCATTCACGCTGAGTATTCAGTGCTGGTCCAGTGTCCGATGGGCAGCGATACCCAGGAAGATTCTGTTTGGGCAGAGCCTGTACGGTAGGGTTAGAAGTGTTTCGCAACAAGGAGTCAAGGTCGACTCCATTGGTTTGCATCGACTGGAACATGTTAGCATTTTCCAGTTGAGGCAGCAGAAATGTGCCCCATCCATAAGATCCCATCGCGGCAACATTCTGATTGCCCGACTTGTGAACAACACCGGGCGGAAGTGTGTTGTAAGTGTCGTGGTAGTTGTGCAGAGCAATCCCGATCTGCTTGAGATTGTTCTTGCACTGCGTTCGTCGAGCAGCCTCACGAGCCTGCTGCACGGCTGGCAGCAGCAGAGCAATCAGGATGGCAATGATGGCAATAACCACCAGCAACTCAATCAGCGTGAATCCTCGCTTTGAACGTCGACGTCCTGTCCTTAGAGCGCTTTCCGAAATCAACATTTTCAAGACCCCTTTGTGAACGGATGAATGTAGGCAGCTTAAGCAGTAGTCCGCTGTGCGCAGTCGGGGCGTATCCGACTGCGCGAGCGGCGTGAGCAAGGGCAGCAGACCTCGAGCTCAGTGGTCTCATCAGCGCGATCCGGCCGCATTGCGGGCGTGAGAATACGCAGAATGAGTGGAGCAGGAGGTCAACTGACATGAGGCCAGTACGATGACTGGCGGCAATTCGGCGATCACCGGATGGCTGAGTGGCCTCTCCGGGATACAAGGGTTGACGACGTCAACAACAACAGCAGAACGGTTTCATTACGCGACTCCAATTCAATGAGCCAGCGTGCCCGCCTCTAGTAATCCAGTCAGTCACGGCACAAGTTCAAACATCTGGTGAAATCCGAAGCAACATTCCGCAGCTGCCTCTTTTATGTATCACCAATCAGGTCGTGGTTTAGTATCGACAGGTTGAAACGGTTTGTCAATACTGTTTTCTGACTTTTTTAGAGTGGCTGTTCGGTTTCCATCAGCCCCGAGGCAAGGGCCACGTGGTTCAGGGGATCGGTGCTCTCGGATGAGCAGAACGATACGCCGGAAGGGGCCTCATGGTGTTTGTTAAGATCCTGAACCTCAAGAAGATTGACGTGCTTCCGAGTGTGGCTGTTGTGACATCTTCGTGCGTTAAAGAAGCTGATCTGTTCAGGCAGTATTGCCGTCGTGTGAGAGTCGTAACGGATTGTTAATTATGCACTTGCCGCAAATGGCTTGATTTGCCGGAGTGAACGTTTTTGTCGAGGGGGTGACCCCCGCCGATTGTTAAGAATCCAGCGGCAGTGGACCCTGAACAAACTTAATAAACCGATACGGGACTGCATAGTCAGGGGTGACTGCGAAGGGCGGGTTGTTCTGGGTGAATCGGTAATTCCGGAGTAACCGGACTATTCAGAAGACACCACCATCCTGCTCGGCCTCATGAGTTGAGGCGAACCCTGAATTGGAATGGAAACCAATTTGCCGAGGTAAGTGAAATGGCCAGACTGCGGTGGCGGACGTTTGTTCTTGGAGCACTCCTGACAGCCGGGGGGGGGCCTGTGATGGCTGACGATCTTGCAGATCTTAAGTCGCGACTGGATGCCATCGAACAGGAGAACGACCAGCTTCGCTCCGACCTCGAATCGATGAAGAAGTCCGACGAAGAGATCGTTGGCCAAATGTCGCAGCTCGACAAGGAAGTGGACGGCAAAGCTGACAAGAAGACTGATGATCCACTTTCGTTCTCTGCCAAGTGGAACAATGGTTTTGAAGCGTCTACAAAAGACAAGAAGTTCAAATACCATGTGGGAGGCCGCGTCCAGCTCGACTCAGTCTTCCTCCAGAATGATCCCGCGTTCTATGCCGGAACTGGTCCTGGTGGCGCTGCGATCGCTGATCAGGATGGCCTCTATTTCCGCCGTGCTCGAATAAGAGCAGATGGCACAATGTATGAGACGATCGACTGGTGTGCCGAATTTGACTTTGTGAACACAGTGAATGATGACCCTGGCGCTCCGGCACCGGGAAATGTTCCGTCTGAACGAAACGTGATTGGTGTTCCAGCTCCAACGGACCTTTGGATGACGTTTCGAGAGATTCCTCTGGTTGGCAACATGCGAGTTGGCAACGTGAAAGAGCCAATCGGTTTGGAGCACCTTCACAGCAGCCGATATCTGGACTTTATGGAACGATCCTATAACCAGGATGTGTTCTATGGTCCGTTCAATAACGGCTTTACTCCCGGCGTCCTGTTCTTTGATAACTGGGATGAAGAGAACGGTACCTGGTCAACAGGGTTCTTCAAGAATACGACAAACGTCTTCGCCTACGGCTTGGGTGAAGGAGAATATGCGTGGACAAGCCGTGCAACATATTTGCCGTGGTATGAAGAAGAGGGCCGGTATTTGGCTCACGTCGGTCTGTCGGGCAGTATTCGTGACCCGAATAACGGTTCGCAACGATACCGCGCTCGTGGGTCGCTGCGAAATGGTCCGGGTTCTTTGAATCCGGTGCTGGCTGACACAGGCAGCTTTACGTCAACACAAACAGATATGCTGAACTTTGAATCCGCGCTGCAGTTGGATTCGCTGCTTCTTGAGGCCGAGTACTGCGTCAGTCAGGATCAAAACACTGCGTTTGGTGATGTCACCATGTACGGATGGTATGCAGAAGCCCTGTACTTCCTGTCCGGTGAACATCGTGACTATGAGAAGAAAACCGGGGTCTTCGGGCGAGTTGTTCCTCATAATAATTATGGCGATTGTGGAAGCCTTGGTGCGTGGCAGGTGGGTGCTCGATACTCCAAGGTCAACCTGATTGACGGGTTACTCGATGGCGGTCAACTGGAAGACGTCACCGTCGGCCTGAACTGGTTCCTGAACCCAAATCTGAAGATCCAGAATAACTATATCTATACGATCCGCGATGCACAGGCCGGTCCCGGGGGGGGAGAGACACAAGGCTTCGGTACTCGACTGGCATGGGACTTTTAGAATGCCGACTCGTCAGCCTGGCTGCGAAGTAGACAGCTAACCTTCTGCAGCCAGGCTTTGGCGGATTTGACTCTCTGCACCATCCGTAACCGAGGAGTATGTGCCATCGTTCGCGGGCATTCCGTTGCATGATTCAACACGTCCAGTTCTGTCCGTTTCAGTCTGTTTGTTGCCATGCAGAGTCTCCGTTCTCGAATAGATTGTGCATTCCGATATCTAAACTGGTCGTTCCATAATTTTCTGATTCGTGCCAATGAATCACCGACATTCGTGGCATTATCACAGCATGCAGTGACGCACGCGGTTTCCATCTTTATTCCTGATGGATATGCTGAAAGTGGCGCGTACTGGATGAATACCCGCCAAAGAAGCTTCTTGTCTCTGGCGAGGTTTAGAATCCATGCGGTCGATCACGGCAATGACAATCGGAGTGCTGCGCGCGTTTATTATTGCACTTTGTGTGATCCCGGGCTCCACGATTTGCGTGGCAGACGAATCAGAACAAGGTTCTCTAAAAGTCGTTGATGTGATTAACGGCGCAGATCTGCAACTCGCGTTGGACAAGAATGCGAAGACTCCCTGCACCGTGCGAGTCCGGCAGTCAGCCGAATTGACGTGCCTGGTGCAGGAGTCGAAAGTCGGTGATGAGATCTCGCGACATGCTCTGCTGATTCCTGAGAACATTGTTCTTGATCTCAATGGTTGCACGTTGCTGCTGGACCTTCGATCCAACTCACATGGCGTGCGTCTGTCGAACCATTCCGGAATTCGCAATGGCACCATTCGTATTGTTCGCAGTGAGAATAAAGGTTCGCAGGGAATCTGGCATTCTGCAATCAGTATTGGTGCTCCGTACGATGACGGTGGAACTCCGGCTAAGCCCGGTTACTTTTCGAAGATTGAACACTGGTCCATCGAAGACATGACGATCGACCAGCCCTTCGCGGCGTCCGCGATTCAAGTGATGTCGGAAGGGTGCTTCGGCGTGATTCGGCGAGTTCGCATTCTGGATTCCCCCAAAGCGTTACTGGGTATTGGCATGGACTGGGGCAGCGTCGGAAAGATGACCACAGCCGATGAGTCTATTTCACTCATGCGCGAGCTGTGGGAAAAGCACGAGATCTATTCTACGCATCCTCATGACATTCTGGTCGAGGATATCACCATCGGAAACCTGACCCGAAACGTGGATGCCAACGATGCCGGAGTTCGATGCTCGGCCTGTTACAACATTCGCATTCATAAGGTGCGTGTCGCATCCGCAGCAGCCGGTGTTGCCATCTTTGGCGGAGACTGCGGTTTCGAATTCGCTCCGAAAGAACTCCGATCGCTGGCACATACGGGTTACGAAGTTGACGGGCTCACCATCGATAAAGCCTTTCGCATCGGCATAGTTCTGAATGGTTTATCTGACAACGTTTATCGTGCCAGTCTGTCGCATCACTATCAGATGCAACTGGATCCTGCTCAACCGGGGCTCGATGGAGTCGTGATTCGTAACACTCAACTGGCTGGCGACGGATCGCCAAACTCACTGGGGATGTTTATCACGGCGGTTTCAGGAGTGAAACTGCACGATGTCACGATCAAGGACTTTGATATTGGAGTCCGGATAAAGGACTGGATCAACGGACTGCAATTCAAAGGCTGTGATCTGAGCCACAATAAGGAAGCTCAGTCGACCAGCAGTTCCGCGGCAACGCCGCAGGGTGTCGTCTTTGAGTGATGCCGAGAGGCTTACCTGGCTGGGCGACGCCATATTCGGAAACACGTTGTGATTTCGGATGATCATCGGGAACGCGATCACGTCCTTTTTTTCTGATTTTCCTGTATGAACCGGGCGCGGGCGGGTTGTTGATTTAGTCGTTTAACCCGGATTATTCACGCTCGTCGCATCGTCGTCGAGTGCTGACGAGTTCCTTTCAATGCGAGGTTTGATTTGTCGGAGTTTCGGAGTCAGCGCGGAATGCCCCTCCCCCCGAAGTGAAATTCGAGCGAAGGAAG
>JAPLOA010000008.1 GCA_026400835.1 Planctomycetales bacterium | reverse complement strand
CAATTCACCGAGGAAAGACTTCGAATCAGCTCTCCTGCGACCGCGAAGGCTTACTGTCTGAATCGGTTTGCTGATCTGGCACATCGCCAGAAGGAGGAATTCTGGGTCGTCACACTGAACGCGAAAAACCGGCCGATCCAGTGTCACCAGATCACGGTGGGCACGCTTCGGAATAGCCTTGTCCATCCTCGGGAGGTATTTCGTGCGGCCATACGGGATGCCGCAAACGGCTTTATCGCCGTCCACAACCATCCCTCCGGCGATCCGACACCCAGCGACCAGGATATCAGCGTGACGGAAAAGCTGGAACAGGTCTCGGAGGTAGTCGGCATTCCAATGCTCGATCACATCATCATCGGCGGCCGAGAGGCACTCTCGATTCAGGAGTGGCGCAGCAGGCTTTAGGAATTGACTGAGGGCCCTCTGACGCATGGTGTTCGGAGGGTCTCACAACGGCGGAATTCTTTAGTCTAAACGAACACTCCGGACGTTTATCAACGCTCACGACAGCCCCGCAGCGACGGTCGTCAGGGCCGTTCAGACAGTCAGTGCCTTAAAAAACCAACCAAGGATCCAATCGATGAAAGTTTTCTACGACTCCCGCATGAGTGTTGATTCTGGGGGCTATTCCCCTTCTGGCAGTAAACCAGCGGCTGTAGTAGCCAACTGGATGGACCTCGGAATTGAGGTATGCGAGTTTGAACCAGCGACGGAAGAAGACCTTTGTCTGGCACATTCCCTCAAATACGTCAGTAATGTCCTGTCGGGCCTTGAAGCCAATGGACACGGGAATCGGTTGCCCAAAGTCACTGAGGCGACACGGTGGACCTGCGGATCCATGGTGGCTGCCAGCCGGCAAGCGTTGATCGATCACGTGGCCTGCTCACCTTCGAGTGGATTTCATCATGCGGGATATGAGTCAGGCGGCGCATTCTGTACCTTCAACGGCCTCATCGTTGCTGCTCGCAAGCTCCAAAACGAAGGGCTCGTGGACCGAGTCGGGATCATCGACTGCGATGTCCACTACGGTGATGGAACGGACGACATCATTCAGACGTTAGATCTGAGTTCAAGAATTCGTCACTGGACATTCGGCGCAGCCTTTGGCCGCAGGGCGTTCGATCAGACTGCTTTCCTGGACGAACTGCGCTCGGCCCTCGTCGAAATGCAAACAGAGGGCGTCAGGCTGATCCTGTACCAGGCTGGAGCCGATCCGCATGTCGATGATCCGCTCGGCGGAGTCATGACCACTGAGGAAATGCGAGAGCGAGACAAGCTGATGTTCAGCTGGTGCAAGCAACTGGAGATGCCTGTCGCCGTTTGTCTGGCGGGTGGCTATCAGCGCGATAAGAACGGAGGAATCAGCAAGGTTCTGGCTCTGCACCGAGCCACCATGGAAGAGGCAATTACCATCTTCGGCCAGCCGGAGATGGGGTAATCTCCGCTGTCGTGTTCGGTTGCTTATCAGCATTAGTTTGCTCTGAGGGCCATTCAGTTCGTTCGATGGTTGAGTTCTCTGTGGTCGACATTTGTTTGGTCTAATTCCTGTGTCCCCATGACAGGTATTGGAGAGATTCGGAATAGAATGCTCTCGATATGCTCAGTGCAGGACATAGCAGGAAGGCTCTGATGCCCTGATTGCATGCCGGAAATACTCGCACTGCAGACAGTCCAACAGGAATCTCAAGTCGTTGCTCGTCCTGTGTCTTAGGTCCACAATTCACAGGGAGATTCCACATGTTTCGTCCAAGAACAGTCAATGGCCTCAATTCGTCTGAGGTCATCTCCGGATTGCAAAAACACATCCGTCGCGGGGAAGAACGGCAGGCCATGCAGGCGGCTGCCGAACTGCTCTTCAGCGAACAGAAGTCGAACGCCTCTTGGCTGGTCAATCGGCTGGTGGCAATTGCGCATGAGGACATCGGCATCGCCAATCTGCCTGCTGTCATGTTCGTTAATTCAACCGTGCCCCACATCCGGGATCTGCTGAAAGAAAACAAACGGGACCGAGCTGGCCTGCTGATCGGGAACTGCATCCTGGTTCTCTGCCGTGGACCCAAGAGTCGTCTGGGTGATCATTTCCAGTGCGTGGCTGGCAAACCGGTAAAGCTGGGGATCGAGCCGTATGCGATCCCTGATTACGCCCACGACAAGCACACGCACAAAGGACGCTCCGCCGGAAAAGACCTGCAGCACTTCCGGGATGAATCTGCAAAGCTGGAGTCGGGCGAACGGACTGGCGTGGAAGATCCCTACGTCGATGACGCTTACCGCTGGTGGGCCTGGATGGAAGAGCACGGATCCGAGCGACCAATTGAAGGCGGTCTGCCAAAACTATTTGAGGATGATTGAGCCATCGGCGAGTGACCAGCACGGAGGCACAACATCAACCGTCGCACGCCGGTCAGCGATCGCGGGAATACTTCCGGAATGCTGGTTCGGGGAGGACTAAATGATCCCCGGAAACACCGGTCAAACCCAGAGAGAGTGTGGACAAAACATTTCACACCGCTCAAAGGGAACAGACACATGACCGTAGCATCACGACCGCAGATGGCTGAACGTCACTTCCAGCGGACTTCAGCGACTCAATCGGGATTGATCAATTCAGAGATTCCTTCCAATGACGATCAACGGATGATCCGAATGAAGGAGGGTGACACGAACGCCTTTGAAGAACTGATCGAGGAATGGCAGGGGCCTCTGCTGGGATTCTTTTTAAGAAAGACCGGAGATCGCCATCTGTCGGAAGACCTTGTGCAGGAGACACTACTGCGTCTGTATCGCTCTGTCTCCAATTACGTGGTGATGAACCAGTTTCGGGGCTTCCTCTTTCGGATCGCTCGCAACCTGCTGATGGATCATTCGCGCCGTGCCGAGCGGAACCTGGTGATTCGAGCGATTCGTAACCAGCCCTACAGCCCTGACGCTCAGCAACTGGACCCTATGCAGCAGATTCCAGAAGAACTTCTTTCGCCCGCTGACGCCGCGAGCAAACGAGAACTGGCGGAGTCCGTTCAAATTGCAATCACTCAATTGCCCGAATCCCAGCGTCAGACGTTGGTCATGCATCATTTTCAGGGTCTCACCCTGTCGGAAATTGCCGACGCCATGGAAATCCCGCTGCCGACTGCCAAGAGTCGCCTGCACCTGGCAAAGGTCAGGCTTTGCCATTGGCTGACCTGCCGGGGATTGGGCGAGGAATTCACGTTCGAACGTTAAGTTCGATCCACCACCGCAGCATTGATCTCGAAAGGACCATTACGTGATGACCACTTCCATATCTCAGCGTATCCGGGAAATGACAGAGTACGAACTGAGGGAACTGATCAGCGAAGCCTATTCGCTCGACTGCTTCGAGGACTTGAAAAAGGTCTTGAGATACGGTCACATCATCAAAGTCTATGGACTCATCGATCTGAACTGCATCCCCGAACGTTTCATGGACACCGCAAGCAAAGTCGCGTCTGATGGCTTTCTATACTGCGTAGACTCGTACGACTGGAGTTCCCCAAAGAAAGTAGGCGCTTGAAAAGTGTGGTAGAGTAGAGACCACAAGGAGCGCAAGCGATGACGAAGAAGGCTGTTGGTAACACTGGTAAGGTTTATAAGAAATATACTGAGGAGTTCCGTCGTGACGCGG
>JAPLOA010000023.1 GCA_026400835.1 Planctomycetales bacterium | reverse complement strand
CCGATTCGTCACGTCATGTTTACCAATGTCAACGGCGGTGATGAGAATCTTATCACGTGTACGCGGTTGAAACCGGAAGTCCTGGCCAACGCGATGCGAGCATCCGGGAAGTTCACGTTTGATGAGACATACGAGATTCCCGGGCGAGATTTGCAGTATTACCTCGCTGATCGGTGCACGTTGACAGAAGCCGAAGAACGCCGCGCTGAGGAATTGGCGGCCGGTTATCAACAGTCCGGGAGCTGACAGGGAAAGCCCGGACTACTGCGCCCGCGCGGTAACGCGGGCGCAGACTTGCGGGCTTTTCCGCTTCATTGTTTCGCAACACTTCACAAAGAAAGAGCACTCATGAATCCACTACTCCGCAGCGTCATCGACCAGCTGAACGACGCCTACAAGAAATTCGAAAGAGAAAAACGCGATAACCCGGGCCGGCCGGTCCGCGAAATTCGAGTCCTCTATATCGACGCGGACTTTCATCAGGGCCGAAAGAAGCGGCCGATCGGTTCTCTCAACGTCATCCAGGCTCTTGACGCACTCGCCAACGACGTGACGCGGTTTGAGGACTTCGATATCAGCGACGCGGACCGCGTTGTCCTGTCTGGCGTCTGATCATCATTTGCACGTGCACAAAATCGCTACGTTCTTTCTGATCGCATTCCACCACTTACCACAAAAACGAGGTCCAATAACGAAACGAATTCAAGCAATTTTAGACTCTGCAGTCCTTGCGGCGCTGACCGGCGTTTTGCTCGCCATGTTGCCCGGATGCGATGGCGTCTCAATGTCACAACTTAGTCATTCCTTCCGCCTGGGAATGCGCCAGAAGCCGACAGATCTTCCGGCCGATCGTCCGTCGACGCCACTCCCAACGAAACGCACTGATAATCACAGGCCCGCGTAGAAAATCGCCAGGCTCTTTCCAGCTTTCCAATGACCAACAGAACGAGGTTTCCCAATGATCAAAGCAGCTTCCAACAATTCACCGTCTCAGGCTATCGGCACTGTTCGCTCAATGCTGAAACGATTTCAAGAAATCGAAGAATCCTACGACGCGGCCACATTTGACCAGCGGGACGAATTCTACGCGGAGCAGGACACCATTTACCGCAGTGTTGTTGATATCCTCCGCTTCTTCGGCGATGAACAAGCTGATCAGTCTGCCAACTCGTGACAAATCGCCAGGCTTCGGACTGCTGCCAGCTCTATCAGCGCTGGCAGATGCCCGCCGCTTCGCGGTTTACCTCAGCAAATCCTCAGAAGTAATTCCATGTCCCTTCTCAAATCGATGACAAAATCAGAACGTACTGCCCTTGTGATGCTGGAACCACGGGACGCTCGCGAGAAGATCCGGATTTCCTGAATCCTCAGTGATTGCATCGCGCTGGCGGACGACTGGTCGAATACTCTCATTGAATGTGCTTTGTAATTTCCAGCATCGAAAGCGGCGCTCCGCGAACGGGGACCAGCGTCGGGCTCTCGATGATTCGATCGTCTCCAACGCCTTATCATGCTCACGCGACGCCATTCAATGCGACGGTGGTAACGCAACCGCTGAGACTCTCCGGCAAGAACCTCGGCGCATGATCTGGCCAGTGATCACTTTTATCTCGACAGTCTCGACGGCGTACAAACAACGCGCGTCCCGTGGCGCGTACTGATAATTGAACCACCGTGTGTCAAATCGCCAAGTGTTTTGCGATAGATTTGACGCACCCTGAACTGTAAATTCAGACCGAACGAAGTAAGCCGGTTGGCCGCCTCGGGCGATGTGACGGCGATGTGACCGGAGCAGGTTGAAGCCCTTCGAGTTGCAAATCGCGTCAGCAGCTCCTACGACTGAAAGGGATGCACCTTCAACTCGCCCGCCGGCGAGCCAGTCTCCGCACACCGCCAGTCCGACCTCTGGATCGAACAGAATCCTTCGGTCGTCAGCGTCTGAACTGAGGATGTAGTGCCAGCGGTCGGCAGTGAGGTGACTGCAGGAAGTCAGCCGACTGCGGCTTTGGAAGTGGTACGACGAGTGCATTGAACGGGCCGACATTCGCGTGAATAGTGTTTTTGATCGTCTAGCCCGATAGACCAAGTTAGGCGAGCCAGGGTAGTGATCACAACCTTGAAATATCCGAAAAAGGTCTACGATCGCTTTCATGAAGAGCGCAGAATCAATTTCTCAAACTCACGCTCAAAAACGTGCTGGTAGTCGAAGGTCTGGCGTCTGCTCCGACGCTGCCATGCTCGACTTGCTCGAATCCGCGTGCAGGCTTCTCGTGGTCGATAAGATGTTGTTCTACCGGAAGAGCTTAGCTGGTCAAAGGGGATACTGTTGACTCGATCCGTCGCCGTCTGGTGGGTCAAGCGCGATGCCCGACTGACCGATAACGCATGCCTTGCCGAGGCGGAGAGACTCGGTCTTGATGTGTTGCCGTTCTTCTGTTTCGAGCCGTCTTTGCTCGCAGCAGACGACACATCCGATATGCACACCAACGCTCAATGGCAGGCACTGTCTGGATTGCGAACGACGCTCCGCAAACACAACGCAGATGTCGTCATCGCGCATGGCGAGGCAGTGGAGAAGTTGGCCAAGTTACATGCCCTGGTGCCGTTCACTCATCTTCTCTCCCATGAAGAAGTCGGCAACGAGATCACGTATCGTCGCGACCGTGCCGTGGCGGCGTGGTGTCAAGAGCGGGGCGTTGCCTACCACGAGTTTCCACAGTCGAGCGTGCGTCGGGGCGGACTGAACCGTGACCGTCTGCAGGAAATGTGGCGGTCCCGAATCGTGGATGCACGCCCGCTTCCAGTGCCTGCAATTTATCAGTCCGACGCAATCCGCCAACTGGCAGCTACAACAACATTCCCAAAGCTTAAAGCCTTCTCGATGAACAGCCAATGGCAGTCCGTCAGTGAGGCGGACGGTCTCGCAACGCTCATTGCCTTCCTCACTTATCGCGGGCGGTCCTATCGGGGCGGCATCAGCTCGCCGAACACTGCGTTTGCCGCGGGCTCGCGACTGAGTGTCCATCTTGCCTGGGGAACACTCACTGCCCGGCAAGTTTGGCACGCGGTCCGCGAACGGCTTGCGGCACTCGACTCTGAAGACTCGCAGTCTTCGCGGTGGAAGCAGAGTCTACAGGCGTTCCTGAGTCGGTTGCATTGGAGAGATCACTTCACACAGCGACTGGAATCTGAACCAGCACTCGAGTTCCAAACTCTTCATCCATGCTACCACGACTTGCAGTTCGAGAACAACGAGCAGCTGCATACGGCATGGCGCGACGGCTGCACGGGTTATCCGTTGGTTGACGCTGTCATGCGTTGTCTGGCGGCCACTGGCTTCGTCAACTTTCGCATGCGGGCGATGGTGGTGAGCTTCGCATGTCACGTGCTCCATCTCGACTGGCGACTCATCCACCCGCATCTTGCTCAAGTGTTCAGAGACTACGATCCCGGCATTCATTTAAATCAGCTTCAGATGCAAGCGGGCGTCGTCGGATGGAACGCGATACGCGTCTACAACCCGACGAAGCAACTCATCGACTGGGACTCTGAATGCCGCTTCGTGAAACAATGGGTGCCGGAGTTGCG
Source organism: Planctomycetales bacterium (assembly GCA_026400835.1). GTDB lineage: Bacteria > Planctomycetota > Planctomycetia > Planctomycetales > Planctomycetaceae > SXXK01. The sequence goes on along the minus strand of JAPLOA010000023.1, from coordinate 46 downwards.
GGATGTACCGTCAGAACACATTATCAAAGGCGAATCAATTCTCGGT